>NZ_BAAGTC010000081.1:0-15564 GCF_054782115.1 Nocardia heshunensis | reverse complement strand
CGAACTCCCGATAGGTCAGCTCCACACCCTCGAAATGCACGGCCACCGCATCAGGCTGCGCAGCCACCGCCCGCCGGAAACCGCCCAACAGCGACTCGTCCACGATGGCATGACGGGTGTCGTTCCAGTCCAGCAGCATTCGCGCACGCTCGGCAGCCGAGAGCAGATCGATCTCGCCGACGGGAGTGGCAGGCGCGGCGACCACACCGGATAGCAATCGCACCAGCCGATCTGCGAACCCGGCGATGGTCGCAGCATCGAAAAGGTCGGTGGCATAGGTGAACACCGCCGCCATGCCCTCACCCGCGCGCGGCAACAACGACAACTGCAGGTCGAACTTCGCTATGGCACTGTCGGATTCGACGGACTCGACGACCAGCCCGGGCAGTTCCACGCGCGGTGCGTCGAGATTCTGGAAGAACATCGCGACCTGGAACAACGGATGATGCGCCTGGGTCCGGACCGGGTCGAGCACCTCGACCAGCCGCTCGAACGGCAACTCGGCATGCGAGAAGGCCGCCAGATCAGTCTCTTTCGCGGCCGCCAGCAGCTCCGCGAAACCGGCCCCGGCATCGACCCGCGTCCGCAGGGCCAGGGTGTTGACGAACATGCCGACGAGGTCGTCGAGCTCCCGCTCACCTCGGCCCGCCACCGGCGTACCGATCACGATGTCGTCGGTGCCCGACAGCCGGGCCAGTAGTGCCGCGAACGCACTGTGCAGCACCATGAACGGCGAAGCGCCTGCCGCGTGGGCGAGTGCGTCGATCCCCGTGACCAACTCCGCGCCGATTTCGAAGCCGAAGGTCGCGCCCCGACCGGACGCCACCGTGGGCCGCGAACGGTCGAACGGCAGGTCGAGGCGTTCGGGCAGGCCCGCCAATGCAGCACGCCAGTAGTCGATCTGGGTGGCGGCCAGCGACCCGGGCTCGTTCTCCGCCCCGAGCAATCCCCGCTGCCACAGCGTGTAATCGGCGTACTGCACCGGCAGCGGCTGCCACGGTGGTGTCGCGCCATTGCGCCGAGCCAGGAAGGCCGTCAGCAGATCTCGTGCGAACGGCCCGGTCGAGAAGCCGTCGGCGGCAATGTGGTGCAGGACGATGGCGATCACGTGCTCATCGGTCCCGAGTCGGGCCAGTTCCACCCGCAGCGGAACCCGCGACGAGACGTCGAACCCGGTCAGCGCCACCTCGGTGAGCCACCCGGTGAGTTCTTCCTCGCGCAGCGGCTGCGCGAGGAGCTCCGGAATCACCTGTGCGGCAGGCAGAATCACCTGGCTGCCGACACCGTCCACGGCCGGGTACACCGTCCGCAGCGCCTCGTGCCGCTCGATCACATCCCCGAACGCGGCTCGCAGTGCCGCCACGTCGAGCGACCCGGTCACCCGTAGCGCGAAGGGAATATTGTCCGCGGCCGAGGCCGGGTCGAACTGGTTGAGGAACCACATCCGCTGCTGCGCGGGGGACAGCGGGATGCGGTCCGGGCGCGGCCGCGCCTCGAGCGGCGCCCGCCCGCCCACCCCCTCGAGCTCGGCCACGCGGGCCGCCAGCGCGGCCACGGTCGAGGCCGTGAACAGCAGCCGACCCGGCACTCGCGCGGAGATCACCGCACCCAGCCGGGCCGCGGCGCGGGCGGCGATCAGCGAATTGCCGCCCAGGCCGAAGAAGTCATCGTCGGCGCCGATCGGATCCGTCGTACCCAGCAGTTCCGCGAACACCTCGGCGACCGCGACTTCCAGTCGTCCGGCCGGGGCCCGGAATTCGGCGACACGCAACTGCGGCGCGGGCAGCGCCCGGCGGTCCAGCTTGCCGACCGGGGTCAGCGGAATCCGGTCCAGCACGGTGACGGCCGCGGGCACCATGTGCGCGGGCAGTTCACGCCCGGCCAGGGCCAGCAGCTCGTCCACATCCACCGCCGCAGCACCGGCGGCATGCACGTACGAGGCCAGAATGGTCGCGCCGTCGGCCAACTCGTGCCCGATCGTGACGGCGAAGTCCACGCTCGGATGCGACGCCAGCACCGCGTCGATCTCGCCCAGCTCGATCCGGAACCCACGAATTTTCACCTGGAAGTCATTGCGCCCCAGGTATTCCAGTTCCCCGGTCGCCGCCTGACGCACCAGGTCACCGGTGCGGTAGGTGCGGGATCCGGCCGGTCCGAACGGATTGGCCACGAATCGCTCGGCGGTGAGCCCGGGACGGTTGTGATACCCCTGGGCCAGTTGGTCCCCGGCCAGATACAGCTCGCCCGCCACCCCGGCAAGGTTCGGCATGAGCCGTTCGTCGAGTACGTATTCGGTGACGCTGGACAGCGGCCCGCCGATGGTCACCGGCAGGTCCGGGCTCAGCTCGGCGGTATTGGCAAGGATGGTGGCTTCGGTCGGTCCGTACCCGTTCACGAATCGACGGCTGCGGCCGTCGGCAATCGGAATCGCCCAGCGCCGCACCAACTCCGGCGGGCATGCCTCGCCGGCGACGACGACCACAGTCAAGGAGTCCAGCCCGCTCGGATCCACCGAAGTCAGCGCCGACGGCGTGATCATCATGTGGGTCACGCGTTCGCGCCGCAGCAGCGCCGCCAGTTCGGGCCCGCCGTACACCGCCGGGGCGGCGATCACCAGGGTCGCGGCTGCGCCGACGGCCAGCAGCAACTCGCCCACCGACACGTCGAACGACGGCGAAATAACGTGCAGTACGCGCGAATCAGCGCTCGCGCCGAGCAGCTCCCGCTGAACCGCGCAGTAGACACCGGCATTGGCGTGGGTGACCACGACGCCCTTGGGCAGGCCGGTCGACCCGGAGGTGTAGATGACATAGGCGGGGTGATGCGCGCTCAGCGGCCGCACCCGGTCGGCATTGATGATCTGCTCGGTCGAGGCGACGGCCAGCCCGGCCCGCACCTCGTCGGCGTCGATCACCAGCCACTCCGCCGCATCGGGCAGGGCGGCGCGCACGGCCGAGACCGTGATACCCAGCGCCGCACCGGAATCGGTCACCATGTGCGCGACGCGATCGGCGGGATACTTCGGGTCCACCGGCACGAATCCGGCCCCGGTCTTGGCAATGGCCCAGACCGCCAGCATGGACTCGATCGAGCGCGGAATACCGACCGCGACCAGATCCCCGGGGCCGACTCCCCGGTCGATGAGCAACCGGGCCAAGCGAGTCGACCGTTCGTCGAGCTCGGCGTAGGTCAGGCTCGCCACCGTGGCCGACTCGTCGGCCAGCACCAGGGCCAGGGCATGCGGGTCGGATTCCACCGCCGCCGCGAACAATTGCGGCAGGGTGGGTATGCGCTTTCCGCGTGCACCCGCCGGACGCGTGCGCTTCGGGCGTGTCGTACGACCGCCCCCTCCGGGATTGCCCACGACATCTCCCCCGACCCGAACCATGAAACTCTCCCCGATGTTTCCAACCGCACTCGCAAGCGGTTTTTCAATCGGATCAATATTTGTCGCCCACCCGCTTACTGACAAGTTGCTATTTGTGCCAATAAGTGGGCTATTCCGTGCCAGAATCGGTCGGCCTCGGCGCGATCACCCAGGTGAACAGACAGAACCAGCCCAAATGGGACGAAATACACCCATTGCTAGCTCACCATTCACCCCCGGCCGCAACCCCGTTCGTGATCCAAAGCACAGACGTACCGATTACACATCAACGGCAACGACCTACGTTGACCTATACGTGTACCTATTCGGATTCTTTTCGTTCTTGTAAACAACGGCCGGGCCCACGAAATGCATTCATCGGATCATCCAGTCTTCGTAGCGTGTCGGTGAGCACGCCACCTATCCGCGCGAGGGCCTCGGCATCGGTCATGCGGTCGTGGGTGACCGGTACGAGATGGTCCGCGATGGCACCGTGCACGAAGGGCGCCCACTCGGCCGCCGTGCGCCCGGCCGCCGCGTGCGCCGGATCGGCGGCGCCGAAGAACAGCAGGGTGCCGTGGAAGACGTCGGGCCGAAAGTCGCGTTCGAGTGCCACCGTGCGCACCGCCCCGGCGGCCGAGCGGCGCAACAGGTCCCGCGGCACGTCGGCGAACTCCGCGGCGAGGACCGTCTGCACGGCGTCCAGGGCCGCATCGCTCAGCTCGAGCCGATCCGCGCCGTCGAAGACGTCCCCCGCGACCCCGAGACCCGCGAAGGTCTCGCCGAGCGTGTCCCGGAATTCGTCCAGGTCGTCCTGCGGGTAGCCGTCGAGGATGGCGAGCACCTCGACCGAATCCCCTTGCTGCTGCAGCATTGTCGCCATCCGGTGGGCGAGTTTGCCGCCGAGCGACCAGCCGAGCAGCCGGTACGGCCCCGCGGGCTGGATGGCCCGAATCTCGGTGAGGTAGCGCTGCGCGATCTCGGTCAGCGCGCTCGGCGCGAAGTCCGGCTCGGTGAGCGCGGGTGTCTGCAGGCCGTAGATCGGCTGCCCGGTCGGCAGCACCCGGCTCAAACCCGCATAGCACCAGGCCAATCCGGCCAGCGGATGAATGCAGAACAGTGGCCGGGCCGCACCCGTGGGCCGGATCGGCAGCACCACGCCGAGCGCTCGGCCGAGGTCCGCGCCCGCCTCGGTGCCCAGCGCGTCCATGCGTCGGGCGACCCCGGTGACGGTGGCGTCACCGAAGAAGTCGGCGACGGTCAGCCGGGTGCCCGGGTCCTCGCGCAGCAGGCTCACCACCCGGGTCGCCAGCAGCGAGGTTCCGCCGACCGCGAAGAAGTCGTCCTCGGCACCCACCTGCTCGAGGCCGAGCACCTGCGAGAAGGCCGCGGCCACCAGGTTTTCCGACGGTGTCGACGGCGGCCGGTAGGCGCGGGGCCGCAGCTCGGGCTGCGGCAGTGCGGCGCGATCGAGTTTGCCGACGGGAGTGAGCGGCAGCTCGTCGAGGACGACGATGGCGGTGGGCACCATGTAGGAAGGCAGGCGCGCGCCGATCGCTGCCGACAGCCGCTCGGTGTCGATCGAGTGGCCCGCGGCGGCGATCACATAGGAGACGAGCACGGTTTCGCCCGACGCCGTCTCCCGCCCGATGGTCACCGCGTGGTCGACCTCGTCCCGGGCGGCGAGTACCGCGTCGATCTCGCCGAGTTCGATGCGGAAGCCCCGGATCTTCACCTGGAAGTCCGAGCGGCCGACGTACTCGACCTCCCCGTCCGCGGTCCAGCGCACCACATCCCCGGTGCGGTACAGCCGGTCTCCGGGCGCACCCCAGGGGTTGGCGATGAACCGCTCGGCCGTCAGCGCCGCCCGATGGCGGTACCCGCGCGCTAGCCCGGGGCCGCCGAGGTACAGCTCACCGGTGACGCCTACCGGCACCGGGTGCAGCCGGGCGTCGAGCACGAGCACCGACATGCCGTGTACCGGCGAGCCGATGGTGACTCGTCGGTCCGGTTCCAGCCGTGCGCAAGTGGCCATGATGCTGGCCTCGGTCGGGCCGTATGCGTTGTGGTAGCCGCGATCCGACGTGCTCCACTTGGCCACCAGCTCCGGCGAGGTCACGTCGCCGCCGACCAGCGCCATCCGCAACTGCGGCTGTCCGGCCGGATCCAGGGTGCCGAGCACGCCCGGGGTGAAGATCGCGTGGGTGACGTCCTCGCGGCGCAGCAACTCCCCGAGTTCGGCCCCGCCCAGGATCTCCGGCGGCACCACGACCAGGGCCGCGCCGCTGGAGAAGGTCCAGATCCATTCCAGCAGTGAGGGATCGAAGCTGGGCGAGCAGAGATGCAGGAACCGGTCCCCGGGTGTCAGCGCGCAGACGGCGGCCGCGGATTCCCGCAGCGCGCCCAGACCCCGATGGGTCACGGTGACGCCCTTGGGCATTCCGGTGGAGCCCGAGGTATAGATGACGTAGGCCGGATTGTCGGCGCGGATCGGGGCGAGGCGGTCGGCGTCGGTGACCGGGGACGCCGACTCGGCCCGACACAACAGGTCGATGGTGGCCCCGTCCAGGCACAGCCAGTCGATGTCGTCGGGCAGTCCGGCGGCGAGCTGTTCGCTGGTGATGCCGAACACCGCATCGGAGTCGGTGACCATGTGCCGCAATCGATCCGGTGGATAGTTCGGGTCGACCGGCACGTGGGCGCCACCGGCCTTGGCGATGGCCAGCACGGCCGCGATCATGTCGATCGAGCGCGGGAAGGCGACGGCGACAATCTTTTCCGGGCCCACGCCGTGCCGGATGAGCACGCGCGCCAATTGCGAGGAGTAGTCGTCGAGTTCGCCGTAGGTGTAGGAGTGACCGCGATCGCGCACCGCCACCAGGTCGCGTCCGAGTTCCGCACCGCGAGTGAGCAACTCGGGCAGCAGGGCCGTATCCGTGACGGCCTCACCACGCACATGGGTGAGCTGCCGGGATTCATCAGCGGCGAGCAGCGGCAGATCTCCGACGTCGACGCCCGGCCGGGCCGCGATCGCCCGCAACAGCCGGACGAACCGCTGCGCGAACACCTCGACGGTGCGGTCGTCGAACAGGTCCCGCGCGAAGGCGAACATCCCCAGCGCGCCGCCGTCACCGGCGCTCGCGATGACCAGTTGCAGATCCACCTGCGAGGTCGACGCGTCGAAATCGACCGCGCCGACCCGCAATCCGGGCAGTTCCAGGCCGACGTCCGGCAGATTCTGGAATGCCAGCATCACCTGGAACAGCGGATTGCGGGCAGTGGAGCGCGCCGGCTCGAGCAGCTCCACCAGCCGCTCGAACGGGAGGTCGGCGTGGGCGAAGGCCGCCAGGTCGGCATCGCGGACCTCGGCCAGCAATTCCTCGAAGGTCCGCTGCCCGGCGACGCGGGTGCGCAGCACCAGCGTGTTGACGAACATGCCGATCACATCGTCGAGTTCGGCCTCACCACGCCCTGCGACGGGAGTACCGATCGCAATGTCGTCGGTGCCCGACAATCGCGCCAGGAAGACGGCCAGCGCGGTGTGCATCACCATGAACAGCGTCGTATTGCGTTCCTGTGCAAGGGCTTGCAGGTCGCCGTGCAGATCGGCATCGATATCGAAGCCGACCGATCCACCCCGCAGTGAAGCCACCGGCGGGCGGGGACGATCGGCAGGCAGGTTCACTTCGTCGGGTAGTCCCGCGAGCGCGGTCCGCCAGTAGGCGCTCTGCGTGGAGATGACGCTGTCCGGATCGTCCTCGGAACCGAGGACTTCCCGCTGCCACAGCGTGTAATCCGCGTACTGCACCGGCAACGGAATCCAGGCCGGGGCCCGACCGTCGGCCCGCGCCACGTACGCCAGCATGATGTCCCGTGTCAGCGGGCCCATCGACCAGCCGTCCGCGCTGATGTGATGGGCCACGAAAACCAGCACGTGCTCAGCCTCGGCACCCTCGACCCGGAGCAGCTCGGCCCGCAAGGGAACCTCGTGCGCGACATCGAATCCCGCCGAGAGCACAGCCACGATGCGATCCGGCAATGCCTCCGCCGCGACCGGAACCGGGTTCAGGTCGGGCACTACCTGCGCGGCAGGCACGATCACCTGGCAGGCCACACCATCAACCTGCGGGAAAACCGTCCGCAACGATTCGTGCCGCCCGATGGTGTCGGCCACGGCCTGTTGCAGCGCAACCACATTCAGCTCGCCGGTCAACCGCACCGCCGCCGGAATGTTGTACGCCGCCGAGGTCGGATCGAACTGATTGAGGAACCACATCCGCTGCTGCGCCAGCGACAACGGCACCCGCTCCGGCCGCGGCCGTGCGGTCAGCGCAGGCCGACCGCCGGTGCCCGCGTCCCGTTCGACCGCGGCGGCGAGTTCGGCCACGGTGGGCGCTTCGAACAAGGCGCGCACCGGAACCCGGGTCGAGAGAGCCGAACCCAGCCGCGCCACCACCTGCGTCGCCAGCAGCGAATTGCCGCCCAGCGCGAAGAAGTTGTCGCGGACGCCGACCCGCTCCAGGCCGAGCACACCCGCGAGCACGTCGGCGACCACTTGCTCCACCGGCGTTCTCGGAGCCTGGAATTCCCGCCGCACCAGCACCGGTTCCGGCAAGGCCCGCCGATCCAGCTTGCCGACCGGGGTGAGCGGCACCGCACCGAGGACCGTGATCGCCGTCGGCACCATGTAGTCCGGAAGCCGTTGCGCGACATGCTCGATCAGCGCGCCGATATCGATGTCACCTGCGGTGGGCAGCACGTAGGCGGCGAGGATGGTGGATCCGCCCGGTGCCCGATGGCCGACGGTGACCGCGAACTCCACCGACTCGTACGCGGCCAGCACCGCGTCGATCTCACCGAGTTCGATGCGGAAGCCGCGCACCTTGACCTGGAAGTCCGAGCGGCCGACATACGCGAGCTCCGGTGCCGACCGGCCGGGCGTCCACCGCACCAGATCTCCGGTGCGATACATCCGCGTGCCCGCGGCGAACGGGTTCGCGACGAACCGCTCGGACGACAGCACGGCTCGCCCGTGGTAGCCGCGCGCCAATGCCCGCCCGGCCAGATACAACTCGCCCGCCACGCCCGGCGGCACCGGATTCAACCGGGCATCCAGCACGTACGCCGCGAACCCCGGCAGCGGTGCGCCGATCGAGATCGGTTGCCCCGCAACCATGGTCGCGTAGGTGGCGGCGATCGTCGCCTCGGTCGGACCGTAGCCGTTGAGGTAGCGGCGTCCCGGCTGCCAGGTGGCGACCAGTTCCGCCGTGGTCGCCTCGCCGCCGGTGGCCACCAGTTCCAGCTCGTCCAGGCCCGCCGGATCGACGGTGCCGAGCTGCGCCGGGGTGATGATCAGGTGGGTGATCCGCTGCTCGCGCAGCAGCTCGTGGAGTTCCGCGCCGCCGACGATGCCGGGCGGTGCGATGACCACGGTCGCGCCGCAGGCGAAGGCGGTCAGCCATTCCTCGATCGACTGATCGAAGCTGGGCGAACAGATGTGCAGCACCCGATGATCGGAGTGCAGACGGTAGAGCTCCAGGTCGTAATCGATCAGGGTGCTCAGCCCCGCATGGGTGACCGCGACGCCCTTGGGCCGCCCCGTGGACCCGGAGGTGTAGATGACATAGGCCAGGTGGTCGGGCCGCAGCGGACGCAGGCGCTGCGCGTCGGTCACCGGTTCCGCCGATGCGGCCGCACAGCGCGCCTCGACGCTCGGATCGTCCAGCACCAGCCAGTCCAGCTCCGGCAAGGCAGCGGTATGCGCGGAGACGGTGACGCCCAGCGTGATTCCGGCGTCGTCGAGCATGTACCGCACCCGTTCGGGGGGATACGCGGGGTCGATCGGGACGAAGGCCGCGCCGGTCCGGGCCACGGCCCAGATCGCCATGACACTCCACAGCGAGCGCGGCAGCGCGATGGCCACCAACGTGTCGGGCCCGGCACCCCGATCGATGAGCACCCGCGCCAGCCGTGCCGTGTAGTCGTCGAGTTCGCCGTAGGAGACGGTACGAGCGCCGTACCGCAGCGCCGCCCGGCGCAAACCCGGGCGGATCCCGCGATCCAGCAGGTCCGGCAACAGTTCGCCGGTCAGGACCGCGGGCTGCGGCAGGGTGGCCTGGCAATATTCGGCGTGGTCGAGCAACGGAAGATCACCGACGGCGGCGTGCGGCCAGACCAGTGCCGCGTCCAGCACGCCCTGGAAGCGGTCGGCGAAGCCCTGCACCGTGGCCGCGTCGAAAAGGTCCCGCGAATAGGAGAATTCGGCGTGCAGGCCCGCGGCGCCGGTATCGCTGATGGTCAGCGACAGGTCGAATTGTTCGGTGGCGAAGTCCGAGTCGATCACCTCGACCCGCAGCTCCGGAAGTTCGAAGCTGCCCGCGGGCAGGTTCCGGAACGACAGCATGACCTGGAAGATCGGATGCCGTGCGGTCGAGCGCGGCGGATTGAGCACGTCCACCAGGCGTTCGAAGGGCAGCTCCGCGTGCGCGAAGGCCCGCAGGTCCGATTCCTTGGTCCGGGCCAGCAGGTCGACGAAGCTCTCCGCGCCGGACACGGGCGTGCGCAACACCAGCGTGTTGACGAACATGCCGATGGCGTCGTCCAATTCGGCCTCGCCGCGACCGGCCACCGGGGTGCCGATCGCGATATCGCCGGTCCCCGACAGCCGGGCCAGCAGTACCGCGAAGGCCGCGTGCACCACCATGAAGAGGGTGGCCCGGTGCGCGCGAGCGAATTCGCGCGCCGCCCTGGTGGTTTCGCCGTCGATGTGGAATCGCATCCGGCCACCCGCGCCCGACTGGACCGCGGGGCGGGGCCGGTCGGCGGGCAGGTTCAGTTCATCGGGCAGGTCCGCCAGTGCCGCGCGCCAGTATTCGGACTGTGTCGCCAGCAAGCTCGCCGGATCGTCGGTGCGGCCGAGCACCGCGCGCTGCCACAGACTGAAATCGGCGTACTGCACGGGCAGCGGCGACCAGCCGGGCGCTTCCCCGCGCAGGCGTGCGGCGTAGGCAGCCATCACATCCCGGGTGAGCGGTCCCAGCGACCAGCCGTCGGCACTGATGTGATGCACGACGAAAGCGAGCACGTACTCGTTCCCCGCATCGAGCCGGAAGAGCCGGGCCCGCAACGGCACCTCGACGGTCACGTCGAAACCGGCGCCGAGGAATTCGCCGATCCGGTCGAACAGGGACTCCGCCGGGATCGAGACCGGAGACAGATCCGAAACGCTGTGCCCCACCGGCAGGATCAGCTGCGACGGGTCGCCGTCATGCTGCGGATAGATCGTCCGCAGGATCTCGTGACGTTCGATCAGATCGGCGACGGCCAGTTGCAGCGCAGCCACATCCAGCGCACCGGACAGGCGGACCGCGATCGGAATGTTGTAGCCCGCCGACGCCGGATCGAACTGGTTGAGGAACCACATCCGCTGCTGTGCCAGCGACAGCGGAATATGCTCGGGTCGCGGACCGGCGGTCAGCGCCTGACGCCCCTGCCCCGCATGCTGTTCCACCTTGATGGCGAGTGCGGCCACGACCGGCGCTTCGAACAGCATCCGCACGGGGACACGGGCATGCAACGCCGCGCCCAGTCGAGCGGCGACCTGCGTTGCCACCAGGGAATTTCCACCGAGGGCGAAGAAGTCGTCATCCGCACCGACGTGCTCGACTCCGAGCACCTCCGCGATGACGCCCGCGACGATCTCTTCGATCGGGGTGGACGGCGCGCGGTAGGCGGTGGCCTCGAACTCCGGATCCGGCAGGGCTTTTCGATCCAGCTTGCCGTTCACATTCAACGGCAGGGCATCCAGCACCACCCATGCCGATGGCACCATGTACGACGGCAGTGCGGACGCCAGCGCCGACTTCACCTGCACCACATCGATATCCGTGCCACCGGACACCACATAGCCGACGAGCCGGTCCCCCGTGCGGGCGTCCTGGTGGGCCACCACCGCGGCATGCGCGATCTGGGGCAACGCCAACAACGCGGCTTCGATCTCACCCAGCTCGATACGGAAACCACGGATCTTCACCTGGAAGTCGGTACGACCCCGGTAATCGAGCTCGCCGTCATTCCAAGCGACAAGGTCACCGGTGCGGTACATGCGCTCGCCGACCGCGAACGGGTTGGCCACGAAGCGATCCGCCGTCAGATCCGGACGCGCGAAGTAACCGCGAGCCAACTGCGCACCGGCGAGATACAGCTCACCGGACACACCATCGGGCACCAGGTTCAGCCGCGCGTCCAGCACATAGACCTGCGAATTCCACTCCGGCACACCGATCGACACCGCACCGGTCACCAAGTGCGAGGTGATGGATACCGCAGCCTCGGTCGGTCCGTACAGGTTGAAAAGGTGAGCGCCCGGGTTCCCGGCACGGCAACGCTGCGCCACCGACGCGGGCAACGCCTCACCGATGGCCAGCACGCGCCGCAGTGAATCGTTCAGCGTCCCTTCGGCCTCGGTCAGCAACGAGTCCAGCATCGACGGCACCACATGCAGCGTGGTGACCCGCTCCCGAGTCATCAGCTCGTTCAGATACGCCGGATCCCGGTGCCCGTCAGCGGAAGCAATGACCAGACGACCACCGGACACGGCAGCCGACCAGAATTCCCAGACCGAGAGGTCGAAGGTAGCGGCGGTCTTGAGCAGCACCGAGTCATCAGCGCCGAGCCCGAATTCGGCCGTCTTCCACTGCAACTGGTTCGCGATCGCCGCGTGCGAAACCGCCACACCCTTCGGCCGCCCCGTGGAACCGGAGGTGAAGATGACATAAGCCGTATTGGCAGCGGTCAGCTCGTGCACGCGCTCGGCCGCGGTGACCGGACCGGCCGAGTAGCCGGACAGCTCCATCTCGTCGATCCGAAGCACCCCACCGGCCACCTCGAATCCGTCACCCGAAGTCGTCAGCACGCAAGCGGGAGCGGCGGTCTCCAAGATGTACCCCACCCGCTCGGCAGGCTGATCGGGATCCACCGGCACGTAGGCCGCACCGGCGACCGATACCGCGTACATCGCGACCACCAGGTCCACCGAGCGCCGAATGGCCAGGGCCACCCGATCTTCCGCACCGATGCCCCGCGCGATCAGCGCCCGCGCCAGGCGGTTGACCCGTGCGCCGAGTTCGGCGTAGGTCAGCGTTTCGCTGTCGGAGACGAGCGCGGTGGCGGTCGGCACGGCAGCCACCGTCGCGTCGAGCATCGAGGCCAAGGTCGCGGTCGAATCCACCCGGTGCGCGGTCGCATTGCGCCGCTGCAGGATCTCGGTCCGCTCGGCCGGGGCCAGCAGGTCGATCGCACCGACACGGACCGTCGGATCCGCGACGACGGCGGCGAGCAGCCGGTTCAACCGGTCCACGAAGCCGGTGACGGTTTCGGCGTCGAACAATTCGGTGGCGTAGGTGAGGTAGCCGCCGATGCCCGCCGGGGCACCGTGCTCGTCGTACCCGTCGGAGACGATGAGGTGCAGATCGAATTGCGAGACAGCGGCATCCGACTCCACCGGCGCGATGGTGAGCCCCGGCAATTCCAACGCCGCGCGCGCCATGTTCTGGAACGACAGGCCCACCTGGAACAGCGGATGGTGTGCCGTGCTGCGGGCCGGGTTCAGCACCTCCACCAGGCGTTCGAAGGGAATGTCGCTGTGCGAGAACGCTTGCAGGTCGGTCTCCCGCTGCCGGGCGAGCAGCTCGGTGAACGATCCGCCGCCGTCCACGCGGGTCCGGAAGACCACGGTATTGACGAACATGCCGATGAGATCGTCGAGTTCGCGCTCACCACGCCCGGCGACCGGGGTGCCGATGGCAATGTCGGCGGAACCGGACAGCCGTGCCAGCAAGGCCGCGAAGGCCGCGTGCATGACCATGAACACGGTGGCCTGATGCTCCCGGGCGATCCGCACGACTCCGGCGTGGATCTCCGGGTCGATGCGCACCCACACACGCGAACCGGCTGTGGACGCCACCGCCGGGCGCGACCGATCGGCCGGGAGTTCCAGCAGGTCCGGCAGTTCGGCCAGTTCGCGGCGCCAGAAGGCGAGTTGCCGCGCCGCGATCGATTCCGGATCGGCTTCGTCGCCCAGCACCTCGCGTTGCCACAGGGCGTAGTCGGCGTATTGCACCCGCAGCGGACTCCACGCGGGCTCTGCGCCGGCGACGCGGGCGGTATAGGCGGTCATGATGTCGCGCACCAGCGGCCCCATGGACGATGCGTCGGCGGCGATATGGTGCGCGACCACGGCCAGCACGAATCGGGGTTCGGGGGCCGGATCGGCGACTTCGAACAGGCGGACGCGAACGGGCACCTCGTCGGTGACATCGAACGGCGTCGTGGCCAGTTCGTAGATGGCACCGGCAATCTCGGCAGCACTGACGCGAAGAACTATCAGCCGTGGCAGCGAGTCATCACCGGCAGACCGCACGATCTGGACCGGCCCGTCCGGAGTCTCCGGATACACGGTCCGCAACACCTCGTGCCGCACCACCACATCGTCGAGCGCCAGACCCAGCGCCGCCACCTCGAGGCCGCCGGACAGCCGCAACGCGAAAGGCAGGTTGTAAGCGGCCGATCCGGCGGCGACGGTCCCGTCGCCGAGATCCTCGAAACGATTGAGGAACCACATGCGCTGCTGCGCGGGCGACAACGGCAACCGTTCCGGCCGCTCGATACCGCCGAGTTCCACGGTCCGGCCGTGCCCCACCCGCGACTCCACTGCCGCCGCCAGCGCGGTGACGGTCGAGGCCTCGAACAGGGCCCGCACCGGCACCCGGTCCCCCAGCGCCGCACCGATTCTGGCCACGACCGCCGTGGCGATCAACGAATTGCCGCCCAGCGCGAAGAAGTCGTCATCCGCACCGACCCGGTCGACCCCGAGCACCTCCGCGAACACACCCGCCACGATCTCCTCGACCGGAGTAGCCGGAGCCCGGAACTCCCGACCGGCGAAAGCGGGCATCGGCAGCGCCTTGCGATCGAGCTTGCCGCTGGCATTCAGCGGGAACTCACCGAGCGTCACGATGGCACTCGGAATCATGTACCGCGGCAACGTATCTGCCAGCGCGGCCAGCAACTCCGACTCCGCGATAACCTCGCCGGGCACCGGCACCACGTGCGCGACCAGCTGATCACCCAGCTCGGACGCCAGCACCGACGCAGCGGCCCCACTCACGGCGGCGTACGCCAGCAGCGCGGTCTCGATCTCACCCAGCTCGATGCGCTGGCCACGGAACTTCACCTGGAAGTCGGTGCGCCCGATGTAGTCTAGCCGCGCCGGACGATCCGCTTCGGCGTCGCGCCACACCACCAGATCACCGGTGCGGTACATCCGCTCACCGGTGCCGAACGGGTTGGCCACGAACCGATCCGACGTCAGATCCGGACGGCGCACATACCCGCGCGCCAGCTGGCCACCCGCAAGATACAGCTCTCCGGCCACACCCGCCGGAACCGGCCGCAACCGTGAATCCAGCACGTACACACGCGTATTCCATTGCGGCACACCGATCGGCACGGTGCCACGCTCGTCTCCGAATGCCTGCCAATAGGTCACCGACACCGCGGCCTCGGTGGGACCGTACAGGTTGTGGACCCGTGCCGAGGAAACGTCGGCGAACGCCGCCACCGTCTCCGGCGGCAGCGCCTCACCGATGACGAACACATCGCGCAGGCTGTCGAGGGATGCGGGCGCGGTATGCGCGGCGAACACGGTCAGCATGGACGGCACGAAGTCGGTGACCGTGACACCGCGCCGCGCAATCAATTCGGCGACGTAGACCGGATCCCGATGCCCGTCGTGCGTCACGACCACCAGCGTCGCGCCGGTCCGCAACGGCATGAAGTAGCCCCACAGCGACACGTCGAAGGTGGTCGCGGTCTTCTGCAGGTAGACGTCCCCGGGACCCATCGGATACTCGGCCAGCATCCAGCTGATCTGGTTGTGAATGGCCGCATGGGATATCGCGACGCCCTTGGGCCGACCGGTGGAGCCCGAGGTGAACAGAACGTAGGCCGGATGCTCGGGGAACACCGGACGCAGCAGCTCGGCATCCGCGACCCGGGTCGGCGAGTACGCGCGCAGATCCAAGGTGTCCAGCAGCACCATCTCGATGCCTTCCGGCACGGGCACCGCATCGACGGTGGTGGTCAGTACGCAGGCCGGACGCGCGGTCTCGAGAATGTGGGCGATGCGCTCGGCCGGA
>NZ_BAAGTC010000080.1:0-3532 GCF_054782115.1 Nocardia heshunensis | reverse complement strand
CCGTCTTCGATGATCAGTGTAGCGATATTATTCGAACCATGATGTGGATGAGCAACCACTTTCAACGGTGGCCCAATACGGTGCGGGTAGCTTACCATCGATTGTCCACTGCTGAACGTAATGCAGTGATTAGGGAGGTACTTGTGAATGGCGATTGAACTATCGGATGAAACGATTGGTAAGATTGTAGACGGACTGATTACCGGGGGACACAACTTCTCTAAAATTGAGTCCGAGGAAGAGTTGCGGAATACGAAGTCGCTGCTGTCTCATTACCAGCTCTTAGAGAACCACTTGACGGTCGAATTGCCAGAGGTAGATGAAGATGTGCCGTTGTCACAGTATGAGCGGAGTTTGTACTCACTTCTTGGGTATCGGGTTCGGTCCAAGGAAATGATGGAATTCGTCAATAATATTCTTACGCGGTACCGGGAGATTTGTACAGCTGGGACTTTTGAAGACCAGCGTCGGTATGGCGTGATTAAGAAGCTCTATCTGATTGACGGTAAGCAGACGCGATTGCAATTGGCCGATTTCTATCAAGTCGATGAAAAGACCATTCGTCGGGACGAACGCAAGGCGATTGACGACCTGTCAATTATGATCTTTGGGATTGATGCGTTTAACGATATGTCCAAAACGCGCCGAACAGGTGTCCAGAAATAGCCGAATTAAAGAGTTACTATAGTAGTGTGAGATAGATTCAAGTATCGCGGTGGCGGAATAGGTAGACGTGCCCGGTTCGAGAGCGAACACGATTCAGCGGGTGTTCCAGTGTGGATATGTGAGGTGCAAATTCTCACCCGCGATGTTGATCGAGTATAGCTTAATGGTAGAGCGTGGGTGGCCGGTGATAAAAAGAACCCAAAAGGTGACGGTTCGATTCCGTCTATCCGATTTGTAACACTATACATCTCCTTCAGACTGACCCTAGCAGTAATGCTGGGGTTTTGTTATGCTTAATTATAGATGACTATAACTAAGTAGGGAGAATAATGTGAATTATGGCGGAATATAGAGCAGGTTGTATATTGAAGTATTTCGATGAAGAATATGCGGATGATTTCGTTGATAAAGGTGTAATCCATTTTTCGCAATTAGGGTATTTTATTGACCTGGAAGACGGAAATGATGCCATTGCGGATTCTTACGAAGGAAGTCGGGTACTCAATCTTGATATGACGGAACCAGGATATTCATTACTCATAGATGGTAAAAAGATATCCTTTAACAATTCCGAGGAAAACAGGCCTCAAGTTCAGGTAAAGGTTACGCCAGAATGGGTGAAGGAAAAAGGAATCGTTTCAATGGCTAATCTTGATTTTGTACATGATTTCAAACTTGATGCCTACAATGAAGCGACAGATCGAGGAGAATTTGTTATTAAGCCTGATGTTATTAAGGATCTAGAAAAGCTGAGTAACAATAAGAGTAGAGTACCGATAATTATTGACGCAAAGTGGTTGATGAAACGTTTGGATGAAGTAATGACGCATAATTATCATGCACAGCTACGAAGCGTTAGGTACTATGATGAAAAAGCTCCTCAGAATATTACCTTTCAGGAATTACAGGACACTCCTGAAAATGTTATTTTTTTAAAAAGGAATAAATACAGGTATCAGAGAGAAGTTAGAATTGCACTGTTGGATGCAGTTCCCGAAAAGGGGACGAATATTTCATTGGGAAGCATGACCGGGCATGCATTTAAATTAGACCCACAAACAGGTCTTGAAACGTTCAAAATTGCTATGGCAAAAAGTAAATGATAGAGGAGGTCTGCGAAATGCAGAAACTAACAGTAAAACAGCAGAAATTTGCTGACGAATATATTATTAGTGGCAATGCAACGCAGGCCGCTGAATTAGCGGGTTATGCAAAGCGAAGTGCCCATTCAATTGGAGCCGAGAACCTGCAAAAACCTGCAATCGCTACTTATATCGAATCACGACGGAAAGAGATTTCTGATGGGAAGATTGCTGACCAGCAAGAAATTTTGGAATACCTCACCGCTACCATGCGTGGTGAGGAAACCGAGTCAGTGGCAACTGCTAAGGGAATCTATACCGATGTGGAAGTTGGTGCCAAGGATCGGGTTAAAGCGGCCGAACTTCTCGGCAAGCGTTACGCTATGTGGACGGAGAAGCGTGATGTAACCGCAACAGTTGGTCCCGTGCAGATTGCAGATGACATCCCCACCGGAAGTGATGAGGATGGCTAGAATCAGTCTTGCTCACTCAATGGCGCCAAGCTTCTACCAATTGCATCAAGACATCAAGCACCGCCAACATTCAAATTACTGGCTATCAGGAGGACGTGGGTCGACCAAGTCCTCTTTTATTTCGCTTGAAATAGTCTTAGGCATCATGAAGGACCCGGACGCCAACGCGGTAGTCATGCGGCGATACGCTTCTAACTTGCGTGAATCGGTATATGACCAGTACCTATGGGCGATTGATACCTTGGGCGTCTCTCATCTGTGGGCAGACTCGGTGAGCCCAATGCAACTAACTTACATCCCCACTGGTCAGCAGATTCGCTTCAAGGGTGCTGATAAGCCAGAGAAGATTAAATCGCAGAAATTCCGGCATGGCTACACGAAGTTTAAGCACTTTGAAGAAGTCGCTGACTTTAAAGGCTTCAAAGAAATTCGGAATATAAACCAGTCATTGAACCGTGGTGGTTCAGATATCGTTACTTTCTACAGTTACAATCCTCCGGCCTCAGTCAATTCTTGGGTCAACCAAGCTAGGGAGGAGCAAGGCCGACGAAATGACACCTTGGTACACACATCTGATTACTTGTCAGTACCAAGAAGCTGGCTTGGCAAGGAATTCTTGGCCGATGCTGAACAGCTCAAAAAGGACAATCCAAAGGCCTACGCTCATGAATATCTGGGTGAGGTTACCGGGACGGGCGCCGAAGTCTTCAGCAACCTCACTATCCGAGAAATTACTGATGAAGAGATTAGTCACTTCGATAAAATCTATCACGGCATGGACTTCGGGTTTGCACACGATCCACTGGCTTATGGGGATGCATATTGGGACGCGGCCAGACGCCGGGTCTTTTTGTTTAACGAAATCTATAGCGTTGGCATGACAAACCGAGAAGCTGTGGAAGCCATTAAGAAGCTTAATCCAATGAACGGCTTAATCACTGCTGACTCTGCAGAGCCACGTACCATCGCTGAGTTCCGAGACTATGGACTGAACGTTGCTGGTGCTCGCAAAGGGCCTGGTAGCCGGGAGCATGGCTTTAAGTGGCTACAGGACTTACGTGAGATTGTTATTGACCCCGTTCGTTGCCCCAACACTGCCAGAGAGTTTACTAGCTATGAACTAGCCCGTGACCCTAACGGCAACTTCAAGGCTGGCTATCCTGATGGCAACGATCACAGCATTGATAAGACCAGGTACGAACTCGAATCACTGATGAAGAAGGGAGGTTTCAGACCGTGGAAATAAAGACGATGAAGCAACTACTCAAGAATACTGACGGACGGCGGATTAAGTTTGCCAATCAGTTCGAT
>NZ_BAAGTC010000079.1:0-2733 GCF_054782115.1 Nocardia heshunensis | reverse complement strand
CCAACGCCGACGTGCCGTTCGAGCGGCTCGTCGAGGTGCTCAACCCGGTGCGCTCCACCGCGCGCAACCCGCTGTTCCAGGTGGGTCTCTCGTTCCAGAACCTGGCCGAGACCGCCTTCGAACTGCCGGGCCTGCACGTGGCCGCGGTCGAATTCGATTCGCAGCTGGCCAAGACCGACCTGCAGGTCACGCTGTACGACCGGTACACCGAGGACGGCACCCCGGCTGAGATCCTCACCGAATTCAGTTACGCCACCGACCTGTTCGACGAAACGACCATCCAAGCCTTCGCCGACCGGTTCATGCGGGTACTCGACGCGATCCTCGCCGATGCTTCCGCGGCTGTCGGTGAGATCGACCTGCTCGACGCCGGTGAGCGCGCCCGGATACTGGTGGATCGCAACAACACCCAGCACGAGATCGAACCCGGGCTGCTGCTCGACGGTTATCGCCGGGCGGTGGCGGAATTTCCGACACGGGTGGCGGTTTCGTTCGAGGGCCGACAACTCACCTACTCCGAGTTCGATGCTCAGGTGAACCAGGTCGCGCGCCTGCTCATCGCACAGGGTGTCGGTGCCGAGTCGTTGGTGGGCTTGGCGATGCGGCGCTCACTGGATCTCGTGGTCGGCATGTACGCGATCGTGACGGCCGGTGGCGCCTGGGTGGCATTGGACCCCGATCACCCGGCCGAACGCATCGCCTACATCCTCGAGACCGCACAACCGGCGTGCGTATTGACAACGACCGCTGATGCCGTCGCATTGCCCGACGAGATCCAGGTACTGAACTTGGATACGGTTGCGCTCGAGGAGTTCTCGGTCGAACCGGTCGCGGATGCGGAGTTGCTGGGACCGGTGCGCCCGGACAATCCGGCCTACGTGATCTTCACGTCGGGCTCGACGGGACAGCCGAAGGGTGTCACGATCTCCCACGGCGCGATCCACAATCAGACGACGTGGATGCTCGCGCAGTATCCGATGAGCCCGCACGATGTCTATCTCCAGAAAACGGCCACGACATTCGACCTGTCATTGTGGGGCTACTTCCTGCCGCTGCGCGCCGGGGCGACGCTGGTGGTCGCGACACCCGACGGCCACCGCGATTTCGGCTACATCGCTGAAACGATTGCTGCACAGGGCGTTACGGTCACGGACTTCGTGCCGTCGATGTTGTCGGCGTTCGCTGCGCATGCCCGGCCGAGTTCGATGCCGACTTTGCGCACTGTGTTCGTGATCGGTGAGGCATTGCCGCCGGCGACGGTCGATGCGATACGGGCGCTGGGCACGGACATCGAGGTGCACAACCTGTACGGTCCGACCGAAGCGACAGTGTCGATCACCCATTGGCCTGCCGGGGACGGCGATACTCAGACCGTTCCGATCGGTTTGCCGCAATGGAACAGCCGCGTGTACGTGCTGGATTCACGCCTGGGACCGGTTCCCGCCGGGGTGCCGGGTGAGCTGTATCTGGCCGGTGACCAGCTGGCCCGCGGCTATGCAGGACGGCCGGACCTGACCTCGGATCGCTTCGTGGCAAACCCGTTCGAGCCAGGTGAGCGCATGTACCGCACCGGTGATCTCGTGGTGTGGCGTAGCGAGCCGGACCGCCTCGAGTACATCGGCCGCACCGACTTCCAGGTGAAGTTCCGTGGACAGCGCATCGAGCTCGGCGAGATCGAAACCGCGCTACTGGCGCAGCCTTCCGTCAGCCAGGCGGTCGCGGTGGTGATGCCCAACGCCCTGGGCGATCAGCTGGTGGCCTATGTCGTGCCGACACCGGGCTATGCCACCGACCAGCAGCAACTGCTCGCGGCGACAGCCGGGGCACTGCCGGCCTACATGGTTCCAGGCGCGATCGTCACGCTCGACGCTCTTCCGCTCAACACCAGCGGCAAGCTCGACCGGAAGGCCCTACCCGAACCAGTTTTCGCTCCGCGCGAGTTCCGGGCACCTGCGGGCAAAGCCGAAATCGCCGTCGCCGAGGTTTTCGCGGCCGTACTCGGCGTGGAGAGTATCGGCGCGGACGACGACTTCTTCGCCCTCGGCGGCAACTCGCTGATGGCCACCCAGCTCGCCGCCCGCATCGGCGCGGCCCTCGACACCCGGGTGCCGGTGCGCGCCGTGTTCGAAGCCTCGACCGTCGCGGGCCTGGCCGCCAACGTCGAGCAGCACACCGGTGTGGGAGACCGCAAGGCGCTGACCGCCGTCGAACGACCCGACAACATTCCGCTGGCGCTCGCGCAGCAGCGCATGTGGTTCCTCAACCAGTTCGACACCTCCTCGGCGGCCTACAACGTGCCCGTCGCGGTGCGCCTGACCGGCGCACTCGACGTGGACGCGCTGCGTGCCGCCATCGCGGATGTGGTTGCCCGCCACGAGATCCTGCGCACCATCTACCCGCAGACCGAGGACGGCGCGGTGCAGGTCATCCTGCCGCCCACGCAGGCCGTACCCGAGTTGCGCGTGCGCACCGTCACTGCCGACGTGGTCGTGGGCGCGGTGGTGGAGCTGATCTCCACCTCCTTCGACGTCACCGTCGAGGTGCCGATCAAGGTGGCGCTGTTCAAGATCGAGGGTTCGGAGACCGTCCAGGTCGCCGAGTCGGAAGCGGCCGCGCACGCGGCGGCTTACACCTTCGACTTCGCCGATATCGCGCCCACCGGCCAGTACCCCGTCGTGGACCCGAACGCCCCGGTGAGCGCGGAATACGTGCTGGCCCTGGTGATTCACCACA
>NZ_BAAGTC010000078.1:0-2172 GCF_054782115.1 Nocardia heshunensis | reverse complement strand
CAATCAATTGACGGGCCCAGAACCATATCATCATAGACATCGTGCAAACCCTTTCCATTTAGACGCCACGGTGTTGCAGTAAAGCCTAATCGTGGCACCCCAGCGTAGTAGTCGTAAATCTTACGGTAGGTCTTAGCCAGAGAATGATGTGACTCATCCGTGATTATCAGTGCGGGGTGCGGCAGAATCTTTAATCTGTTAGCAATCTTACCTACTGTCAGAATCGTACAACGAGTGAGATCAACCTCATTCTCTCGGAATGAATTAGTTATCTGCTCAGCTAGTTCCTTACGGTGAACCATAAACATCACTGAGCCACCCTTGCTTACCGTTAGCCGTACTATTTCTGCAATGATGACCGATTTACCGGACCCGGCCGGGCTTTGCAACAGCACCGATTTATTGCCGTTTGCTAGTGCCTGTCTTGCTTGGTTGACCAGCTTTGTCTGGTACGGATGGAGTTGATACATTCATATCACCACCAATCTCCGTGAAAAGCGTCTCCGGTAGTGCAAATTGCCGGTCGTCTAACTGGTTCTTAGCAAATGCAGCATTGGACGGTTTGAGAATAAATCCCCGGGCCCCGGTCTTGTCAGAGATAACCATGCGGCCAACCACGTTCATGAGACCCATGACGTTCGTGACCAGCTTCTCTCGCATTTGCGGTACGAACTGGTTATAAGTCTGCCCGGTCGGCGTATCAATTTGTCGGGTAGCTTCCCACGCCGTGTAGACTTTATTGACTCCTGGCCATGAATTAATGAAACGGATCATGTCAGGTAGGTAGAAACCAAACTGGTTGTAATCATTCATCTGGGGGATACCCATGTCAGCGCCAGACTTGGTTTTAGCTTCATTAGCTTTTTCGCCTAGCCATGCTTGCTCAAACTCGCTAAGATTGTCGAAAGCGATGTTATCGTAGTTACCCAATTGCGTACTGTGAATTTCTCCCAGTAGTGTACGGGCCCCTTCTAGTGGATGTTTCGTGTCTAGCTTAACCACATCAATGTTAGGCAGTCCCGCCAGTACGTTAGTCGTCCGGTCAACGTCGATGACTAGAGTTCGGCCAGGAAGATAACGTAGTGTGGAAGTTTTGCCAACGCCTGGTTGGGCGTAAATCAATACTGAGAAGTCTTCACCGCGCTTGATGTCAGTTGCGTGTTGGATTTCCACGGCTATCCCTCCCGTTCGTACTTAATGCCTTCGGAGTCCATATAACTTTTAAGCAATTTCATCTGTGGAAGGGTTGCTGTAATCTTCAACACAACGGCTCGTGAGACCACTTCGCCAGTATTGGTATCAACTACCGTGTCACCTTTCGTTTGCTGGTGGGTGCGCTCCTCAGCGGCCTTGGCTTCCAGCTTGTGTTGCTTCTCGGCTTGCCGTTCCACCTGGTTATCAATGGCCTTCATGAGATAGTCCACGTCTTGGCCTTGCTTGACCTGATCCACCCAGCCTGCCGGGTCCACTTTCTGAATCTCAGCATACTTGGTGATAGTTTCGCAATTGGTAGCCAGTTGGTCGGCCTCTTTCTTCATCTGAGTCATGACACCGGCAATGCCTTCCACAATCTGCTTCTTAGTAGCCGACTTATTCAGCCACGACGGCTCGATGTCAACTTCACTGACTTCCACACCATAGTTAGGTGCCATCTCAGCAATCAGGCCTTCAACCCGTTCTTGTTTAGCCGCTCGTTCTTGCGCAGTCACCTCACGAATCTTGGTGTCTAGTGGCGAAATGACTGAATCGATTTGTTCTTTAAACAGGTTCATTTGAGAATCAAAGGTCTTGACTGGTTCTGCATACTGCCGCTTAATGGTAAGCCGTTTCTCATCAATCGCCTTAGACACCTTATTAAGACCGGCCCGCATGTTCTTGACATCCTTGATATTATCCACAGTAACCACAAAGTCTTGGTTGTACTTAGAGACAATTTCCGTTACTGCTTGTTGAACCTGATCGAGGTTGTTGATTGTGATTGGCATCGGCTTTACGTCAATGACCGGTTCAACAATTGCTAGTTCGTTAGCCATACATGTTCCTCCTTTAGATACTTTTCGTATTGCTGGAACCGATAATAAGCTAAGTTCTCATAGCCCACCGGTGTTCGTAAAAACTTTACGTGCCAATAAGTGCTCTTTTTCATTGAAAGATACCTCGCTTTCCGGTATT
>NZ_BAAGTC010000077.1:0-1853 GCF_054782115.1 Nocardia heshunensis | reverse complement strand
CCTACTTATCTTGTAACGGTTGGCTTGTGGTGAAGCGGGAACTTGTGGAGCTCTGCTGTCCGTGAAGCCTCGGACCAGGCGAAACGAGCAACTGGCGGGTCGATCGTGCCGTCTGGTTCGACCGCAGCGACTCCTTTTACGCACCTGGACCTGACACGAGTCCCCGTGTAAGACCGTGAGCGCTTCGGCCGGACCGGGCGACTTCGGTGCGGTGGGCTCCCACCGTCGCACCGGTACCCGCCAAAGTTGCAGTGACCCCTGTTCACCCCTCGAGCTCCTAGCTCTCAGTAAAGACCGTGGGCGCTGGCAACGGCGGATCGGCTGGGACGGACACGGCGACAGCCATTTCCGTCCCAACCGTCGCGGAATCTGGGAAATTGCTCGTGGTTCGAGCCCACTCGCACGGCGAGACGCCTCGAAATTCGGGAGCTCCGAGCTCTGAGTCAGACCGGCGCCGTGAGAGTGAGCTGGGATCGCGAACAGCTCATCGGAGGCAAGGCCATAGAGCCTCGTAAGTAGGGCGCTGCGCGTTCTCGCCTGGGTCTTGGACCAGCGGAAACACCCGACCGGATGGAGGCTGCGTTGAACAGCTACTGCGGAGTTGATTGGGCCGAAGGCCACCACGACATCGCGATCATCGACGCCGACGGCAGCCTCGTCGCCAAGAAGCGAATCACCGATGATCCAACGGGTTTCACCGAGCTGATGGAGTTGCTGGCCGCCGCTGGCGACACCGCCGAAGACCCGATCCCGATCGCGATCGAAACTCCGCGCGGATTGATGGTGACGGCGCTGCGTTCGTCGGGCCGACCCGTGTTCGCGATCAACCCGATGGCGGTCGCCCGTTATCGGGAACGCCGATCGGTCGCGCGATCCAAGTCCGACCATGTCGACGCGATGACGCTGGCGAACATCCTGCGCGTTGACGCCCATCTGCACCGCCAGTTGCCGGTCGACAGCGAGCTCGCCCATGCCATCGCGGTCCTGGCGCGTGCTCAGCAGGACGCGGTCTGGCGACGCACCAAGGCCAGCAACGAATTGCGATCCTTGCTGCGCGAGTACTTTCCGGCCTTCCTGCAGACCTTCGCCGGCAAGTCCGCCACCAACCTCGCCAAACCCGAAGTCCGCGCCGTCCTGACCATCGCTCCGACGCCGACCAAGGCTGCCAAGCTCACTCGATCGCGCATCGCGACCGCGCTGCGCCGGGCAGGACGCCAACGCGGCATCGACGACCTGGCCGCCGAAATCCTGCAGGGCCTGCGCGCACCACAACTGCGCCAGCCCACCCTGGTCGAGGAAGCGATGGCCCGCCAGGCCCTCGCACTGCTGGCGATGCTCGACGCGGCCTGCCGCGGCGCCGACGACCTCGAACAGGCTGCCGCAGAACAGTTTCGCAAGCACCCCGACCACGCGGTCATCACCAGCTTCCCCGGGCTCGCCGACCTGACCGGCGCACGAGTCCTCGCCGAAATCGGCGACGACAGACACCGATTCGCCGATGCCCGGGCGCTGAAGGCCTACGCCGGATCCGCACCCATCACCAGGGCCTCCGGCAAGAGCATCTCCGTCAGCTACCGGCGCATCAAGAACGACCGCCTCGCGGCCGCGGGATGGGTTTGGGCATTCTCCGCGGCCAACGTCAACGAGCACGCTCGCCAGCACTACCGAAACCGCCGAGACCACGGAGACCGGCACGCCGCCGCACTGCGCCACCTGTTCAACAAGATGCTCGGCCAACTGCACCACTGCCTCCAATCCGGCCAATCCTTCGATCCGATCAAAGCTTTCGGCCTACTACCCGACACACCGCCGACACGCGCTGCGGCTTGACCCCTAAAACCATCGGAGGTCTT
>NZ_BAAGTC010000076.1:0-1840 GCF_054782115.1 Nocardia heshunensis | reverse complement strand
GCTAATTTTGGTGGTAGTGCCTACCAGTCGGATAGGTTTCTTAGCTTTATACATCTTATTGATCTTATCGATGTAGGTCTGACCATTCTTGTATGGCTTCGAAGTACTAAGATAGTGGACTCCGGTTGTCTTGACTGGAATCGTACTAGTGAGCTCAATCGTCTTGACCTTTTCGGGACCAATCAGACTGATTTCACCTAGTTTGACCACCGTGATAGTCTTGTCGTCAGTCGTCGATTCAACATTAATTTCGGCGGGGTTAACCGGTAATGCAAACGTCTTGTTCTTACTGTCCGTTAAATTGAATTTCACTGGTTATCCCCTCCGTTCGTTAAGATTGACTAAGTGTGTTTCAATAGCTGACAGGATTTCATCAATATTAAGTTTCCCATTGCCACCACCAGTGAGTTGAATAGCTCCTTGAGCAAATGTAACGGTAGTCGCGCCACTGTTCTGTTCGTTCGAGTTATTCGTATGATTAGTAATAGTTACAGTTGAACTTGCCCCTGTTCCAGTCGCAAACGGACTTGATTGTGGAACATTAGGATCCGTGTTCAATTGACCATTGACGCCAATCGTCTGACCACCAACACCGCGCATAGCCGACGCGACACCAGTAACTGCATCATACGCACGATTAAATCCGTCCGCTAGCATATCCCCAGGACTAACCATTGGCACGTGGTTCAGCACGTCAGCTGCTCCAACAACTCCCATAGCCATGCTTCGAGAAGCAGTTTCGGCCTGATTAGATCCTAAACCAATCGCAAGACCCTCTACAACCCAACGACCATACTGCTTAAAAATCTTGGAAGGAGAGCCGATACCCATGGCATTTTTTGCGGCACTAACGACACCTTTGGCAACATTCTGTACAGCCGCCACAGCTCTACCAACCATAGATTTAATACCATTTACCAGTCCTTGAATTAAATCTACACCGGCATTAAATAAGGCACTTCCAAAGCTCTTAGCTGCATTAACTGCATTCTGCATTCCACTTCGTACCGCTGAAACGACATTTGACATACCCGAAGTCACTGCGCTTATTAGGCGAGAGATTCCGTTGACAAACGCTGATACCATTGCGGACACGGCTGAAATCACTGCTCGTAACCCTGCTGCCACAACCATCAAACCTGCACCAGCGACCATCAGTCCCGCTCCGAGCACAATAGCAGCTGCACCCAGTGCAACGGCACCGGCAGCCGCAATCATCATCAACGGTGCTGCAATAACGAGAGCTAGTGCAAGAATCATCATCCCTGCTCCGGCAATCATCGCCACTGCGGCTACAATAACCAATGCGGCGCCCATCAGTAGCATGCCCACAGCTGCAACCATAGAGAACGCAGCAATCAATGGTAATGCAATGGTGAGAACCATCATACCAGCCGCGGCCAGAGCAACTCCAACAGCCACTATTAACATTGCAGCACCAAACAGGATTGCTCCCACAGCCGCAATGGTGAATCCAACACCAACTACAATCAACCCGGCACCCAAAAGCACCAGTCCTAGAGCCGCCACAATGGATAAGGCACCAAACACTGCCATTGCTGCCCCTAATAGAACTAATCCCAGCGCGGCCGAAGCTCCATAAGTAGCAATGGTTGGCAGCTGCGTTGCCAGCATCGTAATCCCAGCAGCCGCAATAAATACTGCCGCCCCAATAAGAAGCATTGCGGCTCCAAGAATGACAAAGCCAACTGCGCCAGCAGCTAAACCTGGTCCCAGCAGTGTTACCACAGCTGCTAAAGCGGCCACAGCAAGTACCATCCCAAAGAACATAGCAACTGCGGGCCACCCGGCGGCAACTAATTGAGTTGTGGCGTTAGCA
>NZ_BAAGTC010000075.1:0-1422 GCF_054782115.1 Nocardia heshunensis | reverse complement strand
TCTGGGAACGGCGACTGAATTGGCATTGACCACTTTGGTCGTTTTTGTTTTGACTCAGGCCGTAAAGCAGACGAAGGTGCCGAATCAGTGGATGCCGTGGCTGTCGATGGTAATTGGCATGTTGGTCGGCTTGCTATCGGTATTTGTGACGGCTGACCATAACTTTCTGTCAGGGGCCGTTATGGGACTGCTAGTAGGTGGGTTCACGTCTGGCCTATTTGATGGATTCAAGGGTTTCAATATTAAGGAGGACGATAAACGATGAGCTATTCATTTAACCACAGCTATGAACTTGGGGCCAACCAGGGATCTGGATCCAAGGCAGCACACAAGTACATCATTGCCCACGATACCGGCAACGATAACAATAAGGGCGTTGGCTCCGGTAAGAACGAAGCTAGCTATATGAAGGGTCACTGGTCCGCAGCATACACCCATGCTATTGTGGATGACCAAGGTATCTATATTGTGGGAACGCCCGGTTACGTCGCTTATGGTGCGGGGACCGTGGCTAACAACGCTAGCCCGTTCCAAGTGGAATTGGCTCACGTAAATTCCCAGAGTCGCTTCAACGCGAGCTACAAGCGTTATGTGTGGGTGCTTCGATATTACGCGAAGAAGTACGGTATCCTGCTGACGCTAGACGGCTCAGGTCCTGGTATCAAGTCTCACAAATGGGTGTCAGACAATCTATGGGGTGATCACCAAGACCCGTATGGGTATCTAGCTAAGTGGGGAATCAGCAAGGCTCAGTTTGCCAAGGACTTGAAGAACGGCGTTGGTGGGAGCTCATCCACACCAGTAAAAAAGGCCACCTATTTGAAGGCGGCCAAGCAAGTTAAGGCTAAGACTAGTGTGACGCGGTACTACGACAAAGCATTTAAGAAGGCTGAGAAAGAGTTTGCCAAGGGGACTGTCTTCGATGTTGAGTCTGTGGTAAGTTATGGAAAGATTACGCGGTTGAAGCTGGGGAACGGGCTGTATATCACAGCCAACGCAGATTACGTTAAGAAGCTCAAGTAACAACGAAGCCACTCTATCCAGATTAATGGGTAGGGTGGCTTTTTGTGGTATATTGTCTGCTAAGGCAAGAAACCGTTGAAAATTCTCTTTTTAAAAAATTTAGGTAAAAATTTGAATATTAAGAATATGCCGATAGAAAGAAGCATAAGCGTTAACATCACTAAAGAAACACGCATACCCCGATTGATAAGCCCGTCTGGCGTTGTTCTTGAACCAAGGATTAGACATATAAGATTATTTATTGGTGGTGACTTCACGAGAAATTCGGATAACGCGATAAAGAATAATATTACTAGAGAAGCGTATTTACCCAAGACGAAGAAATCTTTTTCTTTTGGTGATAGTGTATTTTTATATTTTTCAACATTCAAATTACCATGATTCATGGCTTTACAGAGT
>NZ_BAAGTC010000074.1:0-1421 GCF_054782115.1 Nocardia heshunensis | reverse complement strand
AGCAGTTTCTAGGAGCTAATGTTATCGGTACTGGTATCACCAAGGGCATTGGCCTGATTGGTAGTGGGATTACCAGCATGGTCGGAGAGCTAAACGAGTCTTCAAAGGCTTGGCAAACTTTCGATGGGAACATGAGCATGATTGGTAAGAGCCCGGCACAAATTACCAAGACGAAGGGGAGCTTACAGAAGTATGCTCAGCAAACCATCTATTCAGCTTCTGATATGGCTTCCACATACAGTCAACTTGCCGCTGTGGGAACTAAGAACACTACGTCTTTGGTTAAAGGATTTGGTGGTTTAGCTGCCGCCTCATCCGATCCACAGCAAGCCATGAAAACTCTTAGTCAACAGGCAACCCAAGCTGCTGCCAAGCCACAGATTCAATGGGCTGACTTCAAACTTATGCTTGAACAGACGCCAGCCGGGATGGCGATGGTCGCTAAGACGATGCACAAAAGTACTGGTCAGCTGGTCAAAGATGTTCAAGCTGGGAAAGTTAAGACACAGGACTTCTTCGATGCGATTGCGAAGACTGGTACCAACAAACAATTCTCGAAGATGGCTACGCAGTACAAGACTGTTGGGCAAGCTATGGACGGCTTGCGAGAGACCATTGCTAATAAGATGCAGTCAGCTTTCGATAAGGTAGGCAAGGTCGGAATCAAAGCTATCAGTGGCATTACTGATAGTATCAGTAACGTCAATTTCGATGCATTGGGGAGCAAGATAGTTCCGGTGGTTAAAGGAATCGTTAGTGGTCTTCAAACGGCCGGGAAAGCAATTGGCTCATTCTTCAAATCTTTGGGAAATACTGGTGCTATGTCAGCAGTAACTTCGACACTAGGCTCAATTGGTAAGGCTTTTGGTAGTGTAATGGACAAGCTCAGTGGGAGCAGTAAGAAGGACCCGTTTGCTATGTTTAAGACACTAGGGAGTCTTACTGGTGGTGTGATTAAAGGTGCCGCTAACGGAATCAAAGCTATCGCGGATGTTATCGGGAAGCTTGATCCAACAGCTTTGAAGGTTCTTGGTGGTGCATTTCTAGCATTGAAGATGAGCACAAAAGGTCTGGTTATTACTGGTATCGTTGCTGGACTGACTGCTCTTAGTAAGTTGAGTCCGGGAACTCTGAATGGTATTGCAATGGCTATAGGTCTGGTTGCAACAGCCGTCCTGGCTTTTAAGGCTGCCAAGAATGTTGCAGATATAATAGGTGGAATTAGTAATTCAATTAGAGGATTAGGTTCCGGAGGTGGACTGGCTACCACAGCTAAGTCGGCGCCCAAAGCTGCTGCTGGATTCATTAAGCTGGGAGTATCGCTGATGATGGTTGGCGGGGCAGTCTTACTTGCTGGTGCTGGACTATGGTTGATTGCTAACGCCACAACTCAATTAGTTGCCGCCGGGTGGCCCGCAGTT
>NZ_BAAGTC010000073.1:0-1336 GCF_054782115.1 Nocardia heshunensis | reverse complement strand
CTGGCGACCTTTATGAAGGCTCTCAAAGAGGACCACGCCATCAAGATGGACAGTGTTGGCCCCGGTGATAAGTCAGGTGTCGATAAGCTGACCATCGACATTCCTGTGGAAGCCCGCAACTCCCTGCTGCAAGTCACTAAGTCAGATCTATTTGTTGAGGCTCAAGGAATTAACCCAGTGGACTTTAAAGAAATTGGCAACGCCTCAGGTGCTGCCATTCGTGCGCTATACGGTCACTTAGAACTAAAGGCGTCTATCACTGAGTCTTATTTCCGAGATGCTCTCACTGAGTTAGTCCGGGCCATTCTGACGTGGCTCAGGGTATTCGACGCCGATGGTCGAAAGATTACACAGACCTGGACTCGAACAGCTATCCAGAACGATCTCGAGCAAGCACAAATTGTGGCACAACTTGCTCAGTACACTAGTGATGAGGCCGTTGCCAAGGGTAATCCGCTGGTTGATGATCCACAGCAGGAGCTGCAAGACCGACAAGACGATATCGTTAAGCGTGACGGTTATGATAACCCCGATGCTCTCAATGACGTAGGCGGTGAGGACGATGACGAAGCTTAGTTACTGGGAGCGCCGGCACCTTCAGACGAAGGCTAAGCAAATCAAGTCGACAGAAGCTTATGAGAAGGCGTTGCAACCGGAGCTTAATGGCCTGTATCGTGAGTTACATGCTGAGATGGAGAAATGGTACGTTCGGTATGCCAACACGAAGGGTATTGACAAGGATGAGGCCAAGAAAGCCATGGCCGGCATCAACACAAAGCATTGGCAACTCACTCTCAAACAATTTGAGGAGCGGGCCAAGTCTGGTGGTTATCAAGAGCAGTTAGATGCGGAGTATTTTCGTAGCAGGGTGGCTCGCTTGCAGGACTTAGAGCAGCAGTTGCGGCAATTAACACAAGCGTTTGCCAATCATCGTACCGAAACTATGCGCGATGCATTAGCTGATCAGTATGATGACACCTACATGCGAACTACCTACAACATTCAAGCTCAAAAGGGTGCTTTTACCGCCAACTTCGCTCACTTCAATGAAGCACAACTGTGGATAGCTGTTTCTCAACCATGGGGGAAAGATGGCAAAGACTTTTCCAAGCGTATCTGGAAGGATTACCAGCAAGAGCTTCCGAGTTACCTAATGGACACCGTTCTTCGAGGTACAGTACTTGGGTGGAGCCCGCAAAAGGTCACTCAGATGTTTCATGCTCGTTTTCAAGACGTTAAGCGGAATGACATTCACAGGCTAGTCGTTTCTGAAATGGGACACGTTGCCGAAGAGGCGACCGCACAGAGTTATGAAGAAAATGAGATTGAACAATAT
>NZ_BAAGTC010000072.1:0-1323 GCF_054782115.1 Nocardia heshunensis | reverse complement strand
TAGCCCCAAAAATAAAGTTTTATATAATTCATGACCTCCGAAGTGATAGGCCACTCTCATACATAAAAATATGAATAGAGTAGTTAGAATTGTGATTACTCTATTCATATTCTTATTGAATTCAAAATTTGTAAAAGCATGTTTTCTTTTGTCTAAAATATAAATCCTCCCCTAAGTGACTTTCATTTAACAAAAAACGCATCTTGCACAAACTGAAGGTATACCAGATTGATTATGTAATTTACCCGCCTAGGATTTTTGGGTAACAAACGATGGTGCTTATAATCCAGTGGTACCGAGGGATTGAGTGCCCTCCATTTTTCTGAGGGTAACAAAAGTTAAAATCAGTTTTTTTCAGCCAATTTGTTACCATTTTGTTACCCTCGATACCGTTTTGAATCGTTTTATATCGTTTAGACAAAATAAAAAACGCTGATTTCTCAGCGTTTCAAGCAGTTCCAGAAGGAACTAATTGGTATTTTGATGCCCCGAGCAGGAATTAAACGCTTAGCTCACTAATCGTGATACCAGTGGGTTAGGCAGGGATCTAAAATCCGATGAGCGCGATTTGTTACCCTCTAAAACCGTCGAGAACGCTGAGTAATTTCTTATTTTGTTCGTCTTTCATCTCATGGATCATGTGTGAATAGACTCTAAGCGTGACGTTGAAATTTGCATGGCCTAGTCTCTCGGAGACATAGTATAGCGTTAGCCCCTTATAAATTAAGTAAGAGGCATGTGTATGGCGTAACCCGTGAAAGGTTATGTGCTTGGCTCCAATGTGCTCTAGCGTGCGTTTAAGCATGTTATTTGCGGCGGTACTGCTCGGTGGTGTAGTGCCTTGACCGAGGAAAACTAGATTGAATGGGTTCTCTTTATCAAGGAAGTCTTGTGACCTATGAAGTTGATGCAGAAAGTCGAATACTTCTTGATTAACGGCTATGTTTCGAACTGATTGCTTGTTCTTAGTAGCCTTAAACCCATCGTTGTCTAAAGTGTTCCAAGAACGCTTGATGTTGATGGTACCATTCGCTTCGTCCACATTATCCCAGGTCAGACCTGCAATCTCACCAAACCTGGCGCCTGTATATAGTGCCAATAGCGCCATGACGCGGCTTGACCGACGTGCATCGATGGTTGCGCTTAGGTCATCTATAAGTTTATGCATATCTTCACCGTCGAGATACTTCAGCGATTCATCCATGGCTTCGTGTCCGGTGACTACGACCCGACGCGTGAAGTCCCGTGCGATTGCACCATCAGCGACAGCGTCTCGAACGCAGGAGCGTATCTCCATCGCTACTTTTCGGGAGCTAGCGATGG
>NZ_BAAGTC010000071.1:0-1305 GCF_054782115.1 Nocardia heshunensis | reverse complement strand
CCGCGAAGTCGGCGTACTGCACGGCCAGCGGTGCCCAGCCCGGCACCGCACCCTGGGTGCGGGCGGTGTAGGCCACCATCACGTCACGAGCCAGCGGCGACATGGAGAAACCGTCACCGGCGATGTGGTGCACCACGACCACCAGCACGTGCTCGTGCGCGATCGGCTCGGCAGCAACCTCACTCATCCTCTCGGCATGTTCTTTGCCGGGATCCATACTGTCGGAGTGGATTCCGGCCAAAGGCGCGCCGGAATGACGGGGGGCGGCGACCCGGAAGAGCCGGGCGCGTAGCGGAACCTGTTCCGCGACATTGAAGCCCAGCGTGGCGAACGTCGTCACCGTGGCCGTTAGGTCCGCGGCGGTGACGGTGACCGGGCGCAGGTCGAGGGCGATCTCCTCGGCCTGCACGACCACCTGCATCGGCGTGCCGCCGTGCTCCGGGTAGCGGGTGCGCAGCGACTCGTGGCGGCGGACCACGTCGGCGACCGCGAGTTCCAGTGCGGCGGTGTCGAGTTCACCGTTGAGACGGATGGCCAGCGGCAGGTTGTAGGCCGCCGAGGAGGTGTCGTACTGGTTGAGGAACCACATGCGCTGCTGCGCGAACGACAGCGGCACCAACTCAGGCCCGTCGCCCTGTGCCTTCGGCGTACGGACGCGCGGCACCAGTTTGGCGCGAAACCCGCCGTCGGTGTGCGATTCGATACGGGCCGAGAGGGATTCGACGGTGCTTGCTTCGAAGAGGGTGCGCACCGCGACCGTGGTGTCCAGGGCCGAGCCGATGCGCGAGACGACGCGGGTGGCGATGAGCGAGTTGCCGCCCAGGTCGAAGAAGTCGTCGTCCAGGCCGACGCGGTCCAGGCCGAGTACGTCGGCGAAGACGCCGGCGACGGTTTCCTGGATCGGGGTCTCCGGTGCGCGGAAGGCGCGCGCGTGTGCGGCCGGGGCCGGAAGCGCGCGGCGATCGAGTTTGCCGTTGACGGTCAACGGGATCGCGTCGAGCACCACGACGGCCGACGGGACCATGTAGGACGGCAGGCGCTCCGCTGCGCCGTCACGGACGGTGTCGGCTGCGAACAAGACACCGTCCGTCGCGATTTCGCGGCTCGCCGCGGCGGGCACCACGTAGGCCACGATCCGCTGGTCGCCCGGCTGGTCCTCGCGCACGATGACCGCGGCCTGGGCGACACCGTCCTGCGCCAGCACCGCCGACTCGATCTCACCGAGCTCGATGCGGAAGCCGCGGACCTTGACCTGATCGTCGGCGCGGCCGAGGTATTCGAGCTCGCCGAAGCGGTTCCAGCGGG
>NZ_BAAGTC010000070.1:0-1263 GCF_054782115.1 Nocardia heshunensis | reverse complement strand
CCGCGAAGTCGGCGTACTGCACGGCCAGCGGTGCCCAGCCCGGCACCGCACCCTGGGTGCGAGCCGTGTAGGCCACCATGACGTCGCGAGCCAGCGGCGACATCGAGAAACCGTCACCGGCGATGTGGTGCACCACGACGACAAGAACGTGCTGGTGAGCGGTCGGCTCGGCGGCAGCACCACTCGTCATCCCGGCGTGCTCTTGGCCGGGATCCACACTGTCCGCCTGGATTCCGGCCAAAAGCACGCCGGAATGACGGGGGGCTGCGACGCGGAACAGCCGGGCCCGCAGGGGGACCTGCTCCGCGACGTTGAAGCCAAGCGTCGCGAACGCTGTCACCGCGGCTACCAGGTCCTCGGCGGTCACGGTGACCGGGCGCAGATCGAGGGCGATCTCCTCGGCCTGCACGACCACCTGCATCGGCGTCCCGCCGTGCTCCGGGTAGCGGGTGCGCAGCGACTCGTGGCGGCGCACCACATCGGCGACCGCGAGTTCCAGTGCGGCGGTGTCGAGTTCACCGTCGAGGCGGATCGCCAGCGGCAGGTTGTAGGCCGCCGAGGAGGTGTCGTACTGGTTGAGGAACCACATGCGCTGCTGCGCGAAGGACAGCGGCACCAGCTCGCCCGGCGTGCGGGCACGGCCGACCAGCTTGGCGCGCGAGGCGCCGTCGGCATGCGATTCGATGCGCGCGGCCAGCGCCTCGACATTGCTCGCCTCGAACAGCGTGCGCACCGCGACGGTGGTGTCGAGCGCGGCACCGATGCGCGACACCACGCGGGTGGCGATGAGCGAGTTGCCGCCCAGGTCGAAGAAGTCGTCGTCCAGGCCGACCCGGTCCAGGCCGAGCACGTCGGCGAAGACGCCGGCGACGGTTTCCTGGATCGGGGTCTCGGGCGCACGGAATGCGCGCGCCTGCACGGCCGGAGCCGGAAGAGCGCGCCGATCCAGCTTGCCGTTGACGGTCAACGGGATTCGGTCGAGCACCACGACGGCCGAGGGCACCATGTAGGCCGGTAGCAACTCGGCGGCGCCATCACGCACAGCGTCCACGGCGGTGACGACACCGTCGGCGGGCACCACGTACGCGACGATGCGCTGATCGCCCGGTTGGTCCTCGCGCACGATGACCGCGGCCTGCGCGACCCCGTCCTGCGCCAGTACCGCGGACTCGATCTCACCGAGCTCGATGCGGAAACCGCGCACCTTGACCTGATCGTCGGCGCGGCCGAGGTATTCGAGCTCGCCGAAGCGGTTCCAGCGGG
>NZ_BAAGTC010000069.1:0-1255 GCF_054782115.1 Nocardia heshunensis | reverse complement strand
GTGACCGCATGTCCAATTGGTGCTAACCCGTAGCCCTGTCCTTCTGCGTCCGCCGGGTCAATAGTCTCTTTGACCTGACTCAACAACTCAGGACTAGCCGCTCTTAGGTCGTTATTCACAATGACCAGTTTGACCGTGCTACCACCGCGCCAAGTCGGATAGACCTGACCGGCACCCACAGACTCAATCTTGCTCAACATGTCCAAGTAGTCCGCAATGTTCCCACCGTACGCGTTGTAAGCGTCCGGAGAGAGAATTCGGTCCCGTAAGTGGTCGTCAGTCTCGTCATCCTTGGCTGGTACCGCTACCGAAGTAATCTCAGCCCAACTCAGCGCATCATTCGGCGTTACTGGTAAAATCTGTCCCTGATACCCATTCGGACGGGTACCGATCTCATCGGCTACCAGTAATGCTGTCAGGTCTGTGTTGACCTCTTTGACGTGATAGAAGATAGGCTCTTCTCCAACGCTTGCGAACTGGTCACTAACTGCTACATTACTGATAGGATTACCATCGGCATCGAGGAACTTAGCAATCACCTCTGCAGCGGTTGCTAGTTGCCGTGAAGCCCCACGCTCAGCCGCTCGCCAATCTAAGAACTCGCTATTGGTCGTTTGTGTCCAGGTCAGTCGGACAATGTTGGCTAATGACAGGGACTCTTCAGCCAGCTTAGTAGCCGCTGGGGCCATCGCGTCATAGATAATTGACCCTTGCCGTTTATCCTTGTCATCGTCAATCTCGTCTAGCATGTCATTCATAAAATAATCGAAGTCGTGTGCCTCTAACTCAGTCGCCAGTGCTTCCGGATTCATCTAACCCCACCTCGCTTTCTACTGGAATCGTGCCGTAAATGGTCTCACAGGACCCAATCACCTTAAGCGTCGTTGAATCAATCTTCTCAATCGAATCAACAGCCACATCGGTCACCCGGTCATCGGCCTCCAGAGCTTCAGTCAGCATACGGTCAACTTCGACCTCGGCATAGTCGAAGTCTTTACCAAGTAACTCTTCGAAGTCATTCCCGTATTGATCATCATAAATTGGATAGACAAACCGTTCCGTCCGGAGAATCTTATCCACGGCTTGTACCATGGCTTTGCGGCCGTCAGTCATACTCATGATGTGGCCGTTCTTGATTAGATACGTGTAACTGGAGAGCGTCTCCTCTTCCAGTTCGTCCGGCACCTCATCAACAACGTCATCGGTCTCAACCTCGTCTACTTCATCATCCATCTACGTCACCTCCTAGCTTTTC
>NZ_BAAGTC010000068.1:0-1247 GCF_054782115.1 Nocardia heshunensis | reverse complement strand
GCGTTGGATACGCCCATGGGGGCGTTGGATTCGGACCCGGACGCCGACGCCAGATAGCTGCATTCCCATTGTCACGAGCCGGTGCCTCTGTGGTCCGCAATCGGTCCGCAAGGGCACCGGCCGCAGCTTGAGGTCACCAATGCCACCAATTGTCAAACCCACCGGCCAGCCGATGACACCATCTCTCGCCATCGACACCCAATCCAGGCAAACGCCGAGAAGCACCAGCTCAAAAACCGTTGTGGCCCATGATCAGCCAGGCTTACACGACCAAACGCTCATCGGCAGGAGCCGACGTTTCACCGACCTCAGATCGGCTCGGCTCGTTGATCTTTGGCCAGTCGCGCTGGCCGATTCGGTCAGCGCGACCAGCGGCAAGATAGTGCGTTCTCCGATGGGCGACGAGGATCGGGCAAGGGTGATTCTCACGAGGTGATGCGGCCCGCTGCTTCGGCATTGGCGACCGCGATGGCGCCCATATCCTCCAGGGCGGGTCGAATGGCCTTGCCAAGGTAGCCGGTGACGAAACCCGAGAAGGGGCGCGCCCACCACGAGAAGTCGATACCGGCTCGGTAGTGGACGCGGCAACTGGTGGCGCTGACAGGTTCGACCGTCACCCGTTCCATGAATCTTGAAAACACGCCCGGCCGAACGGTATTCGCAGTGAAGGACCACAGTGTCGGCTCCTCCCAGCCGATGAAGGTCTCGGTCAAACCGCCCAATCCGTAGAGCCACACGACCTTGCGGGTGGCGCCGACGCCGTGTTCGGGGTCCGAAGTCGGGACGACCTTGGTGACGATCCAGCCGAGCCACTTCTCGCCACCGCGGTTGTCCTTCAATACGTCGAACACGTTCGCAGCCGACGTCGCGACCTCGACCGTGCAGTTGACCTGGTAAGGCGCCGACTCGGCGAATTCCAGGGTCACAGGTTCCGTTTTCGCCATGACCGTGTCCCTTCGAGTGATGAGAGAACAGTTGCTGACCGGCTCAGACAGGAATGGTGAGGATGCCTTCATCAGATTCACGCCGCCTCCGGGGACGGCTGTTCAGCGAATATTACGCGACCGTAGCAATTAGCGACCGTGTATGTGCTCTGGATTACTGGCCGCGCGTCTTGCGTGCCGCGTCACTGTACGCGCGCCGAAAATCCGCAGGGGATGCGATGGTGACGCCGCACGAAACTCGGTGTGGTTTCAATAGGTCAGCGCAACAATGGTTTTGTTCAGGCGAAACAGGTGATGCGTGAT
>NZ_BAAGTC010000067.1:0-1223 GCF_054782115.1 Nocardia heshunensis | reverse complement strand
GACCGTTTTTTGTGAATCCATCAACTTTACCTTGATGCCAAACGTTTTGAATGAGTAGTTTGAAGTGTTCTTGACTTTAGCGTCGTAGGTGTAAGTATATCCATCGTCTTTAGTTTGTTTGAATTTAATAGATTTAATTAGAGAATTGATTGCTTCGGTTTTCTGATTTTGATTAGCTACTGCATCACCATGACGTGTTAATTCAGTTAGATCACTTTTATATTTGTCAGCGACTTTAAGTTTGTGCTTCTGGTTGATTTGGACAATCATCTTAGTACGCACATTGTATGCCTTATTCCACTTGTCGAAGAAATTAGACTTGTCGTAACTTTTTAATGCGGTCTTTTGATCTTTCAGAGCATTAATGTATGTAAGAGCTTGCTCATGAAGTTTATCGTTTTTGAACTTTTTGTTTTCGTAAGGTTTCACTACCTTAAGCTCAGCATTAACAGATTTGTCCAAAGTATCTTGGGAAGCTTTGTCGATGTCTTTTACGGTGTCGGTTATAGCCCATCGCTTTTGAAGACCAGTTTCTAGTGCAGAAATGAAATCGCTATCGTAGTACTTTGTCTCTGATTTCTTATTACTACAAGCGACCAGGGATAATCCGGCTAAAAGCACAGTGACAAGTGTAAGTATACGTTTCATTGTTCAATTCCTCCTACGTGGGGGTATGTATTTGCAGCTTTTATAGCCATCAGCATGATTGGGCAATAGTACTATTTATTTGATGAAGCGATCAATTCATTAACACGTTCTAGTCTTTTTATAAAGTCTCTACGTGCAACGCCGGGGTTGCGTTTATTTCGCTCTATTCCAATTTTGAGTATTTTCGCTTCTTCTTCGAGGCGATGTTGCTTTCTGTAAAGCATAGCCAAAACTTGAAAAATAGCAGGGTACCAGTTTCCTTCTTCAACAGCCCAGAGTCCGATTGATTCCACACGATCTAAATCTTTGCGTTTCCAAAAAGTAGATAAGTTTTGTGTCTGACGGTAAAAATGATCATCCTGGGACATGGTTCCTTACCTCCTAACCGATTCGAGTAATGTTAACACACTTATTCAAATCGAAAATATATTCATGGTATTGGAAGACCAAGCCGTATTTGTTCCGATAGTTTTCAATAGCCTTCATGAGAAAATCAGTAGTGATATCGAAATAGTCCGCGATTTCTGGCGTCGACCAAATGCCTTGAAAAAAGCAGTTAACAAGTCCAGTTAAAG
>NZ_BAAGTC010000066.1:0-1214 GCF_054782115.1 Nocardia heshunensis | reverse complement strand
TGTGGTTTCAATAGGTCAGCGCAACAATGGTTTTGTTCAGGCGAAACAGGTGATGCGTGATGACCAGAACACCCTTGTCGGCAGCCGAGGTCGACGAAGTCTGGCGGCGGTGGAGATCCGGGCAGGCAGTGAAAGTGCTGGCCCGGGAGATGCGCCGCAATCCCTCGACCGTGCGAGACCTGCTCAAACGCTGCGGCGGCGTGCGGCCGGTGCCGCGACGGCGCGGCGAGCTGCGGTTGAGTCCCGTTGAACGAGAACAGATTTCCCGCGGCTTGGCCACCGGACAATCACTGCGCGGCATCGCCCGAGAGTTGGGCCGCGCACCCTCGACGATCTCACGCGAGGTCGCCGGCAACGGCGGCCGCCTCGCCTATCGCGCCGTGGCCGCCGACCAAACGGCGTGGGCACGAGCGATCCGGCCGAAACCGACGAAACTATCGCGGAATCCGCAGCTGGCCGCGGTCGTGGCCGAACTACTGGCTCGACGCTGGTCGCCGCAGCAGATCGCGGGCTGGCTGCGCCGGGATCCGCAGCGCAGCATGGGATATGTGTCGCACGAAACGATCTACCGGGCCCTGTTCATCCAGGCCCGCGGCGACCTGCGCCACGAACTGACCCACTACCTGCGCAAACCACGCTCCACCCGCCGCCCTCGCGTCGCGCGCCAACCCGACGGGCGAGGGCAACGCCGCGGCGTGCTCACCATCTCCCAACGCCCTGCCGAGGCCGCCGACCGAGCAGTGCCCGGCCACTGGGAAGGTGACCTGCTCTGCGGGCACGGCCCGTCCTGCATCGCCACCCTGGTGGAACGATCCACCCGGTTCCTGATGCTCGTGTCGCTGCCCGACGGCAAACGCGCAGACCTAGTCGCCGCAGCCCTGGCCGCGAAGATCGTGACCCTGCCGGCCGCGCTGCGACGGACGCTGACCTGGGATCAAGGCTTCGAAATGGCTGAACACGCTCGCTTCACCGTCGCCACCGGCGTTCCGGTCTACTTCTGCGATCCGAACAGTCCCTGGCAGCGCGGCAGCAACGAAAACACCAACGGCCTTGTCCGCCAATATCTTCCCCGCGCCGCAGACCTGCGCCACTACACCCAGCACGACCTCGACGCCATCGCCGACGAACTCAACGGCCGGCCTCGACAAACCCTCGGATTCCACACACCATCAGAAGCACTCGACGAAGTGTTGCGATGACCGCCTGAACCCGCA
>NZ_BAAGTC010000065.1:0-1053 GCF_054782115.1 Nocardia heshunensis | reverse complement strand
GTGTGTTGTTTCAGATACTGCACAGTGGACGCGTAGCTTCTTTGTTGGTAAGTCCTCGGCCTATTAGTACCAGTCACCTACACCTGTTACCAGGCTTCCAGTTCTGGCCTATCAACCCAATGGTCTGTTGGGGGCCTTACCCACTCGAAGTGGTGAGAAACCTCATCTTGGAACAGGCTTCCCGCTTAGATGCTTTCAGCGGTTATCCCTTCCGAACGTAGCAAACCAGCCGTGCTCCTGGCGGAACAACTGGCACACCAGAGGTTCGTCCGTCCCGGTCCTCTCGTACTAGGGACAGCCTTCCTCAAGTTTCTGACGCGCGCGGCGGATAGAGACCGAACTGTCTCACGACGTTCTAAACCCAGCTCGCGTGCCGCTTTAATGGGCGAACAGCCCAACCCTTGGGACCTACTCCAGCCCCAGGATGCGACGAGCCGACATCGAGGTGCCAAACCATCCCGTCGATATGGACTCTTGGGGAAGATCAGCCTGTTATCCCCGGGGTACCTTTTATCCGTTGAGCGACACCGCTTCCACTTGCCGGTGCCGGATCACTAGTCCCGACTTTCGTCCCTGCTCGACCTGTCGGTCTCACAGTCAAGCTCCCTTGTGCACTTGCACTCGACACCTGATTGCCAACCAGGCTGAGGGAACCTTTGGGCGCCTCCGTTACATTTTGGGAGGCAACCGCCCCAGTTAAACTACCCACCAGGCACTGTCCCTGAACCCGATCAGGGTCCGAGGTTAGAGGTCCAATACGATCAGAGTGGTATTTCAACGACGACTCCATAAACACTGGCGTGCCTACTTCAAAGTCTCCCACCTATCCTACACAAACCGTACCGAACACCAATACCAAGCTATAGTGAAGGTCCCGGGGTCTTTTCGTCCTGCCGCGCGTAACGAGCATCTTTACTCGTACTGCAATTTCGCCGAGTCTGTGGTTGAGACAGCTGAGAAGTCGTTACGCCATTCGTGCAGGTCGGAACTTACCCGACAAGGAATTTCGCTACCTTAGGATGGTTATAGTTACCACCGCCGTTTACCGGGGCT
>NZ_BAAGTC010000064.1:0-1049 GCF_054782115.1 Nocardia heshunensis | reverse complement strand
GTCTCAGCCTGCTTATCAACTAGACCAGTTAAGTAGTCGATATCCAAACTAGGTAGATTGCCAGGTGCTTCAACTCGGCCATTGCCCATCAATCGGTACATCCACCAGTAGCGGGTGAAATATTGGACTGAAGTACTTGGAATATCAACTGCTACTAATCCTTCAGCAGCATCTAGTGCTGGTACTGTGTCTTTGTCTGGAAACTCACTATTTGAGTCTGGCTTAACGTAATAAATCATTTGTCTTTCCTCACTTTCCTAATCAGGTACAATTGCATCGGTCGTCCAGTTATCCAACCCATCTTGCCAAAAAGATTTAGATCCCCAAGAAAGCACGCTGATAATACCAGCCTCACCTTCATATGGATATTTAAAAGTAAGAACAAGGTTTCTTCCAGTCACAGTTGTCGTTGCATTATTGCCACCATCAATTGTTCCAACGTGGATTGGTAAGCTCATATTTTTAATGAAGTGAAATCCAACTGGTAACGTCATCAAAACATTAGTCCATGTTCCTTTTGTCTTGTCCCATGAGATTTTCATGCCACCAATAATCTTTGTAACTCCAGTTTTTGAATCATACTTCATTAAAAATGGTGTTGAAGTGAATTCAGAATTAACTGTTATTGGATACCAAGCAGATTGCGCAACGCTTTTTAAATCGTCGCTAGTAGCGACTGTTTTACCTCCTGACACAGTGAGCTGAGTGAAATCGGATTTCTCGGAAATCACGCCCGTGTTGGGGTTACGGTGGGAGACGTTGGCATTATCGGCTGGAACAAAGGTATTTCCATTAATGGTAACCGTTCCATCTCCATTATCTCGAACAAAATCTGAGAATGCTGGAGCCATCGGCACTCTATGCGTAGCTTGAACCATTTGAACGGATATCAAATATACGCTAGCATCTTTACCGTCAGCCGAGCCGTTATTATCAATCCGAATGTATCCTTGGACAACACCCGCTGGCACGGTAAACGTAACTAACGAAGTACTTGTAGCGGAAGTATTAGACCATCTCGTATTGTTCACAAGCTCGATTGATGTGTC
>NZ_BAAGTC010000062.1:0-1026 GCF_054782115.1 Nocardia heshunensis | reverse complement strand
CCAACGCCGACGTGCCGTTCGAGCGGCTCGTCGAGGTGCTCAACCCGGTGCGCTCCACCGCACGCAACCCGCTGTTCCAGGTGGGTCTCTCGTTCCAGAACCTGGCCGAGACCGCCTTCGAACTGCCGGGCCTGCACGTGGCCGCGGTCGAATTCGATTCGCAGCTGGCCAAGACCGACCTGCAGGTCACTCTGTACGACCGGTACACCGAGGACGGCACCCCGGCCGAGATCCTCACCGAATTCGGTTACGCCACCGACCTGTTCGACGAATCGACCATCCAGTCCTTCGCGGACCGGTTCGTGCGGGTGCTGGACGCCATCCTGGCGGACACCAGCATTGCGGTCGGCGATCTCGACCTGCTCGACGGCGACGAGAACGACCGGATCCTGAAGCGCTGGAACAACACCGGCCAGGACGTGGACTCCGTGTTCGCGGGCGCGTCGCAGGCCACGCTGGTCTCGCTGCTGGACAAGGCGGTCGCCGACGACCCGAAGGCCGTGGCCATCGTCGCCGACACCGCCGACGGTGCCGAGTCGCTGACCTACGCCGAGCTGGATGCTCGCGTCAACCAGCTCGCCCGTGAACTCATCGCGCGCGGCATCGGCACGGAAGATCGGGTGGCGCTTGCCATTCGACGCTCCACCGATCTGGTCGTGGCCATGTACGCGGTCGCCAAGTCCGGTGCCGCCTACGTGCCGATCGATCCCGATCAGCCCGCCGAGCGCGTCGGCTACATCCTGGAGACGTCGGCGCCGAAGGCCGTACTCACCACGGCGGCAGTCGGTTTCGCGACGGAGCTGGCCGAGGTGCTGCGCATCGACGAGCTGGATCTGTCGGGCCACTCGGCCAAGCCGATCAAGGCCGCCGAGCGGGTGCGGGAGCTGAACCCGGCCAACACCGCGTACATCATCTTCACGTCCGGTTCGACCGGCCGCCCGAAGGGTGTGGCGCTGCCGCACGGCGCGGTCGTGAACCAGTTGCTGTGGAAGGTCACCGAATTCGGGCTCGACCCGGCGGACGCGG
>NZ_BAAGTC010000061.1:0-1026 GCF_054782115.1 Nocardia heshunensis | reverse complement strand
CGACCACGAGCTTGCCGCCGTAGAGCAGCGGGCCCCACAGCTCCCAGACGGAGAAGTCGAAGGCGTAGGAGTGGAACAGCGTCCACACGTCGTCGGGTCCGAAGCCGAACTCGCGATCGGTGTTCGCCATGAGCCGCACCACGTTCCGGTGCGCCACGGCCACGCCCTTGGGGCGACCGGTCGAGCCGGAGGTGTAGATGACATAGGCAACATGGTCTGGATGCAACGCCGCGATGCGGTCGGCATCGGTGACCGGGGAATCCGCCGCGTCCTCGATGTCACCTGCCTCCAGCGAGAAGCCGTCCAGCAGTACCGTGTGCAGGTCGGCATGAAGATCTACCTGCACTGTGGAATCGGTGATCACGCTGGTGGGCTGGGCATCCGACAGCGTGTAGGCGATGCGGTCGGCCGGGTAGCTCGGATCGATCGGCACGTAGCCCGCGCCGGTCTTGATCACCGCGAGCAGTGCCACCACCAGGTCCGCCGAGCGCGGCAGCAGCACCGCGACCAGTTGTTCCGGGCCCGCGCCCTCGCTGATCAGCGTGCGCGCCAGCACATTCGCGCGCCGGTCCAGCTCGGTGTAGGTGAGTTCCTCGTCGCCGAGGCGGACCGCGACCTGCTCCGCGTTCGAGGCGACGGCCAGGTCGAACAAGCTCGACAGGGTGGCATCGGAATCCGCGAACGGACTCGCGATGGCTGCCAACGGATTGGTCAGCACCTCAGCGGCCCCGCCCAACGCGGCCAGCATGGCGGGTTCCACGACGTCTTCGCCCACCGCTGAGTCCGCCTCCGCGACCGCGGCGCGTGCGGCCTGAGCGAGCGTGTGCAAATCCTCGCCTCCGGAGACCCAGCGCTCGGCCACGTCGTGGCGTTCGCTCTCGCTGAGGAGGTCGATATCACCGATCAGGGCGGCCGGGTCCTCGGCGACCGTGCGCAGCACGCGCACCAGGCGGTCGGCGAAGGAGGCCACGGTCTCGGCGTCGAACAGATCGGTGGCGTAGTTCCACGACAGACCCAGCGAGCCGT
>NZ_BAAGTC010000060.1:0-940 GCF_054782115.1 Nocardia heshunensis | reverse complement strand
GCCACAGTTGAATCCCGTCGATACGACATTCTGGTACGGATGTTACCGCCACGGCCGATTACGATTTGGTACTTCAAGGAGCTGGTCGCCTCGTTTGCTATTCCGGCTATGGTGGTTGTGGATTCGGTGAAGAGTCGAATTGACACGCTAAGTGAAGCACATGTAATCACAGCGGAACAGGTTGAACGACTAAAATACCTGTTGAACGTTTACACACCAAGCAATCTGGAGCAGCATATCAGGACTAGTTACGACGTAGAGAACCGGTTACCGGTGTACTTCGGTCAGGCGGCTAGTATCTGTATCAATTCAGCAGTCATGCCACAGGCAGTCAATTTTAGTTAGGAGGTAAAAGATGTCAAAATATAATGAATCAGTGTTGACCACAGCAGGATTGGAGTTGGCTACGCGGGCTTTTCGAGGCCAATCTAAGTTCACCATCACCCGGACAGCTACCACAGCAGATACGCTAACTGAGGCTGGAGTCAAGGGGCTGGCTAAGCTCCCTAATGAGAAGCAGACAGGGACGCTGACTAGCTCGCTTAATACGCCGGATGGTGACGAACAGGTTGCCGGGACTAAGGTGCTGTACACCAATGAAAAGGTAACTAAGGGATACAACATTACGGCTATTGGTCTGTATGCTAAAGAAGAGGGCAAAGACGCCGAGTTTCTGTATGCTGTGACCTTAGCAGCGGAACCTGAGTACATGCCAGATTTTGGCAACAAAGTGTTGTTTGAATTTGGTATGAGTATCTTTGTGATGGTCGGCCAGAAACAGTCCGTGACAATTCAGTTGAATCCACAGTCACTAGCGACGATCGAGTACGTGGACAAGGCGATTGCTGATCACCAAGTGGTCTTCCCATCGGACTTGGCTTATTTGGATAAAGACGAGACGATTTCTGGTAAGTGGAAGTTTGGACAGAACCCGGTTGAT
>NZ_BAAGTC010000059.1:0-883 GCF_054782115.1 Nocardia heshunensis | reverse complement strand
GGGATATGCCGGATACGTGAGTCACCAAGAAGTAGCAATGGTTCGGGATGAGAAAGCTAGTGAGGAGGTGGAGTAGATGGGAGCGTTCACGATTGATGATGCTGAATTTCAAGCATGGGCTAAAGAGGTTCAAGCCAAGGCATCTAATGCCGCACAGCTAAAGTCTGAATTACAGCAATCGCTTAAGAGAGTGGGGGTTCAGGCTATGAGACGAGTTAGCAATTCTACTCCCGTTGATACTGGTAACTTGCGACGGGGATGGAACATTGAGGGGCCATTCATTGGTGGAACAATCATTTCGCTCCAATTGTCCAATAACGTTGAGTACGCGCCATTCATTGAAAATGGTCACCGGACGAGAGGTGGGGGCGGTTGGGTCGAAGGACGATTCATGCTACGCGATACTGTGGAAGCTGTTTCCGGTGAGTTGCCGGGGTTATTGACTCCAGGATTTATGAGGGCAATGGAGGGACTGTTGTAATTGAATATTATCGAGCGCATTGGACAACTTCTAGCGAGTATCTCGCCGGGATTGCCCGTTTATCGTGAGAACCAGAAAGGCGGCTTTAAGGAACCGTCTTTTTATGTGTCTGCGATTGGAAGTCGGGGCCAACCAGAATTGTTTGGGCGGCAGAAACGAACTCATGGTTATCAAGTGGTTTACTTCCCAGACCCAAATAAGCCAAACCAGGACATGGAGAGAATGGAGCAAATACTGCTAGACAAGTTTCTGGTTCTCCCTGAGTTCGCCTATATTCGGGATCGTAACTTTAGCCGGGTAGATGGAACACTGACAGTAGACTTTAACATCATTTTCTGGGCCCAACCGGTGGAAGGCGGTCTCAAACTAAAAACTATGGAATATCATGGAGTGATTGCATAT
>NZ_BAAGTC010000058.1:0-879 GCF_054782115.1 Nocardia heshunensis | reverse complement strand
ACGGCTCGCTGGGTCTGTCGTGGAACTACGCCACCGATCTGTTCGACGCCGAGACCGTGGCGTCCTTCGCCGACCGCCTGGTGCGCGTGCTGCGCACGGTCGCCGAGGACCCGGCCGCCCTGATCGGTGATATCGATCTGCTCGGCGAGAGCGAGCGCCACGATGTGGCCGAGCGCTGGGTGTCGGCGGGCGAGGACATCGGCGACTCCGATGCCACCCTGTCGAGCCTGTTCGACCTGGCCGTGGCCGCCTACCCGCAGCAGGTCGCGGTGCGCTTCGGCGACGAGGAGCTCAGCTACTTCGAGCTGGACCGGCGCGCGAATGTGCTGGCGCGCAGGCTGATCGCCGAGGGCGCGGGCCCCGAATCGCTGGTCGCGGTGCTGCTGCCGCGTTCGGCGGATCTCGTGGTTGCCCTGCTGGCCGTGATCAAGACCGGTGCGGGTTACGTGCCGATGGATCCGACCAACCCCGCCGACCGCATCGCCTACGTGCTGTCGGACGCCAAGCCGACCAGCGTCATCACCGACTCGACCGTGCAGGTCGACCTGCCGCACGACCTGAACAAGGTGCTGCTGGACGGCTTCTCGCTCGAGGCCGGGGACATCGAGGACGCGGCCGACGCGCCCGTCACCGACGCCGACCGCCGCAGCCCGCTGCGGCCGGATCACGTCGCCTACGTCATCTACACCTCCGGCTCGACCGGCCGCCCCAAGGGCGTGGCCGTGGCGCACCGGAACGTGGTGCGGCTCATGGCGAACACCGATCGCGAGTTCGGTTTCGGACCCGAGGACGTGTGGACGCTGTTCCACTCCTACGCGTTCGACTTCTCCGTCTGGGAGCTGTGGGGCCCGCTGCTCTACGGCGGCAAGCTCGTGGTCG
>NZ_BAAGTC010000057.1:0-861 GCF_054782115.1 Nocardia heshunensis | reverse complement strand
GGAGTCTCAATGATGCTGTCAAGCCGCTCGGGCGGTTGTGGTCGGCTTAGTGGGCTCCCAGGTGCGGTTGTCGCGCAGCAGCGCCCACAGGACATCGACGCGGCGACGGGCCAGGGCGATGATCGCGCCTTTGGTGCCTTTGCCCTCGGCGCGTTTCCGGTCGTAGAAGGCCCGAGAGGTGGGGTCGCAGCGGATGCTGGTCAGCGCGGACATGTAGAACACTCGCCGCAGGGCGCGATTGTAGCGTTGGGGTCGGTGCAGGCGGCCGGTGCGTTTGCCGGAATCGTTGGGCACCGGTGCGAGTCCGGCGTAAGCGGCCAGGTGTGCGGCGGAAGCGAACCATCCGGGATCGCCTGCGGCAGCGAGGAATTCGGCACCGAGTCGGAATCCGATGCCCGGGAGACTGGTGATTACCTCGGCCAGGCGGTGGTGGCGAAATCGGGCCTCGATGGCAGTGTCGAGTTCGGCAATCTGGTCATCGAGGCGCAGCACCTCCTTTGCCAACGCGGCGACCAACTCGGCAGCGACGTCCTCGCCGGGCAGCCGGGTCGTCTGCGTTTTCGCCGCCGCCACGGTGGCTTCGGCGATGCGGGTCGCGGTGGGCTCCCGCAGTCCCAGCCTGGTCAGCAGGTTCGCCAGGCGCGTGGCACCGGCACGGCGAATGGCTTTGGGGCGCTGGTAATGCGACAGCAGCAGCGCCCAGCCGCGATGGCCGGTGATATCGGCGGCGCGTTCGAGAGCAGGACAGATCGCGGTCAGTTGCTGGCGCAACCGGTTGATGGCGCGAGTGCGGTCGCAGACCAGATCGGTGCGACGGCCGGTGAGCAGGCGCAGTTCGAGGATCAACTCGTCGGCAGTACG
>NZ_BAAGTC010000056.1:0-846 GCF_054782115.1 Nocardia heshunensis | reverse complement strand
ATGCTTGAACACCATTTTCTCGTAACCATTTCGTCAATCTTGTTTTCCCGGTCGGTCCTTGATGCCCAACAACAAGGATTGGCTTTTTTTCTTTTCTAGCAGAAACAATTAATCTTCGCTGGGTTTCTGTTAATTCTGGAAATGTATCGAACTGTAAGTCCTTCATTTGAAAATCCCTCCTTTCGGTTATTTGTTCATCAAGTTATTGCCGGCATCTGTATTATCTGGTATCTTTACTTCATAGGCTTAATTAAAGGAGTGATTCATCTTGTCACAATTTTTGTTTAGCCTGTATTTCCTACAGATACTTGCTTAACCGTTGAGCTGGTGAGGACTCTAAGCGCTTGTGCGAGCGTAATTGTGCACCTCTTGCCGGAACAGACATGCCTTCGTCGTATGCTATCTATTCAATAAGGAATCCATAATCGACGTAAATTGGACTCCGATTTAAGCAGGACCACACTTTAAAGTTAAACAACTGGGGTGGTTTACAGGTTTGGACGACGATACCATTTAAGTGCCAGCCGATATTTCAGGTGATGCCTAGGAATAAATTTAATTTCGCAGCCGTATTGATACCTGGTCAGTACGACTTTTTTGCGTTCACTCCTTTCGGTTATTTGTTCATCAAGTTGTTGACTTTTAGTATCGAATTCAGTACAATTAAGCCATAAATATATGAGCAATAAGCCTTACCATCAGCGTTACTCGCCAAAGCACCTCGCTGATAGTGCTGATTTCTTATTGCTTAATTACTTGATGAACTTATAATAACTGAATTCAGTACTTTTGTAAACCCCAAAGTATCGAAAACAGTATTATTTATTTGTCATGACTGTGAGGAAT
>NZ_BAAGTC010000055.1:0-769 GCF_054782115.1 Nocardia heshunensis | reverse complement strand
TTTGAGGTTACGCAGTTCCCTCAAGTGCAGCATACGTACAAGGATAGGAAGAATGCACCTACGGCAGGGAACTCCGCACCTTCACCGGCTGCGAATACTAGTAACCCGTTTGCTAATACGGGTGATTCAGTTGATATCTCAGAAGACGACTTGCCCTTCTAAGGAGGAGTGCTGATGTATGAACGAATTCCCGAAGAACTCAAGTCCCTAAAGCGGTGGGGGCTTTACAAGCTAAAATGGCAACCTGACCGGAATAAGTATGCAAAGTACCCCAAGAATCCATACAACGGTGGGGATGGGAAGTCTAATGACCCGGCTACTTGGTCGGACTTTGATACGGCTCTGCAAGCTATGGACGATTACGGCATGGATGGCCTAGGTTTCTATTTTCAGCCTCCTTATGTGGGAATCGACGTGGATCATTTAGAGCAAGACCTAGAGCGGTGGCAACGTGGTGAGACGGATGAAAATGAGGTGCAGCACTTTCTCACAATCACCAAGTCTTACGCTGAAACTAGCGTATCTGGAACCGGTATCCACATTATCATTAAAGGCGAGATTCCGGGTGACCGACGACGGTCAGGCAATGTGGAAATGTATACGTCGGGCCGATTCTTCGCCATGACGGGCAATCAAATCGGGCCGTATGACAGTATCAATCAGCCTGAACCGAAGCTGATGAAGCTACTATATGATCGGTATCTCATGCCTAGCAACGTGGTGACGCTGCCGAACAATCAGCTTCCACAGATGAATGATTTGTCTGAGA
>NZ_BAAGTC010000054.1:0-764 GCF_054782115.1 Nocardia heshunensis | reverse complement strand
CAACTGACCGACCTTCAAGACAAGTACAAGTCTGATACCGAGAGTCTGACTGCTCAATTGAGTCAAACAAAGCTTAATGGGGCACTGACCGCGGCACTGACGGGTGCCAAGGTGCGCAATCCTAAGGCTGTGGAAGGTTTGCTTGATATGGATAAGGTCAAGTTCACTGATGAAGGAAAGCTAGAAGGCCTAGACGACCAGCTCAGCGCACTTAAGGAGTCTGACGGGTACTTGTTCGATGAAGGACAGAAGGCCGGCTACGAGCCTAAGGGTGGCAATGGTTCTGACGATAATAATCAAGTTCAAACCCTAGTTGATGCATTCAAATAGCAGAAAGAAGGAAATAAAATATGGCAACAATTAATTATGCTGAGGCTTACCAACAGGCTATTCAGCAAGCATTCTACGATGGTCACTTATTCTCAGCTAGTCTGTGGAACTCTCCATCTAATAGCGTTATCAAGTTTGACGGTGCTAAGCATATCAAGGTACCTCGCCTGACGATTGATGAAGGGCGTCGAGACCGAGCACGTCGAACGATTACACAGCCAAACGCAAACTATTCTAACGATTGGGACAGTTACGAGCTGACCAATGAACGTTACTGGAGCACGCTGGTTGACCCATCCGATGTGGATGAATCCAACATGGTTATCTCTATCGCTAATATCACCAAACAGTTCAACCTTGACGAAAAGATGCCTGAAATGGACCGTCAAATGTTCTCCAAGCTATATCAAGAAAAGTTAGCGGCCGCTGATGGT
>NZ_BAAGTC010000053.1:0-739 GCF_054782115.1 Nocardia heshunensis | reverse complement strand
GTACCGTCACGGCGCGTAGTAAATACAATCTGACCGGCATTGAGCGCATCAATCGTTTGTTCGTTGCTCCGCTTGGGATTAGCTGCCACAGCATCAGGATAGGCAACGTAAGTGAGTGAAGTTGTCTCGTTAGCAGCCGAAGAATCCCCAGCAACCCAACCAGCTGCCTGTGTAGCAGTCAGTTCAGTCCCATCAGCTAACGTGACACCATTGTTGACTACTGACACACCTTCATAGTCGTACTTAGTGCCACCTTCTAGAGCTGGAACTACTGCACGAATCTTGTAACCTTCTTTTTCTCGAAGCCGCTTCGTTGTGGTCGCTACAAGTCCATGAAGTACGTTCTCCGCTGCAATTCCCGCAGTTGTGACCACATTGTAGTTTTCAGTACTCAAAGCGTTGTCAATCAAATCAAGCTCATCTTCAGCGTCCTCAGTAGTCCCACCCGTCAGCTTGTAAGTTGTGCTAGCAGCCAAAGCTTCCAGCTTAGCCTTACCAGCTGTGGCAGAGAATTCAGCTCCGCCAGTGGTAGCAGAGGCATCACCAGTTGGTGTAGTCATGTCACCGGTAAATTCTACGTCCACATAGGGATTGGATTCTAACCCACTAGCGGTAGTCGTCCGCACTTGCTGCTGCGCGACCAGTTCTGTGCCAAACAATGTGTTGACGTTGACCAGTGTTTCATCGTTAGGGTCTTTCTCAACTGATACAGTTAAGTCGTTCCCCTTGGTACCGGCAT
>NZ_BAAGTC010000052.1:0-717 GCF_054782115.1 Nocardia heshunensis | reverse complement strand
TCTCAATGAACTGCTTTTTCTGAATGAAGGTTTTGATGGTCGTTAGAAGTTGAGGACTGACGTTCTCAACTTCACCTAAGGCCTCGATAAAGGCGTCGTAGTCACGGCTTCGGATGGCCTCTACCAATGCGTGTGCTGAATAATAAGTGTTCGCGAATTCTTCGCTAAGATCCAAACCGTCCAGGACGAGCTGTTCTTGCGTGAGGTGGTCCTTAAGGTGTGAATACCACTGCTTTTTGTTCTTCTCAAGGTCTTTATAGCTCTTCAAGTAAAGACGCCAATAATGCTTAAGAATGCGATATTCACGTGTATTTTGGGGGAACCGGCGCATCAGTTGAACCCGGGTCTGATTTAAAGACCGGAGAGCCATTTGAACTAAGTGAAAGTTATCGGCGACGATGACGGCGTTTGGGAAAATATCGTAAATAATCTTTTGATACTGGGCGTTAAAATCCATTACGACTTGGGTGACTTTGCTTCGATTGCTTAATGAATAGTGATTTATGAAAAATTCCTTGATGTCTTTGTTCTTCCGACCAGGTAGGATAGCGATTAGATCGTGCTTTTGGGCATCAATCGCGATAAAGCTCATTTGGTTGCCTGTAGAGCGGAATTCATCGATGCATAAGGAAGTTGGTAAGCCATTGTAAGCGGACTTGGTTTGGTGTCCAAGTGCGATTAGCTGGCGACTAACTGTATTGGTTGAGACGTTGTATT
>NZ_BAAGTC010000051.1:0-711 GCF_054782115.1 Nocardia heshunensis | reverse complement strand
GTAGTATTCTCGCGTTACCAGATTCAAGCGGAGCTCTTTAAAATACCCCTTGATGATGCCATGTGTATATTTGTAGTGGTTAAGAGTTTGTTCTTCAACGTGTGGAAGCTTGTAGGTGGTGAACCATTTCTCAAAGTAATCGGCGAACGTTTCTCTTGTGGTGGCCTTGCCGATAGATTCGTTGAACTTAGTCTGTTCGATCGATATGGCCCATTCTTCGGCTTGAGTTTTCCGCAGAAAACCGGACTTAGTTTGGTACTTACGCTCACCGGTCATTTGATCAGTGTAGCTGATTCTTGCAGTCCATGTTTTACCGCGCTTTTGATAGCTTGCCATTTTAATTATCTCCTTAATTTTAAATCACCTAGGCGGGTAGATTTGTGATTAAGGTTGTGGCATCACCTCCTTTAATTTATAATTAATTATGTAAAAAGGGTGTACTTATCCCTTGAATCTTATATGTTGAGCGCATCCCATTATCTTGGCGGGTAGGGGGATGCGTTTTTTATTATCTATTTCGCCAATCAGCTAACTTAGCTTTCAGCATTGAGATGAAAGCAGAGCAGATTTCTAACATGAAAGTTGCTTCGGCCAAATCAATTTTATGTTTTATCTCTGTTTTAGGGTGTCTAATTCCACCGTCACTAGCATAACCATAAAGTTTGCTCATTGCTTCTAGGTAGGCAGGATGTGTTTCAATAAAGTCATTAT
>NZ_BAAGTC010000050.1:0-663 GCF_054782115.1 Nocardia heshunensis | reverse complement strand
TGTTGGAGTTCGGTTTCGACAAAGTGGTGCAGGATGTAGCAAACTACACGCACTTGCCCGTTACAGGACTTCCTGTTGAGCTTGACACAATTCTGTTGGGCTTGTGCCAGCAGTTTCTAGCTACACACCAATTGCTGACACCGGTAGCCGACCGTGAAGGAGATGTGAAGAGCCTCAATGAAGGCGATACGTCCGTTACTTTTAAGTCGATTAGCGAGGTGTACGCAGAGCTACAGTCGGTGAACTCACTGACCGATAACTACACAGCACAATTGAACTCATTTCGGGTGGTGAAACGATGAAGGCTGCATTTAATCGAATGGGAAGTCAACTCACTAAGCTGTGGTTTGATCGAGTGACTATCACTGGTGTCAAGACGGTCAAAGACGGCGCCTTCACCGACACTGTGCCTGTGATTATCGTTGAGAATGAACTGGCCAAAGTGATTCTCAAAGGACTCAAGGCTAGTGATCAGACATTCTTCGGGACTGACGCTTACGATGCCAAACTACTCATCAGAAATGGCTTAGAAATCCCTCCTGGTGCCGACATTGATGTCACTGATGTAAATGGTCAGGCGACACACTATAAGCGTGCCAGCAAGGGATATGCCGGATACGTGAGTCACCAAGAAGTAGCAATGGTTCGGGATGAGAAAGCTAG
>NZ_BAAGTC010000049.1:0-657 GCF_054782115.1 Nocardia heshunensis | reverse complement strand
TGTTTTCACTCCCGCTGTGATATTTGAAATATCAATATCGGAGCTAACGGGTTCTAATTGATATTTGATAAAGCGATAAGCAGAATGATTAGTTGATAATAATTGGTTTATGGTTTTGACGGATTCGGAGCTTCGACCCCAGATCTGTATTACATATTCGAGAAAATCGTACACTTCATAAAATTGAAGGTCGTCGTAATGATTATGCAGTACTTCATTAGGATTATCACCAGCCATTGCCATTTCATCTGTCAATGAACTAATTGAGATATGAAAGAAGTTAACCCAAAGCTGTTTTAACATTTCGTAATGTGTTCCCTGATAATTTTGTTGGAGATTGGAGTGTTGTTTATCGAACAATATATGGGCACCATAATTAAATATATCGTTTCGTAGTGTTTCATTCATTTTGTCTTTTTGAATCACATCATCAACTTTAACGAATCCCATTCTTTCAGAAAACCTCATGATAGTTTTATTTCCCACCTTTTTAATTAGTGTAATCTTGCACAACTTCGTAAGACTTGAACTTCTTATCAGTCATGAATTCGAATTGGTTGGTCTGTCCCTTGTCCCAGTTATCAGTGTAAACTGCTTGGGTATCAATGACCGTTTTTTGTGAATCCATCAACTTTACCTTGATGCCAAACGTTTTGA
>NZ_BAAGTC010000048.1:0-656 GCF_054782115.1 Nocardia heshunensis | reverse complement strand
GAAAGTATACATAACTATACACAGGCCAACGGGGACAAGGGATTGGCATGCCTACACATGCCTACACAACCCTACATACCCTACATTCACTTCTTTTTGGGATGACTGGTTACCATTTCAAATGGCTTTACGAATACTTTTAAACTAATACCGACGTAGTAAACACCTTGCGAATCGCGTTTTTTTGTATACTTGTCGGCCATTTCCTTACCAAACTTGGTTGAATTCATCAAATACTGAGAATTATCATCAGCCCAAGATTTATAACGTCGGTATAATTCTGATGCTCGTGCCATCTCGCCTTCGTCGACCATACAACACTCTTCTACAAATTCAGTTGTTACGTCCATTTCATTCCGATAACTTTGGCTGGCCTGAACCACACTCTCCGGCGGTTTCAATCCCTCTCGCTGCCACTTCAAGGCACCTTCCACGGCCCAGTTAAGAATTCCAACCTCTTCACGTTGAAGTTTATACTTCAAGTCCTTGTCAACTCGGTTATCAGGAATCTTAACCGCAAATGGTACCAGCATAAGCCGACGCCAAATACCATCATCAGTTCCCCGAATAATTGGCTTGTGGTTGGTCGCCAGCCACAATTTGAACTCTGGTTTGAACTCGAATTCCTTCCCGTAAAGGTATCGGGCAGTCACAGT
>NZ_BAAGTC010000047.1:0-651 GCF_054782115.1 Nocardia heshunensis | reverse complement strand
GTGCCGCCAACCATTGACGTAGAAAACGACACACTCAATGACAAGATTAAGGACGCACTGGGAGACAACTTCAACCTCCGACTCAACCAGATGGTAGTGGACGCTGCCAACGCAGGGGTTGCTTGGCTACACTACTGGATTGACGAGAGCGGTCAGTTCCGCTATGGTATTGTGCCGCCTGACCAAGTGGTGCCGATCTACTCAAGCGATTTGGACCGCAAGCTGTTGGCCCTACGACGCAGCTACAAGCAGCTTAACCCTGATACCGGCAAGTACTTCAAGGTTCATGAGTATTGGACTGACAAGGACGTGACGGTATTCAAATCGGAGATGGCAGACTACAGCGACCTATCGTTGTATGGTGATCGCTTCACACTCTATGATGTGACGAGTGGGGATGAGACGGGAACTGGAGCGGTCCTGGAACATCAGCTGGGGCGCATTCCATTCATTGCCTTCCCGAAGAATAAGTACCAGCGGCCAGACTTGTTGAAGTACAAAGGCCTAATTGATGTGTATGACAACGTCTATAACGGGTTCGTCAATGATGTTGACGACATTTAGCAGGTTATTCTGGTGCTGACTAACTATGGTGGGGAAGACCTGGCGACCTTTATGAAGGCTCTCAAAGAGGACCACGCCATCAAGATG
>NZ_BAAGTC010000046.1:0-646 GCF_054782115.1 Nocardia heshunensis | reverse complement strand
CCATACAGCCGCAAATACTTCATACAATTCTGATGACTTATGATCTAATGGGGATAAATCTGTTCGCATGATGTTTTCATTTGTAGTACTGACAATCTCAACTCGGATACCTTCTGCTTCTCGCTCTTTAATGTAACTATCAAATTGCACACAACCTGGCATCTGCCCATAAGCTTTAAATTCCCATTCACTGGAGCATATTGTGTAGTTGGGTTTATAGACTGTCTTCTTTTTCCCGTCCTCATCAACAATAATCGAGTCAATATAATAACCTTTTTTGCTCAATTCTTTATCAATCCCTTCTTTTTTCCTTGGAACCACGCCCACCCTGATTTATAACCCCGGGCTTTCGCAATTCCATATAAATCTTCCATGGTCTGCGCCTCACTGGGCTTCATTCGACCAAAACGAACCGAGTTGTACTCACTCTTCATATCCAGCCGACCATGAATCTGTTCGAGCCTCACTTCGTGGTCTACCTCCATCTCAGACTCTGTCCGCTGAATAGCTTTCCCACACACCGGACAGACTGTGGATGAAGCCGGGATCACCGCATAACAGAACTCACAAGTTCTGATTGGTACGGCATCGCTCTCTTTCTTCTTACGCTTCTTACGGTCGTCAAGTGTCCAAGTGTGCTCATCAT
>NZ_BAAGTC010000045.1:0-633 GCF_054782115.1 Nocardia heshunensis | reverse complement strand
CATCGCTCTCTTTCTTCTTACGCTTCTTACGGTCGTCAAGTGTCCAAGTGTGCTCATCATCTGGCAACCCGAACCGTGAGTAATTGGCGACGTGATCAATAATGGTCGCTGTCTTGTTCGGTCGATAACGCATTGAACGCATCGACTGCTGAATGTAGAGTACCAACGATTCAGTTGGCCGCAACATGATGACTACCGAGCAGTCAGGAACGTTGAAGCCCTCACTGATCAAGTCCACATTGCAGAGAACCTTGAGCTCACCAGCCTTAAAGTTGGCCATGATTCGCTCTCGCTCTGCTGTGGGCGTCTTAGCATCAGCGTGCTCAGCGTTGATACCAGCTCGTCTAAAGGCTTCGGCAACTTCCTTGGAAAACTCTACCGAGTGAGCGTACACAATGGCCTGCTGGCCCGGTGTCTTCTCCTGATATGTCTTAACGACATCCCCAAAGATAGTCCGGCCCACTGCATCATCAATCGACTTATTGGTGTAGTCCCCAGTGCTCGATTTCTTCAACTTTTCATCGTTGACCAATTTCACCGAAAAGTACTTGTATGGAGCCAGATAGTGGTTCTCAATCAACCAATCAATTGACGGGCCCAGAACCATATCATCATAGACATCGTGCAAACCCT
>NZ_BAAGTC010000044.1:0-619 GCF_054782115.1 Nocardia heshunensis | reverse complement strand
GCTACATCCTGCACCACTTTGTCGAAACCGAACTCCAACATAACCTGATAGCTAGGATTACTCCCATCGTCAGGGTTAAACAGCTTGAGTTGTTTCAGTAGCTCTTCTCTCCGTGGATGTTTATCCATCAGATCACCCCACTAACGCCAGCAAGTCAGCCTTCAACGTCTTACCACTGTGGTCGATGCTGTGAACGTCTAGCCAGCTGGTAATCTCAGCCACTGTGTTGCTATCGGTCGGCTTAGTGTCACCGGCTGGGTCAAAGACAGCTGGTGCCGTAATGGTGACTACCGGGAAGTCGAATCGAGCAGTCTTGACACCATCACCATCGACCAGTTCTCCAGTGAACTCACCAGCGGCATAAGCCTTGGCTGGCAAATCAATGTGGACCGGGGCTTTCCCCGAACCAACCAGGATCTCGCCCTGATATACGTTTAAAATCATAATTTAACCTCCTGTCGCAGTAAAGTCGGCTCCGCCCTCGCTTGGGCTCACACTAATCGCGGTAGGAGCCGCTAAGCTTTTGGGGTAGCTACCTTGTCAGACGTAACGAACTCGATACCCTTCGTCTTGGTCTTCAGTAGTAGAACATCATCGTAGCTTTGTTCGTAGTACAGGT
>NZ_BAAGTC010000043.1:0-615 GCF_054782115.1 Nocardia heshunensis | reverse complement strand
CCAGATCGGTGCGACGGCCGGTGAGCAGGCGCAGTTCGAGGATCAACTCGTCGGCAGTACGCAGCTCGGCCAGGTCGCGCCGCATACGCGCCTGGTCGGCGATAATGCGGGCGTCTTTCGCGTCGGTCTTTCCCTCGCCGCGGTAACCGACCGCGGCGTGATTGACGGCCTTACCAGGCAGATACACCACCCGCTGGCCGTTCTCCCACAGAATCGCAAGCAGCAGAGCCGATTCCACGGTAGTCAGGTCGACCGCCCAGGTGACCTCCTGCGCGTTCATCGCCACCACATCACCGAGCAGCGCCGATACCGCCGCTTCGTCGTTGGGTACCGGCCGCGACAGCAGGCGCGTGCCATCGCTGTCGATCACCCAGGCCCAGTGGGTTTCCTTGCCCACGTCGATGCCGACCCACAGCTTGTCCAACCCGACCTCCATCAGTGTGGTTCTTGCAGGTCAACCCGTGGACGAGCCCGCCGTCATCTCCTTAAACCCAGCGATCTTCGCAGTTCTCAATCAGCGGCCGGGAACGTCCAGACGGGCCGGGCGGCCACTCCTTTCGAGCCGCACCACCAAGGCCGGCGAGAACCGAAAAGCCTCACCCGACCCGCCCGGGT
>NZ_BAAGTC010000042.1:0-613 GCF_054782115.1 Nocardia heshunensis | reverse complement strand
GTCGATACTGGCAGAACCAATGAGTCCTGATTCTTAAAGTATCTGAGTGAGTCGTAAGCTGTTACGCTGAACACTTCCGACTCATCGTAATCGACCTTGAAGACTTTTCCCTTGAACACATGATCATGGTCCCAGTTGAACCAGATATTGTCACCATTCTTAGGTGTATACCCTTCGTCCACTTCGACTAGCTTAAACGTCAGCTGACCAGCAGAAAAGTCGATATCAGTGACCCACTGGATATCTGATTCCAGAATCTCCCGTAGGTCCCATTTAGTCTTACTTCCCGGTGTCTGTGACTGAAAAAAAGTTACTGCCATACTTACACCGCCTTTACTGCCGACTTAGACACCCAGCCACGGGCGCCACCACTAAGCGTTGCTACGTGATACGGGTACTTGGCACCGGTGGCCACCAGCGTAAGCTTTCGAGTCGCGTTCCGTTCAGTCGCACCAACCCCACTACCAGTCGAGCTACGGTGCAACTGACCATTGACGACTACCTTCGAACCGCGGCCCACCTTTTTAGGTGGTGCTGAGCGGGACTTGCCCTTCTTAGCGGTCTTCTTTTTCTTGCTAGACTTCACTTTCTTGGCCTTATGAGTTTTGTACTC
>NZ_BAAGTC010000041.1:0-606 GCF_054782115.1 Nocardia heshunensis | reverse complement strand
TCAAGCTTTTTACCTTAACCATGGCTTCATTCCCAGCAACTACATTCAGGTTAGCCATAGTTGTCAGCTTCAACGTGTAGGCCTGTTTGTTCTTCGACTTAAGGATATCCTTGGCTTTCTGTTTCATCTGAGCGGCGTTGGCTTTATCCTTGGCCTTTTCGACCACTTGAAGTTTCCCCCAGCGTTCCACTGACCCACCAGCAGCAGTCACCGTAGTCAGCTTCGTGTTGGCCACGTCGGCTGCCTTTTTCTGTGCTGCGGTCTGTTTCTTGGCCTTAGTCTTGGCTGTGGAAGAAGTCTGTTGCTTCTTCTTTTTATCAGTCCGGACCACCCGCACCACATTGACCGTATCATCGATACTCTTCGAAAAAGAAAAACCAGTCAGTTGTGACTGGTCACCAATGATGTTCGTTAACTTTTTGTACGGCGCCCGTCGTAATTCCACAGTCCCATAGTTATCTCGTAAGAAGTAGCGGTGCCCAGTAGCCAGTCGCGTTGCTTTAAAGGAAGCTTTCAGCATATCGAAATAGCTCTTGCTGTCGGCAACTTCCGCCACAAGTTTATGAGTAGAGTTATTGACAACCTTATGTTTCACCCCGGCTAACT
>NZ_BAAGTC010000040.1:0-588 GCF_054782115.1 Nocardia heshunensis | reverse complement strand
GCGATGACTAAGGTCAATTCCGACTTTAAAAAGGTCGTGAAATTGGAGGTGTCTGAGATGAATTTTAAAATTTCTTGTAGCGAAACATCCACTGGAATTAGTCAAATGATTGACCTTGAACCGAAAGAATTTTCTGGTGCTGAAATTAGTTTGAGCTGTAATTCACAGTATTTAGTTGATGCGCTTGAAGCACTCACATCTATGAAAGATATCAAGTTCGTGAATATGGAAGTGAAAATTAACTCTGGACTGACGCCTTTCCTTATCAGTGCGGGCAACATCGACTATTTGTTAACGCCAGTCAAAGTATTTTAGGGGGATGATGCAGTGATAGCAGTAGCAATTTTTATTGGTGTATTCGGGCTTGGCGGCCTGTTGAGAATTGGTTATGAAAGGTGGCGAAAATAATTATCAAAATAGCGTTCAACTATGGATGTGAACAAATTGAAGTTGCGAGTATTGAAGCTATGGAAGAAATTATCGCTAGGCGAAATAACTTCATCCGGGCGTTTCACTTTAAGCATTCGGAAGTAATTCGTAAGGATACTGGTACTGCACGTAGTCATGTCAATACTGGTACCTGGAATG
>NZ_BAAGTC010000039.1:0-579 GCF_054782115.1 Nocardia heshunensis | reverse complement strand
TCTAATCGCAACCCATCGTTAGGCTCGCTGGAAGTAACCAGCCGGGCACCTTCAAGTCGGGCAATGTCTGAGTTAGCAGCGGAACTAGAATTTTTTACCATGATCGAATCCGCCTGCATCGATCGGGCGTAGTTGCCCAGAGTGTCTGCAATGGTATCAATGAAGATTGACTTACCATTCCGGCCGTTCCCGTAGAGAATGAACATGACTTGTTCCTTTGTGGAACCAGTGAGCGAGTAACCCACTGCCTTTTGCACATACTCCATCAGTTCCGAATCATTATCGAAAATCTGGTCAAGAAACTGTGTCCACTCCGGCGCGTCAATCGTATCGGTATACTCCACTGCCGCTTGCCGTGAGAATAGTTTTTTTATGTCGTGGTCCTTCAAAATCCCACTTGAGAGGTCCACATAACCATTGGCAACATTGAGAAGCGTCTTATCACTATCAAACTCACCATGAAGAACCGGAACCCGGTGTTTCAGCTCTTCCATCATGGCTTTCTTACCCGCATTGGAACGGGATTTCTTGATATGGTCATGAAATTTAGTTTCAGCTTTTTCCTCAGTTAATCCACTG
>NZ_BAAGTC010000038.1:0-573 GCF_054782115.1 Nocardia heshunensis | reverse complement strand
CAGTCATTGAATCAACATAATCTGAGTACCAATCTAATTCCTCAGCACTCAGCTCATCAATCCATTTAGGATATTTACCGCTGTCATCTTCAAATTCAAAGCTAGGGAAATCAGTTAATTTAGTTTTATGATGCATGTCTAGTATCCATCGTTTTCTATCCTCACTGATCATGTTCAATCCCCTACCTTTCCAAATTTGAAATTATATTTATTAGAGAATTCAGTTAAGGCTATCTCTTGACTCTTGGTTTCATTATACCCTAATTTGATATTCTTTTTAATCAAATTGTTGTAACTACTATTAGCATTGACGGGCATCTTTATTTCTGGTTTCGTATACCAATAAATACTACCATCATGTCCAATAGTTAAGCCCATACTAACGGTGTGTTGCTTCGACTGTAATGACAAAGTAGCAATATCACTCAGTGATGGTGGGAATCCCGAGGGGTGATTATGAATTGAAACGTACTGTCCTTTACGTCCAGTCCTAAATGCGTCTTTAACTTGGCCGTTGTAAACGACCCCTTTAGTCTTTCTAGCCTGATTAGAAACAGCAATTGTCTTTCCGGT
>NZ_BAAGTC010000037.1:0-542 GCF_054782115.1 Nocardia heshunensis | reverse complement strand
GTTTTTGATAAACAGTCGCCTGGGCCTTTTCACTGCGGCTACACTTGCGTGTAGCACCCCTTCTCCCGAAGTTACGGGGTCATTTTGCCGAGTTCCTTAACAAGAGTTCACTCGCTCACCTTAGGATACTCTCCTCGACTACCTGTGTCGGTTTGCGGTACGGGTAATTAATCACTAACTAGAAGCTTTTCTCGGCAGTGTGACGTCTGGCACTTCCCTACTAAAATTCGGTCCTCGTAACGCCTTGTCCTTAGCGATAAGCATTTGACTCATCACCAGACTTGACGCTTGAACGCACATTTCCAATCGTGCGCATACCGTAGCCTACTGCGTCCCTCCATCGTTCAAACATGATTAACTAGTACAGGAATATCAACCTGTTATCCATCGCCTACGCTTCTCAGCCTCGGCTTAGGTCCCGACTAACCCTGGGAGGACGAGCCTTCCCCAGGAAACCTTAGTCATTCGGTGGATCAGATTCTCACTGATCTTTCGCTACTCATACCGGCATTCTCACTTCTAAGCGCTCCACCAGTCCTTAC
>NZ_BAAGTC010000036.1:0-527 GCF_054782115.1 Nocardia heshunensis | reverse complement strand
CTGATTAGAAACAGCAATTGTCTTTCCGGTCTCACCATCAAGCAAGTAGTAGTCCTCAAACGGCGTCCCATTTCGATGTTGAAGCATGTGCCTAGCGACAGTGGTCACTGAATCGCTTATAGCTGTTGTTCTAGAATCACGCTTTAGTTTATCTGCAAATGCCTGACTGCGAACATAGTCCAGGTTAGCCCCATACTCACCAGAACTTGAAGCCATCTCGCGCTCACGAACGACTATCCGCTTCCATGCGTTGAACTTAACGTCCTTGACCATCTTACCTTTGCCAGTCTCAGGGTCTCGAGACCAACGCTCGGTCACATCAGGTAAATCTTTAATGTAAGGAACCGTCGTACAGCGACAACGAGCATGGATGAGTGGGTAATTAACACCGACAATTCGCTTATCTACTCTGAACACCTGACCGTCTAAACGTCCACAGATGTCACACGTATGGCTTTCAAGTGTAGCCATGTACTCATATTGTTCAATCTCATTTTCTTCATAACTCTGTGCGGTCGCCTCTTCGG
>NZ_BAAGTC010000035.1:0-526 GCF_054782115.1 Nocardia heshunensis | reverse complement strand
CCTCCATATCCTCTTCATCATCACTACCCGCCTAGGTATTAGTTGCTCGTTTCTTGATGACTAAGAAGCCATTGATGAACTGCTGGTGCATAATACTTGCGTTGATTGCCTTGCTTGACGAACGGAAAATCCGGTTGGTACAGATAGTATTTGTCAGCTGTGTCTACCTTGATGCCGAACTCTTTGTCTAGGTCCTTGCGATCAAGCAGCTTCGTGCTGACAGTTACTTCCTTCCGACCGTCTTCAACACCTTTCAGGTAAGCTTGCTTAAATAAAGTAGCTAATCCTTGAACTAGATCATTCATTACTAGCACCCTCCTAGTCGAAAAGTTCATCGCCATAACGACCGAATAGCCAACCAATGAATAGAAAGAGTAGTAATTTTGCAGTTATCATTCTTCTTCACTCTCTTCGATTTCGACGTTCTTCAACCCGTACGTGATGAATCGTTGAACAATTTTGTTCACAGTTAATCCGGTCTCAGCTTTTAGTGAAAGCAATTGCGCATGAAGGTCGGTATCAATGT
>NZ_BAAGTC010000034.1:0-517 GCF_054782115.1 Nocardia heshunensis | reverse complement strand
CTACGTCACCTCCTAGCTTTTCAAATACATAAAATTGCTGTCCGCCATCTTGGCGAATCATGGCGACCCCATCGCCCCTCTTCAGGCGCCCATCGATTTCATACTCAGTGTACTTAGTGGCCGGTGTGCCATCTTCAATCGGGGCTTTGAAATCTTCTCGCTTACGTCCAGTAGTCTTCATCCACACCTTGTGCTTAGTGACCCCGATTCCTAAATTGAGAAAGGCATCAGTCAGCGTCATCTGATTGGATATCTGAATCTTAAGTGGGGCGTCATCAACGACCGTGCCAAAAATGATGTCCGAATAGTCGCTATCCAAACCACCGCGTGAGTTAATCATGCCCAGTAAAATCTCTCCAGCCATTAGATTCTCACCTTCATTTCAATTTCAGCTGTATCGGTTGTCCCGGTAAAGGTATGGGTCGCCTTCGTAATCAACAAATACTTGCTACCTAAGCCAATATCCTTCAAGCTTTTTACCTTAACCATGGCTTCATTCCCAGCAACTACATTCAGG
>NZ_BAAGTC010000033.1:0-513 GCF_054782115.1 Nocardia heshunensis | reverse complement strand
GGATTCCATGGAAAAGCTGTACATGACCGTTAATGTAGGTTAGAAAGGGGAATTATATGTCATTTGATGGATTTTTAAATGGTCGGGACACTATTAGCACCAAGGATGCCAAAATCTTTACCACCATTGATGGTAACGTTCGGCTGATGTTTGAAGCTAATGCGTTCACGGCAAAAATTGAAAAGAACAAAGAAGATGTTCAAGTTTTAGGTAACCATTGGAAGAAAAAGAAGGTTACTTCCGTAGAAGGCACTGGGACTATGGGACAATACGTCATCAATTCCAACTGGCTGAAGTATGGGATTCCTTATACCGAAGGTGGTCGGGACTTGTACTTCGATGTAACTATGGTGATTGAGGACCCAACTTCACGAGCAGGTAAGCAGACGGTCCTTTTGACAGAAGTTAACTTGGATGATATTCCAATTGCTGATTTCGAGGCCGACGATGGTGTGATGGAACTTGAAAGCGACTTTACTTTTGAAGGTGTCAAGCTGATTGATGAATTCATGG
>NZ_BAAGTC010000032.1:0-513 GCF_054782115.1 Nocardia heshunensis | reverse complement strand
CAATCAGGCCAATGCCCTTGGTGATACCAGTACCGATAACATTAGCTCCTAGAAACTGCTTAAACATGCCACCGGTTTTCCCGACCGTATTGTTCAGCCCATTAAACCCACTAGCCATCTTCTCCGGTCCACCGCTACTCATCGCGTTCTTCAAGCGACTCATACCAGTTGACCCCTTGGCTAACCCAGCGGCCAGCTTATCTAATGGTCCTGTAAAGCCATCATTGATTTTAATCGTTGCACTAACTGAATTTGAACCTGCCATACGTTACCTCCTTTCCAAGCCAAAAGGAAAAGAGCCAAGGGCCTAATGGTGACGACCCTTAGACTTGGCTCTTCTCTCTGCTTCCTTTTGTTGTCGTTTCTCTTCCTTAACTCGAATGTCAATACCTGCAATGACCAACGCCTTCTCATACATAGAAAGCTCGGCCCATTGGGAGGGTAACCAATGGTACTCATTCATAGCGTAGTGATAGTAGTTAAACTCCGCACCACGCCCCTCAGCGATTATTT
>NZ_BAAGTC010000031.1:0-96014 GCF_054782115.1 Nocardia heshunensis | reverse complement strand
CCTCACCCGACCCGCCCGGGTATCCAGCACAACGTACTGAACACACAAGAACTTAAGGAGAATCGATGAATTCCGCCGTGGAGGCCATCCTGGCCGATCGGGCGCTGACCGTGGTGCGCGCACCGGAGATTCCGGACCCGGTCGCATTGGCCGAGGCGCTCGCGGGATCCGGAATCCGAGCGGTGGAACTGACTTTCACCACGCCGGGGGTGCTGGAGTACATCGGCGACATCGCGAAGGCCGGGGTCGGAGTGATCGGTGCGGGCACCGTGCTCACTCGGGATCAGGCGGAATCGGCCATCGACGCGGGCGCGCAGTTCCTGGTCACGCCCGGCATCAGCGAGCAGGTCGCCGAGGTGGCGGCACAGCGGGAAATCCCGGTCGTGATGGGCGCTTTCACGCCGTCCGAGGTGATGTGGGCGATGGAACTCGGCGCGGCCGCGGTGAAGATCTTCCCCGCCAAGGCGCTGGGCCCCGGCTATCTGAAGGACCTGCACGGTCCCTTCCCGGATGTCCGGCTGATCCCCTCCGGCGGGGTCAATGCCGGTAATGCCGCCGACTTCCTCGCCCACGGGGCGGTCGCGGTCACCGCCGGAACCGACGTCGTACCCCCCGCCGCCGTCGCGGCGGGCGAATGGGCCGACATCGCCTCGCGTGCGGCCGCATTCGTTCGAGCTCTGAAATTCTAGTTGTGAACTGAGAGGTATCCCCATGGGCACCACCGTGGACTGGCTGCGTACCAGCACGCCGGGACTGCTGCTGCTCTGCGGTGCGGCGATTGCCGTACTGCTGATCGCGATCATCCGGTTCAAGCTGGAACCGTTCATCGCCCTGCTGCTCACCGGGCTCGCGCTGGCGCTGGCCGCCGGGCTGCCGGTGTCGCAGATCGTCGGCACCGCACTGAAATCCGGTGATTCGCTGCTGGAGACCGGATTCGGGTCGATCCTGGGGCATATCGCCGTCATCATCGGCCTGGGCACCGTGCTGGGCGCGATCCTGGAACGCTCCGGCGGCGCGGACGTCCTGACCCGCAGACTGCTGGATCTGTTCGGCGAGAAGGGCGCTCCCGTCGCGATGGGCCTGCTCGGGCTCATCTTCGGCATCCCCGTCTTCTTCGATATCGGCATCTTCGTGCTCGCGCCGCTGGTGTACGTGGCGGCCAAGCAGGGCGGCCGCTCACTGGTGCTGTACGCGCTGCCGATGCTGGCGGGCCTGTCGATGACGCACGCGTTCCTGCCGCCGCATCCGGGCCCGGTGTCGCTGGGCGGCTTGCTCGGCGTCAGCCTGGGTTGGCTCATCGTGATGGGATTCGTCTGCGGTATCCCGGGATTCATCGCGGCGGGCATCGTGTGGGGCAGCTGGATCGGCAAGCGGGTGCAGGTCGAGGTGCCGGACGAGTTCTTGATTCGCAAGCAGGACAAGGAATCCGACGAGACCGCCGATTCCCCCGGCGCCGCCACCGCGACGCTGGTGAAGCGGCCGCCGTCGGTGGGTCTGATCGGCGCGATCATCGCGATCCCGCTGATCCTCATCCTCGGCGCGACCTTCGGCAGCCAGCTGCTCACCACCGGCTCGAAACCGTTGCAGGTCTTGACCTTCCTCGGCACCCCCGCCGTAGCCCTGCTCATCACCGTGCTCATCGCCTTCTACGTGCTCGGCATCCGCCGCGGCTCGACGGTGCAGGAACTCAGCACCGTGACCGCCGAATCGCTGCGCCCGGTCGGCATGCTGCTGCTGGTGGTCGGCGCGGGCGCGTTCTTCGGAAAGGTCATCTCCGCCACCGGAATCGGCACCGCCCTGGCCCACACCATGGCCGCCGCCGGACTTCCCGTGATCGTGCTGGCCTACGTCATCAGCTGCGGCCTGCGCATCGCGCAGGGCTCGGCCACGGTCGCCATCGTCACCACCGGCGGCATCGTCGCGCCGCTGGTGCACGAGCAGGGCTACTCGCAGGTGGCACTGGCATTGATCGCCATGGCCATCGCGGCCGGATCCATCATCCTCAGCCACGTCAACGACGGCGGCTTCTGGATCATCTCGAAGTTCTTCAACCTCACCGTCAAACAGACCCTGCAGACCTGGACGGTCCTGGAAACCGTGCTCTCGGTGGTGAGTTTCGCGGTGGCGGGCGTGCTGTTCGCGATCCTCGCCTGACCCGAATTCCGAACGCCCCGTTCGGCGTTCGCCGAGGATTTGCGCCGCGGCCGGTGGGCCCCTTCTGCCCACCGCCGCGACATCGGATCCTCGCGGCACGCAGCGCGGAGTCGACGGCGACAGGCCGTGGGCTCCGCGTTCGTGCCGTCCCCTCGCGGACACCCGGTGTCGCCGTGCTGGCGCGTTGCACGGCCTGAGAAGCATCCCGGTGGAATGGGCTGCAGGTCAAGGCGCGGCCCTGTCCCAATTTGTCCCAGTTGCCGTTGCGATAGATTAGCCATCGGAAACAATTGCTCTCATATTTCTGATGGAGGTATCGGTGACTACGACCAGAGCGGAGATTGCCGACTATTTGCGAGGCAGGCGTGAGGCTGCCGGTTTGACCCGGGCGGAGCTGTCGCGGCGAGCCGGCGTCTCCGAGGCGCTGATCCAGAAGATCGAGCAGGGGACCCGGCAGCCCACCGCGGTGGCGCTGGGCGCGCTGTTCACCGTGCTGGAGGTGCCGGTGCAGGTGCGCGAGCATGTCGCCACCCTGCTGCAGCCGCAACTGGCCAGCTTCGGCACCGACATCACGCCGCCCGAGCCGTACGAGCTCGACTTTCTCAACGACATGCCGCATCCCGCGTGCTACCAGACCATGCCTGCCGTCGATCTGGTCGCCGCCAATGACGCGTACCTGCGGGCCTTTCCAGGACTCGTGCCGGGCGGTGTCATCATCGAATGGATGCTGCTGGACCCGCGCGCCCGGGAGGTCATGGCGGACTGGGAGCGCGACGCGCATTTCATGGTCTACGGATTCCGGTATATGGCCCCGGCCATCCACTCACCCGAGCGCATCGCGGAAATCGTCGAACGCTGCAGTGCCGCACCGGAATGGGAGCGCTTCTATTCGACCGAGGTCGGCCCGTCCGATCTCGGGCCACGGCCCACCCGGGTGCGTTCACCCGAGACCGGCGAGTGGGTGAACTATCACATTCAGGTATTCAAGTTCGAACTGCCGCAACGGCCTTGGTGGATCTACTCGCTGGTGCCCGTGGACTGAACGGTGGCGAAGTGCTGGCGGTAGCGTTCGGGGGTGGTGGCCATGCGCCGTGTGAAGACCCGGTGCAGGGTTTCGCCGTGGCGGTAGCCGATCTGGCGGGCGATCGCGCCGATGGTCAGGTCGGTGGATTCGAGCAGGCGGCGCGCCGACTCGACCCGTAGATCCTCGATGAAAGCCGCCGGGGTGCTGCCGGTTTCGAGGCGGAAGGCGCGGGCGAAATGGCGTTCGCTCAGGCCCGCGCGATCGGCGAGGGCGGCGATGGCGAGATCCTCGTCGAGGTGTTCGGGTAGCCATTGCTGTACCGCGCGGATGGCGGGGGTGCGGGCGGGCTGGGTGCGCAACTGGGCGCTGAACTGGGCTTGGCCGCCCGGTCGCCGGGCGAACACCACCAGCAGCCGCGCGACCAGGGCGGCGATCTCGCGGCCGTGATCGTCCTCCACCATGGCCAGCGCCAGATCGACGCCCGCGGACATCCCGGCCGAGGTCCAGCGATTGCGGTCGCGGACATAGATACGGTCGGGCTCGACCGTGATGCGCGGAAAGTGTTGCGCCATCAGGTCTGTCGAGGCCCAGTGGGTGGTGGCCCGATACCCGTCGAGCAGTCCAGCCGCGGCCAGCAGCAGCGCGCCCGCGCACACCGAGGAGATGCGGCGGGCCTTGCGGGCCAGCGCGGGCAGTTCCGGCACCACCGCCGCGGCTCCGGGACCGTCGACCATGCCACCGACGACGATCATCGTGTCGAAGTCCGCGCCCGCCGCGATATCGGCCAGCGAGTGCTCGACCGCGAGGGTGAGACCGCCGTCGGCGCTGATCGGGTGGCCGCCCGGGGTGGCCGTCACCAACCGATAGGGCGGAGTGTCGGTGACGGTGTTCCAGAGCGCCAGACTGTCGGGCCCGGCCGCCGGGCCACCGCGCGGCACCACCGGGGGCAGCAGTTCCGGTGGTGTCGCGGCGATGCCGTTGAGGACGGCGAACACATCCAGCGGGCCGGCCAACTCGGACATCTGCATGCCTTGGAAGGCAACGAAAACGATGGTGCGAGGCGCGGGCACCCCGCCATCATCGCAGTCGCGCACCATGTCCGCCACGGTCAGCCGCTGACCGATCCACGCGATCGGTGTCCGGCCGCTCCACACGGTCAGTTGCCGATCGATCCGGCGGTGTGCGGGGCGGCGTGCCGGTCCAGGAAGGGGATCAGCAGGGCGGCGACCCGGTCGGGGAACTGGGCGTGGGGGTAGTGGCCGCCGCGCTCGACCATCGTGAGGGTGCCGAGTCCGGGTTGCAGCGCCTCCACAATCGACCGGCCCTCCTGTTCCGGGTCCGGGAAATCGGGATCCTCCGAGCCCATGAGTATCAGTGCGGGGCACCGGACTTCGGCCAGGCGGGCGTGCGCGTCGGCCGGGGTGGTCTTGCCGGTCTTGATGAATTCCGCCCAGCGTCCGGGCTGTTGCAGCCGGGTCCGCAGTTCGGCGAGGTACTCCGGCTGGTCGGCGGGCACGGTCGGATAGGCCACGCCCCCGAGGTAGCGGAACCACAGTCGCGGCGACGACAACAGCTGAGTGCCGATGAGTTCGACCATGCCGCGGCGGTGGCGCGGGTTCGACCACAGCGCGCCGAAGTCGATGCCCTGCGTCAGCGTGAACGGGTCGATCTCGACGATCGCCGACACCAACTCCGGGGCCTCGGCGGCCGCGATGGTGGCCGAGCCGCCCGCCAGCGAGTGCCCGACGATCACCGCCGGACCCCCGAAATGCCGGATCACACCCAGCAGATCGAGTGCCACATCGGTGCGGCTGATGGCGGCCTTCCCGGTCACCGACGGCCAGTCCAGGCTGGAGTCGCCGTGCCCGCGCATGTCCACATTGACGACCCGGTACCCGGCCGCGACCAGCGGCGCGACCAGATGCCGGAAGTCCGCCCGCCACGTTCCCATGCCGTGCGAAAGCACCACCAGCGGGCCGGAACCCGCCACGTCACACGCGATCCGCCCGTGCTCCAACGTCACGAATTCGGTCATTTGTCTGTCCTTCCCAGCGATTTCATTCCGGCCGCCGCTGCGGCATGCCGAAATTGAACGCCGGAATCCGGCCCGAGCCGAGGGCTCGGGCCGGACGGATCAGTCGTGTGGCCGATCGAGTCAGTCGCTGACCGTGGTGGCTACCGGGTGGCGGTCGCCTCGGCCGGGCTGCGGTCGGGTGCGCCGAACCAGGTGGTGAGGGCGGCCCGCAGCGCGGCGGCGGCCGTGTCGGGTGTTTCGTCGACCGTTGCGGCCCAGGCGATGTAGGCGTCCGGGCGGATCAGCAGGGCGTCCGCGGGGCGATCCGCGGTGGTGGCGGTGCACAGGTCGACGCGATCGGACCATGCCTCGGCGATCTCGCGCAGGTCCGGGCGGTCGGCCAGGACCAGCAGGACCGGGCGGGCGGCGCGCATCAGGTCGGTGATGCTCGAGTCCCCGTCATCGGTTCGCAGCGGCAGGTCCGGGACCAGGGTTCCCGTCAGCGGGTGCTGGTTCGGGTTCGCGACCGGATACCGCAGCTCGGTGGCCCCGATGAGGGCGGCCAGGCGGTGCAATGCGGGCTCGTCGGTGAGCATTTCGGTGAACAGGTCGCGCAGCGCCTGCGCTGCCGGGTCGTCGCCGCGGCGCAGGGCCACCTGTGCCTGGGTCTGCATCATGATGCGGGTGCCCGCGTAGTGGCGTTCCTCGTGATAGCTGTCCAGCAGGCCCGCCGGTGCCCGGCCTTGCAGGTCGGCGGCCAGCTTCCAGGCCAAGTTGACCGCGTCCGACATGCCCGCGTTCAAACCGACGCCCGTCATGGGGAATCCGTGCGCGGCATCACCCGCCACCAGAATCCGTCCGGCCCGGTACTTTTCGGCCTGGCGAGCCTGGAACTGGTAGCGCGACAGCCGAATCGGATCGGCCATGGGCAGCTCGACGCCGAGGATGCGACGGATGCTGTCCTGCAACTCGGTCAGGGTCATCGGTTCGTTGTCGTCGGTTTCGTCGATCGCGTTCTCGGTGGTCTGGATCATCACCGTGCGGGTGGGTGAGAGCCCGCCCATCGCGAACACGCCATGCTCGGTCCGGGTGAAACCGGGGCTGATGACCCCTTGACCCGGGATCTCGATATCCCCGTTGTCCAGCGCGATCACCGATTCGGGCAGGATGACCTGGCCGAGCCGGTTGACCTCCGGATAGGTGATACCCGGGAAGTCGATTCCGGCCAGCGCCCGGACACGGCTGCGCGCGCCGTCGCAGGCCACCACATAGTGTGCGGAGAGCCGGTATTCGCCGTCCGGGCCGCGCACGTCGACGGTCACCGCATCGTCCTGCTGATCGACCCCGCTCACCTCGTGCCCGCGCCGTACGTCCGCACCGAGCTCGACCGCCCAATCATCCAGCAGCCCTTCGAGTTTCGGCTGCGGGAGGTGCATCGCCTGCAACGGCGAATCCGCCAGCGGACTGAAGTCCACCTGCATGCCGCCGAACGGAATCGCGGCCATCGCGGCCGCGAACTGGCCGATCGCCTCGAGCCGTGGCGTCAGACCCCGATAACCCAGCAATTGGACGATCTGCCCACTGAGGCCGTTGGCCTTCGGCACGGTCCGCAATTGCGGCGACCGCTCCAGCACCATCGGCCGCACCCCGGCCAGCCCCAATTCGGCGGCCAGCATCAGGCCCGTCGGGCCAGCACCCACGATGATCACGTCAGCATCAAATTCACGCACTCGCATTTTCCCCTTCGTGGATCTTTGCTCAGGGCAGCAATATTGCGGCATGACCGGGGTCTTGCCGCAAGCCCCCGGGTGCGATATACGTTGAAGAGGGGGAGGATTCGAGATCCTTCCCCTCTTCCACGGCTACCTCCCCAGATGCTGGCGCAGGAACCACGCGCCGTAACCGGGCTGCGAACTGGCCATCTGATTGTGCCGACCCGGCCGCGCCAGCAGGATCTTGTCCTCCGAGGCGAAGGCGTCGAAGAGCGCGAAGCTGGGTTGCCGGTCGATTTCCTCGTCGTGCCAGGCGACATCGAGGGTGAGCGGAATGCTGATCTGCTTCGCGATATCGAACAGCGCGTCGAAGACGAAGACGCTGCCGAACGTCGCCGCCTTGATCCGCGGCTCGACCGCGACCAGGTGCATGCCGATCACCGTGCCCAGGGTGATGCCGCAGAATCCGACGGGCGCGTCCGCGTCGATCTCCGGCAGCGCCTGCAATTCGTCGAGCGTCGCTTGCCATTCCGGCACGGCTCGCTCCGCGAGCGACAGGTTGAACTCGGCGATGATGGTGTCCATCGGCTGACCCGCGGCGCGGGCCGCATGCAGCTGTTCGGTCCACCGCTGATCCTCGGCATTGCGCGGCCGATCGCCGTGGCCGGGGGCGTCGATGGCGGCCACCGAATACCCCAGCTCGGTCACGAAATGCCGCGCATTGATCACCAGATTCGGTGCGCGCTTGTGCACGCCGCCACTGTGGCCCATGAGAATCAGCGGCGTACCCGCCACAGGAGATTCGGGCGACCAGAGCACGCCGGTGATCTCACCGATCGTGAAGTCGCGCTCGACGATGCCGTTCTCGGACGTCTCGGAAGTAAAGTTCATGTTCATGGCGGTGCCTCTCGGAATGTCTTGCTACCGAGGCGCTCCCAGCGACACGTCCTACGTTCGCCCAACCGCGACCACGATGGGGAGCACCCACACAGATCGATCGTTCATGGGTCTCACCTCCTCGCGGTGTCGTCACGGTTCGGCCGGAACCGTAGCAGACACCGACGGTGAGGTGTCAAGAGGCGGCTTGGTCACCGAGCCTGTGGCGCAGCACTTTTCCGCTGGGGTTGCGGGGGAGTTCGGGGAGTCGGATGAAGTGTTTGGGGACCTTGTAGCGTTCGAGGTGGGCGCGGATGTGGGTGCGGAGGGCCTCGTCGCCGGGGTCGGCGTCGGTGGTGACGAGGTAGGCGCGCAGGACTTGGCCGTATTCGGGGTCGGGGATGCCGACGACGATGACGTCGGTGACGGCCGGGTGGTCGGCCAGGGCGTTTTCGACCTCGCGGGGGTAGATGTTCTCGCCGCCGGAGACGATCATTTCGTCGTCGCGGCCGTCGATGTAGAGGCGACCCGCGGCGTCGAGGTGGCCCATGTCGCCGACATTGACGTAGCCGTCGCGGATTTCCTTGGCGGGGGCGGAGCCGGTGCGGTCGGCGGTGTAGCCGTGGAAGCCGAGGCCGCCGCGCACGAAGATGGTGCCGGTCTCGCCGACGGCAGCCGGGGTGCGGTCGGAGCGCAGAATGCGTACGGAGACACCGAGAATCGGGCGGCCGACGGTTGCGGGGGCGTACGCGAGGTCGGCGGGGGTGGCGATGGAGACGACGCCCGCCTCGGTGGAGCCGTAGCCGTTCACCAGGCGAGGGCCGAAGTCGCGCAGGAACTTTCCGATGGTGTTCGGGGAGATCGGGGCGGCGCCGGTCAGGGCCAGCCGCAGGGAGGTCAGGTCGTAGCGGCCGCGCACGTCCGGGGCCAGTGCGGTGAGGCGCTGGATCATGATGGGGACGCCGATGAACGCCGTCGCGCGGTGGCGTTCGATATCGGCCAGGGCCAGTTCGGGATCGAAGCGGCGGCGGGTGATGGCGGTCGCGCCGAGGGCGAGTTGACCGGCGAGTGCGCCGAGTCCGAAGCCGTGGAAGAGCGGGGGCGCGACGATCGCGATATCGCGGTGGCCCAGTCGGGCGGCGGCCGCCAGCGATGCGGCGGCCTCGAGGGCCGGGCGCAGGCCGATGCTGCGCGCCACGCCCTTGGCCATGCCGGAGGTTCCGGAGGTCAGCAGGGTGATCCGGGCGGCCTGACCGGCCCGTGGTGGGGCCGGATGCCGTTGTCGCGCAAGCTCGTCCAGGGTGATGATGGTCGAGACCGTACCGGGGTCGCTCCAGGCGCGGACCTGGACGCCGGGGTAGCCCGACTCGGCGATCGCGGCGAGGTACTCGTCGTCGTGGATCAGCGCGTCGGGTGCGTGACGTTCCAGGATGCGCGCCAATTGCGCGGCGGGTAGCTCGGTATTGAGGAATACCAGCTCGGCGCCCAACCGGCTGCCCGCGATCACCGCTTCGACGAAGCCACGATGGTTGCGGCACAACACGGCGAGGGTGCGCAGTTGCGGCAGGCGCGAATGCAGGCTCGAGGCAATGGCTTCCGAGCGGCGCATCAGTTGGTGATAGGTGACCTCGCCGGACTCGTCGATCAGGGCGACCCGGTCCGGATAGCGGGCCGCGGAGATCGCGATGATCAAGCCGAGTGAGGGTCCGTAGGCGTGATAGCCGCGCGCGATCGACACCGCGGCGGCCGGACCCACCGGGCGCAGCGCACCGGAGGACACGACGGCGGAAAGGGCACTGCCCCAATCGAGTACGGCTCTACTCCGCATCGCCGAACTCCTTGCCCGCGATCTTGTTGCCCTGCACCGCGCGCAGTGCCGCGTCGGTATCGCCGAGTCGCCGGTAGACGGCGGTGATCGCGATTTCGAGGGGCACCCGCAGCACCGGCGTCAGCACCGAGGTCACGTACCCGTAGGCGGGAATCATGATGCGCGGCTTGGTGATCAGCGCCCGCGCCACCCCGGTGGCGGCCTCGGCCGGGGATTGCCCGGGCAACGCCGACATCCAGCGGCTGGGCGCGCTCATCCGAGTGTGCATGAGCCCGGCGTAAATGGTGGTGAGGGTGACCCCGTCGGGCCGCGCCTCCATGCCTACCGCCCGCATCCACACGTCGAAGGCGGCCTTGGAGGACAGATAGAAACCCCATTTCGGCGTGGCAGGGAACAGTACGCCGACCGTCGAAATGTTCACGATGTGACCGCTGCGCCGCGCCCGCATACTCGGCAGCAGTGCCAGGGTGAGCCGCATAGGGCCGAGATAGTTGGCCGCCGAGGTGGCGGTGAGATCCTTGGGCCGGTCGTAGGACAGGTGGATCGAGCGCCGTAAGGACTTGCCCGCGTTGTGAATCAGATAGTCGACGTGGTCGAAGCGGGCCAGGATCTCTTCGGCGAAGGACGAAATCGATTCCGGCTCGGCCAGATCCAGGCGGATCGCGACCGCCTTGCCGCCGGCCGCGGTGATTTCGGCGGCGAGCATGTCGAGCTGATCGATCGAGCGGGCGCCCAGCACGACGGTCGCGCCCGCGGCGGCCAGCATGCGGGCGGTCTCCGCGCCCAGGCCGTGCGAAGCGCCGGTCACCACCGCGATCTTGCCCTCGACCTCGTGGCGCAAGCGTTCCGGATCGGAGATGCCGCGCGGCCCGATGAGCCATGCCGCGGCGCGCCCGACGGGCCCTGCCGCCAGTGCGTTGTTGGGTCGGTGCAGGGGATCCACTAGCTGGTCTCTTTCCGTGCGAGGTGAGGTGCGCCGGGCAGCTCCAGGAGCGCCGAGATGGTGCGCGAGGTGAGGGTGATGGACGGGTCCAGCGCCAAAGTCGTTTGCACCGTGGCGAATCCGGCCGCGAGGATCAGGCCCTGCAGAATGTTGCGATCCCGGTCGGGTTCGCCGAGCCAGCGGGTGGTGGCGCCCTCCACGAAGGCCAGCCAGCCGTCCAGGGCGATGCGAACGGTGGAACCTTCACCCGCGGAGACGATCTCGGTCAGCAGCGCCGCGGCCAGTCGATCCCGATGTCGCTCGTGCTGGGCCAGCAGCCGCTCATCGGCCCCGGCTCGCGGCGTCATGATCAGGGCGGTCCCGTGCTGCTGCACGAAATCCAGATAGATCCCGAGACCCTGCGAGAGCCTCTCCATCGCGGGACCGCGCAACTGCTGCAACCGATCCCAGAAGTCGTCGAACACCGCCTCGTGCACGGCCAGATACAGCTCGTACTTGCCGCCGAAGTGGTAGCCGATCGATCCGGCCGCCGCACCCGCCGCGGTCGCGATCTCCGCGATCGACACCTCCTCGTACCGCTTGGCGGAGAAGGCGGTGCGCGCGGCGGCGAGCAGGGTCGCGCGGGACTGCTGCCCGCGCCGATTCATCTGGACATCACGCGACGGGACATCACGCACGCCAGTTTTTGAATCGCGTTCAACTTTGGCCACGACGGCAGCATAGCCAACTTCTTGAATCGGATTCAAGAAGTGATTTTCCGGGCCCTGAACGGCCCGGACTTCGGGTTCCTCAGGCGGTACGGGTCAGCACGGCGATCGGGAACCGTCGCGGGCTCAGGGCCCGGTAGGTGTCGAAATGCGCATACGCCGCGGTCAGGGTGCGCCAATGGGCGTCGTACTCGGTGTCGTCGGTGACGATCCGAACGGCCACCGGGAACGTCTCGCGGCCGACGCGCACGGTGGCGTGGTCGACGGCGGCGAGGTTCTTCCACCAGTTCGGGGTGCCGGGGTTGCCGCCGTTGGAACCGCAGACCAGCAGTTCCTCGCCGGACCAGATCTGCATGAGCATGACCGGCCGGGGCACACCGGATTTGCGGCCGGGCACGGTCAGTTCGAGGACCGGGTCGCCGAAGAGCGTGGTGAAGCGGGTGCCGCCGAAGCGCTCGTAGAGGCGGCGGTGCAACCGTCCGTAGAAACGGGTGACCGGGGCCAGGTAGGTGCTGGAGTAGTGGTTGAAGCGGCCCGCGAGGGTGAGTCGGGCGGAATCGGTGGCGGGCATGGAAATTCCCCTCGGGTGGATGGGCGTATCGGGGTCACTGTACATGGCGTCCAGTGAACTGACGGGACGACTTGTGGTGGTGACGCCGGGCGCGGCGCGGCTAGGCTTCGAATCATGACCGTAGGCACCGATACCGGTCCGGCGAGCGAGTTGGACGCCTTCGACGAGTTGCGGCCGTTGCTGTTCACCATCGCCTACGAGCTGCTCGGCAGCGCCGCGGACGCCGAGGATGTGTTGCAGGACAGCTATCTTCGCTGGCGGGGTGTCGATCGAAGGCAGGTGGATCACCCCCGCGCCTACCTCACCCAGATCGTCACCCGGCAGGCGCTCAATCATCTGCGCACCGTGCGGCGGCGCCGCGAGGAGTACGTCGGCAGCTGGCTGCCCGAACCCATCCGCACCGAATTCGACGCCAGTCACGATGTGCTGCTGGCCGAATCGGTGTCGATGGCCATGCTGCTGGTGCTGGAAACCCTCGGACCGACCGAGCGCGCGGTGTTCGTGCTCTCGGAGGTGTTCGGCCACAGCATGGTCGAGATCGCCGAGATGGTCGGCAAGACCGATGCGACCGTCCGCCAGATCGCGCACCGTGCCCGCGCGCATGTGCGTGAGCGCCGCAAGCGCTTCGAACCCGACTCCGAGACCAGCCGTGCGGTGATCGGCAGCTTCCTCCGGGCCGTGCAGACCGGTGACGAGCAGGCCCTGATGGATGTGCTGGCCCCCGACATCGTGTCGATCTCCGACGGCGGCGGCAAGGTCAGCGCGGCCCGGCGTCCGGTGCTCGGCGCGGACAAGGTCGCCGCCTACCTGTTCGGACTCGCGCGAAAAGGCCTGGCGGACACGCGCATCGAGTTCGAGACCTACAACGCGCTGCCCGCCCTGCTGCTCTACGGCCCCGACGACCTGCTCGATACGGTGCTGATGATCGAGGTGCACGGGGACAGGATCGCCTCGCTGTACGCGGTCCGCAATCCGGACAAGCTGCACTCGGCCGGGCGGACGCGGGTGCTGGACCGCTGATCAGGCTTCCAGCAGCCGCTGAATCGTTGCGTAAGAGGGGATCTCGCCCGCCAGGTGCTGTCCGTTGGTGACGGATTCAGCGGTCTTGACCGCTGCCGCCAGAGCCGCGCGATACAACAGCGACCCCGTGCTGACCCGCCGCACACCGAGTTCTGCCAGCTCGGCGACGCTCGGCCCGGTGGGCGAGAACAGCACGTTCAACGGCGCGGTCAACGCTGTTGTGAGGGTGCGAATCTGGTCGGGCTCGGTGACGCCCGGCACGAAAATGCCGTCCGCACCGCACTTCTCGTAATGCAGCACCCGATCGAGCGTGGAATCGGTGTCGACGCCCAGCCAGTGGGTGTCGGTGCGGGCATTGATGAAAAGCTCGGGCACCCGTGCCTTCACGGCCGCAATCAGCGCACCGTGCGTTTCCGGATCGGCCAGCGCCGTATTGGATCGACTGTCCTCCAGGTTGATTCCCGCGATCCCGGCCGCCGTCAGCTCGGCGCAGAACTCCGCGACCTCGCCCGGATCGTCGCTGAACCCACCCTCCACGTCCACCGACACCGGAACCGGCAAGCGGCCCAGTCGCCGTGCCAGGGACAGGGTTTCGTCGCGTGTCGCGGCCGTCCCGTCGGGCAGCCCCGCCGCGGCGGCGACCCCGAGACTGGTGGTGCCCAACGCCGGGAATCCGGCGTCGGCCAGCATGGCCGCCGATCCGAAGTCCCAGGCGTTGGGCAGGACCAGCGGCTTGCCACCCTGGTGGAGACTGCGGAAGAGCTCGGTCTTCGTCATCTCGCCATTCTGCTACCGGGCCGGGCAGGGTGCCGCCGCGGCCCGCAGATCAGTTCACGCAGGGGATCTTCGAGCCGATGGTGGTGGTGACGGGCTTGCCGGAATCCGGTGCGTCCGAGGCGGCCGCGTCCGAGGTCGCCGCGCTCGTCGACGACGCGCCCGGGGTCGTGGTCGGGGTGGTGGTGGCGGTCGTCGGATCGAGGCTGGTGATGTCGAGTTCGCTGCCCACCACCAGCTTCACGTGCCCGGCGGACAATTGCGACGACGGGCTCACCGGAATGCCGCCGAACATCTCCGAGAGCTGCTTGGCGTCGGTGTCCGCGCCGGTGCCGTAGTAGATGGTCGAGGTGGTGCCGTCCGCGTAGGTGGCATTGCTGACGTCACCGGCCGGGAATCCCTTGGCGGTCAGCAACTTCGACACCTTGGCGGCCTGGCCCGGGGTGCCGCTGGCATTCGCCACGTCCAGCGTCGAGGTCGGCGTGGTGGCCGGGGCGGCGGGCGCGGCCGGGGTGGAGACGCCGAACGCGTCGCGGACCGTCTTCTTGATGGCCACCGGATCGATGACGTTCACGTCCTGGCCGTCGACGGTGTCGTAGCGCAGCACCGGCAGCGTCCGGAACTCCACCGACGGCGACTCCGCGCGGCCCAGCGTGGTGGCGAAATCGGTGAGGTTCCAGCCGTCCGACAGCACCACGTCCTTGTGCGCCGCGTCCATCAGCGCCTTGAGTCGGCCCGGATTGGCCAGGGTGCCGGAGCTCTTCATGGAATTGGCGACCGAGGTGAGGAACGCCTGCTGCCGGTGGGTGCGGTCGAGGTCGCCGTTCTCGAGCCCGTGCCGCTGCCGCACGAACGCCAGCGCGTCGGAGCCGTCGAGATGCTGTGGCCCGGCGGGGAACTGTGCGCCCGAGTAGTAGCTGTCGTCCACGGCGTGATTGAGGCACACGTCGACGCCGCCGAGCGCGGTCGCCAGATCGTAGAAACCGGCCAGGGAGATCTCCGCGAACCGGTTGATGGGCACGCCTGTGAGGGCTTTCACAGTCTGAACGATGCTGGCGCGGCCCGCTTCCCGGCCCTGGCGCTCCAGTTCCGGTCCGTCGGCCATGCCCTTCGCCTTGAGCTTCTCCTCGACGTAGTACTTCTTGAGGCCGTAGGACTCCTTGATCTTGGCGTGGTCGTAGCCGGGGATGCCCTGCACCGGCACGTAGTCGTCACGCGGGATCGAGAAGGCGATGATGTGCTTGAGATCCTTCGGAATGTGCACCAGGATCAGCGAATTGGCGTTGTAGCCGCCCTCGGAGCCGTCGCCGGCGTGCAGCTGGTCGAGGATTTCCTTGGGTAGGTCGTTGCCGTTCAGGTCTTTTCGGGTGTCCAGACCGATCAGCAGCATATTGATGTCGCCGTCGAGATTGACGTCCTCGGGCGCGATCGCGCCCGAGCGGACGAAGCCCGCGTCGAAATCCATGCGGCCGTACCAGACCAGGCCGGTGACGCCCATCACGGCGGTGGCGACGAGCGCGGTGAGGCCGCGCCCGGCCAGGCGTAGCCGCTTGTCCCGCTCGCGTTGGGCGGGGGTGCGCTCGGGTGCGCCTGCGGCACGGCGCTTGCCCGCGCGGCGACGGTTCGCGGTCGGCTCGGCACGCCGTGAGCGGCGAGGAGTCGGGGTTGGCGTCTCCGGTGCCCGGCGCGCGCGGCCCGCTTCGGGGCCCACGACCGGCAGCGGCTGGGTGGCGTCGTCGTACATGGCGCTGTCGAGTGTGCCGTAAGCGGCGCTCGCTGTCAGATTTCCGCCCGGTTGTGAATGAGCTTGCACGGTCGTGCATAATCATCACATGGCGGATGTCTCCAACGGACCCCTGCGGGTCGCGGTAGCTGGTGCGAGCGGATATGCGGGCGGGGAAGTCCTGCGCCTGCTTCTCGGTCACCCAGCCTACCGAAGTGGGCGTCTCGAGATCGGGGCGCTGACCGCGGGCTCCAATGCCGGCACCACCCTGGGTGAGCTGCAGCCGCATCTGCTGCCGCTGGCCGACCGGGTGCTCGAACCCACCACCGTCGAGGTGCTGGCCGGGCACGATGTGGTGTTCCTGGGCCTGCCGCACGGGCAGTCCGCCGCGATCGCCACGGCATTGCCGGAGTCCACGATCATCATCGACTGCGGCGCCGATTTCCGGCTCACCGACGCGGCCACGTGGGAGAAGTATTACGGCACCCCGCACGCGGGCACCTGGCCCTACGGGCTGCCGGAGCTCCCGGGCGGCCGGGATCGGCTGCGCGGCGCCACCCGGATCGCGGTGCCCGGCTGCTACCCGACCGTATCGAGCCTGGCGCTGGCCCCGGCCATCGCGGCCGGAATCATCGAGCCGCGGGTGAATGTGGTTGCGGTGAGCGGCACCTCGGGCGCGGGCCGCAAACTCGATGTGGGCCTGCTGGGTTCGGAGGTGATGGGCTCGCTGCGGGCCTACGGCATCGCGGGCGCGCACCGGCACACCCCGGAGATCTCCCAGAATCTGAAGGCGGCCAGTGCTTCCGGCACCGATGTGCAGGTCTCCTTCACCCCGGTGCTTGCCCCGCTGCCGCGTGGCATCCTCGCCACCTGCACCGCGCCCACCACCGTGGACGTCGCGACCGCTCGGGCCGTCTACGAGAAGGCTTACGCCGATGAGCCTTTCGTGCACCTGCTGCCCGAAGGCGTGCTGCCGCAGACCGGTTCGGTGCTGGGCTCCAATGCCGTCACCCTCCAGGTGACCGTGGACACCGACGCCGGGATGCTGGTGGTCATCGGCGCGATCGACAATCTGACCAAGGGCACCGCGGGCGCCGCGGTGCAATCGATGAATCTGGCGCTCGGAATCGACGAGACCGCAGGACTTTCCACCGTAGGAGTGGCACCGTGACAATCGACAACGGCAAGCTGGTGCGGACCCAGGGCGTCACCGCACCGTTGGGGTTCCGGGCCGCGGGCATCGCGGCGGGCATCAAGAAGTCCGGCAAGCCGGATCTGGCGCTGGTGTTCAACGAGGGGCCGGAGTACGCGGCGGCGGGCGTGTTCACCCGCAACAAGGTCAAGGCCGCGCCGGTGCTGTGGTCGCAGCAGGTGCTCACCGGCGGCCGCCTGCGCGCGGTCATCCTGAATTCCGGTGGCGCGAACGCCTGTACCGGTCCGGGCGGCTTCCAGGACACCCACGCGACCGCCGAAGAACTGGCGAAGGCGTTGAGCAACTGGGGTACCGAGACCGGCGCGGGTGAGATCGCGGTCTGCTCCACCGGTTTGATCGGTGACCGGCTGCCGATGGACAAGCTGATCCCGGCCGTCACCGAGATCGTGCACGAGATGGGCGGCGGGCTGCAGGGCGGCGCGGAGGCCGCGCGGGCCATCATGACCACCGACACGGTGCCGAAAGAGGCTGCGTTCCATCATCAGGACAAGTGGAATGTGGGCGGCATGGCCAAGGGCGCGGGCATGCTCGCGCCGTCGCTGGCCACCATGCTCGTTGTGCTGACCACCGACGTGATCGCCACTCCGGAACAGCTGGACGAGGCGCTGCGCAACGCGACCGGCTACACCTTCGACCGGCTCGACGTGGACGGTTCCTGCTCCACCAATGACACCGTGCTGCTGCTCGCCAATGGCGCTTCGGGGGTCGCGCCGTCGCAGGCCGATCTCAATGCCGCCGTGCTCGCGGTCTGCGACGACCTCGCCGAACAGCTCATGGGCGACGCCGAGGGTGTCACCAAGCGCGTGCACATCACTGTGAAAGGCGCTGTGAGCGAAGAGGAAGCGCTCATCGGCGCGCGGGCCATCGCGCGCGACAGCCTGGTCAAGACCGCGTTCTTCGGTTCGGATCCGAACTGGGGCCGGGTGCTGGCGTCGATCGGCATCGCGCCCATCGAACTGGATCCGAACCGGGTTTCGGTGTCGTTCAACGGATCTCCGGTGTGCATCGAGGGCGCGGGTGCGCCGGGTGCGCGCGAGGTGGACCTGTCCGGGGCCGATATCGCGGTGCTGGTCGAGCTCAACCTCGGTGACGGTGAGGCCACCGTGCGCACCACCGACCTCTCGCACGGCTATGTCGAAGAGAATTCGGCTTACAGCTCATGAACGATGTGCTGAAACAGCTTTCGGCGCTCGACAAGGCGCACGTCCTCGCCGACGCGCTGCCCTGGCTGCAGAAGTTCCGCGACAAGATCGTGGTCGTGAAGTACGGCGGCAACGCCATGATCGACGACGAGCTCAAGCGGGCGTTCGCGGCCGATATGGCGTTCCTGCGCACGGTCGGCGTGCACCCGGTGGTGGTGCACGGCGGTGGGCCGCAGATCAGCGCCATGTTGACCAAGCTCGGCATGACCGGGGAGTTCCGCGGCGGCTTCCGGGTCACCACGCCCGAGGTCATGGACGTGGTGCGGATGGTGCTGTTCGGGCAGGTGGGCCGGGAACTGGTGGGGCTCATCAACGCTCACGGCCCGTACGCGGTCGGCATCTCCGGTGAGGACGCGCATCTGTTCACGGCGACGCGGCGGACCGTGCAGGTCGACGGCGAGCCCACCGATATCGGACTGGTCGGCGACGTTACCTCGGTGGAACCGTCCGCGGTGCTGGATCTCATCGCGGCGGGCCGGATTCCGGTGGTCTCCACCATCGCTCCGGACGCCGACGGCGTGGTCCACAACATCAACGCCGATACCGCCGCGGCCGCCTTGGCCGAGGGCATCGGCGCGGAGAAGCTCGTCATCCTCACCGATGTCGAGGGCCTGTACACCAATTGGCCCGACCGGTCCTCACTGACCACCCGCATCGACACCGATGCGCTCGCCAAGTTGCTGCCGTCGCTGGACGAGGGCATGGTGCCCAAGATGGAAGCCTGCCTGCGTGCCGTCGAAGGTGGCGTTCCGACCGCGCACGTCATCGACGGGCGCGTGGCCCATTCGGTTCTGCTGGAACTGTTCACCGGGGAGGGCATCGGCACGATGGTCACTTCCGTACAGGAGATCTCATGAGCACAGCCGACCTGCAGGTGCGGTGGAATTCCGCCCTCATGAACAACTACGGGACTCCGAAGGTCGCGCTGGTGCGCGGTGCCGGGGCCGTGGTCTACGACGCCGACGGGAAGCGCTACCTGGACTTCCTGGGCGGCATCGCGGTCAACAGCCTCGGGCATGCGCATCCGGCGATTCTCGAGGCGGTCACCGGGCAGCTGGGGACGCTCGGGCACGTGTCGAATCTGTATGCGTCCGAACCGGTCATCGAGCTGGCCGAGCGGCTGCTCGCGCACTTCGGTGACGGCAACGGCAAGGCGTTCTTCTGCAACTCCGGCACCGAGGCCAACGAGGCCGCGTTCAAGATGGCGCGGCTGACCGGACGCAGCAAGATCGTCGCCTGCGACGAGGCGTTCCACGGCCGGACCATGGGTGCGCTCGCGCTTACCGGGCAGCCGTCCAAGCGGGAACCGTTCGCGCCCATGCCGCCCGGCGTCGTGCACGTGCCCTACGGCGACGCGGCGGCGCTGGCCGCAGTGGTCGACAAGGACACCGCCGCGGTCTTCCTCGAGCCCATCATGGGCGAGAGCGGCGTCGTGGTGCCCCCGGCCGACTACCTGGCCAAGGCGCGCGCGATCACCAAAGAGCATGGCGCACTGCTGATCCTGGACGAGGTGCAGACCGGTATCGGCCGCACCGGCGCGTTCTACGCCCACCAGGCGGCGGGCATCGTGCCCGATGTCATCACCCTGGCCAAGGGGCTGGGCGGCGGGCTGCCCATCGGCGCGGTGCTGGCGCAGGGCGCGGCGGCCGAGCTGCTGCAGCCGGGCATGCACGGCACCACCTTCGGCGGTAATCCGGTGTGCGCGGCGGCGGCGCTGGCCGTGTTGCGGACCATCGACGAAGAGGGTTTGCTCTCGCATGTGGAGAAGGTCGGCAAGATCCTCGCCGACGGCATCGAGGACCTCGGCCACCCGCTCGTCGACCATGTGCGGGGTGCCGGGCTGCTGCTCGGAATCCAGCTCACCGCCGATGTTTCCGCGCAGGTGGAGACGGCGGCGCGGGAGGCCGGTTACCTGCTCAACGCGCCCAAGCCCAACGTGCTCCGGCTGGCCCCGCCACTGGTGCTCACCGAGACCCAGGCCGACAACTTCCTGTCCGACCTGCCCGGCATCCTGGATGCCGCGCAGGCCCAGAAGGAGACCAAGTGACCATCCGGCATTTCCTGCGTGACGACGACGTCACCCCCGCCGAACAGGCCGAAATCCTCGCCCTGGCAGCGGAATTGAAGGCCGATCCGCTGGCGCGCAAGCCGTTGGCGGGTCCGCGGGGTATCGCGGTCATGTTCGAGAAGAACTCGACCCGCACGCGGTTCTCCTTCGAGATGGGCATCGCTCAGCTCGGCGGGCACGCCGTCGTGGTCGACGGACGCGACACCCAGCTCGGGCGCGAGGAGACGCTCGCCGATACCGGGCGGGTGCTCTCGCGGTATGTGGATGCCATTGTGTGGCGGACCTTCGAGCAGGCGCGGCTGGACGAGATGGCCGGGGCGGCAACGGTTCCCGTGATCAATGCGCTGTCCAACGAGTTCCACCCGTGTCAGGTGATGGCCGATCTGCAGACGCTGCGCGAACGCAAGGGTTCCGACCTGAGCGGGCGTAATCTCACCTTCCTCGGTGACGGTGCGAACAATATGGCGCACTCGCTGCTGCTGGGCGGTGTCACCGCGGGGATGAACGTGACCATCGCCGCGCCCGAGGGTTTCGAGCCGTTCGGCTGGATCGTGGAGGCCGCGCAGAAGCGGGCCGCCGAGACCGGTGCTCGGATCGCGTTCACCAGTGATCCGCTGGCCGCCGTCGAGGGCGCGGATGCGCTGGTCACCGACACCTGGACTTCCATGGGCCAGGAGAACGACGGCCGCGACCGGGTCGCGCCGTTCCGTCCCTTCCAGGTCAACGCCGAGCTGCTGGCGCGCGCCGCGTCGGATGTGACCGTGCTGCACTGCCTTCCGGCGCATCGCGGTGAGGAGATCACCGACGAGGTCATCGACGGCCCGCACAGCGCGGTCTGGGACGAGGCCGAGAACCGGCTGCACGCGCAGAAGGCGCTACTGGTGTGGCTGCTCGAGCGTTTCGAGCGAGGTGAGGGGTGAGCAGCGGCGAACGTCGCTCACCCGCCCCGGCGTCCGGCAGAGCGGGTGCGGCCATCGCGCGCACCCGCGCCGGGCGGCAGGCCCGGATCGTCGCGATCCTGTCGCAGCACGAGGTTCGCAGCCAATCCGAACTGGCCGTATTGCTGTCGTCCGAGGGGATCGAGACCACGCAGGCCACCCTGTCGCGTGACCTCGATGAGCTCGGTGCGGTGAAGCTGCGTGCCGCGGACGGCGGCGCGGGCGTGTACGTGGTGCCCGAGGACGGTTCGCCCGTGCGTGGTGTCACCGGCGGCACCGAACGACTCTCGAAGCTCCTCGGCGACCTGCTGGTCTCCACCGATGCCAGTGGCAATATCGCGGTGCTGCGCACGCCACCCGGTGCTGCGCACTTCCTCGCCAGTGCCCTCGACCGTGCCGCGCTGCCGGAGATCGTCGGCACCATCGCCGGTGACGACACCATCGCCGTCATCGCCCGCGAGCCCATGACCGGCGCGGAACTCGCCGCCAAGATCGAACTGCTGGCCTGAATCAGACTGTGCCGCAGGATAATTGCGGTAGCGGTGCGGGGACGTGCGCGTACGCTCGTTGGCAAGGACATCCCCGAGCGAGGAACGCGCATGTGCGAAGGCTATGGACTGATCGCATCCTTCGAGGCCGGGACGCACGAGCGCCCTGAAGTCCCCGACATCGTCCAGCCGAGCCTGAGTCGCACCGACGACGGCGTGTGGGTGATCCTGGCGCACAAGGTCGCCCACCGCACCGCGGGTGACAAGTTCATCCCCGCCACCGGCGGCGCCCCCTACCCCCTCGACGCCATCGCCGAATGCCGCCGCGGCGCCACCCACCCGGCCCCGGATCCGCACTGCACCTGCGGCTTCCACGCCGTCTCCGAATCCGCCCCCGAGCCGTACGGCGGCCGTTTCACCCAACTCACCGTCGCGCTCTCCGGCCGCATCGTCGCCGCACACTGGTCTGCAGGCGGCGTCCTCTTCCGCGCCGAACGCCAAACCGTGCTGAGCTGGTTCGACGCCACCGTCCCGCACCCGATCCGGGTCCCGGACTACCCGCCCCAGCCGCCGACTCCGCCCATGGAACCCGGCGGCCGCACCGCCCGCCTGCGCCGTCCCTACCCGCGCGACCTCGACAGTGCCGCGCTCCGGCTGCCCGTCAGCCCGCCTCCGTTCGTCCGACTCGCCGACGACGCGGGGTTCTGTGTGCCGTCGACGCTCTCACGGTCTCACGGTAGCCACCCTCGGCCGGTTCACCGCTTGATGAACTCGAGCAGGTCGGTGCTGAGCTGATCCAGATGGGTCAGATGCAGTCCGTGGGAGGCGTTCTCGTACACCTTCAACTCGCTGCCCGGAATGAGCTCGGCGGTCAGTCGACCACACAGGTCCAGCGGATTGAAAGGGTCGTCCGCGCCGTGCACGACGAGTGCGGGCACATCGATGGCGCGTAGATCGTCACGATGATCGGTCTCGGTCACGGTGTGGCTCAGATCCAGCATGGCATTCACCGCCACCGCGTTGGCGTCGGCCACCGACCAATCGATCAACTCCTGCGAGATGGTGTTCCCCGGCAGCCCCACCCCGAAGAACGGTTCCGAGACCGCCCGAATCCACCCCGGAACATCACTGCTCCACATCGCCCGCAGCGCATCGAAGCTCTCAGGCTCCATCCCGAGCGGATTGTCCTCGGTCTTCGTCATATACGGCAGCGCCGAGGCCACCAGCACGATACGAGCCACCCGTTCGGACCCGTGCCGCGCCAAATACCGCACGATCTCCCCGGTACCGGTGGAGTGCCCGACCAGCGTGACCTCCCACAGATCCAACTGCTCCAACACGGCCTGCAAATCATCGGCCAATGTATCGAAATCGTATCCACCCCAAGGCTGTTCGGACCGCCCATGCCCGCGCCGGTCATACCCCACAGCCCGCACCCCCGCCTCAGTCAGCCGAGCCATCTCGTACTGCCACATAGCCGAACTCAACGACCAGCTATGCAGAAAAACCACGGGAGTCCCTGTGCCCCAATCCTTGTAGAAGAGTTTCACGTCTGCGGCGACGGTGATGTACGGCATGAGAGGGCCTTCCTACTGGAGCAATGGATCTCGCCGATCCCGCACCGAGTCTCCAACACCCCACCGCCAGAAACGATTACCCGCGAGGTAATGCAACCCGCTCTCCCGACGGGAATGACCGGCTGTGCTCCGCAACGATCCCGAAGGACCCGTCATGGAACCGATCGCCGAACGCGAAATCAGATCCTCATTCGTCAACTGCTCCAAGGGCGATGCTCAGCGGCTCCATATCCCGCGCAACCTCGCCTTCCAGCCATGGGACGATCTGGACTTCCTGGGATGGACCGATCCATCATTCCCGGGCACAGATGTGCACCATCTGCCTGACTACCCATACCGGCAACGCAGTCTCCCTGATGACCGCGGCCAAGACCGGCGAGTCCGGGCGCCGAGGCAATACGATCGGCACCTACATGTGCACCGACCTGTCCTGTTCGCTGTACGCACGCAACATGAAGCGTCCATCGATGGGTGTCCGATACCGCGAAGACCTCACCGCCGAACAGAAGGCCGAGCGAGTGTATGCCAACATCACGGCTTTCATCACCCGCCTGTCCAGCTGACCGGTGCAACCCACGCCAGCATCCACACGGTGTTCGCGTGGAGACGCCACTGACGCGGTTGTTCGGTCCGGCCACCGGTGGTCCGACACTGCTACGACCGATCTCCCTTGAAGCTCACCGACATTCCTTCGGGTGCTGAGAAGCTGTGGTCGGGGCGGAGAGTAGTTCGGTTACCAAGTGGCGGGCGAGGGTGGGGGTGAGGTTGTCGGGGCGGAAGAGGATGCGGTACATGATGGGGGCTACGACGTGGTCGAGGATTGTTTCCACGTTTGGGGTGTGGTCGCCTCGGGTGGTGGCGCGGGTGAGGATGAGGGTGATTTGCTCGGCTGCGTAGGCGGAGCATTGGCCGGCGTTGGTGCTGTCGGGGGAGCCGAGGAGGGCGTCGCGGATGTAGGCGCGGCCGATGGGGGCTGCCATTTCCTCGAGGAATTGTTCGGCCCAAGCGGCGAGGTCGGATTCGAGGGTGCCGGTGTCCTGGGGGGTTGTGTCGGGGCGCAGGCGTTCGACGGCTACGTCCGACAGTAGTTCTTGCAGATCGCCCCAGCGTCGGTAGATGGTCGAGGGGGTGACGCCCGCACGGGCGGCCACGAGCGGGATGGTGAGGGCTTCGCGGCCTACCTCCGATTCGAGCTCGTGGACGGCCGCGTGTACCGATGCCTGCACCCGTGCGCTGCGGCCGCCGGGGCGGACCATTGCCTTTCGACTCACAGGGCCAGCTTAAAGCAAAGGGTTTGCGTTTATTCGGCTGCGGGAGCTACTGTGCATTAAAGCTAACCGATTGCTTTAATGGGAAGAGGCTCGATGTCCACGCCAGCCGATACGACCACGTCGATTCCTTCCTGGACCGTAGGCGAGGTGACCCTGCGACGCATCGACGAAGTGCCGCTGCCGCCCGCGACCGGAGCCTGGTTGTTGCCGCACGCCACCCCGGAAGTGGTGCGCGGGCAGCGCTGGCTGACGCCTGACTTCGCCGACCACGAAGGCATCCTGCGTCTGGACAGCCACAGCTTCGCGTTCGTCCTGGGCGGACAGCGTGTTCTCGTCGACACCGGTGTCGGAAACGGCAAGCAGCGGGCCAATCCCGCCTGGCACATGTTGGAAACCGACTACCTGGAGCGCCTCACGGCCGCCGGATTCCCGCCCGACTCAGTGGATCTCGTCATCCTCACCCACCTGCACGCCGACCACGTCGGCTGGAACACCCGGGCAGTGAACGGCACGTGGCTCCCGACGTTCCCCCATGCGCGCTACCTCACCTCCCGCGTCGAGCGCGAGTTCTGGGCCACCTATGACATGGAAGAAGCACGCGCGCAGATGTTTCGAGATTCGGTGATCCCGGTTGAGCAGGCCGGACAGCTCGATCTCGTCGACCTCCCTGCCGAGGGAGCCGAGATCATCCCGGGTCTGCGACTGCTTCCGGTGCCCGGTCACACCCCCGGCCATCTGGCCGTCCACGTGACCAGCCAGGGAGAGTCGGCGCTGATCACCGGCGACTGCATCCACCACCCCATCCAACTCGCCCACCCCGCCATCGGTTCCTGCGTCGACATCGACCCGCACCAGTCCGAAAGCTCCCGCCGCACCCTGCTCGCATCCCTCGCAGACACCCGAACCCTGATGTTGGGCACCCATTTCCCGCCACCCACCGCCGGGCACGTGATCAGCGACGGCACCGCCTACCGCCTCTCACCCGTCCCGGAAAGCAGCGCGCTCGACCGGAATTGACATTGGTGACCAGTTCGACGAACTACCGGGCCGAGGTGGGTTGCGCGTTGGGCAGGTTGTGTGGGTCGGGTGTGTGAGGATGGGCGCGTGCCGGATTGGACGTATCACCCGTTGCGACCATTGGCGAGCTCGGTGCTCGGGGAGCGGCGGGCGCAGGTGGGGGCATTGCGGTTTTTGTCGATGTTGATCGGGCTGCCGAATGGTGGGGTGGTCATCAAGCGGGTGTTCGATCATGCGGAGCCGCCGGGGGAGTGGGTGGGACGGTTCGGGGCGGTGGTGCCGGTTGCGGTGGCGCGGGACGCGATTCGGGTGCTCGCGGTGCAAGGGGCGACGGTGCTCGAGGTGGGGCCGGTGACGGCAGATCAGGTTGAGGCGGTGCGGGATGCCGCGCGGGGGCGGGAATGCCGGGTGGTGGCGCGGGTCGCGGATGCCGGTGTTGCGGCGGACTTGTCGGATGCTGTCGACGAGGTGATCGTCGGCGACGCGCCGGACCGGATCTATCTCACCGAGCCGGATATCGCGAAAGCCCTGACCGCACTGGAGGATCCAGTGGCGACAGTGCTGGCGACCCCGGCCGTGCTCATTGAATCCGGGCCGAACTGGTTCAACCGGGTGATCGAGGCGGCGACACCGACCGCGCCGCCCGCACCGGCAATGCGGGAGGTGCCGTGGGATCCACGCGGGTGGCCCGGTTGGTTCTGGGGAGTGCTGGTCGGGGTCGGGATGATCGCCGCGGGCCTGGGGGCCGGGGCGATCACGTTGGGGCCGGTGTTGCTTTGGTACGACCGGGACTATCTCGGTACGGATGTCGAGGGGCTGCACGGGATCAACCATCATCTGGTGCATTTCCTGCAGCATGATCGAATTACCATGGCGGGGAACATGATTGCCATTGGGTTTCTGTATGTGGGGCTGGCCTGGGGTGGGATTCGGATGGGTCGGGCGTGGGCGCGAACGGCGTATCTGTTGTCCGGGTTGGTGGGATTTCCGACGCTGTTCTATTTCCTGGGAATCGGATTCGTCGAGCCGTTGCACGTGGCCGTGGCGGTGGTCTTATTTCCGATGTTCGTTCTCGCCGTGCGGGAACGGCCCGGCCCGGCGCGTTGGCGCCCACCGCGGGAGGAGTGCCCCGAATCCATCCGTCGTCGTGCGCTGATCGGTCAACTGCTGATAATCGGCACCGGTGCGGGCGTGATCGTCGGTGGCATCGTGATCTCCACGGTCGGCCTCACAGGCGTGTTCGTCCCGACGGATTTGACCTTCCTGCAGACCGACGCCGACACCCTGCGCGCCGCCAATTCCCATCTGCTGCCGTTCATCGCGCACGATCGAGCGGGCTTCGGCGGGGCGTTGATCGCGACCGGGGTGGCGATCATGCTGCTCGGGCTGTGGGGTTGGCGGCAAGGCGAGGCATGGGTGTGGTGGACGCTCGCAGGCGCGGCGTTCTCCGGATCCGCGGCCGCGCTGACCGTGCACCTGGCCATCCACTACACGGCCTTCATCCACCTGCTGCCGGTGTACTTCGGGACCGCGCTGCTGGCGACCGCGCTGGCCCTGTCGCGTTCGTATCTGCTGTGGCCCGGGACCGCCCGCGCGCAGTGATCTTTCGGCGCGCGGTCACATTTCGGCCGGGTATTCGGTCGGGTAGGTATGACTATCGCGCACACCTGGCCCGGCTGGGTCGCCACCGCCTTCCTATGGTTCGTCGCCCTCGAGTTCCTGGCGGGGGCGGTGACCAAATTCTGGCCCGGCCCAACGTTTTTCGGCCCCGCCTACTCGGAGAAGTTCCCGGAGTGGGGTTGGCCCGCCTGGTTCCGCTACGTGGTCGGCGGACTCGAGGGCGTCTGCGCGGTCCTGCTGGTCCTCCCGTATCACGAGAGCCGATTTCTCGCCGCCGCCGTTCTGATCCTCGTGCTGACCGGCGCGGTGGTCACCCACATCATCAACCACCATGGCCCGAAGGAAAGCACTGCCGCCCCGGTGCATTTGGTCATCATGGTGATCATCGCTCTTGCCACGTGGCCCGCCGATTGGGTCCACGTGCTCCAACCGGAACTGTGGTCCTAGGTCTTCGGACCCAACGGCAGCAGCGGAATATGGGCGACGAGGCAGAACGGATGCCCGGCCGGGTCGAGCAGCACCCGCCAGCGGTCGGGCCCGGGCTGCACTTCCGCCCGACGAGCGCCCAGTCGCACCGCCTCCCGTTCGCCGATATCGAGATCGGCGACCACGAGATCCAGATGAACGGATGCCGGGGCGACACCGTCGGGCCAGGTCGGCGGCCGGTACCCCGGCACCCGGATCATCGACAGCACACCGCGTTCGGCATGGACCACCGCCATGGTGTCCTCGCGATAGACGATCTCGCCGCCGAGCAGTGCGGCCCAGAATTCCGCCAGCGCAACCTCGTCGGCGCAATTCAAGGAAATGAGTCCCAGCTGGGCGATGGCCACCCGATCGATCGTACGGGGCCTCGCGATGGTGGCGGACGGTTCGCGGATTCGGTTCGCGTGCCCCGGTTATTGCGGTCGACCGTCGTGCCGCCCGCGTTGGTAGGGTCGGGCGGACATGGCGGTCGGGTTCTCCGTGAAGGTTGGTTGATGTCCTCCCTGGTACGAATCGCATGCTCGACCGCGAGCGCTCTGTGCGCGGCAGCCGGAATTCTGCTGGGGCAGAACGGGATTGCCGAAGCGGATGGTCCACCGCGTGACCCGGTTCTGGTGATCGGCGGGATCGCGGCGGACGAGGGGCGGCTGGAAAGCTTGCGCGCGTGGCTCACCGAGCAGGGCTACACCGCGTTCTCGATGGTGCTGAACGGGAATCCCACTGGCACAGCGGCGATTTCGGATTCCGCGCAGGCGCTGGCTGACAAGGTGGCCGGGATTCGTCAGCAGACCGGCGCGGCGCGGGTGGACCTGGTCGGGCATTCGATGGGCGGGCTCACACAGCGGTACTACGTGAAATTCCTGGGTGGTATCGACTCGATCGGCACGTACGTCGACTATGGCTCCCCGGAGCAGGGCGACGATCTGGCCAGAGATTGCGCGCCGGTGTCACCGGGCTGCCGCGATATGGTCCCGGGCTCGGATTTCCTGTCTCAACTCAACGCGGATCCCGCGGTGCCGCCCGGTCTCACCGCGTACCACTTCTTCTCCGAAAGCGCGGGCGCGGAAAAGAATCCGCTCCCCGGCGCGACCAACGCCAGTATTCAATCCTTCTGCCCCGGCCGGACGGTCTCGCACGGTCAGGAGCCGATCGACGGTGCGCTGCGACAGCTGATCGACTCCGCGCTGCGCAACGCACCGTTGACGACCGATTGCCCTAGCCCCTAGTTCAGTTGAGCGGGTACTGGCCGGGTGGGTAGGTGCCACCGCCCCCGCCGCCGGTGCCGCCGGAGGTGATGAGGTCCTGCGCGAACTGCAGTGCGGCCGAGCCGAGGGACAGGATGTCGTGGCCGAGGGTGCCGACGTTCTGGGCGAGTGTCGAGAGCATGGCTGAATCCTCCGTGTGCGCGGGAGTGATGATCTTCAGCGTGACACAGCCCGGCCGGATGTGATCGGAAAACCCGGCTATGTGCGGCTTTTCGGACATTTGTCGGCTTTCGAGCCGACCGGTCGCCCCTTAATTGGCCGCTCGCGAATCAGTCGTTCTTGTGCGCGACCGCGAACACCCGCCGGAACGGCAGCCAGGTGGTGCCGTCGGGCTGCTCGGGATAGGCGACCCGCAGGATCGGGGCCAGCTCGGCGCGGTAAGCCTGCCAGTCGGCGTCGTCCAAGGCATCGCGGACCGGGCGCAGCGCCGTGCCCGTCACCCATTCGAGCACCGGATCGGGACCGCTCAGCGGCTGCAGATATGTCGTCTCCCAGGCGTCGACCCGGCAGCCCGCATCGGTCAGCACCGCCGCGTACCTGGCCGGATCCGGTACCGCCTCACGGTTGAGAATTCCTGCCGCACCCAGTTTTCCGTTCCAGCGATCCGAGGAAGCCAGCTCCCGGATGGCGAGATGCGAAGGCGCGTCGAAGTTTCCGGGAACCTGCAGCGCGAACCACGCGCCCGCCGGTAGCGCCTCGATCCAACCCGGCAGCAGCGCAAGGTGATCCGGTACCCACTGCAGCACGGCATTGGTCACCACCACGTCGGTATCCGGCGCGGGCAGCCAATCCCGCACATCGGCGACGGTCGCGTCGATCCCGTGTTCCTTTGCCGCGGCGACCATTTCGGGTGACGAATCGAACGCCTCCAGCGCCGCTCCCGGCCACCGCTGCCTCAGGGTGACGGTCAGATTCCCGGGCCCACACCCCAGATCCGCCACCCGCCGCGGCTGCGTCGCGCCCACTCGATTCACCAGGTCGAAGAACGGCCGCGCCCGCAGGTCGTCGAAGGCCAGGTACTTGTCCGGATCCCACACGGGTCGCTCCGATCAGCTCGAATATCCCAAACCGTACGTCCGTACTGTATTCCTCGAAACGTCCCGGTGCAAGGATGGGACCGGTTGGTCGGGACCCGGTTATGAATGGGATTGCATCGTCGTGCATAATCATTTGCAGGATGACGGAGCGCGCCACGCAGTCTGTATTCGGCGGAAGACAGAGCCGGTAACGGCATGCGGCGCAGCGCGCCGGCCCGAGACCCACACGCACAATCGAGGAGCACACGGACTATGACCAAGCGCGTCGTACTCGCCTACTCCGGCGGGCTGGACACCAGTGTCGCCATCAGCTGGATCGCCAAGGAGACGGGCGCGGAGGTTGTCGCCGTCGCCATCGACCTGGGCCAGGGTGGCGAGGACATGAACGACGTGCGCCAGCGCGCGTTGGACTGCGGCGCGGTCGAGTCCATCGTGGTGGACGCGCGCGACGAGTTCGCCAACGAGTACTGCCTGCCGACCATCCAGTCCAACGCCCTCTACATGGGTCGCTACCCGCTGGTCTCGGCCATCTCCCGGCCGCTGATCGTCAAGCACCTGGTCGAGGCCGCCGAATACCACGGCGCCGACACCGTTTCGCACGGTTGCACCGGTAAGGGCAACGACCAGGTTCGCTTCGAGGTCGGCATCGGCGCGCTCGCGCCCGACCTGAAGGTGATCGCTCCGGTCCGCGACTACGCCTGGACCCGTGAGAAGGCCATCGAGTTCGCCGGGCAGAACAACCTGCCGATCAACGTGAGCAAGAAGTCGCCGTTCTCCATCGACCAGAACCTGTGGGGCCGCGCGGTCGAGACCGGGTTCCTCGAGGACCTGTGGAACGCGCCGACCAAGGACGTCTACGACTACACCGTCGACCCGACCGTCAACTTCGAAGCCCCCGACGAGCTCATCGTCACCTTCGACAAGGGTGTCCCGGTCGCCATCGACGGCCGCCCGGTCACCATGCTCGAGGCCATCACCGAGATGAACCAGCGCGCCGGCCGTCAGGGCGTGGGCCGGCTGGACATGGTCGAGGACCGCCTCGTCGGCATCAAGAGCCGCGAGATCTACGAGGCCCCGGGTGCGATCGCGCTGATCACCGCGCACCAGGAGATGGAAGCCGTCACCGTCGAGCGCGAGCTGGGCCGCTACAAGCGTCAGGTCGAGCAGCGTTGGGGCGAGCTGGTGTACGACGGCCTGTGGTTCTCGCCGCTCAAGCGCGCGCTGGACGCCTTCGTGGCCGAGACCCAGCAGCACGTGTCCGGTGATGTGCGGATGGTCCTGCACGGCGGCAGCGTGGTCGTCAACGGCCGTCGCTCCGACGAGTCGCTCTACGACTTCAACCTCGCCACCTACGACGAGGGCGACACCTTCGACCAGTCGCTGGCCAAGGGCTTCGTCCAGATCCACGGCCTGTCCTCCAAGGTCGCGGCGCGTCGGGATCTCAACAGCAAGTAGTAGCCTCGCGACCGAGACCTCGGCCGAAGGAGACGCGCCCATGCGAACCGATGACGACAGTTGGGACATCACGGAGAGCGTGGGCGCGACCGCCCTCGGCGTGGCCGCGATTCGCGCCTACGAGACCAGCCGCGAGGACGCCCTGTTCCGGGATCCGTACGCGGCGAAGCTGGTCGGCGCGGTGGCTTCACCGGGCTGGAACAACCTCATGGCCGGGTCCCTGTCCGGGCAGAGCTTCACCGACGGTGATCTGCGCGGTTGGTCGATGGGCAGTGTGCTGATCGCGCGGACGGTGTACTTCGACGAGTACTTCGCCGCCGCCGTGCGCGCCGGGATCCGGCAGATCGTGATCCTGGCCGCCGGGCTCGATGCTCGCGCCTACCGGCTCGAATGGCCATCGGGCACGCGGATTTTCGAGCTGGATCAGCCGAAGGTGCTGGCGTTCAAGGCGCGTGCGCTGGCCGACGACGAACCCGCCGCCGACCGTCGTGAGGTGGCCATCGATCTGCGGCAGGACTGGCCGAAGGCCTTGCTGGACAAGGGTTTCGAACCGGAGCAGCCGACCGCCTGGCTGGCGGAAGGACTGCTGCGGTATCTGCCGGGCGACGCCCAGAACCGCTTGCTCGAGCAGGTGCTCGAACTCAGCGCACCCGGCAGCCGGTTCGCGCTGAACCTGGGCCGGGGCAACGACATGGCCGACGAATACCGGGAACGGCGGCAGAAGGTCATGGCGGAGGCCGGAATCCAGATCGACCTGGAGAACCTGTGGTACCCGTGGGAGGACCGCCACGACCCCCGCGACTGGTTCGCCATGCACCAGTGGCTGGTGACCGAGGGTGACCCGGTCGCCCTGCTCGAAGACCACGGCCGCAGCGTCCCGGAAGCGGCGAAGGCCGGTATGGGCGAACACATTCTGATGACCGCGACGAAACCGCGAGGAGACGACACGCTATGACCGAGGGCGGCAGCACGAACGAAGGCGCGCTGTGGGGTGGACGTTTCGCGTCCGGCCCGGCCGCGGCGATGGCGGCGCTGAGCAAGTCGACGCACTTCGACTGGGTGCTCGCACCGTACGACGTGCGCGCCTCCAAGGCGCATGCGCGCGTGCTGCACAAGGCCGGGCTGCTCTCGGAATCCGATCTGGCGGGCATGCTCGCCGGACTGGATTCCCTTGCCGCCGATGTGGATTCCGGTGCGTTCGGTCCGCTGGAATCCGATGAGGATGTGCACGGCGCGCTCGAGCGCGGGCTGATCGACCGGGTCGGCACCGAGCTCGGCGGGCGTCTGCGTGCGGGCCGCTCGCGCAACGATCAGGTGGCGACGCTTTTCCGTATGTGGTTGCGGGATGCGGTGCGGCGTATCGGCTCCGGCGTGCTGGATGTCGTCGATGCGCTGGTCGAGCAGGCCGCCGCGCACCCGGACGCGGTCATGCCCGGCAAGACGCACCTGCAGGCGGCGCAGCCGGTACTGCTGGCGCATCACCTGCTGGCGCACGCGCATCCGCTGCTGCGTGACATCGACCGGATTCGCGACTTCGACAAGCGGGCCGCGGTGTCCCCCTACGGTTCCGGCGCGCTCGCGGGCTCGTCGCTGGGCCTGGACCCGGAAGCCATTGCCGCCGAACTGAACTTCGACTCCTCGGCCGCGAACTCCATCGACGCCACCTCGTCCCGTGACTTCGCCGCCGAGGCCGCGTTCGTGCTGTCCATGATCGCCGTCGACCTGAGCCGCATGGCCGAAGAGGTCATCATCTGGAGCACACCGGAATTCGGCTACATCACCCTCGCCGACGCCTGGTCCACCGGCTCCTCGATCATGCCGCAGAAGAAGAACCCGGATGTCTCCGAGCTCACCCGCGGCAAGGCGGGCCGCCTGATCGGCAACCTCACCGGCCTGCTCGCGACATTGAAGGCCCAGCCGCTGGCCTACAACCGTGACCTGCAGGAAGACAAGGAACCGGTCTTCGATTCGGTCGCCCAGCTGGAACTGCTGCTCCCGGCGATCGCGGGTCTCGTCTCCACCCTGACCTTCCACACCGACCGCATGGCCGAGCTTGCCCCGGCCGGTTTCACCCTCGCCACGGATATTGCCGAATGGCTTGTCCGCCAGGGCGTTCCGTTCCGCGTCGCCCACGAGGCGGCGGGCGGCTGCGTCCGCGCGGCGGAGTCGCGCGGCGTCGGCCTCGACGAACTCACCGACGCGGAATTCGCGGCGGTCGACCCCGCGCTCACCCCGGGCGTCCGTGAGGTCCTCACCGTCCAGGGCTCCATCGCCTCCCGCAATGCGCGCGGCGGCACCGCGGGCACCCAGGTGGTCAAGCAGCTCGAAGAGGTGCGCGGCACCGCCGCCACCCAGCGCGCCTGGCTCAGCTGACGCTCGAAACGGTAACGGCCCGTTGGATTTCCGCTCCGGAAACCCAACGGGCCGTTCTCATCAGCCGCGTCGATAATTCATATGCTTGGCAGCTGGCACCGCGGCCCGACCGGCATCATGCACCTTGCCGTTAGCGGTGGTCTGCTGCTTCTTATCACCCTTGCCCCGCCGTTCCCGCCGCGACAACGGGCGTTCGGCAGGGTCCTCGGCAGGGATTTCGGGCAGCGAAAAGCGCTCAGGCATGAGTCCTCCTAGGGGTATGTGTGACCGACTAACCGGATTCGATCGCCGGTCGGAATCGGAAATGCCACAGGCGCGGTCACAACGGACCGCCGGGCGTCACAAACGAAGAATGCTCAGGAGAAGAGCTGCAGCCACATGCCGAGCACTGTAACCACGGGGCTGCAGCCTCCGCATCCCATTTATTCGTCGAGGTCCAAGAGAGCTCGCTCGAGCAGTTTCATGAGTTTGTCGCGCACCGTGTCGTCGGGTTCGATGACGGCGGCCGCGCCGACCCATTCACGGACGTCGGCGGGCAGATCCGGGCCGTAGATCCGTTCCAGCGCATTAATGGTCACGTCGCGCAATCGCACGGTGCGGCCGCGAATCCCGGCCCGCAGCAAGGGCGCTCCCGCCGCCCGCGATGCGTGGTCCAGACGTGCGAGAACCATCTCGAGGATGTGGTCGTCGGGTAGCCAAAGGGATCGGCTCTCGCCCAGTGGCAGCGGTCCGCTCGCGATCTCGTCCAGCGGCAACTGTTCCTGCGCCAGCCTGGCGAAGTCGCCCAAGTCCTCGGCGGGTGTCCTCTTGGCCACCCATTGCCACGTGTAACCGCTGCGCACGCCAGTGCGGAGGCGTGCGAGAGCGTACGGGTAGGCGTCGATACCCACGGATTCGGAGCATTGCAATGCCCGGTTGAGTTCGAACTCGCTATCGGGAGTGGCGAGTACGGATCTGACGTGGTCGGACCAGTCGGACCGGGAGAGCAGCGCCGAGTAGTGGTCGCGCAGCCGCGATACCGCGGCCGGTGGCCAGTCCAATTCAGGCGGAAGCTCTTTCCGCAGTAGGAACTTCAGTCCGTGCGCCGCGCCGATTCGGGTGAGGTTCGGGGGAGCGGAGTCCAACAGTTCACCGAAACGACCGAGAACCGGTAGGGCGTCGGGGTAGTGCCTGATATCGGCTGCCGGACCACCCCATGACACCAGGGCGTCGATGATGTCGGCGGCACCGTCGAGTAGTTCGGCGTCGACATCGGATTCGAGGAGCGCGTGGTAGAGCCCACCGGTGGTGGCGGCGAGGTGGGCGAGGTACTCGTTCATGATGCAATTCCGGAAGCCCTCCCGCAGCAGCCACGCCTTGATAGCTGGATCTTGGGTTCCGGCAAGACGTTCCACGGTGTGGATGCGCCCCCAGCCGTCGACGTTTCGTGCCAGGTGATGAAGTGCGCTGTCACGATCGGGCTGGGTGTTCGCGAGGGCGACGGCAGCGTAGAGGGTCAAGTCCTCCAAATGCCCCAGGGTGAGCAATAATTCGCGATCCCGCTGGTCTCCGGCCACTCCCAGAATGATGATGCCGACGGCAACCGCGTTGCGGCGGGTGCCGCACTCGGCCAGAGCCCGGGCCAAACTACGCAGCTCCCCGGTCGGGAGTTCGCGTCCACGGAGTTCCCGGACCATGTCATCCGCGATGTCGAGGGCCCGGCAGCCGGCCAGCCGGTCGTGCAGCACGGTCATCGCGTCGCTGCTGGGTGCGGCGATGACCTCGGTAATGTCGGCGACCAGTGAGGTAGCCGGCGCGGATTCGTTATCGGCGGTGAAGTGATGCGTGAACACACCGTCATGAACCGTCGTGGTCAGAAACGAGTCTTGGGACGGTAATTCATCGGGGAGCGGCCTGCCGCCTCTCGGCCAAGGGCCGGGGCCGTGTAATGCCATGAGGCTGAGAGCGTGAGCGAGATACGTGGTCCGGTCGTCCGAGTTCTCGGGAGCCGGCCACGGGCCGGGGATCACCGGCAGGGGCGCACGGCGCCCTTTCCATTGAAGAGAATCACGGAAGAACCATAGAACACGAAAGGTTATGGGGAAAGCCGGAAATCAGCTCGGGTAGTGCTGGCTCAGCGTTCGGGGGAGAACACCGCGTCAGGGGCGACCAGGCCTACCAGGGCGCCGACAACCTGGCGCAACGTGGATTCGTTGATGACGCCGATGCGCTGCTGCAGCCAGGGGCGATATACCGGGGTGATGCGGTAGACGACTGCGGACAGCCCGGGCAGGGGATCGGCGTCGGAGAAGGGGACCGCCAGGCCGGGCATCTTGGGAGTCAGCTCGACGGGAACGGCGAGAACCGTTGGCAGGATTGCGTTTGCCGCGGTGCGGGACAGGATCAACACGCGATCGCCGCCGAGGCTGGAGGGCTTCTCGCGGCCCGCGATGGTGGGCAGGTAGTGCCAGAGTTCGCCGTGCGCAGGAGTGGCAGCGGTTACCACGCAGCACCGTTTGTGCGGATTGCCTCGGCCATCGCGGCGCGTTCGGCTTCCGCGGCGGCGAAGTGTTCGGCGGTGTCACGGCCTTGGGCGCGTTCGAAATCGGCGGCGATGTGGGCCGCACTGGTCAGCAGCTTGTCGCGCAGCGCGGCCTCGGCAAATGCGGAGAAGGTGATGCCGAGTGCCGCGGCGACCTCCTTGGACTGCTCCAAGATGGTGCCATCGAGGCTTAGCGACGTATTAGCCTTCATATTACGGATCGTAACAGGGATGGTAAGTGCTCAGCCGGACATCCCGATGATCCGAGACGCCCGGGGCCGCCGGAGGGCGCGCCGACCGGACTGCGGCGGCCCTTGCCGACAACCGATCACTCAGCTCAGGGCCTTGGTCAGCAGGGTGGTGATGCGGGATTCGACTTCGGGGGTCATGGACTGGAGGGCGTAGGTGACGGCCCACATGTCGCCGTCGTCGAGGTTGGCCGGGTCGTTGAAGCCGAGGGTGGCGTAGCGGTATTTGAACTTGGCGGCGGGCTGGTAGAAGCAGACGATCTTGCCGTCGCGGCAGTAGGAGGGCATGCCGTACCAGGTTTTGCAGGTGAGTTCGGGGGCCACGGTCTTGATGAGGGTGTGGAGGCGTTCGGCGATCTCGCGGTCAGTGCCGGTCATTTCGGCGATCTTGGCGAGGACGTCCTGCTCGCCGTCGGCCTTGGCGGTCTTGGCCGAGCGGCGGGCGGCGGTCTTGAGTTCGGCGGCGTGGGCCTTCATGGCGGCGCGCTCGGCGTCGCTGAAGCCGACGGTGGTCTTGTTGGTGGTGTTCTGGGTGGTCATGACTGGAATCCTTTGTGAGAGTGGGGAAGTGGTGGAGGGGAGTGGCTAGCGGTCCTGGATGAGGCCCAGCAGGTTGCCGTCGGCGTCGGTGACCGTGGCGACCACACGGCCGCCACCCACCTCGCGGGCGGCCTGATCGACGGTGGCCCCGGCGGCGGTCAGCTCGGCGAGCTTGGCCTCGATGTCGGTGACGTGCCAGTAGGAGACCGGGTAGGTCGCGGTCTGCGCGGTGGCGGGCATCAGGCCGATGTGCTGGCCCTCGACATCGAAACCGACGTAGTAGGGGGAGTCGGTCTGCGGCTCGATACCCAGCAGCGCGATGTAGACGGACTTCGCGGCGGCGAGGTCGGAGACGGGGTGCAGAACGGTCTTGAGGCCCAGCGTGGTCATGGTTTCTCCTGAAGGTCGTGAGTCCGGATCGGCCCTGGTGATCGGGGTGGTTCCGGTGTGCATTCAGCTTCGCCTCCGAGACCCCTCGCCCACATCCGTGCCGACCACGGAATCCACCACGGAGAGAACTCGGTATCCATCCGTACCGTGCGGAGGGCGATCTTGCGGCAGACTTGGGTTCATGGCTGTGACGTCGGAAATCTCCACTCGCGAAGCGGAAGTGCTGGGGCTGGTGGGCGAGCACCTCAGCAATGCCGAGATCGGGGCGCGACTGTTCATCTCGGTGCGCACGGTGGAGAGCCACGTCTCGTCACTGCTGCGGAAACTGGATCTGCCCGACCGCCGGGCGCTGGCCCAGCACGCCGCCGCGACCCGCACCGCGAGCCCGCAGCCCGCGCCCGCGCTGCCGAAACCCTTGACCTCGTTCATCGGCCGCACCCGCGAACGCGGCGAACTGGCCGAGCTGATCAAGACCCAACGGCAGGTGACCGCGGTCGGGCCGGGCGGTGTCGGCAAGACCCGGCTGGCGCTGGCCGTGGCGGCGGAGCTGGCCGCGGACTTCGCCGACGGCGTCTGGTTCGTCGACCTGGTGCCCGTCGCCAGCCCGGATATGTGTGTGGTCGCGGGGACCGTGGCCATGGCCCTCGGTCTCGGCGAGCAGCCGGGCCGGAGCTTCGATCGTGTACTGCTCTCGGCACTGGCCGACCGCAATGCCCTACTGGTGCTGGACAATTGCGAGCACGTGCGCGACGGGGTCGCCCCCTTCGTGGAGCAGCTGCTCGAGGCCTGCCCGGGCATGAGTGTGCTCGCCACCAGCCGCGCCCGGCTGATGGTGCCGTTCGAGCGCGCCTACAGCGTGCCGCCGATGTCGCTTGCGGGAGAAGGCGCTTCGGACGCGGTCGACCTGTTCATGGACCGTGCGACGGCGGGTGGCTGGCCGCCCAACCAAGCCATGCGTGACCAGGTTGCGAGCTTCTGCGAACGCCTGGACGGAGTGGCGCTGGCGATCGAACTCGCGGCCGCCCGCTGGACCAGCCTCGGATTGGACGGCCTCACAGCGGGATTGGACGATCAGCTGCGCATGCTGTCCGGTGGGGCTCGCAGCGATGACCGGCACCGGTCGGTGCGCGCGGCCCTGGACTGGAGCCACGCCCTGCTCGACCCGGAAGACCAGGCGCTGCTGCGCCGGGTGTCGGTCTTCATGACCGCCTTCCCCGTCGACGCGGCCGCCGAGGTGACCGGTGGTGAGAAGGGTGCTGTCGCAGCGGGACTGGCGCGCCTGGTCGAACAGAGCCTGCTCGTGGTGACGGACACGACAACCGGTACCCAGTTCCGAGCGCTGGAGACCATTCGACAGTACGGACTCGAACAACTCGAGGCGGCCGGTGAGGTCGCCGACACCCGCGCCGGACATCTGCGCTGGTGCGTGACCGAAGCCGCGGCCCTGTCGGTGGTGCGCGGCGACTGGCGACCCCGATTCGACACCGCCGCAGACGATTTCCGTGCCGCCCTGGGCTGGGCGGGCGAACAACCGGACCGACGCGCCGACGCCTATCGGCTCACCCGCCATTTCGCGCACCTGCTGTTCGCCCGGCACTTCACCGGCGAATCCCAATGGCGTTTCACGCAGGCCGCCTACCTTGCCGACGACCCGACAGCTGCCGCGGAACTCCTGCGGCACGCCGCCGCGGCCGCCGGATGCCAGGGCAACGGCGATGACATGTACGGGATGTACCGCGCCGCCGCCGAATTCGCCCAGCGGGCAGGCGATTCCGCCGGTGCTTCCACCGATCTGGCCACCGCCGCCGCCTCGGCCCACCGATTCCGGGGCAAGTTCGAGCACCTGCCGCCCCGTCAGGACGTGCTCGGCCTCCTCACCGAGGCGCAACAGCTCACCGCCCCTGCGGAGTCCGACCTAAGCGGGGCGCATGCCCGCGCGGCCATCGCCTTGGCCGAGGCCGTTGTACTCGGCGAGCCGGTGGGCGCGGTGCCCGATGGCTCGAATAGCGGTGTGGGTGAGGCGGTTTCGCTCGCAGAGCGTGCCGTGGAGCTCGCACGCGGCACGCGGGATCCGTTGGCCGAATCTGCTGCACTCGATGCGCTGGCCGCTGCGCAGAGCCGCGCCGGGGAGCTCGCGGCCGCCGCGGCGACGGCTCGGCGGCGGATCCGGTTGTTGTCGACCACTCCGGACAGCCCGATCGCGACCCACGAGCTGATCGATGCGCTGGAGCAGGCTGCCGAATTCGGGCTCGGCGCAGGGGATCTGAGCGGGGCGAGGCGGTGGGGTAGGCAGCTTGCCGAGCATCCGATGCTCGCGGAGGTCGGTCATACCGCCACCAGTCGGCTGCTGGTAGCGGATGCGTTGGCGGGCAATGTCGATGAGGTTCTTGCCCACGGTGCGCGCTTCCTCGAGGCGTGGCAACGCGAGGATCGCCCGGCGCGTTCGGCCCTGGGGGCCGCGGTGGCCGGGGTGCGGATGGTCCACGGTCTGCGCGATGATTTCGACGCCGAACGCGAATGGACCGGTGTGCTACAGCAACTCGGTACGCCCGCCGCCGACGCCGAGGGTTATCAGGCGGTCTTCGACGCGCTGCTGATGCTGCACCACGGCCAGCCGATCGATGCTCTCGAACGCACCGACCTGACACTGGATCAGGCTCGCGCGAGTGTCACCGGTGCCTGGTTCCCCTGGTATGCGGCTCTGCATGCCGAGGCGTCGGCCCTGTCCGGAACCCCGGACGCCCCGGCCGATCTCGCCGCGGCCCGCCTCGCCGTGCTCGGAAACCCGGTGGCCACGGCCATCATCGACCGGGCCGAAGCCCTGCTCGACAAGGACCGTGACCGCTTGCTCGCCACCGCGACCACATTCGATGCCGCGGGCTGCCGCTACCAATCGGCCCGGACCGGCATCCTGGCGGGCGGCGCTGATGCGGCCCGGGCCGAGACCGCCCTCGCCGCACTGGGACTGGCTCCGATGACTGCGCTCGTTCACCTCTGATGGGGTGGCTGCACCGGGCTGCCACCCCATCGCCGCATTCGACGAAAGCTACAGCGCGCCTGGACTACCGACGGCTGAAGACGTCGTCACCGAAGGCGCGCAGGCCGGACTGACCGGCGAAGCCCAAGTGGCCCTTGCCGTCGGAGCCGCCGGTGGTGATGCGCAGCAGGTCCTCGTAGCTGCGCAGCGCGGAATAGTGGTTGTAGGGCGTGTCATTGACGCTGCCAGGTGCGATCAGCTTCGAGTTCAACAGCACCGCGCCGACCTTGCCGCCGCCGGGGTACTGGCCGGGGCCCGTCGGCGGCTTGCCGCCGAGCTGGGCCAGCAGCGGCGGGAAGCCGGGGTTGGCGTTGTCGGGACCGGGCTGCTCGTTGCAGCAGGCGGTCGCGTCGCTGGTGGAGGCTTCGTCGAAGGTGACGACGACGAGCATCTGCCCGTCCTTGTAGGCGGGGGAGTTCAGGATCATGGGCATCCAATGCTTCAGCCACAGGTCGGCGGCGACCAGACCGCCGGTGTGACCGCCCTCCACATTCGTTCCGACACAGGTGGCGTCGTGACCGTCGTTGCAGGTGTTCGGGGTGACCATCGCGAAGGCCGGAGTGCTCTCCTTGCGCGCCAGATCCGCGGCCAGATGACCGCTGAACTTGTCGCCGCTCGCACCGGAGGTCACCGTGCCCATGGGCACGACGTGCTGGGCGCAGTAGTCCGCATTGTCGGTCACGCTGTGGAAGAACAGCGGCGGCACATGGCGGATCGCGTACTGATCGGTCACCGTGGCCTTGTTCGGGAAGGAGCCGTTGGCGACCGGGTGGGCACAGTCGGTGCCGCCCAGCGCATCCGGCGTGCCGAAGTCGCGGGTGGCGTCGTTGCCCATGTCTTCCGCGTACATCCGCCAGCCCGCACGCTCTTTGCGGTCGTCTTCTTTGCGGTCGTCATCGCCGTGGCGGGCGTCGAGCTGGTTGCCGATGGTCTGCACCGCGGCGGGGTACACGCAGCCGCTGCCGTCGACCTGGCCCGGGAAGCGCTTCTGGTCGGCCGTCGGTGCACCCGGGGTGACGTCGGTGTAGGTGGAGGCGAAGGTCTTGGTGTCGGTGATGCAGTCGTTGCCGGACACCGTGTTCGGCGCCTGCCCGGAGATCTGCGCGAGGTAGTTGTCGGTGCTGAAATGCCCGATGGCGTAGTAGTGGCTCAGCAGCTGACCCTTCGGCACCAAGGTCTTGTTCAGGTACGTCGCGGGCGAGTTCGCGCCGAACGAGCTGTCGAAGTCCTCGTTCTCGAGATCGATGACGAGCACATGCTTGATCTCACGCGCCTCGGACGGCTCGGCGGCAGCCAGCGGCTGCCCGGCCAGACCTAGCAGGGCGGCCGAAACGGCAAGTGCGGCAGCTCTGCTCACGGCGGTAGAACGATGATTCACAATTCCTCCAGCTGGTGTGTCGCGGGGATGCTCGCAGCGCCAGGAGAAAGAGAGATGAACGGCCATCGACGCCGATACGCCGAATGAACGACCGTCGCATGCGGCCGGGCTCACGCCCCGGTGGCGAGGAAGGTCTGCAGGCGATCCGCGAAACCCGGTGCGGTGGCCACGAAATGCCCGGCACCGGGGGCTACGACGCGGTGCGCGTCGAGTCTGGCCGCGAGGGCGTCGCACAGCGTCTCCAAGGCCGGAGTGTGCGCGCCCGAGGCAACCAGGGTGGGAATTCCACTGCTCCGCAAGGCATCCAGATCGGGGTGGGCCTGGCTCGGCAGTCGGCCGTGCTGTGCACGCCGGACCGCGGCCGCCGCGGCGGCGGGCAGGGGACCCGGGTCGATGCCGGGTGAGCCGGACAGGACCAGGAATTCGCGCAGGGCGGCCGGATCGGTATCGAGCCCGTCGGTGAGGACCTGATCGCCCAGGCGGCGCAGCCGGGCCACTGCGGGATCGTCGGGGGCGACGAAGTACAGCGGCGGCTCGATCAGCATCAATGATCGTACGGCCCAGGGGTTTTGGACGGTAGCCAGCAGCGTGCCGAGCACCCCGTAGGAGTGGGCCACGACATGCGGCCGGTACTCGTCGAAGACCACCGCGAGATCCTCGGCGTCGATGAGAAAATCCTGCCCGAGGTTCGGCACCGGGGGACTGGGCGGGAAGCCGCGCCGGTACACCAGCAGCAGCGTCCACCGCTCGGCCAGTGAATCCAGCCCGGCCCACGTCGTTTTCGGCCCCGCCCCACCGTGCACCAGTGCGACTTCCGGGCCGTCTCCCCACCGCTGCATCACGAGAGCGTCCACGATCTCAGTGTCTGCCCGGCACCCCGATCCGGTCGAGCGAGACTCTGCTCACAGGGTGGGTCAGCAGCCGGTGCCGGAAGGTTGGCCGCGCAGCGACGGGATGGTGCAGTTCGCCTTGTCCCGGCTGTGTTTCGCGTTGGTGTCCAGGGTGGCGGCGAGGGCGTCGGCGCGGGCTCGGCCCAGGACCGGGCGCGTGGTCAGGGTGGCTTCGACGCGGCTGCCGGGGCCGGAGGTGAATGTGCAGGACAGGGTGGTGGTGCCGTTGCCGGGCATCTGAAGGACGCCGGAGCAGTCCGGGCGCTGGGTGGCGGCACCGTTGATGGTGATGGTCGTCTGATACGACACGAAGATGTCGTCCACCGGGGGCGTGTAGCCGGGAGCCGTGATGGACACGAACGGATGTGGGCTGCTGGTCAGGGTGGAGATGGACGCGCAGGTCGGGCCGCACGGGTTGCTCCAACTGCCTTCGCTGGTGACGTTGGTTTCGGTGTCGGAGGCGTCGTCGAGGGCGCTCACGGTGGGCCGTAGGTCGCTGTAGAAATGTGCGACGTCGTCGGAGCTCATCAGCTCGAGTTGCACGTCGAAGTTCGGGTCGACGATCCGTTGCGGTCGTCCCGAGCTCACGTAGGTGGTGACGGTGTCGCTGACGATGCCCTGGGAATGATGCCCGTCGATGGTCGTCGACGACCCCGGCGTGACCGGTATCCGCTTGTCCGCGTTGGGATCCAGCCGCCAGCCCAGGGTAGAGGGCCGCAGTGCGTCGGCCAGTCGCACGTCGTAGACGCTCGCCGGTTCGAGCAGCTGTTCGCCGTCGGCATTGGTGGCCTGGTCCGCGGTGAATCCGAAGGCCAGCCAGGCGGCGCGGGTGCCGCGCAGGAACGTCTTCCCGTCGATGCTGAGGAAGTTCAGCAGGTTACCGTTGCCGATATCCAGCGTGCCCGAGACGTCACCGGTATTGGTGACGCGCAGATCCAATCCCGCACTCTTGCCGTCCGAGCCGGTGAGGCGTCCGGTGTAGTGCACACCCGGTGCGTTGATCAATGTCACCTGCGCCGTTTGCAATTCGTCCCGCAGCAATGCCTGCGGCGACTTCGCCTCCGGCCGGCTGACCAGCCAGCCCGCGACGGCCGCCACCGCCACCGCGGCCACGACCACCGGAACGAGCCAGGGCCACCAGCGCCGCCGACCGGCGACCTCGACCTGCGCCGCTGTTTGCTCGGCCGGTTCGGTCGCCGAACTGTCCGTCGTCATCCCCCACCCCCCATTTCTACTGCTCAGTCAGGTGATACGACGGCAGCACCCTATAGTCCGGCATTGCCCACGGCAAACCGGATGGGAGGTATTCGTGCGGGCTATGACTGTGCGACGCGACTTTTGGTCACGTCGCACAGGTGGATCCAGGATCAGGCGCACACCTTCACCGCGTCGGCCCGGTTCTGCGCGCTCACCGGCAGCGTGCCCCGGCCGCCGTCCGGCACCATGGCCAGCTGCAACCACTCGGTCCCGCTCCAGTCGTAGATCCCGACCGTCTTCCCGGTCCGGTTCCAGTACGACTTCATCCGGTCCCCGACCCCGCCATTGCCGATATCGTGCAGCACGCAACTGTTGTCGACCTGCACGATCATGCTGCCGGTGCCGCCGGTGCCGTCCCAAGCGCAGAACACGCCACCGGGACAGTCGTAGGCCAGCTGCGCCGAAGCGGGCCCGGCCGCCACCATCGCCCCACCGGCGACGGTCGCGAAGGCCAGCACGGCCGCCCCCACGGCTCCGCGAATCCCCTTGCCCCGCTGAGTAATCGTCATGAATCCTCCCCTTTCCTCGGACCACGGCCTGCTGGCCGCACCCCGACCTTCGCCACGCCCACCAACAATTCACCAACGGCCGACTAACGAGCCAGGTGGCCAAGTCACGGCGCGGGGGGTGGTTATCCTTCGGCCATGACCTTGGTGCTGTTGGCGTTGGCGATCGCGTGCGAGGTGACGGCGACTGTTTCGCTGAAGATTTCGGAGGGGTTCAGCAAATTGGTGCCGTCGATCATTGTCGTGATCGGGTATGGGGCGGCGTTCTACTTCTTGTCGCAGGCGTTGAAGCGGGGGATGGCCATCGGGGTGGCCTACGGGATCTGGTCGGCGGTCGGGGTTGTCGCGGTGGCGACCATCGGGGCGCTGTTTTTGGACGAACACATCACGGCGGTGCAGATCGGCGGGATCGTGCTCGTCATTCTGGGTGTGCTGGCCTTGGAGCTGGGTGGGGCGCACTGACCCAGGATCAATCCTCCACGCGCACTACGTATCCCGCGTCGGCGAGGGCGGTGAGAACCTCGTCGCGGTGGGCGGGCCCGCGGGTCTCGAGGGTGAGCAGGACCTCGACCTCGTAGATGGCCAGCCAGGATTCGGTGCGGGAGTGGACCACGTCCACCACGCTGGCGCCGGTACGGCCCAGCTCGGTGAGCAGGCGGGACAGGCTGCCGGGGCGGTCGGAGATGGTGATGCGGGCGGCGAGGTAGCGGCCCGCGGCGGCGAGGCCGTGGCCGATGACGCGGGTCAGCAGCAGCGGGTCGATATTGCCGCCGGACAGGACGGCGCAGACCGGGCCTTCGAGGGCGAGTTCGGCTGCGTCGCAGGCCATCAGGGCGGCGACGGCCGCCGCGCCCGCGGGCTCGACGATCAGTTTCGAGCGTTCCATGCACAGCAGCAACGCCTTCGACAGCGCCTCCTCGTCGACGGTGACGATGGTCGGAGCGCATTCGAGAATGTGCTCGAAGGGCACCTCCCCGGGCAGTCCGACCGCGATGCCGTCGGCCATGGTGGCCATCTGTTCCAGCGCCACCGGCTTTCCGGCCGCCAGCGATGCTGGCCAGGCTGCCGCCTCGGCCGCCTGCACGCCGATCACCCGGACCTCGGGCTTCAGGCGTTGCAGGGCGGCGGCCACCCCGGCGAGCAGTCCGCCGCCGCCCGTCGGCACCAGTACGGTGCCGACATCCGGTAGCTGGTCCAGGATTTCGAGCCCGCAGGTGGCCTGCCCGGCCACGATGTCGATGTGATCGAACGGATGCACCAGGGTCGCGCCGGTGCGCTCCGCGAATTCCCGGGCGGCGGTGAGGGATTGGTCGATGGTGTCGCCGGTCTGATGCACGGTCGCGCCATAGGCCTTGGTGGCCACCAGTTTCGGCAGTGCCGCACCGACCGGCATGAACACCGTGGACTCGATCCCCAGTGAGGTCGCCGACCAGGCCACGCCCTGCGCGTGATTGCCCGCGCTGGCCGCCACCACCCCGCGCGAGCGCTCGGATTCGGACAGGTTCGCGATGCGGTTGTAGGCCCCGCGTGGCTTGAACGAGCCGGTGCGCTGCAGGTTCTCGCATTTGAGGAACACCTCGTGGCCGGTGCGCTCCGACAACACCCGCGACGCCACCACGGGAGTTCGCCGGATCACCGGTGCCAGGAGGGTCGCCGCCGCCTCGATCCGCGCCATGAGATCCATGGCGGCCATGTTGCCAGGGATTCACCTGACTGTCGCCGGGCGGCGGAAATCAGACACGGCGTGTGACCGGCAATCCCGGGCGCGACCCGCGGCCGGGATTATGTTCACAGCGATCACCGCAGTTCAGCGCCTATTTCTTCGAGAGAGGGAAGCTGTGCCGACGATCGTGAAAGCATTGACGGCCCTGACCGTTTCGGCGGTCGCGGGGCTCGCCCCGCTGTCTGCCCCGCCCGCGCACGCCGAATCGATCGGCAGCTGCAGCGGCGGCGACTTCCGCTGGACCGCCGTCAACGGCGCCATCACCATGACCCCGACCCTGCTCACCTTCACCTCGGTCGGCCGGTTGTGGGGCTGTACCGGCTACCCGGGTATCACCGGCGCGACCTTCACCGGTGAGCACGTCGCGTGGGCGGACTGCATGCATCCCGCCGACGGCCCGCTGACCGTATGGATCAAGTGGGACAACGGCGATGCCAGTACGCTCTGGGGTCCCTGGCCGGTCGGCATGGCCCAGCCCACGGTCGGTCCCATGCAGGTGGTGGACGGTTTCGGGCTCGGCAACTGGGTCCGGGTGAGCGCCGAGTACGAAATGATGACCCCGGAGATGGTGATGGGCTGCCTCGGTCCCGGATTGACCACCGGTCCCGGACGTGTGAATGCCGCCATGATGTGAGCGGGAAAGCTGTCACGCGAAAGATATACGGCTCACGAAATGATCCGGAAACCGAAAAGCAATCCGTGGGGAACGGCTCGTTCCTACCTTGAGCCCACTCACTACATCGGCTTTCGGATCGGAAACCCCCATGACCGATATTGTCACTCCCGCCGCGGCAGCGTCCGCGGCGGAGAAATCCACTCCAGCGTACGACCCCAGGCTCACCAATGATGATCTCGCCCCGCTGAAGAAGCAGACCTGGGGCGCGTACCACATCTTCGCCTTCTGGATGTCGGATGTGCACAGCGTCGGCGGATACGTCACGGCGGGCAGCCTTTTCGCGCTCGGCCTGGCCGGCTGGCAGGTGTTGGCCGCGCTGCTCATCGGCATCACGATCGTATATTTCCTCTGTAATCTGGTGGCCGCGCCCAGCCAGCGTGCGGGCGTGCCGTATCCGGTCATGTGCCGCAGCGCCTTCGGGGTGAAGGGCGCGAATATTCCGGCCATCATTCGCGGTCTGATCGCGGTGGCCTGGTACGGGATTCAGACGTATCTGGCCTCGGCGGCGCTGATCGTGGTGGCGGTCAAGCTGTTCCCGAGCCTCGCGCCGTACGCGGTATCGAAGGATTACGGTTTCCTGGGGCTGTCGCTGCTCGGCTGGGGCGCCTACCTGGTGCTGTGGATCGTGCAGGCCGCCGTGTTCTGGCAGGGCATGGAATCGATCCGCAAGTTCATCGACTTCTGCGGTCCCGCCGTCTATGTCGTCATGTTCTTCCTGTGCGGCTACCTGATCTACAAGGCGGGCTGGGGTTCGATCAACCTGCAGCTGGGTTCGGTCAAGTACCACGGCTGGGATGCCCTGCCGGTGATCCTGGGCGCGATCGCGCTGGTCGTGTCCTACTTCTGCGGGCCCATGCTGAACTTCGGCGACTTCTCCCGCTACAGCAAGTCCATGGCCGCCGTGCGCCGCGGCAACCTGCTCGGGCTGCCGGTCAACTTCCTGGCCTTCTCGCTGCTGGTCGTCATCACCGCGTCGCTGACCATCCCGGTGTACGGCCAGCTCATCACCGATCCGGTCGAGACCGTCTCGCGCATCGACTCCACCTTCGCCATCGTGCTGGGCGCGCTCACCTTCACCATCGCGACCGTCGGCATCAATATCGTCGCCAACTTCATCTCCCCGGCCTTCGACTTCTCGCACGTGAGCCCGCAGAAGATCAGCTGGCGGATGGGCGGCATGATCGCGGCGGTCGGCTCGGTGCTGATCACGCCGTGGAACCTGTACAACAACCCGGACGTCATCCACTACACCCTCGAGGTGCTGGGCGCGTTCATCGGCCCGCTGTTCGGGGTGCTGATCGCCGACTACTACCTGGTCCGCAAGCGGACGATCGTGGTGGACGAGCTGTTCACCATGGCCGAGACCGGAAAGTACTGGTACACCAAGGGATTCAACCCGGTCGCGGTGATCGCCACCGTGGTCGGTGCCATCGCGGCGGTATTCCCGGTGCTGGCCAAGGACGTCTACGGCATGCACACCGCCGCCGAGTACAGCTGGTTCATCGGATGCGGCCTGGCCCTGGTCATCTACTACGGACTGGCCACCCGCACGAAGCTCATGGTCACGGCCTGAGGCACGATCCCTGGCAGCGGTGCCGGCCGCTGCCAGGGATTTGCTGGCAAGTGATAAATGTCCCGGCCCCAATGTGTTTCGAACAACATAATCCCCACGAAATGACGTATTAAAGAGCACAGCGCGAAAATATGCTTTTCGGAAACGTATTAAGTACCGTTGATCTCATGCAGCTCTCCCGGTTCACAGATCTCGGCTTGCGGGCGCTCATGCGCTTGACGGTCAGCAGTGGGGCCGAGGAACGGGTCACCGTCAAACTTATTGCGCGACAGGTAAACGCCTCCGAGAACTATGTCGCGAAGGCGGTCTCGCGCCTCGCCGAACTGGGCTACGTCGAGTCCCAGCGCGGGCGCACCGGCGGGATCTTCCTGACCGAGGCCGGTCGCACCACCACCATCGGCGTCATTGTCCGCCAGCTCGAATGCGATAACGAAGTCATCGATTGCGCGGGCGACAATCCGTGCCCACTCGCGAATGCCTGTCGTTTGCGGGGCGTGCTCGCCACGGCGCAGAACGCCTTCTATGCCGAGTTGGACCGGTACGTGCTCGCCGATCTGGTGGATCAGCGCACCGTGGATCTGCTGCATATGCCGGTATTCCCGGTAGCCGCACTCATCGACACCTAGGAGACCTCATGAGGCCCGCGCCGGATTCTGCCCTCGACAATGCTGTCGAACTGGAACCGGAGCACGCCGAGGTGATCCGCGCGACCCTGCCCGTGGTGGGCGCGCACATCGATCAGATCACCCCGCTGTTCTACTCGAAGATGTTCGCCGCGCACCCGGACCTGTTGCGCGACCGCTTCAATCGCGGCAATCAGCGCCAGGGCGCGCAGCAGAAGGCCCTGGCAGCCTCCATCGCCACCTTCGCCACGCACCTGGTCGATCCGGCACTCCCGCATCCCCGAGAACTGTTGTCCCGCATCGGGCACAAGCACGTCTCGCTCGGCGTCACCGAACCCGAGTACCGCATCGTGCACGAGCATCTGTTCGCCGCCATCGTCGAGGTGCTGGGCGCGGACACGGTGACACCGGAGATCGCGGCGGCCTGGGATCGCGTGTACTGGCTGATGGCAACGACTCTCATCGATTTCGAGCGCGAGCTCTACGACGCGGCCGGGGTCGAACCCGGTGACGTGTTCCGCGAAACCCGCGTGGTGCAACGCCTCGACGATGCGTCCGGGGTGGTGACCTTCGTAGTGGAATCCGCCGACGCGGAACGACCGCTGCCGGGATTCCTTCCGGGACAGTACATCTCGGTCGGCGCTCGGCTGAGCGACGGTGCCCGGCAGTTGCGCCAGTACAGCCTGGTCAACCGTGGTGGCGACGGCCGCCTGGCCTTCAGCGTGCGCCGGGTGCTCGCCGAGGAAAACACGCCCGACGGTGAGGTCTCGTCCTGGCTGCACGACACCGTGCACACGGGCGACAGCCTCGAAATCACCCTGCCCGCCGGTGATCTCACCATCGACACCGAGGCCGGGACGCCGCTCGTGCTGATCTCCGCGGGCATCGGCGTCACCCCGATGGTCGGCATCCTCGAATACCTGGCCGCCGAGACGCCCATGCGTCGCACGGTCATCCTGCACGCCGACCGCTCCACCACGTCACATCCGCTGCGCGAGACCGTCGCCGACCTCGCGACCCGCCTGAGCGATGTCTACCTGCGCGCCTGGTACCGGGCCGACGGCCACGGCCTGCTGGACGTGACCCGGGTCGACCTGCCCGCGGACGCCGACTACTACCTGTGCGGCGGCACCGAATTCCTGCAGTACGTCCGGGCCCAGCTCATGTCCGCCGGAATCCCTTCCGACCGAGTCCATTTCGAGCTCTTCGCACCCAACGACTGGCTGCTGGACGCCGAGCAGACCCCGGTCCCGGCGTAGACCGCGCCTACCGGACCGGATTTCGCGAAGGCGGGCCCAGCTCCCGCCTACGCGGACGCGACCGCAATGGTCGCGAGCACTCCACCCAACCACGGGGTGTAGTGCGCGGGTTCGGCCACGACATCCTCGGCGAGGGTGTCGGGCCGGACCCAGGCGATATCGGCCACCTCGTCCGGATTGGGTTCCGGCGCGGCATGATCGAGCGTCCCGATCAGCACGTGATCGAATTCGAACTCGACGCGCCCGGTGTTCGGGTCGGTCGCCTGATAGGTGAAGCTGCCGACCTCGGTGAGCTCCGCGGTGATGCCGAGCTCCTCCTGCAACCGCTTGGCCGCCGCCTCGACGACCGCCTGCCCCGGCTCGGGATGCCCGCAGCAGGTATTGGTCCACAGCAGCGGGAACCGCGTCTTCACGCCCGCCCGCTGCTGCAGCAGCGCCTGCCCGGCCGCGTCGAACAGCAGCACCGAGAACGCCCGATGCAGCCGCCCGGGCGCGGTGTGCGCCGCCGCCACCGACAGCGATCCCTGCGCCCGGCCCTGCTCGTCCACGAGCTCGACGAGCAGGGTCTCACGGTCTACCGCCGGTCCGGCGGCCGAAACGTCGACGGGGTGAGAGGTGTCAGGTGAGCCGGTCACCGGCCCACCTTATCCGCGGTGATCATCAGGTACTGGAAGCTGCCCTCCTTGTACGAGGTCAGGAACGGCTTCTCGACGCCGGTCGCGAGTTCGGAGTGGGTGCGCAGCTCCCAGTAGGGGATGGTCGCCGGGGTGAGGTCGGTGACCGCGACCGGGACCAGGTTGTTGGCGGCCAGCGCCTTGAAGTACTCGCTGCGCGGATGGATATTGCAGCCGTAGTGGGCGTCGATCCAGCTCACCGACGCGGACCGCGCGCCGAACACGTCATTGGAGCAACCGGTGATGCACACGTAGCGCCCGCCCGGCTCGAGCAGCCGCGAGAACTCCGCGAACAGCTCGAAAAGGTCGACGTACATGGTGGTCTCATTGGTCCAGATGCCTCGCCGCGACCCGGTGTCGAAACCGGTGTCGAGCATGTTCTTGAAGTGGAAGCGCACCTTCTCGCTGACGCCGCGCTCGCGGGCCTGCTCATTGGCGAAACCCACCTGGTATTCGGAGATGGTGACGCCGTCCACCTGGCAGCCGAAGCGCTGATTGGCCATGAAACTGGTGCCGCCGCGCCCGGATCCGCCGTCCATCAGCCGGTCGCCGGGGCGGACATCGCCGAGTTCGTTCAGCAGTAACTCGGCCTGGGCGGTCTCGAGCCGGTGCAGTTCCTTGACCAGACGGTCCTGCCGGGTCTCCTCGGGACCTTCCAGCACCGACAGGTCGGGCTCGCCGATGCCGTAGTGGTGGTGATACAGCCCGTCGACCTCGCCGAGCTTGGTGTTGACGCGGTCATCGTTGGGGTTGTTGTTCCAGTAGGACGCGACCGACTTCTGATATTCGGTCTTCAGAACGGCGTCGGGCTGGGGGTGGAGCGCGGTCATGGCAGGTCATCCTCTCGAATGGGCGATATGACGCTGGAAGTACTGCGCACGGAACAGACGGTGGATCAAGGGGTTTCGTTGTAGCGGCGGCTGTCGGCGTGCCAGGCGCGATTGCCGCCCATCCAGGCCCACAGGCCGGTCAGGAAGCGGAGCAACTCCGGGGAACCGGTGGCGGCGAGCAGGCCCGCCTCGGCCTCGAAGCGATGCACCAGTTCGTCGTGGACCTCGGCGGTGCGCTGCACGGCCTCCTGGCGGGTGCAGTTCTCCTCGGCGGCCAGCACGGTCGGGAGATTGAATTCCCTGCCGTTGGAGAGATCTTCGCGCGCCATGGAGTAGAGGTCGTTGACCATCTGGCTGGCCAGCGCGGCGGTGGTGACCACCCGTCGCACCCGCGGATCGGTGTACTCCGCGGCCGGTAGTTCATAGCCGCCGACCGCGTCGATCGGGGCCATGCAAGGCAGAAAACTGTGCGGCTGCCGGTTGAGCAGGTATTCCCAGACCGGCGGCATCCGCCCGGCGGTCCGCCAGCCGGCCTCCGCACCGAGTGCGATGAACCAGCCCGCGATCTCGGTCCGCAGCCGCGCCACCTGGGTGGGGGTGGCGAACTGCGACAGGTGGTCGAAGGAGGTGCGGAAGGCTCGCAGAATCGGATCGCTCTGCATCGCCTCCTCCACCTTCACCTGGTAGCGGACCGGCAGATGCACCGGATCCATGGCGGCGGCGGCCAATTCGAGCCGCGGCCCAAGCTCGGCCTCGGCACTGGACTGGGAACCGTCCGGCGCGATATCGCTGGCGTCCTCCTCGCAGTAGTAGTCGTCCACCGACCACTCCGACACCGCACACTTCGCCGCCGCCAGCAGCTTGTCCGCGTCGTCGCAGTCCGGATGCGCCAGCATGATCAGCCGCCCGAAGTCCGCCTTACGCAGATCATCCAGCCGCCCCTCGTACAGCCCGATCTGCTCGGCCCACCCGAGAATCCCGACATTCACCGCCTCCGCCAGCACCGGATCGTCCCGCACCGGCGGTGGACAGTAGAGCGCAGGAATCACCGATCCCTTGGCCCGCCGCTCCGACCCGGTCCCGATCCCACTCGGACCGTGCGAGAACCGCCGTGCCGCAGTGGATCCCGAGATTCCGGACGAACCCGACACGGTCCCGGCCGACTGCCGCGGATCCGGCAGTAGTGCCGCGATATCCACCGGGCTCACGCCTTGTGGGGCCGCGGTCACTCCGGTGGCGAGTGCCGCTGTGAGTGCGTCGGCACGGACAACCGTGTCGGCGCGAGCGGCCGGGGGAGTGGGCGCGACGGGTGTGGATCCACCCGGCCCGCCCGCTTTGCGGTTCGCGGAGGAGGTTCCGATTCCACTGGGGCCGTTCGCGATTCGCCGGGGCGGAACGCCGACCGTTTCCTGCGCGGAGTGGGTTTCCACCGGTGGGGAGGGTTGCCATCCCGAGCCGAAAGCGCGGGGGATGGGGCGGAGGGGTTGGGCGGGTGGGGAGGTGGGGGGTTGGGGCGTCGGCACCGCGCCGCCGGCAGGCGACGGCGGACGCGATGCCTGTCCCGCGAGCTCCGTGATCACCTGGGGGTTGGGTAGGTTCACACGGAGGCTCGGGGCCCCGAGGCCGGCGGGGCCGAGTAGCCGTCGGGGGCCGTGCGCCTCGGCGGCGTCGGAGGCGCCGAGGCTCGGATCATCCAGTGCGGCAATTGCTTCGGTTGCCGCGAGCAGGGTCACCGGTGCGGTGGTGTCGAGATTGGTCAGCAGGGCGGCGACGGCCGCCGCCACCTCGGAGGTGGCAGGCGGGGCCGCGGCGCGGGAGAGCACCGACATGGCTGCGCACCCCGCTCAGTCGGACTTGCGGGCGACCAGCACATTGTCGAGAATGCCGAGCGCGTCGGGGACCAGGACGGCGGCCGAGTAGTAGCAGCTGACCAGGTAGGAGATGATCGACTGATCATCGATGCCCTTGAAGCGGACATTGAGGCTGGGCTCGTACTCGTCCGGAATTCCGGTCTGGTGCAGGCCGATCACGCCCTGATCCTTCTCGCCGGTACGCATGGCCAGGATCGAGGTGGTCTGGGTGTCGCTGACCGGGATCTTGCCGCACGGGAAGATCGGCACCCCGCGCCAGGCGGGCACGCGGTGGCCGTCCACCTCCACCGGGTCGGGATACAGTCCGCGCTTGGAACATTCGCGACCGAAGGCGGCAATCGCCTTGGGGTGGGCCAGGAACAGCTTGGTGCTGCGCCGCATGGACAGCAGTTCGTCCATATCGTCCGGGGTGGGTGCGCCGGACTCGGAGTAGATGCGCTGCTTGAGGTCACAGTTGTTGAGCAGACCGAAGTCCGCATTGTTGACCAGGTCGTATTCGCGGCGCTCGTAGAGGGCCTCGATGGTCAGGCGCAACTGCTGCTCGATCTGATCCATCGGGTCGTTGAACAGATCGGCGACACGGGTGTGCACCCGCAGCACCGACTGCGCCAGGCTGAGCTCGTATTCGCGGGGCTGCGAGTCGTAGTCGACATAGGTGCCGTCGAGGACGGGCTCACCGGAGTGGCCGGAGGAGATGACGATCTCGGCCTCGCCGTACTTGTTCTGCGGCAGCGCCGGCGCCTCGGCCACGGCGGAAAGGTGTTCCGCCAGTGCCGGAATGTTCTCCGAGAGCTGGCCGAGTGCGGCGCGGCTCAGCACCAGGATGGTGGTGGGTGTGACGGTCTTGATGGTGACCGGCCAGATGGCATCGGGATCGGTGAGGGTCTCGTCGCCGAAGAAGTCACCGCCGCCGAGCATGCCGAGCTTGGTGGTCTCGCCGTACTCGCCGGTGCCGATCTTGGACAGCTTGCCGTGCACGATCAGCAGCACCTGGTCCATCGGGTTGCCGAATTCGGCGACCACGGTGCCGGCGGGCAGATCCCGCTGTTCGAAGCGTCCGGCCACGGTGGCCAGGATCTCCTCGTCGTCGAAGCCGCGCAGCTGCGGCAGCTCCTGCAGTTCGAGGGGGATGACCCGGGCGTGCGGGCCGTTGATGATGTACTCCACCTCGCCGTTGCCGACGGTGTGGGTCAGGCGGCGGTTGACCCGGTAGACACCACCTTTCACCTGGCTCCAAGGCAGGGAGCGGGTCAGCCAGCGCGAGCTGATGCCCTGCATCTGGGGTTCGGACTTGGTGGTGTGCGCGAGCTGGTGGGCGGCAGCGGTACTGAGGGTTTTGCGCTGGCCGTTTTCGGTTTGCAGGGGCATTTCGATGGTCATGCTGCGGTCCTCACCTCGAAGGGCCACCGCGACTGAGGGCGGTGGAGTCCACGGCGAAACAGCAGGCCGGGTCAGGGCCTGCGTGAGTTAGACAAGTGAGTGAATTGACATGCGCGACAGTGCGTTCCAGCGCTACCGATGGTAGAACTCCGGCCACCTCGACGTACCGAAATGCCAAAACATGATGCCTGGAATGTTGCTGTATCGCGTAAACCCCGAACGGCCGGTTTGCTTTGGCCTGCATGGTTCGTCCCGTGACACCCGATCCGTCCGTCTCCTGGCGTGTCGCCCGCATGGTGCTGGTCACAGCGCCAGCGCAGTAGGGTGGTGCTATGGCAAGCTCATCGGGACGCGTCGGGGCGGGTGACGCTGGTCAAGGCCAGGAAAAGTCTGGGAGTGAAGCCGTGAAATTCAATACGAGGTCCGTCGTGGGTCCGATCGAGCGATTGGTCGCGACCGCACAGAACGGACTCGAGGTGCTCCGGTTCGGGGGACTGGTGCACGAGATCGAATCGTCGCCCTACGAGGTGGTGGAGCGCAAGCGGATGTACCGCCTGCGGCACTACTTCCCGGACGACACCGTCGCCGATCGTCCGGTCGTGGTGCTGGTGCCGCCGATCATGGTGACCGCCGAGATTTGGGACGTGAATGCCGCCGACGGGGCGGTCGGCATTCTGCACGAGGGTGGAATCGACTGCTGGGTGGTCGATTTCGGCTCACCCGCCACCGAAGAGGGTGGCATGGACCGCGACCTCGCCGACCACGTGCTGGCCGTCTCCAGTGCCATCGACTCCGTCACCGAAATCACCGGGCGCGCAGTGCATGTCATGGGGTACTCGCAGGGCGGCATGTTCGCCTACCAGGTCGCGGCCTACCGCGCCGGTAAGGGTGTCGAGTCCATCGTGACCTTCGGCAGCCCGGTGGATGCCGTGGCGGGCATGCCCTTCGGGCTGCCGCACGGGCTGGTCTCCGATGCCGCCGACTTCCTCACCGACCATGTGCTCAACCGGCTGCCGATCACCGATTCCATGGTGCGCCTTGGCTTTCAGGCGCTGGACCCGGTCAAGACCGCGCGCGCCCGCATCGACTTCCTGCGCCAGCTGCACAACCGGGAGGCGTTGCTGCCCAAGGAACGGCAGCGCCGCTTCCTCGAGGCCGACGGTTGGCTCGGTTACCCGGGTCCGGCGCTGACCGACCTGCTGCAACAGTTCGTCAAGCACAATCGAATGATGCTGGGCGGGTTCGTTATCCGCGATCAACTCATCTCGCTGGCGGAGATCACCTGCCCGATCCTGGCCTTCGTCGGCGAGGTCGACGACATCGGCCAGCCCGCCGCCGTGCGCGGCATCGTGCGGGCCGCCCCGAACTCCGATGTGTACGAAGCCAGCATTGTCGCAGGGCATTTCGGGCTGGTGTCGGGCTCCACCGCGACCCGCCAGACCTGGCCGGTGGTGCGCGACTGGGTGAACTACCTCAGCGGCCGCGCCGAACTGCCCGCGCAGGTCGAGCGCATGAGCACCGAGGTGGTGCGCAACGGTCCGCGCACCGGGATCACCCGCGCGGTGCACGCGCTGGGCAGCCTCGCCGAGGCGGGGACCAGCCTGGGCAAGACCATCGAGGGCGTCGCCGGGCAGACCCTGCGCGGCACCGTCGAACTCACCGGCGAGGCCGCCCGCGCGCTGCCGCGGCTGACCCGCCTGGGCATGATCCAGCCGCACACCCGAATCTCGTTGGGCCGCTTGCTCGCCGAGCAGGCGCGGCGCGGACCGCAGCGGGAATTGTTCCTGTTCGACGACCGCGTGCACACCGCCGAGGCGGTCAACCAGCGCATCGACAATGTGGTGCGCGGGCTGATCTCGGTCGGCGTGCGCCCGGCCACCCGGGTCGGCGTCGTGATGGAGACCCGGCCCAGCGCGCTGGCCGCCGTCGCCGCGCTGTCGCGGCTCGGTGCGGTCGCGGTGCTGCTCGCGCCCGGCAGCGAACTGACCAAGGTCGCGGAGCTGACCGGAGCCAAGCTGCTGCTCACCGATCCGGAGAACCTGGCCAATGCGGCCGCCACCGGGCATCGGGTGCTGGTGCTCGGCGGTGGCGATGCGCGTGGCCTCGACATTCCGGCCGGGACCGATGTGGTCGACATGGAGCAGATCGACCCCACCGTGGTCACCCTGCCAGCCTGGTACCGGCCCGACCCGGGTCTGGCGCGCGAGCTGGCCTTCATCCTGGTGACGGGTACGGGCGACAAGTTCGACGTCAAGTACGTCACCAACCACCGCTGGGCGCTCTCGGCCTTCGGCACCGCCTCTGCTGCGGACCTGGGCCGCCACGACACCGTGTACTGCCTTGCGCCGCTGCACCATTCGTCCGGGTTGCTGGTGAGCCTGGGTGGCGCGGTGGCGGGCGGCAGCCGGATCGCGCTGGCCCGCTCGCTGGATCCGGCGCGCTTCGCCGAGGAGGTGCACCGCTACGGCGTCACCGTGGTCACCTACACCTGGACCATGCTGCGCGACATCCTCGACGCGGACACCTTCCCCAATGGGCACCCGCACCCCATCCGGCTGTTCATCGGCTCGGGTATGCCGCGCGGGCTGTGGCGGCGCACCCAGGAGCGGTTCGAACCGGCCCGGGTGCTGGAGTTCTACGCCTCCATCGAGGGAGATGTGGTGCTGGCCAACGTCTCCGGCGTCAAGGTCGGCTCCAAGGGGCGTCCGGTGCCCGGCACCGCCAAGGTCGAGTTGATCGGCTACGACCCGCTGACCGACGAGATCCAGGTCGAGGACACCGGTTTCGCACGTCGCTGCGCCGACAACGAGGTGGGGCTGCTGATCGGCACCGTCTCCGACGCGGTCGAACTGTCGGCGGGCGGGCTGCGTGGAGTCTTCGCCCCCGGCGACTCCTGGATGCCCACCGAAAACCTCTTCCGGCGAGACCCGGACGGCGACTACTGGCTGATGGACCGCCGCGACACCGTCATCCCGACCACGCGCGGCCCCGTCTACACCCAGCCGATCGTGGACGCGCTCAACGACATCACGGCCGTCGACATGGAAGTGGCCTTCGCACTCCCGGCCGGTGACCGCGTGCTCGCGGTGGCGGCCGTCAGTGTGCGCGGCGGCTTCACGCTTGCCCCGAAGGATGTCACCGAAGCGGTCCGGGTCCTGCCCGCCGACCAGCGGCCCGACATCGTCTACGTCGTCGACGACATCCCCCGCAGCTCCACCTACCGTCCCTCCACCCGGGCCGTCCAGGCCGCGGGCCGTTCCGAACCCGACGACAACACCTGGTGGTACAACCGCGCCATCGAGTCCTACGAGGTGCTCACGCCGGAACTCGCCGCGCGCCTCTTCGCCTGACCGGCAGCCCCCGGACAGGGCAGCACCGATGACCGATTCGATGACCAATCCGTAGGGCTACTGCGGGGCGCTGACGGATTGTTAGAGTGCGCTGCTGTCTTGTTCGGGGTGGCGGGGTTTTCGATGTCGAGGGGATCGGGTGGGGATGAAGCGCGTGTTCGTGGCGGCCACGAGCGGGGCGGCGGCCGTCGCGATGGCGACCGGGGCGGCGGGTGCCGTACCCGGTGAAGTGAGCAATGGCGATCCGAATGTGGTTGCTTCGCAGCAGGTTCGGCAGCTCGCGGTCGGCACCGATATCGCGGCGGGGCGATGGGTGCTCACGCCGCCCGCGGCCGGAATCGCTTGCTACTGGGGCTATGTGGCGTATCCGGGCCACGACGCCGACGGCAAACCGTATGCGCCGTGGACCGATACCGTCCGCGTGGTCGGGCCCGCGGGCTGGACGGGGCAGTTCGATGCGAGCGCGTTGATCGAGACCAACTGCTACCTGCAGCGCGCCGAGGGCTGAGTCGCCCGGGTCAGCGCGGGGTGTGCTCGGTGTCCAGCGCGTCGGTGCGCGCCATGTCCAGGAGTCGTTCGGCCTCGTCGACCAGATGCAGCAGATACTCGCGGATGCTGGGGAATTGCTCGGTCATCAGATAGGACGGCCATTGGAGCACCCGGCCGGAATCGTCGGTGCCGATGACCCAGGCTCGGGGCCCGTCCTCGATGCTGACCGCGAGCGGGGTGAGATCGAGGCGCACCGAAACCGGTTCGCCGGTGGCGGTTTCCAGCCGTTGCGCGGCCACCCGGGCCTTGGCGACGGCCGCGCGCCAGCGGCCGCCCTCCTGGAGTTCCGCGACACTGAGCAGGTCGACGGCGCCGAAGCCGTTCACCGAATGGGCGACCGGGGCGAAGCTCGGCCAGCCGTCGGTGCACGAGAGCAGCAGCCGGTGCTCGGCCGGGAGGGGCAGTTCCCGCGTCAGTGCGTCGATTCGGTCCGCGCTCGCGCCCGGGTCGCAATCCGGTCCCGGAGCTGGCAACCAGATCGGGCGGATGGCCCGGAAGGCCCGGCGTGACTCGCCCAGTTTCGCCACGATCTCCGGGATGCCGGGGCTCTCGGGGGTGATCGGTCGCCGCCAGGCGCGGCCGTGCGGACCGTGGGACTCGCCGTCCAGCCAGTTGGTCTCGTTCTCCAGCTCGCAGCGCAGCCAGGTCTCGACGGTGTGGAAGACCGCGTTCGATCCGGAGCTGAAGTCGCGGACCTGCCCGGCGACATGGTCCGGGCCGTCGGTCATGACGACGAACGCCGTGGAATGGGAGTACTCGCAGATCGGCACCGCGTCGGCGGGATCGGCGGGCCAGCCGAACATCGTGTCCCCGGCCGTCTCCGCGTAGATCTCGATCATCTCCTGCGCCGAGCCCCAGGCGGCGGACCGTCCGATATCGGCCGTGCCCAACAGGTTCCGGCTCCCATCGAATTCCGGCCACCCGTCGGCCACCTCCAGCAGCTGCCGGTGGACCGGGTCGAGCCGACGGCCCAGCCGTTCCTCGGCGGCGGCCAGATCGGCCTCCGAGGCGCCGGGCCGGGGCCGCGTCGGCGGCGCGTACAGCTCGGGCATCAGGCGGGCGCGGCGCTCGCGCTGCGCGATGAAGCCGTCGATCAGTTCCGTCAGGACCCCGGTCAGGTCCACGCCACCCGTCATCTCGATCCCCGCTGTCGTCGCGCCGCGATGTTTGCTAGAAGTATGCTGCATGACCGGATCGGGCGTGCCGGTTGGTCCAGATCAAGATCAACAATTTGCCTCGACGAGACCCGCGAACTCGCGAGCCAGGGGCGGCAGACCGGCCCAGCGCCGGGCCGCCCAGCCGACGGCCAGCGGCGGGACGAAGGGCACCGGCAGCAGGCGCACGTCACCGCCGTCATAGCCGAGCGCCGGAACGAGGGCGTGCCCGGTCCCGAGCCCGGCCAGCAGCGCCGCGGTGTTCCAGTCCGTCGCACCGGTTTCCGATCGCGGCCGGACTCCAAGCCGGGTCAGCGCGGCATCGAGATGGCGGCGGGAGACCGAATGCTCCGGCAGGCGGATGAGCGCGACATCGGCCAGGTCGGCGGGGGAGACGGTGGTGCGGTCGGCCAGCGGGTCGTCGCCGCGCACCACCAGCACCCACGGCAGCTCGGTGACCGGGCGGAACTCGATACCGGCGACGGGTCCGCCGATGGTCACCCAGGCCAGGTCCACCGACCCGTCGATGAGGGCGTCGAAGCTCTGCCGACTGGACACGGTGGTCCGGAATTCGAGCGTGGCACGCGGGAAACGCTCCCGGAACTCGCCGATCGCCCCCGCCATGAAATGCCGGATGGTCGTCGCGCCGGTGTGCACCCGCACCGAACCGGCCTCCCCGCGCGCGAATTCGTCGAGCCGCCGCACCGCGAGATCCAGCCCGGCCATCCCCTCGCTGGCGGCCTCGTACAGCACCCACCCCTCGGCGGTCGGCGTCACTCCCTCGGAATGCCGTTCCAGCAGCCGCACCCCCGTGGCCTTCTCCAGCCGCTTCACATGCTGGCTCACCGCGGGCTGCGTGCATCCCAACTCCCGTGCCACCCCGCTCAGATTCCCGACTCGGCACACCGCCAGAAACACTCGCAGATCATCGAACGTCATCCCCACGACCCCACCGTAGTTCGCCCCAGACCCAAGCCGAAACTTGGGCAGCACCAAGATAATCCGAGAATTGACCAGGTCACCGCCTTGCCCGAAGATCGTGATGGGCCCAAACGGCGGCAACCCGTCCCGGTTCTTCCGCTTCGTCCGGACACCCGCGGAAACCCGGGACGGGTGCCGACCCTCCTCTTCGAACCCTCCCACCGACCCGGAGCGAGCATGCCCAGTTACGCCATAGACGGAGTGATCCCGGTCGTCGCCCCGGGTGCATTCGTCCACCCGGCCGCGGTACTGATCGGCGATGTCATCATCGAGACCGGCTGCTATATCGGCCCGGCCGCCAGCCTTCGAGGCGACTTCGGTCCGATCGTCATCGGCGCCGGATCCAATGTCCAGGATGGCTGCGTCCTGCATTCCTTCCCCGGCCGAGAACTGCTCTTGGAGAGCGAATCCCACATCGGCCACGGCGCCATCCTGCACGGCTGCGTCATCGAATCCGGCGCGATGGTCGGCATGAACGCGGTCGTCATGGACGGCGCCCGCGTCGGCACCCGAGCCCTCGTCGGCGCCTGCAGCCTGGTCCGCGCCAACACCACCATCCCCGCCGAACACCTGGCAGTCGGCAACCCCATCACCGCCACCCGCCCCCTCGACGCCCAAACCCTCCTCTGGAAAGCCAACGGCATCAAGGTCTACCAGGCCCTGGCCCGACGATCCCTGTCCTCCCTGCACGAGACCGCACCCCTCACCGAACTCCCCGCCGATCGCCCGCACTTGGCCACCGGCCGCGAATCCTCAACACCGCTACACGAACTACGCTCCCTGCGTGAATGATCCGGCGAGCGGCTGTCGCCGGGTGCGGCTGCGCAGCACGACCACGATCAGGATGGTCGCGATGCCCACGAAGAAGCCGCCGAGGCCGAGGAGCAAGGCGATCACCACGGTTGTCGCAATGGAGGAGCCGAGGCCGTCGCCGATGGCCAGGGTCTCGCCCGGATCTCCCTCGGTGTCCAGATGGTACGTGCCGCCCTGCGTGGTGTGGAACGAATACTCCGCACGCCCTTCGCGCGCGCCGAACTGATATGTCTCGCTCGAGCCGTAAGGTTTCCAGGTCACGACCTGGCCCGAGGGATCCTTCAGGCGGCCCCGCGTCGACCCCGGGACATCTTCGGAGGACGCACCGGCGTATTCGAAATAGACCGTGTAGTCATGGCCCGCCTCGAGATTCACGTCGGTGGAACAGGGCACCTCGAACCGCTGAAACCCATCCACGGCGTGCGTCATCCGCAGGAATCCACTCACCCCGACCCCGATCGCGCCGGCGAACCCCACCACGATCACCAGCACCCCGGCAACGATCCACCACCCCGACGGGCGGGTCCGCTGCGCGGGCTGCGCTGCCCCACTCGGATAGAAAGTCGGGTATCCCCCCGGCTGGGTCATGCTCGGTCCCTCCCATACGGCGGCCACATCCGTTGAGCACGTGGCCATTCGGACTCAACTTAACCGGACAGCCGCACGTACGCTCGGTGTGCTCGGTCGAGAATCCGGCGGTACGGCAGGGGGCGTCGGTCCTCGCCGGGAATCGGTGAACCGGAGGGCGGGTCGGGTCGTGGTTGGGGTGTTGGTCGGAAAACCTTATGCAACATCATATTTCGATGATGCTTACCTCGAAGGGGTGGGTGGTCATGGCGCGTACTGCTGGCGGTGTGGTTGCGGAAGATGTTGATCGGGGCGAAGTTTCGCTGATGCGGAAAGTTGCGGCGGAGGGGGTGGGAACCTTTCTGCTGGTGTTCGGCGGGGTGGGGACCGCCGTGCTCGCCGGGTCGCGGGTCGGGGCGCTGGGGGTGTCGCTGGCGTTCGGATTCACGCTGTTGTGCCTGGCCTACACGCTGGGGCGGGTATCCGGATGTCATATCAATCCCGCTGTGACACTGGGGCATTTGCTCTTGGGGCGGATCACTGCGGTGACGGCGGGGCTGTATGTGGTGGCGCAGGCGGTGGGGGCCCTCGTCGGGGGTCTGCTGGTATACGCCGTCGCCGCCGGATTGCCCGACTATCACCGGGATGTCGACGGGCTCGCCGCGAACGGGTGGGGTGAGTACGGGCCGCAGCGAGCGGCTGCGAAGGACGGGTACGGGCTCGGGTCGGTCATTGTCGTCGAGGTGGTGTTGACAGCGCTGCTCGTGCTGGTGGTGCTGGCCGTCACCGACAAGGTGGCCGATACCGCGCTGGCGGGCGTGGCCATCGGAATCACCTTGGCGGTGACCAATCTGGTGGCCATCCCGGTCGACAATGCCTCGATCAATCCGGCGCGCAGCCTCGCCTCCGCGCCGTTCCAGGAGGACGCCTGGGGTCAACTGTGGGCGTTCATCGTCTTCCCACTGATCGGCGGCGCACTCGGCGCGCTGGCCTACGCCGGTGTGTTCGGAAGACGGTCCGCCTGAACCAGATCCGTCCGCACCCTGAGGTGGTGGCTCAGGTCACCGGTCAGCAGGGTGTGGACGGTCCGTTCCGCGAAACGCCACGACCCGTCCGCGCGTACGAACCGGTCGTGGTAGCGGCCGGTGGCGATCGGTTGGAGTGGCAGGTCCGGAAGGGCCTGGAAGACGGTGAAATACGAGCGCGCGGTCGCGGAGTCGCCCGCGTCGTCGAATTCGATCGCGGTGTTCGTGGTGACGTGATGGGTGCGCGGGGTGCCGTCCTCGTAGCGGATCACCAAGGCGCGGAACATCTTCTCGATGGCTACCGGGCCCTCGATCGAGGTGCCGCTGCCGATGAACACCCCATGGCTGAACAGGGCGGCAACGGCGGCGAAATCGCCGTCGTCGACCAGTTCCGCGTACTTCGCGATCAGATTGGTGATGGCGGTGCTGTCGGCGAGAGAGCTCATGCCCCGAGGTTAGTCAGACAACGGGTGGTCAGACGGTGAAGCTGGTGACACCGTCCACGACCCGGGCCAACTGCTCCTCGGTCAGCCCCGGCCACAGCGGCAGCCGCACCAGCGTCGCGGAGAACTCGGCGCTGCGGGTGCACGGGAACGGGGTGCGGCCCAGCTTCAGCCCGGCGGGGGAGGAGTCCAGCGGTACATAGTGGAACGGGGCCACGATGCCGTGCTGGGACAGATGCCGGATCAGGTCGTCGCGGCGATCCTCGGTCGGCACCCGCAGGTAGTACAGGTGCGCGGTGTGCTCACGATCCTCCGGCACCGACATGAGCCGAACGTCGTTGCGGGCGGCCCACTCCGGCAGCGCGGCCGCGTAGTGATCCCACACCCGGTGCCGATTGCGCTGAATGGTGTCGAACTCGGCGAGCTGCGCGTCCAGCACCGCCGCGTTCAATTCGCTGGGCAGGTAGGAGGATCCGATGTCCTGCCACGAGTACTTGTCCACCGCGCCGCGCAGGAACCGCGCCCGGTCGGTGCCCTTCTCACGAATGATCTCCGCACGCGCCATGAGGATCTCGTCGGTCAGCAGCACCGCGCCGCCCTCACCGCAGTGCACGTTCTTGGTGTCGTGGAACGACAGCGCGCCGACCGTGCCGATGGTGCCCAGCGGACGACCCCGGTAGTAGCCGCCCAGCCCGTGCGCATTGTCCTCGATGATGGCGAATCCGTGCGAATCCGCCAGCCGCTGCAGCCCTTCCATATCGGCGGCCACACCGCCGTAGTGGATGACCATGACGGCCTTGGTACGCGGCGTGATGGCCCGCGCCACCGACTCCGGATCCAGATTGCCGGTCGCGTCGTCGATATCGGCGAACACGACGGTCGCGCCGCGCATAGCCATGGCCGTCGCGCTGGAGGTGAACGCGAAACTCGGCACGATGACCTCGTCGTCGGGCCCGAGTTCCAGCAGCAGCCCGGCCATTTCGAGCGCGTGCGTGCAGGAGGTGGTCAGCAGCGCGTGCGGCGCACTCGTGATCTCGCGCAGCTTCGCGGTGGCCTTCGCGGTGAAGGGGCCGTCGCCATGGCTGTGGTCCGAGGACAGCACGGCCTCCACGTTCGGCAGTTCGCCCGCGGCGCGGAAGGGGCGGCTGAAGATGATGCGGTCACTGCTCACGCGCGCGGGACTCCCTCGTTCTCGAACCGAATGGTGTTGCCGTCGTGCCGATCACGCAGCTGCTCGGGGCGCGGTGTCGGCGTCTGAACGGTGAGGTAGAGCGGCTTGCCGACCAGCACATGCAGTGCGACGCCGAGGTATTCGGCGATCAGGCCCAGCGAGAACAGGATCGCGCCCGAGCACAGCAGCAGCACCGTCATCAGCGACGCCCAGCCCTCGGGATCGCCGCTGCTGTTGGTCAGTCGGTGGTAGACCACCCAGCCCGCCATGCCGAGCCCGCCCAGCGCCAGTGTCACGCCCAGCATGCTCACCACGCGCAGGCCGCGAGTTCCGCTGCACAGCACCATCTTCCAGAACAGCGAGAACAGGCGACGATAGTTGTAGCCGGACTCCTCACGACCCTCGGCGCGCAACTGCACCGGCACCTGCGCGACATCGCCCACCACCCAGGTGAGCGCCACATCCAGATAGACACCGTTGGAGGCGACCTGCGCCAGCTGCCGCGCGATATCGCCGCGAATGAGCCGGTAGCTCTCGAAACGAGTCGAGTCGGGGAAGGCGAACAGCGTCGCCAGCACCAACTTCGCGCCGCGCGAGGTGATGTTGCGCAGGAAGCCGTGCGGACGGGTATTGACCGGCTTGGAATACACCAGATCGGCGCGCTCGTTCAACGCCGTGTCCAGGAAGTCGGGGATGAACGCCGGATCGTGCTGGCCGTCCTCGTCCATGGTGACGGTCCAGTCGCCGCGCGCCTCGGCCATGCCCGCGATGGTGGCGGCATCCTGACCGTAGTTGCGGCTCAACCACACCACCCGCACCTGCGGGTAGGTTTCCTCGAGTTCGCGCAGCACCACATCGGAGCGATCGGGACCGTGATCGTGCACCAGCACGATCTCCTCGACCGCGAAACGCGCGCCCTGCGGTGTGGTGTTCGGCTCACCGAGCTTGTCCAGCTCGCTGACCAAGGTGGCGATGGTGTCCTCGCCGCGATACACGGGCACCACGACGGACACCGCGTGCACCCGCACGGGGCGCTCGCCGCCGGAGGTCACGCTGGGGTCGCTCGCATGCGTACGGGCGGACGGAATCGGCATCAGCTGAATGTACTTTCGATGACGGTGTGTGGCGGAACTCCTCGCCGGAAAACAGGGCCCGAGCCGCGCTGAACTCTAACACGCTGCTGGTCGCGGCAATCGGCGCGAAGGGTGATCACCGAACCCATCATTGCGTACCTCGCAGTCTGCCGCAGGTTCGCGTAAGCCCGGTAGACACAGGGTTGCGGCGAGGGTCGACGCGGGGCTGCGTAAGTGTCATCGACAGCGCCGCCCTGTAGGGTCTGGAACTCGTGGTGGAAAGCTCAGTTTCCAAGGTGGTCGGGGCCACCGAATCCGGGCAGGACGCAGAGGCGGCGCAGCCGTCGGATCGTCCGGTCGTGTCCGACCGTAGCGCGCGGCGTGAGGTGTACCGCTGGGGTGCCATCACCGCGCTCGGCGTGACCCTCGGCTATCTCGCCGTCATCCTGGCCAACCCCCGCCACTTCTTCACCGACGACACCGAATCCCAGTACAGCGGACTGTGGGTGTTCTTCGGTCGCGCCTTCCGCGACGGCCACTTCCCGCTGCTGATTCCCGAGCAGTGGATGACCGGCAACTACACCAATGAGGAAGCGGGACTTTTCAATCCGCCGCAGCTGCTGATCGATCTGATCGCGCCCTCGGTGCCCAATCTCGTCGTGCTGGCCACGATCGTGAAGTTGATCTTCGCGATCATCACCGGGCTCGGCGTCTATCGCGTCTGCCTGGTGTACGGATCGCGCCCGCAGTGGGCGGCGGTCGCCGGTGTCGCCATGCCGTTCACCGGTTTCTTCCTGTTCTTCGACGAGGCCAGCTGGTTCACCGCCATGTCCGGCACCGCCTGGATGGTCCACGCGTGGGCGTCCTCGGAGCGGTATCTGCGGGGCAAGGGCGGGCCCATCCCGGTCTTCGTCTACCTGTACCTGGCGATCTCGGTGCAGTACGTGTTCCCGTCGGTCGAGGCCGTGCTGATGCTGCTCGCGGTCGCCGTCGGCTACCTGGTGTGCCAGGGCAGCGACCTGCGGACGCGGACCCGGGAGGCGCTCGCTCCGCTGCTGCGGCTGATCGCCGTGACGGTGTCCGCGGGTCTCGCGGGTCTGCTCACCTTCCTGCCCTCGATGCTGTCGGCGCAGGTGACCGCGCGCGGCAACTCGCAGATCAATAACGACCAGTTCCTGACCGTGCCGTGGTCGGAATCGCTGAACCCCAGCCTGCCCACCACCATGCCCGCCTTCACCTCCTGGTGGGGTTACGTCCAGCCGCTGCCCATGACCTACATCGCCTGGTTCCTGATCCCGGCGCTGGCCTTCGTGGATTGGAAAGCGGCGCAGAAACACTGGAAGCAGTTCGTCGCCATCGCCCTGTTCGCGTTGATGGCGTTGATGTGGACGGCCGGACCCGGCGTCGTCGGCCCGCTGCGCTGGCCCGCCCGCGTGCTGCCCATGCTGGCGCTGGGACTGCTGGTGCTGGTGTGCGTGCTGCTGGGCCGCTTCGGCACACTGCGCGATCGCAAGAATCGGATCATCGCGGCCCTGGTGCTGGTGCTCGCGCTGTGGGTGCGGACCTTCTCCGCCGACCCGCACGATGTCGCCTGGCATCTGGGTTCCGCGGCCGTGGTGATCGCGCTCGGGCTGGGCGTGGTGTGGCTGGGTCGCACCCGCGGTGTGTCCGCCGCGACAGCGTTGGTGATCGCGGCCATGGTGCCCATCGCCTGGTTCCAGGTGTGGTGGGTGCAGCCGACGCCGATGTCGTGGAACCTGCCCGCCAACCGCACCGAAGCGATGGCCGCGTTCCCGAAGTTCGAGGGCGGCACCACCCTGCAGCTCGCCAATCGCGGACTGGTGCAAGCCGCCGAGAAGAATCTCGACGGCGCGTACGGGTCGCTGGTGTGGGGCAACTACGCCAAGCACCTGGAGCGCGACGGCTACGTCAACGGGTACACGCCCAACGGCTACTTCTACTTCATGCAGATGCTGTGCATGGAATGGGATTCCAGTGTCTGCCCCGACTCCTACCGGCGACTGTTCGGCCCCGAACCCACCACCGGGCGCACCCTGGCCGACCTGATGCTCATCGACCGAGTCGTGTTGCAGAAGGCCATGTTCCCGGACGCGGGCAACCAACCCGCGCCCGACGGTTGGCATTTCGTGGATGTGCCCGGGCACGAGAAGTACATCTGGGTGCTCGAGCGCGACGGCGGGCCCATCTCCGGCGTGAACGGCCGCATCGGCGACGCCCACGACGTGACCGCCACCTCCATCGAGGAGACCGACAGCACCAGCAAGGTGCGAGTGTCCTCGGAGACCGGCGGCCGGCTCACCTTCGCCCGCCTGGCCTGGCCCGGCTACCGGGTCACCCTCAACGGCAAGACCATCCCGTTCCACACCGTGTCGAAAGTCTTCGTGGCCGTGGACATTCCGGCGGGCACCTCGAATGCCGAACTGGAGCTGAGCTGGCGGCCGCCGGGCTGGAAGATCGGAATCGGCAGCGCCGCAGCCGGACTGGTGGGCGTAGGGTTGTTGCAGTGGCTCTACGTTCGGAATCGTCGCCGTGGTCAGGGCGCGCCCGCGATCGAGCAACTCGACGACGATCCGGATCGTCACCTGGTCGGCTCGGCACAGTGACCGACGCCCCACCCGCGCTCGATTCCACCGCGCACCCCGACCCTGCCGCACCCGCCGGGCCGCTGCTGCGGCTGGTGCGACGGCAGGAAGTCGCCTTCGCCCTCGTCGGCGGCTTCAACACGCTGATGGGCATGGTGCTCACCATCATGTGGCTGAGCATCCTCGGCAACATGGTGTCCAAGGACGTGGCCGCCGCCCTGTCGGTGGCGCTGGCCTACGCCGTCGGCATGGTCGTGGCCTTCGTCATGCACCGCACCCTGGTCTTCCGAGTCCGCGGCCACATCCTGCGCGACTTCATCGCCTTCGTGGGCGTGAACCTGGTCGGCATGGTGCTCAACATGATCCTGCTGCAACTGTCGGTCTCCCTCCTGCACGCCCCCGCCAAACCCGCCGCGGTCGTGGTCATGGGCCTGGTAGCCGTCATCACCTTCTTCGGCCACCGCCACATCAGCTTCCGCCGCACCACCGATTCCACCCCCGCGAGTGCCGACCGGTAGATTCCCTCCCATGTCGGAGGAAACCCTGGACGCCACCCTGCTGAGCCTGCTCGCCTGCCCCCAGGACAAGGGCCCCCTGCAACTCGCCCACACCCCCGCAGGCGACACCGTCCTCTACAACCCCCGCCTCCACCGCGCCTACCCCGTCGACAACGGCATCCCCGTCCTCCTCGTGGACGAGGCCGTAGACGTCACCGACGAAGACCACACGTTCTTCCTCACCCAGAACTGACCCCCGACCTCGCGTCCGGGATTCCACTAGGGTTCCCGGGTGAGCACTTTCGGGGGACCAGATCCATCTCAGAATCCGTATGGCCCAGGCGGTTATTCGCCGAACCCATTCGCCCAGCCCCATCCGGGTGGCACCCAATCGGCGCCGCCCGGAGTGGCATCGCCGTGGCCGGATGCGCAAGCGCCCCAGGGATTCGCGACACCGGGCGGGCAGCAGTGGCCGAATCCGGGCGGACCGGGTATGCCGAGTTCGACTGGCGGAGCGCAGGTTCCATCAGCGCGCGGCGGTGTGGATCTGGTCGCCGGTGGACTGCTGATCCTGCTCACGGTGCTGTTCGTGGTCGGCTCGTTCCTGGATCTGACGCGGTTCCGTGTGGATTTCTACCACCAGTACACCCAACAGCCGGATGGTTCATTCGCCGCTCCCGCCCACCAGGAATGGCGGGCATGGGAATTCACCAGTAGCGGTGTCCCGGATACGCCCGACAGCACCCAGCAGTTGCTGGGCATCGCCATTGTTCTGGTGGCGGTGGTGGCGGTTATCGGCGCTGTGCTCGCTCTGACCGGACTCGCTGCGCGTCTGCGGTCGGCCCGCGCGATCACCGTGGCGGCCGCGAGCATGGCAATTGGTCTGGCCGTGACCCTCGTTGTCGACGTCGCGAATTCGTTTCTGATCGGCGGGGATACGTCCACGATCAGGTTGGGGGCCGGCTTCTGGGTGTTCGTCGCGGCTGCAGTCGTGGCGCTCCCGACATTGGTCGTAGTGCTGGTCGCAGGAAAGAAGGCACCCGCGTCGACGCCATTGGACGGCTACGGCCGACCCCTGACACGCCGAGCGAGTGGCCTGGAGATCGTCGTCGGTGCGCTGCTGATCCCGCTCGCCGGATTGATGGCGGCTGCCACTTTCTGCCACCTACTCGGGGGCACAACCATGTGGTCGTCACTGAACGACCACATTCAGTTCTTCGGTGCCCCGCTCGTTCTCGGTGCGGTCGCCGCGCTGATCGCTGCCGCACTGTCGTTCGCGGGCCGCGGTCGAACGATGGGATCACTCAGCGCCGCAGCCTTGTTCGCAGCCGGACTGCTACTTTCGCTCGACGAAGTGGACGGGGAACTGTTCGGTCCGGTGGGATTCGGTGACCTCGGTGTCGGCGCGTGGCTCTTGTTCGCGGCCACCGCGCTGGCCCTGATCGTGACGGTGCTCGCGGTGGCGGCCGCCGCGACCAAACCCCGCTATCGCACCCCGTACGCTCCGGTCCCCCAACAATATCCAGGCTGGGCACCCGCCCCATCCCTCGCGACTCCGCCGCCGACCTGGGTTCAGCCGCCACAGGTCCCACAGGCTGGGCCGCAGAATCCGGCTCCGCCTCAACCGGTTTGGCCACAGCCCGAACAGGGCTGGCAACAGCCCCCGCAGGGGCGGTAGCGTCGCGGCCCGATTCCAAGGGATCTATTAGGGTTCCCGGGTGAGCACTTTCGGGGGACCAGGCCCAACCCAGAATCCGCATGACCCGAACGGCTTTTCGCCGAACTCGTTCGCGCCGCAAACTCACGGTGGACCGGTGTGGCCGGGTCCGGCTGGGGCAGCGCAGGTTCCGGTCGAGCGCCGGGGATTGGATCTGGCGGCCGGTGGGTTGCTGTTGCTGCTCGCAGTGCTGTTCGTGGTCGGCTCATTCCTGACCCTGGTCGAATACGACCATCGGCCCACCCAGCCGCAGTACAACCATCGGCCCATTCCGTCGAAGCCCGGTGATCTCCTGACCTATCACCAGGTGTGGCAGCCATGGAAATTCACCAGCAGCGGTATGCGGAACTTTCCCGCTGAGACGCAGCAGCTACTCGGCATCGCGATGATCGTCGCCGCGGTGTTCGCCACGCTCGGCGGCATTCTGCTGCTCACCGGACTCGCGAGGCGCTACCCGCCCGCACGCGCTATCACGGTATCGGCGGCGAGTTCGGCGGTCGGGTCGGCGGCGGCACTGCTCGTCCTTGTCGGCTCCGCCCTGATCAACACCGCTCGCGGACTCACGGTGCGTCTGGAGTCGGGCTACTGGGTGTTCGCGTTCGCCGCAATCGTTTCCATGGCCGCGCTGGTCGGGGTGCTCGTTGGCTCCGGGGCGGCGCAGAGGACGGCGCCGGTCGACAGGTCCGGCCGACCACTGACGCCTCGTGCGGGTGCCTTGGACATCGTGGTGGGCATGCTTCTGGTTGTGCTTGCCGGACTGGCGGTGGCCTCCTCGTTCGGCCATTTGCTCGGCAATACGACCATGTGGCGGACATTCGATGGCACGACGCGAATGGTCGGATTGCCCGTAGCGGTGGGCGCGGTCGTGGCTCTGGTAGCGGCCGTGCTGTCCTTTACCGGACGCGGCCGCATCATTGGATCGGCCAGTGCCGCAGCGCTCTTCGGAACGGGGCTGTTGCTCTCATTGGATCTGGTGGACCGTGAATTGTTCGGTCCGGTGGGATTCGGTGACCTCGGCGTCAGCGCGTGGCTACTCTTCGCCGCCACCGCCCTGGCCTTGCTCGTGACGGTACTGGCTGTCGCTTCCGCCGCGACCAAACCGCGCTACCGCACCCCGTACGCTCCGCCCCCGAATTGGGGTCGGCCACCGCAGAGTCCCGTTCCGGCGCAATCGGGTTGGCCGCAAGTCCCGCCGGGTTGGGTGCTGGTGCCCGAAAGCTCGGTGCAGCAGCCGGGGCCTACGCCGCAGCAGTAGCTGTTCATGGCCTTCAGGGCTCCAGGGGGAGGTCGGCGGTGAAGTAGCGCTGGAGGGTGGGGCCTACGGTGGCGGCGAGTTCTTCGATGGGCATGGAGGCGATCGGCTCTACCCGGAGGATCTTGCGGGTTACCAGGAGGCCCGCCAGCTGGGAGGCGGCGAGGGCGGCGCGTTTGGCGCCGGTGCCCGGGGGTGAATCGACGCGGGGGCGAATGGATTTGAGGACGATGTCCAGGAGGAAGGTACGGGCCAGGGCCGGGTCGTCGCTGGCCAGGAGGCTGCGGAAGACGGCGATGGTGGGGACGCCGATCTCGGAATCCCAGATGGTGACCACGGTGCGGATGATCGTTTCGCCGAGTTCCTCGACGGGTACCAGCGCGAAGCGGTCGAGGATTTCCTGGGGGTCGATGGGGAGTTCCAGTGCGGCGGCGAAGAGTTCGTGTTTGGTGCCGAAGTAGTGGTGGACGAGGGCGGGGTCGACGGCGGCGGCGGTGGCGATGGAGCGGATCGACGCCTTGTCGAAACCGACTGCGGCGAAACGGGTCCGGGCGGCGTCGAGGATCGCCGCCCGGGTGCCGGAGTTGCCGGGGCGGCGTCCGCTTCGGGTATTGCCCGCCGTCACGCAGTCCGCCGCCGGAGGGTGGCCGCGCCCAATCCCAGTGCGACAGCGGCGAAGGCGGCCACGATCAGGATGTCGCGCCACATCTGGCCGGTGACCCCGGTGTGCGTGGACACCTGCTGTAGGGCGTCGACCGCGTAGCTCAGCGGCAGCACATTGCTGATCGCCTCCAGCCAGCCGGGCAGCTGCCCGCGCGGAACCAGCAACCCGCACAGGAAGAATTGCGGCAGCACGATCACGGGCATGAACTGTACGGCCTGGAATTCGGTGCGCGCGAACGCACTGGCCAGCAGCCCCAGCGCGACACCCAGCACCGCATCGACAATCGCGATGAGCACCACCAGCATCGGACTGCCCGCTGCGTTCAACCCCAACAGCCAGAACGCCACCAGGCACGCCACCCCAGCCTGCACCGCGGCCGCGATGGAGAACGCGGTCCCGTATCCGGCCAGCAGATCCAGCTTGGCCAACGGCGTGGTCATCAACCGTTCGAGCGTGCCCGAAACCCGTTCGCGCTGCATGGCGATCGCGGTGATCAGGAACATCACCACGAACGGCAGGATGCCGAGCATCGTGATGCCGATCCGGTCGAACAGGCGCGGCTGATGCGGCAGCTGCGGATAGTTCTTGTAGACGAAATACAGCAGCGTCATCAGCAACGCGGGCACCAGCACGATCATGGCGACCGTGCGCCGATCGGCCCGCAACTGCTTCAAGATCCGCACGGTGGTGGCGGTGTAGCAGCCCAGCGGACGCGGTCCCGCGGGACGGGCGTTTGTCGAAAAGGTCGTGCTCACAGCTCTTCTCCCATCCGGATAAGCTTGAGAAAGGCGCTCTCCAGACTGGATTCGCCGGTGTCGGAACGTAATTCGGCAGGGGAGAGCTGGGCCAGCAACCGGCCTTCCCTCATGAGCAGCAACTGATCGCAGTGCTCGGCCTCATCCATGACGTGACTCGAAACCAGCAGCGTCCGACCCTGTTTCGCGAGCGCGTGGAACTGCTCCCACAGATCGGCGCGCAGCACCGGGTCGAGCCCGACCGTCGGCTCGTCGAGCACCAGCAGCTCCGGATCGGCCACCAGCGCGCACGCCAGCGAGACCCGGGTGCGCTGCCCGCCGGACAGCTCGTTGCCCCGATGATCCATATGGCTGGTGAGACCCACTGCGGCCAAAGCGGTTTCGACCCCGTCGCGCGAGGCCCCGTACAGTGCCGCGAAGTACGCGACATTGTCGGCCACGGTCAAGTCGTCGTAGATGCTCGGCGCCTGGGTCACATACCCGACCCGCCGCCGCAGCCCCCGCGACCCGGCGGTGTCCCCGAGCACGTTGACCGTCCCGGATTCGATGATCTGCGTGCCGACGATGCTGCGCATGAGCGTCGTCTTCCCGCACCCCGACGGCCCCAGCAGCCCGGTGATGCTGCCCCGGGGCACGGTCAGGCTGATGTCCTGCAGAACCTGATGCCCGCCGCGCCGAACTTCCAGATGTTCGATGGCGATGGCATCGCTAGTCGTGGCTGGTGCCGTCACGGTCACCCTCAATTCATCGAGTGTTGAATTCACTACGTGATGAATTCTGCGCCCGATCGCTCGCGGTGGCAAGACCCCGCCTTCGTGTCGCGATTCGGGCGTGTCGAACGGCCCGCGAGGCCGCATTCGTCTGACCAAATCGTGACGAACCACGCGAGCTCGGCCAGTCCGGGCGCATTCCGTCGCCCGGCCACCCAGAATCGGCCCATGCGTGTACTTCTGACCGGCGCGGCCGGTTTCATCGGTTCGCACATTCACCGCGCGGCCCTCGACGCCGGGCACGAGGTGGTCGCCGCCGACCTCATGCTCGCCGCCGCCCACGGTTCCGCCGCCGTCCCGCCCGCGGGCATCGCCCGCGTCGACGTGCGCGACCCCTACGGACTCGACGAACTGCTGCACGGCATCGACGTGGTCTGCCATCAGGCGGCCGTGGTCGGCGCGGGCGTCAGCGCCCAGGACGCGCCCGCCTACGCCAGCCACAACGACTTCGGCACCGCGGTGCTGCTCGCGGCCATGGAACGCGCGCACTGCCGCCACCTGGTGCTGGCGTCCTCGATGGTCGTCTACGGCGAGGGCCGCTACATCGACTCCGCGGGTGTGCCCGTCGACCCGGCCCCGCGCACCCGCAACGACCTCGACCACGGCCGCTTCGACCACCGTGGCCCCGACGGCCGCCCGCTGGCCTGGGCCCCCATCGACGAGGACGCTGCGCTGCGCCCCCGCAGCATCTACGCCGCTTCCAAAGTGGCGCAGGAGCATTACGCGCTGGCCTGGGCGGCGGCCACCGGCGGCACCGTGACCGCGCTGCGCTACCACAACGTCTACGGGCCCGATATGCCCAGGGACACACCGTATTCCGGGGTGGCCGCCATCTTCCGCTCCGCGCTGGAGGCGGGGGAGGCCCCGCGCGTCTTCGAAGACGGCACGCAGGCACGCGATTTCATCCACGTCCGTGATATCGCAGCCGCCAATGTCGCCGCGCTCGAGCATCCGCTGGGTGCGTTCACCCCGCTCAATATCGCCTCGGGCTATCCGGTCGGCATCGGTGAGGTGGCCGCGATCCTGGCGAACGCATGCGGCGGCAAGCAGCCTGTCGTCACCGGCGACTACCGCAGCGGCGATGTCCGCCACATCGTGGCCAGCCCCGAACGTGCCCGCCGCACACTGGGTTTCATCGCCGAGACCACCCCGAACAATGGCCTCGCCGAATTCGCCACCGCCCCACTGCGGGCCACCGCCGGAGCCGGAGCCCCCACCTGGCGCTAGCCCTCGGTGGCCCCGGGGTACTCGCGCATCAGGAGGTCCACGGTCATCTCGAAGGCGGCGTCCACGCGCTCCCGGTCCCCGGTGGTGAGCAGGTCCAGCTGCAGGCCGCGCACCTGGGCGAGGATGAACGTCGCTGTGCGGGAGGCGGTTTCGGCGGGCCATCGATACCGCGCCAGCTCGCGTTCGATCACCGTCAGCCAGTCGGTGACCAGCCGGGACCGTGGATGCTCGGGGCTGCGCGCGGCGACGGCGACCACTTCGAACAGCACCAGGAACTGACGTTGCTCGCGCGGCCGGCACAGGTGCCGCCAGGCCGCGCGCAGCAGCTCCGCCGGGGAGTCCACCGTCCGGAGTTCCTCGGCCAGCAGCCGCTGCTCGAAATCCGCGCGAATGTGTTCGAGCACCTCGGAGATCAGCGCGTCCTTGGTGTGGAAATGCCGGATCAGGGTGGCGTGGCTGACGCCGAGGACCTCCGCGGCCCGCCGGATCGACAGTTCGTGTACGCCGTGGTCGAGCACGTATTCGGTGGCCGCCGCGAGCAATTCCGGGCGGCGGTGCTGAAATCGCAGGGCCCGCCCGTCGATCTTCGCGCCCGCCACGTCCTGATTCTCGGCCATGGCCGAAATTTTACCGTTCCGAGTGGTTACGTAACCACTTGGTACGGCTATCGTGGGCCGGGTGGCGCGGCGTCCGCGCGAGAGGAGACACCATGAGAGACGACGAATACCTCGGCTACGACGCGGTCGGGCTGGCCGAACTGGTCGCCCGCGGCGAGGTTCATCCCACCGAACTGCTGCGGCTGGCGCTGGACCGTTGCGCGCGGGTGGATCCCTCGCTCAATGCCATCAGTCTGCTGATGGAAGAGGTCGGCACCCGTCTCGCGGCCCGCTCCGACCACACCGGTCCGCTCGCGGGCGTGCCGTTCCTGATCAAGGACCTCGGACAGGACTTCGCGGGCTACCCGACCTCGGGCGGCACCGGCCCGCTGCGGTCGGTGCCCGCCGAGCGCAACAGTCTCACGGTGGACCGGTGGCTCGCGGCCGGACTGGTGATCTTCGGCAAGACGACCACCCCCGAATTCGGCAGCAAGGGCATCACCGAGACCGGCACCTTCGGCGCGACCCGCAATCCGTGGGATCTCGGCCGCACGCCCGGCGGCTCCTCCGGCGGCTCCGCGGCGGCCGTGGCGGCGGGCATCGTGCCGGTCGCGGGGGCCAGCGACGGTGGCGGATCGATTCGAATTCCGGCCGGCTGCACCGGACTTTTCGGACTCAAGCCGGGCCGGGGTCTGGTGCCCGGCGGACCGGCGGTCGGGGATCCACTGTTCGGCGCGGTCTCCGAGGGCGTGCTGTCGCGCAGTGTCCGCGACACCGCCGTCATGCTCGACATCCTCAGCCCGCCGGACCCGGGCGCGCCCTACCACGTACCCCGGCCCGACCGCCCCTTCCGCGACGCCGTGACCGAGCCCCCGCGCCGCCTCCGCATCGGATTCACCAGCGAATCCCCTTTGGGCACACCGGTGGACGCCGAGGCGGTGCGCGCGGTCACCGACGCGGCCGGACTGCTCGCCGAGTTGGGCCACACCGTCGAACCCGCCGGCCCGGCTATCGACGGGCGTCAGTTGGCCTTCGATTTCATGGCCGTCTGGACCGCCTCCGTCACCACCAGAATCGAGCAGGCCTGCCGGGTAACCGGTTCGTCCCCCAGCGATTTCGATACCGACACCCAGGTGCTGGCCGCGGTCGGGCGGACGGTGAGTGCCCCGGATCTGTTGCGCGCGCACGCCCGCTGGAACGACTACACCCGCACCCTGGCCGCCTTCCACGAGCGCTACGACCTGTTGCTGACCCCCACTCTGGGCGAGCCGCCGATCCGGATCGGGCAGAACCGTACCCCGGCGCTCGCCGGTACGTTCCTGCCGCCGCTGCTGCGCGTCGGTGTCGGACACGTGTTGGCGCGCACGGACTTCTATCGCGATCTGGTGACCGCCAATCTGGCGGCCGTGCCCTTCACCCAGCTCGCGAATATCACCGGCCGCCCGGCCATGAGCGTGCCCACCTACTGGACCGCGGCCGGTCTGCCGCTCGGTACCCAGTTCGTCGGCGCCCCGGGCAGCGAGTTCCTGCTCCTGCAACTCGCGGCCGAACTGGAGACGGCGCGGCCGTGGGCGGATCGCCGTCCGGCGGATGCTCTTGTCCCGCAGTCCGTTCCGGCCCGCTGACCTACCAGTTGGTGAGAATCAGGTGATTGATCAGTAGTGCCCCCGCCGCCTGCACGACGAGCCAGAAGCGCGTGCTGTGGCGGGGGAGTAGTGCGGTCGCGGCCAGCGCCCACACGTCGAACGGCAGCCAGATGCGTTCGGTCTCGGCCTTGCTCAGGCCGCTGATGTCCGCGATCAGGATGGCGGCCACCCCGGCGACCGCCACCAGTGCCGCCGGATCGACGTGGGATCGCCAGCGGGGCAACCACTCTCGAATCGGATGCAGCGGCAGCAACTCCAGCTCGACCAGGGCCCGGCAGCTCGCGGCGGCGGTCGCCAGACCCACCGCGCACACCGTCGCGGCGAGATTGCCCCACACCCAGTAGGAGTAGGGCCGGGTGCTGGCGATCCCCTGGTAGTAGCGCTCCACCACCAGGTGATAACCGGTGAGCCACCAGAATCCGGCCGCCGCGAAGGCCGCGACTACGACCAGCGCACCCGCGAGGGCGGGCAGCGCAGGTCGCCACGAGCGCGCCAGCAGCACGGCCGCGGCCGGAACCACCAGCAGCACCAGGCCGTAACTCAAGAAGAGGGTGAACCCGAAGAGCAGGCCGGACCCGACCGCGGCGAGCATCCAGCCCCGTTCCAGCCGGGTGGCCAGCGCGAGTAGCGCCACCGCCCACGCGGCCACTCCCGCGAACAGCCCGTCCGCGGAGACCGCGATCCAGATGACCGCGGGCATCAACGCCAGGAACGGTGCCGCGGCCCGGGCCCGATGCTCGGATCCCAACGCCCGCAACGTGAACGGCACCGCCGCCGCGGCACTCGTCCCCACCAGCACGCACAACAATCCGGCCCACGCGCCCCCGCCCAGCCCGATCCGGTCGAGCCCCACGAACACCAGCAGCGCCCCCGGCGGATGCCCGGACACGTGCGTCGTCCACGAGTCCGGCTGGAAATCCAGGATGCGCCCGGAGAATCCGCGCAGCATGGCCCCGATGTCGTGCACCCCGCCGACCTCGTGCAGGTACTCGTCGCGAGTGGTGAGACGGCCTGCGAAGCCACGCTGCCAGCCGTCCACCATGGCCAGCGCGAACGCCCACGCGCCCGCGGTCGCCCAGGTTGCGGCCAGTAATCGGCCGAAAGACAGTCGCCGCGCCAGGTCCGGACCGAACCGCACGACCGCCGCCGCGATCGCGACCGCGGGAATCGTGCCCCAGCCGACGTGCGGCAGCCAGCCCCCGAAGATCGGTGCGGCTCCGGCATAGAGCCGATCGCTCCACTGTTTGCCTTCGATTCGCGGAACCAGGAAGGCCGCGAGCACGAGAAGAAATGCCGCCAGGGCGCAATACCCGTCGACGCGGGTGGAGACGTAGCGTGCGACCCTGGTCGCCGAAGCGTTCGCCATGCTCGAAACCCTAGGCCCAGAACCCCGCCGGAACTGTCCGGATCGCCATTGTGCCAGCTCTTGTCATACTTTCGTCATGCGTGTCCCGGGGTCGAATCGGCCCGCTTGGCCGTACGGTCGAGGCCATGACCGACTGGGATTCCGAACCCGGGGTCACCGTGGTGATCCCCTGCCGGGACGAAGCCGAAGCCCTTCCCGGCGTACTTTCAGCAATTCCGATGGGCTACCGGGTGATCGTGGTGGACAACGGTTCCACCGACGGCACCGCCGAGGTGGCGCGCGCCGCCGGCGTGACCGTGGTGTCCGAATCGACCCCCGGCTACGGCAGCGCCGTGCACGCCGGTGTCGACGCCGCCGAGACCGAGCTGGTCGCCGTCCTCGACGGTGACGGCTCGCTGGATCCCGGCGAACTACCGCGCCTGGTGGCCGAATTCGGTCCCGGCGTGGACATGGTGGTCGGCCGCCGCCGGGCCGTGCCGGGCGCGCTGCCGTTGCATGCGCGAATCGGCAACTGGGCCTTCGCCTTCCGGCTGCGGCGGCGCTACGGGCTGCCCGTGCACGATATCGCCGCCATGCGGGTGGCGCGCCGCGACCGGCTGCAGGCGCTCGGCCATCTGCACGCCCGCTCCGGCTATCCACTGGCCCTGCTCACCGGTGCGGCCCGCGCCGGGTGGCTGGTACTCGAACGTGACATCACCTATCGGCCGCGGACTCACGGCGAGTCCAAGGTCTCCGGTTCCTGGCTCGGCACCGTGCGGGCCGCCCGTGACTTCTGGAGCGTGCGATGAATATCGGCGAACCCACCGAGATCATGTTCCCGCGACCGGGCGCGGAAGGCCCGCTCGGCGCGGCCGACACCGTCCCCGCCACCCTGCTGGTGGTGGCCAAATCACCCATCGCCGGTTTCGCGAAAACCCGTCTCGCACCGCCCTTCTCGCCGGTCGACGCGGCGTATCTGGCCGCTTGCGCCCTGCTCGACACCCTGGACGCGATGCGCGAGAGCGGGATTCGGCATCGGGTGGTGGCCTGGACCGGCGATATCGACCGGGCCGAACGCGCCATCGAACTCTCGGCGGCCCTGCGCGGGGTCACCGTGGTCCCGCAGCGCGGCGACAGCTTCGGCGAACGCCTCGCCAACGCCCACCGCGACGCCGCCGAATTCGGTGTGCCGGTCCTGCAGATCGGCATGGACACCCCACAGGCCGACGCCGACCTGCTCACCCGCTCCGCCGCCCGGCTGGTCGCCACCGGCGACACCGTGCTGGGCCCCGCCTCCGACGGCGGCTGGTGGGCTTTGGGTCTCACCGACCCGCGTCCCGCTCAACTCCTCACCGACATCCCCATGTCCACCAGTCGTACCGGCGAACTCACCGAAACTGCCCTGCGCCACAGCGGTTGTCGCGTGCACGCCCTGCCGACCCTCACCGACGTCGACACCTACGACGACGCCATCGCGGTAGCCGCCATCTCCCGAGGCCGCTTCGCCCGCTCCGTCACCGACCTGGTGACAGCCAGAACCCCTGTACCTCTCTGAGTTTCGACCCGAAAGGAGCCCGCGGTGCATACCGACGACGTCGAAGCCGCGGACGCCGCGTCCGACCGCCCCGCGTCCGACCGCACCACCCCTGGCCAGCCCGGCCCCGGCCAAGGCCAGCCCGGCTACGACCGGGATCAGTCTGGTTCCGCCCGAAGTCAGTCCGGTTCCGGCCAGGATCAACTCGGCTCCGGCCGCAACGATCCGAACGGCGACCGATCGGGTATGGCCGGCCGACCCGACGTAGTGGCCGACATCCCCGCCGCCAACCCAGCGGCGGGGGACGCTTCTCGTCATCCCGGCGTGCTTGTGGCCGGGATCCACACCGCGCCAGAAGATTCCGGCCAAAGGCACGCCGGAATGACGGGGGAGGTCTCCTTGTTGCCGCCCGTGCTGGCCGCGCGGATTTCGCCCGCGCGGTCTACGGCGGTGGCGGCCCGGGTGGGGATCGCGCTCGGGGTCGGGATACTGATCCTGTTCGTGACCGGGATGATCAGTCATCTGATTCAGCATCCGCCGGACTGGTTCTGGTGGCCCGCGCATCCGGTGTGGCTGTACCGGGTCACGCAGGGGACGCACGTGACGGTCGGGGTCATGATGATTCCGCTGCTGCTGGTGAAACTGTGGTCGGTGTATCCCCGCTTCTTCCTGAAACCGTCTGTGCGGCGGGCGCTTCCGGAGGCGCTGGAGCGGGCGTCGGTGGCGGTGTTGATCGGTGCCGTGCTGTTCCAGATCGTGACGGGGCTGTTCAATACGGCCCAGTTCTATCCGTGGAAGTTCTTCTTCACCACCACGCATCACGCCATGGCGTATGTGGCGTTCGGCGCTGTCGTCGTGCACCTGGCGGTCAAACTCCCGGTGGTGCGGAAGGCGCTGACCCGGCCGGTCTCGGAGCCGGAATCGGCTGGTGCACAGCCGGAATCGAGCGAGCCGCGTCGTTCGGGTGTTTCGCGGCGGGCGGTGCTCACCGCGGCCGGTCTCGGTGCCGTGGTCACCGGTCTGGTGGTCGCCGGGCAGTCCGTTCCCCTGCTGCGCCGCGTCGCCTTGCTGGCCCCGCGTGATGGCGAAGGCCCGCAAGGTGTTCCGATCAACCGGACCGCCGTGGCCGCCGCCGTCACCGAGACCGCGCGTTCCCCGCAGTACGCCCTTGCCGTGAAAGTCGGTGGCCGCGAACACGGTTTCTCCCGCGCCGACCTGGAGGCGCTGCCGCAGCACGACAGCGTCCTGCCGATCGCGTGCGTCGAGGGCTGGAGCGCGACCGGGCATTGGTCCGGCGTCCGCCTGCGCGACCTGCTGGCCCAGGTCGGCGAATACGGCGGCGGCGACGTGCGTTTCGTGTCCCTGGAGACCACCGGCATCTACGGCTCCTCGGTGCTCCCGCACACCTTCGTCACCGATGCCTCCACCCTGATCGCCCTGCGGCTCAACGGCGAGGATCTCGCCCTCGATCACGGCTACCCGTGCCGCCTGATCGCGCCGAACCGCCCGGGCGTGCTGCAGACCAAATGGCTGAAGTCGATCGAGGAACTGTCATGACGATCACCCGGATCCTGTTGGGCGCGTGCGGAATCGGCTTCGCCTACTACGGCGTCGACCTGCTGCTGAAGATGAGCACCACCAATCTGAAGTCCGTGGCCGTGTGGTTCATCGGTGCCATCCTCGTCGAGAACCTGATCTTCGGCCCGGCCGCCGCCCTCGTCGGTGTCCTCGGCCATTACGTGCTCCCACCGCGCTGGTGGCCCGCCTACGCGGTCGGTGCGTTCTGCAGTCTCGCCCTGTTCCTGGTCTCGCTCCCGCTGCTCGGCCGCGAGGGCGCGGTGCCCGGCAACGACACCATCTTGCACCGCGACTACACGGTCAGCCTGCTGATCACGCTGGCCGTGGTGTGGGCCGGGGTCGCCGCCTACCTGCTCAGCTCCGCCCGGCGGTCTCCAGCAGTGGCAACCGGATCTCGAAACGCGCACCCTCGGAACGATTCCGGGCACTGATATCGCCGTGATGCGCGGCCACCAGGCCCGCCGCAATCGCCAAGCCCATGCCGCTGCTGCTGCCCAGTTCCCCCGCGCCGGGGGAGCGGGCGGCACTGCCGCGGTAGGCGACCTCGAAGATGCGCGGCAGATCGGTATCGGAGATGCCGGGGCCGGTGTCGTCGACCCGGGTCCATGCCTGACCGTCGTCCGCGCCCGCGGAAATGTCGATCCGCCCGCCCGGCGGGGTGTGCGCGATGGCATTGGCCACCAGATTGGTCAGCACCCGCCCGAGCGCGCGATCGCTGCCCGCCACCACCAGTTTGTCCTCGGGTTGCGTTGCCGCCAAGGTGATCCGGGCGCGCTGTGCGGTCGGCTGATTGGCGGCCAGCACCTCGTCGATGAGCTCGCGCAGATCCACCGGCTCCATCTCCAGCCGCAACGCGCCGGAGTTGATCTTCGACATCTCGAACAGGTCGTCCACCATCGAGGAGAGCCGATTCGTCTCGCGCACAATCTGTTCCGCGTACCGCTGCACATCACCAGGCCGCGACACCACGCCGTCGAGCAGGGCCTCGCCCATGGCACGGATACCGGCCAGCGGGGTGCGCAGGTCATGACTCACCCACGCCACCAGTTCGCGCCGCGACCGTTCGGCGGCGCGCTCCTGCTCGATCATCTCGCGCTCCCACACCGTGGCCCGCGCCTGCTCGCGGCCCAGCAGAATGGCCGCGGGCACGGTCACCGCGGTGACCACCGCCAAAACCACTGCCGTGCGCTCGAATTCGGCCCCGAACATGAGGCCGCTCACCGCGACCACACCGCACAGGGTGGCCACGGTCGGAATCAGCACCAGCACGGCCATGCTCGTCGTCATGGCGCGGCCCCGGGTGTAGCGCAGCAGCAGGGCCCCGAGCACCACCACCGGCAGGGTGCTCGCCAACGCGTACCCGATCAGTCCGGGCGTATCAGTCGGCATCGCTCGCCTCCTCCGCGATTTCGGCGCGGCCCCAGGCGTACCCGCGGCCCCACACCGTCTCGATCCGGTGTGCGGCACCCAGCTTGGCCCGCAACCGCTTCACATGCACGGTGACGGTGGACAGATCACCGAAATTCCAGCCCCACACCTCGGCCAGCAGCTCTTGGCGGCTGAACACGCGCCGCTGATGCGCCAGCAGAAAGGCCAGGAGATCGAACTCGCGCGCGGTCAACTCGACCTTCATGCCGTCCGCGATCACCGTCCGCGAGGCCCGGTTCAACTCCACCCCGTCCCCGGACAGCGTTTCCGCGACCACCGGCTGTGGATGAGTGCGCCGCAACACCGACGCCACCCGCAACGCCAACTCCCGCGGACTGAACGGTTTGGTCACGTAATCATCGGCCCCCGCCTGCAACCCGATCACCCGGTCGTCCTCCTCCCCGAGCGCGGTCAACAGAATGATCGGCGTCTCCGGATGCGCCCCCGCCCGCACCGCCCGCGTCAGATCGATCCCATCCGGCGGCGGCATCATCACATCCAACACCGCCAGATCAATGTCATTGCGCTCCAGCACCGCAGCCGTAGCGGGCCCATCCGCGGTCTCGATCACCTCGAGCCCATCCCGCTCCAAATACCGCCGCACCACCTCACGCACAACGGCATCATCATCCGCCACCAGAATCCGCATACCCCACCCTAGGCCGCCCCCACCCCGAACCACCTGGTCCAAGCCATTTCGCCCACCGCCGTCACAGTTTCGTCATGGCCGCAGCTGCCTAGGACGGCATCCGCGGACCTACCGTCGAACCATGGACTCCGCGACCGGTAAGCCCGAACCCGTTCGTGGTCGACGGATCGACGAATCCGTGCCTCTCGGGCCGCATACGCCGTGGTCTGGCGCCTACCGCCCCGGCGGTCCGGAGCGCCGCCGCGACCGAGTTCGCCTGCGCTCCGCGCGGTCGGGGGCGCTGCCCGGAACACGTGATCCCGCCGCCGCGCGCGAGCAGATCGACCACGTGATGACCTGCTGCTGCGACGGTCCGACCATCGATCTCGCCTGCGGTTCGGGACGGCTCGCGGACCGGTTGATGCGGCAAGGCATCGCCGTGCTCAGCGTCGACCTGTCGTCGAAGTCCGTGGCCGCGACCAGGTCCCGTGGCGTGCCCGCGCTGCACCGCGACCTGTTCGACCGCTTGCCCGCCACCGGGCGCTGGGCCTACGCCCTGCTCGCCGACGGTGTCGTCGGATTCGGTGGCGACCCGGCCCGGGTCCTCCGCCGCACCCGTGATCTGCTCGCCCCCGACGGCATCGCCGTCGTCGAATTCGCCCCGGCCGGAACCGATTCGATCGGCATCGAGCACGTCGGTGACCTCGCCGCCGTAGCCGATCTGCGGGTCATCACGACCGTGGTGGTCGCCGAGCACGGGATCGCCTGGCTCACCCGGTGAGGGGACGGGGCGCGGCGGGTCGGCGGTTGGGGCGGGGCGGCTCTAGGATTTGCGCGTGACCAGCGATATGTCCGGATCGGCGGAGATCGAGGCGGAGGGTGGGCAGGTTCGGGCCTCGACTCTGGAACTGTTCTTCGACCTTGTTTTCGTCTTCACCATCACGCAGTTGACGCACGTGTTCACCCATCACCCGGGTTGGCGGGAGTTGGGGGAGGTGGCGTTGATGTTCGGGATCATCTGGTGGATGTACAGCGGATACGTGTTCCTGACCAACGAGGTCGCGCCGAACAGCAGCTCGCGGCGAACCTTCCTGCTGCTGGGGATGTTCGGGTTCTTCGTCATCGCCATCGCGATTCCGGATGCGTTCGGCGGCACCGGGCTGGTGTTCGGGATCGGCTACATCGTGGTCAACCTGGTGCACACGCTCATGTTCGCGACCGCGGGCGGCGCGAGCGCCAGCACCGCGATGCTGCGCCTGGGGCCGCTCAACACGTTGACCGCGGTGCTGGTGCTGGTCGGTGGCATCGCTGACGGCTGGTGGCGTTCGGCGCTCTGGGGGAGCGCCATCGTGCTGCAGATCATCACGCCCTACATCACCCGCGTCGAGGGATTCGTGGTGCGCGCCAGCCACTTCTGCGAACGACACGGCCTGGTTGTCATCATCGCGCTCGGCGAATCGGTGGTGGCCATCGGCGCGAACCTGACCGGCCAGAACCTCACCGTCGGGCTGATCGCGACGGTCGGGCTCGGCCTCACCCTCGGATATGTGCTGTGGTGGGCCTACTTCGGCATGGACGACGAGCGCGGCGAGCACGCGCTCTCGGCGATTCCCGGTCCGGTCCGGGCCCGTCCCGCCGTGCTGGCGTACGGATACTCGCTCTACATCGTGCTGCTGGGCATCATCCTGACCGCCGCCGGCATCGCCATGACCATCGCGCACGGCAACCAGCCCGCCGGTAAGCCTGCCGCACTGGCGCTTTCGGGCGGCGTCGCCCTGTTCTTCCTGGGCCAGTGCGCCTTCCGGCTCGCCCTGCACCTACCCCGCGCCTGGTGGCGGCTGCTGGGCGCGCTGTGCGTGCTCGCCACCGCCCCGGTCGGCATCATCTGGGTGGCGTGGGGACAGTTCGTGGTGCTGGTGGTGGTCGCCTACGGGTTCGTCATCGCCGACGACCTGATGTCCGTGCGCGCGGGGGAGGACAGCTCCTACGTGCGCCCGGATATCTCGGCCGTCGGCCGCATGATCACCCGCAATCAGCGGCCGTCGTAACGGTCAATCCCGCTGCGGCACCGCGCAACCGTCCGGCCCGCACACGTCGGCGTCGGCCACGATCTGCAGTTCCGGCGCGTGATCGCTCCACGCCTGCTGCAGCGCCTGCGCGAACACCTCCGACGGCTGCGCGCCCGACACCCCGTACTTGCGATCCAGCACGAAGAACGGCACCCCGCGTGCCCCGAGCCGCGCCGCCTCGGCCTCGTCGGCGCGCACCGCGTCGGCGAAGGCATCCGGATCGTCGAGCACCGCCCGCACGGCCGCCTCGTCGAATCCGGCGGACTTCGCGACCTGAACCAGCCGCTCGCTGTCGCCGAACAGCGGCTGCTCGTCGGCGAAATTGGCCGCGTACAACGCATCCAGCAGCTGCTCCTGCCGCCCCTGCTCGAGCGCGAAGTGCAGCAGTCGATGCATGTCGAAGCTGCTGCCGAAGTCACGTCCCGAGGTCAGATAGGTCAACCCCATCGCCTCGGCCTGCGCCCCGATGCCCCGCTCGTTGGCGGCGGCCTGCGCCTCGCTGATCCCGTACTTCTCGGCGATGTGCGGCACCACCGCATCGCTGTGCTCGCGCGGCAGCGTCGGATCCAGTTCGAAGGATCGGTGCACCACCGTCACGTCGTCGCGATGCGGGAACTCCGCGAGCGCCTCCTCGAACCGCCGCTTGCCCAAGTAGCAGAACGGGCAGTTGATATCGGTCCAGATCTCGACCTGTACGGCCATCACACCTCACTCCGACGCTGTTTCCGCAGGCCGGGGGCCCGGCCACCCTGATGCCAACCGGCTACCGCCCCCGAATGTTCCGCTGTGACCCAGTTCACAATGCCGGGTTGTCACGTTCCGGCGGGCTGTCCTGTCTCATGCCCGACCCAGCAGGAACACCCCCACGGAGCCGAAAATGAACGCCACCAACAAGACCCACGAAATCCTCGTCCTCGGCGCGGGCTACACCGGCATGCTGGCCGCGATCCGCCTGGCCCACCGCACCCGCAAGCTGAACGTCCGCATTACCTTGGTCAACCCGACGGAGCGTTTCACCGAGCGCCTGCGCATGCACCAGATCGCGGCCGGGCAGGAGTTGGCCCACCACCGCATCCCCGAGATGATCGACGGCACCGGCATCGTCTTCCACCGGGCCGCCGCGACCGCCATCGACGTCACCGCCCGCACCGTCACTCTCGACGACGGCGCGCAACTGCACTACGACACCCTCATCTACGGCCTCGGCAGCACCACCGACACCTCGCAGGTCCCCGGCGCCGACGAGGACGCCTGGACCCTGAACGACCCTCGCCAGGCCCGACGGTTTTCGCAGCGGCTGACCGAGATCAATGCTGCAGCGGGCACCGTCACCGTGGTCGGCGGCGGCCTGACCGGCATCGAGGCCGCCACCGAGATCGCCGAATCGCACCCGGACCTGACCGTCACCGTCATCAGCACGCAGGAACTCGGCCACATGATGGGCGACCGGGCCCGCGCCCACCTGAACCGTGCCCTGGACCGGCTCGGCATCGTCCGCCGGATCGGCGTGCAGGTCGCCAAGGTGCTGCCGGACGCCGTGCGCCTGACCACCGGCGAGATCATCGCCTCGGACCTGACCCTGTGGACCGCGGGCGTCAAGGTCTCGCCGCTGGCCGCCCAGGCCGGAATCGCCGTGGACGAGCGCGGATTGATCATCACCGACCCCACCCTGTGCTCGGTCTCGCACCCGGAGATCGTGCCGGTCGGTGACGCCGCCGCGGTCCGCATGCCCTTCGGTGTTTTGCACGGCACCTGCCAGAGCGGCATGCCGACCGCCGCCTACGCCGCAGACAGCGTGACCCGTCGCCTGCGCGGAAAGACGGTGCGGCCCTTCCGCTTCGGCTACATCCACCAGCCGGTCAGCCTGGGCCGCAAGGACGCGGTCATCCAGTTCACCAATGCCGACGACACCCCGCGCCGCATCTACCTGAAGGGCCGCGCGGCCGTCTTCTACAAGGAGCAGGTGAGCGGCAGCCCGGTGCCGGTCTTCAAGCTGAGCAAGCGGGTGAACATGCAGGTGCAGTTCGCCAACGGTGGCCGTGCCACCCGCGCAATCGCATGAGCCCTCGCCGTTACTGGTTCGCCGGGATGCCGACCGGGTATCCCGGCCCTCCGATGGATTCTCTTCCCCCGACCCGGTAGGTATGAGTCCCATGCAGGATGAGATCGACCCCTTCGTCGCCCACCGCCGACTGCTGTTCGGCACCGCGTACCAGATGCTCGGCACCGTCACCGACGCCGAGGACATCCTGCAGGACGCCTGGATCAAATGGCATGAGGTGGACCGGGATACGGTCACCCATCCCAAGTCCTACCTGGTCCGTACCGTCACCAACCTGGCGCTCAACCGGCTCACCTCCGCCCGCGCCACCCGCGAGACCTATGTCGGGCCCTGGCTGCCCGAACCCTTGCTCACCACCCCGACCGACGCCGCGCAGGAGACCGAGATGGCCGACACCGTGTCGACCGCCATGCTGGTCGTCCTGGAAACCCTCACTCCCGTCGAACGGGCCGTCTTCGTGCTGCGCGAGGTCTTCGGCTATTCGCACGCCGAGATCGCCGGTTTCCTGGACCGGCCCGAGCCCACCGTCCGCCAGATCGCCCTGCGCGCCCGCAATCACGTGCACGCCCGCCGCCCGCGCTTCGACACCGACGCGGCGACCCGCTCGGAGATCACCGAGAAGTTCCTGGCCGCGGCGCACGGCGGAGATGTCAACGCGCTCATGGAATTGCTCGCCCCCGAGGTGACGCTGTGGAACGACGGTGGCGGCAAGGTCACCGCGGCCCGGCGGCCCCTGTACGGGCCCGATCATGTGGCGCGCTGGCTGCTGGGCGCCATGGCCAAACCGATCAGCGCCGACATCCACCTCGAATCCGCCTGGGTCAACGGCGAACTCAGCATCGTGGCCGTCCTCGGTGAATACCGCGTCGGTGCGCTCACCTACGACATTCGCGACGGCCGCATCGAGAACATCCGTTTCCAGGTCAATCCCGACAAGGTCGCCGGACTGCAGCAGTCGGGCGGCGATGGATCGGTCGGCGGATCGGTCGACGAATAAAGAATCGGACATTTCACCCAGGGGGCTGCGGTACTGTCCATCGCTCGTCGGGGGCGTCCGCCCCCGATGTCGATGTCGTTCTTCCGCAGGGGTTTTCGTAGTGATCAGCCAGACAACGCGCCGCGTGGCGCGACATATCCTGCCCTGGGCCGCGGCGGCCTTCCTCGGGGCGAGCACCCTACTCGCCGGACCGGCCACCGCCACGCCCATCCTGCACGATGCCTACTGTGGCACAAGCGAATACGAGAATTCCGACGGCGTATGCGTGCCGCGCCCCGAGAAGTCCGCCACCGCTCCCGACGGGGCCACCGCCCACTGCAAGGACGGCACCTGGAGCTTCAGCCAGCACCGCCGCGGCACCTGCTCGGGCCACGGCGGCGTCGCCGAATGGCTCTGAGCTAGCCGCAAGGTCGTGCGCTAGCCGAGCGCCCGCCCGCCGACCCGGCCGGGCGGGCAGTGCGGAACAATGCTTCGGCGTGGGTGCTCGAGATCTCGCCGTCGAACCGCTGCACGCCGCCCGGCGACTGCTCGGCGGCACGCTCCGCAGCGGACCGGTCGCCATGCGCATCGTGGAAGTCGAGGCGTACGGCGGTGATCCGGCCGGACCCTGGCCCGACCCGGCCGCTCACTCTTTCCGCGGCCGCACGCCGCGCAACAGTGTCATGTTCGGGCCGTCCGGGGTGCTCTACGTCTACTTCAGTTACGGCATGCACACCTGCGTCAATGTCACCACCGGCCCCGACGGTGTCGCGAGCGCGGTGCTCATCCGGGCCGGGGAGATCATCGAGGGGCTCGATATCGTGCGCGCACGCCGTCCCGCCGCCAAGACCGACGCCGATCTGGCCCGCGGCCCCGGCAATGTCGGCAGCGCCTTGGGAATCACCCTGGATGACTACGGAACTCACCTGTTCGATCCGGCCGCGCCGATCCGCCTCGAACTCGGACCCGAAATCGCGGATACCGCAGCCGTTTCCACCGGTCCGCGTGTCGGTGTGAGTCTCGCCGCCGACCGCCCGTGGCGGCTGTGGCTCCCGGATTCCCCCGCCGTCTCCGCCTACCGCCGCAGCCCCCGAGCCCCACAACTCGACCGCCCCGCATGATCCCGGGCCCTGCCCCCTCATTCCGTCAAACGCATGCCGCGATGGTGAAGGGGTCTACGGTGGACGAATCGACACCTCCCCCTTAGGTGGAAACCCATGTTCGAACGGTTCACCGACACCGCCCGCCGCAGCATCGTGCTGGCCCAGGAGGAAGCCCGGCTGCTCGGCCACGACTGGATCGGCACCGAACACCTGCTGCTCGGCCTCATCCACGGCGCGGACCCGGTCGCCGGGCAGACCCTGGCGGAGCTCGGCCTCGACCTCTCCGGCACCCGCGAGCTGGTCGGTCACGCGGTCGGCGTCCCGGCGAAACACGCGATCGACGGGCACATCCCGTTCACGGCCCGCGCCAAATCGGTCCTCGAACACTCGCTCCGCGAGGCACTGCACCTGGGCCACAACTACATCGGCCCCGAACACCTCCTGCTCGGCCTCGTCGCCAACGACGCCGGCGTCGCCACCCAGGTCCTGATCAGCCAAGGCGCCGATCCCAAAGACATCCGAGACCGAGTAATCGCCCTCATGCAGGCGGGCCCCGTCTTCACCGAAAGCCGAGTCTCGGTGGAATCCGAACTCCGCCAACGCATCTCCGAACTCGAACACCGCGTCAAGGAACTGGAACGCCGCCTCGACGGCCCCAACCCGGCCCGCGACGACACCGCCTGAAACCCGGCACATCTCGCAACTGCCGCCCCGCAGCGGACCGGAATCCCGGTGGGGGAGTGGGATTCCGATCCGCTCGCCACGACGTGAGCGGGGCCTGGCCTAGGCCGATACCGTCACGCGAACCCGGGTGCTCGCGGCGATCACCGCCGCCACCGTTGCGCGAGAAGCGCTGTCGCCCTGGCCGTATGCCCAGGCCACGCCGTCGACGCCGCGATATTCCAGGTAGGCGGCCGACACCGTCGAACCGCCGCGCGGTACCGCCTGAGTGGTCACGCCCAGCACCTCGATCGGAATCCCGTTGTACGCCAGTATCCCGACCACATCATCGACCGTTGCGTCGGCGGGGATTCGTGACTCGCCGACCGCCGGGATCGTGTGGTCGTCGGCGGCGTAAGCGGTGGTGAACAGCTCCCACAGCGTCCGCGCCGACACCTCGGTGCCGGTGGCATCGGTGTGCCGCTGTACGTGCCGGGCGAAATCGATCTGCAGGCGGCGCGGCAGATCCAGGCCGTACTCCTGCTGCAGCAGATACGCGATCCCGCCCTTGCCGGACTGCGAATTCACCCGGATCACTGCGTCGTAAGAACGGCCCACATCGGCCGGGTCGATCGGCAGATACGGTACCTCCCAAGGGATTTCGCTCTCGGGCAGACCCAGTCGGGCGGACCGTTCGCGATGCTCGGCGAAGCCCTTCTTGATCGCGTCCTGATGGGTGCCCGAGTACGCGGTGTACACCAGATCCCCCGCGTACGGGTGGCGGTCGTGGATCGGCAGCCGCGTGCAGTACTCGACTGTGCGGCGGATCGCGTCGATATCGGAGAAGTCGATCATCGGATCCACGCCCTGCGCATGCAGATTCAGTGCCAGCGTCGCCAGATCCACATTGCCGGTGCGCTCGCCATTGCCGAACACGCACCCCTCGACCCGTTGTGCCCCGGCCAGCACGGCCAGTTCCGCGCAGGCGACCCCGGTGCCGCGATCATTGTGCGGATGCACCGACAGGATCACGCTGTCGCGCCGCGCCAGGTTCTTGTGCATGAACTCGATCTGGTCGGCGTACACGTTCGGCGTCGCCACCTCGACCGTCGCGGGCAGGTTCAGGATCACCGGCCGCTCGGGCGTGGCGTCCCACAGCTCGGTCATCCGATTGCAGATATCCAGCACATAGTCCGGCTCGGTCAGCATGAACACCTCGGGCGAGAACTGGAACCGCACGTTCGGCATGTCCCCGGCCAGTTCCAGTACGTCGCGCCCGCCGGCGACGATCAGCTCGGTCAGTTCGTCACGTGACTTATCCAGCACCACGTTTCGCCAGGTCGGTGCGGTAGCGGTGTACATGTGGATCACCACGTCATTGGGAATGCCGCGGATCGACTCCACCGTCCGCTCGATCAGATCCCGGCGCGCGGGCGTGAACACGACGATCGTGACATCCTCGGGAGCCAGCCGCGCCGACCCGATCAGCCGCACGAAGTCGAAGTCGGTCTGCGAGGCGCTCGGGTAGCCGACCTCGATCTCCTTGTAGCCCATGGCCACCAGCATTTCGAAGAACTGCCGTTTGCGATCGGGATCCATCGGCTCGGCCAGCGCCTGATTGCCGTCCCGCAGATCCACCGGCACCCACAGCGGTGCGGCGGTGATCCGGTTGGCGGGCCAGTCACGTTCGGTCAGCGGCACCGAAACCTTGTGGTACACATCGCGATACCGGTGCGACGGCATGACGGACGGCTGCTGACGATTCCAAATCGGGGAGATGCTCACGGCAATTCGCTTTCGCGTCGGAAGGAGGTGACCGGCGCAGCACAGTGACCCGCAAGCGGGGTGCCGGTCTGGTCAGACCCCGCCGCGGCGACGAAGGAGGAGAAGCGCACCCGTAAGCATGTGGCCTAGACTAGAGGGGATTCACTCCTCAGACAAGTAGAGAGGCCGAACAAAAGTGGCGCAGGTACAACGGCATCCGCTCGCCGCCCAAGCGGCCGAGGTTCTGCTGGAGCGGATTCGCTCGGGGGAGTGGCAGCTCGGCCACCGGCTACCCGGCGAAACCACCCTGGCCGCCCAGCTGGGCGTCGGCCGCTCCACTCTGCGCGAGGCCATCCGTGAACTCGCGGGCAAGGGAGTCCTCGAAAGCCGCCAGGGCGCGGGCGTTTTCGTCACGTCCCTGGACGCCGCCGAGGACTGGGACGCGGTGCTGCGCCGCTCCGACATCGTCACCGTCATCGAGGCCCGCATCGCCATCGAGGCCGAGGGAGCGGCCTTGGCCGCGTGCCGTCGCACCCCCGCCGACCTGCGCGCCATCCTGCGCGCCCTGGCCGCCCGCGCCGAAAGTGGTGATTCCGTCGAGAACTTGGTCGACGCCGACACCGCCTTCCACCGCACCATCGTGGCCGCCGCGCACAACGACATCCTGCTGGAACTGTTCAACGCCTTCGTCCCGCGCTCGCGCCACGCCATGATCGACATGCTGCGCATCCGTCCCATGTCCGCCCCCAGCGCCGACCACGACGCACACGAAAACCTCTACTCCGCCATCCGCGCCCGCGATCCGGAGGTCGCTGCGACCGCCAGCCGCATCCATCTGACCAGCCTCAAAGCAGCTTTCGACGGCTGATCAAAACTTTTTCCGGCGCAGCGATGAGTTTGCGAGACGGTCCCCGTCCTATGGAGCAAGCGAGTTCGACACCGAACCGACAAGCCCCGGAAGGACATTCACCATGACCGCCATCGCCGCCACCCCGACCGTCGCCACCACCGCCACCCCGAGCAAGATCCGCAACCGCGTGCTGTGGACCCTGCAGATCGTGCTCGGCCTCTTCTTCGTCATCGCCTCGGGCGGGCCGAAGCTCGTGATGCCGCAGACGCTGATCGACAACGGAGCCGCGGGCGTATCGATCCCGCTCGGCCTGCTGGTCTTCATCGGCGTCGCGGAGGTCTCGGGCGGTATCGGCCTCATGGTCCGCCGCGTGACCGGCCCCGCCGCCGCGGGTCTGTCCGTTCTCACCGTGCTGGCCGCCGGCACCCAGGCGTTCATCGCCGACAAGCCCGCCATGGCGATCTTCCCGCTGGTGCTGGCCGCGATCTTCGCCTGGATCGCCTACGAGCGCCGCGCCTCCTTCTCCACCTTCACCAACCTGGTGAAGTGAGCACCGAAATTCGCTAGACCCCCTGCCCGCTGCCGATCACACTCGGCAGCGGGCTTCGGGGCGTTCGGTGGTCATCCACTCGAATTCGCTTCCCGGCCCGCCGATCTCTGATCGGCGGGCCGGACCTGTTTCACTACAACCCCGGGCCTGTGCAACTTCCTTATTGACGTGCGGAAAGATAGACAGGCGTGAGCGGCGACATCATCGACGAACTGACCTGGCGCGGACTGATCGCGCAGTCCACCGACCTGGACGCCCTGCGGGCCTCCGCGGCCAAGGGGCCGATCACCCTCTATGCCGGGTTCGACCCGACCGCGGCCTCCCTGCACGCCGGACACCTGGTTCCCCTGCTCGCGCTCAAGCGCTTCCAGGCCGCGGGACACCGTCCGATCGTGCTCGCGGGTGGCGCGACCGGTCTGATCGGTGACCCCCGCGATGTCGGTGAGCGCACCATGAACTCCACCGACACCGTCGCCGAATGGGCCGGGCGCATCCGCTCCCAGCTGGAGCGCTTCGTGGATCTCGGCGACGGCCCGAACGCGGCGATCATCGCCAACAACATGGATTGGACCGGACCGCTCAGCACGGTCTCGTTCCTGCGGGACATCGGCAAGCACTTCTCGGTGAACGTCATGCTGGCGCGTGACACCGTCAAGCGGCGGCTCGAGTCGGACGGTATGTCCTACACCGAGTTCAGCTACATGCTGTTGCAGGCCAACGACTTCCTGCAGCTGCGCCGCGAGCACGGCTGCACGCTGCAGGTCGGCGGCTCGGATCAGTGGGGCAACATCATCGCGGGCGTGGAGCTCAACCGCCGCGTCGACGGCGAGCACGTGCACGCGCTGACCGTCCCCCTGGTGACCTCGGCCGACGGTAAGAAGTTCGGCAAGTCCACCGGCGGCGGCAGCCTCTGGCTCGACCCGGAGATGACCAGCCCCTACGCCTGGTACCAGTACTTCGTGAACACGGCCGACGCCGATGTGGTCCGCTACCTGCGCTGGTTCACCTTCCTCTCGCGCGAGGAACTCGACGAGTTGGAGAAGGCGACCGTCGAGCGTCCGCACGCCCGCGAGGCCCAGCGCCGGTTGGCCGCCGAGATGACGACCCTCGTGCACGGCGAGGAAAACACCCGCTCGGTGCAGCTGGCGAGTCAGGCCCTGTTCGGTCGCGGTGAACTCGGCGAGCTCAACGAGTCGACCCTCGCCGCCGCGCTGACCGAGGCCGCGGTCGACGGCAAGGTGGCCGAGGCGACCCCGACCTCGACCATCGTCGACCTGCTGGTCGAGTCCGGTCTGAGCGAGAGCCGCGGCGCCGCCCGGCGCGCGGTCAACGAGGGTGGCGCATCGGTGAACAACGAGAAGGTGTCCGACCTGGAGTGGACCCCCTCGGACGCCGACTTCCTGCACGGACAGTGGTTGGTCTTGCGTCGCGGCAAGAAGAACTTCGCCGGCGTGCGTCGCGCCAACTGATCTGCTGCGCAACTGATTCGGAAACAAGATCGAAATGACCTGAGTCACAAAGGGGTGGCTCAGGCCGCAAAGCCGCCCGGTCGCCACCGTTTTGACCAGCGCAAACGTGTTGGCGACCAGCGGATTTGACCTTGCGTTATCCGCCGCGTAACTTAGTCCAGGTCAGAGCGACACGGACACCGACCGGGACCGAAACGCCCAGCTCAGAGCAGGGATTCGGAAGCGGAAAACGAGGTTGGACGAAGGCGCCGGACGCGAACACTCCAGCCAATAAATTGGTTCTTGACTCTGTTGAGATCAGGGGCTAGGCTGGAAAAGTTGCCTCACTGGACATCCGATCAACTCGGAGCGATGGTGTGTGCGTGTGTTCTTTGAGAACTCAATAGTGTGTCGATGAATGTCAGTGCCAAATA
>NZ_BAAGTC010000030.1:0-96947 GCF_054782115.1 Nocardia heshunensis | reverse complement strand
CTGGGAGCCCACTAAGCCGACCACAACCGCCCGAGCGGCTTGACAGCATCATTGAGACTCCCTTCACGGACTCAGTGGGCGCGCAGCAGCGGCTGGGTGGAGCAGCGGAACGCGCCACCGAACAGTCGGGAGACCGAGAAGTCGAGATATTCGACGGTGATGCCACGGGCCTGCAATGCGGTGCCGACATCGGTGAATTCGGCGTCGAGGATGTAGGTCTGGGGATCGATGGGAAGGCCATTGGTGGCCATCGCGGCCGCCTGGTCCTCGCTGACCTCGATCTGTTCCCAGCCCCGTAAGACTTCCGGAAGCCCGGAGGGCAGCCGTTCCGGGCAGGCGATCAGCAGCCCCTCCCGCACGAGTCCGATCGCGCAGTCCAGGTGCAGGACGTGTTCGGGCAGATCAACGGGCGTCACGGTGTAGCCGAAGGGTTCGAGGTACTTCGACAGCCAGGCAACGCCGAGGTCGTTGGTGGCCATGCCGGAGTGTCCGACGAAGACATGCGAACCCAGTACCAGCACGTCGCCGCCCTCGAGGAATGGGCCCGGACCGGGGTGACCCAGCGGCGATTTCGCCGGTTGCAGCAGCGACACGTACTTCGCGGGAGTCGGCATCACTCGTTCGAGCAGCAGGTCGCGGGAGGTCAGCACTTCCATCCGCCGGTGCGGGAACTGCAGTACCCCTTCGATGACGTGGTCACCGACGGTGAACCAGGGATCACGGACGAAGAAGTTGGCGTAGCCGCCACGATCGGACGCGGCCTTCTCATCCTCGTTGAACAAGCGCGGACGCAGTACCTCCACCCCGTACCGGGTCAGTACCGCGGCGAGTGCGTCACGTTCGGCTTCCCACGCCTTCTGCTGAGCGGGGTAGACCTCGCCGAAGTCCTTGCCCCACACGGCCTCGAGGATTTCCACCGCGCTCTCTTCGACCGGCATCGAATGGCCCAGAATCGCCGCCTCGGCAGGCGCGCGGAATTCGCTCTGGGAGACAACCACGGTCCGTAGCGGGGCGAACTCACTCTCGACGTACACGCGAGAATTCTGTGCAGTCATGGATGTGAACGATAACGCAGAACAGAAGCCGATCGAATCGTCTGAGGGGACTATGTCACCGACCGAAATATGGCGATCACCGGCCGAAAGCAACGACAGCCTTAATTGTCTGGCCGATTTTGTGATGCACTCTCCACCGTCGGCAGACCTTTCCGTTACCGACGCCGGATGTCTACTTTTGGCAACCGGAGTCACCGCCGCCCGCACCGTGAACGTCCGCGCCGCCGCGGAACGGCTCGAACTCGACGATTTTGGCGTCCTCGAACCTGACAAGATCGCCGATCGGCTGCGTGCCCATGGGTCGACTCATACCCGACTCTGCGATACCTGATTACGTCCGACCCCGGTCACGAAGGTTTGATTTGCATCAAACGCACGATAATGCCGGGACCCGCGCGATTCGAACGCAGGTCAGTGGTCCTGGTTGTTGGTCGCTGCTCCAGACGATAGGGGAGCGGTTCGCGACTTTGCTTGGCCTGCCATCGGCCCGGAATGTCGGGATGTAATGGGAACCGCAGTGCCATTTTGAGTGCCATTTTGCGGCCGGAATGGTGGGAATCCGGGGGTTTCGGCTGGAATGGGTGGGAGGCGTTGGGATGGCGAAATGCCAGGTCAGAATAGATAGAACCCCCAAGATCGCCAGGTTAGCGGCCGATTTTGGGGGTTCTACGAAATGATGAAAAAGGACTAGCTATTTCTGCAGTTCAGGGCGTCGCGGACTGCTGGAACGGGCCGAAAAATGTAAGTTTGGCCGGATCCAGTAGTTCCATGACCGCGGCGTTGTCGACTGCCGCCATGCGGCGAATGCCCTGGTGGATGTAGTGCCGCTGGGCCATCGACTTGTTGCCGTCCATATGTCTTAGCTGAGCGCTGACGCGTTCATCGTCACCCGTCGCCGTTACGACGTGGGTGGCCACTGTGTCTGGATGGTCCGACAAGCGAAATGTCTTGAACTCACTCCGATTTCGCACGGCATAGACGGCCATGCGGGCGTTGGACATGCTTACCCATGCCCCTGCGGCGCTCCTGGGACCCTGAAGGACTGGCAAGGTATCGACGGCGGGGGATGCTTTTTCCTTCTCGGCATCCAGCTCGGTTGCGAGCCAGTCGGGCAGCACGAGTCTGTACTCGTTGCCGCTCTTCCTCCCGGCGGAAGCTTCACTATGAGCACACCCTGTATGCACCCGACCACATCGCCCTCCAGCATGGGCCTTCCGATCAGGCGGTCTGGTTTCTCCTGGCCGGACTCCTGAGCGTCATGGTTGCTGTGCTGTGGTTCGTTGCCGGGGTCCCTGCCACTGACGTTGATCGGAGTGGGTTTCTGGAGTCTGCAATTGCTGCTGGTACTACTCCCCGCGAGCCGTGAATACGTCGCCGAGCTCACCAACGCCTCGAATCAGCGTCCTCGAGGAGGGACTCGACCAGATCGTGCGACAGATCCGCAACATCCACCGTCGATTTCCTCTGCTGCTACCGCTGGCCGGGCCCTCAACGACCGAGGCGGTCGGCTAGGTTGCGAAATGTGCTGCTACCTATCGTTCCTTGGATGGCTCATGCTCTCGTCTGCCGGTGCGTTGCGAAGTCGCAGTTGGGCAGGAACCCTTGCGTTACATGGGAATTCGGCGCACTCCGTTCGTTCTGATCTCGCGCGCAAGCGGACTGGCGCTTGACACTGCTCACCACACAGTTTCTGGGCCACGTCCGATCCTGTGGCCGCCACACGCATACCGCCACCAGCAATGGCTGCTCAAGCCGTGCAAGCACAAGGGCGAGGTGGTCATCGTCTCGGCGGCGAATGGTCTTGCGGGTTCATCATCCAGTCGGTTCACTCCGAGCTCTGCCTTGCAGCCGATGAGAGCTTCCAAGACCATGCCAAAGAACACTGGTCGCCGTACTTGGCAGGACGCCATCCGCAGTCCGCGCAGGAATGGCTCGTTGCGCTGCCGTTCGGCGATCGGGAGCGGTTTGCCTAGGCTGACCTGCAACTATCAAGTCACCATGGCATCGTGTTGTTGTCAATAGCGGGGCCTCAGCGGATTCTCAGCGCGGTTTGGGCAGGCTCGCGTGCATGGAATCGATAACCGACGATCTGGTGTGGTTGTTGCTGGACGACGCGACCGGGGAACCGGCGGATTTCCGGGTTGATAGCGCTGCTGGCGTCGGTCGACGCGCTGGCCCTACAGGTCCCTGGCATTGCAGCTACGGAGATCGAGGCACTGGGTGTGCGGTTTCTGGCTTGCCGGAGTGACTGCCAGGACTTGACGCGACAGGTGCGTGAAGCGATTTGCCATGATTACGCTCGGTCGTTCTGTGGCGCAGCGTAACGGTGCGACGGATTCCGGCGCAGGCATCGGGTCACGGTCGAGGTGATGGGCGGTCGTTCGTGAGTTGCTGGTCGTCAAACTACCTGTAGCAGAACCTATTTGAAAAACTATGCTCCGCTACGCGGGTGACTGGAGGACCGACTGGTTTCGCTGAGAGTTCTCTCAGGAACCTGGGTTGGCAATGGCTCCGGAACGGCACCCGAGAATCTCGTTGAAAACGATGGCTACCAGGAGCTTTCCGTCAGGAGGGGGCGATGATCGATGGGGGAGAGGATTGCCGTGCATCGTTCGATCACTGTCCACGGCCGGGGCTCAGCGCGCCACGTTGCTCTGCTGGACAGTGTTGTGTAGCTTCGGTTTTGAGTTGTCAGGGCAAGGTACGCCTGACTGGAGGGGGCACTGTGGTTGGGGATATTGCCGATCTGTTGGTTCGTTCCCGAGAGTTGCTGGATTCGGCGCTCTCCAGGATGGATGCTCCGGTCGGCGACGCCGACCAGACCGCGGATATCGAGAAGGTGACGCCTCGGGAGAACTGGGGTGAGACGCTGCAGCAAAGCCTTCGGGGGGTCCAGGAGGAGGTGACGATCGCGATCTCGGATCCGATCCGCGCGCGTCGAGAGTATCTCGCCGGGGATGCTCTGATCCGGGAGTTGATCGATGACGGTAAGCGGGTGCGGGTTCTCGCTTCGTCGCGTTACGCAGATGAACACGATCTGGAGGAACTGCTGCACGACTACTCGTTCAGTGATCGAATCCGAGTCACCCACGCCAAGTTCCACAACACCATGGTCATCGACAACCGTCTCGCGGTGGTGTGGACGCATCTGGACGGACAGGCCCAGGCATACTTCGCCAGTGAATTCACCCTGATGGGCGCCATTCAACAGTTCGTCACGCAGACCTGGGAGACCGCCCTGCCGTTGCGAGACCATGTCGCCCTGCGTCAGCGCGGGTTCGATGAGATGGGCATCGCGGTCTTGCGCTTCCTGAACGCCGGCGTCACCGACGAGGTTGCGGCGCGCCGACTTTCAGTGTCGACGCGCACCTATCGTCGCTATATAGCCGACATCATGATCCGTTTGAACGCCACGACTCGCTTCCAACTCGGCTCTCGCTCCGCCGAGCTCGGTCTACTCACGCATGAGGATCGCGCGGATGCCTGAAAGTGGTTGTGAGCTACTGGCCAGGCATCCGCGCGAACCTGTTTACCGCGGTGAGCGCCTCAGTTCGGCGTTCTCCGCGGCGTGCTTCTTGGCGGCGGGGTAGTTGGCCTTGCCGCTGGGTTGGCGCATCATCTGCTCGACGATCCAGTAGCCGCGCGGTGCCTTGTATCCGGCGACTTTGGTGCGGACATGCCCGTCGAGGGCGGCGAGGTCGAGCTCGACCTCGCCGCGCGGCTGTACCAATGCCGCGACCGAGTTGCCGAAACGCTCATCCTTGACGCCGATCACCAACGCGTCGAAGACATCCGGATGCGATTTGAGCGCGCCCTCGACCTCTTCCGGGAAGACCTTCTCGCCACCGGTGTTGATGCACTCCGATCCCCGCCCGAGCAGGGTGACGGTGCCGTCGTCCTCGTAGCGTGCGTAGTCGCCGGGCACTACGTACCGGGTTCCGTCCACCTCGACGAAGATCGTCTTCGTTTTCTCTGGATCCTTGTAGTAACCGAGGGGCACATGCCCCTTGCGTGCCATCCGGCCGACCGCACCGGCTTTGGGCTGTACCAGCTTGCCGTCGTCGTCGATGAGCACGGTCTGCGCGTTGTACTTCACTCGCGGTCCTTGAGAATGATCGGAATCCTTGGTGACCACGGCCAGACCAGTGCTGCCGCTCTCCGAGGATCCGATCACATCGGTGATGAACAGCTTTGGGAAGAGCTCGAGGTACTGCTCCTTGAGCGACTGCGAGAACAACGCGGCATGGCTGCTGAACGCCCACAATGACGACACGTCGTAACTGTTCCCACGGTAGGCGTCCAACAGTGGCTTGGCCATGGCGTCGCCGACCACGGTGAGCACGTTGACCTGCTCCCGCTCTACCGTCTTCCACACCTCGTTGGCGTCGAACTGTGGCACGAACACGACAGTGCCGCCGGAGTTCAGCGTGAGGAACGCCGCCCACTGCGCAGCTCCATGGATCAACGGTGAAAGTGGTGCCATCACAATGCCGTTCGGCGCGGACTTGGCGTTGTTGGCCAATTCCCATTCGTCAGCGACGTATTCGCCGGTGACATGGTTGATGCCACCGCCGAGCGTGCGCCACACGTCCTCATGGGTCCACATGACGCCCTTGGGGAACCCCGTCGTGCCACCGGTGTAGAGGATGTAGAGGTCATCGGACCGGCGTTCGTCGAAGTCGCGGGCAATGGACTGCCCGGCACGCGCCTGGTCGTAGGAGATGCCGTTGTAGCGCGTGTAATCCCCGTCGGTGCCGTCCTCGACCACGATGATGTCGGTCAGCTGCGGGGTTGTCGGCGCGACCTCGGCGACGATATCGGTGTACGCGCGCTCGTGGACCAGGGCCTTCAGGTCGGCGTTGTCGACGATGTAGCGGACTTCCTCGGACACATACCGGTAGTTGACGCTCACCGATACCGCCCGCAGTTTGTAGGCGGCGAGCATCGTTTCGAGTGCCTCGATGGAGTTACGCGAGTACACCCCGACGTGGTCGCCCTTACCGATGCCCCGTGATGACAGGTGATGCGCGAGCTGGTTTGCGCGCTCGTCGAGTTCCCGGTAGGTCACCCGGCGATCACCGCAGATGACGGCGGTGCGGTCGGGAACCGCGTCTACCGCGTGTTCGAAGAGGTCTGCAACGTTGAAAGCCATGCGACACAAACTAGAACCGGTTTCAGTGTGTGACAACGAAAGTTCTTGCCGACCATTGGCAAAAAGCTGACAGCAGTCGGCTGGGCTCAGTACGGCGTCAGTACGGCGTCGCCGTGCTCGCCTGCGAACCGTTTGGCCCACGCGTAGTTCGCCTTGCCGGTAGCGTGCCGCTGTACATCGGCTACCAGCCAATAGCCGCGAGGAGCCTTGTATCCGGCGATCGTCTGGCGGATGTGCGCGTCCAGCGCGGTGATATCGATCGCGTCGCTTGTCCGCGGCTGCACGACAGCGCCGACACGCTGTCCATACCGCTCGTCAGGGAGCCCGATCACCAGGGCGTCGAACACATGCGGATGTGATTTGAGCGCTCCCTCTACCTCTTCCGGAAACACCTTCTCCCCACCGGTATTGATGCACTCGGATCCGCGCCCGAGCAGCGTTACTGTGCCGTCCGACTCGTAGCGCGCATAGTCGCCGGCGACCACGTAGCGCGTGCCGTCGAGTTCGAGGAAGATGCTCGCGCTCTTGACGGGGTCGTTGTAGTACCCGAGCGGAAGGTGCCCGGTCCGTGCCACCCGACCGATGACACCTGGTGCGGGCGACAGCCTTTCGCCGTCCTCGTCGATGAGGATCGCCTGGTCGATGAAGTTGACCCGCGGGCCCTGTGAATGGTCGGAGTCCGCGGTCACCCTGCCGACTCCGGTGAGCCCGCTTTCCGAGGAGCCGATGGCGTCGGTGATGGCCAATCCGGGCAGTGTGGAGAGGAACTCTTGCTTCACCGACTGTGAGAACAAGGCCGCGTGGCTGTTCAAGATGCGCAGCGAGGACGCGTCATAGTCGCCGCCGCGATAGGCGTCGAGCAGCGGCCGGCCCATGGCATCGCCGGTGATCGCCATCGCCGCAATCCGATGCTGTTGCACAAGATTCCAGATTCGATCGGGCTCGAAGGCGGGTGTGAGGACGACGGTGTTGCCGTTGAACAAGGCTCCGAGTACGGACCATTGCGCGGCGCCGTGAATCAGTGGCGAGATGGTCAGCCGAACGACGCCGGTGCCGACGGCGGCACGCTCGGATTGCTGCCATTCGTCGGCAGCGTATTCGCCTGTGGCGAAGTCGATTCCGCCTCCGAAGACTCGCCAGACATCGTCGTGCCGCCACATCACACCCTTCGGGAATCCAGTAGTGCCGCCGGTGTAGACGATGTAGACGTCGTCTGGGCGGCGCGGCGCGAAGTCGCGCCCGGTCGGCTGTTCGGCTATCGCCTGCTCGTAATCGGTTCCGCTGTAGGGGATGTCGGTGCCATCCTCGATCACTACGGTGTGCCGAAGCCGCGGGGTCGTTGCTCTTGCGGCGGCTACCTTCTCGCTGTACTCCCGTTCGTGCACCAGCACGTTGAGATCCGCGTTGTCGAACAGGTATCGCACTTCTTCGACGACGTAGCGGTAGTTGACGGCGACCGACACCGCCCGCACCTTGTAGGTCGCGAGCATCGTTACGACTGTCTCGATCCGGTTCCGGGCGTAGATGCCGACGTGGTCTCCGGGCCTGATTCCGTTGGCTGCCAGGTGCTTTGCCAATCGGTTGGCTTGCTCATCCAGCTCACGGTAGGTGAGTTGGCGATCCTCGCAAATGAGAGCGATCCGCTCCGGCACAGCGTCCGCGGTGTGTTCGAAGAGGTCAGCGACGTTCAATACCATGGCCGCAACGTAGACCGCCCTGTCTGGGCGGAACAACGGGTTGTCAGCAACCGGACTCACGGGCTCGTGAACTTGGCAACTTCTGACCAACCCCTGACCTTGCCTCCAAACTGGAACCGGTTCTAGGGTTGGAGGCACACGGGAGGAGGGGGAAAATTTCAATTCGCAGATTCCCAATGCAGCCTTATCCGGCCAGTTGGTATCGCGTTGCGGACTCGATCGACGTGGTGCCAGAGAGCATAAATAGACTGCACTACTTGGGGCGGGATCTGATCGCTTATCGGACGCTCTCGGGGCGAGCGGTCGTCGCCGACGCTCACTGTCCGCACCTAGGTGCCGACCTTGCCGACGGTCGACTCGAGAACGGTGACCTGATCTGTCCTTTCCACGCTTGGCGTTTCGGTGAGTCCGGCCGCTGTGTGAATATTCCGTACTCGGAGAAGATCCCGGTCGCCGCGACGCTGCGCGCATATCCGGTGCGCGAGTTCGATGGTGTGATCACGATCTATTGGGATGAAACCGGGCGTGCACCTACATGGGAGCCACAGGGATTCGCGGACGAAGGTCAATCAACCTGGACGCCGTTCGCGCGCAAGATGTGGCGGATCAGCACTCATATTCAGGACATCGTAGAGAACGTGCCGGACGCAGCGCACCAAGCTGTCATTCACAATGCGGTCGGGATACCGACCTTCGAGTTCGAGGTCGCCGAGCATCGGATTTCCGGTGTGACGACCGGTACTTATGCTTTTCCGGGCGGCCCGCCCGCAGGTGTGCAGGTCACGGGCCATTTCGAGAATCTCGGATTGGGCGTGACCAACATTCGGCTTGTCGATCGAAGTGGCGACGTCGAGCTGCACCGTCAGCTCCAGCTGTGTCGCACCCCGGTCGCTGGTGACCTGGTGGAGGCTACTATCGCCCAGCGGACGAGGGGATTCGGTGACCCAGAGGCTGACGCGGCGATGAACTCCAAGATCGTGCATGCCACGTGGGAGGATTTCGAGCGCGATATCCCGATCTGGGAGAAGAAGATCTACCGGGCACTCCCGAGTCGGCTTGAATTCAATCGCGGTGAACGGGCAAGTGCACTGTGCGACGGCGAAGGTGTGATCGTTCAGTTCCGGCATTGGTCGCGGCAGTTCTACACGAACCACGATTGTGGTGTCTGAGGGGCAGACAGTGTGCTCGGAACGAAAATCGGTGATTCTCGAACTGTTCGGCGATCGTGACTGGTTCGCAGGCGTGGGCAAGAAGCTGGCGGTAGTCGACCTGTGTCTGCCTGATCTACGTGCCCTGCGGCGAAGGCTACGTGATCGTCGACTCGAGTGGAGTGAGTTAATCGAGAAATGGCCTGACCACGCAACGAACGCCGCACGCACGGGTGGACGGCAGTTTCGCATCTTTCTCCTCACGAGGATCGACGCGAATTCCTGACCTGGCGAACCGATTAATCATCCCGACCACAGAAAATGAATATGGCATTCTTCGAGCGAACCGCCGACGGGTTCGATCCCCTTCCACATGCTGCCAGCCAGTGGTCGACGCAGACGATCAACGGCGCCGCTGTCGCCGGCCTGGCCGCCTATGCGGTCGAGACCGAGCACGGCGAATCCGGCCTGGTCCCTGCACGATTCACCATCGATCTGTTCCGGCAGCCACTGTTCCGCACCCTCACGGTGCGCACACTCCGAATCCGTGACGGCCGCACCCTGCGGGTCGCCGACGTCTGGGTCGAACAGGACGACAAGCCCGTCGCCCGCGCGACCCTGGTGTCTGCGCGACCGACCGCGCAACCGCTGGGAGCCAGATGGACACCGCAGCCTCTGCCGAAATATCCGCGGACGGAAGAGTTTCCACCGCTCGCCGAACCGGGCGGCTACTGGGGCAGCGACGCCCATCCGTCGGGCTGGAGCCGCAGTATGGCCGATCATCAGAATGCGAGCCGCAAGCGGCTCTGGATTCATCAGACCGATGTTCTGGCCGATGAACCGTCCTCGCCCTTCGTGCGGGCGGCGTCGGTCGGCGAACTCACCAATACCCTCGCCAGCTGGGGCGATCGCGGCATCGGGTTTATCAACCACGATTTCACGATGTTGTTGTCGCGCAACCCGATCGGCGCCGAGATCGGAATCGAGGCCGACAATCACACCTCCGACCACGGCATGGCCGCCGGTGCCGCCACGCTCTACGACCGCGAGGGCCGGTTCGGGCTGTGCGTGGTAAGTGCCGTCGCCCACGCGATGGCGGGGCTGGACCTGTCCGAATTCATCGAAAACGAGCACTGGAGCGGAACCCGTGACGGGACAGCCGCATCCGATATCACAGAGACGAGGTAAGGCAATGATCGAAATACAGCAATGGAGCCGCGACCGCATCACTGCGGTGGTCGTCGAGGAGTTCAAAACCTTCGCCGCCATGGTGCGAGGCCTGTCCGAAACCGATCTCACGGCCCGTACCAACTGCGACGGATGGTCGGTGCACCACGTCATCGGCCACATCATCGGATCGGGAGCCGACATCGTGGACAACGCCATCGGCAGCCGCACCCCGGACGAGCAGGCGAATGCCTACCTGGGACTCGAGGCCGATGTCGCGGCCGATATGCTCGACGGCATCGCCGAACGGATGGGTGAGCATCTGAGCTCGCTTCCCGACGCAGTGTGGCAAGGTGGCGTCGAAGGCGTTCCCGGACAGACCTTTTCGCTCGGCGTTCTAACGCTCGCGCATGAACTGACTGTTCACACAGACGATATCGACACCGCATTGGGGCGCAACACGATCGCCGATCAGCGGTGGAAGCTCTGCGCCCAATGGCTGGTTGTCGAACTCGGCCGACTTGAATTCGAGCCCCTCAGCCTCGAGTTGACCGGTCTGCCTCGCTACATCGTGAACGGTGGCGGCGGTCCGGTGATCGCCACCGATCCGGTCACTTTCGTCCGCGCCGCGACCGGTCGCAGCGAATCTGCCGCTGTCGGCGTTGATTTCGATCTGAATATCTATGGCCGCGACCGCCGTCACATCGGAGTCTGAGATGGAAGCCGACACCTGTCCACGCGTCGAACGCGGCATCTCCCCGGCTGGCGACCCAGCCTGGATTGTGCGCGACTACGCGACCATCAAAAGGCTGCTCACCGACTCACGCATCAATCGCTTCCCGGATCCGGCGGTCGTCGACCCGCCGCGCTTCACGATGGCCGAGATCTTGCAGTTCAAACAGGTCAACCCCGACGCGCCACCGCCGCCGGACGATCTGGTCCGGCGCATGGTCGCTACGTCCTTTTCGCCTCGTCGAATGCGCGCGATCGAACCAGCTGTCAATGCCATCACGCGCGAACTCATCGCGGACATGCTCCGCGTGGGCCCGCCGACGGACATCCGCACCGCGCTGGCCGAACCGCTGTCATCCCACGTGATCAGCGAACTGCTCGGCATCCCCGCCGAGGCACGGGCCGCAGTGCGCGAATGGTCCGACGCCTCGGTCGATCTGGCCGACCGGGCCCGGTCCGTGCGGGCAGATCGGGAGCTCAAGGCGTTCATGAACGACCTGGTCGAGGCCAAGGCGCGGCAGCCAGGCGAGGACATCCTCTCGGACATGGTGCGATTCAGCGCGGACGAACCGCAGTTGGCGGGGCGGGACCTGGTCATCGGAATGGCCGCGGGGCTGCGCTTCGCGGGCCAGATCAATACCGTCACGCTCATCGACCGCGGTCTGTATTTGTTGCTGACCAACCCAATCGAGCGCGCGGCACTCACCGACCCGAAAACACTCGACCGGGTTGTCGAGGAGATCCTGCGATTCCCGCACCCGGTGCAGCGTCGCATCGCAGGTGTGCCTCGCTATGCCCGAGCCGATATCTCGCTGGGCGACATTGTGATCGGTGACGGAGACCTCGTGATCCTGGAACTCGACGACGCGAACCTGGATCCGAGCGTGTTCGTCGAGGCGGAGTCGTTCCGTCCCGAGCGTAACGACAACCCTCACCTGTCGTTCGGTTACGGCCCGCACTACTGTGTCGGCGCGTCCCTGGCGCGCATGGAGCTGAAGTCCGTGTTCGGCAACATCTTCCAACTGCTGCCCGACCTTCGCATCGACGGCGACCCCGGTGCACTGGAACCGCGCCGCCACCAACTTTCCGGCGGTGTCATGGCACTGCCAGTCACTTGGACGCAGGGATAGGGTGCCATGTCCGAATGCCCGATATTCCACTATCCCTCCGATACCGCGCGCAGCCTCGAACTGGACCCGGTTCTCGTCACCGTGGCCGAGGCTGGCGGCATCGCGAAACTGCAACTCCCACACGGTGATCCGTGTTGGGTAGTGACCGGCTGGGCCGATACCCGGACTGTCTACTCGAGCAAAGCCTTCACTCGCGTCGGGATGGCAGACGAGGCCGCGCCACGGCTGACCGCCGGGCTGTTGCTGTCCGGCGCCATCGGCGGCCAGGAGGACGCGGTCCACGTCAAACTGCGCCGGGCCATTCAACGAGAACTGACTGCCGAACGCCTGGCAGGGTTGCGCACACGCGCCGAGGCAATAATGGCCGAGCTGCTCGAGGCTATGACCCTGTCTGCCGGTGGCGACTACGTCTCCATGGTGGCCAAACCCTTTGCGATGCGGGTGCTCTGCGAACTGCTCGGCGTGCCGGACCAAGACCGCGACCAGTTGGTCGCCTGGGTATCGGCACTGCTCACCGGCGCCGCCGAGGGCACCGACCCCGACACCATCGGCACCGCCGCCAAGGATGCCGGACGGTACATCGTCACCATGATCCGCGAACGTCGTGTCACACCCGGTCCAGATCTGGTCTCCGCGTTCGCGGCCCGTTCGGACGAGCTCGATACCCGTGAAGTTGCGACCATTGTCTTCGCGCTGGTGATGGGCGGCTTCGAGACGACTGCACACATGCTGAGCAAACTGGTGCTCCGGCTGTTGCAACGCCCGGACTTGGCGCGTGCGTTGCGCGAAAGCCCGGAGTTATTGCCGTCGGCAACCGAAGAACTCCTGCGCACTACCGCGATCGCGGGCGGTGAAGGAATTCCCTGGCGGGTGCGTGAACCCATCATCCTCGCCGGTGTGACCATGATGCCGGGCGAGTACGTGCTGCCCGCCGTCGGGGCCGCGAACTTCGACCCCACGGTCTTCGCTGACCCGGACGAAATTCATCTGGACCGAAACGGAAAGACGCACTTGACATTCGGTCATGCTGCTCACTTCTGCATCGGCTCGCAGATCGCCCGCATGGAACTCGAGGTCGGACTGGGTGCGCTCCTGCGCGTCTGCCCGGAGGCCTCACTGGCCATCGCCCACGAGGACGTCGCCTGGCACAGCACGTCAGCAGTGTGGGAGTTGGCCGAGTTGCCACTGAAGCTCACCCGCGTCGAGGAACCGGCGCTATGAAAACTCGGAGGATTGAAGATGGCCATTCGGTCGTTGGGCTACATGCGGATTCAGGCGACAGACGTCGAAGCATGGCGAGAGTACGCCTTGAAGGTGCTCGGAGTGGTCGAAGGTAAGGGGCTCGATCCCAGTGCCCTTTACCTCCGCATCGATGAATTCCCGCACCGCCTGGTGATCGTTCCCGGAGAGTCCGATGTTCTGCTGCTGTCGGGGTGGGAAGTCGCGACCGCCGCGGAGCTGCAGGAGATTCGGGATCGCCTCAACGTGCACGGCGTGAAGTATGTCGAGGGCACACCCGACGAGCTTGCGGAGCGAAAGGTCGAGGAACTCATCCGGTTTGATGATCCCTCGGGTGGCGTCCATGAGGTCTTCCACGGCATCGCTCTGGTGCACACCCGCGCGGTGAGCCCGTACGGTCACAGGTTCGTGACCGGCGAGCAGGGGCTGGGCCACGTAGTGCTCACCACCGATGACGATGCTGCTGCATTGGTGTTCTGGCGGGATGTTCTCGGATTCCGGCTACGAGACTCCATGCGGGTGCCTGCGGTCATGGTTGGCGGCGGTTCTGGGGATCCCGATGTCTGGCTGCGTTTCCTCGGCACGAACCCGCGCCACCACAGCGTCGCATTCATGCCGTATCCGCCCGCGGCGCCTTCCGGCATCGTTCACCTGATGCTCGAGGTGGAGAACTCCGACGATGTCGGTCTCTGCCTGAACCGTGCCCGGAAGCGGAATGTCAAGATGTCGGCCTCCATCGGCCGCCACGTAAACGACAACATGCTGTCCTTCTACATGAAGACCCCCGGCGGTTTCGATATCGAGTTCGGTTGCGAGGGATTGGAAGTCGATGACACTACCTACACTCCGCGAGAATCGACTCGAGCATCTGTCTGGGGGCACGACTTCATGATCGGGTTGACAGAGAACTGAAAGCGGCTGGACGGTCGGTCGCATCGGCCACGATTCGCCCAATGTCGTTCGATCGCGGTCGTTTGTAAGAAGCGTGTAGCCAATCCGCGCCTGCTCCGACGGAGCAGGCGCGGATTTGTCTTCCGGCGAGATGTTCAACTGTGGATAGTCCGCATTTGAGCAGGCTTCTGAGGGATGCGTGACGCGCTGCTATGGCGTTCGGGAGGGGCGGCCTGGATGGCCGCAAGGAAATGTTTCAGCGATGCTGCGTCATGTGAAATATGTTGCAACAGAATGTATTATGGCGCTTTCATGTGATCTCGAGAGACTTGACCGGAGTTGTGCTGCGTTCTACCGTTCTGTTCGGATCAAGGTCGATCCGAGGCAGTGAGCGTGTGCTGAGGGTGGGGATATGAACCAAATGGAAAAATCGTCTTTGGAATTGGGTACAAACGGCGGCGGCAAGAACTTACGGACAGAATTCGGCGAACTCGGCCAGCCGGCGAGAATATCCATCGAGATGCTGCGCGTAGCGGACTCTCCGCGACTCGACGGCGTAAACATGGACCACGTCCAGCGCCTGGCCTCCATCGATGCGACGCTACCCGCCATAATCGTGCACCGATGTTCCATGTCAGTAATCGATGGAGTCCATCGGCTGGAAGCAGCGAAGCTCCGCGGAGACAACTCGATTCTCGCGGTATTCTTCGATGGACCGGACACTGATGCCTTCGCGATCGCTGTCATGGCGAATGTCGCGCACGGACTACCCCTGACGACGGCAGATCGGCGCGCAGCAGCGATACGCTTGTTGATATCGCATCCCGATCGATCCGATCGGATCCTGGCCAAACACTCGGGGTTGTCAGCGAAAACAATCTCGACTTTGCGTGCTCAGATGACTGCGGACCTGCCGCAATCCGATCGACGGCTGGGAAGCGATGGCAAGCTGAGACCGGTCGACGCGACCTTGGGTAGAACTCGGGCAGCCGAACTGCTCCGGGAAAATCCAACAGCCTCGCTGCGAGAGGTCTCGCGGGCCTGCGGTATCTCGCCAGCCACGGTCAGGGATGTTCGTGTTCGGCTGGAACAGGGAGATGATCCCGTACCGATCCGTACGCCGCGTTCGCCGGGTATGGCCGACGGCCTCTTCGATACCGAGAACGTCCGTACGTTGCCGTCGGTGAATTTGTTGGACTCATTGCGCAGGGATCCATCTCTGCGCCAGACCGATGCAGGCCGGACATTGCTGCGGTTGCTCAGCTGGCAGGAGCTGGAGCCAGACGTTCGGGAGCGGCTGCTGCTCAGCGTACCGCCGCACTGCCGCGGCATGGTTGCGCGGGCCGCGCGTGAATGCGCGGTGAGCTGGCAGATATTCGCGACAAAACTGGTCGAAAACCATGACGCAGCGATCGCATGACGTCACACGAGGAAGTGGAAATAGTGATTCCTGATCAGACCGCCGAGGACCGCCCGCTGCGGGTTGCTATTATCGGCGCCGGTCCGGCTGGCATCTACGCCGCGGATGCCCTGATGAAGTCGGAGACTCCGGTCAGTATCGACTTGTTCGAAAAGATGCCGGCACCCTTCGGTTTGATTCGCTACGGCGTGGCACCGGACCATCCGCGGATCAAGGGCATCATCACCGCGCTACACCGCGTCCTGGACAAGCCTCAGGTTCGGCTGCTGGGAAACATCGATTACGGCGTGGATATCACGTTGGACGACTTGCGCAGGTTCTACGACGCGATCATCTTCTCGACCGGTGCTGACACCGATCGGGCTCTCTCGATTCCCGGTATCGAGCTGGACGGAAGCTATGGTGCTGCGGAGTTCGTGTCTTGGTATGACGGGCATCCGGATGTGCCGCGCGGGTGGCCATTGGGGGCCGAGAAGGTGGCTGTGCTGGGTGTCGGCAATGTCGCTCTGGACGTGGCGAGGGTACTGGCCAAGACCGCGGAGGATCTGCTGCCGACCGAGATTCCGGAGAACGTGTACGAAGGGCTACGCCGAAACAAGGCCGTCGAGGTACATGTATTCGGCCGTCGTGGCCCCGCACAGGCCAAGTTCACCCCGGTGGAACTGCGCGAGTTGGATCACTGTAAGACGATCGAGGTCGTCGTGGATCCTGCCGATATCGACTACGACGAGGCGTCCGAGGCGGCGCGGCGCAGCTCCAAAATCGTCGACATGGTGGCTGGCACCATCCAGGACTGGGCGATCCGGGATGTCGGCGATCGGCCGCACAAGATCTTCCTGCACTTCTTCGAGAATCCCCATGAAGTACTCGGCGACGATGGCAAGGTTGTCGGGTTGCGCACCGAGCGGACCACCCTGGATGGCACCGGAAATGTAAGGGGGACTGGCATTTTCAACGACTGGGAGGTGCAGGCGGTCTATCGTGCCGTCGGCTACCGGTCCCAGAACCTTGACAAGCTCCCGTTCGACGACCATGGCGGTGTGGTGCCCAACGAGGCAGGCCGGGTGCTGATGGATGACACTGTGGCCGACCCGGCGTACCGGTTCATGCCCGCCACGTACGTGACCGGCTGGATCAAACGCGGACCGGTCGGGCTGATCGGCCACACGAAGGGGGATGCGAATGAAACTGTGGCGTGCCTGCTGGCCGACCGACCCGGATTCACCCCTGCGGCGGAGCCCACGCCGAGCGCGATTGTCGACTTCCTCGAGGCCAAGGGCATACCGTTCACCACTTGGGAAGGCTGGTATCGGCTCGACGCCCACGAGCGTGCGCTGGGGGAATCCCAGGGCCGTGAGCGCGTCAAAGTCGTTGAACGCCGCGACATGCTAGCTGCCAGTGAACCAGCCTAGACATAGTGCGCGCGCTGTTGAAGGCACAGCGGATTTCGACATGAAACAATAATTCGTCCTCACGGGTAGGCGCATGGGAGATTCCCATGCGCCTACCGGCGTTATTGGCACGAGTGGTGTGCAATCTGGGCTATGGAAAAGCTCTGATATTCCTCATAGGATCTAGCTCAGGTCCCAATTGACGTGACCGATTATAAAATCTCCGTGAAGGAAAATTATGACTACAGCCATGTCAAAAAATGGCGTTGCCACCCACGTTGATAGGGAAATACCGAAGGTGCCGATTCGGGACTTCGGCTGGTTGCGTGCGGCCAGGAAGCAGTTCGGCGGCGAAGTTCTCGAGAAAATGTTCGACCGCTATGGCGATACCTTCATGATGACGGTTCCGCCCGGTCTCGATCCCATGGCAGGGCTCCGCCGGATCGTCTTCTTCCGCGACCCGTCCGTCGTCAAACAGCTCTTCACGGCCAGCGAAGAGGACATCGACCTCGAGACCGGGAATACATTTCTCGAGTTCATCCAGGGCGACCGGGCGCTCGTGACGCTGAGCGGACAGGAGCATCGGCGAGTTCGGAAGCCTCTGGTGCCGCGGATGCGCGGTGGCGAACTGACGATCTGGGCGGAGGACATCGAAGCCCGTTCACGGCAGTTGGCACAGTCGTGGATCGGAGCTGGCACCTTCCATCTCAAGACACCGTTCACCGACCTCACGCTCGAGACGATCCTGCAGATGGTTGTCGCACCGGAGCCCGGCGTGCGGGATGTATGGAAGCACACCGTCCACAATCTGCTCGAGACCTGCACCTCGGACGGGTTCATGCTGCGCTACTTCCTGCGACGCGTCGGCGGGCTGGCCACGTGGCGGTCGGCCCACAAGGTGCGCAGAATCAGCGATTCGTTGATCTACAACGAGATTTCGCGGCGTCGCTCCGAAGGCATGGTCGAACGGATGGACCTGCTGGATCTATTGATGCGGGTCGACGGCGCGACCGACCAGGACATCCGGGACCAGCTGATCTCGCTGGTGATCGCGGGCCACGATACGACGGCCAACCTGCTGACGTGGACGGTCGATTTCATGCTGCGAAACCCGGAGGTCATGGCCAAGGTAGTCACCGAGGCCCGCACCCCGGGCGGTGGCGACACCTACCTCGAGGCTGTGATCAACGAGAGCCTTCGTATGCACGCGGTCGTCCCGTTCGTACTCCGCGTGACCCGAAAGCCGTACCAACTCGGTGAGTTCGTGATTCCCGCCAACACGTTGATCGTTCCGATCATCACCAGCATCCATCACCGGCCGGAGCTCTATCCGGAACCTGAGAAGTTCAAGCCGGAACGCTTTCTCGGAGCCAAACCCGGGACATACGAGTTCATTCCGTTCGGTGGCGGGCCGCACCGGTGTTTGGGTGATCGGCTGGCGTTCTTCCAAGCCAAGATCGCTCTCCAGACCATCCTGCGCGAGGTCGACCTGCACTACGAGTCGGGCCGACCGGACACCAGCGGCGTAACCCTCAACATCTTCAACGACATTCACGTTTCAGCGACCCGGCGGTAAGGGGAGATAGCCATGACTGCAATGCCTGTCGATTTGAACCTGTTCGGCATGCTCACCCCGGTGGCACCGGGGGAGACGTTCGGGCCTTTCGTCGCGACGATGCGACGGCTGCAGGATCTCGCCGTCTCGGTCGACGCGCCCGACAGAATTCTCGAAAGCGCAATGGCACATGCCAACTCGATGATCGAGGTCCTCGAGCCCTACGAGGCACCAGAAGGAGTCGGACCCGCGGGCCGGGCGCACGAGCTTCCAGGTCGCGGTCTGTTGTTGCTGCCCGACTGGAATATCGAACGTGTGACGGCCGGTGGAATCCAGATGAGCGGAGTGCTGCGGCGCTACCACCTGGGATTGTTCGGTATCGCTCACGGCGGAATCATTCCGCTGATGTTCGACGAGTACCTCGCCGCCGCGCTGTCGACGTCCGGGTATCCGCCGCACCGCACCGCATACCTGAACGTGAACTTCCGCAGGCCCGCCCCGATCGGAGCTCAGCTCAAGGTCGATGCGACAGTCGATCGTGTCGAAGGCCGAAAGTGCTGGGGTAGTGCGCGTTTGACAGATTCGGACGGCATCCTCCTGGCCGAGGCCGATGCACTTTTTATTTCTCTCGTGCCGAAGTAAGGCCGAGTTTTCACCAGGAAACACCAGACCCTGATGACCCCGGGCGCCACCGTCGTCGCTCTGCCATCGGGGAATCACGATGTCGAGCAGTTCGGCCCCGGTGCCGAACTGCTCGACATCAACCGCCATCCGATATTTCATGAACTGCCAGTGAGGATGTAGAAGTGGTCGTTAGCAGCAAGGTCGAGCAGGTGTCGGCCGGAGTCCAAGAGCTTTTGCCCGCCTTCAGGGAACGAGCCCAAGATACCGAGGATATGCGGAGCATCCCGGATGTGTCGATGAAGATGCTCGCGGAGACCGGATTCTTCAAGCTGATGCAGCCCAAGCGTTATGGCGGGCTCGAAGCGGACCCGGTGGCGTTCTACACAGCAGTCCGGGACATCTCCTCGGCGTGCGGGTCGACCGGATGGGTCGCGGGAATCCTGGGCGTTCACCCTTGGGTCGTGGCGCTGTTCGATGACAGGGCACAACAAGAGGTGTGGGGCGAGGACACCGACGTCCGGATCGCCTCGTCGTTCGCGCCGATGGGCAAGTCCGAAAAGGTGGCCGGCGGGTACCGGCTGTCCGGCCGATGGAAGTACTCGTCCGGTGCCGATCACTGCACCTGGGTGTTGTTGGGCGGCCCGGCATTCCACGAGGGTAAGCCAGTCGACTTCTGCACGTATCTGGTCCCGGTCAGCGACTACAAGATCGTCGATGTGTGGGACACCGTCGGTCTCCGGGGGACCGGATCGAATGACATTGTGGTTGAGGACGTCTTCGTTCCGGAGCATCGTGCGGTCAGTTTTGCGGCCATGGGTCGATGCGAGGTGCCTGGCCAGGCCGTCAACGAGGGACCGCTGTACCGGATGCCGTTCGGATCGGTACAACCGATGGTCATCGGCACACCGGCTGTAGGGATGGCACTGGGAGCCTATGACGCCCATGTCGAGTATCAGCGCCAGCGGGTGCGTGATGCGTATCTGGGCGAACGGTCGATCGAGGATCCGTTCGCCATGGTGCGCATCGCCGAGGCTGCGACAGAGATCGACGCCGCTTGGCTCCAACTGACAGGCAATATCGGTCAGATATGGGACCTCGCGCAACGGAGCGCGCCGATTCCCCTGGAACTGCGCATGAAGCATCGCCGTGACCAGGTGCGGGCCACGGAGCGCGCCATTTTCGCGATCGATCGGCTGTTCAACAACTCCGGTGCTCATGTGCTGAGGCAGGGCAACCCGATCCAGCGATTCTGGCGTGATGTGCATGCTGCCCGTGCCCACGCGGCCAACGATCCAGAGCGGGTCTACAAGGCTTACGGTGCAGTCGAATTCGGAACCTACGACGGCAGCGGAATCTTCTGACGCCTCGCCACCTGAGTCACGACGCCACTGGCCCGGGAAAGCTGGGCATTACCGGCTGCGCCGCGCGCAGCCGGTGAGCGCGTTCTCCCGGAACCAACATGGTTGAGCGGGGAGGTGGCGATTGTGCCCTGAGCTCAAGTAGTGGGGAGGGCTCTAACCCGGTGCGCGATCTGTTCTACCAAGCACTTGGCGGCATCTTCCGAGACGATGCCACGGTGGTAAACGACATCCAGATTGAGTTGGCCCCCCGGGCTGGTGGCGAAGATCGCGGGGTGCGGGACCGGGCTCGTCACGATGAAGCGAGTGTTCTCGAAAGCGAGACCTTCGGGTGCCTGCGGCAATTCGAGGCGGCCGAGGTTCGACAGGCTGATGGAGTTCGTACGCCACGTGTCGGAAACGCCATTTGCTGTGGCCCGCTGCGGTGCTCGAGCGGCGATTGCCTTGGCCAGTCCCTCCTGGATCGCACCGGCGTAGCAACGCAAGTCGGGATCAGGCGGCGTTTGCAGAACGACGCTCCAAGCGGCTACGCAGCAGAGCTCGGCGTCTGGAGCCAAGGGCGGATCGATTCTGGTGCGCAGATCGATTGGATAGCCGATTCCCAACGGAATCGGATGCGCCGAATCGAATGAATTCCGTAGCGCAGCCAGTGTCACCGCGCTCAGTAGGCTGTTTACCGAGACACTCCACGCCAGCGCGAGCGACTCGAGTCGGCTTGTCTCGACACGACCGAATCTGAGGTTCTTTATCTCGAATCCCGCCCTTTCCGAATGGGTTTCAGGTTCAGGTGGAGACAGGCGCATGACATCAGTCGAGGGGGCTGAGCATTCGGCGACGCCATCGCCGCGGAAGTGCTCCAGTCGATGCTCTAACGGCAATTCGAAGTGTGACCGCGAGTTTCGCCGCGGTGGCGTGCCTGATGCCACCAGCGTGTAATAGTGGGCGAGCTTATGCAGGAGTGTGACCGCTAGCCGCCCGTCGGCGAGGGCATGATGTACGGCGACGATGATCATGCAGGAATCACTGTCTCGCACGAGGACTGCCTGTGCGACCGAATCACCGACCTTCCAGGCTCGGTGCACGATTGCACTGAGCGTGCCCGCCTCCGCAGCGAGTTCTGTTGGTGGCGGGGCCACGTCGTCGATCGCAACGACGTAGTCGGCATCTTCGTTGATAATCCGGCTGCGTAGCAGCGGATACTCCGCGGCTAGAAGGTCCCACGCACTCGTGAGCGCCCCTGGTTCGACGATGCCTCGCGCTTCCATGACCGCGAAGATCGGACTGGTGCCGGAGCGGACGGTCGCAGACTCTCCGTGGGTCAGAGGACGCCGAAGCGCGGACATGAGAACTCCTGATGGGATGTTGGTATGCGGGACACGCGATTCGGCCCGGACCAACCGTAGTGGCCTGCGGCGGCACACCCCGGGGACGTCACCGATTGGGAAACAAGTTGCCATTCTTCGTCTCATGATGTCCGGTAACTGTCAGCATGTCCCATTGTCAGGTATGGGAACGCGTTCTAATTTTGTAGATGTGGATACAACCTATGAAGCCACGAGACGCGAAGTGGTCACGGACTCCGGTGTTTTGCGCTATCACGAGGCGGGTGACGGGCCACCGCTGTTGATGTTGCACGGTTCCGGGATCGGGGTGAGTGGTTGGCGGAATTACCGGGGTAGCTTGGCGGCGTTCGCCAAGGAGTATCACTGCTACGTTCTGGAATTCCCCGGGTTCGGGGTCAGTGATCCCGTCGAGGGTAATCCGGTATGGACCGCACTGGATTCGGTGCTGCGCTTCATGGACGATCTGGGCATCGAATCCGCTGCCGTCATCGGGAATTCGCTGGGTGGGGTGGTTGGGTTGAACCTGGCGATTCATCACCCGAGCCGTGTCGACAAGCTCGTCTGTATCGGTGGGATCGGGCCCAATCTCTTCACTCAGCCCCTCAGTGAGGGATCTCAGATCTTGCAGGATTTCACCGAGCAGCCGACCCGGGAGAACCTGCTCCGCTGGCTGCGGTGCATGGCATACAGTCCCGAGATCCTCACCGAGGAGTTGATCGAGGAGCGCTGGCAGACGGCGCTGGATCCGGCTGCGCTGGAATCGATCAAAGCGATGTACGGCAAGGAGGCTTTCGCGGCCCGCCAGCGTCTGCTGACCGACACAGACCGGCCACCGTACTGGGCAATGATGCACAAGGTCGTGTGCCCCACGCTGCTCGCCTGGGGTCGCGATGACCGCCAGACCCCGCTCGATATGGCCTTGCTGCCTATGCGCAGCATCCCGAACGCCGAGCTGCACGTGTTTCCGAATTGCGGTCACTGGATCATGCTCGAAGCCAAGGAGGCGTTCGAACGGATCACCTTGGAGTTCCTGCAACGCTAGCTAATTGGGTTGGCAGCTCGGTCTGAAGCGAACGTGACTGGCCCGGTCGAGGGATCGGGTTGGTTCGTCGGAACGTGTGCTGATCGCCGAGCGGGAGTCCCTCATCACTCACGCTCGGCGACCAACTGGCAACTATATTAGGGTAACCAAACTAAACATCAACGCTGTTGCAGCGCAACGTGTTCGAGATCCATTGAACGTGTTGGTGATGTCTTCGAAGCGGCGGTGAGTATGGGATGCGCCGGGCCTTGCGCGGTGATGTAGACACGGTCGTTGACGGCAGGCGGAGTGCTCTCGGCGCTGGTGTAGACGATCAACGGTGATGGCAAGGCGTTGTCTTCGGCCGCGAGTTCGATACGGTGGTCGCCGCCGCGGAAGGTCGCGCGAGTGACGCGGCAGGGCAGGGATCTGGCAACCGCGTGGGTGTGGATCTGCAGTTGGTGCGGGCGTATCGGCCTGCAGGGTAAGGAAGTTGGCCTCGCCGAGGGTGCGCGCGACGTCGACACCCTCCGGCGCGACCACAGAGGTGATGTGGGCCTCACTTGCGGCCGGTGTCTGCGTAGATCACATCGACCATCCGCGCGCATCCGCGGAGGCATGGATGCGAGAAATCCGATCACGTAGTGGGTCATGGTCGCACTCCGGTGAATTCGCTGTAGACCGGGCGGGTGATGGCGATGCGGCCTCGGGTCGTGCAGCGTCAGCGAGCCGGACCCTGCGGGTTCGTGAAGCCACCGGGTGGCGAATCCGGTTGTCAGCGTGGGAGGAAACCGCTGAGCAAGAGCTCGGCGACGTGTTCTCCGATCGTGTGCGGATCGGTGTGCCGGCTTCGCGCGAATCGCAGTGTCAACCGGAGTGTGCCCACGATGGCCTGGGGAAACAGTTCCGACGGGAGGTCCGCGCGCAGCCTTCCTTCACGTTGGGATCGTTCGACCAGGTCCAGGATCGTTCGCTGCAAGCTGCGGGTGGCCGGCGGTGGGGTCGGCCGACGGGCGCTCGAGGGCAGTGGTTGCAGATCGGTGCCGACCAGCAGCAGTGGGTAGCGGGTGGCGACGGCGGCCATTTCGATGATCAACTCGCGCAGCGCTCGCACCGGATCTTCCGCTGCGGGATCGAGTGCGAGCCGTGTTTCGGTGGCGGCGGTTTCGAAGATGGCGCGCCGCAACGCATCTCGGTTCGGATAACGCCGGTACACGGTGAGCCGGACCACTCCGGCCTCGTCGGCGATGCGCTGGATGGTGGCGTGTGGATCCTCCGCCAGCACCCGGGCTGCCGCTTCCAGGATCAGCCGATCGTTGCGTTGTGCATCGGATCGGTGGTTGCGTTGGCGCACCCGCTTAAGTGTTACACATGCAGCACAATTAAGAATCTACCGTCGAACTATGAACGTCATTCCCACAGGTGAGACCGGCATCGTGGTCTTCAATGTCTTCACCGTCCGTCCTGGCAATCAGCAAGCGCTGATCGACTGCATCACTGCCGACGCCGATATCTCCGATATCCCGGGCCTGCTCGGCATGCGGTTGCTGCGCAGCATCGACGGCACTCACGTGATCAACCACATGTGTTGGGAGAGCGAAGAAGCCATGCACGATGCTTTGAACAATGATCCGCGGATCGCCGACACCCGCCGCCGGGTAGGGCAATTGATCGAAGGCGCACAACCCATCCGGTGTGAGGTTGCCGCGATCCTGAAGTAGTTCGCTACCCGGGCGATAGCCCCAACGCCCACTCATGCCTGCGGCCTCACGCGGTCATCGCAACACTTCCTCGAATGCTTCTGATGGTGTGCGGAATCCGAGGGTTTATCGAGGCCGTTCGTTAAGTTCGTCGGCGATGGCATCCAGATCGGCTTGGCTGTGGGGCACGACGCGATCGAGGGTGAATCCGGCGCTGTCGAGCAGCCGGCGGAACTCCTCTTCGGTGCGTTCCATTGTGCGCCCTGCGATGTGGCGCGCCGCACCGTCACCGCGTAGCCGGACGGCCCCGATTTGTCGGGGCTCCCATCACTGCGGTACATCGCCGTACCGTTCGGTGCGTGTCGGGGTCGGTGAGGGGAGAACGAAGATGACCGTTCGAATTCGTTGCTGCACAGCACTTGTGGCAGGACTGATCGCGCTGATATCCATGGTCGTGGCAGCAGTGCCGGCGTCGGCGGATATGGCCGTACCGCTACCCGGTGACGACCCGTTCTACCGCGGTCCCGATGGTTGGCAGACCAGTGCGCCCGGTGCTGTATTACAAACGCGCACAATATCTCTCGCTCCGACCGGTGTGCAGCTACCGGTAGCGGCCACCCAGCTGCTGTACGCCACGACCGATCAGTTCGGGAAACCTGACGCTACTGTCGCCACGGTGATCCGACCGCCCTCTGCGTCCGGCCCACTTCGAATGGTCTCCTACCAGACTGCCTACGATTCACTGAGCGCCGGCTGTGATCCGTCCTACGCACTGCGGGGAGGCGGTGAAGGTGCACCGCAGGACGCGGTGATCATCGCCGGATACCTGGCGGCCGGGCTGACGGTTGTCGTGTCCGACTACGAGGGAAGCAAACTCGCCTACGGAGCCGGACGTCTGTCGGGTAATGCCACGTTGGACGGTATCCGCGCCGCTCTCCATGTGCTCGGCGCTCCTGCCGCGACGCCCGTGGGGATGTCCGGCTTCTCCGGGGGATCCATCGCCACCGAGTTCGCCGCGGAACTCGCTCCGACCTACGCACCCGAATTGAACGTCGTCGGCGTCGCCGCGGGTGGCATGCCCGTCGATATGGCCGCGACCATCGACTATGTCGATGGCAGCCCGGATTGGGCGCTGGTCCTGCCCTACGTCATGCAGGGTGCCGCCCGCGGATTCGACCTCGACTTGAACCCTTACCTCTCCGATTACGGTCGCGACGTCATGGCCCAGATCGCCGACCACTGCGTCAGCAACGGACCGCACTTTCCCGGACTGCGCATGTCCCAACTGCTGCGCCCCCAATACCAGGATTACCGTGCGATCCCTGGTTTCTCCCGCATCCTGACCGAGAACCGTATGGGTGACACCGGCACTCCCAGCGCACCCATGCTGTTCGGTGCGGGCAACGCCGACGGGACCGGCGACGGCGTCATCGTCGCCGCGGGCGAACGCACGCTTGCCACTGAGTACTGCCATCGCGGCGTCTCGGTCGAGTACAAGGAATACCCGGGCAGCAATCACCTGCTCGCAGGTGTTCTGTTCGTTCCCGCCGCACAGGCATTCCTCATGGACCGCTTCTCCGGCACCGGCCCGGACTCAACTCATTCCTGCGCCGCGTCGGCGTAGCAGGTGGTGTCGGTGGGCGGGAGGGTTCCGGTGCTGAGGTAGGCGTTGATGGTGGTGTCGACGCAGGTGCTCAGGTCGGGGCGGAAGGTCATGTGGATGCGGACGTTCTGCAAGGTGACCAGGCGGGATGCCGTCAGGTGCTGGTGCAGGCGAACGCCGTGGGCGTAGGGGGTGCGGGCGTCGCCGGTGGCTTGCAGGATCAGTGCGGGGACGGAATTCCTTACGAGAGTGGCCGGTTCGGCCGGGGCGGGCCAGAATCCGCAGGGCTGGATGTTGTTCGCGAGCGTTCCGAAGACCGGCTGGGTGGTGCGGGTGGCGGCGATATTGGCCGCGTACCAGGCGGGGTCGGTGGGCGCGGGGGCGTCGCCGCAGGCGATCTGGGCGAGGGTGGAGTTCTCCTCGGATTGCAGGACCTGCAGGGTGCCGCGCAGGCGTGGCGAGCGGGCGGCCACCGGCGGACCGCCTGCGGCGTCGGCGATTTCGCGGACGATGTCGGCGAGCGGCTGGTTGCGGCGAGCGTCGGTCAGCAGATTGTGCAGCAGGAACGGGAGCCAGTGATCGTCGATCGGGAAGCTCTCGATGACGATCGGGCGGCGGGCCGCGGCCGCAAGCAGATCGACCACCGTCGCGCGCACGTCGGTCGCGGTGGCTCCGAAGTGATACGTATCGTCCTTCGCCGCAGCCCAATTCGCCCAGTCGTCGAGCGCCCGCTCATCGGCATCGCCCCAATCCTGAACGAGCCCTTCCCAATATCGATCCGGATCGATCGCGCTGTCGAGGACGATCCGGTCGCTGCGCTGCGGGAACATCTGGGTGAAGACCTCACCGAGATAGGTCCCGTATGAGGTGCCGTAGTAGCTGATCTTCTCCTCGCCCAAAGCGATTCGAACAATGTCCATGTCACGGGCGGTGTTCCGGGTGGTGAGCTGACGCACCTTCTCCGGATCGCCGGAGACACAGCCCGTCGCCATGCGTGCGGCCTGCCCGGTTTCGCGCGCGAACCCCTGCGGATCGATACCCGCGGAGTGAATCATTTCTCCCACCGGCCACCCACACCGCGGAGTCCGCCCCGACCGACCGACCCCGCGCGGATCCATCCCGATCAGATCGAAGCGCGCCCGTACCTCGGGCGAAAGCACATCTCCGAGCAAATCGACACTGTCCAACCCCTCCGCGCCGGGACCGCCCGGATTGGACAGCAGCACACCGACCCGCTTGCCCGGATCGGTCGCCTTCACCCGAGAAATCGCGACCCGCACAGTGCGCCCGTCGAGCCGCTGGTAGTCCAATGGCACCAGCACATCGGCACATTCAGCCCCGGCCGCATCCAAATCCGCTGCACCGCAAGCCTTCCACCGCAAGCTCTGATGAAAGAACCGTGCCCCCGGATCAACCTGCGACCCAGCCACCACCAGCATCGACAAGGCCACCGCCACCAGCACCAAACACCGAACCACCCTCGCAGACAACCCGATCCCTCTCGCCACGCCGCTACTGCACGGTAACCGACCGCACCCGAGCGACCGTATGGCGGCGATCACAGCTTGAACAGCCGTGGTTTTCCTTGGCGTGACGAGATCGTGGTGGCGGCCATCGATGACCTCACCGCGCGAGGAGCTCATCGACTGAGATACCGATCGGTCTGCTGAAAGTGCCTGCCATTGCACCGTATTCGGCACCGTGGGACAGCGGTCAGGGCATGTTGTCTGGTGCGAATTTGGTGTAGCATTGGTGCTACCAGGCAACAAGGGGTAGGCCGTAATGCACTGGTTCTCCTCTTCCCCGCGGGGTGAGAGAGGGCAGCCAAGCGACTTGCCGCTGACCGTGTGATGCCTTGTAGGCGGCGAAGAACCGTCGGGTATCACCTTCTCTCCCAAGTAAATTGGGAAGGAAGTTCTGGTGCAAGAGGACCGGCTTGCGCGTGGTCGCGCGTACATCAGGTTCGAAGACGGGAGAGATTTGGAGGTTGGCCTTTCGGCCTCCAGTGTCTCGGGCTTCATGCGGGTGCTCTCCCTGGTATTGGTGGCCCTGGTGCCGCCAGTACTTGTTGGCGTGTGCTGCTACTTCGCGTTGCCGGTGTGGGCCGTGTTGGTGGTCTGCGGTATCGGGATCGCTGCAGTAGTGCTGCTGACATTGGTGTTCGTGTGGAAGCCGGACTCGTAGATCCAGCGAGTGTCGGTGACTATGCGTTCGTGAAAGTCCGTTCTCCGGACGACTTCGGGGGAGGGGGCGCGCGGAGAACGGACTGATCGGTTGCGGTAGCTAGCTCGAGAAGGAAGAGAGGGCGATTCGGGTGAGTTCGTCGAGGAAGTCGGGTGGGAAGTCCTCTCCGGATCGGTTGACGATCACTCCTATGCCCAGCACGGCCCAGATCGTCGACGCGATCTCCGCGCAGACAAACCTCTCGAAGTCCGAAATCTTCAACATCGGCATCGATGTCCTGGCGTTTGTGAAGTCCGTTCTTGATAAGGGCGGGCGGATCGGCGTCCAGTCGAAGGGGTCCGAGACGTTCGAGCCGATCCAGATGATCATTCCGGGTATCACCTCTCACGTCGATCCCTTGTAGAAACGTCGACCACCTGCCGTTTCTGGTCGAGCGGCGGCGGCAGCGGCGAGTGATCGGGATCGCGTTGCTCCACAGCATTTCGGAGTCGGTGCGCGGCCAGCAGCGTCCCCCGGGAGGTGTTGAGGAGGTCGGTGAGTGCGGCGGGGACGAGGGTCAACGTTCGGGCGATCAGGACGAAGGTGCCGACGCCGGTGAGGATCTCAGTGGTCATGGACACCACAGTCGAGGCGGAGGCCGTTCGGGCACATCACGATTGGTGAAGCCGAGGCAAACGCCTGGCAGAGACGGGTGCCGAGGAATATCCTCCGAACGAAACCGAACCCCTGAAAAGAGGCGACCGTGGTCGACGTTGCCTCGGTCCGTACCCCGGAAGATCTGCGGGCCGCCCTGAAATCGTTGCTGGCCTCGAAGCATCTCAGCTACGACGCGGTGGTGCGGAAAGCCGGTGGCCGAGTCGGCAAAACGACCCTCAGCGACATCCTCGGTGGGAGGACGGGCCTTCCTCGGTGGGACACCCTCCGCGAAGTCCTGGCGGTATGCGAGGTGACGGGCGCTCAACTTGACGCCTGGGAGACCGCGCATCGGCTGGCGGGTGATGGCGGAATCGGTGTGCCGCTCGAGACGATCACGAACCCGTTTGCGCTGGAAGTCCATGAACCGATCACCGTGACTACCGTGGCCGATGTCGCCGCGCTTCCGACATACGTGCATCGGCAGCACGATAAGACGCTTGCCGAGCTGGTGGACCGGGCAGTCAACGGCCACAGCGCCATTGCGGTCTTTGTCGCGGGATCCTCGGCGGGTAAGACACGAGCGCTCTGGGAGGGCCTGAAGCCGCTGCGGTTGGCGGGCGGTTGGCGGTTGTGGCATCCGGTCAGCCCGACACGGCCCGAAGCGCTCGACCAGTTGGATCGGGTCCGCCCCAGGACGGTGCTGTGGCTGAACGAAACTCAGCGATACCTGACAGAGGACCAGGGCGATCGAGTAGCCACGGCATTGGACACACTGCTCGGTGACACGACACGAGCACCGGTTCTGATCGTGGGCACCCTGTGGCCTGCCGACTTTCAAAGATTGTGTCGTGACCCGGCCGCCGCGACGACGAAACTCCTGAAGCGCAATGCGATCGAGGTGCCGACCGCCTTCGCGGGTACCGAACTCGATGCCGTGCGAGAAGCAGCGAGCGAAGACCCGCGCCTGGCGATGGCGGTCGAGCATGCCGAAGACGATCAGATCACTCAGTATCTCGCCGGTGGTCCCGAACTGATCCATCGCTACCGATTCCCTGGATCGCCCGCGACCAGAGCGGTCATCGACGTCGCGATGGACGCGATCAGGCTCGGCCATCGGAATCAGCTGCCCTACCGGCTGCTCCGAGACGCCGCGCCTTACTATTTGGCCGGGGTTGACCGTGACAGTCTGGATCCGGGGTGGTTCGACGACACACTGGTCGAAACATCGAGACCATGCAAAGGTGTTCGTGGCCCGATCACGCGGATCAGTTCTCCGGCTGTACCGAGCCGAGACGACCACGATCCCGATGCCGGATCCTTCCAGCTGGCGGACTTCTTGGACCACCATGGACGTACCGACCGCGCGGAAGTAGTTCCCCCGCTCGGCTTTTGGGAGGTGCTCGCCCACCTGGCGGATCGCCGGGATCTGGTCAGTTTGGGTGAGCAGGCGCAAAAATTGGGTCTCTATCGGATCGCGGCGCAACTCTGGAAGAACGCCGCGGCTGGAAGCAATACGCAAGCGGCGACGCTCCTGGTCCGATACCTGCCGGATTCGGATCACGAGGAATCGCGGATGGCGACGTGGGTCCTGGACCATGCTGCTCTCGTCGACCCGCACTTCGCCGACTCGCTTCTCCGACAGCTGTGGCTCCGGGGTGCTACCGAGCCGGCTCGCAAACTTGCCTGGCGGATCGTGAATACGATTCCATTGACGGATACCTACGACTTGGCTCGTCTGTCCGCCGTTCTCATCGAAGTGGGAGCGATCAGGCAATCGAGACGATTCGCCGGTCGGGTATCAGCCGAATGCCTCCCAGCGGATGTCGACGACACAGTCGGTCTGCTGCACGCGCTGCAGAGAATGGGCGCGGTCCGCCAGGCTCGAAAGCTCGCGCGACGCGTGGTGCCCGGGCTATCCCCGGCCGCACCATCCGATAATGCCGATCTGTTGCGCGAATTGCGGAAGCTCGGAATGACCAGAGCGGCAATGATATTCACGCGACGGGCTTCCTCCGAATTCAATGGGGCGGGCGCTGGTGAACTGAAGAAACTGCTCGAGGAGGTCCGAAAGCTGGGTGCGGTTGCCGAGTATCGCGATCTCGTCGACCACGCTGCGACCACGGTTAGCTTCGATGATGTAGACAGCACCGCGGATTTGCTGATGGAACTGGGGCTGTGGAGGGAGATCGACCAGAATGTCGACCTCGCAACTCGAGCCGTCGAAGCGCTGACCGAACAAGGGTTGGAGGGTGCTGCGGCAGCGCTGCGATGTGTGCGTGAAATGGGGGGCTCGTTCGAGGAGGGTTCTGGTGTGATGGCGTTCATCGACCAACAGCGTTTCGGCGACGCGGACGCGGCGGCCACACTCTTGGCGGAACTGCGAAAGTTCGGTGGTATCGCCGACTATCACCAGCTCGCCGAGCGAGCCACTACCGAAGTCGTGGTCAACAGCGGAGAGGTGATATTGCAAGCCGCGCAGATCATTCAGCAGGCTGGCGGCGAGGTTGACGAGTACAGAGAGCTGTTACGTGAGGCCGCCGCGAATGAATTGCCCGACGAAACCACCTCCGGGGTCATTCGGTTGCTGGAGAACTTGCGGGAGGCAGGTGAGCGGGAGCGCTACCAGGAGCTCGCGCAACGCGCTGCGGCCACGAACCCGCTGACAGCGGGGTACAAAGTCGGCCGTTTGCTCCATGAGCTGAAGCGATCGGGTGCGGTCGACCAGTACCAGCTGTTGGTGCACCGCGCCGTCACTGGTATTCGCATGGAGAACATTACGAATGTGACGTGGTTGCTGGAGGCGCTTCGCGAATTGGGTGAGCTCAACCAATACGACGTGCTGGCGCAGCGTGCTGTAGGCGGTATCGAACTCGACGATCCGAAGAATCTGAGCAAGTTGCTTCGTGAACTCCGCGAATGCGGCTCGAATCAACGGTATGCCGAGCTGGCTCGACGAGTCGCCGCGGCGATGGCTCTGCCCCATGTGTACAGCGTCGCACTCGTGCTGGATGAGCTGCGCCTCGGCGGCGCCGACGAGTACGTGGAGGAACTCCAGAAGCGTGTTCAGGCAACCGGATTGAAGATGGGTGCGGTGGCCTCCGGCTATCGGGCCCTGAGTGCGGATGACGATTGGTACGGCCGCGAACCGGACGGTAGCGCCGCAGAACCCTGGTCGTGGCGGGACCTGTCGTAATCGTGGGCCGCTGAGCCGACGAAGCATTCACGGAAGTGGTGAGGCGCGACGAGCACCTGGAGCGCAAGCTCCATCGGTCGGCGGCGGTTACAGCTGTTCGCCCTGTTCGCGGCGGCGGTCGAGGTCTTGTTGGCGGGCTTGTTCCTGGCGGCGGGCTTCGGCGCGTTGTTGTTCGGCGCGTTCGCGGAGGCCGCGGAGGAAGGCTTCGTCGGCTGCGGGGTCTTGGGGGACGTAGCGGCCGGGGCGGTCGTATTCGCTGTAGCTGGTGGTCGAGCGGGGGCCGTAGGACTCGCGGATGGGGCGGCCGAGGATCAGCCACAGTAGGGCGCCGAGGGTGGGGATGAAGATGACGATCAGGAGCCAGAGGCCCTTGGGGAGGTGGCGGATGCCGGTTTCAGGGCTGGTGATGATGTCGATGAGGCAGTACACCCACAGCCCCAGCGTGATCAGTCCTACTAACGCATACGGCATCCGCATCCCCCTCGTGATTGGGTCGATCCCTCGACCGCTGGCTCCCCACTGTGGCCGGAAAAGGCCTGGACACGCACCCTATCAACACTCATAAGCGCTGGTCGATGTGATTGCTGCCGCTCGGTGGCCGGAGCGATCAGATGATCGGGCGGCCGTTCACGGTGGTGGGTGGGATCGGTTCGCGGACGTCCCAGTGTTCGGCGATGAGGCCTTCGGCGATGCGGTAGATGTCGACGACGGCGGTGCCGGGGTCGTCGGGGCCGGTGCTGTAGTGGCTGTGGGCGAAGACCAGGTCGCCTTCGGCGGCCACCCGGTGGACTTCGAAGCGAAAGTCGGGCGCGGCGCGGTGCATGGTTTCGACCACTTCCATGAGTCCGGCTCGGCCGTCGGGCATGACGGGGCTGTGCTGGATCAGGTCTTCGGCCACGAAGCGGGGTACGAGGTCGGCGCGGCCTTGGTTCCAGACCTGTTCGAGGTAGTCGGTGACCAGTGTTGACGGCATGACGGTCCTTATCGTTGCGCGGGGAGGAAAGCGTCGAGGGCGTCGGCCACCAGATCGGGCTGTTCCAAGGTCTGCTGATGCGGGGTGTCGGGCAGCAGTTGGAAGGTGGAGCCGGGGATGCGGTCGGCGATGCCGGACATGATCTCCGGGGTGCAGGAAGCGTCCTTCTCGCCGGAGAGGATCAGCACCGGCTTGCCGAAGTCGGCGAGCTTGCCTTGAACATCCATGTCTGCGAACGCATTCCAGGCGGCGACCCAGTCGTCGGCGGCGAAGCGCAGGATGCGTTCGCGGGCGTAGCGCACGCCCCAGGTGTTGGCGGCCAGCGCCGCGGGGGTGAACCAGCGGGTCAGGGTCGGCTCCAATTGTGCCGGGATGCCGTCGATTTCGGCGGAGCGGGCGCGGATCCGGAAGGCGTCGGTGAACGGGTAGTCGGTGGTGCCGAGCAGGGCCAGCGAATCGACCCGGTCCGGGTTCTGCACGGCCAGCGTCTGGGCGACGCCGCCGCCCATGGAAAGCCCGACCACGTGCGCGGTGTCGAGGCCCAGATTGTCCATGAGGGCGAGCACGTCATCGGCCATGGTGGTCATGGTGAAGGGCTTGGGCGACCCGGCCGCCGCACCGTGCCCGCGCAGGTTGTAGGCGAACACCCGCCGTCCGACCGCGAGGCGATCCATGACGGGTTCCCACATGCGCCAATCGATTCCGAACGATCCGGACAGAATCACCGCCGGACCGACTTCACCGGCCGAGGCGACCAGCGTCTCATGATCGCTGGCCCGTACCCGCCGCATCACCGGTGGCCGCACGCCCACCACCTGGTCGATCACCTCCAGCGCGTGCAGCGCCCGAGGAAACCCCACATACGCCGACGCATGCTCGGCCAGCGCGCGCAATTCCGAGGGATGCCACCCGTGCCCCAGCGCCGCCCGCACATGCCCGGCCAGCTTGTCGTCCGCACCCCCGATGGCCGCGATCATTGCCACCGTGGCGAATTCGCGATCGCCCCGGGCCAGTTCCGGCCGAGCCAACGGCCCCGCGAACACCGATTCGATCATGGTCTCGTACATCTCCGGCGAAGCCGCCCGCACCGCGGCCAGCCTCTCGCCCGGCTCGCCGCCGATCAATGCCCGATACTCCCGAACGCCCAATTCCTGACGATCCATCCGACGATCCCTTCCTGCAGAGCGACGCGACCTGCATCGCGACAACGTCATCGATGCTAGGAAGGGATGGATCGCGAGCTGAGAGACAATTCCCGCCAGCCGAGGACGATCGGCGCCACCGGACCGGCCGCCGCGCCGACGGCCTGTGCCGACCGACCGGTCAGTGGCTGCGCTCGTAAGTGCTGTCGGGCTTGGGGATTCGCTGATAGTCGGTGACGGTGAAGGTGGGTGTCTCGTCGGAGTCGGCCTGGGCGCTGCCGGGTACGACGGTGCCGCGGACCTCCAGCCAGGCGTCGTCCTCGATGGCCTCGGGCATCCCGGCCAGGTGGACCAGGACGTAGCGGGCATCCGCGACACAGCAGGTGATCACCACCCGCGCCAGATCGAACTCGGTCCCCGGAGCGTGACTCTGTTCGAGATCCTTGGGCCGGATGACGAATCCGCGCAGGGTCACCTCACGCCCGTCCAGCGAATGGCTGGAGTCCAGCAGCGCCCGATCGACGAGATCGACGACGGTCACCACCGGCGCGTCCCCGGCGGGCAGCGGCGGGAACGGATACTGCTTGGGCTCGTCGACGGCCGGATCATGCGAAACCGCCTGCACCGGTGAGGTTGTCGCGGCCGCGTCCGCCCCCAGGGCGGGCGGCACGATGAACATCAACGCGGCGACCGGGGCCAGCAGCAGCCATTGCGCCCGGCCGCGCCCGTGCTCATGGTCGTGGTCGTCGTGAACCGCCGTGCCGCGCCGGATGTCCCGCACGATGGCGATCAGCCCGAGCGCCACGAATCCGATGCCGCTGATCAGCAGGTACGGGTACAGGCTCGGCTTCACGTACCGCAGATAGGTGCCGTCGAGCGTGATCCACAGCACCGCCGCGCCGATCAGCAACAACAGCAGGTTCTGGGTCTCCCGTTTCATCGCGCCCCTCCCAGCCAGACGAATCCCGCGATTGTCCCGCAGACGAGCGCCACCACGAAAGTCAAGGGCGCGAAGCGAATCGCGAACTGCCGTCCGAACGCGCCGGCCTGCATGGCGAAGAGTTTCACGTCGACGGCCGGTCCCACCACCAGGAAGACCAGCCGCGGCAGCAGCGGCAGCGCCGACATGCTCGACGCGACGAACGCGTCGGCCTCCGAGCATAGTGCGAGCACGATCGCCAGCACCGCCATCACCAGAATCGCGACCGCCATCTGCCCGGACAGATGTTGGTACCAGGCCGGGGGCACCAGCACGTGCAGTGCGGCGGCCGCGGCCGCACCCAGCACCAGAAAAGCGGCGGCCTGCAACAGATCATGCCGCGCGGTCTCGCTGAAGACCTCCCACCGGGTACGCCCGGTCGCGCAATGATCATGGCTCGCCGCGCGCGGCAGCAGCCACGCCGGACGCCCGATCCGCGACCAGATGAACCCCATGGTGAACGCGGTCGCGAGCGAACCGGTGAAGCGCGCCGCCACCATTCCCGGTTCGCCCGGAAATGCCACGGCGGTCGCGATCAGCACCACCGGATTGATGGCGGGCGCGGACAGCATGAAGGCCAGCGCCACCGACCCCGGCGCGCCCTGCTCGGTCAGCCGCCGTGCCACCGGGACCACGCCGCATTCACACCCGGGCAAGGCCATGCCGGCCAGCCCGGCCACACCGATGGCCGCGGTCTCATTGCGCGGCAGTACCTTTCGCAGCAAGGCCGGGGATACGAAAGCGGCGATCGCCCCGCTGACCGTGACGCCCAACGCGAGGAACGGCACCGCCTGGACGAACACACCGGAGAAAATCGTGATGGCGGTCTGTAGTCGCGCCGACGAACCCACCGCGCGCACCATGGGCCCGTGCAGGGCCACGCCGAGAATCACAAGCGCGGCGAGAATATAGGTGGACGACACCCGGACACGGACCGAGTTCAGAGTGTTCTGCGCCAGCATGCCCACATCCTGACAGGACATGCTCGCGACTTCCCTGTGAACTCGTGTCCGCGCGCCCGGCTCAATCGCTCTCGCGTGCAGCCGTTTCGATCTTCACGCGGTGACTGCCATGCTCAGTGCTCGTCGTAGTGACCGTCGTGGCTAGCGTGCCGGTGCCCGTCGTGGATGTAGTCGACGTGGTCGCCATGGGGGACGGCGGCATGGCCGCAGCCCTCCCCGTGCGTGTGGTCGTGATTGTCGTGCGCGGCGTGCCCGGACGGTTCGCACTCGTCGTAGTGGCCGTCGTAGGCGCGGTGGAGATGACCGTCGTGCACGTAGTCGGTGTGCCCGTTGTGTGGAACAGCTACATGTCCGCAACCCTCGCCGTGGGTGTGGCCGTGCTCGGTGTGCGCCTCGTGCTGGGGTGTCGTCATGATCTTCGTTCCTCTCTCGTGTCCCTCGCGGTGCGCCCTTCCGGCGCTTTCATTTTCACATCCTAATGTGCGCACCTTTTTGTGTATGCGCTGGTAGATAGCTAGATGCCGTTCGTCGTGATGCACTCGGCGACTTGCCGATTCGACTGGATGCCCGGTTCGTGGCCCGCTTGGTAGGCGGTCGATCGGCCTGCTACGTTGATGACAATGATTTTCGGTTTCAAGATCTGTTGAGGGTTGCAAGATGGCTGGTCTGGTATTCAGCAAACGTGTGATGACGGCGGCCGCGTGTGCGGTGGCGCTCGTCGGGGTGGTGGCGGGGTGTAGTTCGACGAAGTCATCGGACGCCTCGGGCGGCAAGCTCGAAGTGGTGGCGACGATCAATGCGTGGGGCAGCATCGCGGCGCAGCTCGGTGGTGACAAGGTGCACGAGACGAGCATCATCACCAATCCCGACACCGACCCGCACGCCTACGAGTCGACGCCCGCCGACGCGCGGACGGTCGCGGGCGCGAAGGTGTTCATCGCCAATGGAATCGGGTACGACGCTTGGGCGGACAAGCTGCTGGCGGCCAACCCGGGCAAGGATCGCGTAGAGCTCACCGTGGGCAAGGAACTCGGGATTGCCGAGGACGGGAACCCACACCAGTGGTACTCGCCGGACTCGGTGACCAAGATCGTGGATGCGATCACCGCCGACTACAAGAAGGCCGATCCGGCCGATGCCGCGTACTTCGACGATCAGCGCACCAAGTTCGTCGGCACCGCGCTGAGCAAGTACAAGGGGCTGATCGCCGATATCAAGGCCAAGTACGCGGGCACCCCGGTGGGTGCCAGTGAGTCGATCTTCTCGCCGCTCTCGGATGCGTTGGGGCTGAAGCTCATTACTCCCGCGGAGTTCCTGAAGGCGATCAGCGAGGGCACCGATCCCGCGCCCGCGGACAAGGCGCTCATCGATCAGCAGATCGCCACCAAGGCGATGAAGGTCTACGTCTACAACAGCCAGAACAGCACCCCGGACGTGCAGGCCCAGGTGGACGCGGCCAAGAAGCAAGGCATCGAGATCAGCACGGTGACCGAGACGCTCGCCCCGGCCGACGCCGCCTTCCAGGACTGGCAGTCGGATCAGCTGCAGGCGTTGGAAGACGCGTTGCACAAGGCGACCGGCAAGTAGATGACCAGCGTGAAGGCGCGGGCCGCGACGGATTCCGTCGCGGTTCCGCGGCCCTCCGCCCAGGAGTCCGTGGTCCTTATGAGGGGGATCGCGGCCATCGTCGGCGGCAGGCGGATCTGGTCGGACGTCTCGTTGGACGTCGCGCCCGGCGAATTCGTGGCGGTGCTCGGACCCAATGGCGCCGGGAAATCCACCCTGCTGAAGGCGATTCTGGGTCTGGTGCCCACCGCCGGCACCATCGAGGTGCTCGGCGGCAGGTCCGGTCGGCGCAATGCCGATATCGGCTATCTGCCGCAGCGCCGGGCCTTCGACGCGGGCGTGCGCATCCGCGGTGTCGACATCGTGCGCCTGGGTCTGGACGGGACGCGCTGGGGGACACCGCTGCCGCTGGTGTCGAGAATCGTTGCGCCACAACGATTCGCCGACGCGCGGCGGCAGGTGCGGGAGGTGATCGAGCTGGTCGGCGCGAGTGCCTACGCGCACCGGCCGATCGGACAGTGCTCCGGCGGTGAGCAGCAGCGGCTGTTGATCGCGCAGGCGCTGATCCGCAAGCCGCGGCTGTTGCTGCTCGACGAACCGCTCGACAGTCTCGATGTTCCCAGTCAGGCCGGTATCAGCGCGCTGGTCCGCGACATCTGCCGGCGGGAGGGCATCGCGGTGATCATGGTTGCCCACGATGTGAATCCGATTCTGCCGTACCTGGATCGGCTGGTGTACGTCGCGCGCGGCAGCGCGGTGAGCGGCACCCCCGAGGAGGTGATCACCGGCGGGAAGCTCTCCGCGCTCTACGGCATGCGCATCGAGGTACTGCGCGACAGCACCGGGCGCATGGTGGTCGTGGGCCAGCCGGACGTGCCCGCCGGGCATCTGCCCACCGATTCCGATGGGGGACAAGCCCGATGAACCCCGTAGCGACCTGGAATCTGCTGCAGGATCTGCGCGAGATGCTGTCGTATCCGTTCATGGTCAATGCCGTGCGCGCGGGCAGCATTGTCGCGGTGGTGGCCGGAGCGGCGGGCTGGATGATGGTGTTGCGGCGCGAGAGTTTCGCCGGGCACACCCTGGCCCTGGTCGGGTTCCCGGGCGCGGCGGCGGCCACCTATCTCGGAATCGCCGCCGGCTACGGGTATTTCGGCGCGTGCGTCGGCGCCGCGCTGGTGATCGCCGCCATGCAGCGGGCGGTGCGCACCGGTGGCGGCCGGGAGCAGTCGGCGGTGATCGGCATCGTGCAGGCGTTCGCGCTGGCGGCCGGAATGCTGTTCGTGAGCCTGTACAAAGGGTTTCTCTCGGGCCTGACCAACCTGCTGTTCGGGACCATTGCCGGTGTCACCGAGGAGCAGGTCGTGGTGCTGCTGATCGCCGCGGTGCCGTGCCTGGTGGTGCTGGCGCTGTTGGGGCGGCCGCTGCTGTGGGCGTCCATCGATCCGGAAACGGCGGCCGCACAGGGGATTCCGGTGCGGATCGTGGCCGCCGCGTTCACGGTGCTGCTGGGTGTCGCCGCGGCGGGCACCAGCCAGGTCACCGGAAGTCTGCTCGTTTTCGCGCTGCTGGTGGCCCCGGCCGCGGCCGCGCATCAGCTCACCGATCGGCCGGGGCGCGGGATCATGGTGTCGATCGCCATCGCGCTCGTAGTCACCTGGGCGGGAATGGGATTCGCGTTCTTCTCCCCGTATCCGATCGGATTCTGGGTCAGCAGTTTCGCTTTCGGGTGCTACCTGGTCAGCCTGACGTGGCGCAAATGGCGGTTTGCCGCATGAGCACATTGACCGGCATGCTGTCGCATCCGTTTCTCGTCTACGCCCTCGCGGCAGGCACCGTCATGGCCGTATTGTGCGGTCTGACAGGGCATTTCCTGGTGCAGCGCGGTGAGGTCTTCGCCGGTGACGCGCTGGGTCACGTCGCCTACACCGGGGCGATGGCGGCACTGGCGGCGGGGATGAACCCGCGGCTGGGGCTGTTCGCGGCGACCATCGTGGCCGGGCTGGTCCTCGGCACCGGCGGGATCCGCGGCGGCACCGACGATGTCGCGATCGGGTCCTTCTTCTCCTGGGTACTGGGTCTGGGCGTGCTGTTCCTGACCTACTACACCACCCACCGCAGCGGCGGGAACGGCAGCGCGAACGTGAACGTGTTGTTCGGCAGCATCTTCGGGATCACGGCCGCGACGGCCACCGGTTCGGTGCTCATCGGTGTCGGTGCCGTCCTGCTCCTGTTGCTCATCGCACGGCCGCTGCTGTTTGCCACCATCGATCCGGATGTCGCCCGAGCCTCGGGCGTGCCGGTACGGATGCTGGGCGCGGTTTTCCTGGCCCTGGTCGGCGCCACGGTCGCCGAGGCCACCCCGCTGGTCGGCTCCGTGGTCGTGCTCGGATTGCTCGCCGCCCCGGCGGCGGCCGCGGCCCGGCTCACCGTCCGCCCGTGGCACGCCTTCTGGCTCTCGGCCGGGCTGGCCATCCTGGCGGTCTGGGCAGGCATCACCCTGTCCTACGAAATCCCCTCCGCCCCGGCCAGTTTCACCATCACAGCCTGCGCTGCGGCCTGCTACCTGTCCGCCTTCCTGCTCGGCTTGCGTCCGAGGGGTCACCGGACCCGGCTGCGGCACGGCGTTGGTTGATCATCCAAGGGCGGGGTCGGAGGTTCGGATTCGGCGGTGGTGGTGGGTGGGGTAGGGCCGGGCTGTACTGGGCGAATGGATCTGAACACGATCGAGCGGTGGCGGTCTGCGCGCACCCGGGAAGATCTGGTGCTGGGGCCGGGGGAGGCGTTCCTCGGGGGCGGTACCTGGTTGTATTCCGAACCGCAGGTGCACACCACCGGACTGGTGGATCTGGGCACGATGGGGTGGCGGTCGATCGAGGAGACGGCCGAGGGGCTGCGGATCGGGGCGACCTGCACGGTTGCCGAGCTGTCGCGGATCAAGCGGCGGGAGGGGTGGGCGGCGCATCCGATCTTCTTTCAGGCGGCGACCGCATTGCTGGCTTCGTTCAAGATCTGGAACATGATGACGGTCGGGGGGAATATCGCCCGGTCGTATGCGGCGGCGTCGATGGTGTCGCTGGCGGCCGCGTTGGACGCGACCGCGTTGGTCTGGACCGCGAGCGGTCAGTACTCGATGCCGGTCGCCGAGCTGCCCACCGGCAATGGGACCAGTCTGTTGCGGCGCGGAGATGTGGTGCGCTGCATCGACATTCCCGATCACGCGCTGCGCGCCCACACCGGTTTCCGCAAGATCGCACTGGCCGAGATCGGGCGTAGTGCAGCGGTGCTCACCGGCCGGGTGGACGAGTCCGGTGCCGCGGTGTTCACCATCACGGCCGCGACCGAACGTCCGGTGGTGCTGCGCTATCGCGCCCTGCCGTCGGCCGCCGAACTGCGCGCCGACAGCCGCCATGCCGACGGCTATTACACCGATCCGCTGGGCTCCGCCGACTGGCGTCGCGGTGTCAGCGGAGTGCTGCTCGAGGAAATCCGACAGGAACTGCTGCCATGGAGCTGAACATCAACGGCGAGTCGTGCACCGCCGAACCCCGTGCGGGGCAGTGCCTGCGCACCTTCCTGCGCGATCAGGGGCACTTCGAGGTCAAGAAGGGGTGCGACGCGGGCGATTGCGGTGCCTGCGCGGTGCTGGTCGACGGTAAGCCGGTGCATTCGTGCATCTATCCGGCGCAGCGGATCGAGGGGCGCAAGGTCACCACGGTCTCCGGCTTGGGCACGCCGGAGAACCTGCATCCGATGCAGCAGGCGTTCGTCGACAACTTCGCCTTCCAATGTGGTTTCTGCACAGCCGGAATGATCGTCACCGCCTCCACCCTGGAAGAGGATCAGCTGGATGACATGCACCGGCTGATGAAGGGCAGCCTGTGCCGCTGCACCGGGTACCGGTCGATCCGGCAGGCGATCCGCCAGGGCGTCCGCGACAGCGCCGGGTGCGGAGAACACGACGGCGCCGGGTGCGACCACACGCCGGACCGTGTCGTGCCGAGCGCCGGGGCGTCCGGGGTCAAGACGTCGGTGCATCCACCGGCGGCGAAGCGGGTGGTCACCGGCACCGAGCCGTACACCTTCGACGTGAATGTCCCTGACGCACTGCATATTCGCGTGTTGAGCTCCCCGCACGCGCACGCGCGCATCCTCACCATCGACACCCGCCAGGCCGAGCGCCTGCCCGGCGTCGCCTTGGTGCTCGACCACCGCAATGTGCCGACGATGCGCTATTCCACCGGCCAGCACGAACGCCGCACCGACGACCCGCACGACACGCTCATCTTCGACGATGTCGTGCGCTTCCGCGGCCAGCGCATCGCGGCGGTCGCGGCGACTTCGGCGGCCGTCGCCGAAAAGGCTTGCCGCCTCATCAAAGTGACCTACGAGGTGCTCCCGTCGGTGCACGACCCCGAGCTCGCCCGCACCCCGGGTGCGCCGCTGGTGCACCCGGAGTTGCTCGACACCGATCAGCCCGCCGACGAACTCCCCCTGGATCCGGCGCGAAATGTGGTGGCCGCCATCCACGATGGCATGGGCGGCGACATCGAGCAGGCCCTGGCCGACTCCGCGGTGACGGTCTCGGGCGAATGGCGCACCCAGCGGGTCTCGCACATGCAGCTCGAAACCCACGGCAGCATAGGGTGGTTGGACGAGGACGGGCGTTTGGAGATCCGCACCAGCTCCCAGGTGCCCTTCCTGACCCGTCGCACCCTGTGCCGCCTGCTGAAACTTCCCGAGGATCGGGTGCGGGTGTTCACCAAGCGGGTGGGCGGCGGTTTCGGCGGCAAACAGGAGATGCTGACCGAGGATCTGGTCGCGCTCGTGGTCCTGCGCACCCGCAAGCCCGCGATCTACGAGATGAGCCGCCCCGACGAATTCGCGCGCACCTCCGTCCGTCACCCGTTCCGGGTGCAGGTCCGGCTCGGCGCCGACCGCGGTGGGCGGCTCACCGCGATCGCGCTGAACGTGCTGTCCGACACCGGCGCCTACGCCAATCACGGTCCCGGCGTGATGTTCCACGCCTGCGCGGAATCGCTGAGCGTCTACCGCGCACCGGCGAAGCGCGTCGATGCCGAGACGGTCTACACCAACAATCTGCCCTCTGGCGCCTTCCGCGGTTACGGTCTGGGCCAGGTGATCCTGGGCATCGAGTCGGCCATGGACGAACTGGCCGTCGCCCTGGACATGGACCCGTTCGAGCTGCGACGGCTCAATATCGTCGGCGACGGCGACCCCCTCATCGAGGCGCACCCCGCCGACGCGGGCCTGGTTTACGGCAGCTACGGCCTGGATCAATGCCTGGATCTGGTGCAGCGCGGCCTGTCTCGCGGCAACGGGGTGCCCGATCCGGAGGGCCCGCACTGGCGGGTGGGCGAGGGGATGGCCATCGCCATGATCGCGACCATGGCCCCGTTCGGTCACGTCTCGAAGACCACCTTGTCGGTCTCGCCGGACGGCACCTACACCGCGGCTGTGGGCACCTGCGAATTCGGCAACGGCACCACCACAGTCCACACCCAGATCATCGCCAGCGACATGTCCACCGAACCGGGCCGGGTGGTGCTGACCAACGGCGACACCGACGGCGCGGTCTACGACACCGGCGCTTTCGCATCGGCGGGAATCACGGTGGCGGGCAAGGCTTTGCACGCCGCCGCGATCGCGCTGCGGCAACTGCTGCTCGGTGTCGCATCCGAGCTCACGGGAACCGCGGCAGCCGACTGCGCGATGTTCGCCGACGGAATCCACACTCCCGCACGGATCGTCGACTTCGCCGAGGCCATTGCGGCCTGCCCGGAGTCGAATCGCAACGGCGACAGGGCGTTCGCGCGCGGCGACGAGCTGGGCGAGTTCCGTTCGCTGGCCTGGAACGTGCACGGCTTCCGCGTCGCCGTCGACACCCGCACCGGCGCGGTCCGCATCCTGCAATCGGTGCACGCCGCCGACGCGGGCACCGTCCTGAACCCCGAGCAATGCCGCGGCCAGGTGGAAGGCGGCATCGCCCAGGCACTCGGCACCGCCATGTACGAGGAAGTCATGGTCGACGAGCAGGGCCACCTGCTCACTCCGGTCCTGCGCGCCTACCGGATTCCCCAAATGAACGACGTCCCCGAAACCGAGATCCACTTCGCCCAAACCTTCGACGAGCTCGGCCCATTCGGCGCGAAGTCGATGAGCGAAAGCCCCTACAACCCGGTCCCGGCGGCCCTGGGCAATGCCATCCGCCGCGCAGTCGGCACCCGTCCTTGCGAGACTCCCTTCTCCCGCGACCGAATCTGGCGTCTACTCAACGCCTTCGAAGACGTCCCGGCCTGGGCGCGGTCCGTGCAGGTGGTGGTCAACGAGCCTGCCCGGACGCCCGTCGGCGTCCGCTAGCCGACGATTCAGCCGTCGATGGTGCGGTAGGTACGCGCGACCAAAGCCGATCTCAGATACCACAATCCCGTGGTCTGGCAGGGGTCGAAGCCGGTGAGTTGGGTGATGCGTTTGAGGCGGTAGTCGATGGTGTTGGTGTGTACGTGCAGGATTCGGGCCGTGCGTTGGCGGTTGAGGTTGTTGCTGATGTGGAGTTGCAATGTCTGCAGCAGTTCGGGGCTTTCGTCGAGGGGGTCCAGGAGGGTGTCGAGGTGGTCGCGGCCGGGGCCGGGGCGGGTGAGCTGGAATTCGAGTGACAGATCGTCGAAGCGGTACAGGCGGTCCTCGAGCTCGAGTCGCAGCACCATGTCGAGCAGTTCGTGCACCTGATCGGTGGCACCCGGAATCTGTTGGGGCGCAGCCTGGGTCACGGTCGCGGTGATGGGGACCTGGGCGGCGCGGGCGAGATGGGCGACGAGGGCGTCGAGTTCGTCGTCGTGCAGCGCGTCGGCCGGGATGAGGATGGTGCCGCCGTCGACGCTGAGCAGTGACAGCGCCTGCCTCGGATACCGCGAGGCCAGCTCGGCCTGGATCCGGCGCAGTTTGCGCCGCGCCACGACCTGCCCGTCGACCACCGGGCTGTGTTCGTCGGGATGCGGTGGAATCGCCACGGCCAGTACACGATACGAGTCCGCGATCTCGATCCCGCATTCCCGGGCCATGGTGGAGGTGCTGTGCCCGCCGAGCAGGGCCGAGGTGAGCGTGTGCACGGCGGTGTGATGCTCGCTGACCACCGCCCGCAGTTCGCGCACATACGACACCGACACCGCCGTGGTCATCCGATCCAGCAGCTCGACAACGAGTTTGGCGCCGTCGACAATATTGTCGTAGTCCGTCGCCGTCCAGCCGTGGGTGGCGTCCTTGCGGGTGAAATTGCCAGTGGCCCTGGTCATTACGAGATCGAGGCCGAGCTTGAACCCCTCGTGGATGGCATGGTGGATGGTATCGATCGGGATGCCTTCGCGGGCCCACCCCGCGGCGGCGTTCTCGAGCCGTTTGGTCTTCTCGGGGATGTCGCGGCCGTCGAGCATGCTCGAGGCCAGCTCCAGGCAGGTGCGGGTGATCATGGTGACGTCACCGCGCAGCGCGTCGCCGGGCAGCGTCGCACACGGCACCACGGTCTCCACGAAATGGCCGACCATGCGCCGGGACAGCTCGCGCGCGTCCTTCAGCGCCGTCGACAGCGGCGTGCCCGCCACAGCCAGCTCCGATCGAGTCGAATCGATGATCACCATCAAGAACTCCCTTCCGCCCCGATGAGGTATTCGATCCGAAGCTATCGATCACTCGATTCGCGCGGGCGGACACGCGATTACTGCGTGAATAGTCAGCAAATCGGATGGGCCCCGTCCTGTGACACCTCACAGCCGGTGAGGGCGGCTTCCAGCTGTGGCCAGGACCGATGCAGATCCTGCTGCCAGTACCCCCACGAGTGGGTGCCGGTGGGCCGGAAGTCGAAGGTCGCCGCGACCGCGGACTGCCGCAGGCGTTCCTGCAGTCGGCGGGTGCAGTCGTCGGCCAAGGTCTCGAGCGGCGAACCGAACAGCAGCTGCCAGGTCAGCTGGATCAGGTCGCCGTGCGCCGCGTCGGCGGTGTCGAGGGGCCCGGGCAGTCCGCTGCCGGTGGAGATGTAGATGGCGGTGCCGCGCAGGCGATCGGCGTGCAGGGCCGGGTCCATCGCGGCCCATTCCGGATCGCCGGGCGGACCCCACATGTTCGCGGCGTTCCCGGCCTGCCGCGCGACCACCGCGGTGACGAAGGCCTGCCCGAGCGGATCGCTGGTCGGCACACAGCCGCTGTAGGAGGCGATGGCGCGGTAGAGCCCGGGCCTGGACTCGGCCAGCTGGAAGACCGCCGTCCCGGCCATCGAGATCCCCGCGATGGCGTTGCTGCCGTTGCCGTTCAAGGCCGTATCCACGATCGGCGGCAGTTCCCGGGTCAGGAAGGTGGTCCAGCGCGGCCGTCCGAGGATCGGGTCGGCGGCGCGCCAATCGGTGAAATAGCTGCCCGCGCCGCCGATCGGGATCACCACATTGACCTGCTTGTCCGCGAAGAATCCCGCGACATCGGTTTCGTCGTACCAACTCCCGCCGACGCCACCGTTCGCGCCGTTGAGCAGATAGAGCGTGGGCGCCGGGCGGCCGGGATCGGCGGCGCGCAGCACGCGGGCCTTGATCACCGTGTTCATCGCGGCCGAATACACGTACATGTCGGAGGTATCGCCCTGCTGTGTGTCGATGTGGTCGAGATGGGAGCCGTCGGCATCGGTCGGCGTGGGTTCGGCGGTCGCCACGGTCGCGGCGCTCGCGAGCGTCAGAACGAGAAACAATGCGGCGACAAACCAGGATCGGCGGCCGGGGCGTGGGGATGCGGGCATGGGGTTCCTCCGGGTCCTCGGTTACGCGCCGCGTTCGGAAAGCACTGTGGTGGAGGTAGATTCGAGCGGCCGGTGCAGCACGGTCTCCATCGGTGGGCGGTCGGCGGGGCCGATGGCGCTGAGGTCACGCCGCCACGCCGAGCCGTCGAGCGTGAACTGGGGGAGGGGAGCGCCGGAGTCCGCGACGCCGAGGCGGTCGAGCAGCGTGGCGATGACCTGACGGCTCATGGCCGCCAATTCGTGGGTCGGTCGATTGCGGTGGATGCGGGTGCCGAGTTCCACTTCCGCGATCGCGTCCAGGCCGTGGCGTCGCCAGCAGTCGAGCAGGATGCCGATCTCCACGCCGTAGCCGGGAGCGAAGGGGATGGCGGTCAAAAGTCCTCGGGTCGCGGCGTATTCGCCGCCGAGGGGCTGCGCGAGCTCGGCCAGCGGCGGCGCGAGCGCGGCCAGCAAGGGGCGCGCCACCAGTTGCGTGACGCGGCCGCCGCCGTCCAGATCGTAGGTCGCCTCGGCGCGCAGCGGGCGGCGGTAGATGCCCTTGACCAGCCGCAGTCCCTCGTCGAACAGCAGTGGCGCGACGAGTGCGGGCACCAGCCGCGGGGTGGGCGCGACGAGGTCGGAGTCGATGAACACGATCAGATCGCCCTCGGCCACCGCCAGTGCGCGCCACAGCACTTCGCCCTTGCCGGGGCGTGGCGCGACCCCGGGCAGCGCCTCCTCCCGGGTGTAGACCGTCGCACCGGCGGCGTGGGCGCGCTCCCGGGTGTGATCGGTCGAACCGGAGTCGATCACCAGCAGCTCGTCGACCAGACCGCCCAGCAGCGGCCGGATCGATTCGACGACACCGGCGACGGTGTCCTCCTCGTTCAAGGCGGGAAGCACCACAGAGATCCGGTGATCGCCCTTGCGCCGGGCGAGTTCTGCTGTCGTCCAAGGGTGTTCGAATCGCATGGAGTCGGTGGCGGGGGTCATCGAGGGCTCCTGTCGTCGGTGTGGGCGGTGCTCACAGACCGGGATCGAACGTGTCGGTGGTCAACTCGGTCCAGAGGGCGGGCCAGGGTCGCGTCGGGTGGTCGCAGCGCCAGATGGTGACCCGGCGGTCGATGCCGGGAAAACCGAGCGGGTCGTCGAGGCGGGTGATCGGGTACGCGGACGAGAACGACCGGCGCACAGGGAGTTCCGATGCTCCGGCCGTCACGTACAGCGCGCTGGTCGCGGTCTCGGGTGGCGTCGCGAATATCGAGAAGCCCCGGTTGGGGCTGTAGACGGGTAGCGGAGCCGTGGGGAGTATGTCGAGAGCCGCTGCCTGCCAGTAGTTTTGAGTGATCACGACGGTGTGGATTCGTTGCTCGGGTGGCAACGTCCGGTACGCCGCGTCGACGGCGGCGATCAGATGGTCCCAGCCGCTGGTCCCGAACACACGCAGGCGCGAGGACAGTTCGGCCCGGGTATCGGTCGGGTGGTGTAGCTGCGAGCCGGTCAAGGGCAGCGCGCACACCACGACGATGGCCAGTACGGCGGACACTGCCGCACCGGCGACGAGCGCACCGCTGGTCACACGCGAACGTGCGGCCCGATCCGCGAGATATGTTGCCCCGGCGGCGAACAGGACGGGAAAGTACGCGGTCGCATAGTACGGTCGACCGTCCGTCGCCACCACGAACACGAGGTCCACCGCGACCGCGACAGCAACGAACCGGTAAGCGCGCCAACGAGCAACGGTGACCAGTGCCCAGCACCCGGTGAGCGCCACCGGAATGCCGAGCAGCCCGGCGAGCTGGACGAACTGAAGCGGCAACCCGGCCACCCCGCCGGTGGCGAGGCGCTGTTCCGCGCCGATGACCGCGCCCATCGCGAGTTGTGGCCAGCCGTGCCGATATTGCCACCACAGGCTCGGGGCCGCCGACAGCGCGATGACCCCGAGACCGACCCAGGCCGCGGGTCGCCGCACCAGCGTCCGCGGTCCGGCGGTGAGAAATCCGATGCCGAGCCCCACCAGCAGCACCGCGACCAGCAGCTTGACCTGAATGTCGAGCGCCACAACCACGGCCGCGGCGATCAGCATTCGGTCGCGGCCGGTGCGTACCCAGCGAATGAGCAGCCAGATCGCGGCCGCGGACAACGAGGTGTCGAAGGCGAAGGTCGACAGCGAGGCGGTCTGCACGATCAGGAACGGGCAGGTGGCGTAGGTCAGGGCCGCAGCGATCTGAGCGTTGCGGCCCCCTCCGAGTTCGCGCGCGGTGGCCGCCGTCGTGACGATGGCCGCGATCCCCGCCACGATCGCGGCGATTCGCAATACCGGCAGTGAACCCGGCGCAAGCAACTCCGCGGTGCGGGCCAGTGCCGGAACCAGCGGGCCTTGATCGACGTATCCGGCGGCGAGATGCCGTCCGGCCGACAGGAAATACAGTTCATCGCCGAAATAGTCGTAGCGCGCGCACCGCGCGAGCAGCGCCACCGCGGCGACGGCGGCGATCGACAGCGTCGGAACCGTGGCAAATCCGTTGTCCGCCCGCGTCATCGCGGCTCACCGGGTTGACGTGGCATGGCCAGGGTCAGCGCGCCCACGGCGAGGGCCAGTCCCGAGAGCACCCACAGCAACGTGCCGCACGCCGCGAGGTAGGTGTGCGCCGTGGCAGGCGAGACTGCGCCGAGCCGGGCGAAGAACAGCGAACCCAGCAGCGCCGAACCGATCGCGCTGCCGAGCTGTTGCACAGTCGGCACCAGCCCCGAGGCCGAATCGCCGACCGTGGTGGTCAACCGCGAGGTCAGCAGCGCGGGCAGCGGAGCGGCGAACCATCCCATGCCCGCCCCGGCCAGGAAGACCGGTCCGCCGAGGGTATGCGTGTCGATCCCCGCCCGGACCGGGTCGAGCGTCGACGCGATCCAGGCCAGTGACAGGCCGAACAGCACGACACCGAGGGTCAGGGCCCGAGCCCCGGTGCGGGCCACCAGAATCGGTGCGGTGACCGCCGCGGGTACCGCGCCCAGTACGAAGGGCGCCATGAGTTCCGCCGTCCGCAGCGCGGTCAGGCCCAGCCCGGTTTGGGCCGTCACCGACACGATGAGCAGGAACGCGGTGAAGATGCCGTAGAAGACCATCATCGCCACCGCCCCGACGACGAAGCCGCGGTCGGCGAAGACGGCGGGGGACACCAGCCCGGTTCCCGACCCGCGCAGCCGCCATCCGAACCAAACCAGTGCCGCCAGGCCGACCACGATCATGGCGAAAAGCACCGGGGGCCAGCCTTGTTCGCGTCCCACCGTCGTCGGGTAGAGCACGAGGAGCAGGCCCGTCGCCGACAGGAGTACGCCGGGGATGTCCAGGCGTCCGGGCGCGTGCGCCGCGCCGACGTGCAGGTAGCGGTGGGCCAGTGCGCAGGCCACCACCCCGATCGGTGCGTTGACCAGGAAGATCGCATGCCAGCCCAGTCCGAAAGGGTTGGCGGCGATGAGCATTCCGCCCGCCAACGGTCCGGCGAGACCGGCCGATCCGGCCACCGCGCCGTAGATGCCGAACGCGAGCACCCGTCGTCCCGGAGCGAAACTCGCGTTGACGATGGCCACGGTCTGGGCGGCCAGTCCGGCCGCGGCCAGCCCCTGCGCCAGCCGACCGGCGATGAGCGCGGTCACGTCCTCGACGCAGCCGCACCACAGCGACGCGGCGACGAAACCGGCCATCGAGACCAGGAAAACGATTCGGCGACCGTGGATCTCGCCGAGCCGTGCCGCGGTCAGCAGCGCACACGCGAAGGTCACGCTGTACCCGGCGACGACCAGCAACTGCGCCGAGCCGGGTGCGCGCAGATCCCGGGCCAGCACGGGCAGTGCCGTATTGACGATGGTCAGGTCCAGCATCTGCATGAAGACCGCCAGCAGACACGCCGCCAGGGCTCCCCAGGCCGCGGCGGGCGGCACGGCCCGAACGCTGGTGCCGTCGGCCGAGATCGGCGCGATCATCGCGGTGCATCGGCCGTAATCGAGGTGCACACGGCGACCAGGGTTTTGACGTACCGCTCGATCGACGCGTGCGCCTCGGGTGTATCCGGGAACAGCAGGCTCAAGGTCGTCACGTCGGGGAATCGGTTCACCCAGAGGTAGACCGCACCGGCGGCGGCATTGCTGCCGAACATGCCGCCCTTGATCTTGTCGAACATCTCGACACCGGGGATCTTGCGCACGTCGACGTAGGAGAGCATGGTCGCTGCCCACCCCGGGTCGGTGCGGATACCGGGCTCTCCGGCAACCACTTCCAGCACGCGATGCGGCGACACGTGGGTGAGGTCCTTGGCCGCGTCGCAGGCCCGGTGCGCCTTGACGACCAGCTCGGCGAACGAATCCTGTGCCGCGAGATCGAAGGCGATCGGCACCAGATTCGTGTACCAGCCGATCGACGTCTGCTCCGCCGCGATGTCGCGGGTATTGACCGGGGTCAGCGCGAAATACCGTTCCTGCTCGGCCGATTCGCGGCCGGTCAGCGCCAGCGCCGCGAACAATCCGGCCAGGAACCGCCCACCCGCCGCGGTGCACGCGTCCTCGAACCGGTCGGCGGCGGCCGCGTCGAACAGCGGGAGCGTGAGCTGCGCGCCGGAGTGGTATCCGGACCCGCCCGAGGTGCCGAGATCTACCGGCAGCGACGGCATTTCGCCGTCGTTGCGGCGCAGCAGCTCCACCCAGGTCCGCACCGGGGCGGAGTCGGGGCGCAGCTGGGCGTTGCGGGCTCGCTCGCGGGTGCAATACCGGAGATGACTGCCCGTGGGCGCGAGTTCGAGTGTCCCGCCGGACAATTCGCTCCCATACAGCATGAGCAGATCGGTACAGGTGAGCGCCTGGGCGACGCCATCGGTGTGCAGATGATCGACGGCGGCATAGACGGTGAACGAGCGCTCGTGCTCGATCACGCCGAAACCGAAGCAGTCCCAATGCAATGCGTCCGGCGTCGTCGCCTGCACCTTCGCGCGGATCTCGGCGCTGGTGTCCAGCTGCCCGTAATCGCGTGCGACCACGTCGATCGCCTCGGCGGCGACCGTGCGCCGCACCACGGATCCGTCGGGCTCGTGGGTGAACCAGCTCGCGAACGTATCGTGCCGCCGCAGGAAGCGGACGATGGCCCGCGTCATGGCCGCCGGGTCCGGCCGCTCGGGCAGCTCGAAAACGATCATGCACAGCCGCGAGGCGCGCCGGCCCGCACCCACATTGCGCAGCGTGGCCCGCAGATACTGCTCCTGCTGATAGGACGGCGGCGCGGGATGCGGTGGTGCGGCCAGCATGGCCGCGTGCGACCGCGGCGCGAGGGTCCAGCCGGTGACCCGGCCGGGCGCCGGATGCCAATCGTCGAAAAGGCCGAAGTCGACCACGAATGCCTCGATTCACAGCGGGTGTCCCGGAGCACGCTCGTTCCGGAGCCCGTAGTCAACGACACCGCGCCGACCCGGCACAGCGGGGATCGCGGAAGTCTGTGAACAATCCCAGGACTCGCTTCGGCCCACCTGCCGCGCGGGCGGCGACTGCCCGAAGACCCTTGCCGCTCAGCCGAGTTCGTCCCTACCCTGCCCGAGCGAAGGTCGATCTCGGGAGCGCACATGACGGAATACCCTGGGCAGCAGCGCTGGCGCGCGGGGCTGTGTCGTGCCGTCGCGGTACTGGTGATGGTGTGGGCGCTGCCCGCGGTCGCGGGAGCAACGGCAGCCAGCGGGCCGGGGCCGGTCTCGCTGGCCGACCTGCAGGCCGACGCGCGTCCGGCCGACGACGGCTCCCATCTCGTCGACGCTGCCGACGCCGCGGGCGGCATGGTCGACCTGCGCGTGTACTCGGCGGCCATGGACACCGTCATCACGACGAAAGTCCTTCGCGCACCGGATGGTTCGGCGCCCGCGCCGGTGCTGTATCTGCTGAACGGGGCCAATGGCGGCCTCGATCGCAGCAGCTGGTTCGAGCAGACGGATATCGCAGATTTCTTTGCCGACAAGCAGGTCACCGTCGCGATTCCCCTTGGCGGGCGCGGCAGCTACTTCACCGACTGGCGCGCCGACGACCCGATCCTGGGCCGCCAGCGCTGGACCACCTTTCTGACCCGGGAGTTGCCACCGATCATCGACTCGGCGCTGCACGGGTCGGGAGCCGATGCCATCGCGGGGATTTCGATGGCGGGCACCTCTGTCTTCCAACTCGCGCTGGCCGCACCCGGCCGCTACCGGGCCATCGGTTCCTACAGCGGCTGCGCGAGCACGAGTGATCTCCAAGGCCAGGCCATCGTGAGCGCCGTCGTCGCCCGCTGGGCAGGCAACGTCCTCAATATGTGGGGCCCACTCGACGACCCCGCATGGCGTGCGGCCGACCCGTACCTGCAGGCAGACCGCCTGCGTGGCACCGCGATCTACGTCTCCACCGGAACCGGGCTACCGGGCCCCCTCGACACCCCCGACGGCCCCGGCATTCGCGGCGATGCGTCGAAACTGCTCGGCCAGCTGACATCCGGCGTCGTCCTCGAAGCCATCACCCACCAATGCGCCCTCGCCCTACAGGCCCGTCTCAGCGCACTCGACGTCCCCGCCACCTTCGACCTGCGACCGCTCGGCACCCACTCCTGGGGTTACTGGCAACAGGACCTCCACAACTCCTGGCCACTCTTCGCGCACGCCCTCGAAAACTGACTCCCGGTTACGAATCCGCAATTTCGGACGGGATCAGGCGTGCTCTCCGCAGCCTCGGACCCGAACGATGATCGCCGCCGAATCTGCGTATTCGTCCTGTTCAGCATGTGTTTCGGCGCACGGTTCAATACCGGCTGTCCGGGATTTTTTGGCGTAGGGTCGGCGCCATGCGATTGAGCACCCGTAACCAACTGGATGGAACTGTCACCGCGATCACCCTGGGCGAGGCCATGGCCGTCGTCCGCGTCCGCCTCAACGGCGGCGACGAGGTGACCTCGTCGATCACCCGCGCAGCGGCGGAGGATCTCGGCCTCGCCGAAGGGTCGGCGGTCAAGGTCCTCGTCAAGTCCACCGAGGTCACCCTCGGCGTCGAGTAACCCAACAGCAATCCGTCGCCGTGCCCACCGAACCCGGTAGGCACGGCGTCGCTGTTTTCCGCCCCGCGACCGGCTCGTTCTGAGTCGGCGGCGACTCATTTCGGTTGGGCGGCACCGAGATCGACGACGCGGAGGTCGACGAGGTTGTTGACGTAACGGCCGCCCTTGGCATCGCCGGGGACTACCAGGCGGCCGTTGCCGGGGTTGTCGATGCAGGGCCGGTACCGGTCGTCGATGAGCATGCGGAGATTGCCGTCATCGCGAGTCCGGCGATTATGGTCACTGCCAGCCGACGCACGTTGGTCATGGTGTGGAGCCTATCTTCCGGTAGTGGATGGCCCACCACACCTCTGCGCCGATGTGGGCGCGGCGTAGGTCGCAGGCGGTGAGGTGTTCGAAGCGGCCTATGCGGTAGCGAACGGTGTTGGGGTGCACGATGAGTCGTTGGGCGGTGGGCTCGATGCGGAGGCCGGTGTCGAGGTAGCACTCGACGGTTTGGGTGAGGATGGTGGCGGCTTCGCCGTGGCCGAGGGGGGTGAGGTAGCGGCGGGAGAGTTCGGCGCCGAGGTCGGGGTCGGCGAGGACGGCGGGGAGGAGGCCGAGGTCGTCGAAATCGCGCGGGCCGGTGTGGCCGAAGGTGTGGGCGGTGGTGAGGGTGCGGCTGGCCAGGCGGAAGGAATGGTCGAGGTGTTCGGGGCGGGTGGGTGGGCCGAAGCCGATCGGGAACGATAGGGCGAGAAGGGGTTTGCGGTCGGTGAGTCCGGCGAGGTCGCCGTCGACGGTGGTGAGGGCGAAGGGGCGCAGGTGGCGGACCAGGTCGGCGGGGAAGAGGTCGGCGCTGGCGTGGGTGCGGAAGGCGCGGTAGTCGCGGTCGACGTCGAGGCCGTAGGCGGGGGCGCGTTGGCGGAGGTCGGTGGCGGTGAGCGTGCCGAGCAGGAGGGCGCGGGTGAAGTCGGCGCGATCCTGCCGATCGCGGCCCGCGCGTTCGAGTTCCACCTCCCGGTGACCGGTGGAGAACGCCAGAATGGCGCTGTCGACGAGGTCGAGCGTCTCCCTGGTGAGTTCGAGTAGCAGGCGGTCGTCGGCCCCGGAATCTGGTGCGACACTGCCGAATTCGTCGAGCAGTCGGCGGATCGACATGCGCCAGGCGCGCAGCACGCCCTCCAGGGAGATGCGCTGGTGCGCCCGCAGCCGCCCGTACTCGGCGAAGGCCGCCACTTCCGCCGCGCTCGGGTCCCGTGTCTCGCTCAGCGCGTCCAGGAGGTGTTGCAGCATCGCGGTGGTGGTGGGAATGAGGTCCGCCGGGTCCGTGCCCTCATAGTCGGGGATCTCCGCGACAGCCTGGCGCGCGATGTCGTCGGCCAGTCGGGCGCGATCCGCGCGGACCCGCTCGAGCAGCTGCTGTCGAGGCGAAGGGAGGCGGGTACGCGATGTCATCTCGTCCACGACGATACGACGCCGGTTTGGAGAAGCCAACAAACCCGGTGCCGCGGAGTTCGGAGCGCATTCCATGGCCTGGGGGAATGCCAGCCACGAGACTCATCGGGTGTAACCCACGCCACCCTGTTCGTAGATCGGCACAAGGACTCCCATGTACCTCACCCAGGGCCTGCACCGAGCCGTGCAGCAGCACCCCGACGGCGTCATGACCATCTGCGGTGCGCGCACCCGCACCTTCGCCGAGGTCGCCGATCGCGTCGCGCGCCTGGCCGGGGCGCTGCGCGCGGCCGGTGTCGGCGACGGCGATCGGGTGGCCATCCTGGCGTTGAACTCCGACCGCTACAGCGAGTACCTGCTGGCGGTGCCGTGGGCGGATGCGGTGCTGAACCCGATCAACATTCGCTGGAGCCCCGCCGAAATCGCCTACTCCCTGGTGGATTCCGATACCGCCGTCCTGCTGGTGGACGATGCGTTCGCGCCCATGCTGCCCGCGATCCGCGCGGCCACGCCGAACCTGCGCACCGTGATCCACTGTGGTGACGGCCCGGTCCCCGACGGCATGCTGTCCTACGAGGAACTGGTGTCCACGACGCCGCTGATCCCCGATGCCCGACGCGGCGGAGAGCAACTGGCGGGCATCTTCTACACCGGCGGCACCACCGGACATCCCAAGGGCGTCATGCTCAGTCACGCGAATCTGGCGGTGTCGGCCCTGGGCGCGACATCGAGCGGATTCCTGTTCGAGCCCGGTCAGTGTTTCCTGCACGCCGCACCCATGTTCCACCTGGCCGACCTCGCGGGCTGGTACGGCCAACTGCTGCTGGGCAATACCCACGTGATGATCCCGGCATTCGATCCCGTCGCGACCATGCGGGCGATCGCGGCGCACGCGGTCAACCAGACCGTGCTGGTGCCGGTGATGATCCAGATGCTCGTCGATCACCCCGAGATTGCCGAGCACGACCTGTCGAGTCTGCGCATGATCATGTACGGCGCGTCCCCGATTCCCGCGGCCGTACTGGAGCGGGCCATGAAAGTCTTTCCGGCAGCGGGCTTCTGCCAGGCGTACGGCATGACCGAGCTCGCCCCGGTCGCCACCCTGCTCAGCCCGGCCGATCACCTGGCCGGGCGGCTGCGTTCGGCGGGGCGCGCGGTACCGCACGCCGAGGTACGCGTCGTCGACGCGGACGGCGAGGAGGTCGCACCCGGTTCGGTCGGTGAGATCGTGGTGCGCGGCGGGCACGTGATGCTCGGGTACTGGAACCGTCCGGCGGAGACCGCGGCGACCGTCCGCTCCGGCTGGATGCACACCGGCGACGGCGGCTACCTCGACGAGCAGGGCTACCTCTACATCGTCGACCGGGTGAAGGACATGATCGTCAGCGGCGGCGAGAACGTGTATTCGGCCGAGGTGGAGAACGCGCTCGCCGCGCATCCCGCGGTCGCGGCCTGCGCGGTCATCGGTGTGCCCGACCAGGATTGGGGCGAACGGGTGCACGCGGTGCTCGTCTGCCACCCCGGGCACACGGTCGCGCTGGGGGAGATCCGCGACCACGTGAAGGAGCGCATCGCCGGTTACAAGGCCCCGCGCAGCCTCGAGGTCGTCGATGCCCTGCCGGTGTCGGGTGCGGGCAAGATCCTCAAACGTGAACTCCGCAAGCAGTATTGGGGCGACAGCGACCGTCAGGTGCACTGACGCCAACTTTTTGTCTCTTGCTTCCGCTATATCTAAAGACATATCTTTGGAGCCGTGAGTCCACGACGTTCCGACTTCGGACCGGGACCGGCCGTGGGGCGGTTCTTCGGCCCGGGGGAGTTGCGCCTGGCGCTGCTGGCCTTGATCGCCGAGCAGCCCGGGCACGGCTACGAACTGATGTCGCGGTTGGAGGATCGCTGCGCGGGGGTCTACCGGCCCAGCGCGGGAGCGGTGTACCCGACCCTGCAGCAGCTCGAGGACGAGGGCCTGGTCGAACTCGAAATCGTCAGCAGCCGCAAGGTTTTCCACGCCACCCAGGCGGGGCACGGCGAGGTCGAGACGCAGGGCGAGCAGCTGGACCGGATCTGGGCGCGGGCCACCGAGCGCGGTGAATGGGGCGCGTTCCGCGACCCCTACGCCGCCGAGATCGCCGGTCCCGCACTGCGTCTGTTCAAGACCGCGGTCAAGGCGATCGTGCACTCACACGGTGATCCGCAGGTGATCGGGGAGGTGCGTGAGGTGCTGGTCAAGGCCACCCGGGAGTTGGCGCAACTCGCCGTCGACGTGCAGCACCAGCATCGCGAGCAGCACCGACAACAACGTCGGCAACGCGGCCGACGCCCGAAGTGACCGTTGCCCGGCACTCCCGAAGTTCGAAGGTATTCCCATGGCGCACATCGACAATTCCGCCACCTCCCCCGCTCCCGCCCGCGGCCTGCAGGGCCGCGTCCTCGACCGATTCTTCCGCACCGGCGAAGTCCTCGAGACCGAGCGCGTCGCCGCCCGCATGACCCGCGTCCGCATCGGCGTCGCCGACACCCGCGGCCTGGCCTGCCTGCCGGGCCAGCAGATCCGCATCGCCACCGGCGACCCGTCCGCGGACTGGCTGCTGTCGCGCATCGGCGATCTGCGCACCTATTCGGTGTGGGATCACGACCCCGAGGCGGGCTGGCTGGACCTGTGCCTGCTCGATCACGGCGACGGCCCCGGCGCACGCTGGGGCCGCACCGTCACCCCGGGTCAGCTGGTCCAATTCCGGCCTCCGGAGGGGTCTTTCATCCTGCACCCGAACGCCGACTACCACCTGTTCGCGGGTGAGGAGACCGCCGCGGTCGCCTTCGGCGCCATGTTGCGCGCGATCCCGGCCGAGGTGCCCGTCTTCGGTGCGATCGAAACCGCCACGCCCGAGGACCGCCTGCCGCTGCCGCGCCACACTGAGCTGTCACACCCGTTGCGCGGCAACGCTTCTGCCGCATCCTCGGCAACCCTACTGGCCGCCGTTACCGACTTGAACCTGCCCGACCGGCCCGGCATCGCCTATCTGGCCGGCGAGGCGCGCACCATCCAGTTCATCACCAAATACCTGATGCGCGAACGCAACTGGCCGCGCCGCTCGATCGTCACGAAGCCGTTCTGGACGCCGGGCAAACGCGGCATGGAGTAACGGCCGCTAGGTGCTGACCGGGCTGCCGCGCTTACCCAGCACCCGCTGCACGAGGTGCAGGATCTCCTCGAGTTGAGCGCGGTACACCAGCCGCAGCACACCGACACCGACGGCGAGCGCGAATACCGTTCCTGCACACAGGATCGCGAAGTTGTGGCCGTGCAGCACCAGCGCGACCGCCGCGTATGCGGCGGCCACCCAGCAGGCAATGTGTAGGCCGGGGATCAGCAGCGCGAATTGTTCGCGTGCGCCCACCCCGGCCGCTCGCCGCCGCACCAGCCACTCGACCGGGACCAGGGCCACGGTCGCGGCGCTGTAGCCGATGGCGACGCCCAGTGGGCCGAACGGTAGACCCGCCACGATGCCGCCGATCGAGACCACCGTGCACAGGATCGCGTAGTGCAACTGCAGCTTCGCGTAGCCCAGGCCCAGCATCACCGGGATCGTGGACGGCTGGTAGATCGCCTGCAGCGCACCGGCCATCGCCAGCACCCGGATGATGGGAATGGCGGGTGCCCAGGCGGATCCGAAGACGAGCTGGATGAGCTGGGGCGCGGCAATGGCGACCAGCGCCATACCGGGCAGGGCGAGCAGCGCCATGAACCGGGTCGCCCGCGCCAGTTCCGCGCGCAGGGCGGGGAGATCGTCGGCGAGCCGGGCGAACAGCGGGAACAGCACCGAGCCGATGCTCTGCACACCCAACTGGACCGGCAACAGCAGCAGCCGGTAGGCCAGCGCGTAGAACGCCAGCGACTGTGCGCCCTGGAAGCGGCCGATGAGCAGGTTGTCGGCATTGCGGGCGAGCGAATTGAGCAGTACCGCACCGGCGAACGCGCGCCAGGAGAACCCGGCGATCTCGCGCAGTCGCCCCAGCCGCAGGTTCGGCCACGAGCCCGCGGCCGCGATCAGCATGACCGCGATGACCACATCGGTGGTGACGAGCTGGGCCACCAGCGCCCAGTAGGTGCCGCCCGCGAGCACCACCGCGAGTCCGACCGCGCCGCCGAGCAGGGCGGAGGTGATGTCGGCGATGCCGTTCTTGCGGAACTCCATCTCGCGCCACAACATCGCGCGGGGCGTGATCGACGCGGCCCGCACGATCAGGCTGGGGGCGATCGCGATCAGCACCCACTTCAGGTCCGGGGTGTGCATGAACGCCGCCCAGGCCGGCGCGACGGCGACGGTGATGACGGCCAGGACCGCGCCGACGCCGATATTGATCGTCATCGTCGCACCGGGCATGTACCGGTCGAGCGTCGGCCGCTGGATCAACGCGCTGGCGAAACCCTGGTCCAGCAGCAGACTCAGGATGCCCAGGTACACCGTGGCCTGTGCGACGATGCCGAACGCGTCCGGCCCGATCAGGCGCGCCAGCAGCACCGTGAACCCGGTGCGCGCGATCTCGCGCCCCACCATCGACACACTGCTCCAGCGCACGCCCGAAGACAGGCCCTTGTCTCCAGTGGGCGAGTTCACGTCGGCCGCAGGCGGTTTCGTGTCGGGCACGGGTGATTCGATGTCGGGTACCGGCGGTTCGACATCGGGGAGGGGTGTCTGCACGGCGGCCACCGTCGTTCTCTCGTCGGGCGGAGGCGGGGTGCCGTCCGGCGCGGGTGGTCGTCGCCACGGCACGGCGAGCCTGCCCGGCCCCGGCAGCGGAATCGAATAGGTCGACCACAGCAGCGCGAAGCCGATGAAGAACAGCAGCGTCGCCTGCTGGTAGTAGAAGAGGTCGAAGGTGGTGCTGGACATCAGGATCGCGGCCACCACCGCGCCGAGCACGTACGCCTGCTCGCGTTCGCGGGCGGTGCGCGCCGCGCGCAGGCTGGCCGATATCCCGAAGATCGCGCCGCCGCTGAGCACGATCATGGCGGCGATCCCGACCGCCCCGCCCTGCACGACCGTCTGCAGCCATTCGTTGTCCAGCAGATGCGGCTGCCCGCCGAGCCCGAGCCCGAAATACGGGTGGTCGTGGAAGATCTGCGAGACCCCCGCGTAATCCTCGGTGCGGTGCTTGATGCTCGGATCGTCGGCGGACCCGATGATGGTCCGCCACAGCGCGTCCACGACGGTCGGGAAGATGACGATGTACGCGCCGATCGCGATCACCAGCGCGACGAGGGCGGTCACGATGACGCGGACCCGGAAGAAGAACATATAGAGCAGCAGCGCGACGGCCAGCGAGATCACCCCGGATCGGGAGACCGCCGCGGGCATGGCCGCCAGCCCGAGCAGTGCGCCCAGCCCCGCGAGGATCCGCACGCCGGTGCGTCGGGCATTGCGCGCGAAGTAGATTCCCAGCGGCACCGCCGCCACCGCCAGCACCGAGAATTCGATGGCGTGCTGTGCGGTGCCGATGACGCGTTTGGCGCCGATGCGTTCGGTGAGGGTGAGGTCCTCGGCATTGACGATGAAACCCGGTGGCTTGAACAGGAACCGGAGGTCCAGCGAGCTGACGCCCTGCAGCAGCCCGACCGCGCATTCGAAGGAGAGCCCGATCAGCAGCGCGCCGAGTACGAAATCGCGGTCCCGGCTGGTCTTTATCCTGGTGAACACATACAGCGCGGCACCCATATTGGCGACCAGGGCGATGATGGCGCGGGCCTTGGCCGCCTGGATCAGGGGGTCGTCGATGTGCAGCAGCCCGAGCCCGTAGATCATCACCCAGGTGAAGAAGTAGGCGAGCAACACCACCACACCGGGATTGAACCGCCGTTCGCGCCCCTCGCGGCGGTTGGCCAGGAAGCCCAGCACGACGAGCCCGAACAGCATGACCGCGAGCACCTTGGCCGGTGCGCCATTGCTTTTCAGGGGTCCGCCGGGAATGACATAGGCCGGGAGCACCGGGATCAGCACGCACAGGACGGCCAGCGTCCACGGTTTCGCTTCCTGCCGCCGCTCACCGACGCCGGATCGTGCGGCGACGACTTCGGCGGTACTCACATCGACGTCGCAGCCCGGTTGTTGGTGGACACCGGTTCACCCGTGCCGATCGGGCCCGGCGCTTCGGGGTGGCGGCGCTTGCGCCCCAGGCGAGCGAGCGCCACATCGAGCAGGACGGCAACCAGGATGGACAGGCCGACCCCGCCACCGACCACCGAAATGGTCGAGCGGGTGCGCGACGGCAGCGCCGCGACGGGAGTGCTGGGCGGTTGCACGGTGAACGACGAGACCATCTGATCCTCGGGCACCTGGGCGTTCTGCTGCAGCGCGTGCAGCGTCGTATCCGCCTGTGCCGTCACGAGTTCCAAGGTCTTGGCGGTGGCCTGCGGGTCGGTGGAGGTCTCCTCGAGCATGACCAGCGGGATCTGCGGGGAGCCGGTGACGGTGGGGAAGATGCGGGCGACGTAGTTGGGTTGACCGCCCCCGGCGACGACCTTGTCGACGACCGCGGGCTGGCGCAGGCCCAGCGCCGCGAGGTTGGCCAGCAGCGTTGCGCCGCCGACGTCCAGCAGGCCGTTGCGGCGCACCGGCTCGCCGGCGGGGGCGGTGTCGATGCGGTAACTCGGTGGGGCGAAACCGATGACGGCATTGGCGTAGTAGACCGGCTTGGCCGCGGCGTAGGTGTGCTTGCCGTAGAGCAGGCACAGCACCAGCAACGGCAGGATCACGTACCAGCGGCGGGCACACGAGCGCGCGACATCGAACAAATCCACGTCAACTTCCCCCTTCGAACATCGCGAAGCCGACCCGAAGGCCGAACCTACACGACACCACGTCATCCTTCAGTTCGATTGTGTTTCCACGCATTTGCCACCACGATGCCCGGCGCCGGGACCGCCGCCGATCGCAGTTGCGCGACCGCCTCGCGCACCGCGCGCCGGTGCGTCGCGCCGAGCGCCACCAGCAGGATCACACCGTCCGCGAACTCTCCATACACCGATGCCGACACGCTTTTCGTTACCGGTGGCGCGGCGAGCAGCACATGGGTGTGGTCGGTGCGCGCGGGCTCGATCAACTCCTTCGCCTGGACCGGATCGGTGCTGTCACCGGTGAGGATCACCGGCTGCCCGCCGTGCCGTTCGATGGTGCGGCTCAGATTGCGCACCACCGTCTCCACATCGGCTTCGCCTGCGGCACTGGCGATCACCCAGACCGCGGGGGCCGGGGTCAGCTCCTCGAGGTGGGCCCGCAGCCCCCGATAGGCGAGGAATTCCTGCTCCGAGGGCGCGTCCACCGGGGTCACCGTGCCGAGCACCGGGACACCCGTCGTCGCGATGTGCGCGGTGCTGCGCAGGATCGGATCGGTGCGACCGCGAATCCACACCGCCACCAGGCCGAGCAGCAGTCCGGCCAGCAGGCCGAGCCCGCCGAGCGCGAGTTGACCGGGGATCCGGCTGCCGGGGGTGCTCGCGGCGGTCACCACCTTCGTGTGCACCTGCTGCTTGTCCTCGCCGGTCGGCGTTTCGAGAGCGTCTGCGTAGGAGATGAATTCGGTGCCGAGAGTGGCCGCGATGCGGTGGGCGCGGTCGGCGGACGCATCGGTCACCGCGACATCGATGATGGCCGTCTTCGGCGGCACCACGGTCGCACTGATCTCGCGCGTCAGGTCGTGGGCCGATTCCGGCAGTCCGAGTTTATCGACGATGCGCTGGGCGACCGCGTCGGTGCTCAGCAGTGCCACGTAGGTGGTGACGCGGCCGTTGACGACGGTGTCGTTCTCGTAGGCCGAGGCCGTGGTCGAGCCCTCGATCGTCACCAACAGCTGGGTTGTCGAGACGTAGCGCGGCGGGCTCAGCACGGCCAAACCGATGCCCGCGGCGGCGACGATTACGGCGACCGCGCCGAAAGTCGCCCAGTACCTGCCCAATTGGGCAACGAATTGGTTCAGTTTCACCTGTTCGCCTCGTCTTCGGTAGCGGGTTCCGATGCGGTGCCGGCTTCTGATTCGGTGTCGGGTTCCAGTAGTCGCCGGGCCACGGCCGCACCGGCGCCGAGCATCGCGCCTACCAGTGCGGCCGCGGCGACCACGGCGTAAATCGGTGCGCCCCAGGCGACTTCGCGCTCCGGGTGGCTCGGTTCGTTGACGACCACCAGTTCGGCGCGCGGCACCTGACTGCCGGGCACGGTCTCGAGCGTGCGGACCAGCGCGGCGTAGTCGGTGAGGAAGACCTTGGCGGTGCGGCTGGTCTCGTCGGCGGTGGGGCCGGTGACGGCGACGTCGATCAGCACGGTTCCGGACCGGCTGGACGCGGAGATGCGTTGGGCGAAGCGGACCGGATCGGTTGCCAGCGAGAGATCGCCGACCACCACGGCGGCCAGATCCGGGCTGCTGGCCAGTGCGGAGTAGGTGCGGCCGCGCGCCTTCGCGTAGGAATCCCCGCCGTCGATCACCCGGCTCACATCGCCCGGCGTCCGGATGAAAACGGTTGCCTGCGTCCGGTAGACCGGCGGCCGCACCAGCAGGAACACCGTGGTGGCCGCCAGGGTCGCCAGGATGCCCCACACTACCCAGCGCCAGCGCCGCCGTAGTAGGACCCCGTACTCCAGGAGCGCCGCGGGTGCTTGCGGGACAGTGGAATTCATCGTGCCGCCGCCAATCCTTCGGTGGTGAGGCTGTCGACCAAGGCGGCGGCGATGCGCAGGTTGCCGTCCGCGTTGGGGTGCATGCCGTCCGTGCCGACCAGGGCGGCGGTGTCACTGCCGGAGAAGGAGACGAGCGGATCGATCACCGAGACACCGGCCATGGTCGGTTCCCGTTTCAGACGCTCGAAGAAGTCGTCGTCGAATCCGAGATCGTCGGCGGGGGTACGCAGGAAACGTGGTCGCACGAGCACGATCTTGGCCGCGGGCCAGGCATTGTGCGCGTCGTAGACCGTGCCGCGGATCGCGCTGTACACGTCGTCGAGCGGTGCGAACTTGTCATTGCGGCCGCCGTCGAGCAGGACGATGTTCGGGGCGGCGGTGTGTGCCAGGTGTCCGACCCGTTCGTCGAACGAGGTCGAGTCGCCGAGATAGTCGACGTGGAATCGATTGGCCTGCCCGCCGCTGATGTACCCGGTGCCGGGCATGGCGGCCAGGTCGCAGACCCACGCCAGACGGACCGCCGCCTGGCAGGCGTAGGACATCTCGGCGAGCATGCTTGCGCCCGTGTAGGAGTCACCGATGAACAAGGCGGTCGGTCCGGTCTGTGCGGGCACGGCGAGCCGCACCGGGGTGCTCTCGCGGTGCCCGGTCGGCTCGGCCCGCAGGGCGAAGACGAGCCCGACTACGATCACGATCGCGAGCAGCGCCGCCGCCAGGTCGGCTGGCTTCGGCCTGATCATCGGGCTGCCTCGGCGTAGATCTCGCGCAGTGCGTCGCCGATGCGGGTCATGCCCAATTCCGCTGCCACGGCCAGCCTCCCGCGTTCACCCATCGCCTGTGCCCGGTCGCGATCGGTGAGCAGGGCGCCGACCGCCGCCGCGAGCGGACCCGGTGCGGGTGTGGTCACGATGCCGCTGCCGGTCCGCTCGACCAGCGGCGCCAGGCCGCAGTCGGGTGAAATCACCACCGGCACACCGACCGACATCGCCTCCAGCACCGCCATCGGGTACGGCTCGCGCACGGACGGCAGCACGAAGACGGCGGCCGCGGCCATTCGCTCGGGCACACGGGCCGGCTCCAGCGGACCGATCCAGCGCAGCCGGGGGTCGGTGCCCAGCGCGGCCCGTACCGCCGGGCCTTCCCCCTCGTCGGAGCCTGCCAGGGTGAAGGTGGCATCGGTTCCATTGGCGAGCAACGTCTTTGCCATCTCGACGAACGTGACCGGTTGTTTACGCGCGTGCAGGCGGGCCGCGAAGAGCACCTCGGGGGTGGCGGCCGCGGTCGCGGGCGGGTAGGTGGGCACGCCATTGTCCAGCTGCATCAGCCGCAGCCCCGGCCCGCCGACGGCACTGAGCTCGTCGTGCTCGTTCGGAGTGAGGAAGCAGACGGCGCGGGCATCCCGCAGAACCTTGCGGGTCCACCCGGCATCCAAGGGGACAGCGAGCGGATGCGAGCTCGGCGCGATCATCCCGTGCGGCTGCACGATATAGGGCCTACCCATGCGCCGGACCTGCACGGCCGCGGGCAAGGTGACCAGATCGCGACCGAGGTGGATGTGCACGACGTCGAATTCGCGGCCGTGTCGGCGCACCCACCGCCACAGGCCGGGCGCTCCCAATCCGGCGAAACCCGTTGCGGGAACCAGGGTTCGGGCCGGGAACAGTCGCACCGGTACCTCATCGATCATCGTCGGCACGGTGTGATACCCGCGCTCGGCGGCCGCGACGGTCACCTCGTCCCCGCGCGCGAGCAATTCCCTCGCCTGATTGAACGCCACTCGCACCGGCCCGCCGTAGGCGCCCTCCGGTGAGACCAGGGTGACCAGGTGCAGGATGCGCATCAGCGTGGCGTCACCACGGACGGTGGTGGCCGCACCATCGAATACGGTGGCACGTCGGCGCTGACCAGCGCGGTGGCCCCGACCACCGAATGCGCGCCGATGGTGACGCCGCGCAGGATCGTGGCTCGCGCGCACACCCACGCCCCGTCCTCGACGACGATCGGCCCGTTGTCGAACGCGAAGGTCGGCGACCGGCGGTCGTGACTGCCGGTGCACAGGTAAGCCTGTTGAGAGACACAGACATTCGATCCGAGCGTGATCGGCTCCAGGTTGTAGAGTTCGGCTCCGGTCCCGATCCAGGAGTCGTTTCCGACGGTCAATTTCCACGGCCATTGCACGCTCACCCGATGCCTGATCAGCACTCCCGTACCAATATTCGCGCCGAAGAGCCGAAGGATCGCCACCCGCAGCCGATTCGGGCACCACACCTGGGTGAAGATCAGCGTCGATACCGCCACCCACAACACCTGTGCGAGCAGGCCACGCCCCTTGTCATAGGAGTGTCCCCGCCGCGCTGCCAGAGATCGCCCCGGTCCGGCATCGCTCATGTACACCTTCCCCTGGCGACCGCCTCCCCCAGCGTGATCAATGTACCGTTATCTTCCAACAGGACGCCAGTCGTTCGTTGCTACAAGGGGATTGACGCTTCAAGGGGACCAAGTGACCGATCTGCGGTTCACGCCGGAACATACGTCCGCTCCGCCGCGATGGCGGTCCGCCTCGGGGCTCGCGTTGATTGTCGTGGGGGCGACCAGTGGGATGCAGGTCGCGAACTTCACGGTGACGGGACTGTCGATCATCTGCCTGCTGGTCGTGCCCGGATTCGCGTTGATGTCGCACCGTGGTGCGGATCTGGTGCCGATCGTGGTCGCCGCGCTGGCGTGGCTGTCGTTCCTTACTTCGTGTCTGGTCAACCACGTGAGCATCCTGTGGCCGAACGCGCTGGCGGTCCCGGCATTCGCGCTCTATGTCATCGGTTTCGCGGTCCTCACCTCACGTTCGATCGACGCGCTCGCGGCGCTGCTCGCCGGAATCGCCGTGGGCAGCATCGGATTCTTCCTGTTCAAGGGGATCGAACTGACCAACACCGGCCGCTTCCTGGATCTGTGGAAGTACGGGATCGCGCATGCGGTGACGGTGGTGGTGGTCTACGCGTTGATTCGATTGCGGGCCCGGCCGATGGTGATCTTCGGTGCGCTCGCCGCGCTCGCGCTGGCGAGCCTGGGGCTGAATTTCCGTTCGCACGCGCTGGTGTGCATCGTGGCGGCAGTGTGGCTGGCGACCCGGCATGTGTTCGGCGCGCGGATCGGGCGGGGCTGGTCACTGGCCGGGGTCACCGGGTTCGGGCTGGTGTTCGCGTACGTCATGCCGATCGCGGCGCGGGCGGGGTTGTTCGGACCAGCCTTGCAGCGCAAGACGGTCGAGCAGGATGCGACGCATCTACCGTTGCTGCTGGCCGGGCGGACCGAACCGCCGATGACGCTGTCGGCCATCGCCGAGCGCCCGCTGCTGGGCTGGGGGAGCGCCCAGCATCTGACGCCCGAGTTGTATGCGCGGGCAGAGCATCTCGCCATCCGGATCGGCTTCGCGCCGACCTTCCCGTTCGATCTGTACTGGCGGCTGCCGGTGTTCGACTACTCCGCGTTCCATTCGATTCTGCTCGGCACCTGGGCCGAGGGCGGGGTGGTGGCGGCGTTGCTGCCGCTGATGATCCTGGTGGCGTGTGCTGGGGTGTTCTGGAACAACGACCGCCTGGGTCGGTGGGCTCCGCTGTTCGTCGTGGTTGCGCTGCAAGGAATCTGGGACCTGTTCTATGCGCCGTGGACCTACGGCATGGTTCCCGAGCTTGCCTGTCTGGTGCTCGCGTACTTCGCGATCCACTTCCGAAAGACAGCGTGAACCCCGCCGTCAGCGCGGTCGTGCCGACCGTCGGGCGGGCTTCGTTGCGCCGCGCGGTGGAATCGGCGTTGAGCCAGACCCGGCCGGTCGCGGAGGTGGTGGTGGTCGCCGCCGAGGGGCTTGCGCTGGACCTGCCCTCCGATCCTCGGATCACGGTGGTGCGCACGGCCGGTCGCGTCGGCGCCGGAACCGCCCGACAGGCCGGCATCGACGCCGCCGAGGGCAGCGTGATCGCCCTGCTCGACGACGATGACGAATGGCTGCCGGAGAAGCTGCGCTCGCAGCTCGACGCGGTTCGGGTCGAGGCCGTTGCTGGAGATGACTGGATCTGTTCCTCGCGGATCACCGTGGCGGGCCCGGGCGATCGCCGCCGGGTCTGGCCGCGCCGGGTGATCGCACCCGGAGAATCGGTGGCCCGCTACCTGTTCCGATTCACCTCGCTGCGGGTCGGCGATGCAGTCCTACAGACGTCGACGCTGTGCTTTCCGATCGGACTCGCCCAGGCCGTCGGCTGGGACACCGAGACGGTGCACGACGAACCGACCTGGCTGTTGGCGGTGCAACGGGCACTGCCCCTGGTGCGCCTGATCCAACTGCCCGCCGTGCTCGGCACCTATCACGTCGGGGCCGAATCGGTTTCGCAGTCCAGCGCCGACCGGGTGGACGATTACATCGCCTGGGGACTCGAGTACCTGCGTGACGAGTCACCCCGCATCCGCGGCGACTACCTGTGTACGAGCCCGGTCAGCGCCGCCGTCGCGGCCGGTTCGATCACCGGGGTCGGCCGTGCCCTGCGGGCGGCCCTGCGCCACGGGCGCCCCGGCCCGTTCGCGCTGGCCTACGCCGTGCTCAACGGCGTCCGGATCCTGTTGCGCCGATGACCGATCCGACCCGGCTCGCGCCGCACGAACGCCGGGCCCTGCTGCGCAGCTCCCTCTACCGCATCGCGGGCACTCCGATCGTCGCGCTGCTGGGCCTGGCGAACACCGCGATCATCGTGCGGCAGACCGGCGCGGCGGTCTTCGGCCTGGTGTCGCTGATCGCCACGGTGACCCTGCTGTTCCCGTTCGCGGACCTCGGTATCGGCGCGACGGTGTTGAGCGCGAGCGCTGAACTGGATCGGGATCCACAGGCCGCCGACGTCATTCGCCGCGCCTATCGGGTGTTGTTCGGAGTGGCCGCGGGTTTGGTCGCCGCCGCGCTCCTGGTCATGGCGACCGGTCGGTGGGCAACGCTGACCGGATTCTCCTCCGGACCGCAGGACGGCTGGGCGATCACCCTCGCGGCAATGCTTTTCGCCCTCACCATCCCGGCCGGGCTCGGCGTACGCATTCTCATCGGCGTCGACCGCAACGAACTCGCGACGCTGGTGCTGATGAGCTGTCCGGCCTTCGCCTTGCTGACGACGCTGACGTTGTGGGCCGCCGGGGTCAGCCCCATCTGGTACTGCGTCTCGGCGCTGGTCGGCGTGCTGGCCGGGCAGGGCGTCGGCACCGTTGCGGCGCTGCGGCTCTCGGGTCTGGGCCGCTCGGCGTTTGCCGCGGTCGAGGGCCGCGGGACCCGGCTGCTCGCGGGAAGCCTGTGGCTGTTCGTCGTCGGGGTCGGCCTCCCCGCCGGATTGCAGACCGGCCGGTTGCTGCTGTCGCATCTCTCGACCCCGGCGGAGCTGTCCCGCTACGCCCTGACCGCCCAGATCTACGGCGTGGCCTGGTCGGTGATCTCCACCGCGGGCCTGGCGTACTGGCCGGTATTCGTGAAACGCCGTGGCGCATCGGCGGAAACGGTCCGCATCTGGTGGCGCCTCACCGGGATCTTCGTCGGGATCGCCGCGCTGGGTGCGGCCGCACTGGGCGCGCTGGGACCGTGGGCGGCCTCGATCCTGTCCGGCGGTCGCATCGACGTGTCCTTCGAACTGGCGCTGGCCTTCGGCGCGCTGCTCGTGGTCCAGAGCGCGCACCTCCCGGCGAACGTTCTGCTGACCCGGCCGAACGAGGCGCGCTGGCAAGCGGGTTGGACGGTGGCGATGGCCGCCCTCAGCATCGGGCTCGGGATCGTGGTCGCCGCGCGCTTCGGCGCGGTGGGCGTGGTCGCCGCGGCCGCGCTCGGCACCCTGCTTGCCCAGGTGATTCCGGATCTGGCGTGGGTGCCTAGGCTGGTGCGTCGCCGCGCGGTCGAGCGGTGAGCTCGGTGGCCAGCGGCGCGACCATGGTCACCCCGGCGGGCACATCGTGGATGACCGTCGCATTGGCTCCCACGGTCGCCCCGTCGTGCACTGTGATCGGCCCGAGCACCACGGCACCCGCGCCCACGCGCACCCGATCACCCAGCGTCGGACGGCCCTTCGCGTCGTGCCCGATCGATACCTGCTGATTGATCCAGCACTCACTGCCGATGGACTCCGCGGTCACTATGGTGCCGACCCCGTGCTGGATGAACAACGCCGGACCGATCCGGTCGGCCTCCAGGGTCAGCGTCGGCATCGGCCGATAGCAGGCCCGCAACAGCAGGCGCAGCACGGGGGAGCGGCCGCGCAGCCGATAGTGCACGAGCGTGCGGAATTCCGGCAGGGCCGCCGCGAGATAGGCAAAGCGCGAGTATTCGTCCAGCACCAGCAGTTTCGGTGCATCGATGCAGCGCACCCACCACGCGATATCGGCGCGCACCTCGTCGATCGAGGCGACGCCGCGCCACAGCGGATACACCAGCACCCGGGCGACCCGCAGTCGCAACGCCCACTGCTCCGAAGCCATGCCGGTCATCCTAGGTGGCGGGTGTCGCCGGGGCGGGTGTCAGCAGCCGCTCTGCAGCGCCGCCCGCGCGTATCCGACCGTCTGGTACCCGAATTCGTAGATCCAGCGGTACCAGGTGATCTTCTCCGGGCTCTCGATCATCACCAGATTCCCGTCGAAGCACTGCTCGAGGATGTAGCGCGCCCGGGAGATGTGCGGCCGGAAGGTCACCACGATGACCGTCTTCCAGCCGTGCTCGGCGGCCAGGCTGCGCAATTGGCGCGCTTCGCCTTTGGTGGTCGGCGGATCCGGCACGAAGCAGATGAGCTGGAAGGTTTGCGGGGTCTTGCAGACGTCGGTGAGCCATTCGTCGCGGGTGCCGTAGGGGTTCGAGATCACCACGTTCGGTGCCCAGCCCGCGCCCCCGAGCGACAGTCCGTACGGATACCGGTGAAAGCCTTCCCCGCCGAGGACGAAGATCGCGTCCGCATGCCGCAGCCGATCGATCTGCGGATAGGCATAGATCGGCAGCCCGGCTCCGGCGGTGGTCCCGATCAGCAAACCGACCGCCACGACTATCCAGAGCAGTCGCGGCCTCCGCGCAAAGGCGCGGGGCCGCCTCCTCGCCGGGGCTACGGCGGTGTCCTCGTCCTGGGCTGTCATGCGGGGGTTGGCATCCCTCGTGTCGGTCCGGATTCGTCGGGGCCAGTCTACGTTTCCCGCACGACCTGCCCGGTCCGCGGCCGTACCGGCCAGCTTTGCCGGGCCCGGTGAAAAAACACGCCGTGACGGTGGGATGTGCGTAACGGCGGGGGAGGGGCGGGCGACAGCAGGAGTAACTCCATCGGCGGGGATGGAGTTCGGCTCCCCTGGGGCCCAGTCCTTTTCGTCCTGGTCCGGCAGTCCTTGCACGGGACTGCGCGGTCCTGGGCGAGGATTGCACCGCGAACCTTCGATGGGACGCATCAAATATGTTGGCATACAGAAGTTTTCGCGATCTACAGAGATTCTCCGGCCTGCGGGTGGAACATGGACCTGCGGCGGGGGAAACCGATAATATTCGGCGCGGGTGTCCAACGGGGGAGCGCCGACAACTTGGCAATTTGGCGTGGGGACGGAGCGCGGATGGCCTTCCAGCTTGACCGGATTCGGATCCGGGGGTCCGCGCGTGAATGGCGCTCCGACCGCGAGAGATGGCAGGCCGAATACGGTCGCCGCGTCAGGGTGGGCGAGGCGCTGGTGCTGGTCGCCGCCGTCGTTGCGGCACAACTGATCCGGTTCGGCGGCATCGACAAGAACGCACAACTGACCGCTTGGTCCGGCAATGCCTCCATCGGATACTCGATCATCTCGCTGCTGTTGGCGCTGGGCTGGTTCAGCTTCCTGGTGGGCGGCAATACCGGTTCGCCGGGCTCGCTCGGCACCGGGCTGGAGGAGTATCGGCAGGTCACCTCGGCGACCCTGCGACTATTCGGTGTCATCGCGATCGTCTCGCTGCTGCTGCGCCTGGACTTCGCGCGGGGCTATCTGGCGATCGCCCTGCCCTTCGGGCTGTTCGGTCTGCTCGCCAATCGGGTCGTGTGGCGGCGCTACGCCGCCACACAACGCCGAAAAGGCCGCTGTCGCACCGCGGTTCTGGTGGTCGGCGGCCCCGACGCGGCCCGCGAGATGATGACCTGCTTCGCCCGCGATCCCGCGATCGGCTACGCGGTCGTCGGCGTCTACAGCCCCTACGACAAGGAACACGAAGGCGAGAGCGAACTTCCGGACGTGCCGTTCATCGCCGGCTGGGCGATGACCGTGCTGGAGGCGGTGCGCGAGACCAATACCGACATCGTGGCCGTCTCGGCGACCGAGCATCTCGGCACCCGCGGCATCAATGATCTGGTGTGGCAGCTGGCCCCGCTGGGCGTGGACGTGGTGGTGACGCCCGGTCTCGTCGATGTGGCCGACCAACGCATGTCGATCCGCCCGATCGGCAATCTGCCGCTGCTGCACATCGCGAAACCGCAGTACGGCCGGTCACGGTCGTTCGTGCGCGCCCTGTTCGACCTGACCTTCGCGATGTTTGCGCTGCTGCTGGTCTCCCCGGTCATGGTCGTCGCCGCGGTGGCGATCAAGCTCGACAGCCGCGGCCCGATCTTCTACCGCTCCGAGCGTATCGGCCTGGACGGCGTGCCGTTCCGGATGATCAAGTTCCGCAGCATGTTCCAGGACGCCGACCGCCGCCGCGCCGCGCTGCTGGCGCAGAACGAGGGCGCGGGCCCGCTGTTCAAGATGCGCGAGGATCCGCGGGTGACCGGCGTCGGGCGCATCCTGCGGCGCTACAGCCTCGACGAACTGCCCCAGTTCATCAATGTGATTCGACGTGAGATGAGTGTGGTCGGGCCGCGCCCGCCGCTGCCCAGCGAGGTCGAACAGTACGACGGCAAGGTGCGGCGACGGCTGCTGGTCAAGCCCGGCGTGACCGGGCTGTGGCAGGTGTCCGGGCGCTCGGATCTGTCCTGGGACGAGTCGGTTCGGCTCGATCTGTCGTACGTCGAGAACTGGTCGATGGTGCAGGACCTGCTGATCATCGCCAAGACGATCACGGCGGTGACCCGCAGTGACGGTGCCTACTGATGGAGGAAAGCGCATGACCCAGTCCGTTGCCGAGACGACATCGGGACTGCGGGTGGGTGATCTGGTCGAGGTCCGCAGTGCGGCCGAGATCATGGCCACCCTGGATGAGCGCGGCGAGCTGGACAATCTGCCCTTCATGCCGGAAATGCTGGAGTTCTGCGGGCAGCAGTTGACCGTCCACAAGGTCGCCAACAAGGTCTGCGATCCCTACGGGCGCACCGGCATGCATCGGATGACCGAGACCGTTCATCTCACCGGCGCTCGATGCGGCGGCTCCGCGCACGGCGGCTGCCAGACCGCCTGCAGCCTCTACTGGAAACAGGCGTGGCTCAAGCGGGTAGAGCCGGGCACACCACCGACTCCGGCGAACGGCACCCGCATCGATCTGACCGTGCTCGAGGTCAACACGCGTAAGCCACCCCTCGAGAGTGGCAAGGAGCGCTACTCCTGCCAGTCGACCGAGATGATGCGCGCGGCTCCCACCTGCCTGCCGTTCCGCGATGTGCGGCAGTACGTCGAGGACGTCCAGGTCGGCAACGCCACCGTGTGGATGTCCCTGCAGGCGTTCTTCTTTGCCATGTTCAACCGGCTGCAGGCGGTGAGCAAGCGGGTGCTGCCGGCGAGACTCCAGTTCCGTGGGGGTACGGAATGGGGCTTCGTGCGTGGTCGCGCGGTCGGGAAAACCCCGGTGGCACACCTGGATCTGCAACCCGGTGAACTGGTGCGCATCAAGTCCAAGGAGCAGATCGAACTCACCCTCAACGAGCACCGGCTCAATCGCGGCATGGGCTTCGAGGAGGAGGCCGCCCGCTTCTGCGGACGCACCGCCCGGGTCCAGGCGCGCATCACCCGGTGCCTGGACGAGACCACCGGCGAACTGGTGATCATGAAGACTCCGGCCATCGTGCTCGAGAACGTGTTCTGCGAGGGCGTCTACCACGCCAACTGCCCGCGCGAGTATGTCTCGTTCTGGCGCGAAATATGGCTCGAGCGAGTCTGATTGCTCGATACCACCGTGCACCACCCGAGTTGGGAGGGAACTCACTTGCGCGACTCACACACCCTGGTCACCGTCGGGCTGCCGGTTCGCAATGGGGCGGAACGGATTCCGGACGTCGTGAAGTCCGTGCTGGCCCAGGACCACGAGAATCTGGAACTGCTGATCTCCGACAATGCCTCGACCGACGCCACCGAGGAGGTCTGCCGGGCGCTCGCGGCCGAGGACAGCCGAATCGTGTACCGCCGCAACGCGGTCAACGTGGGCCTGATGGGCAACTTCGTCGCCGCCATGGACGCGGCGACGGGCACCTATTTCCGGTGGATCGGCGACGACGATTGGCTGGAGCCGAACTATCTGTCCCGATGTCTCGAGGTGTTCGACGCCGACCCGGACCTGCTCCTGGTGACGACCCAGCTGGACTACGTCGGTCCGGACGGCGAACACCAGTCCGCGGTATACGACGGCACAGCGTTGGGCTCGGCGGATCCGGCGGTCCGTTTCACCGAGATGCTGCGTCTGCTCAATGAGAGCTTCCTGCTGATCGATCCGTTGTACGCGGTGTTTCGGCACGAACCGGCCAATCGCATCGTGCGCCGCAACATGTTGCGCGAGGACGAGGTGTACGCCGGGAAGCTGGCGCTGGCCGGACGCTGGGGGCACGTGCCCGAGGTGCTCGGCGGACGGCATTGGCAGCACGATCGACAGTCGGTGATGGCCCGCAAGCTCGATGTCCCGAGTTGGCAGGCGCACCTGTCCACCACCCTGCAGTGCCGCGAATGGCTGCTGTGGATAGCCGAATCCGATCTCACCCCGCAGCAGCGGTGGCAGGCCCGGCAGGCCGTCGCCGGGCTGTACGCGAAACGGCAGCGGATCACCGCCGAGCGCGGCATGCGCAAGCTGTCCCGGCTGCTCGGCTCGAGCCCGGCCACCAGCGGGTAGTGCGGTGGGTAGGGTTGCGCCGCCGGTGACCACCCTGAATCGGTCGACGCGCCGATGGGTGTCCGGGCCGCTAATGTCGGATTCCGTGTCGAGTGCAACGGTCAAGGTCGTGATTCTGGGGATCAACTATGCCCCCGAGCCGACCGGGATCGCGCCGTACACAACGGGTCTCGCGGTCGGCCTGGCCGCGCGCGGGCACGAGGTGCGGGTGCTGACCGGCGTCACGCACTACCCGGCCTGGGAGCGCGCCGCCGAGCGCGACGCCTTCCGCACCGAGGCCGATACGGACGGGGTGCGACTGCGTCGGCTCAATCATCACGTGCCGCGCGACGGGCGTGGATTCGGCCGTGCCGCAATGGAAGTCACCTTCGGGGTGCAGGCGGTGACGACGCGGTGGCAGCAGCCGGACGTGGTCGTGTGCATCACGCCGCCGCTGCTCGCCACCGCGATGGCGGTGGCCCGGGCGCGGCTGACGCCCGGCGCTCCGGCGGTCGGGGTACTCGTGCACGACCTCTACAGCCGGGGTGTGGTGGAGACCGGGGCGCTGCCGCGGCCCGCCGCACGGCTGGTGCGCAGACTGGAGTCCACCGCCTTCCGGCATGCCGACGGTGTCGCGGTGATTCACGACGGGCTGCGCGGGGATCTGGTGCGGGAGCTGGGCGTCGAGCGTGAGCGTATCCGGGTCATTCGTAACTGGAACCATGTCTCGTCGCCGGATCCGCTGGCCAGTGCGGCATTCCGGGCGGCGCGGGGGTGGTCCGAGGACGAGATCGTCGTGCTGCACGCCGGGAACATGGGTACCAAGCAAGGCTTGGAGAACGTTGTCGCAGCGGCGGAATTGGCGGCGCGGCAAGCACTTCCGGTTCGTTTCGTCCTACTCGGCGACGGTAATCAGCGCCGGCGGATCGAGGCTGCGGGCGCGGGGCTGCCCACGCTCGAGATTCTGCCGCCGGTGAGCGAGGCGGAGTTCCCGTCCGCTCTGGGCGCGGCGGACGTGCTGCTGGTCAACGAGCTGCCCGGCGTGGCGCAGATGGCCGTGCCCAGCAAGCTGACCTCGTATTTCACCTCGGGCAAGCCGATTCTCGCCGCCGCGGAGGCGTCCGGGTACACCGCGCAGGAGATGACCGCCTCGGGGGCGGGGGTCATCGTGCCGGGCGGTCGCCCGGAGCTGTTGCTCGCCGAAGCGGTCCGCATCGGCGCGGACCCGGTACTGGGGGCCGAGTTCGGCGCGGCCGGACGGCGATACGCGAAGGCCCTGTTGAAGGCCGATGCCGCACTCGACAGCTACGAGGAGTGGATAATCGAGTTGGCTCGCGCGAGGGGGAGGGGGGCCCGATGACCAAACGCGCGTTGATCACCGGTATTACCGGACAGGATGGTTCGTATCTAGCCGAGTTCTTGCTGGGCAAGGGGTACGAGGTGCACGGGATCATCCGGCGCGCTTCGACCTTCAATACCCGGCGCATCGACCATCTGTACGTAGACCCGCACGATCCGGACGCGCGGCTGTTCACGCATTACGGGGAGTTGAACGACAGCGCCCGGCTCGCGACGCTGATCCGGCGCATCGAGCCGGACGAGATCTATCATCTTGCCGCGCAATCGCATGTCCGGGTCAGCTTCGACGAGCCCGAATACACCTCGGAGACAACCGGTTTGGGGACCATCCGGATTTTGGAGGCGATTCGCCAGATCGGACTGGACTGCCGGTTCTATCAGGCGTCGAGCTCGGAGATGTTCGGTTCCTCGCCGCCACCGCAGAACGAGTCGACGCCGCTGCATCCGCGCTCGCCCTACGGCACGGCCAAGATGTTCGCCTACTGGACGGCCCGCAACTACCGCGAGGCGTATGGGATGTACACCGTCAACGGGATCCTGTTCAATCACGAATCACCGCGTCGCGGAGAGACTTTCGTGACCCGCAAGATCACCCGCGCGGTCGCGCGGATCGCCGCCGGGCTCGACGAGCACCTCTGGATGGGCAATGTCGACACCGTCCGCGACTGGGGGTACGCGCCGGAGTACGTCGAGGGCATGTGGCGCATGCTGCAGGCCGACGAGCCCGACGACTATGTACTCGCGACCGGTACCGGGTATTCAGTGCGGGAGTTCTTGGAGCTGTCCTTCGATCGGGCCGGGCTCGACTGGGAACGGCATGTCCGCTTCGACGATCGGTATCTGCGGCCCGCCGAGGTGGAGGCGATGATCGGCGACGCGTCGAAGGCGAAGGCCACCTTCGGCTGGGATCCGCAGGTGCGGGCCCCGGAGTTGGCGCGGCTCATGGTCGATGCCGATATCGAACTGTTGAAAACCGAGGCGCAAGTATGGATCGATCGCCCCGATCTCGTGGCCTGGCGTCAACCGCGGTAGTCGGCCTGATGGTCGAGGAACCAGTGGTAGGTGGCCTTGAGCCCGTCCGGCAGGGAGACCGCGGGCGGGCCCCAGCCCAGGCCCGTGAGCAGCGAGACGTCCAGCAGCTTGCGGTAAGTACCGTCCGGTCGCGTTGTGTCCCAGCGGATTTCGCCGCGATACCCGGCGATGCCCGCGATCGTGGTCGCCAACTGGGCCACGGTGGTCTCCTGACCGGTGCCCACATTGACTGGGCTGTCGCTGTCGTAATGATCGAGCAGGAACAGGCAGGCATCGGCGAGGTCGTCGGCGTGGATGAACTCCCGCAACGGTTGTCCCGTGCCCCAGCAGTCCACGAACGGCGCTTGTTCGCGGGCGGCCTCGTGGAAGCGGCGGATCAGACCGGGGACGACATGGCTGGCGGAACGATGGAAGTTGTCGCGGGGTCCGTAGACATTGGTGGGCAGTGCGCTGATGTACGGCAGGCCGTATTGCCGACGGATAGCGGTAACCTGTGTGATGCCAGCGAGTTTCGCGACGGCATAGCCTTCGTTGGTGATCTCCAACGGTCCGGTGAACAGCGCATCCTCCCGAATCGGCACGGGGGCTTCGCGCGGGTAGATGCAGCTCGATCCCAGGAACAAGAAGCGTTGCACGCCATTTGCCACCGCGGCGTCGAGCAAATTGACCTGAATGCGCAGATTGTCGGAGATGAATTCGGCGGGCCGCGACGCATTCGCCACGATCCCGCCCACCCGCGCGGCGGCGTCGATCACCACATCCGGCCTTGTCGCAGCGAAGAATTCGGCGGTGGCGGCCGCGTCCCGCAGGTCGAGTTCGGTCGAATCGCGCCCGACGAGATCGGTGAAACCCGCGGCCCGCAGCCGTCGCATCAATGCCGATCCCACCAGCCCGCGATGGCCCGCGACATACACTCGCGATGCGCGCGAGAGGGGCCCGCCATTCCAGTGCATGCACGCCATTGTGGCAGAGGCGGCGGGCTCGAGTCGGGATGCGCCGGAGGCCCGGATCGATATACTCCCTGTCGTACGGTCAGGCCGAAATCTCTTGGAAGGCAATCGGTCAGATGAACGAATGCTCACCGCCCTGGCCGCGGATGCTCGTCGGACACGTGCCCGTAGACCTCCTCGATCGCGATGCCGCACTGAAGCTCATCTTCGCCGCGCTGTCGGACTCCGATCCCCTCGCGGTGGTATCCGCCAATCTCGACCACATCCATCATTTCGCCGACGATGCCGCCTGGGACGAACGCACGCCCGTGACCGCGTCGGCCGGGGGACTGCGCTGGCTCACCCTGCTCGACGGCATGCCGCTGGTGCGGACCGCCAATGCCCGCAGCGGACGCAGCTGGCCGAAACTGTCGGGCAGCGACCTGATTACGCCCATTCTCGAGCATGCCGCGACGGCGCGGGCGCGGGTGGGGTTCCTCGGCGGCAGCACCGAGACCCACGAACTGCTGCTGCCCGCGCTGGCCGAGCAGTTCCCGCGGCTCGAGGTCGCGGGGACATGGGCTCCCGAGCGGGCCGAACTGACCGATCGCGGTGCGTCCGAAGCGATTGCCGGGCAGATCAAGGCCGCCGCGGCCGACATCCTCGTGGTCGGGCTCGGCAAGCCGCGCCAGGAGCGATGGATCGCCGAGTACGGGACCTTGACTGGCGCACCGGTGCAGCTCGCGTTCGGGGCGGTCGTCGACTTCCTCGCCAACCGGATCTCGCGGGTGCCGGAACGCGTCAGCAACGCGGGCGGCGAATGGGCGTGGCGGCTCATGCTGGAGCCGCGGCGGCTGGCCCGGCGCTACCTCGTGCAAGGACCGCCCGCATTGCTGCGGCTGAAGCGTTCGGCCGTGGTGCACGAGGCCGCGCCAGCGTCTGCGTGACGAGGCACCGTGAAGTGGGACGAGGCGGCGCTGATGAGGTTGCGGACTGCGGTCGCGCCCACGGCGGGCGGGGTGATGTGGTGCGGGGCGAGGCAGCGCGACCGCATGATCTCGGGCAAGGCGGCACGAACCCGGGGCGGGGCGGCATGAACCGGGACGGGGCAACATGATCCGGGGGGACGCGGAGGTTCCCGTGCGCGCGCCGGGACGGGCGTACCTGCCCGCGGCGGGTGCGTTCGTGGTCGTGGTGGGGCTCGCGGCGATCGTCGCCGCCACCGGGGTGGTCGTCACCGCCGGTGGCAATGATCAGCGGGCGTTTCACTGGCCGTCGGTCGAGCAGCTGCGCCACTCTTTCCCGCATCTGGATCTCGTCGGGCTGAACACGGCGACCGGTCCGCTTTATCATCTCGTGGTCGCGGCGATCTCGGGTCCGCTCGGGCTCGGTGAGCACGGCACTCAGATTGTCGGTGCGCTGTTCGCGGGATGTCTTGCCGCGCTGGCAGTTTGGCAGGCTCGGTCGCTGCCGACCTGGTATCTGCGCGGGCTCGCCGTCGCGCCGCTGCTGCTGTCGGCGTACTTCTGGCAGTCGGCGCTGTGGATGCTCACCGACGACGCGGCGCTGGTTTTCGCGCTGGCGGCGACGGGTCTGATGATCGCTGCCCCGACGACCCGGCGGCAGGTCGCGATCGGGCTGCTCGTGGCTGCGGCGATCGCGACGCGCCAGACCTTCGTCTGGCTACTGGTCCCGGCGGTGCTGTCGTGCGTGGATCCGGTACGGCCGCGCGATGATCCGAAGTCGGCGCTGCGGGGTGCGGTGCTGGTCGCCGTTCCCGGGGTCGTGGTGCTCGGCTGGCTGATCTTGTTGTGGGGTGGGCTGACACCGCCCGCCATGCGGCAATTCAATGCCGCGAATCCGAGTTGGACGGCCATTGCGTTCACCTTCGCGGTGGCGGCGATCTTTGCGGTGCCGGTACTGGTGGCCACGACATCGTTCGCGGTCGTGCGGGAGCATCTGGTGGCCGGGGTCGTGACGGGTCTGATCGTCGCGGCTCCTGCGCTCGTCTTCCGCAGCGCGGCAACGAAATTCCCCGATGACTCGCGGCGCGGCGGAGTGTTGTGGACGGTCGTCGGGCAGCTTCCGGACGTGGCCGGGCGTTCGCCGGTACTGGCCGTCGCCGCGTTTGTCGGCGGATTTGCTTGCACCGCACTGTTCTTCGTGCTCGAGCGCCGTAGCGCCGTGATCATCGCGGCCGCGCTGATCGCGCTGGCGGTGGTGACCGCGCCGGGCTCGCAGCTCTATCAGAAGTACGCCGAGTTGCCGATCGCCATGCTCGCCGTGCTGGTGATCGCCGAGCTCGCCCGAACCCGGGCGCCCGTGCGGATCTGGCCGCTGGCCGGGCTCGCCGCATTCCAACTGGTGGCGACGGCGGGCATCGTCGGCGTGCCGGTCCTGCGGGCGGTGGGTGGCTGAGTGCGGATCTCTCGAGTCACCGCGATAGCGTCCCTCGCGTTCAGTATCGCGCTGGTGCTGGCCGGGTGCGCCGGGCCGGACGACACCGCGCCGGGCTCCTGCACGGCCACCAATATCACCGCCGCCACCTGCGCGCCGCCGCCGACGCCCGCGGTGCCGGGCAAGAACTGGAAGCTGATCTTCGACGAGCGGTTCGACGGATCCGACTACGACCACACGAAACTGACGCCCTGCTTCGACTGGAACTACGGCGGCTGCACCAGCAGCTTCAACTCCGGTCGGGAAACGTATCGGCCCGAGCAGGTCCGGGTCGGCGGCGGATACGCGAAACTCGTTGCGGAGCCGCTGGATCCGCCGTCGCCGGATCCGGCCTGCTACCAGCAGGTGTGCACCTACAAGAGCGGACTGCTCTCCACCGCGCGGCCCGATGCCCGCAAGGACAAATACCTGTTCTCCTTCACCTACGGGTATACCGAAGCGCGGGTGAAGTTCCCGGCGATCCCGGGCTTCTTCACCGCGTTCTGGATGCTGCCGACCAACCCGCAGTACGACTACCGCAGCGAGATCGACATCGTCGAGGCGCTCGGCGGCAGCCCGCAGAACATCTACATGACCTACGCCTACGCCGGACGCCAGAAGTCCTACCGCGTCAACACCACCTCCAGCGACAATGGGGCCTGCCCGGTGCGCGACTACTCCCAAGACTGGGTGCGCTTCGGCCTGGACTGGGAACCCGATCACATCGCCTGGTACATCAACGGCGTGCGCTGCGGCGAGTTCACCGACGCGAGCTCGATCGAGAACGGGCCGATGCAGCTGATTCTCAATATGACCGTCGACAACGACTGGGAGCGCAACGAGGGGTCGGTGCTCGCCAACCAGCGTGAGTCGGCGGAACTGGATGTCGACTACCTGCGGGTGTTTCAACAGCAGTAGGGGGAAACGTGAGCTCGAGCGAGCAGGCCGCCACGGTCGCGATCATCATCGTGACCTACAACAGTGCGACGGACATTCCGTTGCTGCTCAACGATTTACGGTCCGAAGCCCGTGATATCGAGCTGCGGGTCGTGGTGGTCGACAACGAATCGGCCGATGGCACAGCCGAAGTCGTGCGCGGGTATCCCGAGGTCGTATTCGTGCCCTCGGGTGGGAATCTCGGATACGCGGGTGGGATCAATGTCGGGCTCGCGCATATCGGCAGTTGTGCCGCGGTCCTGATCCTGAACCCGGATCTGCGGGTACGGCCCGGTGGCATCGCACGAATGGTGGCCACGCTCGACTCCGACGAGCGGATCGGGGCCGTGGTGCCGTTGATCATGAACACCGAAGGGCACCCGCACATCTCGCTGTCCCGGGAGCCGTCGGTGACCCGAGCCTTCGGCGACGCGCTGCTCGGCAGCCGCGCCTGGCTGGACCGCCCGGCCTGGCTGTCCGAATTCGACTATCGCCCAGCCAGTTACGGGCAAGCCCACGATGTCGACTGGGCGACCGGCGCGTGCCTGCTGGTACGCGGCTCACTGGTCGCGGAACTCGGCGAGTGGAACGAAGAGTTCTTCCTCTACTCCGAGGAAACCGAGTATTTTCGCCGAATCCGCTCGAGCGGCCATGTGGCGCGCTTCGACCCGGCCGCCGTGGTCGAACACCGCCTCGGCGGTTCGGGAACGTCCCCGGCACTGGCGACCCTGTTGGAAGTCAACCGAGTCCGCTACATCGAGAAGCACCACAACCGTTGGTACGCAACACTGTTTCGCGCAATGGTCGCCCTGGCGGCCTTGCTGCGCTCCTACGATGGCGACCATCGCCGGACCCTGTCGGTCGTGCTGGACCGGGAGCTGTGGGAAACTCTGCCTAAGGCAACGAAACCGTCTGTAGCGGAACCACTCTCGGGCCCGCTGTCTCGTGGTGCGGTCATCGTCCCCGCCTACGACGAGGCCGCCGTCATCGAGCGAACCCTGCGCCCCCTCGGCGCCGCCGCCGCAGCAGGCTACTTCGAGCTGATCGTCGTAGCCAACGGCTGCACCGACGACACCGCCGCTCGAGCCCGAACTATCCCTGGCGTCCAGGTCGTCGAGCTCCCGATCGGCTCGAAACCGTTGGCACTCAACACCGGTGACGAGGTCGCCACCCTCTGGCCCCGCCTCTACCTCGACGCCGACATCGGCATCACCGCCCCCACCGTCCTCGCCGTCCTCGACCGCTTGAACGACGGCGACATCCTCGCCGCCCGCCCCACCTTCCGCTACGACTCCGCCGCCGCAACCGCCATAGTGCGCAGCTACTACCGCGCCCGCCGCACAATGTCCGCCCACCACAACGCCCTCTGGTGGGCAGGCGTCTTCGGCCTAACCGCCGAAGCCCACAAACGCTTCGGCACCTTCCCCGACGTAACCGGCGACGACATGTTCGTCGACACCCAGTTCTCCGACGCCGAAAAGACCGTAGTCCCAACCGAACCCACAGTCTGGACAACGCCAACTGACCTCCCGGGTCTCCTCACCGTCCTCACCCGTCACCACCGAGGCAACACCGAACTCCTCGAACGGAATCCGCAGCAGACCCCGAAAACCGGTTCGACGACTGCCATCTCGATTCTGCGCACCATCACCGGCCCCCGCTCCGCCCTCGACGCCGCCGTCTACCTCGCCGTAGCAATCACCGCGAGACGCCGAGCCGCCCACAGCACCACCCGCTGGGAACGAGACACCACCAGCCGCTCCACGCCATAACCCCAGCCAAACCACCGTTTTGGTAATCCGCCCCCACCCATGTACTGTTCTGTTCACCCGACGCGGGGTGGAGCAGCTCGGTAGCTCGCTGGGCTCATAACCCAGAGGTCGCAGGTTCAAATCCTGTCCCCGCTACTACGAAAGGCGGTCCTGGCCAATAGGTTCCAGGACCGCCTTTCAATCTTTGTCGAGGTCGATGTAGCCCGACGGAGCCTCGGATCGGCGCTGATTCTTGATCTCCCGCCTCGACGCGCTGACCGGATCGGTCAGCGCGGCATGCGGCAGTTGCGGATGTTCGGTCGGCCGCAGCTCGCTGGTCCGAACCACCTGAGCAGGCAGACTATTCGAGTGACCTTTCGATTGCTGCCCAGCACCGGGCTTGTCCTCCCGGCGAACGCAGGCGTCCTGCGATTCGGCATGACCGAGCATTCGGCGCAGTGGACGGCGTCGACTCTGGCGGACATCCATGTCGGCGGGTGGATGTGCGGAACACACTGGACCTTCTTCTTCGTCCACCACGGCATTCTGGTCACGGCCTACTCCTGCACCGCGTGCGCCGAGCAGACCTTGGGACACTTGATCATCGAGCGGGAGTACGGCCTGGACCGAGCCGCCGACATTCCGGTCGCCTTCGGCGACTACGACCTCTTCGGCTACCCGATCCACGAACTGGCCGAGGCTCTCAGCCCGCCGGACCGCAAGCTCCTACTGCCCGCGGACGTCAACCTCCAAAGCACGCACTACCTGTCCGCCGTACACCTCGATACCTGCAAAGGGGACCGCGCGGACGCCCGCAGAACTCAGACTCACACCGCCAGTTGACTTCCGACGTGCCACGCTGACCGCTCCCGACAGAGCGGTATGCGGCATTTCCGGATGTGGGCCAGGTTGCGTGATCGTCTCCGTTTGCGCTCAGTGTGGTTGTCGCGGAATGGTTTCACGTTGCATGGAGGTGGCCGTGAGCCTCGTGGTCATGGCAGCCGGAGGATCAGTTTGCCGCCGGCCCGGCCGGACAGGCTCAGTGCCGCAGCCGTGCGCCAGTCCTCCAATGGGAAGGTGCGGGCGACCGGCACCGTGAACTTGCCGTCAGCGGCCAACCTGGCGTAGTCGCCCAGCACCTCGCCCGGGTCGTGGATGGCGTTGTCGCTGAACTGGGTTCGCGCGCCCAGTTCGTGAGCCGCGGCGAAGTCGGTGACGGTCAGCGCGTCTGCTGGTTTGCCGACGGTTCGGATGACCTCGGGCAGGCAGTTGCTCACCGGTGCGGTGTCCAGGGCGAGGTCGACGCGGCCGTCGGACAGCTCCAGGACCCGCTCGGCCATGCCCGCGCCGTAGTCGGTGATCTGGGCGCCCAATGCGCGCAACGCATCGGCGTAGGTCTTGCCCGCGGAGGCGATGACCCGGGCGCCTCGTCGCAACGCCATCTGCACTGCGGCGTATCCGACGGTGGTTCCCGCGCCGTTGACGAATACCGTGATGCCGTCGGCTGATTCGGGAACACCGAGACCGGCCAGGCCGTGATGAGCCGTCTCGACCGCCATCGGCAGCGCGGCGGCGGCAATCGGGTCGAGGGTCGGTGGGCGCGGGAACCAGCGGTCCAGAACTGCGTGGTCGGACGCACCGGCCGTGGCACCCCGAAACGGGGCCGGGCCGAGAATCGGGTCGCCGACCTCGACACCGGTGACGCGGGAGCCGATGGCATCGACGATGCCGGACACCTCGAGTCCGATACCGCGGGGAAGGGTGTCTGCGAACAGGCCGTTGCACAGTGCCCAGTCGGCGGGGTTCAGCCCGCAGGCCTGGACGGCGATGCGGATCTGACCCTGACCCGGCGTGGGAAGGTCGGCTTCGTCGAGCCGTACGACGTCGAGGGGTGACCCGTATTCGTGAAAGCGAAGGGTGCGCATGAAGCCTCCTGACTAGTGACAGCAGATGCTGTCATCACTCACGGTAGCTGACGACAGCATCTGCTGTCACTATGCTGAGGGGATGGCACGATGGGAAGGCAATACGCGCGCTCGCCTGGAGCGCGCGGCACTGGACCTGTTCGCCGAACAGGGTTACGACCGCACGACGGTCGCGCAGATCGCCAAGCGCGCGGGCCTCACCGAACGGTCCTTCTATCGCTGGTTCCCCGACAAGCGCGAGGTGCTCTTCGGCGGCGAGGAGCTCGAGCAGTGCTTCGTCGCCGCCATCGAGGCGGCACCCGAGGGCGCGGATGCGCTGACCATGCTGATGGCCGCGTTCGCCAAGGCACCCGAGGTGATCCGCCCCCGCGAGTTCCTGCGGGAGCGATCCGCGGTCATCGCCGCCAATCCGCCCCTGCTCGAACGCGAACTGATCAAACTCTCCGCCCTCTCGGAAGCCCTGACCGCCGCCCTCGAGCGCCGCGGTATCGAGCCCCGAACCGCACGCCTGGCCACCGACGCGGGCCTGGCCATCCTCCGCCAGACCGGCCGACGGTGGATGTCCGACGAAAATGCCGACCACACCCAACTTCTGGCCGACAGCGCCGCGGACCTACTCGCCATCCTCACCACAAACACACCGAACGCCCCGACTCACAGGAAGGGGCGCCACAGTTGATCGCTGCTCGCGACCAAACGTCTCCCACGCTCGATCAGGGTCGCGTACAGCTGACCTCAGACCGACACCGTCACTTGATCTCCCGCCCGCCGCGCTGGCCGGTTCGGTCAGCACGCCACGCGGCAGTTCCGGATCCTCGGACACTGGCCGACCGCCGCCGATCCCACACCCTCCCCAGCAATACCGAAGTCGTAATCACCAGCACCAGAAGATATCTCGTCGCCGAGTGGCACATCCTGGAGATGTTCGGCTGGTTTGTCCTCCATTTTGTGCCACTCGACATTCGGCAATGCAGGACGTTCCGCCGGCCTCGGGTCGCAACGGCCGCTTGATTTTCGCGAGTGTCACGCTGGCCGCTTGGGTCAGCGCGATCTGCGGCTACCTGGAGCGGATATCGACGCGGCCTTGCTGCTGTCTCAATAGTCATGGGACCACGGGGGTTCGCAACCAGGGCGACCAGTCCCCTTCGGGATCGGTCGTTTGCCCCACCTCGATCAGATAGCCGTCCGGATCGCGTATGTAACAACGAATCTCGTACCGGTGCTGTTTCGGCGGCGTCAGGAATTGGGCGCCCCGGGCGCTCCATTCGGCGTAAACCGCGTGGATGTCCTCGACCCGGAGATTGAGGAAGCTGCTGACTCGGTCAGGATCGGGTGGCGTCTCCAAGACAACCGACGGTTTGTCGTCGGTCGGACCTCCGCCCACGTTGATGATGACAAAAATGTTGGCCAATGCCACGTAGATGGGCCCTCCAGAGAAGACCACTCTGCCGCCGAGTACTTCGGTGTAGAAATGCTGGGAGCGCTCGACATCGTCCGAGACGATGAAGTGAGCCGCCACAATTCCGGGTCCGGTCTGTATTGGTTCGACCAACTCGGCACCTCCACTGGTTGGGCCTCACATCCCGCCTGCCGGGGGACCGAAGCCGCTGCTGCGATCCCAGCGATTCTCGCTTGTTCCGCCCCACCGCCATCGGCCTGACATTGCCTTCCCACGGCGCTCGGGCCCATGTGTGGCACAGCTCTGGCCCAACTGCCACAGTGATCATCCCACGATGTCAGCTCCGACCGGCCGCGATCGGCTGAACCACGATGGCAGCGACCGACCCAGCGGCACCGCTCCAGGGAGGCGTACCGCATTCGGCATACTGATGCGTTCGCCGACAGGCGCTGCGGCCGTCCCGTTCTACCGACTCGAGGCGAATCTGTCAGTGAATCGGTCATTTTGGGCAAACATCTTGTTCCGTCGCACGTCGCGGAGCTGCTGGTGCACCGCTTTTACCGACGCAAGTATGCGGCGGGCGGTTTAGAGTTTGCTGGATAGAGCAGGGTTGCAAGCGGGCTCGGGACCGCTCCGCTGAACGAAACGGTGTGTAGGTGGAGTACTTTCTCTTCGGGCCGATGCGCGTGCGGGCCGGGGGCGCGGAGATTGCGCTGGGCGGGCCGAAGCAGCGGGCGGTACTGGCGATGTTGCTGCTGGCGCGGGGCGGGGTAGTTCGATTCGATCAGCTGTCGGATGGGCTTTGGGGCGAACATCCGCCGGCGAAGGCGCTGGCGTCGCTGCGAGCCTATGTGGCGAATCTGCGGCGCCTGCTCGATCCCGGCGATGCCGCTCGGCCGCAGTTGACCGTGCGTTCGTCGGGCTATCAGCTCGACATCGGCGGCGAGTTCGTCGACATCCACCGGTTCGAGGAACTGGTCGGATCCGGGCGGCGTTCGCTGGACGGTGGTGACGCCCGGACCGCCGACGAGGTGTTGACCCGCGCGGCACGGCTGTGGACCGGGAACCCCCTCGTGGAGTTCGCCGGATGGTCCTTCGCCGATCCGGCGATCGAACGGTTGGCGGGGTTGCGCAGGGCGGCGGTGGAGGCCGGTTTCGATGCGGCACTGAGTGTGGGCCGGTTTGCGGAGGTGATACCCGCGATCGAGGTGGCGATCACGGAATCTCCTGTGCACGAACGGTTGTGGGTACAGCTGATGACCGCGCTGGCCCGATCCGGGCGGCGCGCCGAGGCCCTGCAAGCCTACGATCGGGTCCGCGAGGTCCTGGACCATGAGCTGGGGATCGGGCCCGGCGACGAGTTGCGACGGCTGTTCCGGGAATTGTGCGAAGACGGTGCGGAAGCGGCCGCGGATCCGCCGATCATCCTCGGGCAGGCGCGGCCGTTGCCGCCGCGGCCGAACCTGATCGGCAGAACCGCGGAGCTGACCTGGCTGGCGGAGATGGCGGAGGCGGCCCGGCAAGGCCGCGGTGGCCTGATGGTGCTGACCGGCGAGAGCGGCATCGGCAAGACCACCCTCGCCACGACGATGACCGATCACGCCCGCGGTTTGGGCACCACCGTCGCCTGGGCGACCCACCCCGACGGCGTCCAGAAGCCGTTGCTGTGGGGTTGGATTCAACTGTTGCGCGAATTGGGCGAGCACCTCGGTGCCGCGCCGCGCGCGGCCGTGTGCGGCGCGGCACCGGAACTGATCACCCTGGTGCCCGAATGGCCGGAATGGGCTCGATCGTCGACCGTGCCCCGGCAGTTCGACTCGCAGTTCGCGGTCGTCGACGGAATCGTCCGGGCCGTCCGGGAATTCGCGAGTGCGGGGCCGCTGCTGCTGGTGCTCGATGACGCGCACCGTGCCGACCGCGCGACGTTCGATGTGCTGGGTCTGCTCGCCGACCGTCTGCATCGGCTACCGGTACTGGTCCTGGTGGCCTGGCCGACCGGAGTGCCCGCGGCCGCCGTGCACGAGGAACATCGGCGGCTGACCGAGCGCACCGACATCTCGACGATCGACCTCGGCGGCTTGGACGACGAGGCGGTCGCCGCACTGGTCGCGCACCATTCGGGCGCACGGCCCGGCGCTCCGGTCGTGCGGGCGATCCAGCGCCGCTGCGGCGGAAATCCGTTCTTCGTCCGTGAAGTCGTGCGACTGATGGCAACCCGCGGACCGCTCGACGGGCCCGACCCGGCATGGGACGCGGATGCGGTGCCGCATGCGGTGACCGGGGTCATCCGCCGACGCATGGCGGGACTGGATCCGGAGACCCGGACGGTGCTGAGCACCGCGGCCGTGCTCGGCGCCGAGTTCGACGTGGCGACCGTCGCCGCAGTGCGGGAGCTGTCCACCATGATCGTTCGCGGCTGCCTGGAGATCGCCCGGCAGGCGGGCATGATCGACGAATCCGCCGGGCGGCCGGGCTGGTTCAGGTTCACCCACGGCCTGACCCGCGACTGCGTCACCGCTCAGTTGACCTCGGGCGAGCGGGCCGGGCTGCATGCGGCGATCGCCGTCGCCGGGGCGGATGCCGCCGGGCGTCGCTCCTATGAGGCGGCGATCGCGACCGCCGATCATGCGTGGCGAGCCGGTGAGGTCTTGGAGGTGGCGACGGCGCTGGCGATCACCGATGCCGCGATGGCCGCGGCGGCCGATCGGTCGGCCTACGCCGACATCGAGATCCTGGCACAGCGCGCACTGCAAATATGCAGCCGATTGCCTTGGGAGCCTGCGCGATTCGACCGCGAGACCACGCTGTGGCTGCGACTTGCCACGGTCTGGCAGGTGCTCAAGGGGCTCGGACATGCCGATACCCGGATGGCGATCGATCGGGCGCTGGAACCCGGTGGGCAACCGGGCGGGAACCAGATCCTGGTCATCGCCATGCAGGTCGGGCTGATCACCACACAGGGGCGCTATCGGGAAGCCGCGGTCATCGTGGAGGGTCTCGTCGAACGGTATGCCACGGGCGAGGATCGGACCGCAGGCTGGTTCGGGCATTACACGCGTGCGGTGATCCGCTGCATGCGTGGGGATTTCGAGGCCTCGATGACCGATATCGACCTCGTGCTCGCGATGCCACCGCTCCCCGGAGCGGGTCGGCTCATCCCCCGGGTGGACGTACGGCTGTACTCGACCGCGGCACTGATCTTCGCGCTGCGCGGCGACAAGGATCGGGCGTGGCGGGTGGCGCACGAAGGAATCGCGGTGGGCGTGGACTCCGGTGACCTGTACAGCACCGCCATCGTGCGGCTGACCCTGTTGTGGATCAATGCGATTCACGGTGTCGTCGCGGGAACCGCCCAGCTGGCCGACGAATTCGCCACCGAGATGTCGGAGCTGACCTTGGCGCAGATGGCGGCCGCCGCGCGGCTCATCGGCGCCTGGGCGCGGGCGCTCGGGCCGGATCGCCTCGACACCGCCGACGACGCGCACGCCGCCTACGAGGTCTGCACCGAGGACGGCACCCGGATCATGGCGCCGCTGTATCTGTTGCTGCTCGCCGACATCGAGGTCGCGCGCGGGAATCGGAATGCCGCGCGCGAACTGCTGCACCGCGCGGAACTGCAGATCGACGCGTCCGGTGAACACGTCTGGGATCCGCTGGTGTCGGAACGCTTGCGCAGTCTCGGGGAGCGGTCGGCGGCACCGCAGCACATCGACGGCCGCCGCGACCGTGGGGCGTGAACGTCGCGTTCAGTCCGCGTTGACGACGACCAGCCTCCGGCGGACTCGTTCGGGCATCGTGGAGAATCCCTTGTAGTAGATCCGGGCGATCAGCGACCATTCCAGCGACGAGTGCACCGCGGCCGCCGAAGGGGCGGCATCCGCTGGAACGGGCACCTCGAACGGTATGCGCACCGGAGTACGCTCGGCCATGGGAATGCGCTGACCGAGTTTGACGATCGGCGCAGTCTGCGACTCACCCCCTCCCGGATTTCGCTCGAGCGGATGCGACAGCCGCTTGCGCTCCAGATACACCGCGATGTCGGCGTCGGGCCGATCGGCGGTCGGAATGACCGTCAGCAGTCCCGTCACCGGCTCGCCCGCCCGCACGACCGCGGAATCGACCGCGATCTCGATCTCGGAGGCGTCGCCGAGCATCCGTTCGACAGCGGGTGGCGGGGCCGGTTGGCCCGCCTTACCGACCGCGACCTGAAAGACGCAGCGCGCATCCATATTTCGCCGAGACCGGATCAGGTGAGCGTGACACTCCCAGCGGGCCAAGGCCGGCGAAGACGCGGGCGACCAGGAAGGAATGCGGATCTCCTGATCGACGGCCCGGAATAGACCTTCCGGCACCGCAATCGGCACGCTGAGCGCCGAAACCCAGTCCGAGGTGTCGCGTTCTCCGCCGTAGTTGGTGCCCACCTCGCCCATCAGCGACAACGTATCCGAGACCGCCCCGGCCGCCGAGTCCGCGCGACCGGCCCACCGATAGGAGTAGAAGTTGGTGTAGCCCAACTCTATTCGCGCCTCGTCCACTCGGTCGATCGGCCCATCCGCGACGACCCGGACGGTGATCGTGTCGCCGGGACGGACGATGCCCGGGCTCACCTCGCAGCGGATCGGATTTCGACGCCAGAGCATGGATTCACTTCCGTTGGCTGGCCGCGTACGCCGCGGGATCGGACTTCTTCATGTGGTTTCGCACCGGCCACAACAGCAGCCAGAACGTCCCGTACAACGCTCCGAACGTGAGACCGGAAGCGATCACCACGAACACCCATGCGGGATAGATCAGGATCAAGCAGAACTGGAGGAACTGCTTGATGACGATCGGATACTCCTCGGCCTGCGACAGCAGAAACCGAGGACTCGCCGCCGCCCGGAACTGTCCGAACAGCGAAGTCTTCGCCTCTGCGTCCTGTTGGGCCGCACTGACATCGCGACCCCGCTCTTGCCGGGTTCGGCCGCGCGGCGGCGGCGGTGGCTCGGTCGACACGATCGCTCCCATCAGTTGTCGCGGAGCGGACGGCCCTGCGTGTCGGGCACTTTGCCGGTCAGCATCATGACCCCGTCGATCAGGGGCCAGAGTCCACCGAGCCCGCAGGTGAGCCAGGTGACCGCGATCTGGGCGACGCCGATCCGGGTGTAGCCCAGATAGAACCGGCCGACACCGAAACTGCCCAGCAGAATTCCGAGCAGGCCCGCGACGAGTTTCGTCTTGTCCGAATACGGTTGCCCCTGCGGGTCACGTCCGTAGGGCGCCGCCGGATCGACGCCGTGCGGGGGAACCGTTGCGGGCGAGCCATACTGGGGCGCTCCATACTGCGGAGGCAAGGGCTGCTGTCCGCCCGGCTGGATCATGCCCGGATCAGCCTGGGGTTCATAGGGATTGGTCATTTCAAGTCTCCTGAGGTCAGTTCTTCGGGTTGTCGTCGACTTTGATGTCGAACTTCGTGTGGTCACCCTCGACGCTGGTGACCGTCACGTGTACGTCGTAGCTGCTGCCCTGGTCGGTGAGCGTGCACGTCAGCGTGGCGTCCTTGCGGGCGGGCAGGTTGGCCGGGCAATCGACCTTCTCGGGCTTGCGGCCGACCTGATCGGCCAGCTTGCCGCTGATCTCGTTCGCGACATCCTTCTTGTCGACGGCGCGGTCCGTGGAGCAACCCGCCAAGGCGAGCGCCATGAGGGCGAGCGCAGCGGTCATGGTGCGAGACATCGGGTTTCGCCTCTCGTTGCTCACGCCGTGATGGCGATCTGCTTGTCGATGTCCTCGATCGCGGCCTGCAGCACGTCGGCCTGCTGTTGCGAACCGGTGGCGTTGAGTTGCAGCACGAACAGTCCACTGCGGCCGGCGATGACGACGGTCTCCTGCGCGGACACCACCTCGACACCGTTGAGGTTGTAGGTTCCCGCGATGCGGTAGGCCGGGAACCCGGAGACGACAGCCGTCACGCCGCCGTTGCCGACCTGGCCGTATCCCGGCAGGTTCTTCACCTCGCCACCGGCGTAGTCGATGAGCTTCTGCGGGTCGGCTTTTCCGTCGAGCCGCGACAACAACGCGATGATGTTCGGGGTGTACGCGGCGGCATCCTCGGGCCCGGTGTAAACGATGGCGCCGAGCGCGTAGTCGGGAGTGTCGTCGCCCGCGCTGACCCATCCGGTGGGATAGGGAAGCACCACCTGCGGGACACCCGCATCGCCATTGTGTACGGCGGTTTCGACGATGTTCTGATCGGTGATGTAATCGGCGATCGTTTTATTCGGGCCCGCAGTCGCTTTCGCCGTTGTCTGCGGCGCCAACTTGCTCTTGGAGGTCACCGCCGTCGTGGTGGTCGTCGACTTCACGGAAGTCGTCGAGGCGGGCGTCGCGGTGTCCTTGCTGCTGGAACACCCCGTCAATGTCACGGCGATCGCCAATGCCGCGACTGCGGTCGTCATGGCGGCACGCTGCTGATTCCTCATGGTTCTGTTCCCTCAATACGTTCGGAGTGTTCGAGCGAGAAAACGCTAAGCGGGGACGATTGGAAATCCGTTGGAGCGAAATTGGAAATGGATCCAATCCGACTCCAAAGAGATTTCGTTAGATTCCCGCCGTATTTTCCGGTTCCGATCGAAGGATGAGTCATGGCCCGGTCGCCAATTTCAGGAATCCTGGCCATGAGTGTGGCCACTGCACTCGCGCTGGCGGCCACGGCCTGCGGCTCCGGTTCGCAGTCCACCACCACAACGACGCCGGCAGCGCCGACCGCCACGATCCATGGCGACGCCGCGGACCCGGTGAACAAGATTGCCGCACAGGCGGTTGCGGATCTGCAGCGGTACTGGGCCGACCAGTTCCCGAAGGTGTACGGCGGCGACTACAAGCCGGTAACCGGCGGATTCTATGCCGTGCGGCCATCGACCGGGCCGCTGCCGCCGTGTGCGGCCGCAGCGGACGATATCGCCGGAAACGCCTTCTACTGCCCTAAGGCGGACGTGGTGGCGTGGGATGCCGAAGGACTGCTGCCGAGTCTGCGAAAGAACTACGGCGACTTCGTGATTCCGGTAGTACTGGCCCACGAATGGGGACATGCGATCCAGGCGCGGGCGAAGTTCTCCGGTATCACCGTGACCAAGGAGATCCAGGCCGACTGCTTCGCCGGTGCCTGGGTCGCCGACGTCGCCGCGGGCCACAGCTCGTTCACGGTGAGCGCCGGGGACATCGACCGAGCACTCGCCGGATTTCTTTCCCTGCGCGACGAACCCGGAACCGATAAGACCGATGCCTCCGCGCACGGCAGCGGGTTCGACCGGGTCAACTCGTTCCAAACCGGGTTCGACGGCGGGCCCGCCGCCTGCAAGGCCTACAAGGACGGCGACCCGGCGGTGATCGAGCTGCCGTTCCGGTCGGCCCAGGACGCGGCCAACGGCGGCAACGCACCGTACGAGCAGGTGCTGTCGCTGGCCCCCGCCGATCTCGAGGACTACTGGCACGCGCTGTATCCCGAATTGACCGGTAAACCCTGGCACTCGCTCCGCCAGGTCCAGGGCTTCGATCCACGCAATCCACCGGCGTGCGGCGGCTCGCCGACCAAGGGTTACAGCCTGTTCTATTGCGTCCCTGACGATTACATCGGCTACGACGGCGTCGACGCCATGCCGCAGTTCTACACCGACGGCGGAGATTTCGCGGTTGCGACCCTGCTGGCCACTCAATACGGGTTCGCCGCCGAAAGCCGAGCGGGAGACAACACCGACGACAAGACCGCGTCACTGCGCGCGGACTGCTTCGCCGGCGGCTGGAGCGCCAGCGTCCTCTTGGAAAACCGCCCGACCAGCACAATCCGAATGTCTCCCGGCGACCTGGACAAGGCACTGACCGCGCTGCTGGTATTCCACGGCGACGGCGATGCCGACCGCCAGGGCACGGGCTACCAGCGAGTCGAGGCCTTCCGCACCGGCCTACTCAACGGCGCAAACGCCTGCACCACTCCAGATCTCGCAACGAAGTAACGCCGCTGGCCGCTTCCGCCGGCGCGGGACGCGATCAGCAGCGGCTTTCGCGCGCCGACTGACACCCGTGGCAATTCCTCGGTGTCAGCCCCAATCACGTTCAGCAATGGCTAGGGTCCTGCATCGTGAAGATGGCTCCGCTACTGCCGCTGCTTGCCATGCTCGTCGTAGTGTCGGGATGCTCGGCAGCGGGCGACCAACCAGCAGTGTTGTCCGCATGGACCGTCCCGGTCAGCGCTACCGCGCCAACTCACCCGGCCACCGTGGCGAGCGAGCCCGGCCATCGGATCTTCCGCGCCGAGGACAACCCGACTGCCGCGAACAACTTCGTCGCCGCGTTGAAACGCCTTGGCGATCCGCATGTTCTCCAAGACGAAGCCACCGCCATCCATATCGGTGGGCAGATCTGCACGGACCTCGATGAGGGGAACTCCGCCGATCAGGTTGTTGCCCAATGGGAGCCGCCCTTGACCACCGAGTGGGCCGCGAAGTACGTCTTCCTGGCTGTAGGCAATCTCTGTCAGGACAACGCCCCCAAACTGCCTTCCTTCTAACGGTCGTCAGCACACTTATCGGCAGCATCCTCGACCTCTACGATCACCCGCCCGCGGTCTTCTCTCTCCCGCCGTCGCTGGATCAGTCGCGGTAGGATTCGATGATCTCGACCACCTTGCCGTCGGCAATGCGGAGTCCTGCGATCGGATTCGACACACCCCAGCGGTCGGCCTGGGCCTTCATCGCGATTACCGTGCAGTCCGCAGCCGCGACCTGGAGACCGCACATCGTGGAGTAGGGCCGTGCGGTGACGGTGACGTTCTTCGCCAGTGGTGCGGTCTGGATGCGGCCGCACGGCACCACCTTTGCCGCGGTGGGTGAACGGGTCAGGCTGTAGCTCAGGACACCGGTGTCCGAGAGCCCGAACAGCGCCACCGTCGGTTTTCCCGGATCGGCAGACCGTTCGCACATCGAATCCGGTGTGTCCGTTCCGGTCGGCGGCTTCGCCCACCAATCATGGGAAACCCCACAGCCTTCGGCTCCCAACAGAGCGAGGACCACTAGAGCTGCGGCCCACAACGCGCCCCGGGCTGAAGCAGTGATGACGACCTCCCCGTGGTTCGCGGCCTCGTTCGGCCGCTCCGGCAGGGTAGACCGCCGATGATCGAAGCCGCGTGCCGCCAATTCCATGGGCAAATGAGTTATCCACGGCCGCTGACCTATCCCCGCAATCTCGGCATCGACAGCCCCGACCAACCATCCATACGCGGCGCGACTGCAAGAGGCGCGATGATCCCGGTGGCGAGAACCGGTCACAACCGCGAACCAGGCTGCGCGGCGCGGCGGAAGATCAACGGGCAGCGCTGGTCGAAGCCAGGCGAATGACCGCTCTACTGCGAGGTGGTGAGAGCTCGAGCCAGCCGGTCGGCGGCCTGGATCAGCCGGTCCGGATCGCGGTTTTGTCGACCCCACAGGGCTTCTCTGACTGCTCCGACCTGGGTCCACCGGCGTACTCTGTCGGGGTCGAGGTTGGCGGCGGCGCAGTAGATGTCGAGGTATCGCGTTACCTCTGTCGCAAAATTCGGCGACGTGTACAGCTGCTCGTGCCGGGGGCTGAAGATGACATAGAGCGCGTCGTGTGCTGGATCTCCCACCTTGACCTTGGGGTCGATCGCCAGCCAGGACTCGCGATCGGAAGCCAGAATATTGGCGTCGTGCAGGTCTGCGTGCACCAGCATTTCGGGTTGGTCCGGGCCGAGTTCACGCAATGTGGCCCTCGCGGCGTCGAGCACTCTCTTTGGCAGAGGATTACCGAATTCGCCTGCCGTGGTGAAGATTTCATGCTCCCAGCGCTCGATCTGCTCGGACAGTCGCGGCAGTCCGGCCGGGGCGGGTACGGCCAGCCTGCGTGTGAGCTCCCCCTGAATGGTGAGGGCTTCCTCGGGATCTGTCACCGAGGCCAACGTCCGTTGCGATGCTTGCTCCAACAACATCGCGAAGCGGTCGTCATCACGCGCGAACAACCGAACCGCGCCTCGCCCGTCCCATGCCGCGTACGCATCCGCGCCATGGACGTTGTCCGCGTGAGGGAATGACACCTTGATCACCGCGGGCGGGAGGTCGTGGCGGTGCACCGGCACCACGACTCCGACCTGACCGTGCATCACCGGTCCCGTCGGAGTGCATGACCATCGTCCCAGAAGCTCCTCCAGCAACCCGGGCAAGGTCGCAACCCAGGCGCGCCCGCGCTCACCCTCGTTGGCGAACTTGATCTGCGCAAAAGCATCTGGGATCTCGATCACCACCCTATGAGACACCCGAACGCACCATAATGCCTGTGGTTTCAATAGGTCAGCGCAACAATGGTTTTGTTCAGGCGAAACAGGTGATGC
>NZ_BAAGTC010000029.1:0-327729 GCF_054782115.1 Nocardia heshunensis | reverse complement strand
GACATTCATCGACACACTATTGAGTTCTCAAAGAACACACGCACACACCAACATCCCCGGGTTTAACCGGCTTGTCGGTGAGGCTGCTTGTTTGTTGCTGGTGAAGCTTAGCTCAGCCCTCACAGCAGAACCAAATCCGCTGGTAGTTGGGAGCTAGATGATCATCAGGCGAAGCTCGTCTCACCGGAGTCGGTGTCCGTGTCGCTCTGACCTGGAATAAGTTACGTGTTGGTTGTTCGCATGTCAAATCGCCTGTTCAGGAGGGGTTTTCGCGAACCCGTCCCGACACCCACCGTTCAGTCGGTGGTTCCGACCCGTTCGATCTCGGCCCCGAGCGAGCGCAGGTTCTCCACGAAATCCGGGTAACCGCGGTCGATATGGAAGACGTCGTGCACTTCGGTGACTCCATCGGCGACCAGACCCGCGAGCACCAGACCGGCGCCGGCGCGAATGTCGGAGGACCACACCGGCGCCGAGGACAGTCGCGGAATCCCGCGCACCACAGCGTGATGCCCATCGGTGCGGGCATCGGCGCCCAGGCGAATCATCTCTTCGACAAAGCGGAAGCGCGCCTCGAAGATGTTCTCGGTGATCATCGAGGTGCCGTCCGCGATCGCGGCCAGGCCGATGGCCATGGGCTGCAGGTCGGTGGGGAAACCCGGGAACGGCAGGGTCGAGAAGTTCACCGCGCGCGGGCGATCCGCCTGCACCACGCGAAAACCATCCGGTTCGAACGAGATTCGGGCACCCGCGGAGCGCAGCTTGTCCAGCACCAGCGACAGGTGCTTGGGGTTGATGCCCGTCACCCGCACGTCGCCGGTGGTCATGGCGGCGGCGATACCCCAGGTCGCGGCGACGATGCGGTCACCGATCACCCGGTGCGTGGTCGGCGCGAGCTTGTCCACGCCTTCGATGGTCAATACAGAGGTGCCCGCACCGGAGATCTTCGCGCCCATCCGCGCCAGCATGTTGCAGAGATCCACGATCTCCGGTTCGCGCGCGGCATTGTCGATGACGGTCTCGCCCTCGGCGAGCACCGCGGCCATCAGGATGTTCTCGGTCGCGCCGACCGACGGGAAGTCGAGGCGAATCCGCGCGCCCTGCAGCTCCTCCGCCCGCGCGACCAGGCAGCCGTGCTCGATCTCGGAGGTCGCGCCGAGGAGGCGCAGACCCTGCTGATGCATATCGAGCGGACGCGAACCGATTGCGTCACCACCGGGCAGCGCGACAACGGCCCGCTTGCAGCGCGCCATGAGCGGACCCAATACACACACCGAGGCGCGGAACTGGGTGACCGCCGGGAAGTCCGCGTGGTACTTGGGTTCCGCGGGGGTCACGATGGTCACGGTCTCGTGGTTCACCGTGACATCGCAGCCGAGACCACGCAGCACCTCTGCCATCAGCGGCACATCCAAGATGTCCGGGCAGTTGGTGATCGTGGTCGTACCCTCGGCCAGCAACGCTGCGGCCATCAGCTTGAGGACGCTGTTCTTCGCGCCGCCCACCGCGACCTCACCGACGAGCCTGCTGCCCCCGGTCACCAGAAACCGTTCACTCACGGGGGTCAGCCTAGTGGTCGGATCCCGTGCTCGCGGCGTCTCCGCCCGGCCGCCAAAGTATGTCGCCATCCGGATTGGCTACTCGGCCCAGAATGAACAGCAGGTCGGACAGCCGGTTCAGGTATTTCGCGGGCAGCACACTCGTGTCGTCCGGGTGGGCGTCGACCGCCGCCCAGGCCGCTCGCTCGGCGCGTCGCGCGACCGTGCGCGCGGTGTGCAGCAGTGCGGCCAGCGGAGTGCCGCCGGGCAGGATGAACGAATTCAACGGTGCCAGAGGCTCATTGAACTCATCGCACCACTTCTCGAGGCGGTCGATGTAGTCCTGCGTGATGCGCAGCGGCGGGTACTTGGGCTCGGCGACCACGGGCGTGGAGAGGTCCGCACCGGCGTCGAAGAGATCGTTCTGTATGGAGCGCAACACACCGAGCATCCGCTCGTCGGGCGCCCCGAGCGCGATGGCGACTCCGAGAGCTGCATTGGTTTCGTCACAGTCTGCGTAGGCGATCAAGCGCGGATCGGTCTTGGCCACCCGGGAGAAATCACTCAAACCGGTCGTACCGTCATCGCCGGTCCGCGTATAGATCCGAGTCAGGTGCACGCTCACACGGTCACCTTAGCCCGTGCGCTATCCCGCGCGGCGGCGGCGAATGCGCTCGGAGGGGCGGGATTCCACCCAGGAAAGGAAGGCCGCCATGGCCCCGCGGTCGAGCGCCAGCTCGTAGCTGCCGTCACCGTCCGAGCACATGACGATGACCTCGTCGGTCATGATGTCGTATTCGTCGTCCTGCGGGGACCGTCGCGGACCGATCTCGATCGCGAGCCGGCGCATGGTGGAGTCCGGGCCGAGTTTCAGACTGGAGAGTTTGTAGAAGAGGAGCGTGTCCTCGTCGTAGCGGATGAGGCCGTGCCGCCAGCCGCCGCCGTGCCCGCGCGCGGGCAGCACCCGCAGCAGTGCGGCCGTGCCGCCGCGGCGCAACATCACCAGGCGATACGTCGAGGCCAGGGCCAAACCGACAAGCAACAGCACCAGAATGATCAGAAGCCACATCCCGGTTTGCAATGCCGCTCCGTCCCTTCACATCCGCGTTGCTGTCGATCACGAACCGGCCAGAGGCCGGGCCCCGCTTTCGGTCGATACTAGCGACCGCGGAAAGGCGAAGTCCGGCCATCCACCGAATGTGACGTATGCGCTGTTCAGCGAGGCGCAGAAGATATATCAGCCAATGCTGAACGGCTGGCCGTAGAGCACCAGGTTGCCGATGAAGTTCGTGCTGTCGACTTCGGCGGCGATGAAGGCCCGGGCCTGGGCGTAACCACCACACCCGTCGACGGCGAACGTCTCGTCGACCCAGGTGACGCTGGCGTGCGGGCCGAGAGTCTTGTTGTAGCGCTTGTGCGATTCCTGGCCGTAGTCGTCCGGCTTCTCGAGGTCGAGCATCAGCAGCGCCTTGGCCTGGCCGGGACCCAGGGTGATGCCCGCGCCCATGGCCTCGGTCGGCACGCCGGGGGTGATTCCGCTGCTGGCCACCGTCGCCTGCTCGCTGGCGTTCTCGCTCGGCGAGAACGACCCGATGTCCACCTGGCAGCCCACGATGTAGCCGGGACTGATCTTGATGGTGGCGCTCGACGCGCTCGGCCCGTCCAGATCCACCACACCGCGGGCGGTGGTCCACACATTGCGGTGCATCGGCGTATCACCCATGGAGCCGCTGATCTTCGCCGACTCGTTCTCGATCCGGACGATCAGATTGGTGCCGTCGGCGAGCTGCCGGGTGATGGAGCCGCCCGGCAGCGGGACGAACGTGTCCGCATGCGCGACGCCCGTCGGGCTGAAGCCGCAACCCACCACGGCGGCCAGCGCGACACCCAGAGCCTTGCCACCCCGGACGCGAATTCCCTTGCCGTACATACGATCCCTTCCCTTGTGAAGCGGACCCGTCAGCCGATGCTGAACGGCTGACCGTAGAGGGTGACCTTGGAGTAGTCCGCGCCGATGATCTCGACGGTGGAGACCTGGCGGGCCTGCGCGTACCCACCGCAGCCCTGGATCTCCATGGGAATGTCCTGGTAGTTGATGGTGTAGGTGCCGCTCTTGATCAACTCGATGTTGTTGATCGCGACCCAGACCACCTGGCCGGGCGAGATCGGGAAGCTGAACCCGCCCGCGATGGTGGGCGTCAGACTCAGGGCGAACGACGAGTTCGCGCTCAGCACGCCCAGATTCACCTGGCATCCGATGATGTATCCGGTGGTCAGGTTGGACGACCCGTGGGTGCCCGAGTTGTTGGTGCCCGGAAAGTTCTTCGGGCCGTTGTTGGGACCGACATCCCCGTCCGGGGTGTTCACGTCGGCGGTGACATTGCCGCTCACCCAGGAGGTGCGGCCCGCGCCGTTGGCCGCCAGGGACGGCGAAATGATCGCGCGCTCACCGAGACTGGTGATTTTCACGCCCGGGCCCTCGATGTGCCCGTCCGGGAGCGGCACCACGGCGTCCGCGTTCGCCGCACCCGGTGCGAAGAATCCGAGGGCGACCGCGACAGCAGCGGCGGCCACCCCCCATTTGCCAATACGAAGCCCGCTCATCAACCCCTCGCTCATCGTGCAGCCTGCATCGTGGAGGTAAAGCTGAGAATGCTGGATTGCCAAGACTTTGCGGGATGCTTCAGATCACATCCGTAGACCGGCGATTGCATTTAACCACACGGTGTAACCCGCGTCGCAATTTCGCCACGAGATAACGGAAATCCGTTGGCGCTTACCAGCCGCGGCGGACCGGTTCCCAACCGGAGGCCCGCTCAGTAGGATCCGGGATGGCCCAAAACTGGAACACGTTCTTATGCTCCGGACAATTGGGATGTCTTGGAAGGAGATTCCGTGGAAATCACCGCTGCGGTGGCCCGGGGAGCGGATAAGCCGTTCTCGATGGAGACCCTCGAGCTCGAGGACCCGCGACCGGGCGAGGTGCTGGTGCGCATCGTCGCGAGCGGCGTCTGCCACACCGACCTGGTCACCAAGGGCGTGTTTCCCGCCGATTTGCCGATCGTGCTCGGGCACGAGGGATCCGGCATCGTCGAGCGCATTGGCTCGGAAGTAACCGGAATCGAAGTGGGCGACCATGTGCTGCTCACCTACGCCAGTTGCGGCACGTGTTCCCGCTGCGTCAACGGGCTTCCGCCCTATTGCGAGAATTTCGTCATTCTCAACACCTCCGGCGGGCGTTCGGATTTCACTTCGCCGCTGAGCAACAATGGCGAGCGCGTCATGGGCGCGTTCTTCGGGCAGTCGAGTTTCGCTACGCACGCCTTGGTGCCCGCACGCAGTGTCGTGGTTGTCGACGAGAGCGTCGACCTGACCGCCACCGCCCCGTTCGGCTGCGGCGTGCAGACCGGGGCGGGCGCGGTCGCCAATGTCATGCGGCCGGGCCCCGACGATTCCATCGCCATCTTCGGCGTCGGCGGCGTGGGCATGGCCGCCCTGATGGCCGCCCGCGCGATCGGCGCGGGAACCATTGTGGCCATTGACCTTTCCGCGGAACGGCTGGAGGTCGCCAAGGAGCTGGGCGCGGACGTCACCATCGACGGCGCGGCCGAGGACGTGGTGGCACAGATTCAGGCGGCCACCAACGGCGGCGCGAACTTCGCGCTCGACACCACGGCCATCAATGCCGTGATCGCCAAGGGCCTGGAAGCCTTGGCCCCCATGGGCACCCTGGTGCTCGTCGGCCTGGGCGAGGCGAGCATGGACCTGGAAATCGGCCATCTCACCGGCAACGGGAAGGCCGTGCGCGGCTGCATCGAGGGCAGCGGCGATCCGCAAAAGTTCATTCCGCGGCTGCTGGCCTGGCATGCCGAGGGCAAGTTCCCGATCGAGAAGATCAGCAAGACCTACAAGTTCGCGGATATCGACACCGCGCTGGACGACGCCCACCACGGGGGCACGATCAAACCGATCCTGACCTTCGACTGAGACGAAAAAGGCGGCGGCCCCGGGGATTTCCCCGGGGCCGCCGCTTTGTTCAGTGTCGAGAGACTAGCCCTGGGCAGCCTTCTCGAGGGCGCGCAGCTGGCCCTTGGCCTTGGCCAGCGCGGCCGGGCTCGCATCGACATCGGCGACGACGGCCTTGGCGGCCGCCTCGTCGATATCGAAGGCGAATTCGGCGGACTCGGCCAGCACGCGCACCGAAGTGGCGGTGACCGAGAAGAACCCGCCGTGCACGGCGGCGACGATGCGCTCGTCGTCGTCGGACACGATGGTCACCGTGCCACCCTCGACCAGCTGGCCGAGCAGCGGCTCGTGACCGGCGAGAATGCCGATCTCACCCTCGGTGGTCTGGGCCGAGACGAAGCTCGCCCGGCCCGACCACACCAGTCGCTCGACAGCGACCAGATCAACGGACATATCTGCCATGGGTGACTACTTCCCGGCGATCTTCTTCGCAGCAGCCTCGACGTCGTCCAGGCCACCACAGGAGTTGAACGCCTGCTCCGGCAGGTGATCGAACTCGCCCTTGCAGACGCGATCGAAGTCGTCGATGGTCTGCTCCAGCGGAACGACGGAACCTTCCTGGCCGGTGAACTTCTCGGCGACGATGAAGTTCTGGCCCAGGAACTTCTCCAGGCGACGGGCGCGACCGACGAGGACCTTGTCCTCTTCGGAGAGCTCGTCCATGCCGAGGATGGCGATGATGTCCTGGAGTTCCTTGTACTTCTGCAGGATTCGCTTGACCTCGTTGGCCACCCGGAAGTGCCGCTCGCCGACGATCGAAGCCTCGAGGATACGAGAGGTCGAGGACAGCGGGTCGACGGCCGGGTAGATGCCCTTCTGCGAAATCGGACGCGAAAGCTCGGTGGTGGCGTCCAAGTGCGCGAAGGTGGTGGCCGGCGCGGGGTCGGTGTAGTCGTCGGCGGGGACGTAGATCGCCTGCATCGAGGTGATCGAACGGCCACGGGTCGAGGTGATCCGCTCCTGGAGCTGACCCATCTCGTCCGCCAGGGTGGGCTGGTAACCCACGGCAGAGGGCATACGACCCAGCAGGGTCGAGACCTCGGAACCGGCCTGGGTGAACCGGAAGATGTTGTCGATGAAGAGCAACACGTCCTGGTTCTGCACATCGCGGAAGTACTCCGCCATGGTCAGGGCCGACAGGGCGACGCGCATACGCGTGCCCGGCGGCTCGTCCATCTGGCCGAAGACGAGGGCGGTGTCCTGAAGGACGCCCATCTCTTCCATTTCCAGGTGCAGGTCGGTGCCCTCACGGGTGCGCTCACCGACGCCCGCGAACACGGACGTACCGGAGAACTCACGCGCGATACGGGTGATCATCTCCTGGATCAGCACGGTCTTGCCGACACCGGCACCACCGAACAGACCGATCTTGCCGCCCTTGACGTACGGGGTCAGCAGGTCGATGACCTTGATGCCGGTCTCGAGGATCTCGGTCTTGCCCTCGAGCTGGTCGAAGGCGGGCGGCTGGCGGTGGATGCCCCACTGCTCGCCGTCGCGGCCCAGACCCGGGGTGTCGAGGCAGTCACCGAGGGCGTTGAACACGTGGCCCTTGACGACGTCACCGACGGGCACCGAGATCGGCTTGCCGGTGTCGCGCACCGAGGCGCCACGAACCAGACCGTCGGTCGGCTGCATGGAGATGGTGCGAACGATGTTGTCGCCCAGGTGCTGCGCAACCTCGAGGGTCAGGGTCTTGGCCACCGACGCGAGCGCGATGTCCACGTTGAGGGCGTTGTACAGGTCGGGAATCGAACCGCGCGGGAACTCGACGTCCACGACGGGTCCGATGACGCGGGCGACACGGCCTGTGCCGACCCGAGTTTCAGTAGCTGCGGTCATTGGTTCTCTTCCTGGGCCTTAGTCGCGGTCCGAGCTCGACGCCAGTGCGTTGGCACCGCCGACGATTTCCGTGATTTCCTGCGTAATCTGCGCCTGGCGCAACGAGTTCGCGGTCCGGGTCAGCGAATTGACCAGGTCCGTGGCGTTATCCGTTGCGGCCTTCATGGCGGTGCGGCGCGCAGCCGACTCCGATGCCGCCGCTTCGAGCAGCGACGAGTAGATCCGAGTGTTGATGTACTTCGGCAGCAGCGCGCCCAGCAGGCGATCCGCGTCCGGCTCGAACTCGTACTGGGGCGACAGCGTGGCCGACTCGGAGTCGGTGAAGCTGTCGGGGCCCAGATCGAAGTTCTCGTCAACGAAGGTCACCTGGATCGGGGCCAGGCGACGCACCTCGGGCTGCTGCGACAGCATCGACACGAAACGCGTGTAGACGATGTGCAGTTCGTCGACGCCCGGCATGGTGCCGACCCCGTTGGGGGTCTCCACCTCGCCGTCGGCACCGGCCATGAATGCCTCCACCAGGTGGTTGCACGCGGCCGAGGCGTCCACGTAGTTGGGCTGCTGTGAGAAGCCCAGCCAGGACCCGTTCACCGTCCGCTTGCGGAAGGTGTAGTAGGTCAGGCCCTTCGCGCCCATCACGTACAGCACCGGCTCCTTGCCCTCGGAGCGCAAGGTGGTCATGAGCTCCTCGGCCTGCTTGAGCACGTTGGAGTTGTAACCACCGCACATACCGCGGTCGGAGGTGATGACGAGAACGGCTGCACGACGCGGATTCTCGCGCTCGGTCAGCAGCGGGTGGCTGAGATTGCCACTGGCACCGGCCAATTCGGCCAGGACCTTGGTGATCTCCTCCGCGTACGGCTTGGCGGCCGCAACGCGCGCCTGCGCCTTGCTGATTCGCGAGGTCGCGATGAGCTCCTGCGCCTTGGTGATCTTCTTGATCGAGCTCACGGAACGAATACGGGAGCGAAGTTCACGCACGCTTGGCATTAGCGGGTCACCCTCCCTTCATTCGTCGATTCGGTCATTCGCATGCTCGTCTCGATTACTTCTCGACGTGCTTGCGGGTGACGGAAAGGGACTCGACCTCTTCGTGATCCAGCTTGTCGGCCTCGGCCTCGACGACACGCGAGCCGTCGGACGCCAGGAAGCCCAGCTTGAACTTGTCGGTCGCGGCCTTGATGGCATCGGCGGCGTCGCCGTCGAGCACCTTGGCGCCGCCCTGCAGGGCGTCGAAGGAGGACTGCACGGTGGCGTGCAGGTTCTCCAGCAGCTCCGAGTTGAAGCGGCGGATGTCGCCGACCGGCACGGAGTCGTAGAAGCCACCGTCGACCAGGTACAGCGAAACAACCTGGTCCTCAACGGAAACCGGGGCGTACTGGTCCTGCTTGAGCAGCTCGACCCAGCGCGCGCCACGCTCCAGCTGGGCCAGCGAGGCGGCATCCAGGTCGGAGGCGAAGGCGGAGAACGCCTCGAGCTCACGGTAGGAGGCCAGCTCCAGACGCAGCGAACCGGAGACCTTCTTCATGGCCTTGGTCTGCGCGGCGCCACCGACTCGGGACACCGAGATACCGACGTTGATGGCCGGGCGGACACCCTTGTTGAAGAGGTCCGACTCCAGGAACACCTGGCCGTCGGTGATGGAGATGACGTTGGTCGGGATGAACGCCGAGACGTCGTTGGCCTTGGTCTCGATAATCGGCAGACCGGTCATCGAGCCCGCGCCCAGGGCGTCGGACAGCTTGGCGCAACGCTCCAGCAGGCGCGAGTGCAGGTAGAAGACGTCACCCGGGTACGCCTCGCGGCCCGGCGGGCGACGCAGCAGCAGCGAGATGGCGCGGTAGGCCTCGGCCTGCTTGGACAGGTCGTCGAACACGATCAGGACGTGCTTGCCCTGGTACATCCAGTGCTGGCCGAGGGCCGAACCGGTGTACGGCGCCAGCCACTTGAAGCCGGCGGAGTCCGACGCGGGGGCCGCGACGATGGTGGTGTACTCCATCGCGCCGTGCGCCTCGAGCGCGGTCTTGACGCCCGCGATGGTGGAGCCCTTCTGGCCGATCGCGACGTAGATGCAACGCACCTGCTTCGACGGATCGCCGGTGGCCCAGTTGGCCTTCTGGTTGATGATCGCGTCGATGCAGACCGCGGTCTTGCCGGTCTTGCGGTCACCGATGACCAGCTGACGCTGGCCACGGCCGATCGCGGTCAGGGCGTCGATGGCGGTGATGCCGGTGGCCATCGGCTCACCGACCGGCTGACGCTCCAGCACGGTCGCGGCCTGCAGCTCGAGCACGCGACGCTCGTCGGACTCGATCTCGCCGAGGCCGTCGATGGGCGCGCCCAGCGGGTCGATGACGCGGCCGAGGAACTTGTCACCCACGGGAACCGAGAGCACGTCGCCGGTGCGGCGGACCTGCTGGCCCTCTTCCAGGGTGTCGAACTCACCCAGGACGACGGCACCGATGTTGGTGTCTTCCAGGTTCAGCGCCACACCGAGCACGCCGCCGGGGAATTCCAGCAGCTCGTTGGCCATCGCGGACGGCAGGCCACTGATGTGGGCGATACCGTCGCCGGTGTCGGTGACGACACCGATCTCTTCGATGGAGGTCTCGGGGGTGTAGCTCTGGGTGTAGCTCTCGATCGCGCTACGGATCTCATCGGGGGAGATCGTCAGCTCCGCCATGTTCTTCCTGCTCTCGCTGTGGGTCTCGAATGTCGGTGTGTTACTGCGCTTCTCGGCGTTCGTCTCTTAAGCGAGAGACTGGCGCAAGCGCTGCAGCCGGCCGATGGCGCTGCCGTCGATCAGGTCGTCGCCCACGCGCACGACGACGCCGGCCAGCAAGGTCGGGTCCTCCTGCACGTGCACGGTGATCGGCTTGTCGTAGATGCGCTGCAGCGAGGCGGCGAGGTGCTCGCGCTGCTGCGGCGTCAGGGCCACCGCAGCGCGCACGTGCGCCACGATCTGCTCCCGGAGCGAGGCCGCCAGATCGGACAGCTCGTCGATGGCCTGGCCGGCATCGCCCTTGTGGCGCAGCACGGCCTGTTCGACCAGCTGCAGGGTGATGTCCTCGACCTTTCCGGCGAGCAGACGCTGCACCAGGGCACGCTTGGCCGGAGCCGGCTTGCCGTGGTCCTGCAGCGCCTGCTCCAGGTCCGGGTTGTCATCGATGATGCGGCCCAGCCGGAACAGTTCGTCCTCGACGGCGGTCAGGCGGCCACGCTCGTCCGCGGCGCGCAACAGCGCTTCGCGGCCGAGCAGGACCAGCGTGTCCACCAGATCGCGGGTCCGCGACCAGTCCTGGGCCACCGCGGTGGTCAGCACGGCCTGGGTGGTCCCGCTGATCTTGCCGCCGAAGACGCGTTCGGCCAGCTCGGCCCGCGCCGAACTCGACACCGACTTATCCGCGAGCGCCACACGCAGCGAACGCTGGTCGTCGAGGACGGCGACAACGGCGAACAGTTCCGACCCCGTAGTAGCCGCGACGGTGTCGCTACCGGTCAGAGCGGCCCGAAGGGCTTCCCGCGCACGGGAACTCGCCTCGCGGCTCGCTGCGTACATGCTTCCCACTTTCGGTCCGTTACCTTCCGACCCCGATACCGGCGTTCGCGTCCAGTTCCTGGAGGAACCGGTCGATCGACGCCGCCTGCTTGGCCTCGTCGGCCACCGACTGACCGATGATCTTCTCGGCCAGGTCGACCGCGGTGCGGCCGAGCTCGGACCGCAGTTCGGTCACGATCTGCTGGCGCTGTGCCTCCAGCTGCGAGTGTCCCGCGGCCACGATGCGGTCGGCCTCGGCCTGCGCATCGGAACGCATCGCCGCGAGGATCGACGCACCCTGGGTGCGGGCTTCCTCACGGATACGAGCGGCCTCGAGGCGAGCCTCGGCCAGCTGCTCCTGGTACTGCTGCAGGGTGGCCTGCGCCTCGGCCTGCACGGCCTCGGCCTTGGCGATACCGCCCTCGATCTTCTGGGTCCGCTCGTCCAGCACCTTGGTCAGGCGCGGGACGACGTACTTGGCGAAGACAAAGGCGATAACGATGAAGACAATCGCAGACCAGACAATGTCGTAGGTCTTCGGGACGAGGGGATTGATGTCCTCCTCGGCCGCAAGCAAAACAATGTTGTTCATCGTCGATTCCTAGTCTTTTGCCGGAATCAGAAAATGAAGCCGGCGACGAGACCGATCAGTGCCAGGGCCTCGGTGAACGCGATACCCAGGAACATGGTGGTCCGGATCTGGCCCTGCAGCTCGGGCTGACGGGCGATGCCCTCGATGGCCTTGCCGACGACGATGCCGACGCCGACGCCCGGGCCGATCGCGGCGAGACCGTAGCCGATGGCGCCGTAGCCCTTGGCGGTCGGAGCGTTCTCGGCCAGGAAGGTCAGGGTGCTGCTCATTGGTGTCTATTCCCTTTCTGTCGCCCACCCGCCGTAGGCGGCGTGTGTGGCAGGTTTCTGGTGTTGGTGCGGTCGGTCAGTGAGAGTCGGCGTGCTGCGCCAGACCGATGTACACAGCGGTCAGCAGCGCGAACACGTACGCCTGCAGGAAGACCACCAGGAGCTCGAAGAGCGTGAAGCCGAAGCCCGCGAGCAGCGAGAACGGCGAGAACACCGTCATCCAGGTGGCACTGAACAGGAAGAACTGGGTGGCACTGAAGAACAGCACCAACATGATGTGGCCTGCCAGCATGTTCGCCATGAGACGGACGGTCAGCGTGAACGGGCGCAGCACGAAGGTCGAGAGGAACTCGATCGGGATCAGCAGCACGTGCAGCGCGGGCGGCACATTCGGCACCACGATGGACGAGCGCATGTATTTCAGGAAGCCGTACTTCTTGATGCCCACGTAGTTGAAGGTGACGTAGGCAACGACTGCCAGCACGAGGGGCATGCCGATTCGCGCGTTCGACGAGATGTTCAGGCCCGGAATAACACCCGAGGCGTTCAAGAACAGCACCGTGAAGAAGATCGACGCGATCAGCGGGAAGAACTTCTTGCCGGATTCCTTACCCAGCACCTCGTCGCAGATCTGTTCCTTGACGAACACCAGACCGGATTCCGCGACATTCTGCAGACCGCGCGGAACCAGCTGCGGGCGACGGAAAGCCGCGAGCATGACGAGTACGAGAACGGCCGACATGAGGATGCGAATGAGCATCAAACGGTCGAGCTCGAAAGGCGTCCCCTCGAACAGCACTGCTGGAGGGAAGAAGTCGTTGAGTGACGGCGCGTGGAACTCGCCCGCCATAAAGGTGACGCTCAGCGTTCTCTCCCGTGGTCGGAACGCAGGAGATAGTTTTCTCCTGCGGTTCGATCGGACATTGACGATCTGGTGGGTCGACTCAGGTCGGCTCGAAGTTCGTCAGCAGCTGTGGCAGTCACGCCCTGGCGTCTGTACGCGCGTCGGCGACATCGTCGACGGTGCAGAACCGGTAACCCAGAGGGCCCGGTACGGCATGAAGCATAACCTGCTCTCAGGCGGGTCTCAGGCGACCCCCCCTGTTGATTCGGTTGGCTACAGGTAAAGAGTTTATCAAGTTATCTACGACAATGCGTAGGGGGTAGGCGAAACACGTGATGAACGGTGTCTCGCCCGGCTCGCGCGGGGCGCGAAACTACAGGTCGCGCTCCACTTCGACGGTCGGAACGCGTTGGCGCAGAAGGCCGTACGTCTCCGCGCCGAGCACGATGAGCAGCGCCGAGATGACGGTGAAGAACAGCGCGTAGCGGTTGTAGAAGTCGAACTGCTTGAGCGCTGCCACGACAATCACTGCCAGCAGCAGCTTTCCGACCCAGCTGCCGAGCAGCACGACGCCCTGCAGGCCGGACTCGATCTTCGCGCTGAACAGCACCGACGCGGCCGTGGTGAGAATGAACGCACCGCCGAGGGCGGAACCGATCAGGGCTCCCCACAGGCCCGGCAGGCCCGCGCAGATGGACGACACGATGGCCGAAACCACAACCAGCACAGCCAAACCGGCGATGCCGTAGCGCAGGGCCGCGCGGAGCGGGGCATCGGGACCGGGAGTGGAAGGCGTGCTCACGGGCAGCAACTCTACCCGGCGACGTTCTGGCGATCGTGAGGCGGTTTGCGGGTCGGGTTGCGCAACTCACGCCAGGACGGCACCGCGGTGACGATGAGCGCGAAAACGAGTCCGGCCGCGAACACGAGCACCACCATGCGCCGATCCGAGATCAACGAGGTGCCGACCGCGCCGAATGCGAGCACGCTCACCCAGAGATAGATCACCAAGACCACGCGGCGCTGCGAATGTCCGATCTGCAGCAAACGGTGATGCAGATGCATTTTGTCCGGAGTGGAAAAACTCACACCTGCGCGAACGCGACGAATCACGGCCAGAACAAGATCAAGAACAGGAATGAACATCACCGCACCCACCAGCAACAGCGGTGACAGCAAACCCACGATGTCGCGCGGGCCGTAACCCTGCAGCGGAATTCGCCCGGAGGCACCCGTGGACACCGCGGCCAGCATCAATCCGATGAGCATGGAACCGGTGTCGCCCATGAAAATCCGGGCCGGTGAGAAATTGTGTGGCAGAAATCCCAGACACGCGCCCGCCAGCGCGGCCGCCAGCAACGCCGGCGGATAGGTGTCGGTGGAACCGCCGACCTCGTAGAGCAAACCCACGGTGAACACGAAAACCGCGACGGCCGCGATAAAACCGAGGCCCGCGGCCAAACCGTCGAGGCCGTCCACGAAATTCATGGCGTTCACGACGGTCACCGTGATGCCGACGGTCACCAGACCGCCCTGCAGCGGATCCAGCACCACCGTCTCATTGGTGAAGGGGTTGTAGATGGCCACCCAGCTCAGGCCCATCACCGCCATCACGCCAGCCGCGGTGATCTGGCCGACCAGCTTGGTCAGCCAGTCCAGGCCCCAGCGGTCGTCGATGATGCCGACCAGCACGATGAGCGTGGCCGCGGCCAGCACCGCCGGAATGTCCTTGGGGTAGTCGAAGCCGCGGCGCAGGGCGGGCAGCTGATGCGCGAACAGCACGGCCGCCAGCAGACCCAGGTAGATGCCCAAACCGCCCATGCGCGGAATCGGCTTCACGTGCACATCGCGCTCGCGCGGGATCGCCACCGCCCCGAAGGCGATGGCCAGCACCCGGATTCCACCCGTGGACAGGTAGGCGATGACCGTGGCGACGAGCAGCACCAGCAGCAGCTCCCGCAGCGGGACGACCGCGCCCTGGCTGAATACGCCCTGACTCAGCAGCATTTAACGGGCCGTCACCGCTCGCCCGGCTGGCGCAGCTCCTCGGGCGACATGCCGAGCACCTCCGCGATCTTCTCCGCGGCGACGGCGCCCTCGCGCAGGATGCGCGGGGTATCGGAGGTCAGATCGACGATGGTGGAGGCGACCGCGTGATCGGCCGGGCCGCCGTCGAGGTACACCCCGACCAGCTCGCCCAGCTGCGCCTGCGCCTCGGCCGCGGTGGTGGCGGGCGGCTGCCCGGAGACGTTCGCGCTCGACACCGCCAGCGGGCCGACCTCGCGCAGCAGTTCCAGCGCGACCGGGTGCAGCGGCATCCGCAGCATCACCGTGCCGCGCGCGTCACCCAGATCCCAGGCCAGCGAAGGGGCCTGCTGCACAACCAGACTCAACCCGCCCGGCCAGAAGGCGCGGATCAGCTCGCGCGCCTGCGGGCGCACGGAGAAGACCAGCCCGTCGATGGTGTTCCACGACCCGACCAGCACCGGCACCGGCATATCGCGGCCACGACGTTTGGCGGCCAGCAGCGCGCTCACCGCCTGACTGTCGAACGCGTCGGCGGCGAGCCCATAGAGCGTGTCGGTCGGAATAACGGCCAACCGTCCGGACTTCAGCGTGCTGCGCGCGGCGCTCAGACCGGCGGCGCGGGAGTCGGGATCGGCACAGTCGTAGACGGTACTCACGGCTGACATCTTGACACGGGACGCTCGCAGCGCCACTGTCGCGCCGGGTTTCGGCCACGATTCGGTCGTATTCTCGGATTCGACGAAGGAGGCACCACCCCATGATGCGTGCGATCTGGAACGGAACGGTCATTGCCGAGGCCCCGGAAACCGTGGAGGTCGAGGGCAATCAGTACTTTCCGGTCGATTCCCTGAAGCGGGAATTCTTCAGCGAAAGCGCCCACCACACCCTGTGCCCGTGGAAGGGCATCGCCAGCTACTACACGGTCACCGTGGACGGCAAGGAGAACCCCGACGCCGCCTGGTACTACCCCAAGCCCAGCCCCCTGGCCCGCAAGATCAAAGACCACGTCGCCTTCTGGCACGGCGTCGAGATCGAGAACTCCCCCGAGTAACCGTCAGTCGGCGGTGCGGCGGGCTACGACGAAGCGGGGCTTTCCGGCGAGGTCGGGGTGTTCGATGATGTCGGTGAAGCCGCCGTGGGCGGCGAAGAGGGCGGCTACGCCGGAGCCGTTGGTGTCGTCGTGTTCGACTGCGGCCGCGCCGTTTTCGCGGAGCAGGCGGGCGATGGTTGCGGTCATGGGGCGGATGACCTCGAGGCCGTCGGGGCCGCCGAAGAGAGCGCGGTGCGGGTCGTGGTCCATGACCTCGGGGTCGAGCTGGGCATCTGAGGGGATGTAGGGCGGGTTGGAGACGACCACGTCCACCGTGCCGTTGAGGTGTTCGAGGATGGTGGGGTCGGTGACGTCGCCGGCATGCAGGTCGATGGGGCTGTCGCCCTCGTCGGCCAGTTGCAGGGCGTTGCGTCGCGCCCAGGCCAGCGCCTCGGCGTCGAGTTCGACCGCGTGCACCTGGACGTCGGGGCGGGCATGGGCAATGGCCAGGGCCAGGGCGCCGGAACCGGTGCAGAGGTCCACGACGATGGGCTGGTGTTCATGGCCGACCTGCTCCAGCTGAGCCAGCGCCCAGGCGAAGATCAACTCGGTCTCGGGGCGAGGGATGAAAACGCCGGGACCGACCGCGAGATCGATCTCACCCATCGCCGCTGTACCCGTAAGGTGCTGCAGCGGAACGCGTTCCGCGCGCCGCGCGACCAGCTTGCGATACTCCTCGAGCTGGTCGGGGGTCAGCATCGGCATCAAGGCCAGGCGGCCCCGATCGACACCCAGCACATGGGCCGCAAGGTATTCCGCGTCGGCCTGGGGGCTGGGCACCCCGGCCGCGGCCAAGATCTCCACGGCCTCCCTGACGGCCGGTCGCAACGGTGCACGACTCACGGTTTCGCAGCCTTTCTCCCCACGCACATGCTCGCACGAAAATGATTGCCTCGAACGGTCTCCCGCTCAACCGCTCGCGCGCCGACGGCATCGGGCGTGGCGTCCGAGTACCGCCCTAGAGCTTCTTGCGGTAGTACACCACTCGCTCGCGCTCCTCGAAGCCGTGCGACTGGTGGAAGCGGTGTGCGACGGCGTTCTCCAGCAGCGCATCCGAACCGAGTTCGGTGCAGCCGAGTTCGCGTCCCCACGCCTCGACCGCCTCGCACAGCTCGCCCGCGAGACCGTGCAACCGGTATCCGGGAGCCACGAAGATGCCTTCCAGGAACGCCACCGGTGAGGTTTCGCAGCCGTTGACGTAGTCGCGCCGGAGGCTGGCCTCGGCGTATCCGACGGGTTCGCCGTCCTCGCTCAGTGCGACCAGGACGACGGCGTCGGGACTCGCGGCCAGTTCCGCCAGCTCGGCCCGGTGCTCGGCCTCGTCCTCGACCGGCCACAGCGCGAACCGCAGGGAGGCCACCGCGTCGATGACCTCCACGTGGTCGGTGGCCTCTGCCGTCACCCGCTCGATCCGCATTTCCGCTGTCCCCCGGCTTATTCGGCGGCCAGCCGGGCCGCGCGGTCGGCCTCGCCGAGGGCGGTGAACAGGTCCTCGAGGTTGCCGTCCAGCACCGAATCCAGGTTGTGCGCCTTGAAACCGATGCGGTGATCGGCGATGCGGTTCTCCGGGAAATTGTAGGTGCGGATGCGCTCGGAGCGGTCCACGGTGCGGATCTGCGCTGCGCGGCCGGACGCGGCCTCGGCGTCGGCCTGCTCCTCCATGAGGGCCTGCAGCCGCGCGGCCAGTACCTGCTTGGCGCGAATCTTGTTCTGCAGCTGGGACCGTTCGTTCTGGCAGGTCACCACCAGGCCGGTGGGCAGGTGGGTGAGGCGCACGGCGGAGTCGGTGGTGTTGACGCCCTGACCGCCCTTGCCGGAGGACCGGTACACGTCGATGCGCAGGTCCTTCTCGTCGATCTCGACTTCCTCGACCTCGTCGGGCTCCGGGTAGACCAGCACGCCCGCGGCCGAGGTGTGAATGCGCCCTTGGGATTCGGTGACCGGCACGCGCTGCACGCGGTGCACGCCGCCCTCGAACTTGAGCTTGGACCACACCCCGTCGCGGGTGGGTTCCTTGCTCTTGATGGAGAAGCTGGCGTCCTTGTACCCGTCCAGATCGGAGTAGGTGACGCCGAGCACCTCGACCTTCCAGCCGTGCCGCTCCGCGTAGCGGATGTACATGCGCGCCAGATCGGAGGCGAACAGCGCGGACTCCTCGCCGCCCTCGCCGGATTTCACCTCGAGGATGACATCGTCGCCGTCGTGCGGGTCGCGCGGCGCGAGCAGGTCGGTGAGCTGCTTGTCCAGCTCCTCCACCTGCGCCTGCAGGCCGGGGACCTCGGCGGCGAAGGACGAATCGTCGGCCGCGAGCTCCTGCGCGGCGGCGAGATCGTCGCGCGCGGTGCTCAGCTTGTTGTAGGTCGACATGACCGGACCGAGTTCGGCGAAGCGCTTGCCGACCCGGCGGGCCGCGCCCGGGTCGTTGTGCAGCGAAGGGTCGGCGAGCTGGGATTCCAGCCCCTGGTACTCGGCCAGGATGTCGTCGATCGCGTTGGGGGCCGTCTTGTCGGCCATCGCGGGTCCTCCCATCGGGGTGCCGGGCTTCGGCACACCCGGAAAGTATGTGTGAGCTGTTTCAGCTCGCTGCCAGTAGGTCCACAAACACACCGACGCCCGGCCCGCGAGTGCGGGACGGGCGTCGGGCGGGACAGCTAGTTGGCAGCCTTGGTGCGCTTGCCGTAGCGGGCCTCGAAGCGGGCCACGCGGCCGCCGGTGTCCAGAATCTTCTGCTTGCCCGTGTAGAACGGGTGGCACTGGGAGCAGACCTCGACCGTGATCTGGCCCGACTCCTTGGTGCTCTTGGTCTGGAAGGTGTTGCCACAACCGCAGACCACGGTGGTGTCCACGTAAGTGGGGTGAATTCCTGCCCTCATTGGGTGTCCTTTCAACTGGTCCCGGGTCGCCTGAAATTGCCTGACGTGAACCGGAACCGACTAGAGGCATGGTTGCCGACGGAACAGTATATGCGGTGCTCTCCAGGTCACTGCCGGTGGGCTCCGGAGGTAGCTCCCGCGAGGGTTCCACTGTCCTGAACCGCGGGTCTGCCCGGTTTGTTCCCGCCCGTCCCCCCAAGAAACTACGGGCACGCATATTTACCCGGCTCGAGTGACGCTGGAAGTCGAGTAGCCCGCTACTCGGGAATACGAACACCCGTGTTCATAGAGTTTGTCCAGGTGAGAGTTTCACGACGATCGGAAGGACAGCGGTGACCAGGAAGGACGCGACGACCGGGGGTTCATCCCCCGCCACCGCGCACGCCGAAGCCGGGAGGGCACATCGGCGGCACGCGGAAGTCGTCGCGGGCGGGGTCCTGGTGACACTGACGCTTCTGGTGGTCGCGGGCTGGTGGATGGCTCCCGGGGAGTCCGGCAACGCGGTGGGGCCCCTGAGCTCGGCCCCCAACCCACCGCGGGGGGACGCCACGCTCACCTACACAGCGGTCACGGCGCCGGATTACACCGGTGCCGTGACCGCGCTCATTCTCGGCTTCTTGATCGCCGGTGCGGCACTCATCGCCGCCGTCTTCTTCGGCCCGGTACCGCAAACACGGCGGCGGCCCCGCCGAAGCGGGGCCGCCGTCGTGAGAAACCTTGCGCAACAGACTTATTCGTCGATCGCGCCCGGGGCGGTCTTGGAGACCGTCATCAGGAACTCGATGTTGCTCTTGGTCTTCTTCAACCGGTCGACCATCAGGTCGATCGCCTGATGCGAGTCCAGACCGGACAGCACGCGCCGCAGCTTGTGCAGCACCGCCGCCTCGTCCGGCGACATCAGTAGATCGTCGCGACGGGTGCTCGACAGGTTCACGTCGACCGCCGGGAACACGCGGCGCTCGGCGATCTTGCGATCGAGCTTGAGCTCGGCGTTACCCGTGCCCTTGAACTCCTCGAAGATGACCGTGTCACCGGTGGAGCCGGTCTCGACCAGCGCCGTGGCGATTATGGTCAGCGAGCCGCCGTTCTCGATATTGCGGGCCGCGCCGAGGAACCGCTTGGGCGGGTACAGCGCGGTGGAATCCACACCACCGGAAAGGATTCGACCCGAGGCCGGGGACGAGTTGTTGTAGGCACGACCCAATCGGGTGATCGAGTCGAGCAGCACGACAACGTCCTGACCCGCTTCCACCAGACGCTTGGCCCGTTCGATGGCGAGCTCGGCGACCGAGGTGTGATCGCTCGGCGGACGGTCGAACGTGGAGGCGATGACCTCGCCGCGCACGGAGCGCTGCATATCGGTCACTTCCTCGGGACGCTCGTCCACCAGCACCACCATCAGGTAGCACTCCGGGTTGTTGGTGGCGATCGCGTTGGCGATGTCCTGGATGACCATCGTCTTACCCGCCTTGGGCGGGGACACGATCAGCGCACGCTGGCCCTTACCGATCGGCATGATCAGGTCGATGATGCGCGTGGTCAGCTTGTTCGGCTGAGTTTCCAGCCGCAGGCGCTGATTCGGGTACAGCGGGGTGAGCTTGTTGAATTCCGGTCGGCGCTTGGCACTTTCGACGTCGCCGCCGTTGACCGTGTCCAAACGCACCAGCGGATCGAACTTCTGGCGCTGGTTGGACTGATCGCCGTCGCGCGGAGCGCGCACCGCACCGGTGATGGCGTCACCGCGGCGCAGGCCGTTCTTGCGGACCAGGTTCATCGACACGTACACGTCGTTCTGCCCGGCCAGGTAGCCGGAGGTGCGGACGAACGCGTAGTTGTCGAGGACATCCAGGATGCCGGCGACCGGCTGCAGGACGTCGTCCTCGCGGATCTCCATCTCGCGAGCCTCGCCACCACCGGTGGCCACGCCTTCACGGTCCCGCCCGCGACGACGCTCACGGAAGCGACGACCCCGGCGGCCGCGGCCACCTTCCTCGTCGTCCTCCACCCGGTTGTCCCGGTTGTCGCGGTTGTTGCGACCGGCGCCGTTCTGCTGGCCGCCGTTGCTGTTGCGCTCGCCCTGGTCGTTGCGCTGGTTGTTGCGCTCGCCCTGGTTGTTGTTGCGCTCGCCCTGGTCGTTGCGCTGATTGTTGCGCTCGCCCTGGTTGCCGCGATCGCGACGACGCTCGCCGCCCTCCTGCTCGCCCTTGTCGGCGGCGGGGGCCTCGGCGGTGGTGTTCTCGGCATTGGCGCCGCGCTGCTCGCGACCCCGACGCTGGCGACCACGGCCGCGCTGGCCGCCGTCGCGACCGTCCTGACCGGACTCGGACTCGCCACCCTCGGCGCGGGCGTTCTCGCCCTCCTCGCGCTTGGATTCGCGAGTCTCCGAAGCGTTTTGGCGCGCCTCGGCCTGCTCGGCACGGTTGGCCGGAGCCTCCGCCTTCACCTCGGCCGGAGCCGGAGCGGGCTCGGCGGCCTTGACCGACACGGACTCCCCACCGGTCGGCGCGTCCTCGGCCTTGGCCTTCGCATTCCGCGTGGCCTTGCCGGTGGCAGGCTTCGCGCCCGCGCTGCCGCCCCCTTGGTTCTCCTTGATAGCGGCGATGAGATCACCCTTACGCATCCCGGAAGTGCCTCGGATACCGAGTTCTCCCGCAAGCGCACGCAACTGCGGCAACAACATTCCAGTCAGCCCCGATCGTGCGACGTCAGTTTGTTCGCTCATCTTCGAAATCTGTCCGGAGTCACTTTCGCGGCTACCCGAGGACGCTGAATCGCTATCCGTCCCGGGTGTCGCGAGCAGGTCCGTATCTGTCACGGAAATCCTTTCCTTCCCTCGACCGCCGTGTGCCTGTTCGAGGGTTCCTCCTGCAGTCCGGTCTCGTGCCGAACTCGGATGCCGTATCGCCTGTCCCGCCGGGCCGATGGGGTCACCACCACGTGGGCTCCGCCACCAGGAAAAAAGGTGGGAGAGATCATTCCAGTTGACTGGCTACCCCCAAGTTTCGAGCCTCAAGCCTCGAGCCTGAGCAAGGAGCCTCTGGAGCGATTTGCCCTGATGAAGCACCGGCGTCTGACGCGCACGATGTACGGACTCGCTCAGGATAGCTCCCACCTTTTGCATCGGCAAGGCAGGCGCGCTGTCAATCGACCAATACTCCGCCGGCGATGCCCGGCTCCAAGACGCGCATGCCGTCCGCAATCGCGAGTTCGCGCAGTTCTTCCGGGAATTCGCTGGTCGCGAAGGCGAGCACGGTCGGCCCCGCACCCGATACGGTGGCCGCGATGCCCGCGGCGCGCAACCGTTCCACCCATTTGGTGGTCAACGGCAACGCCGAGGCGCGGTAGCCCTGGTGTAGCCGGTCCGCCGTGGCGGGAAGCAGCAGGTCGGGCCGCTGCGTCAAGGCGACTACCGCGAGCGCGGAACGACTCGCGTTGAAGGCCGCATCGACGTGCGGAACCGACTCCGGGAGCAAACCGCGGGTGTGCGCGGTGGCGGAACGCTCTTCGGGAATCAGCACCACGGGCCGCAGCGAGGGATGCGGTTCCAGCCGAACCGCCCGGTACACACGGGCGTGATGTGCGTCGCCACTGCCGTTTTCGTCCGCCGAACGGTCGGTTTCGGTCCAGCACACCACGAATCCGCCCAGGATGCTGGCGGACGAATTATCCGGGTGGCCTTCGAATTCACCGGCCAGCTGCACCAGCACGTCGTCGCCGTAGGCCAGTTCGGGATCGAACTTCGCGGCCAAACCACGCCCGGCCGCCAGGCCGCCGACGGCGGCCGAGGCGGAGGAACCCATGCCCCGGGAATGCGGAATCACGTTGCGGCACACCACGTCCAGACCGTCGGCCCACACGCCCGCGGCCTGCAGGCCGCGCTCGATGGCCCGCACCACCAGATGCGAAGGGCCCCAGGGCACGTCGTCGGCGCCCTCCCCCTCGACCCGGATGGTGAGACCGGAGTCCGTGGTGGACACGATGATCTCGTCGTAGAGCCCCAAAGCGATTCCCAGGGAATCGAAACCCGGACCCAGATTGGCGCTGGACGCCGGAACCCGCACGGTGACGGAGATTCCGGCGGGCAGCGTCCGCGTCATGAGCTGAGCGTCGCGCGCGGTCAACTCAGGCCAGCTCGAGTTCGTGGGCCACGGCGACCGGGTCGACCGCGATGGGCTTGACCTCGGGCATGCCCTTGAGAGCGTTGTCCGGGTCCTTCAGACCGTTGCCGGTCACGGTGCAGACCACGGTGAGACCGGCATCGAGCCAGCCCTCGGCACGCGCGGCCAGCAGACCGGCGACCGACGCAGCGGAGGCGGGCTCCACGAAGACGCCTTCCTTGGCCGCGACCAGGCGGTACGCGGCGAGGATCTCGTCATCGGTGGCCGCGCGGAACGCGCCGCCCGACTCCTCCTTGGCCGCCACGGCCTGATTCCAGGACGCGGGCGCACCGATCCGGATGGCGGTGGCGATGGTCTCCGGGTTCAGCACCGGGGCACCGTTGACCAGCGGCGCGGCACCCGCGGCCTGCACGCCCAGCATGCGCGGTCGCGAGGTGCTGGTGCCGTCGGCGAAGTACTCGCTGTAGCCCTTCCAATACGCGGTGATGTTGCCCGCGTTGCCGACCGGCAGCACGTGCACATCGGGGGCCTTGCCCAGCGCGTCGACGATCTCGAAGGCGGCGGTCTTCTGCCCCTCGATGCGGGCCGGGTTCACCGAGTTCACCAGGCCGACCTCGGGGAAGTCCGAGGTGACCTTGCGGGCCAGCTCGAGACAGTCGTCGAAGTTGCCGTCCACCTGAATGATCTTCGCGCCCAGCATGACCGCCTGGGCCAGCTTGCCCATGGCGATCTTGCCCGACGGGATCAGCACCGCGCAGTGCAGACCGGCGCGGGTGGCGTACGCCGCGGCCGAGGCCGAGGTGTTGCCGGTGGAGGCGCACAGCACGGCGGTCTTGCCGTTGTACTTGGCGTCGGTCATGGCCATGGTCATGCCACGGTCCTTGAACGAACCGGTCGGGTTCGCGCCCTCGACCTTGAGGTACACCTCGCAGCCGGTGAGCTCGGAAAGGTGGTGCGCGGGCACCAGTGGGGTGCCGCCCTCGAAGAGAGTGACGGCCTTCCAATCGGCCGGAATCGACAGGCGATCCCGGTAAGCGTCGATCAGACCCGGCCAAGGGGTATGCACGGCTGCGGCTCGTGCGGTTGCACTCATTCCTCGGTGCCTTCCAATCTCAGAACACTGGTCACGGACGTGACGGAGTCCAGTTCGGCCAACGCGGCAACGGTATCCGCCAGCGCGGATTCCTGCGCGTGGTGGGTCACCACCACCAGGCGTGCGCCCTCGTCGTGGCCCTCCTGGCGGACCGTCGAGATGCTCACATGATGCTTGGCGAATTCCCCGGCAACCGCTTCCAGCACACCGGTGCGGTCGGCTACCTGCAGGTTCACGTGGTAGCGGGTCGGGGTGTCGCCGATCGAAGCGATCGGCAGTTCAGCATAAACCGATTCGCCCGGCGCACGGCCACCGAAGAACTTGTTGCGCGCCGCCATCACCACATCGCCCATCACGGCCGACGCGGTCGGCGCGCCGCCGGCGCCCTGACCGTAGAACATCAGGCGACCGGCGTTCTCGGCCTCGACGACCACGGCGTTGAACGCGCCACTGACCGAGGCCAGCGGGTGCTTGCGCGGGATGAGGGCCGGGTAGACGCGGACGGAGACCTTGTCCTTGCCGTCCTCGTCGCTGACGCGCTCGGCCATGGCCAGCAGCTTCACCGTGCAGCCCACGGCCGCGGCGGTCTCCAGATCCTCGGAGGTGATCTTGGAGATGCCCTCGCGGTAGACATCGCCGGAGGTGACGCGGGTGTGGAAGGCGACCGAGGCGAGGATCGCGGCCTTGGCGGCGGCGTCGTAGCCCTCGACATCGGCGGTCGGGTCGGCCTCGGCGTAGCCCAGGCGGGTGGCCTCGGCCAGCACGTCGTCGTAGTCCGCGCCGGTCTCGGCCATGGCCGAGAGGATGAAGTTGGTGGTGCCGTTGACGATTCCGACCACGCGGTTGACCCGGTCACCGGACAGCGACTGGATGAGCGGGCGGATCACCGGGATGGCGCCGGCCACCGCGGCCTCGAAATACAGGTCGGCACGGTGGTTTTCGGCCGCCGAGGCCAGTTCGCCGGTGTAGTCGGCGAGCAGCGCCTTGTTGGCGGTGACGACGGACTTGCCCGCGTTGAGGGCGGCGGAGATGAGGGCGCGAGCGGGATCGATGCCACCCATGACCTCCACGACGATGTCGACATCGTCACGGGTGACCAGGGTTTCGGCATCGGTGGTGAGCAGGTCGGCGGACAGTCCGCGGTCCTTGTTCAGGTCGCGCACGGCGACACCGCGCAGCACGACGGGAGCGCCGACCCGGTTGCACAGGTCATCGGCGTGGTCACGAATGATGCGGACGACCTCGGTGCCTACCGTGCCCATACCGAGGACCGCGACGCCAATCGGATGATCCGATCCCCACACGCCGTTCTTGTTCTCGGTCATGCATTCACCTCCAAGCTCAGTAGGTCCTCCACCGTCTCACGGCGAAGAATCAAGCGCGCCTTGCCATCCCGCACAGCGACCACCGCGGGCCGGGTGAGCAGGTTGTAGCGGCTCGACATCGAGTAGCAGTACGCGCCGGTTGCCGCGACCGCCACCAGGTCGCCCGGGCCCACATCGGACGGGAGCCAGGTATCGCGGATGACGATATCCCCACTCTCGCAATGCTTTCCGACCACGCGAGCCACCACCGGGCCGGCCTCGCTGGCACGCGAAACCAACCGGCAGTCGTACTCGGCCTGGTAGAGGGCCGGACGGATGTTGTCGCTCATGCCGCCGTCGACGCTCACATAGCGTCGGCGATTACCGCCGTCGAGCACAACATCTTTGATGGTGCCCACCTCGTAGAGGGTGACGGTGCCGGGGCCCGCGATGGCGCGGCCCGGCTCGACCGCGATGGTCGGCATGGGCAGCCCCGCCCGCTCGGCCTCCTCGGCCACGATGCGGCGCAGGTTGGCGGCGAAGTCGTTCAGGGCCGGCGGATCCTCGTGCGGCAGGTACGAAATGCCAAGGCCGCCACCGAGATCCAGCACATTCACCTGCGCGGCGCGGTCCATGCCGAACTTGTCGGCGACCTCGCGCAGCAGGCCCAGCATGCGGCGGGTGGAGATCTCGAAGCCGTCGATCTCGAAGATCTGCGAGCCGATGTGCGAGTGCAGGCCGACCAGGCGCAGGTTGTCGGACTCGAAGACCCGGGCGATGGCCTGCATGGCGTCGCCGCTGGCGATGGAGAAGCCGAACTTCTGGTCCTCGTGCGCGGTCGAGATGTACTCGTGGGTGTGGGCTTCCACGCCGACGGTGACGCGCACCAGAACGTCCGCCACCTTGCCCGCGCGCTTGGCTACGGTCTCGAGGCGTTCGATCTCGATCAGCGAGTCGACCACCACGTCACCGACGCCGGCCTCGACCGCCATCTCCAACTCGGGCACCGACTTGTTGTTGCCGTGCAGGGCGATTCGCTCGGCCGGGAATCCGGCGTGCAGCGCGACGGCCAGCTCACCGCCGGAGCAGACGTCGAGGTGCAGACCCTCGTCGCGGATCCAGCGGGCGATCTCGCCGCACAGGAATGCCTTGGAGGCGTAGTGGACTCGCGCGCCGTCACCGAAGGCGCGGACCATATCCCGGCAGCGGGAACGGAAGTCGTCCTCGTCGATGACGAACAGCGGGGTGCCGTAGTCGGCGGCCAGCTCGTGCACCGGCACACCGGCCAGCCGCACCACGCCGTCGGCGTCGCGGGAGGCGTTGCGCGGCCACACGTTCGCGGGCAGCTCGATCATCTGCGCGGGTGCGCTGGGGCGCTCCGACAGGGTCGGGGCGTGCGGGATGTCCGCGTGACGGGGACCGGCGGGGTGGGCACTCATTTACATACGCTCCGGGGCAGAGACGCCTAGCAGGCCGAGGCCGTTGGCGAGAACCTGACGGGTCGCCTTGACCAGCTCGAGGCGGGTGGCATTGAGAGGGCTGACAGCGTCGTCGCCCTGTGGGATGACGCGCAGCGTCTTGTCGGACTGGAAGGGGTGGTAGGCCCCGGCCAGTTCTTCCAGGTAGCGCACTACCCGGTGCGGCTCACGGGTTTCCGCGGCGGTGGCGACCACGCGCGGGTACTCGCCGAGGGTGCGGATCAGTTCGCCCTCGCGGTCGTCGGTGAGCAGCGCGAAGTCCGGTGTCACCGAGGCGAAGTCGAATGCGGCGGCATTGCCGATGATCTGGTTGGTGCGGGCGTGCGCGTATTGCACGTAGTAGATCGGGTTCTCGCTGTCGGCCTTGGTCCACAGGTCCAGGTCGATGTCGATGCTGGAGTTCACCGACGAACGCACCAGCGAGTACCGCGAGGCGTCCACGCCGATCGCCTCGACCAGGTCGTCGAGCGTGACGACGGTGCCCGCACGCTTCGACATCCGCACGGCGGCACCCTCTTTGACCAGGTTCACCATCTGGCCGATGAGCACCTCGACGGTGTCCGGGTCGTCACCGAAGGCGGCCGCGGCGGCCTTCAGCCGGCCGATGTAGCCGTGGTGGTCCGCGCCGAGCATGTAGATGCACAGGTCGAAGCCGCGCGAACGCTTGTTCTGGAAGTAGGCGATGTCACCGCCGATGTAGGCGGACTTGCCGTCGCTCTTGATGACGACGCGGTCCTTGTCGTCGCCGTACTCGGTGGAGGCGATCCACCAGGCGCCGTCCTTCTCGTAGAGCTTGCCGGACGCCTTGAGCGTCTCGATGGCCTTTTCGACCGCGCCCGAGGCGAACAGCGAGCTCTCGTTGAAGTACACGTCGAAGTCGACGCCGAATTCGTGCAGGTTCTGCTTGATCTGCGCGAACATCAACTCGACGCCCTCGCGACGGAACAGCTCGTGCCGCTCGGCTTCCGGGAGTTCCAGCACTCCGGGATTGGCCTGCACGAGGGTGTCGGCGATGTCGTTGATGTATGCGCCCGCGTAGCCGTCCTCCGGGGTCGGCTGCCCGGTGGCGGCCGCGACCAGCGAATTGGCGAAGCGATCGATCTGCGCGCCATGGTCGTTGAAGTAGTACTCGCGGGTGACGTCCGCGCCCTGCGAGGACAGGATCCGGCCCAGCGCGTCACCGACGGCGGCCCAGCGGGTGCCGCCCAGGTGGATGGGGCCGGTCGGGTTGGCGGACACGAATTCCAGGTTGATCTTCTGGTTCGCGAGAGTGTCCGCGGTGCCAAAGTTTTCACCGGCCGCGAGAATCTTCTCCACGATCGCGCCCTGCGCGGCCTTGGCCAGGCGAATGTTCAAAAAGCCAGGTCCGGCGACCTCGGCGGCGTCGATACCCTCGGCCTGCGACAGGGCCTCGGCGAGTGCGGTTGCGAAGTCGCGGGGATTCATTCCCGCTTTCTTCCCTACCTGCATGGCCACATTCGTGGCATAGTCACCGTGCTCGGGGTTGCGGGGACGCTCCACCTTGACCTCGTCGGGCAGGACCGCAGGGTCGGATCCACGTTCGACAAGTACCTTCGCCGCGGTAGCACGAAGGAGATCTGCAAGGTCAGCTGGAGTCACGAGTCACTATCCTATGGTCCGAGCAGGTGTACGCCGCGCGCGGGCACCACCGGGCAGGTGCCCAGCAAACGATGCGGCCGCGTCGTTTGATTGTCCGACACGTCGAAGAGAGCACAAAAAGCATGCCGAGCAAGACCAGTGCCAAGTCGGCCAAGGCCATCAAGGCAGCGGGCAAATCGGCCGGGTCGTCCCGAAGTCGGGGCGGTGGCGGGCTCGGCGGCAAACGCCAGATCCCGTGGCTGATGATCGGGGCGGTCGTCTGCGTCCTCGCCCTCATCGGCGGTATCGCCTGGGTGATCGTGCCCCGGATCGAGGACCGCCGGGAGACCACCGCCGCACAGACCGACGTCAAGGACTTCGTGCCCACCCCGCAGCAGAAGGATCCCTCCGACCGGATCCAGGGCGTGGTGAAGAAGGACTACCCGGCCGGTATCCACATCACCGCCAAGCAGCGGGTGGCCTACGACCAGTCCCCGCCCTTCGGCGGACCGCACGACGGTTCCTGGGCGGCGTGCACCGGCGTGGTGTACAGCAAGGCGATTCGCACCGAGAACGCCGTGCACTCGCTCGAGCACGGCGCGATCTGGATCGCCTACAACCCGGACAAGGTCAGCGGCGACGGCGTCAAGGAACTCCAGCACATGGTCAAGGGGCGGCCCTACATGCTGATGTCGCCGTACCCGGGCCTGGACAAGCCGATCTCGCTGCAGTCGTGGGGCCACCAGCTCAAGCTGGACAGCGCCGATGACGCGCGGGTCAAGCAGTTCATCACCGCGCTGCGCCTGAACCAGAACACCTACCCCGAGGTCGGCGCGGACTGCGCGAACCCGACCTTCAATGTCGACAACCCGCCGGCCTTCGACGCGAGCGCGCCGGGCCCCGACGCCATCCCGATGGACGGCAAGGGTATTCAGGCGGATCCGTCCGAGCTGGGCGCGGGTGGCAGCGGTATTCCGGGCATGCCCGGTGGCAGCATCCCGGGCGTGCCCGGCGGGCTGACCCTGCCGACCGACTCCCCGACCGTGCCCGAGGGCATCCCGGCCATCCCGGCCCCGACCGACGCGCCGACGCAGCCGGATCAGCCGGCTCCGACGCAGTAATGCCGCCGTTCATGTCCGACGTACCCGATCGCAGCTCCGAGCCGGAGCCCGCCGCCGAGCCCGACCAGCATCCGCGCCGCAACCAGCGGCAGCTGGTGCTGATCCTGGGCATCGTCGGCGTGCTGCTGGCCGGATTCCTGGGCGGCCTGCTGGTCTCCAATGCCCTGCACACCACCCCGGAGACGCCCGGCACCGTGGATGTCGGCTTCTCCCAGGACATGTCGGTGCATCACGCGCAGGCGGTGCAGATGTCGGGCATCGCGCTGTCCGGGTCCACCGACCCGGCGGTCAAGCGCCTGGCCTACGACATCCTCACCACGCAGGCCAATCAGGCCGGGCGCATGCAGGGCTGGCTGCAGCAGTGGCACGAGCCGTTCATCGCGCCCGACGGCTACATGGGCTGGATGACGGACATGTCCGCGCACGAGCACACGGGTACCGCCATGCACATGGGCCCGGTGCAGACCATGCCCGGCATGGCCTCGGATCAGGAGATGTCGGACCTCGGCAAGGCCACCGGCACCGCGCTGGACACCCTGTTCCTGCAACTCATGCTGCGCCACCACCAGGGCGGCATGCCGATGATCCAGTACGCCGAACAGCGCGCGGACACCGACGCGGTGCGCACGCTGGCGCAGAGCATGGCCAAGACCCAGCAGAGCGAGGCCGATCTGATGACCCAGATGCTCGCCGAGCGCAAGGTTTCCCCCCTGCCGATGAACTGATTCCGCCGGACCGGGTGCTTCAAAGCGCCCGGTCCGTGTCGGTTTTTGGTGCAGGGCAAGCTATGCGATACGCTTTCCCAGCCCGACCGGGAGACCGGACGGGACCATCCCCGCCCTCGTAGCTCAGGGGATAGAGCGTCTGCCTCCGGAGCAGAAGGCCGCAGGTTCGAATCCTGCCGAGGGCACCACGTCAGGCCCCGACCGTGTGAATCACGGTCGGGGCCTTACTCGTTCCGCGACTCGCCCGCTGACTGACTTATCGTGCCATCGTTCCCGATTGGGATTCCGATTCGTGGCATGGGGGACGAAGGTAATAATCGTGCATCGCGGTGCCCGGTTGTGCAGGAGGCAACCGGGCACCGCGAGCGCATTTCTCGGGTCGAGCCGCCCATAATCGGCTGTGCGCCTTGCGGAGTGAAATGGCGACGGGCCGGTATGTTCTGACAGGTGTCCGAAAACCAGAGCGCCCGTGCCGAACAGCCGATGCGACGCGTCTCACGGCCGCTGGCCGGTGGGTTGACGACGGTCCTGGCGGCCGCGCTCGCGGGGCTGAGCGTGACCGCGCCCGCCGCCGCGGTGGGCCCCGAGGGAACGACCGACGCGGCGTCGTTCTACTCCCCCGCCGAGGACCGGGTGGCGGGCACACACGGCTCGGTGATCCAATTGCGGCCGCTCACAGCCGATCCCGCGCTGGCGGGGGCACGGAACTACCTGGTGCTGTACCGGTCGATCGACATGCACGGCGATCCGGTCGCGGTGTCCGGCACGCTGGCGGTCCCCGACGGCGTCGCGCCGCCGGGCGGCTGGCCGCTGATCTCCTGGGCGCACGGCACCACCGGCGTCGCCGATGTCTGTGCGCCGTCGCAGGACACCTCACCCGATTTCCCGGCCCACGATTACACCGCGCTGGTGCGCCGGGTGCAGGAGCGCTGGATCGCGGCCGGATACGCGGTGGCGCAGACCGACTATCAGGGCCTGGGCGTCGGCGGCCCGCACGGGTATCTGATCGGCACCGCCGAACAGCGCGCGGTCACCGATATGGCCAGGGCCGCACGGCAAGTCGATCCGGATATCGGCACCCGCTGGGTGGCCATGGGCCATTCGCAGGGCGGCCAGGCCGCCATCTTCACCGCCGCACAGGCCCAGCAGTGGGCGCCGGAGCTGCATTTGCTGGGCTCGGTGGCGATGGCCCCCGCCTCCCATCAGGGCCTCGGCTTGCAGGCGACCCAGGTGGCCACCACCGCGGGCGTGGCGGGCGCGCTCGCGCCGTTGACGGGCGGGGCGACGTCGTTCCTGCCGTTGATCATTCGCGGCGCGCAGACGGTGAGCGACCTGGATCCGGCCCGATTCCTCACGCCCCGTGCGCAATCCATGCTGTCGCTGGCCGATTCCGGCTGCATCGGCCAACTGCGGCAACCGGATTCCTGGGGTGGACTGAGCGCCGACGATGTCTTCACCCGCAACGGCGACATGTCGACGCTGATCCGGGTGCTGAACGAAAACGACCCCAGCGCACTGACTTTCACCCAGCCGCTACTGGTCCTGCAGGGCCGCTCGGACACCACGATTCCGGCGGTCGCCACCGATGCCATGGTCGCGCAGCAGCGCGTCGGCGGGCAGCCGGTGCAGTACCACGGCTATCCGGGCGTCGATCATCGCGGCGTGCTGGAAGCGTCGTTCAACGACGCGCTCGCCTGGGTCGGCACCCGTTTCGGCCGCTGAGGCTCAGGCGGGCAGCCACTCCGGGTCGCGTCCGAACCAGGCCGCCATCCGATCGTAGATCGGTGCGTCCGCCGCGATCGGCACCTCGTGACCGAAAGCCCTTCCCGGACCACGGAATTCGGGCTTCAACAGCTGCTTGGACCAGGCCAGGGCGTGCTCGGCCAGGTCCGGGTCGAGGGTGCGGCCCTGCCCGGTGGCTCGGGTGAGATCCCAAGCGTGCACGGTGAATTCGGCGATCTGTTGATCGGCACGTCCGCGCGGCGGGCTCGGTCCACCCATCCCCGGTACCAGCCGCTCCGGGTCGGCGGCGCGCCACTCCGCGAGCAGTGCCGCCGCGCGGGTGCGGTACTCCTCGCCCCAGTTCTCGCCGAGCGGCTCGGGCGGCGCGGACCAGTCGGGCATCTCGCCGCGCGCGGCGATGAGGAAGGCGGGCAGGATCTGGCCCACGATGTGATCGAGCAGCCGGCGCACCGGCCAGTCGTCGCACGGCGTCGGCAGGGCCGCCTGATCCGGGGTGACTGCGGCGATGACATCGCCCAGTTGCGCGACCGCGCGCTCGAGCAGATCGACCGTCGGGTCCACGGATACTGTATCGGCCATGAGGCCCAGACTAGACCTGCGGCAAGATGTTCCGGGCCCCATTGTGCAGCGGCATCACCCGTGGCGCGGCGATCTCGCCGCCGTCGTGCGGCTGTGCGCGCGGCGTCGTCGCGGCGCCCGGGGCACGCAGTCGCCACAGCAGCGCCAGCCCGGCCGCGCAGCCCAGCGTGATCACCAGTGCCATCCAGCCGGGCAGCGCCGAGGTCACGCCCTGCGGATCCCGATACCAGTACGGCGAATAGGCGACGCGCCCGAAACTGCTGCCGCGCAACGCCACCACCAGACACGGCACGATCAGCACCGCCACCGCCACCACGGCGCTACCCGCCGTGGTGGGCACCGCAGCTCCGAAGCAGTAGCCGATGATCAGCGCGGTGAGGGTCACCCCGATCACCGCGAGCGCGGCATGGGAATGGGCCACGTCGGCGGTGCCCGCCGCGAAGACCGCGAGCCCGCCCGTGGCGGCCAACGCGATCCAGGGTGAGGCCCACCGCCGTCCGGCGGCCAGCCCGATCACCACGGCCAGCACCGGAATGGGCGCGCTCCAATCCGGCCGCGGCACCGCGATGATCGCGCTGCCCGCATTGGCGATCGCCACCGACAGCAGCACCAACGTGCCTTCCCGTCCCGGCAGCAGCAGTGCCGCGACTACCGCCGCGCTGACGGTGACGGCGACCGTCACCGTGATCTGCGCGGGTGTCCCGGAGTGCCGGACGAACCATTCGGTCGAGAGCGCGGTCGCGGTGACCAGCACGAGCGCGGACAGAATCGGGCCGATCGCCAGATCCGTGTTCTCGTCCTGGGCTCCCGGCTCGGGACGTTGTACGGCGATACCGAGCGCCAGCAGCACGGCCGCGAGCAGGACCAGCCACACCGGCGGCGTTGCGCCGGAAGCCCACTCGATCAGCGGATTGCTCTTGCCCGACGGCAGGGAGGTCTGGTCCCCGATGATGATCGCCGACAGGGCACCGATCAGATAGGCCCCGGTCGCGACCGGTTTGCCGAAGACCGCGACCGCGAGCGCGCCGAGCATGATGCCGCTGAAGATCGAGTCGATGTAGTTGACGGTGGTCATCGCCCCGGTGGTCGCGGGGTCGTTGTTCCAGAGGTGATTGACGATCAGCAGTACCGCGCTGCCGAAGGACGCGATCCATGCGCTGCGCCGCCCGAGCGCGATCACCAGGGCGGCGGAAACCACCGCGAACGCCGCCCCCGCCGCGGCGGCCCGCGGCATGTTCAACACCATCAGATCCAGTTGCAGGACCGAGCCTTCGGTCCCGGCGAGATCGAGCGGGGCCATCAGCAGCAATCCCGCGATCACCGCCCCCAGCAGCGCCGCCATCGCCTCCACCGGACCCGCGAACCGGCGAAACCGCCCGGGCGTGTCCACGCCCGGCGGGTGTGCCAACGCGAACTTCGCGCCCATCTCGTCACCTTCCTCCGGTGATGCGACGCCTTCCGCGTTACAGCAATAACGAGCAGCTATCTGTTGGCGAGGTTAACAGGCAGGTCCTGTGTGAATTCTGAGAAGTGCAATCGGTCACATCGGGCAGTGCGGGCTCAGGCGCAGCGGAAACGGTAGGTCGCCAGCGGCGTGACGCCCTGGACCGAGGTGAGTTGCTGGGCGGCGTCGCCGTCGAGCGCGCAGCCGGTCGGGGTGCTGACCTGGACCCGGTAGCAGCCGGGCGCGGCGTTGTAGACGGCCGAGCCGTCGGTGCCGGTGGTGATCGTGGCGAGGTTCGCACCGCCGCCGCAGGGCGCGATGTCGGCGGCCACTCCGGCCATGGGGAATTGTTCGGGCCCGTAGACGGCCTGGATTTTCAGCGCCGGGTCGGCGGGCGGGTCGGCCACCGCCAGCGGAGCCCACGCGCACGCGGCGACGACAGCGGAAGTGATGAGCAGCGTGCGGCGCACCGGGTCTCCTTCGAGTCGAGCAGAAGCGATCCTGCGTCAGCAGAGTGAATCTGCCTCCGCGCCAATATAGGTGCTCGACCGACCGTTCAGTCACATTCCGTGCGGTCGCCGAAAACCCCGCCGCTCGATCAGACCGCCGCCGCGGTGTCGGGCATCGCGGCCGTGGCGGAGGCGGTGTCGCCGCCCGGCGCGCGCCCGGCCGCCGCGCACTGTTCGGAGGTGAAAGCGACCGCCGCGCCGAGGACTTCGAGCTCCACCCGGTCCGCCACCGCGGGCGCATCGACGCTGACCCGGCGCACCTGGATGGGATCGGGGCAGCCGTCGAGGTCGAGGGTGAGCAGCACGTCCGCGCCCCGGAATTCCATGGCGCGCACGGTCGCCCGGCCCGACTCGCCGTTGCCGCAGGCGCGGGCCAGCAGCTGTTCGGGGCGCAGCATGATCGCGCCCGCGCCGGTGGGCGCGTTCACCTGGACCGGGACGCGGCCCAGCACGGTCTGGGCGGTCTCGGCGCCGATGGTGGCGTCCAACAGCACGGTGTCACCGAGGAATCCGGCCGTGAACAGGTCCGCCGGGGCCGCGTACACCTGCTCGGGGGTGCCCACCTGGGTGAAGCGTCCCGAGCACATGACCGCCACCTGATCGGCGAACGACAGCGCCTCCTCCTGGTCGTGGGTGACCAGGATGCTGGTCATGCCCGCGGCGCGCAGGGTTTCGGCGACGGCCTGCCGGGTGGCGGCGCGCAGTCCGGTGTCCAGCGCGCTGAAGGGTTCGTCCAGCAGCATGACGGTAGGTTTGCGGGCCATGGCGCGGGCCAGCGCGACCCGTTGCTGCTGTCCGCCGGAGAGCTGGTGGGGACGCCGATCGGCGTAGGACGGATCCAGCGAAACCATCTCCAGCAGTTCGGCGATCCGCTGCCGATGCTTGCGCCGACCGTTGATGCCGCCGAGTCCGTAGGCGATGTTCTGCCCCACGGTCAGATGCGGGAACAGTGCCCCGTCCTGCGCCACATAGCCGATCCGGCGACGATGCGCGGGCACCGAGAAGCCTTGCCGGGCAACGGTTTCCCCGCCGATGGATACCGATCCTGCGTCCGGGTGCTCGAATCCGGCAATCACCCGCAGCAGCGTGGTCTTCCCGCATCCGGAGGAGCCGACCACCGCGGTGGCGCTGCCGTCGGCGACCTCCAGGCCGATGCCGTCGAGCACGGGCGCGTGTCCGAAGGTCTTGGAAACCTGGTCTACGACAAGACGACTCACAGTCCCGCCGCCTTCCTGGATCGGTTGAACAGCAGATAGGTGACGGGCACCGAGGCCACGATCATGATCAGCGCGTAGGGCGCGGCGGACGCGTAATCCAATTCGCCCGACAGCTGCCAGAACTGCATGGCGAGGGTGCGGGTCCCGTTGGGGGCCAGCAGCAGGGTGGCGGTCAGTTCGGTGGCCACGGCCACGAACACCATGGCCGCCGCCGCGGCCGCCGCGGGTGCGGTCAGGCGCAGCGTGACGCGGAAGAATGTTGCGGCGGGCGAGATTCCGAGCGCCTGCGAGGCTTCCTCCAGCCCCACCGGCACCTGCGCCAGCCCGGCGCGCACGCTGACCAGCGCACGCGGCAGGAACATGAGCGTGTAGGCGGCCAGGATGGTGGCGGCCGTCTGATAGAACGCGGGCAGCCAGCGGATCGACACCGTGACCAGCGCCAGCGCGATCACGATGCCGGGCAGTGAACTGGTGATGTAGTTGGCGCCCTCGATGATTCGGGCGAACCGCGAGGTCGAGCGGACCGCGACCCAGGCGACCGGGAAGGCGCACAGCGTGGTGATGAGCGCGGCGGCCGCGGACAATCCGAGCGTCTGGCCCAGGGATTCGCCGATCTCGCCGGTGTTCCACACCGCCGAGCCGCCGATCTTCAGCCAGCGCCCGACGGTCCACAGCGGCACCCCGAGAGTGGCGGCCAGCGCACCGGCCAGCAGCAGGAACATCGGAATCTGGCCGAACCCCAGGCGAATTCGCCGCACACTCCGCTGTGCGCCGCCGCCGACGCGAGCGTAGCGGGCCCGGCCACGCACTCCGGCCTCCCCGGCCAGCAGCACCAGGCACAGCAGCACCAACACGCCGGACAGCGTGCTTCCGGCCGCCCCGTTGAAGGTCGACTGGTACTGCTCGAAGATGGCGGTGGTGAAGGTGTCGAACCGGATCATCGCGAACGCGCCGTACTCGGCGAGCAGGTGCAGCGAGATCAGCAGTCCGCCACCGAGAATGGCCAGTCGCAGTTGCGGCAGCACGACGCGCACGAACACGGCGACCGGCCCCGAGCCCAGCGCTCGGGCCGATTCCTCCACCGCGGGATCCAGGCGCCGCAGGGTCGCGGCGACCGGCAGGTACACCAGCGGAAAGTACGAGACCGTCGAAACGATCACCCCACCCCACAGTCCGTGCAGGGAGGGGATGGCGCTGACCCAGCCGTAGCTGTTGACGAACGCCGGAACCGCCAGCGGCGCCGCGAAGATCGGCCCCCACCAGGCCGTGCCCCACACGTCGGTGCGTTCCACGATCCAGGCCAGTCCGACGCCGAGCGTCACGCAGATCGGGACGGTCAGCACCACCAATTCGACGGTGTTGCGCAGCAATTCGCCGACGCGTGGCCGGAACACCAGTTGCGCGGTGTCGTGCCAGCCGGTGGAGACGAGCGTGGACACGATGTAGCCCAGCGGTACGAGGGTGGCCGCCACCATGAGCAGTGCGGCGACAGTGACCAGCGACCCGGGCCGCAGGGCCCGGGTCGCGGTTACCTTCGTTGCCCCGGTGGGCACTTCGGTCCGAACGGTCACGGTTACAGCAGGCCCGCCTCGGTCATCAGCTGGGTGACCTTCTTGGCGTCCAGCTTGCTGGGGTCGATCTTGGGCGCGTCCAGCGAGGCCAGCGGCGGCAGCGCCGGGTTGGCGGCGACGTCGGCGGCGATCGGGTACTCCATGGAGTCACCGGTCTGCAGGACGGTCTGGCCCTTCTTGGAGGTGATGAAGGCCAGGAACTTCTGGGCGTTGGCCTGCTTGGTGCTCGACTTCAGCACGCCGCCACCGGAAATGGAGACGAAGGCGCCCGGGTCCTGGTTCTTGAAGTAGAACAGCTGGGTGTTCTTGCTGTTCTCCTTGGTGTTGGCCTGATCGCGGTACCAGTAGTAGTGGTAGATCACGCCGCCGTCGAACTGGCCGGAGTTGGCGCCCTTCATGACGGTGGTGTTGTTCTGCGAGATGACCGCGTTGTCCTTCATGCCCTTGAGCCACGCCTTGGTGACGTCCTCACCCTTCTGGGCGAGCAGGGCGGCCACGATGGCCTGGAAGTCCGCGCCCGAGGCACCGGCGCTCCAGCGGCCCTTCCACTGCGGCTGCTGCAGGTCGAGCAGCGACTTGGGCAGCTGGTCGGCCGGGAGCTTGGCGGAGTTGTAGACGAAAACGGTGGAGCGCGCGGCGATTCCGGTCCACTTGCCGGTGGAGGGGCGGAACTGCTCGGGGACCTGCGCGAGGGTGTCCTTGTCGACGTCGGCGAACAGGCCGGCGTTCTCGACCAGGGCCATGGCCGGGGAGTTCTCGGTGAGGAAGACGTCGGCCTTGGACTTGCTGCCCTCGGCGACGAGCTGGTTGCCCAGGTCGGTGTCACCGCCGTTGCGGATGGTCACCTTGATGCCGGTGTCCTTGGTGAACGCGTCGATCCACTCCTTGGTGAGGGATTCGTGCTGCGCGTTGTAGACCAGGATCTCGCTGTCGTCCTTGGACGAGTTCGAGCAGGCCGTGGTCGCACCGAGGACAGCGATCGCCGCCAGCGCTCCGGACACCAGTTTCCATCGAGCCGCCGTCATGACCGTCCTTCCGTGAGGTTTGCCTAACCAACGTACATTCCCACCCTCCCCGTTCAAATGCCACCCCACCAATCGACACGCAATCGCTGTACTCTCCAGACGTTCCGCAACCGAATACGCGCCCGAGTCGAAGGATCTCGATGACCCTGAATCGCCGAACGCCCTTGACCATCGGACTCGGCGTGGCCGCCGTGGTGTTAGTGGGCGGCGGCATCGCGACCGCGGTGACGTTGAACGGCAAGGACTCCGGGGTCAGCGAGGACAAGCGCGTCGAGACCGCGCTGCGGAGTTTCTACGACGCCATGGACTCCGGTGGCGCCTCCCAGGCGGTCGGCAAGACCTGCGCGGGCGACCGCGCCCAGTACGACGCCTTCACCGACGCCCAGAAGCAGGCCATGGACAAGAACCGGGTGTCGATGAAGGTCGATTCGGTGCAGGGCATCACCATCACCGGTGATCGCGCCACCGCCGTCACCCTGGGCACCTTCACCCTGCCCGGCGCGGCGGCCGACAAGCGTTCCATCCCCGAGCATCTGCGCAAGGAAGACGGCGTATGGAAGGTCTGCTCCACCGACGCGAAGTAGGACGACCATGAGCTGCTGCGGCCCGAACCGACGTCAGGTCCTCGGTTTGCTCGCGGCAGCGGCGCTACCCGTGGCCTGGGCGAGTCCGGCTCGCGCACAGCCGGGTTCGGTCGTGGTGACCGATCTCGAGGTCGTCACCATCACCGATCGGACCGCGATCTTCACCTGGACCACGTTCGGTCCGGACGCCAGTGGCAATCCCGTTCCGGTCGAGGCCGACAGCGAGGTCTGGCTCGCCCCGGCCGACGGTTCCGGATTGCGCCAGGTCTTCGGCGATTCGCAGCCGACGGCCTATCACTACGCGGAGGTCACCGGGCTGGAACCCGGCCGCACCTACCGTTTCGAGGCGCGCTCGGCGGGCATTCCGGCCACGCCCGCGCTCAATGTGGTTACCAGGCAACCGAATACGCCCGAAGCACAGGGCGTTTTCACCACCCTGGTGCCGCCGCCGGGCCGCCTGCTGCGAACTATCGCGCTGTCCAACGACATTCACTACGGCGAGGAAGTCAGCGGCATCATCACCGCGGGCCTGCCGCCAGGCTTCCGCCAAGAGCCCGGTCTCGCACCGTATCCCGAGATCATGTTGACGGCGCTGCTCGACGATATGCACCGCCCCGACCGTGCCGTCGACCATCTGCTGCTGGCCGGTGACCTGTCGGCCGAGGCGACACCCGAGCAGGTGCGCGGCGTGCACACCGCGCTCGCGAACTGGGGTGTCCCGGGCCGGGACTGGTTCGCCGCGCGCGGCAACCACGACCGCCCGCACCTCGGCGACGACTACGCGAGCTGCACGCCGTACCTCGATCACCACGACTGCTGGGGTGATTCCTTCAGCGCCAGACAGCAATTGACGTCCTACGAACTCGGCGAGCTGCGCGTGATCGCGCTGGACACCACCCAACTCGACGCCGCGGGCGGCATCCTGGAGCGCCCCCAGCTCGATCAGCTGCGTGACCTGCTCGCCGCCGATCCCGACCGCCCCACCATGCTTTTCGGCCATCACCCCGTCACCACCGAATCCGGCTGGTCGAATCTCGCGGGCCCGAGCTTCATCCTCGACGCCGCGAATGCCGCTGAGCTGCAATCGATCTACCGCAACGCCCCCGGCGTCTTCCTGCATCATTCCGGCCACACCCACCGCAATCGACGCACCCGCGCGGACCTGCCGATCCCGGTCGAGTTCCTGGAAGTGGCGGCCTGCAAGGAATATCCGGGCGGCTACACCCTGCTGCGCCTCTACGAGGGCGGCTACATGCTGAACTTCTACAAGACCCGCACCGACTCGGCGCGGCGCTGGAGCTCCCGGTCCCGGGGCGAATACTTCGGGCTGCTACCCGAATACACGCTGGGCACGTCCACCGACCGCAATCACGTGGTGGCGCGCGACCTCACCGGGCTGTCAACGGTGTGAACGCGAGAAACGCCTCCCGGACAGTTCCGGGAGGCGTTTCTCCGATGGAGCGAGCGACGGGACTCGAACCCGTGTGACAGGTTTTGCAGACCTGCTCCTAACCGCTCGGACACACCCGCATCGTGTTCGGCAATACTCGCGGGAATCCGCCCCGCGGCACAGTCTTTAAATCACGGTGATTTCTGTGCACCTTCACGAATCGGCTCGGCGCTTCAACCAACCGGTTCGTGACATGCGATGATCGGGGGCATGTCTCGACCACGTCCGTTGCCACTCGATCCGATCGAGGAAGCGCATCGTCAGTGGTCGGAGCACGGCTGGGGCGAGGTGGCCGACGGCATGGCGGCGGTGACCTCGCTGGTGCGGGCGCAGCAGATCGTGATGGCCCGGGTGGACGAAGCTCTCCGACCGTCCGGTTTGACGTTTTCCCGCTACGAGCTACTCATGCTGCTGAGTTTCAGCAAAACCGGCGCGCTGCCGATGGCGGTGGCCAGTGCCCGCCTGCAGGTGCATCCCACCTCGGTCACCAACACCGTCGACCGCCTGGAGGCGGCGAATTTGGTGAAGCGTGTGCCACATCCGAGTGACCGGCGGGCGACGCTCATCGAAATCACCGATGCCGGAAGAGAATTGGTGGCCAAGGCCACCACTGAACTGAACCGGCGGGTTTTCGCCGAGGCCGGACTGCCGCCGCAACGTTTGCAGTTATTGCTGGAATTGCTGTCGGAGTTCCGTCAGGCGGCCGGCGACTTCGATCCGGGTAGCTCGCCGACACGGTGGGCCGGTCAGTAACCCTTCAGCGACCCAACAGCCAATTTCCTGCGTCATAGTCTTGGATTCGGCTCACAAAAGGTTCACCATTGAGGCCATGGTGCTGGTCCTCGGGGTGTCGGCGGGCGCTGCTGGCGCACGCGCCATGCTCACCCATTCCGACCAGCCGCATCTGCCCCCCATCGACCGTTGCAAGGTCTTACGCCGGGCCGGTGGCGGCAGCATGGAGGAGGCGGTGTTCGAGGCCATCCGGCTGATGCGCAAATCGGCCGCCAAGCGGGACGAATTCATTACCGGCATCGCCGTGACCTGCCGCTGTACCTCGCACGCCGAGTCCGTTCGGACCGCCGCCGGCCGCAATCGCCTCACCGTCATCGACGAGCCGGTGGCCCAACTCCGATATCTCCGATTCACCGGGCGACTGCCCACCGAGGGCTCGGTCCTGCTCTACGACCTAGGTGCTTCCGGCCTGACCCTCACCCAGATCGACTGCCGAACCGATGCCGTCCTCGCCACCAAGCGCAGCACCGTCCTGGGCGGTGACGGCCACGACGCCCTGCTGCGCTGGCTGCTCACCCGCGGTGGCGTCACCCTCGATATGGCCACGACACGCCGCCAGAAGGAAGCCCTGGCGTCCGAGCGCGTGCTGGCCGTCTGCGACCCGATCACCGGGCAGCGCTTCGTGGTCACCCGCAGCGACTTCGCCGAACTCGTCGAGGCCGGTATCCATCACTCCGCCTCGTTCGTCCGCCATATGGTCGACGAGACGGGTATCCGGCCCACCGGGATCGCCCTGCTGGGCGGCTGCACCCGCAACAAGAGCATCCGCGACGAGTTGAAGCAGCAGTTGGAGCTGCCGCTCATCTACGATCCCGAGCCCGAATTCGTCTCCACCCGCGGCGCGGTCCTGCTGGCCGCCGAACGGCCGTCGGCCCGCAGCATCCGCAGCGTCCATCTGACACCGCACTCGGGCGCACACGAGGCTCCCTCCTCCCCCGTTTCCCGCCGCAAGATCGTTGCGGCCGTGGCGGTTACCGCCACCCTGGGCGGCACCATCGTGGGCGCGCTGGCCATGAACCGCGACGGCGGCGACCACACCGACGGCAAGCCGCCCACGGTCGAAGTGGTCGGCCCCCCGAAACACGGCTGAGCACAGCCGAATCCGGTCGGTGCCACTCCATCGAAAAAGGGGCTCGGGGACCTGGTCCCCGAACCCCTCTCAGCTGCAGCTGAATTCGCTCACTTGTGAGTGAAGTTGGCAGGCCGCTTCTCGACGAAGGCGGTCATGCCTTCCTTCTGGTCGTCGGTGGCGAACAGCGAGTGGAAGACGCGACGCTCGAAGCGCAGCCCCTCGGTGAGGGTGGTCTCGAAGGCGCGGTCGACGGCTTCCTTGGCGATCATGACCGACGGCAGCGACATGGACGCGATGGTCTCGGCGACCTCCATGGCGGTGGCGACGAGCTCCGCGGCCGGGACGATGCGCGAGACCAGGCCCGCGCGCTCGGCCTCTTCGGCGTCCATATTGCGGCCGGTGAGGATGAGATCCATCGCCTTGGCCTTGCCGACGGCGCGGGTGAGGCGCTGCGAGCCGCCCATGCCGGGGATAACGCCGAGCTTGATCTCGGGCTGCCCGAACTTGGCGGTGTCGGCGGCGAGCAGGATGTCGCACATCATGGCGAGTTCGCAGCCGCCGCCGAGGGCGTATCCGGCGACCGCGGCGATGATCGGCTTGCGGAACGCGACCAGGCGGTCCCAACCACCGAAGTGGTCGGTCAGGAACATGTCCATGTAGGACTTGCTCTGCATCTCCTTGATGTCCGCGCCCGCCGCGAAGGCACGCTCGGAACCGGTCAGCACGACGGCGCCGATCTCGTTGTCGTTCTCGAGCTCGTCGAGCGCGGCCGAAATGTCGGTCAGGACCTGCGAATTCAGCGCGTTGAGGGCCTTCGGCCGGTTCAGCGTGATCAGCGCGACGCGGCCTTTACGCTCCAGCAGAATGGTCTCGAAGTCGGTCACGCCGTCTCCCCTTCAGATCGCTTGCGGATATCGGTGACGATAGCCGAGAAGTCCTTGCCCGCTTCCTCCTGGTTGAAGCGGTCGTAGATGTCGGCGGCGAGCTGTCCGATCTGCCCGTCGACACCGTTGGCGCGCAGCGCGTTCGCGGCCAGACCGAGGTCCTTGTTCATCAGCGCGGTCGCGAAGCCCGGCTTGTAGTCGTTGTTGGCGGGGCTGGCCGGAACCGGTCCCGGGACCGGGCAGTACGAGGTCAGCGCCCACGACTGGCCCGACGCGGTGGACACCACGTCGAAGAACTTGTCGTGGGTCAGGCCCAGCTTCTCGCCCAGCACGATGGCTTCCGAGAGCCCGATCATGGAGATGCCCAGCAGCATGTTGTTGCAGATCTTGGCGGCCTGGCCGACGCCCGCGCCACCACAGTGCACGACCTTGCCGCCCATGACCTCCAACAGCGGCAGGGCGTCGGCGAAGTCGGCGACCGCGCCGCCCACCATGAAGGTGAGGGTGCCCGCGGCCGCGCCCGCGACACCGCCGGAGACGGGGGCGTCGAGGGCTCGATGTCCCGCTGCCGCAGCGAGTTCCGCGGCCTGCTTGGCGTCGGCGACGTCGATGGTGGAGCAGTCGACGAACAGGGTGCCGGGCTTGGCGGCGGGCTGCACGTCGCCGTAGAGGTCGAGCACGATGCGGCCGTTGGGCAGCATGGTGATGACGATGTCGGAGGCCGAAACCGCTTCCGCGGCAGTCGCTACGACGGTCGCGCCGTCCTCGCGGGCCTGGGCTTGCGCGGCCGGTACCGGGTCGAAGGCCAGCACGTCGTATCCGGCCTTGACCAGGTTGGCGGCCATGGGCCCGCCCATATGGCCGAGTCCGAGGAACCCGACCTTGGTGTTGTTGCTCATTTGCGCGTCCTTACAGTCCCAGTTCGCGATTGCCGAGGTCGCCGAAGTAGGCGTCCACGTCGGCGGTGGTGACGTCGGCCAGGGTGGCGGGCGACCACTGCGGGTTGCGGTCCTTGTCGATGACCTGGGCGCGAATGCCTTCCACCAGGTCGTGGGTGTTAAGGGAGGCGGCCGAGACCCGGTATTCCTGGTTCAGCGCTACCTCGAGGTCGGCGGCGTGCCGGGCGCTGCGCAGCGAGCGCAGCGTGACCTTCAGTGCCACCGGGGATTTCGAGAGGATGTCGGTGGCCGCCTTGGCGGCCTCGGCGCGGCCGTCGATCTCCAGCCGGTGCACGATCTCCTCGACGGTGTCGGCGCTGTAGCAGGAGTCGATCCAGTCCTGCTGGGCGACGAACTCCGAAACCGGTGCGGGCTGTGCGAATTTCGCGATGGCCACCTCGATCTCGTTGTCGCGCAGGGCTTCCAGCAGCGCGGACAGGTGCTCCGACGGCACGAAGTAGTCGGCGAATCCGGCCGCGATGGCGTCGCCCGCGGACATGCGCGCGGTGGTGAGCGCGACGTGGGTGCCGATCTCGCCGGGCGCGTGGGCCAGCAGCCAGGTGCCGCCGACGTCGGGGATGAAGCCGATGCCGGTCTCGGGCATGCCGACCATGGACCGCTCGGTCACGATGCGGTGCGAGGCATGGCCGGACAGGCCGACGCCGCCGCCCATGACGATGCCGTCCATGACCGCGACGTACGGCTTGGGGTAGTTCTTGATCAGCGCGTTGAGGATGTACTCGTCGCGCCAGAACTTGCCGCTGGGCGAGTCGGCCGAGACCTCCGGCGAATCGCCCTGCGCGACAGCGTGCTTGGCGTCGTTGTGGATGGCGACGATGTCGCCGCCCGCGCAGAGTCCACGCTCGCCCGCGCCGGTGAGCACCACCGTGCGCACCTCGTCGTCGTCCGCCCAGGCGCGCAGCGCCTCCAGGATGGTCAACGCCATCGGGTGGTTGAGCGCGTTGATGGCCCGGGGCCGGTTGAGCGTGATCAGGCCCAGGCCGTCGCGCTTCTCGATCAACACCTCGGGTTCGCTCATGCTGCTCCTACCACCGAGCGGGCGACGACCACCCGCATGATTTCGTTCGTGCCCTCGAGAATCTGATGCACCCGCAGGTCGCGAACGATCTTCTCGATGCCGTATTCGGCCAGGTAACCGTAGCCACCGTGCAGTTGCAGGGCCTTGTTGGCCACCTCGAACCCGGCGTCGGTGGCGAACCGCTTGGCCATGGCGCAGAGCTCGACCTTGTCGTCGGCATCGGCGTCCAGGGCGGCCGCGGCGCGCCACAACAGGGTGCGGGCGGCCTCCAGCGAGGTGCGCATGTCGGCGAGTTCGAACTGCAGGGCGGTGTTGTCGAGCAGCCGCGACCCGAACGCCTTGCGCTGCGCCAGATAGGACACGGTCCGATCCAGTGCCTCCTGCGCGCCGCCCAGCGAGCAGGCGGCGATGTTCAGCCGCCCGCCGTTGAGCCCGTTCATGGCGATGCGGAAGCCGTCACCCTCGTTGCCGAGGAGGTTGGCGACCGGCACCCGGGCGTCCTCGAGGATGACCTGGCGGGTGGGCTGCGCGTTCCAGCCCATCTTCCGTTCGTTCGGCCCCACCGAGAGTCCGGGGGTGTCGGCCGGGACGATGAGCGCCGAAATGCCGCGCGCCCCGGTGTCTCCGGTGCGCACCATCATGACGTAGACGTCATTGGCCCCGGCCCCGGAGATGAACTGCTTTGCGCCATTGAGGATGTAGTCCTCGCCGTCGCGAACGGCCCTGGTGCTCAAGGCCGCCGCATCCGAGCCCACCGACGGCTCGGTGAGCGCGTAGGAGGCCAGCAGGTCCATCGAGGTCAGCCCCGGCAGCCAGCGATTGCGTTGCGCCGCATTGCCGTAGCTGTCGATCATCCACGTCGCCATGTTGTGGATGGAGATGTAGGCGGCGATGGCCGGGCAGCCGGTGGAGAGCTGCTCGAAGATGCGCACGGCGTCCAGCCGCCGCAGCTCCGAGCCACCCACGTCCTCCCGGATGTAGATGCCGCCCAGGCCGAGCGAGCCCGCCTTGCGCAGCACATCCACCGGGAAGTGCTTGCGCTCATCCCATTCCAGGGCATGGGGCGCGAGCAGTTCGTCGGCGAAGTCGCGGGCGGTCTCGACGATCGCCTTCTCGTCCTCGTCAAGTACGAACATCAATCAGTCCATGGTCGGGATGACGAAGGCATTGGATTCCTTCTGTCCCGCGGGCCAGCGCTGCGTCACCGTCTTGGTCTTGGTGTAGAAGCGGATCGAGTCCGGGCCGTGCTGGTTGAGATCGCCGAAGCCGGAACGCTTCCAGCCGCCGAAGGTGTGGTACGCGATCGGCACCGGGATCGGGACATTGATGCCGACCATGCCGACCTGCACGCGGGCGGCGAAGTCGCGGGCGGTGTCGCCGTCGCGGGTGAAGATGGCAACGCCGTTGCCGTACTCGTGCTCGTTGGCCAGGCGCAGGCCCTCTTCGTAGTCCTTGGCGCGCACGATGGCCAACACCGGGCCGAAGATCTCTTCCTTGTAGATACGCATGTCCGCGGTGACCTTGTCGAACAGCGTTGCGCCCGCGAAGAATCCGTCCTCGCCGCCCTCGACCACCAGGCCGCGGCCGTCGATGACCAGCTCCGCGCCCTCGTCCACGCCGATCTGCACGTAGTTGTTGACGCGGTCCACGCCGTCGCGGCCGACCAGCGGGCCGAAGTCCGCGCCCGGGTCGTCGGAGACGCCGACATTGAGCTTGCCGATGCGCTCGATCAGCTTGGCGCGCAGGCGATCCGCGGTCTCCTCGCCGACCGGCACCGCGACCGAGATCGCCATGCAGCGCTCACCGGCCGAGCCGTAGCCCGCGCCGATCAGCTGGTCGGCGACATCGTCGAGGTCGGCGTCGGGCATGACGATGGCGTGGTTCTTGGCCCCACCGAAGCACTGGGCGCGCTTGCCGTTGGCCGACGCGGTCTCGTAGATGTACTGCGCGATCGGGGTGGAGCCGACGAAGCCGACGGCCTTGATCCGGTCGTCGTGCAGCAGCGTGTCCACGGCCACCTTGTCGCCGTTGACCACGTTGAAGATGCCCGCGGGCAGTCCGGCCTCGAGGAACAGTTCGGCCAGGCGCAGCGGCACCGACGGATCGCGCTCGGAAGGCTTGAGCACGAAGGCATTACCGCAGGCCAGCGCCGGTCCGGCCTTCCACAGCGGGATCATGGCCGGGAAGTTGAACGGGGTGATGCCCGCGACGACACCCAGCGGCTGCCGCATGGAGTACACGTCGATGCCGGTGCCGGCGCTCTCGGTGTACTCACCCTTGAGCAGATGCGGGATGCCGCAGGCGAATTCGATGACCTCGAGGCCGCGCTGGATATCACCCTTGGCGTCGGCGACGGTCTTGCCGTGCTCGCTGGACAGCAGCGCGGCGAGGGAATCCATCTCGTCCTGCACCAGGGTCAGGAACTTCATCAGGATGCGGGCACGCCGCTGCGGATTCATGGCGGCCCATGCGGGCTGCGCGGCGGCGGCGTTCGCGATGACCGCCTCGACCTCACTCTTGCTCGCCAGCGGCACCTTGGCCTGAACCTGCCCGGTGCTGGGATTGAAGACATCACCGAAGTTGCCCGAAGTTCCCGGAACGTGCTTGCCGCCGATGAAATGAGTCAGTTCGCGAACCATGCCAGTCCTGTCTCGAAGCTTGTGAAGCTTGCGCGCCGATTGCGCGGTCTGTGGCGATCCTATAGTTGGACATCCAAGTATTGGCTGTGTGATAATTCACAACACCTAACGGCTCTCCATGTGGAGGCACGCATGCCCGAGTTGCATGTCCCGGTCAATCCAGTGCGGTTCGTTACCGCTGCTGCGCTGTTCGATGGCCATGATGCGGCCATCAACATCATGCGCAGAATCCTGCAGGCCCAAGGGGCCGAGGTGATTCATCTAGGGCATAACCGGGCCGTGCGCGAGGTCGTGGACGCGGCAGTGACCGAGGATGTGCAGGGCATCGCGGTCAGCTCGTATCAGGGCGGGCACATCGAGTACTTCGAGTACTTGGCCAAGGCGTTAAAAGAGGCCGGGGCCGGGCATGTTCAGATCTTCGGCGGGGGCGGCGGGGTGATCATTCCCGAGGAGATCGCGCGGCTGGCCGAGTCGGGGGTGACGATCTTCTCGCCGGAGGACGGGCAGCGGCTCGGGCTGCCGGGGATGATCAATCAGCTGATTTCGGCTTGCGACGTGGATCTTTCGCTGAAGCCCGCGCCGGTCGACGCGGTGCTGACCGGGGATCGCGCGGCCTTGGCACGCACGCTCACCTGCCTGCAGCAGGGCACGCTGCCGGAAGTGGATCGGGCGGCGCTGATCGCCGCTGCCACCGCCCGGCACGTGCCGGTGCTCGGCATCACGGGCACCGGCGGCTCCGGAAAGTCCTCTCTCACAGACGAACTCATTCGCCGGTTGCGCACCGATCAGCAGGACAAGCTGCAGGTGGCGGTGCTGGCGGTCGATCCGACGCGGCGGCGCGGTGGGGGCGCGCTGCTGGGTGACCGCATCCGGATGAACGCGCTGGACGGCGAACGGGTGTACTTCCGGTCGCTGGCCACGCGCGGTGAGCGGGAGCTGCCGAACGATATCGACACCATGGTGATCGCCTGCAAGGCAGCGGGATTCGACCTGGTGATCCTGGAGACCCCCGGCATCGGGCAGGGTGATGCGGCCATCGCCGAGCATGTGGATGTCTCGCTGTACGTGATGACGCCGGAGTTCGGCGCCGCCTCCCAGCTCGAGAAGATCGACATGCTCGACTACGCGGATGTGGTGGCCATCAACAAGTTCGAGCGGCGCGGGGCCGAGGACGCCTTGCGCGACGTGTCCCGGCAATTGGTGCGCAATCGCGAAGACTTCCATGCCATGCCGGAGGACATGCCGGTATTCGGCACCAGCGCGGCCACTTTCAACGATGACGGCGTGACGGCGCTCTACCAGCACCTGGCCGGACTACTGGGTGCGGCGGGACTGCCATTGCAGGAGGGCGTGCTGCCCCGCGTGGATACCCGCGCCTCGACCCGGTTCGCCCAGATCATTCCGCCGCAGCGCGTGCGGTATCTGGCCGAGATCGCCGAGGCGGTCCGGGATTACCACGCGGACACCGCGCGGCAGGTGGAGGCGGCGCAGCGCGTGCAACGGGTGGCGCAGGTGCTCGAGGAACTGCCTGACGACGAGTCCATCAGCTCGCTGCTGGCCCGCGCGAAGCAGGGGTTGGCTCCAGAAAATGCCGCGCTGCTGGCGGAATGGCCCGCGGTGGCCGAGTCCTATCAGGGCGACGAGCAGGTCGTTCGGGTGCGCGATCGGGAGTTGCGCACCGCCCTGCGGCGGGAGACCCTGTCCGGCAGCTCGATTCCCCGGGTGGCGCTCCCCCGGTTCACCGATCACGGTGAGCTGCTGCGGTTCCTGCGGGCGGAGAATCTGCCGGGGCGGTTCCCGTTCACGGCGGGGGTGTTCGCATTCAAGCGCGACAACGAGGATCCCGCGCGCATGTTCGCCGGGGAAGGTGATGCGTTCCGGACCAATCGGCGGTTCAAGGTGCTGTCGGAACATGCCGAGGCCAAACGGCTTTCGACGGCTTTCGACTCGGTGACCCTGTACGGGCATGATCCGGCGGAACGGCCCGATATCTACGGGAAGGTGGGGACCTCGGGGGTTTCCATCGCCTCGCTCGACGATATGAAGGCGCTCTACGACGGATTCGATCTGGATGCGCCGACCACTTCGGTGTCGATGACCATCAATGGTCCCGCGCCGACGATTCTCGCCTACTACCTCAATGCCGCGATCGATCAAGCGGTGCAACAGTTCTCGGACGAGCAGGGGCGTGAGCCCACCGCCGAGGAAGCCACCGAGCTGCGTGCCCGCACGCTCGCCACCGTGCGCGGCACCGTGCAGGCCGACATTCTCAAGGAGGATCAGGGCCAGAACACCTGCATCTTCTCCACCGAATTCAGCCTGCGCATGATGGCGGATATCCAGGAATGGTTCGTGCGCAACGGCGTCCGCAACTTCTACTCGGTCTCGATCTCCGGCTATCACATCGCCGAGGCCGGGGCGAACCCGATCAGCCAGCTGGCCTTCACGCTGGCCAACGGGTTCACCTACGTGGAGGCGTATCTGGCGCGCGGCATGGACATCGACGATTTCGCGCCCAACCTGTCGTTCTTCTTCTCCAATGGCATGGACGCCGAATACTCGGTGATCGGCCGGGTGGCGCGGCGGATCTGGGCTATCGCCATGCGCGACAAGTACGGTGCCAACGACCGTTCCCAAAAGCTGAAGTACCACATTCAGACCTCCGGGCGGTCGCTGCACGCACAGGAGATGAGCTTCAACGACATTCGCACCACGCTGCAGGCGCTGATCGCCGTCTACGACAACTGCAACAGCCTGCACACCAATGCCTACGACGAGGCCGTCACCACGCCCACCGAGGAATCGGTGCGCCGCGCCCTGGCGATTCAGCTCATCATCAATCGCGAGTGGGGCCTGGCGATGAACGAGAATCCCTTGCAGGGCAGCTTCATCATCGACGAGCTCACCGACCTGGTCGAAGAGGCGGTGCTGCGCGAATTCGAGCGGATCAGCGAACGCGGCGGTGTGCTGGGCGCGATGGAGACCGGCTACCAGCGCGGCCGCATCCAGGACGAGTCCATGCTCTACGAGCGCCGCAAGCACGACGGCAGCCTGCCGATCATCGGCGTCAACACCTTCCGCAATCCGCACGAGGAAGAACATCGGGTGCTGGAATTGGCGCGCGGCACCGAATCCGAAAAACAGTCTCAGCTGCAACGAGTCCGCGAATTCACCGATCGCCATCGGGATCGGGCACCTGCCGCGCTGGCCCGTCTCGCGGCGGCCGCGTCGAGTGACGAGAACGTCTTCGACGTGCTGATGGATGCCGCGCGTGTCTGCACACTTCAGCAGGTCACCGACACTTTCTTCACCGTCGGCGGCCAGTATCGGCGCAATGTCTGATACAAAACCTGAATAGCGCCTTGCCATTTCACCAGCCGATATAGCAGGGCGCTATTAATTCTGTTCCAGGGGAACGCAATTCACAGAATTCAGGTGCGCGCCAATTTCAGAAGGGCAGCAATTTCACAGCTATACCTGAATGATGATGCGCCCAACCACCCTCGGAACCACTGCCAAGCTGGCGGCCGCGGCCGTCTCCCTCACCGCGGCCGCCACCCTCTTCGCGGGCGTGGCGTCCGCCGAGGCACCGGACACCACCGCCGTGCCGGTCCAGGTCACCCCGGTCGCCGACGGCGTGCCGCTCGATGTGGCCACCAACCCCAATGCCCAGTTCCCCGACCCCGCCCTCAACGGCGCGGCCGCGGGCGCACTCACCGGTAGCGCGGGCGGTGCCGCCCTCGGCTCGGTCGTCGCCTCGGTCCCCGGCATGCTGGGCGGCTCGGCCCTGGGCGCGCTGATCGGCGGCGGCATCGGAGCCCTGATCGGCCTGCTGAACCCCGACGTCATCCCCCAGATCCTCCCCTGACCCGACCGCCCCGGCGGCCAGCGACCGTGCCGCGCCCCACCTCGTCGGGGCGCGGCACGGTCGTTTCCGGGTGTGGCATGTCCGATTTCATGAATGCCGAACGGCGGGCGTGGAACAATCCGGACAGGCTGACCCGGACGGAAGAGACCTCATGGACCTTGCGGGAATGACTGTCGTGGACGCGCACATTCATCAGTTCGATCCGCTGACGACGCCGCGGGAGTTCAGCGCGCTGGCGCGACTGTTCCGGTATGTGCCGGTGCCGATCGATCTGGTCAAGCGGATCGCACCGCGCAAGGACCGTGAGTTCGTCGGAGATCCGACACCGTTCGTGCACCCGTATCTGCCACGCGACTATCAGGCCGACGTCGGAGACGTCCCCGTCGAGGCGATCGTGCACATCGAGGTGGAGTGGAACGGCAAGGGGCCGCTCGCGCAGGCCGAGGAGACGCGATGGGTGGCGAGCCTGCCGTTCGGCGTGGATACGCCCGCGCTGGGCGCGATCATGGGCGCGGGGGATCCGACCGCACCCGATTTCGCGGCCCTGCTCGACGCACATCAGGCGGCGTCGCCGCGGTTCCGGGGCATTCGGGCGCGGGTCGAGCAGCATCCGGATCCGGCCGTGCGGGCAATGGGTAGAGGTCCGGGCATCCTCGCTTCGCCCGCGTTCCTGAATGGCTTCGGCGTGCTGGCGGATCGGCGCCTGGCCTTCGAAGCCTGGGTGTACTCGGGGCAGCTGCCGGAGGTGGCGGCGCTGGCCGAACGCCATCCGGAGACCACCATCGTGCTCAACCATCTCGGCACGCCCGCAGGGATTTTCGGGCCGGTAGGCCGCCATACCGGACAGCATCCGGGGCAGCGGCGGGAGTTGTTCGTGCGCTGGCGCGACGATCTCGCGGCGGTGGCCGCCCACCCCAATGTGGTCGCGAAGGTGAGCGGGCTGATGATGCCGATCCTCGGGCATCCGGTGCCGAAACGCGATGCGCCGACCCCGGTTCCGGTGCTGCTGGAACGGATTTCGCCGATGCTCGAGCACGCGCTGGACGTCTTCGGTGCCGACCGACTGATCTGGGGCTCGAATTTCCCGGTGGACAAACCGATTACGAGCATCCCCAACGCGGCGGAGGCGGTGGCCACCGCACTGGCCGGGCACGGGGCCGACGACAAGGCGATCGAGCAGATCTTCCGCCGCAATGCCGAACGGGTCTACGGGATCGACGTGCTCTAGGCGCCCGGCTTTCCCGGCGAGCGGGATGAACCGCGCCGGTGCAACGGAATTGCCTTTGCCGAAGGGTCGCTGTGGCTATCGTGAAGCGCCATGGAGCGGATCCTGCGGATCGGAATGGGTTTCTGGGAGTCCCGGACCCTGCTCAGTGCCGTCGAACTCGGGGTGTTCACGGTGCTCGGGCATCGGCAACTGACCGCCGAGCAATTGCGCCGGGAACTGGGCCTGCACCCGCGCTCCACCCGCGACTTCCTCGACGCGCTGGTTGCCATGGACATGCTGCGGCGCACCGACGATCGCTACGCGAACACCGCCGACACCGCCACCTACCTGGACAGCACGGGCAGCGAATACATCGGCGGCTTCCTGGAGATGGCGGCCGCCCGGCTGTATCCGTTCTGGGGCGGCCTCACCGAGGGGCTGCGCACCGGGCTGCCGCAGAACGAGGCCAAGGACGGCGGTGACTTCTTCACCGCGCTGTATCGGGATCCGCGGCGGCTCTACGACTTTCAGCGCGCCATGACCGGGCTGACGCTGCCCAGCGCGCACCCCATCGCCGAGCTGTTCCCCTGGCATCGCTGGAAGACGGTCGCCGACATCGGCACCGCGCAGGGCGCGCTGCTGCGCACCGTCCTGGAAACCAACCCGCACCTGCACGGCATCGGCTACGACCTGCCGCTGGTCGAGCCCATCTTCGCCGAATACAGTGCGCCGGTGGAGGATCGGATCACCTTCGAGCCGGGCGACTTCTTCGTCGGTGACCTGCCCGAGGCCGACGTGCTGGTGTTCGGCCACATCCTGCACGACTGGGATCTGCCCACCAAGCTGATGCTGCTGGAGAAGGCGTACCGCGCCCTGCCCGACGGCGGCGCGATCCTGGTGTACGAGTCCTTCATCGACGACGAACGGCGCACCAACCTGCCGGGCCTGCTGATGAGCCTCAATATGCTCATCGAGACCCCCGGCGGCTTCGATTACACCCCCGCCGAGCTGCGAACCTGGCTGACCGACACCGGTTTCCACGAACCGATCACCGAGCAGCTGGCCGGACCCGAGTCGATGGTGTGGGCGGTGAAGTAGCCCTCAGTCCGGGAAGGCCAGGTACAGGGTGCCCAGGGCGTCGGCGGTGCGGCTCACGTGGTCGACGATGCGGGCCGGGTCGGCGTCGATCGCGCCGGTGCGCCAGGCCGTCAGCAGTTCGATGAAGCCGCCGATGCCCATGAGAACGCCCATGCGCAGGTCGGATTCGTCCACCCCGGGGCGCAGATAGGGGCGCGCGGTGGCGATCAGCAGGTCCGTCGACTCCGTGAGCAGGGCCGTGCGGCGCTGTTCCAGGACTCGGCTCCCGGCGTGATCGCCGAAGAGGATGCGAGCCGGTCCCTCGGTCTGCAGGGTGACCGCGCGGGCGATGGCCAGGTGCAGGATGCCCAGGGCCGGATGCGCCAGGTTCTCCGCCACCACCGCCGAGAGTTCCGCCAGCGCTTGGAAACCGACCTCGTCGAAGACCGCGCCGAGCAGGTCGTCACGGTCGGTGAAATGCTCGTAGAAGTAGCGGTCGTTGAGGCCCGCGCGGGTGCAGACCCCGCGCATGGTGACCGCGGCCCAGCCGCTGTCGAGCCAGATCTCCAGGGCCGCGCTGATCAGGCGCTCCCGGCGTTCGGCGCGGCGCTCCTCCTGGGTGCGCCCGCCCCAGGTGCTGCCGCCGGTGCGGGCGGGCGCGGTGGCCTTTGCGGGCGCCTTCGCGGCCGTGCGTGCGGACCCTTCCATAGTTGACAAAGTAGCGCACCCGGAGCCTAATTGGTGGCAGGTGCGGCCAGTGGTGGCATACGCCACCAATTGACCGCCCGGATGGCACGGCCACGGGAGTTCCCATGCGACTCAACCCCTTCGGCGGATCCCGCCGCACCCAGCAGGCGGATGCGGTGGTGACCGGTGCGGGCAGCGGCATCGGCCGCGGTTTCGCCCTCGAGATCGGCAAGCGCGGCGGCCGGGTGGTCTGCTCCGACATCGATGCCGAACGCGCCCGCGAGACCGTCGAATTGGTCGCCGCCGCAGGCGGAAAGGCCTTCGACACGGTCTGTGATGTGCGCAACCTCGACGATGTCACCGCGCTCGCCCACACCGCCGAGGAGTGGTTCGGCAAGAGCCCGGATCTGGTGGTCAACAATGCGGGCATCGGGCGCGGCGGCACCGTGATCGGAGAGGCGCCGCCCGCCGAATGGCATCAGGTGCTCGATGTGAACCTGTGGGGAGTCATCCACGGCTGCCACGTCTTCACGCCGCTGCTCCGCGAGGCCGGGCACGGGTCCATCGTGAACGTCGCCTCCGCGGCCGCCTTCGGTTCCGCGCCCCGGATGGCCGCCTACAACGTGAGCAAGGCGGGGGTGCTGGCCCTGTCGGAGACCCTCGCGGCGGAGCTGTCGGGCACCGGCATCACCGTCACCGTGCTGTGCCCGACCGGGGTGCGCACCAACATCCTGGACGGCGTGTCGATCGGCGACGAGAGCCTCCAGCAGTGGGGCGACCGACTGCTGCGCTGGACCGGCCGCCCGCCCACCGCCATCGCCCGCGCCACCCTCGACGCCGTGGACCGCGGCCAGCTCTACGTGGTCCCGCAAATCGAGGCCAAGGCCATCTGGCAGGCCAAACGACTGCTACCCGAGCCCTACACGCGCGCCGCCGGACTGTTGGAGCGGCTGGTGCGCTAGTCACTGCAAGGAGTTGAACAATGGCGTTCACGTACCCCGACATGCTCACCGTCATCCAGGAACGACAGTGGGCGCTGGCCGATATCGACTGGGACGCACCGGGAGCCGAGCTCATCACCGACGAGCAACGGCCCGCGCTGACGAAGTTCATGGCCGACCTGGTGTGGATCGAACACGTGGGCGCGCGCGGCTTCGCGGCGCTCACCCTGCACGCACCCGACGGGCCGCTCAAGGAGATCTACCGGTACTTCCACGCCGAGGAGCAGAAGCACGCCAATGCCGAACTGGCGTTGATGCGGCGCTGGGGCATGCTCGACGGGGACGAGATGCCGGTGCCCAACAAGAACATTCGGCTCGTCATCGAATGGCTGGACAAGTACGGGGACGGGCTGACGCTGCCCGTGCTGGGCACGGTGATTCCGTCACTGGAGTGCGCGCTCGACGGGGCACTGGTCAAGTTCCTGCTCGACGAGGTGCGAGATCCGCTGTGCCACGAGGTTTTCCGGCACATCAACAGCGATGAGTCCCGGCATCTGGCGGTCGGCTTCCAGGTGCTCGAACAGCTGGGTGCGGGACCGATGCGACGCATCGCCATCGAGACGGCCGGGTACGCGCTGCGGCCCACCCTGCTGATGGGTGCGCTGCTGTACACGCCGCTGCTGTCGCGCATGTCCACCAACATCATGGCGATGGGGTTGGACGAGGAGAAGCTCTGGAATGCCGTGCGGCGCTATGAGAAAGCCGGGGAACGCAGTCCCGACATCAAACGGGTGCCGCTGTTCCATGTGGTCCGCTTGCACGGCCGCGCCACCATCAACCGGCTACAGCCCATCCAGGGCATCAACGACGCCCTGAACAGGGCCATCGACCACTTCCCGGTCCGCGTGCTCGGGCGCACCCCGTCCTGGTCCAAGGCGCTGACCTACGAGCCGGTGGCGAAATGACCTCCCCGATCCGCCGGAGCGACTCCCGCAGAGTCCGCGAAACCTATACCGGCCCCATCGTGCACTGCAGGCACTGGCGCGACCAGCACGAACTCGACCGCTTGCACGTCGCGGTGATCGGCGGCGGCAGCGCGTTGGCCCGGGTGGTGCCGCCTGTGGTCGAGCAGGCCCGCCGAGTGACGGTATTCCAGCACGACCCGATCTGGATCCTGCCGACCCCGCCCGTGCCCGGAGCTGGACTGCTGCTGCGCCAATTACCCGCTCCCCCTGTCATTCCGGCGCGCTTTTGGCCGGAATCCAACGCCATCAGCGACCCCACAGCCGGTATGGATCCCGGCCAAAAGCATGCCGGGATGACGGAGGGGGCGATCGCGCTGGCTGGGCGGCTCGTCGGGCTGGTTCTGAGGCACGTAGCCGCGACGAATCTCCGTCTGCAGGTGGCCGATTCGTGGCAGCGGCGGCAATTGACACCCGACCAAGCCGCCGGAGTTCGTGTGCACAGCCGGTACTACCGAGCCCTCGGGCAGCAGAACTGCACGCTCATCGCCTGGCCCGTCGCCCGGCTCGCGCCGCACGGGATTCGCACCGTGGACGGGGTCGAGCATCGGGTGGACTGCATCATCTACGCGGAGGACAAGCTGTGACCAGCACCGTGGTGAATCACGAGATCGTCATTGTGGGAGCCGGATTCTCGGGGATCGGGACCGCTATCGCCCTGCGCAGAGCGGGCTTCGACGACTTCATCATGATCGACGAGGCCGACGGGGTGGGCGGGACCTGGCACTGGAACACCTATCCCGGTATCGCCGTGGACATTCCGTCGTTCAGCTACCAGTACTCGTTCGAGCAGCAGCGGTCCTGGTCGCGGGTGTATGCGCCCGGCCGGGAGCTGAAGGCGTACGCCGAGCACTGTGTGCAGAAGTACGGACTGCGGCCGCGGATCCGGTTCGGCACCACCATCGAGCGCGCGGACTTCGATGACGACCTGCACCTGTGGCGGGTGCGGACCAGCGATGGCGAGGAGCTCACCTGCCGGTTCCTGATCGGCGCGACCGGGGTGCTGACCCGGCCCAAGCTGCCGGAAATCCCCGGTGCGGAACGGTTCCGGGGCCTCACCATGCACACCGCGCGCTGGGATCACGACATCGATCTGCGCGGCAAAAGGGTTGGCATCATCGGCACCGGTGCGTCCGCCATCCAGATCATTCCGGAGATCGCGAAGCAGGTATCGGAACTCGTTGTCTTCCAGCGCACCCCGATCTGGTGCCTGCCCCGGCCGGACGCGCCCATGCCGCCCCCGGTGCGCGCCCTGATGCGGCTGCCGGGCGGACAGTTCCTGACCCGGTGGGTGAGCCAGGCGTTCGTGGAGCTCACGTTCCCGCTCTCCGCGCACTACTACAAGGTGCTGCCGGTGGTGAAGGTCGGCGAGCGGCAGGGCCTCGCGCATCTGCGGAATCAGGTGCGCGACCCCGAGATTCGCGAGAAGCTGACGCCGAAGTACGCGCTGGGCTGCAAGCGGCCGTCGTTCTCCAACGACTATCTGAAGACGTTCAATCGCGAGAACGTCACCCTCGACACCGATCCCATCACCGAGATCACCGCCAGCGGCCTGCGCACCAGCGGCGGGCATCATCAGGTCGACGTGCTCATCATGGCCACCGGCTTCAAGGTCATGGAGTCGGGCAATATGCCGACCTTCGATCTGCACGGCAGCGGTGGCACCCGGCTGGAGGACTGGTGGGACACCCACCGGCTGCAGGCCTACGAGGGTGTCAGCGTGCCCGGATTCCCCAACTTCTTCACCATCATCGGGCCCTACGGCTACAACGGCGCGTCCTACTTCACACTCATCGAGATGCAGACCACCCACATCCTGCGGCTGCTCCGAAATGCGCGCCGCCGCAACGCCACCCGCATCGAGGTCACCGCCGAGGCCAACGACCGCTACTTCGCGGAGATGCTGTCGCGGCGCGGCACCCAGGTGTTCTGGCAGGACAGCTGTGCGCTGGCCAACTCCTACTACTTCGACAAGAACGGCGATGTCCCGCTGCGCGCCATGAGCACTCCCGAAGCCGCATGGCGCGCAGCTCATTTCGACCTGGACGACTACCGGTTCTCAGGGGCGTTCGTAGAAGCCGTCGATCCGCCCGCGGGCCGTCGCCCGGGCCGCGGCGAGCACCTCGCGCGGCTTGGCGGCCTCGAGTGACTTACCGCCGCCCAGTTCGAGCGGCTCGGTCAGCGCGAAGAGCTCGAAGACGTAGCGGTGCGGGCCGTGGCCCTTGATCGGGGACGGCCCCATATAGCCACGGCCCCAACCGGATCGCAGGACGACGACGCCCTCCGCGGGTCGGTCGGCCGAAAGGCCACCGCGCGGTATCCCGGTGAGCGCCGGGTCCACCAGCGCCACAGAGTGCACAAACGGGGTCGATCCCGGCGCATCCGGATCCTCGATCACCACGAGCAGCTGCGCCGTGCCTGCGGGCACCTCAGCCCAGGCGAGTTCCGGCGAAAGATCCTCCCCGCCAATCCTTTTCCCGGCATGCCGCAGGTCCAGCGTGGTCTCGTGCGCGAAATCCGGGCTGGTGATCCGGAGGCTGTCGGCCCCCGCCAGGTTCGGCAGGTTCCAGGCCAGCCCCTCCTCTCCCGCCCGCCAGTTCGACAGCAGCTTGCCGACGATTCCCATCGAATCTCCTTGATACGCCGCGAGATATACAGGTTGACTGCGCAGTCTTGCTGTACTTTAGGGAGTTATGAGCGGTTCGACAAGTGACAACGAGAAGATCGCCGAGGAATTACAGGCCGTGGTCAGCGGTCTGGTCCGGCGCATGCGCGCGGTTTCCCCGGCCCGAGACGTCTCACTCTCACAGGTGTCGATCCTCAAACGCCTCGACCGCGACGGACCGGCGACGGTCGCCGATCTGGCACGCGCGGACCAGATCCGGCATCAATCAGTCGCGACCGCAGTGGCCGCCCTGGTCGAGCGCGGACTGATCGGCCGGTCCGCCGACGCCCACGATCTGCGACGGAAAGTGCTGACCATCACCGAGTCCGGACGCGCACTCCTGTCGGAGCGCCGCGGCGCGGGCCACGGACACATCGCCGAACTCATCGGCGAGCGGCTCAGCGGCGAGGAGCGCCGGCAGCTGGCGAACTCACTGTCGCTGCTGCAACGGCTGATTCACTGACCGCCGCTCACTCGTCCAGGGTGCGGTAGAGGCTGCGCAGCAGGCGCAGACCGGCGGCGACGGATTGCTCGTCCTCGGCCGTCATGCGCAGAGCATGACGGAGCAGGACCGCGTCCAGATCGTCGGGGGCCGGGTGGAAATCGGGCTTCGGCAGGGCGGGCAGGGTGAGATCGTTGCCGTACATGTCGGCGGAATCCGTTGGCGGACTCTGGCTCTGGACGTTGCCGATCAGGTCGTCGAGTTCGATGCCGCGCAGGGTCAGCAGGTCATTGGGGTGTTCGTCGAGCCGCTCGGCGATGACGTAGCAGACGGCGGCCACATGCTTGCAGGGCCAGCCGGAATCCGGGCAGCTGCAGGAGAAGTCGAGCTCCGAGGCCGTCGTGGGCAGCAGCAGCGGGCCCAGCGCCTGCGGCAGGGTGCCCGCGGCGATCTCGCCGAGCATGCCCGGGGTGGCCCGCACCTGGTTCACCAGTTCGTCCAGCCGGTCGTCACGCAACTGGCGCAGCGTGAGCACGGCGACGAACGGCCGCGGCTGACTGCCCTGCACCTCCGCGCTCACCATGCCGGACTCGAGCCGATAGTTCACCACCTGGCCCGTCCGGGCGTAGGAGCGCCCCCGGGCCAGCCGACCGCGGTCCGCGACCCCTTCCACCGCTTCCAGAAAGGCCCGGCCCCACCAGGTTCGGGCGAAGGCGGTGCCGCGCTGACCACGGGCCCGCACGCCGCCGCGCACCGGGCGACGCTCGCCGAACTCACCGAAGTCGAGGTAGTCGTTCATTCGCCGACCGCCTCCGCGCCGAGCGCGAACAGCTCGCGCAGTTCCGCGTCGCCGAGTTCGGTGATCCAGTTCTCGCCGGTACCCACCGTCAGATCCGCGAGCTGGCTCTTGCCCTTCAGCATGTCGTCCACCCGCTCCTCGATGGTGTCCACGCAGACCAGCTTGCGGACCTGCACGTCGCGGCGCTGCCCGATGCGGTATGCCCGGTCGGTGGCCTGGTTCTCCACCGCCGGATTCCACCAGCGATCCAGGTGCACAACGTGATTGGCGGCGGTCAGATTGAGTCCGGTGCCACCGGCCTTGAGCGACAACAGCATCAACGGCGGCCCGTCCTCGGACTGGAATCCGGTGACCATGTCGTCGCGGCGCTGCTTGCTCACGCCGCCGTGCAGGAACGGCACCTCGGTGCCGAAACGCTCGGTCAGGTACGGGGCCAACAGGTTTCCGAACTCGGCGAACTGGGTGAACATCAGCGCGCGCTCGCCGTCGGCGATGACGGACTCCAGAATGTCCTCCACCAGCCCCAGTTTCCCGGAGCGATGGTGGCCGCGGCGCAGCACCCCGGAACCGTCGTTGAGGAAGTGCGCGGGGTGATTGCATACCTGCTTGAGCCGGGTCAGCGCGGCCAACACCGCGCCCTTGCGCTCCATCCCCTTCGCGGCCTTCAGCTTGGCCGACATATCGTCCAGCACCGCCTGATACAGCGCCGCCTGCTCCGCGGTGAGGTTGGCCCGCACCGTCATCTCGATCTTCTCCGGCAGATCGGAGATCACCGCGGGATCGGTCTTCACCCGCCGCAGCACGAATGGCGAGGTGATGGCGCGCAGGCGGGTGACGGCGTTCTCGTCGCGCTCCCGCTCGATCGGCACCGCGAAGCGGGCATGGAATTCCGACGCCTTGCCCAGCAGCTTCGGATTGGCGAAATCCAGGATCGAGCGCAGCTCCTCGAGGCGGTTCTCGACCGGGGTTCCGGTGAGTGCCAAGCGATGTCGTGCCGGGAGCAGCCTGGCGGCCCGCGCCTGCCGGGTCCCGGCGTTCTTGATGTGCTGCGCCTCGTCGAGGGCCACCCGCTGCCAATCCTGGCGCTTCAGCTCCTCCACATCGCGGGCCAGCAACGCGTAGGTGGTGACCACGAGATCCGAATCCGCCACCGCCGCATCGAGTTCCGCGCCGGAACGCCGACCGGGCCCGTGATGCACCAACACTCGCAGATCGGGTGCGAAGCGTTCGGTCTCCCGTTGCCAGTTGCCGACCACCGACATCGGGCACACCAACAGCGTCGGACCGACCGATTCTCCTGCGGCAGTTGCCTTTTCCCGCTCGTGCACCAGCAACGCCAGCACCTGCACGGTCTTGCCCAACCCCATGTCGTCGGCCAGGATCGCGCCGCATCCGAGCCTGCTCATGGTCGCCAGCCAGGTCAGCCCGCGCTGCTGATACGGCCGCAGCTGGGCCTTCAGCCCGACCGGGTCCGGTACCGGTTCGGTATGCCGTTCACCGTCGAAAAGCTCTGCGGCCCAACCGGTCGCGCTGATCTCCTGCAGCGGCACCCCGCCTACGGGATGCGCGGACAGCTCCGCGAACAGGCCGCCGATCGTCGTCTCCGTCGCGTCGGTGCGGCCCGACACGTAGTCGGCGGCCGCGGCCAGCATGCGGCGATCGGCCTGCACCCATTCCCCGCGCAGCCGCACCAGATCCGATTTCGCGTCCACCAGCCGGGCCATCTCGGCGGGCGAGAGCACGGTATCGCCGAGCGCCAGTTCCCAGCGGAAGGACACCAAACCCTTGAGCCCGACCGCGGTTTCGGTCGCGGCCGCGCTCTGCACCTGCAACTTCATCGTCGGCGCGGCGACCCGCCAGGCACGGGGCAGCATCAGCCGCACCCCGGTCGAGCGCAGCACGCTCGCCCCGTGCGCGACCAGATCCATCACCACCTCGGTGGGCAGGAACAGATCCATGCTGCGGGTATCGCCCGGCAGGTCACGCAGCCGCGGATACGCCTGCTTGGCCGCGGTGAGCTTCTCCCCCGCGATCCGCACCAGTTGCGGATCCCCGGGCAGCAGCACCGGTTGCGGCGCATCGCCTTCCGTGCGCAGGCAGACCTCGAGCCGCCACAGCTCGCCCGGGTCCTCCCCGTCCGGTTCCACCAGTCGCAACACCAGTTCCGGCTCGTCCGCGGTCAGGCTGGTGCGCCAATCGTCGAGGACCGCGGCCACCCGGTGCGATCCCGACTCCAGCGGCGCGGCCTCGAGCAGGGCCGTCAGCAACGGATGCGATCCGGACTCGTCGCCCGCCTGCGCGGGGATGCGCAGGCGCGCGATGGGGTCGGCCAGCTCCGCGTTCAGATTCTCCAGCAGTTCCGCGGGCCGCCCGGCCACCTGTAGCGCCGCGGGCATGGCCACCGCGAGCTCGGCCAGCCAGGCCCGTTGCCGCTGCCCGCCCAGCAGCCGCCACCGCACCCACCACTGACCGTCGTCGCGCCACACCTCCGGCACGATCCGCCCCGCCCGCACCCAGCGGTCGATCCCTCGCGCGACATGACCCAGGAAGCGCAGATCACCCGCGACCTCCCGGGCCGGAAGCTCCTGAAGCAACACCCGCGCGGCTGCCTCCGGGGCCAGGGCATGCGCACGCACCTGCAGCTGCTCGGGTCCGTACGGCCCGGGCACCATCACCTGCGCCCGATGCCGCCACTTGGACGCCGCGAGAATCGAGCCCAGCGGTTCGGGCAGCCCCACGGCAGCCGCGGCCGCGTCGGGATCGCCCGGGTCGTGCCAGAGCACCAACCCGGACCCCGGAGACCACAGTCCGTGCAGCATCCGACCATCCAACCAGCCCGCCCCGACAACATTGCGCCCACTGACCGACATGTCGGGCCACGTGGGACCTACTCGAGAGTCGGTTACCCCTTTATTTCTGTCCGGATACGGAACATACTGGATAAATCCGCAGGTCACCGCATAGGTCGGTGTCGGCTGTGTCCAGCGCACAACGCTGTCGTGCCCGGACCGCAGCCATGCGGGGCGCACCCGACAAATCACCGCGACTCAATCCGGAGCCGTGGCATTTTCGAGACCGTAGGGAGGCCGTGCAGATGACGATTCTGCTCCAAGTGCTCGAGCAGAGCTTCACGCCCACCACACCGTGGGAACGGCGGAAATTCACCTTCGTGGACACGACCAAGATCGTGGGGATGCGCCTGGACGGGCAGTCCGGAGTGTGGCTGGACCTGTCCCGGCCCGGCGAGTCACAGCGCCTCGCCCGCACCGCCGACCCGCGCGATTCCATCACCTTCCTGCTCACCGTGTTCGCGAAGATCGCCGAATGCGAAGAGCGGGGCGGTGCGTGGCTCATCGGCCACGACGGCGCGCACGTGGATTCCATTGCCGCCACCCGCTATCCACCTCAACTCACGGAGACGAACGCGGACGATATCCTCGCTCACGCCTGGCTGTAGGCCCTGGCTCGGGGGTGCGAAGTTCGCATGATCGCGCGCCACTCCGGTGGCGCGCGGTACATGTATTGCCGTGGGGCACTGGGGTGGAAGGTTGCTCGGTCTGCTCGGCGTCGCTGTCGTCCTGTTCGCGGTTCCGGGGTGCGAGTCCCTCGGGCGGGTGACACCGGCGCCGGGTAGTCCCGGGCGTGCTCAGCTCGAACGATTGCTGGCCGGGGTGCGGACCGTGCCCAAGCGGCCGCGGCCCGGTGGGTATGAGCGGGGGTGTGGGGGCGGGCAAGGGTGTGTGTTCGGTCCGGCGTGGACCGACGATCATGACGGTCCGGGCGGGCATGACGGGTGTGACAGCCGGAATACCGTGCTGGCCAGGCAACTCAGCGGGGTGACATTACGCCCGGGGGACGGGTGCGTGGTGCTGGCGGGGACCTTGAACGATCCCTATACCGGGCAGCGCATCGGGTTTGCGCGGGCCGATGCCAAGGCCGTGCAGATCGATCATGTGTTTCCGTTGGCCGCGGCCTGGGATCTGGGGGCTTCGGGCTGGCCGATGGCGCGGCGGGTGCGGTTCGCCAATGATGTCGATTTCAATCTGCTCGCGGTGGACGGAAAGACCAACGAGGACAAGGGGGATCGCACGCCCGGGGATTGGCTGCCGCCCGCCCGTGCCACGCACTGCTTCTACGCGGGTAAGTACCTGATGGTGGCGACCCGGTACGGGCTACCCGTCACCGCCGCCGACCGCGCCACCCTCGAACGTGTGGCGCGCGCCTGCCCATAGGGTTTCGAAGAGGTGGTACGCCTGCGTGGCGTCGAGTTCCTGGCGCGGATCCATGACCGATTCCAGCAAACCGTATAGACCCCAGGACAGAAAAGTGATCGTGCCCGCGGCCGTCACGGGGTCGGGGCCGAGGCGGTCGCCGAGGTGCTCGGTGAGCAGTTCGGCGTACATCTGCCGGATCGACCGCAGCACAGTGCCGTTCGTACGCGGGCCGACCAGCGGTCGATAGACCTCCGGATACTCGTCGGCCAGGCGGAACAACATTTCGACCGGAGCCAGCGGCGACAGCTTGCCCGGACCCCGGGCCGCCTGCGCCGCGAGCTCGCCGCGCACATGCTCGATACAACTGACCAGCAGCAGATCGTCCTTGTCCCGGTAGTGCGCGTAGAAGGTGGAGCGGCCGACATCGGCGCGATCGATGATGTCGCGCACCGTGATCCGCGCGTAGGGCTGCTGCTGCATCAGTTCGATGAGGGCGCGGTGCAGGGCCATCCGGGTGCGGCGCACCCGGCGGTCGCCGTCGGCGAGCGTTCCGGGACGGATTCCGTCCGGGTGTCCGGAAACGTACACATCCCCGGACACTGCTTCTGGCCTGGGCTTTTCCATCCTTCGATGATGGAGGGCATGACCCAGAACAAGCAAGTGTCCGATATCGAATCCCGGCCCGTGGGCGAGCTCATCACCTGGCCGCGCCGCTACAAGCTGCTCACCGATGTCTTCTTCCTCGGTCGCACCGGAAGCCTGGTCCGGCATTTCGCCACCACCGCCGGTATCCGCCCGGGCGATCATGCCCTCGATATCGGTTGCGGCCCCGGCGTGCTGGCCAATGAGCTCGCCCGGCAGGCCGGGAGCCGGGGCCGGGTCGTCGGCCTCGACCCGGCGGCGCAAATGATCGAGTACGCGAGCGCCCACGCGGCACCCACCGCCACCTTCGAGCTCGGCGCGGCGCAGTCACTGCCCTATCCCGACGCCAGCTTCGACGTGGTCACCTCGACCTTCGCCATGCACCACATCGCCGAGCCGGAGCGGAACACCGCGCTGCGAGCCATGTTCCGGGTGCTGCGGCCGGGCGGGCGGCTGCTGCTCGCCGACACCCACCCGACCACCGGGCTGCGCGGACTGTTGATCCGCGGCATGGCGAACATGGCCGCCCATCGGGACGGCGACGACCACACCCACGAGGCCGGAGAGCATCCGCTCTCGGCCGTCGACATCCGGCGCTACCGGGTGCCGCTGTCGGAAATCGGTTTCACCGCCATCGAATTCCGCACCGGACCGTTCGCGACCGGCATCCTCACCGCGGTCCGGCCCGACTGATCAGGCGGGCTGCGCTCCGGTGGCGGCCGGGCGCTTGGGGTCGTTGGACCACTGCGACCACGAGCCGGGGTAGAGCGCGGCGTCGATGCCCGCCACCGCGAGCGCCGCCACCTGATGCGCGGCCGTCACGCCGGAACCACAGTAGGCCGCGACCGGTCCCGAGCCCAATCCTTCGAAGCGGGACCGCAATTCGTCGACCGACTTGAAATGTCCCGTGGCGGTGAGATTTTCGGCGGTCGGCGCACTGACCGCACCCGGGATATGGCCCGCACGCGGATCGATGGGCTCCACCTCGCCGCGGTAGCGCTCGCCCGCGCGGGCATCCAGCAGCAGGCCCTGCCAGCCGGCCGCACCGTCGGCGTCGACGGTCGGCATATTGCCCGGGGACAGCACCACGGTGCCCGGCTCCGGATCCGGCTCGTCGCCGGAAACGACCTTGCCACCGGCCTTTTCCCAGGCGGGCAGGCCGCCGTCGAGAATGCGGACGTCGGCGACGCCACCCCAGCGCAGCAGCCACCAGGCACGCGCGGCGGCCATGCCGCCGGTGGCGTCGTAGACCACCACGGCGTCCCCGTCGGACACGCCCCAGCTGCGCGCGCACTTCTGCAGGTGCGCCAGCTCCGGCATGGGGTGGCGGCCCTTGGCGGCGGAGGCGGGTGCGGCCAGCTCGGTCTCCAGGTCGACGAAGACGGCCCCGGGAATGTGCCCGTCCAGATAGTGCTGCGGCCCATCGGGATCCCCGAGCGCCCATCGCACATCCAGCAGCCGCACCCGGCTGCCGCCCGCGCTCAGCAACTCCTGAAGTTCCGCAACCGAGATCAGCACCGCGCTCAAGCCAACTCCTCTTCGCCGATTCACCACATCATGAAGCCGAACGACTCCACCCTAATGGGCGCTGACGGCGTAGCCGCCCTTAGCCTGCGCACGGCCGGAGCGAATGCGGAGGTATCGCCTAGCCATTGGCGGGCGGCAGGAACCAGCGGACCACCAGCCCGGCGACGAGCGCCCAGAAGGCCGCACCGATGCCGAGCAGGCCGATGCCCGACGCCGCGACGAGGAAGGTGAGGGCGGCGGCGGTGCGGTGGGCAGCGGGCGACAGGGCTGCGGTCAGCGCCCCGGCCAGGGTGGCGATGAGGGCAAGTCCCGCAACGGTTTCCAGCACTCCCTTGGGTGCGGCGGCCACCAGCATGACCAGCGCGCCCGAGGCGAGAGCGAGAACCAGGTACGAGCAGCCCGCGGTGAAGGCCGCGATCCAGCGGCGTTTCGGGTCGGGATGCGCTGCGGGAGCAGCGGAGAGCGCGGCGCTGATGGCGGCCAGGTTGATGGCGTGCCCGCCCGCCGCCGCGCCGAGCACGGTGCCCAATCCGGTGACGGTCATGGCGGCCCGCCAGGGCACCTGGTAGTCGAAGGTCTTCATGACCGCGGTACCCGGAATGTTCTGCGCCGCCATGGTCACGATGTAGAGCGGGATGGCGACGCCGATCATGGCCTGCCAACTCCAGTGCGGCACAGTCCATTCCACCCGCGGCACCATGGCCGACACGTCGAGGCGGCGATGCGTGACCGCGATGTCGATGCCCGCGCCGACGGCCGCCACCGCGAAGGCGGCCAGCACCGACCAGCGCGGCGCGAAGCGCTGCAGCAGCACCCAGGTGACGATGACCGGCACCACCACGGCCGGGCTCACCGGCAGCGCCTTGGCCGGGGCCAGGCACAGCGGCAGCAGCACCCCGGCCAGCATGGCCTGCGCGATCTCGACCGGAATCGCGGCGATGAGCGCGCCGAGACGCTGCCAGAAGCCGGTCAGCACGATGAGTCCGCCCGCCACCGCGAACGCGCCCACGGCCGCCGCCCAGCCACCGGCCACCGCCCCGGTGCTCGCCAGCAGGGCCGCGCCCGGGGTGGACCAGGCCAGTGTGATCGGCATGCGGTAGCGCCGACTCAGCACGATCATGCCCAGGCCCTGGGTCACACAGACCGCCAGCAATCCGGACGCCGCCTGCGCCGAGGTCGCGCCCATGGCGGTCAGGCCGGTCAGCACCACCGCGAAGGAACTGGTGAATCCGACCAGGGCGGTGACGATTCCGGCCCCGATGGGCTGGCCGAGGCCCGCCGCGGGCGGGCTCTCGAGCCCCGCGGGGCCGGTGACGCTGGTGCTCATCGGGTCATCGTCCCGGTCCAGTCACCCCGGGGTCAGCGGCCAATCCCCCGAAACTGGACTGAAATTCGCGAGTTGATCACGGCCGGTCGGTCTCCGGGGCCGGGCGGGCCGGACCCGTGCCATTGGTCAGCCGATCCAGCAACGGCGTGATGCGCGGGCCGACGAGTTGCTGCATGACCAGCGCCATGTTCGTGCGCTCCACGCCCGGCACCTTCAGGATGCGACCGGTCAGGCGATACAGGTCCTCGGCGTCGGTGGCCACCACCCGCACGGTCAGATCCGTCGTCCCGCTCACCCCGCAGACCTCGGTGACCTCCGGAATCTCGGCCAGCTCGGCAACCACCGAGTCGAGCCGATGCTGATCGACGATCACCGCCACGAAGGCTGCCAGCGAATAGCCCAGCGCCCGCGGATCCACCCGGCGTTCGAAGCTGGCGAGTACCCCTGCCGACTCCCAGCGAGCCAGTCTGGCCTGCACGGTATTGCGTGAGAGGCCCAGCCGCGCGGCCAGTTCGACGCCCGTGGCGCGGGGATTGGCCACCAGCTCCAGCAACAGCCTGGCATCGGTGGCATCCAGCGGGGCAGAAAGTGGCTCCCTGCTGCTCATGGGGATCAGTATGACACCCACGACCTGCCATCCATCGAGCATTCTGCACAGTTCGGCGCGCCTTACTTGCGCAGATCGTCAGCCGGAGGATGCTGAGTGGTACAGGACACACATCGGTTGCTCACAGGACACAATCCCCAGGCGATAACGGTGTAACCCGGTGTCAGGAGGCGATATCCATGCCCGAGAAGAACACCTATCCGGTGCAGCTCGTCCAGCCCGACGGCCGACGCGTATTCGACCCCGTCCACGCCCCGCTGGTCGCCGATATCGGCGGCAACGAACTTCGCGCCATGTACTCCGACATGGTCGTGGCCCGGCGCATCGACACCGAGGCCACCGCCCTGCAACGCCAGGGCCAGCTCGGACTGTGGCCCCCGCTGCTGGGCCAGGAGGCCGCGCAGATCGGCTCGGCCCACGCCCTGCACCCCGACGACTACGTGTTCTGTAGTTACCGCGAGCACGCGGTGGCCTACTGCCGCGGCGTCGCACCCGAGGACCTCACCCGGCTCTGGCGCGGTGTCGCACACTCCTGCTGGGACGCCGACGCGGTCAAGATGACCAATCCGGCGATCGTGGTCGGCGCGCAGGGTTTACACGCCACCGGCTACGCCTATGCCGCGCATCTCGAGGGCGCGGAGATCGCCACCATCGCCTACTTCGGCGACGGCGCGACCAGTCAGGGCGATATCGCCGAGGCGCTCGGCTTCGCGGCGAGCTGGTCGGCCCCGGTGGTGTTCTTCTGCCAGAACAATCACTGGGCCATCAGCGCTCCGGTGCGGGTGCAGTCCGCCACCCCGATCGCGCGCCGCGCCCTCGGCTACGGCATTCCCGGCGTCCAGGTGGACGGCAATGACGCACTCGCCGTGCTGGCGGTGACCCGGCAGGCGCTGCAGCACGCACGGGCAGGTGCCGAGCCCAGTTTCATCGAGGCCATCACGTATCGCATGGGTCCGCACACCACCGCCGACGATCCGACCCGCTACCGCACCGAGGGCGAACTCGAGCTGTGGCGGCAGCGCGATCCCATCGACCGGCTGCGACGACTGCTGGAACGAGAACAGCTGTGGGACAGCGACTTCGAGACCGAGGTCGAGGTCCGCGCCGACGAGGTGGCCGCCCGCTTGCGCACCGCCACCCTCACCATGCCGGATCCCGAACCCGGCGATCTGTTCGAACACGTCTACGCCACACCGCACCGCCTGATCGAGGAGGAACGCCGCGCGTACGCCGCCTATCTGGAGGGAGTGGGACGATGAAGACCACCTTCGCGGGAGCCATCAATCACGGATTGCGCCGGGCGCTCGAGGACGACCCCAAGGTCGTGCTCATGGGTGAGGACATCGGCCGCCTCGGCGGCGTCTTCCGGGTCACCGACACGCTGCAGAAGGATTTCGGCAACAACCGCGTGATCGATACTCCGCTGGCCGAATCCGGAATCGTCGGAACGGCTTTCGGAATGGCACTGCGGGGACTGCGGCCGGTGTGTGAAATCCAGTTCGACGGATTCGTGTATCCGGCGTTCGACCAGATTGTCTCGCAAGTCGCGAAAATCCACTTTCGCACGGGCGGAAAGGTGGTCGCGCCCATCACCATTCGCATTCCGTTCGGCGGCGGCATCGGCTCGGTGGAGCACCACTCCGAATCGCCGGAAGCGTATTTCGCCCATACCGCCGGACTGCGCGTGGTATCGCCGAGCAATCCGGCCGACGCGTATCTGATGATCCGCCAGGCCATCGCCTTGGACGATCCGGTCATCTTCTTCGAGCCGAAGCGGCGCTACTGGGACAAGGCCGAGGTGGATTTCGATCGCCTCGACCGGGACGATGCCATCGGGCTGGACCAGGCCAGGGTGTGTGCCAGCGGTGAGGACGCCACCATCGTGGCCTACGGCGGCACCGTGGCGACCGCGCTCACCGCGGCCGATATCGCGGCGTCGGAAGGGCATTCGATCGAGGTGATCGATCTGCGCAGCCTCTCGCCCATCGATTTCGACACCATCGAAACCTCCGTACGGAAAACCGGACGGCTCATCGTGGTGCACGAGGCCCCCGTATTCGCCGGGCTGGGAGCGGAAATCGCGGCCCGCATCACCGAACGCTGCTTCTACCAATTGGAATCGCCGGTATTGCGCGTCGGTGGCTTCGACATCCCCTATCCCCCCGCTAAGCTCGAACGGCATCACCTGCCCGACCCCGATCGCATTCTCGCCGCGGTCGATCGCACGCTCGCCGCTTGACCGTTACACGGAGGAAGCCCGGTGGAAGATCAGCAGCAGGTTCAGGAATTCCGTTTGCCCGATCTCGGTGAGGGATTGGCGGATGCGGAATTGGTGTCGTGGGCGGTCGCGGTGGGCGACACGGTGGCCTTGAATCAGGTCATCGCGGAAGTCGAGACCGCCAAGGCCCAGGTGGCGCTGCCGAGCCCGTACGCGGGCACGGTGCTGGAACTGCTGGCGCAGCCGGGCGACACAGTGCCGGTAGGCGCGCCACTGATCCGGGTGGGCACCACCGCACCGGTCGAGGCGACCGCGGAACGACAGTCCGTGCTGGTGGGTTACGGGCCCGACCACGAGCCGGTCTCCCGGCGGGCCCGCGCGGCGGCCGCGAAAACGACTGACGCACCGGGCAATTCCGGTCGCGCCATGGGTTCGGACGGGCCGGAGGGCCTCGGCAGCTCCGCACCCGCGGGCCGCCCCGCCGCGACCCCGGCCGCACGAAAACTGGCGCGGGAGATCGGCATCGACCTGGGCGCGGTGATCGGCACCGGCCCGCAGGGCGCGGTCACCGTGGAGGATCTGCACGGAATGCGACCGGAATCGCTTGCCTCCGGCCATATTCCGATCCACACCGCGCCACCGGCCATGGCCCTCGCGCCCCTGCCTGCGCCGCATCCCGCGCCCGCGGTGCCGCCCATGCACGTCACCGGGCACCGTGCCGCCCCGATCGAGCGGGAGACCCGCACGCCGGTGGCCGGAATCCGCAAGCGGACGGCGGCGGCCATGGTGGCCAGCGCCCAGCACATTCCACAGGCGAGCACGTTCGTGACCATGGATTTCACCGCGTCCATGGAGCTGCTGGAGCATCTGCGGGCCACCCCGAGTTTCACCGGGCTGACCCTGACGCCATTGGCGTTGGTGGCGCGCGCGGTGCTCGCGGCGCTGACCGAGTTCCCGGCCATCAACTCCTGCTGGGACGAGGCGAATCAGGAGATCATCACCAAGCACTATGTGAATCTCGGCTTCGCCGTCGCGACCGAACGCGGGCTGCTGGTGCCGAATATCAAGGAGGCGCAAGGCTTCACGCTGCGCGACCTCTGCCTCGAGATCGCCGGGGTGGCGGCGGGGGCGCGCGCCGGGACCTCTACGCCCACCGACCTCACCGGCGGCACCTTCACCATCACCAATGTGGGCGTGTTCGGGGTGGACAGCGGTGTGCCACTGGTGAATCCGGGCGAGGGGGCCATCCTGTGCCTGGGTTCGATCCGCAAGCGGCCGTGGGTGCATCGCGACGAACTGGCGGTGCGGTGGGTGACCAGCCTCGGGCTCAGCTTCGATCACCGGATGATCGACGGCGAGCAGGGCTCACGGTTCCTGGCCAGTGTGGCCGCGCTGCTGGAGGATCCGCTCACCCTGCTCGGCCGGGTTTAGCCCTCCGCGGCGGCGGTGGACAAGAGCGATTCGGCGGCCCGGCGGATCTCCGCCGGGATCGGCACCGGCTTGCGCGTCACCTCGTCCACGTAGACGTGCACGAAGGTACCGGTCGCGGCCAGCTCCAGGCTGTGGCCGGTATCGCGGAAGATGGCCAGCTCGTAGCTGATGCTCGAATTTCCGAGCCGCTCGATGCGAATGCCGACCTGGAGCTGGTCCGGGAAGCTCAGCGAGTCCAGGAACTTGCAGGAGGTCTCGGCGACGATGCCGATGGCGGGTAGGTCCCGGATATCGGTGCCGCTGGCGTGAATCAGCCACGCGTTCACGGCCGTATCGAAGTACGAGTAGTACGTCACGTTGTTGACGTGACCGTAGTGGTCGTTGTCCGCCCAGCGCGTCGGCACCGGCCAGAGCACGGGATATCCAGAGTCCTGCGTCACACGGCGAACCTTAGCCGCTCCGCCTGTGAGCGCCCTCCCGGTCAGGCGGAGCGTTCGTCAGGGGTGGCGCGATGGTCCCGCGGGCTGATGCCGTAGTGGCGTTTGAAGGCGGTGGACAGGGCGAAGGCGCTGCCGTAGCCGACCCGGCGGGCGATCGATTCCAGGGTGGCGTCGGATTCGTGCAGCAGGTCGGCGGCCAGGGCCAGCCGCCAGTCGGTCAGGAAGGACATGGGCGGCTCGCCGACCAGTTCGGTGAAGCGGCGGGCCAGCGCGGCCCGGGAGACGCCGACCTCGGCGGCCAGCGAGGCGACCGTCCAGGGCTGGGCCGGATTGTGCTGCATCAGGCGCAGTGCCTTGCCGACCAGCGGGTCACCGTAGGCGTGATACCAGGCGGGGGCGTCGGCGCGGGAGAACCACGCGCGCAGGGCGGCGATCAAGAGCAGGTCCAATAGTCGGTCCAGCATCGCGCCCTGGGCGGGCAGGTCCTTGGCGGACTCGTCCACCAGCAGATCCAGCACGCGCGAATCGATTTCACCGCGGCTGAGCACCGCGACCGGGGGCAGGGCGCGCAGCAGGCGGCGGCTGGCGGCCGACTCGTGCTCGTAGGTGCCCGTGACCAGCACGGTCTGCGCGTCGGCGGTGGTGCCCCAATTGCGCACGCCCAGACTCAGTGCCTCGCACAGCACTTCGCCGTCCATGGTGGTGGTGATATTGCCGGGTTCGATGAGCACCTGCGGCTCCGTCGCCGGGTCATCGGCCATCGTGTAGTGGTCGGGGCCGCGGAAAATGGCGATATCCCCGGTGCGCAGCTGGCGCGGGGCAACCGGCTTGCCGCCCTTGGGATCCGGCAGCACCCAGCCGCCGCCGCGCACCACCGCCACCACGGTCAGCGGCGCCTCGTCGCGGATGTGCAAGGACCAGGGCGGGTCGAACGACGAGCGCATCACGAATGCCGCCCGTGCGCGTGGTCCTTCGAGCAGGCTGGCCAACGCATCCATAACTGAAGACGATGGCAAATGCGTGCGCGCTTCTCAACCATGTTCGCGCTCGCCGAATCCCGGTGTACTCGATACATGATCATCGAACACACTCCCAACAGCGAAAACACCGTCCTCGTGCTCGGCGCGACCGGAAAGACCGGACGCCGGGTTTCCGAGCTGCTGGCCGCCGCCGGGACCCCGGTGCGCGCCGGTTCGCGCTCGGCCGCGGTCCCGTTCGACTGGACCGACCGCGGCACCTGGACGGCCGCGCTGGCGGGCGTCGACGCCGTATACCTGTCCTATCAACCGGATCTGGCGGTGCCCGGCGCACCGGCCGACATCAAGGCGCTCTGCGACGCGGCGGTGGCCGCGGGCGTGCGCTCCATCGTGTTGCTGTCCGGTCGCGGAGAGCCCGAGGCGCTGGAATGCGAAGCCATCGTGCAGGATTCGGGACTGCGGTGGACCGTGGTGCGGTGTGCCTGGTTCGCGCAGAATTTCAGCGAGGGGGCGTTCGCCGATTTCATTCTCGCCGGGGAGGTCGCGCTGCCCGCCGGAGACGTACCGGAACCGTTCGTGCACGCCGACGATATCGCCGAGGTGGCGGTGGCGGCGCTGCTCGACGATAAGCACGCCGGGCAGGTCTATGAGCTGACCGGGCCGCGCGCGCTCTCCTTTGCGGAGGCGGTCGCCGAGATCGGCGCGCAGGCCGGGCGCGAGATCGCCTACATCCCACTCACCCGAACGGATTTCGTGGCCGCGCTGACGGGCTACGGGGTGCCGGCCGATGAGATCAGTCTGCTCGACTACCTGTTCGGGACCGTGCTCGACGGGCGCAATTCCGCGACCGCCGACGGGGTACAGCGGGCGCTGGGACGCGAGCCGCGCGACTTCGCCGAGTACGCCCGCGACGTGGCGAAATCGGGTGTGTGGTCGGTCACCGCGGACGCCTGACCTGTCGGTGCCCGCGCCTAGAATGGGTATCAAACAGGTTGTACCGCACAAGATTCGGATCACCACCCGGAACGTCGACGATGCCGCGAAAGGGTGAATGACGGGGAGCTGCCGGGTGCACCCGGTAGCGTCGTACCGATGGCCGCTACGACGCCCGCTCCCCGGATCCGGAAGGCGCGCCTGGCGCTGTTCGCCGTGTTCGGCCTCAACGGGATGCTCTCGGCCGTCTGGATCGTGCACATCCCCGCCGTCACCGCTCGCACCGAAGTCGCGCCCACCACGCTCGGCATGCTCATCCTGCTGATGGCGGCCTGCGCCATCCTCGGCATGCAGGCCGCCGGACCGCTGGCCGACCGCTTCGGCAGCCGCACCCTCACCGCGACCGCCGCCACCGTGCTGTCCGTCGCTCTCCTCGGCCCCGTCTTCGCGACCACCCCGCTCACCCTCGGACTCGCCCTGTGCGCCTTCGGTTTCGGCAACGGCGCGATCGACGTCTCCATGAATGCCCAGGCCGTCCACATCGAACGCGCCTACCCCCGCCCGATCATGTCCGCCTTCCACGCCTTCTTCTCCTGCGGCGGCTTCCTCGGCTCCGCCTACGGCGCAGCCACCCAACACGCCCACTGGCCCATCCACCTCACCTTCGGCCTCGCGAGCGCGGTCGGCCTGACCATCGTCGTCACCGCCATCCCGCAACTGCTCCCGCACGCCGCGACGGCGACCGAGGACACCGGCCGATCCACCGAACCGGCTGGGGCCGAATCGATGACCGACCCGGTCGCCCGAATCGGCCGGAAAGTACTGGTGCTGGGGCTGATCGCGTTCGCACTACTGATGGCGGAGGGGGTCGCGGCGGATTGGAGTGCGCTGCAAGTGAAAAGCCGACTAGGGGTGGATGCGGGCACGGCGGCACTGGCATTCGCGGGGTTCTCGCTGACCATGACGCTTGGGCGATTCGGGGCCGACCGGGTGAGCGGGCGGTTCGGGCCGGTGGCGATCGTGCGATGGGGAACGCTGGTGGCGGCCATCGGGTTCGGGCTCGTGGTGGCGTCGGGGTGGCTGCCGTTGACGCTGCTGGGGTGGACGCTGTGCGGGATCGGGCTGTCCGGGGGTGTGCCGCAGGTGTTCACGGCGGCGGGCAATCTGGGGTCGGCGACGTCGGCCACCGACATGTCGCGCGTGTTCGGACTCGGCTATGTGGGCCTGCTGGCCGGACCGGCAGTAATCGGCTGGCTGGACAAGCTGGTGCCGCTCACCGCGGCGATGGTGGTGCCGTTGCTGGCAATGCTGTTGTGCGCGTGGGGCGCTCGGGCGGTCGTGGCCGATCCGGTGGGCGTCGACCGATAGGGGTCAGGCGGTGCGGGTGGGCCTTTCGCGGGCCGTCGCGCCGTAGTCGCCGATGACCTCGGCGTGGTCGAGGAAGTCGTCGACCATGCGGTGGTTGAGGACGGCGAGGGCCTTCAGCTCCTCGGTGCTCCAGTCGGCGAGGGCGTCCTGCATCCAGCCGCGCATCACGCCGCGGATCGCCTCCATGGCATTGCGACCGGCGGCGGTGGGGCGGGCCAGCTGTGCGCGGCCGTCGTCCGGGTCGGCGACACGCTCGATATAACCCGCCTTTTCCAGCCGCTGGATCTGTCGGGTCACGTGGGGAGCCTCTACATCGAGGCGAGTCGCCAACTCCCCCAGGCGCATCGGCTCATCGGCGTCGGCGAGCAGCCGCAACAGCGGCACGCTGGCGCGATCCATCGTCAGTCCGCACTTCACCATCGCCTGATCGTGGCGGCGGACACGGGTGAGTAGATAGGCGACGCGGGCCAGCGCGCGCTCCAGTTCCACGATGTGACCTGAGTCAACTTCACTGGCGGTTGTGGCTTCCGATCGCGGCATGTGGTTATCTTACGAAACCCATTTACTTAATTTTGGTAAGTAAACCAAAGGATCGCCGCCATGACTACGACCGCTGTCGGTCAGGTCGACGGGACCAAGCCCGACGATCATTCGAAGGCCCATCTGGGGCTGACCCTGCTCGCGCTGTGCGCGGCCGGGCTCGTCGTATCGCTGCAGCAGACCGTGGTCATTCCGCTGCTGCCCCGCTTCATCGCCCAGCTGCACACCGACGTCGCCGGCGTCACCTGGCTGTTCACCGCCGCGCTGCTCTCGGGAGCCGTTGCCACGCCGTTGCTTTCGCGCTTCGGCGATATGTACGGCAAGAAGCCGATGGTCATGGTCACCATGGGCGTGCTCATCGTCGGCTCGGTGGTCTGCGCCTTCGCCACCACGCTGCCGATCTACATCATCGGCCGTGCGCTGCAAGGCATCTCGTCGGCCATGATCCCGCTGGCCATCGGCATCATTCGCGACACCTTCCCGCGTGAACAACTGGTCCGGGCCATCGGCGTCGTCTCCGGCACCATGGGTGTCGGCGGCACGGTCGGCCTGCTGGCCACCGGCATCATCGCCGACCACACCACCAATCCGCACCCGGTCTTTTGGCTGACCGCCGGACTCGGCGTGGTCGCCACCGTGCTGATCCAGGTGAGCGCCCAGAACAATGGCGTGCGCCACGGCGGCAAGCCCGACTACATCGGCGCGGCGCTGCTGGCCGCGCTGCTGATCTGCCTGTTGCTCGGCATCAGCGAGGGCCCGCGCTGGGGCTGGGGCTCCGGCTCGACCATCGGCCTGTTCGTCGCGGCCGCCGCCTTCGCCGCCATCTGGGTTCTCGTGGAGCTCAAGGTCGATCAGCCGCTGGTGCGGTTGCAGCTGCTGGTCGGGCCGCAGTCGCTGTCGGCGAATGTGGCCTCGGCGCTGCTGGGCTTCTCCATGTTCGGCGCGTTCTCGCTGGTGTCCAACTTCATTCAGACGCCCGCGGACAAGGTCGGTTACGGCCTGTCGGGCACCGTGCTGTCGGTCGGCCTCTACGGCATTCCGAGCGCGGCGCTGATGACGTTCTTCTCGTTCAACACCGGGCGCATCTCGGCCAAGATCGGGCCCGCGTACACGCTGGCCATCGGCGCGGTGTTCGCCGGTCTGTCCATGGGGTGGCTGGCGATCTCGCACGACCACTCGTACGACATGATCATGGCGAATGTGTTGCAGGGCACCGGGTTCGGCATCGGGTACGCGGCGCTCGGCTCGCTGGCAGTGCAGCATGTGCCGATGAGTGAGAGCGGCATCGCGTCCGGCATCAACTCGCTGGTTCGTACTGCTGGCGGCTCGATCGCCGGTGCGGTCACCGGATCGATCCTCACCGCACACGTTTTGAAGCTCGGCACCCACGCGGTACCGACCGAAGGTGCGTACGTCGCGAGCTTCGCGACCTTGGCCATCGGCGCATTCGGTGCGGCGGCAGTGGCTCTCGGCCACGGAATCCGCCACAAGGGGAAGTAAGAACCTGAGACTGAAAGGGCCTGCGCACACCGTGCGCAGGCCCTTTTTCTATGTCAGGACCTCGGTGCGGTCGCCGTCCACCACGACGACGTGATCGTCCGTCAGCGCCCAGTGCGGGATGCCCTCGGCGGTGTACTCGCGCACCAGTTTCCGGGCATCGCCCGTGGGGTCGGTGGGTGAGTCCAGATGGGGCACGATGCGGCGGTCGACGAGACCCAGCCCATCCCAGCGGGGTTCGACGCCGCAGGCGGTGCGGACCTCGTTCGGGTCGTCCATGGACTCGATGCCGTGCAGGTCAGGGGTCATGACACAGGCCCCGGCGCTGTAGCCCGCGTAGACCAGGGCGTCCTCGGCGAGGAGCTTGGTCAGGGCGAGATCGGCTCCGCTGCGGGCGAATTGGGCGCGCAGCACGAAGGTGTTGCCGCCGCGCACCCACACCATCGGGAACTCGCGCAGCCGCTGCTCGACCTCGGCCGGGCGGTCGACATACTCCCGCAGGTCGAGGACCTCGGGATGGAAACCCGCGCGGCGCAGCGGAACCAGGTCGCTGGTGACCGCGCCCTGCCAGGCCGAGGGCCAGGCATCGCAGGCATTCGCGATGACGGCCACCCCGCCGGGTGAGCCGACCAGCTCGAGCAGCCGCTGCTGGTGTGAGCCGAAGCGGTAGCTGGACAGGAAGAGTCGCACGGAATCAGATCGTGAAGGCCAGGCTGCGGACCAGGCGGTTGCCGAGGTCCGTGTCACCGGTGATGATGATCCGCCCCGCATGCTCGTCGGCCGTGGTGCGGCCGCCGCGCAGGCGGGCGAACAGGCCGGAGTCGAGGGTGAGGACCACTGTGGCCGGGGCATCGAGGGTTTCGACGAGACTGGCCCGGCCGCCCTCGACCGCGATGTGGAGTTGTCGCGCTACCGGTCCGGTGACCTCGATCGTGAGCCGCGAGCCGTCCGGCGCGCCCGCGCCCTTGACCGCGGCCCGGCCCAGGGCGGGCAGCAGTTCCTCGAAGGACTGTTCACCGCGGGTGCCGCCCTCGTCGACGGAAACGCCCAGCGCATCGGCGATATCGTGCTCGTGCATCCAGCAGTCGAAGACGCGGATGCGCATGAAGCGGCCGTAAGGGGCCATGCCGACCGGGGTCGGGACCTTCTCCGCCCACGCCTCCGGGGTGATCTGCTCGAGGGCCTTCAACCGGCGGCCGGTCACCTCCAGGAACCGTTCCAGCAGTTGGGAACCGGTGAGCGGGCGCAGTGCGGCGATCCACTTCTCGTTCAGCGCGCCGATCTCGTTGCGAATGTGCGGGCCGGACACCTCGATGTCGGGGGTCGGCTCGCCCAGTAGCAGGGATTCGGTGCCGATCACGTGGGCGACCACGTCGAACACCGTCCAGCCCGGCAGCGGCGTGGCGGTGCGCCAGGCGTTTTCCTCCAGGCCGTCCACCAGCCGGGTAATCGCGTCCCATTGATCGGACAACAGGGCCGTGATCTCGGCGCGGTCGGGCACCGTGTCGGTCATGCGGTGGTCTCCCTTTCTTCGTCGGCGAGCCGGTCCAGGCCGGATCGCAGGGCTGCGGCGGTGCGCTCGGTGTCGTGCGGGCGGCGGAGTACGAAACCCTTGGCGAAGCGCAGGATGTCGCCGTGGTGGCGGGGGATCACGTGCAGGTGCACATGGTGAACGGTTTGAAAGGCGGCCTTGCCGTCGTTGATCAGCAGGTTCGCGCCGTCGGCGGCGAGTCCGGCGCGGCGCATGGACTTGGCCAGGCGGTGCCCGAAGGAGAACAGTTGCGCGCCCATCGCCGGATCGAGTTCGTCCAGATCGGTGGCATGCCGTTTGGGAATGACGAGGGTGTGCCCGCGGGTGATGGGCCGGATGTCGAGGAACGCCACCAAGGCGTCGTCCTCGTAGATCTTGGTCGCGGGTGCGTCGCCCGCGACGATCCGGCAGAAAATGCAGCCACTCACCGTGCAGACATTACGGCGTACAAGTGATCTGCGACACCCCCCTACCCGACCCCGAGGCACGCCAAGCAGGACATACCTAACGGTGTGTAGCTACCCCCGATTGTTGGTACTTGTCCACTACGGCACCCCGGCCGAGCATGGAGTTGTCCGGTTTTCTCGCCACACCATGTGATGGGCATCTCCGCTACGCTCACCGCGAACCAGGTACAGTTGCGAGAATTCTCACGAACTTACTGCAGAGTAAGTTCGGCCCACCGTTGGACCGGTGAATCGGCCCATACCGACATGGGTGGCCTGGGCTCACCACGAGAAGGAAGTTTGACAAGTGGACACAACGCAGAGCGCACAGACCGCTGCGCCCCGCGGTGCGCGTGTCGGAGTGGTTCGGGAGACGAACCCGGACGAACGACGCGTCGCATTGGTGCCGAAGATCATTCCGGCCCTGTTGAAGCAGGGTGTGGAAGTGATCGTCGAGGCCGGTGCCGGTCTGGGCGCATTGATTCCCGACGAGGCGTACACCGAAGCCGGTGCCACGCTGGGGGATCCGTACGCCGCCGATGTGGTCGTCAAGGTCGCTCCCCCGAATGACGCCGAGATCGCCAAGCTGCACTCCGGTCAGACATTGATCGGGTTCCTCGCGCCCCGCAACGCCGACACCAAGATCGGTGCTTTGAAGGCCGCGGGCGTGCAAGCCTTTGCGGTGGAAGCGATTCCGCGTATCTCGCGCGCCCAGGTGATGGACGCGCTGTCGTCGCAGGCGAATGTCGCCGGTTACAAGGCCGTGCTGCTCGCCGCCTCCGAATCCACCCGATTCTTCCCCATGCTCACCACCGCCGCCGGAACCGTGAAGCCCGCCACCGTGCTGGTCCTCGGTGTCGGTGTCGCGGGTCTGCAGTCGCTGGCCACCGCCAAGCGACTCGGTGGCCGCACCACCGGTTACGACGTCCGCCCGGAGGTCGCCGACCAGGTGCGTTCCGTCGGCGCGCAGTGGCTCGACCTCGGCATCGACGCCGCCGGTGAAGGCGGTTACGCCCGTGAGCTTTCCGACGACGAGCGGGCCCAGCAGCAGACCGCGCTGGAGAACGCCATCAAGGGCTTCGACGTGGTCATCACCACCGCCCTCGTGCCCGGCCGTCCGGCCCCGCGCCTGGTGACCGCCGCCGCTGTCGAGGGCATGAAGCCCGGCAGCGTGATCGTGGATATGGCCGGGGAGACCGGCGGTAACTGCGAGTTGACCGAACCCGGGAAAACCGTTGTGCGCCATGGCGTCACCATCGCCTCGCCGCTGAACCTGCCGGCCACCATGCCGGAGCACGCCAGCGAGCTGTACTCCAAGAACGTTGCCGCCCTGCTCGAGCTCATGCTGAAAGACGGTGCCCTGGCACCCGATTTCAGCGATCAGGTGCTGGCGGATTCCTGCGTGACACGTGAGGTGGAAGCCTGATGTACACCCAATTGCTGGCGAATATCGCGATCCTGGTGCTGTCCGGGTTCGTCGGCTTCGCCGTCATCTCCAAGGTCCCCAACACCCTGCACACCCCACTGATGTCCGGCACCAACGCCATTCACGGCATCGTGGTGCTCGGCGCGCTGGTGGTGTTCGGCAAGATCCAGCACCCGTCGGTGTTGATGCAGATCATCCTGTTCGTCGCCGTCGTCTTCGGAACCCTGAACGTCATCGGTGGTTTCGTGGTGACCGACCGCATGCTGGGCATGTTCAAGGCCAAGAAGCCTGCTGCGAGCGAGAAGGCGGGCAAGTAAGCCATGGACAATCTGGTCAATATTCTCTACATCGTCGCGTTCGCGCTGTTCATCTACGGTCTGATGGGCCTGACCGGTCCCAAGACCGCGGTGCGCGGCAACCTGATCGCCGCGGTCGGCATGGTCATCGCGGTCATCGCGACGCTCATCTCCATCCGCGACACCAGCAACTGGATCATCATCGTTGCCGGTCTGGTCGTCGGCATCGGCCTGGGCGTGCCGCCGGCGCGGTTCACCAAGATGACCGCCATGCCGCAGTTGGTCGCCGCGTTCAACGGCGTCGGCGGTGGCACCGTGGCCCTCATCGCGTGGGCCGAATTCCTTGACACCAAGGGCTTCTCGAACGTGCACGAGTCGCCGTCGGTGCACATCGTGATCGGCTCGCTGTTCGCGGCCATCATCGGCTCGATCTCCTTCTGGGGCTCGATCATCGCCTTCGCCAAGCTGCAGGAGCTGCTCTCCGGCCGCCCGATCAGCGTCGGCAAGCTGCAGCAGCCGCTCAACCTGCTGCTGCTCGCGGGAGCCATCGCGGCCGCGGTCGTGATCGGCATCGGCGCGACCGACACCGGTGTGCCGCAGTACTGGATGATCGCGCTGCTGGTGCTCGCGGGCATCCTCGGCCTCATGGTCGTGCTGCCGATCGGCGGCGCGGACATGCCCGTCGTCATCTCGCTGCTCAACGCCCTCACCGGCTTGTCCGCCGCCGCAGCCGGTTTGGCGCTGGACAACACCGCCATGATCGTCGCGGGCATGATCGTCGGCGCGTCCGGCACCATTCTGACCAACCTCATGGCCAAGGCCATGAACCGCTCCATCCCGGCGATCGTCGCGGGCGGATTCGGTGGTGGCTCAGCGGCTCCCGGCGCTTCGGGCAGCGGTGAGCAGAAGCAGGCCAAGGCGACCTCGGCGGCCGACGCCGCCATCCAGATGGCCTACGCCAACCAGGTCATCGTGGTCCCGGGTTACGGCATGGCCGTCGCCCAGGCCCAGCACGCGGTCAAGGAAATGGCGGCCCTGCTCGAGGCCAAGGGCGTCGAGGTCAAGTATGCCATCCACCCGGTCGCCGGTCGCATGCCCGGCCACATGAACGTGCTCCTCGCGGAGGCCGAGGTGTCCTATGACGCCATGAAGGAAATGGACGACATCAACGGCGAGTTCGCCCGCACCGATGTCGCCCTCGTCATCGGCGCCAACGACGTCACCAACCCCGCCGCTCGCGAGGACGCCTCGTCCCCGATCTACGGCATGCCGGTGTTGAACGTCGACCAGGCCAAGTCGGTCATCGTGCTGAAGCGCTCGATGAACTCCGGCTTCGCCGGAATCGACAACCCCCTGTTCTACGCCGACACCACCTCCATGCTGTTCGGCGACGCCAAGAAGTCCGTCGGCGCCGTCACCGAGGAACTCAAGGCGCTGTAGGAGATTCAGCGAAATACCCCGTTCTTGACCTGAGAGTCAAGAACGGGGTATTTTTGTTTCATGGGCAGGCCACGGAACTTCGATGCGGACACGGTGGTGGATCGCGCGATGGAAGCGTTCTGGACCCATGGGTATGCGGGGTGTTCGCCCGCGCAGCTCGCGGAGGCTACCGGGGTCGGGAAGGGCAGTCTCTACAACACCTTCGGGAGTAAGCGGGAACTGTTCGATCTGGCCATGAACCGGTACAACCGGATGGGGTCGGAGCTCGCGAAAGAGACACTGGCCCAGCCCGGTTCGACCCGGGAACGGTTTCGAGCCTGGGCCCGCTTCACGGTGGACTCCGATTTCGAGTACCCGGTTCGTCGAGGCTGCCTGCTGGTGAATACCGCGCTGGAGATGGCGGGGCACGACGCGGAGGCCACCAAGGCCGTGAACGACGGATACGAGCTCATGATCGAGGCGTTCGCCGAACGGCTCGAACGGGGGCAGCGCGACGGCGATGTCCGCGCCGACCTCGACACTCGGGCGTACGCCGAGTTCTTGATGAATACCATTGGCGGGCTTCGCATTACCGCCAAGGTGTCGGATGCCGAGACCATGTATCGGATCATCGACACCGCACTGTCCACCCTCTGACACCACCGTCCACCTCCAGGCCGCGACCTGCGGCCTTTTTCTTCATCCCAATTTTTGACCTGTAGTTCAAGAAAGGCTTGGATCATGGATCTCGGACTGAACGGCAAGACCGCGCTCGTCACCGGCGCGAGCCGGGGCATCGGGCTGGCCGTCGCCGAAGAGCTGGCCGCCGAGGGCGTCCGCGTCGTCGGCGTGGCCCGCAATATCACCCCGGAGCTCGAAAAGGTCGCGGCGGCAACCGTTTCCGCCGATCTGAGCACCACCGAGGGCGCGCTCGCCGCCGTCGAGGCGGCGCTGGGCGAGCTCGGCGGGATCGACATCCTCGTCAACAATGTCGGGGGCGGCGACGCCGACAAGCTGACACTGGGCGGCTTCCTCGACACGCCCGATGACCAGTGGCGAAAGCTGTTCGACCTCAACCTGTTCGGCGTGGTCACCACGGTTCGCGCGGCGCTGCCGAGCATTATCGAGCGGCGCGGCGCGATCATCACGGTGTCCTCGATCAACGCGCGGATCCCGGCGGTCGGGCCGGTGGCCTACAGCGAGGCGAAGGCGGCGCTCACCAACTTCGGCAAGCGGATCAGCGAGGAGTTCGCGCCGCAGGGCGTCCGCGTGAACACCGTCTCCCCCGGCCCGGTCGGCACCGATATCTGGCGCGGTCCCGACCAGCTCGGCGCGAAGCTCGCCGCCGCGAACGGCGTTGCGCACGAAGACTTCCTGGCCGCCATGGCGGGACAGTTCAATATCGCCGCGGGCCGCATCGCCGAGCCCGCGGAGATCGCGGCGCTGGTGACCTTCCTGGCCTCGGAGCGGGCCGCCATCATCAACGGCTCGGACTACGTCATCGACGGCGGAGTCGTCAAGACCGCCTGATCCGGGTACAGCGACGGCCCGCACCCCGAAAGGGATGCGGGCCGTCGCCGTTTCGAGCTCTACAGGTACAGGCCGGTGCCGTGCTCCGGATGCGTGTTGGCGACGGCGTGCAGATCGCGTTCGCGCAGTACGTAGTACGCCTGCGCCTGGATCTCCACCTCGAACTGGTCGTCGGCGCTGAAGAGCACCTGATCGCCCACGCCCACCGCGCGGACATGGGAGCCCACGCCGCACACCTCGCCCCACGACAGCCGCTTGGCCACCTGGGCGGTGGCCGGAATGAGAATGCCACCGCTGCTGCGCCGTTCGCCCGCCTCGGGGCTCAGCTTGACCATGACTCGGTCGTGCAGCATCTGGATTTCTAGCTTGGCATCGGGCACGGCGGCAGTGTACTGCGCCCCGAACGGTCGGTTACGCCCCGGTATCCGGAGCGGTATCCGGTGCGACGATGCGGCGGATGGCGTCCTTGATCCAGGCGCGCTGCGCCTCCTGATCGATGTCCGGGCCGAGGGTGAACCCGGCGACCTGCGGCACCGCCATCGGGTAGTTGATCATCGACATGAGCAGCATGAGCACCTGGCCGGACGGCATATCCCCGCGCATCAGGCCCTTGCCCTGCGCGACCTCGACCTTCTGCCGCTTCTCCAGGTAACGGCCGCAACGCAATTCACCCGCCGAGGCATTCTCGCGACCCAGCTCCAGCGCCTCCCACTGCAGCAGGCGCAGTAGTTCCGGATGCTCGCGGTGGTAGTCGATGTGCTGGTCGATCCAGGTGTCGAGGTCCTCGATATCGGTGGTGACCGAGCCCGCCACGGCCAGCATGGTCTTTTCCAGCACCTGGTGGAACAGCTTGTCCTTGTCCCCGAAGTAGGCGTAGATGAGCTGCTTGTTGGCCTTGGCATTGCGGGCGATGCGGTCGACGCGCGCGCCCGCGATCCCGTACCGGGCGAATTCCTCGGTCGCGGCCTCGAAGATGCGCGCCTTGGTCGCCTCGGGGTCCCTCGTGCCTGCCATGCCTTCGATGGTAACCAACTAACTGGTTGACAAGCAGTCGGCGCGGGTGGAATATCTGTAACCAACCGGTTAGTTACAAACCCTGTGCTTCCGGCGCAACGACGCGCCGCTCCCCCATCCCCCTTGCACGTTCGGGAGAACGACGTGACCATCCTCGAAAGCCGGACCGCCCCAGCGGTTCCCGCCGGATTCGATGCCCGCTGGCGGGCCCTGCCCGTCATCCTCAGCGCCATGTTCATGGCGATGTTCGACTGGTTCGTCGTGAATGTCGCCGCCTCCTCGCTGCAGCACGACCTGCACGCCGGTGAAGCGGCGCTGGAACTGATCGTGGGCGGCTACGGCTTCGCCTACGCTTCGGGCCTCATCACCGGCGGCCGCCTCGGCGACCTGCACGGACACCGCAGGCTGTTCGTGATCGGCATGCTCGCCTTCACCGCCGCCTCACTACTGTGCGGGCTCGCACCCAACGCCTGGGCGCTCGTCGCCTTCCGCGTCCTGCAGGGCGGTACCGCGGCGCTGATGGTGCCGCAGATGCTGGCGCTCATCAACACCCTGTTCCCGCCGCACGAACGGCCCAGGGCCATGGCCGCATTCGGGGCCACCATCGGCCTCGGCGCGGTATCGGGCCAGGTACTCGGCGGCGTACTGCTCGACCTCGACCTGTTCGGGTGGGGCTGGCGCAGCATCTTCTACATCAACGTGCCCATCGGCCTGATCGCCGCAGCACTGGCCGCCCGCTGGCTGCCCCGGCACGAGCAGGCGCACCGACCGAAGCTGGACCCGATTGGCGCGCTGGGTATCTCGGCCGCGCTGGCACTGCTGCTGGTGCCCATCACCCTGGGTCGCCCGGAAGGCTGGCCGGTGTGGACCTGGGTCAGCATGCTGGCCTCGATCCCGGTGCTGCTGCTCACTCTGCGCTACGAGAACCGGCTGGAAAGCCGTGGCGGCGAACCGGTTCTGGACACCGGCATGGTCCGCGAACGCGGGTTCAGCCTCGGGCTGGTCATCGCGGGCGGCTACCTGACCTTCTTCGCCGGATTCATGCTGTGCCTGACCCTCATGCTGCAGAACGGGCTCGGATTGTCGCCGCTCACCGCGGGATTGGCGTTCGCGCCACTGGGCCTGTGCTTCGCGGGCAGCTCGTTCTTCCTCGCGCCCCGGGTGGCCGCGCGGATCGGCAACCGGGTGATGGTCCTCGGCACGCTGACCAGCCTCACCGGGCTCGCCATCACCCTCGCGGTGCTGGTCGGCATGGGCAGCCACGTCACCGCACTGGCGCTGATCCCCGGCATGATGATCGTCGGCACCGGCAACGGGCTCACCATTCCGTCGGTGGTCGGGGCGGTGCTGTCCTCGGGCATCCCGGCCCGGCAGGCGGGCATGGCGGCGGGCGTGCTGACCACCTCGCAGCAGTTCGGAAATGCCATCGGCGCAACGGTTCTCGGCGTGATCTTCTTCAGCGCGCTGGGAGCGCACCACGGCACCGGCGGGTATGTGACGGCCATGGAGATGGCGGCGCTGGGTGGTGCCGCGGTGCTGGTGGTCGTGCTGGCCGCGGCGCTCGCGCTGCCCAAGGCCGCCGCGAAAGCCACCGCACCGGAGGCCGCGGTCGCCCACTGAACGATCGAATCAGAAGCTACGGGTTCCGGACAAAACACGGCCGGAACCCGTAGTTTCGGCATGTGGACATCGATCTCGACGGACTGCGCGGTCTCCTCCCCGACGGCATGGTGGTGACCGATCCCGATGTGCTGAAGGGATATCGGCAGGATCGGGCCCTGGACCCGGACGCGGGAATCGCGCTCGCACTGGTGCGGCCGCTGACCACCGAGCAGGTCGCCGCGACCGTGCGCTGGGCGCACGAACACCGGGTGCCGATCGTGCCGCGCGGAGCCGGGACCGGACTCTCCGGCGGGGCCACCGCGCAGAACGGGGCGCTGCTGCTGAGCACCGAGAAGATGCGGGAGATCAGCGTCGACCCCGTCACGCGCACCGCCGTTGTCCAGCCCGGACTGCTCAATGCCGAGGTGAAGCGGGCCGTGGCCGCGCAAGGGCTCTGGTATCCGCCCGACCCGTCCTCGTTCGAGATCTGCTCGATCGGCGGAAACGCGGCCACCAACGCGGGCGGGCTGTGCTGCGTGAAGTACGGCGTCACCACCGATTACGTGCTCGGCATGCAGGTGGTGCTGGCCGACGGGACCGCGGTACGGCTGGGCGGACCACGACTCAAGGACTCGGCGGGACTCTCGCTGACCAAGCTGTTCGTGGGCAGCGAGGGCACGCTCGGGATCATCACGGAGCTGACGCTGCGGCTGCTGCCCGCGCAGCCACCGCAGTCCACGGTCGTCGCCACCTTCGCGACCCTGACCGCCGCGACCGACGCCATCCTGGCCATCACCGGCCAATTGCGGCCCTCCATGCTGGAATTCATGGACGCGGTCGCCATCAACGCCGTCGAGGACGAACTGCGGATGGGGCTCGACCTCAACGCCGCCGCGCTACTGGTGGCCCGCTCCGACGCACCCGGCGAACACGCGGGACACGAGGCCGACCTCATGCTCGCGGCCTGCGAGAAGGCCGGGGCCACCGAGGCTTTCCGCACCGACGATCCGGACGAGGGCGAAGCCTTCTGCGCCGCACGACGATTCGCCATCCCCGCGGTGGAACGCAAAGGGCCGCTGCTGCTCGAGGACGTCGGCGTCCCGCTGCCGCGGCTGGGCGAGCTGGTCTCCGGCATCGCCGAGATCGCCGCACACCGGCGGGTGCTCATCTCCGTCATCGCGCACGCGGGCGACGGCAACACCCACCCGCTCATCGTCCACGACCCAGCCGATCCGGACGAGGCCGAGCGCGCGCACCTGGCCTTCGGCGAGATCATGGACCTCGCCATCGGTCTGGGCGGCACCATCACCGGTGAGCACGGGGTCGGGCGACTGAAGAAGGCGTGGCTGCCCGATCAGCTCGGGCCGGACGTGATGACACTCACGCGCCGCATCAAGGAAGCGCTGGATCCGCACGGAATACTCAACCCGGGAGCGGTGCTGTGACCGACATGAGCACGAAGCTGGAACACAATGCCGACGCCACCCGCTACGAGATCTACCTCGATGGCACGCTCGCGGGTTACGCCGACTACGCGGAGCGCGCCGAGGGCGGCACCAAGATCCGCGATATCCAGCACACCCTCACCTTTCCCGAGTTCCGGGGCCGGGGCGTCGCGGCACAGGTCGTCGAGTTCGCGTTGCAGGATGCGCGCGCGGAAGGCTTCTCGATCATTCCCACCTGCTGGTACGTCGAGAAGTACGTGACCGAGCACCCCGAATACGCCGACCTGATCGCCTAATTCGACCGCGGCGCGTGGTGGCGCTGCCAGACCCGGAAATGCCGGTCGGCGCTGCCCTCCATCGCCGCACTCACCTTGGCCTCGTCGAAACCCGGCAGCGACTGCAGCTTCGCCAGGAACGCGGTGTCGGCCGCCGAATACGGCACCACACAACCCTTCCCGGTCGCCCCGATCAGAACGAAGAACACGTCACCGGCGAACGGCCCGTCCGCCGCCGTAATGATCCGCACCTCTGCCAGTTCCGTCCATGCGACCTCTTCCACCCGTCCGTCGGCCAGTGTGCGCCGGACGAAGGTGTCGTTGATTTCGACTCCGGCCATGGCTCCATAGTGCCCCCAGCATCCCTGCCCGAACAGCCCTCGAACCCTTGCTTTACCTGAGGAAGCCGTAAAGAAAAGGCCCGGCGAACCGCCCCGCCGCACATCGGCGGCGAACCCCCGAGCGGAGCAATTCTTCAGCTACTGAGCAGTTTTCGGCGCGGCGGATCGGAACTGTCAGTCGGCTGTGAAAAGCCGGAATTTCATAGATTTGGGGCATGCGGCACCGTTAGGGTCCGAAAGCCCCTCGACCCAGGGGTTTTCACCAACTGGGAGATATTGACCTTATGAAGAAGTCGGTCCTCGCTCGCTCCGGAGCCGGAATCGCCGGAGCGGTCGCCGTTGCCGGGCTCACCATCGCGATGGCTCCCGCCGCCTCGGCACAGCTGGCCATCACGTCCTCCACGGCCTACTGCGTCAGCACCACCTACTCGATCACCTTCCCGTCGGCCGACGCCGCGCAGATGGTGTCGCAGTCCAACAACGCCACCAGCTTCGTGCTGGAAGCCACCAACACCAGCACCAACCAGACCTGGTGGTCCGCCCCGGTGACCTACACCCAGGGCACCGACATGACCTTCCAGTGGACGCCGTCGCAGTCGGTGACCGGTTCGCAGAGCGCCGTCGGCAACTGGAACCTCTTCGTCACCGCGTCCGGCGTGGCCGGCGTCGCCGAGGGCCCGCTCGCGGTGAACGTCGTGCAGACCGCCCCCTCCGGCACCACCTGCAGCCCGTCCGCCCTCGGCACCGGCAGCGCGAACATGACCGTCGGCTCGCTGCTGAGCAGCCTGCTCGCCAGCCTGTCGGCCGCCGCCTCGACCCCGGGGCAGTAAGCAGCACCCGACAACACCACGGAGGCGGCCCGGGTCGAAACTCGGAGCCGCCTCCAGTGTTTTTCTCGCCGAATCGCTTTCGCGACCGGAAATCAGCGCAGGATCTGACGTGACATCACGACGCGCTGGATCTGGTTGGTGCCCTCGTAGATCTGGGTGATCTTGGCGTCGCGCATCATGCGCTCCACCGGGAAGTCGGTGGTGTAGCCCGCGCCGCCGAAGAGCTGGACGGCGTTGGTGGTGACCTCCATGGCCACATCCGAGGCGAAGCACTTGGCCGCGGCGGAGATGAAGCCCAGGTTCTTCTCGCCACGCTCGGCGCGGGCGGCCGAGGTGTAGACCATGAGGCGGGCGGCCTCGATCTTCATGGCCATGTCGGCCAGCATGAACTCGGTGTTCTGGAACGACGCGATGGTCTTGCCGAACTGCTTGCGGTCCTTGGTGTAGGCGATCGCCGCGTCCAGGGCGCCCTGCGCGATACCGACGGCCTGCGCGCCGATGGTCGGGCGGGTGTGGTCCAGGGTCTGCAGCGCGGTCTTGAAACCGGTGCCGGGCTCGCCGACCATGCGGTCGCCGGGGACCTTGCAGTTCTCGAAGTACAGCTCGGCGGTCGGGGAACCCTTGATGCCCAGCTTGTGCTCCAGCGGGCCGACCACGAAGCCCTCGTCGTCCTTGTGGACCATGAACGAGGAGATGCCGTTGGCGCCCTTCTCGGCGTCGGTGACGGCCATGACGGTGTACCAATCGGACTTGCCGCCGTTGGTGATCCAGCACTTGGAGCCGTTGATGATCCAGCTGTCGCCGTCGGCCTTGGCGCGGGTGCGCATGGAGGCGGCGTCGGAGCCGGCCTCACGCTCGGACAGCGCGTAGGAGGCCATCTTGCCCGCGACGATGTCGGCGAGGACCTTGGTCTTGAGCTCCTCGGAACCGTTGAGGATCAGGCCCATGGTGCCGAGCTTGTTGACGGCCGGGATGAGCGAGGAGGAACCGCAGACGCGGGCCACTTCCTCGATCACGATGCAGGTGGCGACGGAGTCCGCGCCCTGGCCGCCGTACGCCTCGGGCACGTGCACGGCGTTGAAGCCGGCCGCGTTGAGGGCGGTCAGCGCCTCCTCGGGGAAGCGGGCGTTGCCGTCCACATCCTTCGCGTAGGGGGCGATCTCCTTCTCGGACAGGCCGCGGATGGCCGCGCGCAGCTCGTTGTGGAAGTCCTCGAGCTGGAACAAGTTGAAATCGGGGTTGCCCGCCATGGGGAGTCTCCTGGTCGTTGTGCGGCACTCAGTGCCAGTCGAAGGCAACTATACGCCGCAATATCGCGGCCACGTGCGGGTACTTGCTCACACCTCCATGGCACGCAGTGTCATTTGCGCCACCCTGGACAGTTCACAGCCTATCGAGGCGACTGGCCAGCAGGTCGGCGACCTGCCGGGGCGAGAGATCACGAGGGAACACCGCCACCACCATCTCGTCCGAGGCCGCGGCGGCCTCGCGATCCCCGCGCGGAATCGCCGCCAACGCCGCCCGCAGATCCGCCGGGCTCGCCGCCGACTCCCCCCGCACCATGCGCCGCAGCAGATAGTTGTGGGTGGCGGTCACCGCGGCCGTGAACTGCACCAATGCCAGATCCGCGGTGCCGCGCAAGCGCCCGCGCAGGAAATCGGTGAACAACCGCTCGTACCGGAAGACCGTCACGATCTCGCGCTCGCGCAGGGTCTGAACCTGCCGCACCACCTGATAGCGCCGCGCCGCGATCTCCCGCCACTGCGTGAACCGCTCGAACACCTCCACCACGGCCTCGCACACGGCATCCCACGGATCCCCCTGCGCCGCTTCGAGAAACGCCCGCGCCTGCGCCAGCTGCGACTCGTGATCGGCGAACACCACATCCTCCTTCGACCGGAACTGCCGGAAGAAGGTGCGCCGCGAAATCCCCGCCGCCTCCGCGATCTCATCGACCGTCGTTGCCTCGTAACCCTTTTCGGCGAACAACCGCAACGCCTGATCCACCACGGTCAGACGGCGCTCGGTCGAATCCACGTCGGCGCGCGGCCGCGCGGGCTGGTCACTGGGCATCCGACAACGGTAGCGACCCGGACCGCGGCTGCATCACCGCATCGCCGCAGCGGTCCGCCCGCACGGCTCCGCGGCGACGCGGAGCCGTACGGGCGGCACGGTGTCAGTAGGTCTGAGTGTTCATTCGCGCGCAGTTGCCGTTCTGGTACCAGCTCACGCAAACCCAGCGGGTTTGCCAGCGATAGGTCCAGTGGGCGCATTGGCCGTTGCTGGTGTAGTAGCGATCGCAGGTGTAGTAACCGTCGTGATTCGGTGCCCCCGGAGACGCGGCCGATGCCGCGGCGACCGACGGCACAGCCAACGCCGCAGCGATGGCCACCGTGCCGATGATCCGTTGGAATTTGCGACTGTTGTTACGGGAAATCATGTTGTCCTCCCCTTCGGTTTCCCTACCGAAGACGCTAGGAGGACGACCGCGCGAGATCCATCGAATTCCGGACTCGACCGCGCCAAATCTGCTGATAACCAGCCCTTTTCGGTTTTCCGGACCGGACAGCGGATCAGCCCGGTCACGGTGGGCTAGCCCAGGAGTTTGTTGCGGAGGGCTTCGTCCTTTTCGAGGACCATCTGCTCGAGGCTGGCCTGGAAACGTTCCATGCGGGAAAGGAGTTCGGGGTCGGCGGAGGCGAGGATGCGGACGGCCAGCAGGCCCGCGTTGCGGGCGCCGCCGATGGAGACGGTGGCGACCGGGACGCCGGCGGGCATCTGGACGATGGAGAGCAGGGAGTCCATGCCGTCGAGATACTTCAGGGGGACGGGGACGCCGATCACCGGCAGCGGGGTGGCCGAGGCGACCATGCCGGGGAGGTGGGCGGCGCCGCCCGCGCCCGCGATGATGACCTTGATGCCGCGGTCGGCGGCGTTCTTGGCGTAGTCGAGCATGCGCTGCGGGGTGCGGTGGGCGGAGACCACGCCGACCTCGAAGCGAATGCCGAACTCGGCCAGGGCTTCCGCGGCCGCCTCCATGGTGGGCCAGTCGGAGTCCGAGCCCATGATGAGGCCGACCTGGGCAGTGTCAGTCATGGTGGTGATCCCATCCGTCGGTCCAAATGGCGTGCGACATCCAATGTGCCGCGCGCTCGGCCTTTTCCCGGGTCTCGACGGCGTCGTCGCCGAGGATATTGATGTGGCCGATCTTGCGGTCGGGGCGCTCGCCCTTGCCGTACAGGTGCACTTTGGCGTCGGGGATCCGGGCCGAAAGGTGATGCAGGCGTTCGTCCATGGACATCTCGGGGGCCTCAGGTGCGCCCAGGATATTGGCCATGACGGTGACGGGGGCCAGCGGTTTGGTGCTGCCCAACGGGTAATCCAGGACGGCCCGCAGATGCTGTTCGAACTGGCCGGTGCACGCACCGTCCATGCCCCAGTGGCCGGAGTTGTGCGGGCGCATGGCGAGTTCGTTGACCAGCAGATCGCCGGAGTGGGTTTCGAAGAGCTCCACGGCCATCGCGCCGGTGACACCGAGTTCGGCGGCCAGTCGCAGCGCCAGCGCTTCGGCCTCGGTGGCCTTGTCGGCGCTCAGGTCCTGGGCGGGCGCGATGACGATCGCGCACTGGCCGTTGCGCTGCACGGTCTCCACCACCGGCCAGGCCGCGGCCTGACCGAACGGGGACCGCGCCACCATGGCCGACAGCTCACGCTTCAGGTCCACCTTGGTCTCGGCCATCAGCGAGACACCGTGCGCCAGCTGGTCTTCGATGATCGGGGCGGCCTCGGCGGCATCCGCGGGCATCCAGACGCCACGGCCGTCGTACCCGCCGCGCACCGCCTTGAGCACGAACGGCCAGCCGTTCTCCTGGGCGAAGTTCACCGCATCCTCGACCGAGTTCACCTCGGCGTAGGCCGGGATCGGTACGCCCAGCTCGGCGAGCTTGCGGCGCATGCGCAGCTTGTCCTGGGCGTAGATGAGGGCCTGCGGCGGCGGCTGCACGTTCACCCCCTCGGCGATGAGCGCCTCGAGGTGTGCGGTCGGCACATGCTCGTGATCGAAGGTCAGGGCGTGCGACCCGACCGCGGCCTTGCGCAGCGCTGCCAGATCATCGTGACTGCCCAGCACCACCTCGGGCGTCACCTGGGCGGCGGGATCGTCGGGGTGCTCGGCGAGCACGCGCAACCGCTGACCGAGCGCGATGGCCGCCTGATGGGTCATACGCGCAAGCTGGCCACCGCCGATCATGGTGACGGTCGGCATCGCGGCGGAATCGAAGGAACGGGCGCTCACGCTGGACAATGTTGTCATGGCACCCGGTGGTCACCGACCGGCGGGTCGCATGACAGGTATCCACCGGGTGCGCAACCGCACATTGCCCCCATTTGTACCGGGGGTACACGGCCCGGAACGGAGACGTAGACTCGCACCGTGTCTTTTGTCGACGAAGTGGTCAATCGCCTGCCCGCTCCCCTGCGGGCCCTCGCGGACCGCCATTACGAACTGCTGAAGTTCGCGATCGTCGGTGCGACCACGTTCGTCATCGACCTGGGCATTTTCTACATCCTGAAATTCACGATCATGGACACCAAGCCGACCGTGGCCCGCATCATGTCGGGCACCATCGCGGTCATCGTGTCCTACATCCTCAACCGCGAATGGACCTTCGACAAGCGCGGCGGCCGCGAGAAGCACCACGAAGCGCTGCTGTTCTTCCTGGTCAGCGGAATCGGTGTCGGCCTGGCCGCGCTGCCGCTGTGGGTCTCGAGCTACGTGTTCGACCTGCGCACGCCCAATGTGAGTTTCACCGTCGAGAACATCGCCGACTTCGTCAGTGCCTTCATCATCGGCAATCTGCTGCAAATGGCATTCCGTTTCTACGCCATGAAGAAGTGGGTCTTTCCGGACGAAATGCAGGAACTGCAGGACGAATTCGAGGATATGGTCACCGAGAACGAAGAGCAGCTCGGTCACAGCTGAGGGTGATCCGCAGGCGGACACCGCCTTCCGGGCTTTCCTCGATGGTCGCGGCGCCACCGTGTAGGCGGGCCTGCTGGGCGACCAACGCCAGTCCCAGACCGCTGCCGGGGGTACTGCTCGCGCGGTAGAAGCGCTCGAAGACGCGCTCCCGCTCGGCATTCGGAATGCCGTCGCCATTGTCGTCGATCGTCAGGACGACCTGATCACCCACGCTCCGCGTCGCGATCTCGATGCGATCCGCGTGACCGTGCCGCACCGCATTGGTGATCGCGTTCTCCACCACCGACCGCAATCCCGCCGCCAGGCCCCGCACCCGCACCGGCTCGCCTTCCTCCGCGATCATCGTCACACCCGGATGCGTCCGGCGGGCATCGTCCACCACCTGATCGATGAGCTGACCCAGATCCAGGTCCTCCCAATCGGATTCGGTGGTCAAATCCCCGACCGCCAGCCGTTCCAGCGCGTACAGCGTGGATTCCAGCGCACTCTGGGTGGTGAGGATCTCATCGACGATCTCGGCCCGCTCGGCCTCCGACAGCGGCATCGACCGCAACACCTGCAGATCGGTCCGCATGGCGGTCAATGGGGTGCGCAGCTCGTGTGCGGCGGTGGCCGCGAAATCCCGTGCGGTGACCAGGGCTTCGTCGGTATGTCTGCGCTCGGTGGCGATCCGCCCGAGCATGGTGTTCATGGCCTCGGCCAGGTCGGTCGTCTCACTCGCCACCGGGTGCTGCGGCGGCTCCAGGGTGAGGCTCTCCCCCAGGCCGGCAGTCGCCGCGGTCAGGCGCCGCAACGGCACCACCGCACGATGCGCGAAGAACCAGCCGAGCACGGCCGCCAGCGCCACCGCCACGAGCCCGATCCCCAAGATCCGAAGCCGCTGCTGCGTAGCCGAATCCGAGACGACCTCGCTGGGCACGGTCACCGCGACCGGGTCGCCGTTCAACACCACTGTGCGCGTGTACCCGAGCTCCGTGCTGTCCGGGTCCAGCTTCCTGATGATCACTCCCGGCGACGGTGCCGCCGGCGATTCCACCGGGTCCGCCGGAGCGATCACCGCCGGTGCGGGCAGGGCCGGTGTGGCCGGATGCGCGCCACCGGGGACGGGCTGCGCGGGCGCGGCCGGAGCCCCGGTGGCCGGGGTCAGCGCGATCGCGCTGATCACCCGGCCCGCCTGGCTCGCCGCATCGTTCGACGCGGTGGCAAACAACGCCACCGACATGGCCGCGACCACGACCGCCGCCGTCGCCGCGCTGGCCAACGCGACCCGCGCACGCAGAGAGATCGGCCGTCGCGGCAGTCGGAACCGCTTCACTCACACACTCCTGTGTCCGTCATGGCTCGGTGCTGTCGGTTCATGGCTCGAGGCGCAGCACGAATCCGACGCCGCGGACGGTGTGCACCATGCGCGGCGTGCCGGATTCCTCCAGCTTGCGGCGCAGGTAGGAGACGAATACGTCCACCACCTTCGTCTGCGTCTCGAAGTCGTAGCCCCACACCCGGTCCAGCAACTGCGCGCGCGAGAAGACCTGTCCGGGCGCGGAAGCGAGCGCGGCGAGCAGGTCGAATTCGCGTTTAGTGAGGTCGAGGGGCGTGCCGTCGACGAAGGCGCGGCGCGCGCCCGGCTGGACGAGCAGCGGGCCCACGGTGATGCGATCGTCGTCGACATGGGCGGGCGCGGGGGCACGGCGCAGCATGGCACGCAGGCGCGCGACCAGTTCGCCCAGATCGAAGGGTTTGGTCAGGTAGTCGTCGGCACCGGCCTCGAGGGCGTCGATGCGATCGGTGACCTCGGAGCGGGCGCTCAGCACGCAGATCGGGATGTCGTTGCCCAGCGATCGCAGCGCGGTGACCACCTGCACGCCATCCAGATTCGGCATGTTCAGATCCAGCACCATGGCCTGCGGGGCGTCCGCACCGATATGGCGGAGCGCGGCGGCCCCGTCCGCCGCGGTCTCGACCTCGAAACCCGACATCCGGAGCCCCCGCGCCACCGAGGTCAGCACCCTGACATCGTCGTCCACAATCAGAATCCGGGGACCCGTCACGAGATCAGACGATACTGACGCGACCTGAGGACGACGCTCAGCGAGACGGGTCCAGGATGATCGTGTGAGACGGGTCCCCGTAGCCGCCGCGATCGTCCTGAATGATGACGTGCTGGCCGGGCTGGGCGGGCTGCAACGGGGTCGCGGGGATCGCGTTGCCGGGCAGGCCGGGCTGTGCGGGCACCACGGTCACGTTCCCCTGGTCGTCACGGGTCACCAGCACGCCCGGGTCCTGGGCGACCGCCGGGCCGGAGCTACCGGTATCCGCCAGGGATGCAATCGAATCGGGGGCGGCGGCATTCGCGACCGCCGGGATGGCCAGCACGCCCAGCGCGGCCGACCCGACGAAGCCCGCGGCGACGACGCGGCGGACAGTGAACTTCGGCATTAGATCTCCTATTTTCGGTTCCGGTTGACGAGACCCGAAGGTAGAAAGCGAGTTCTCAGCGGGTTCTAACGAACGGTTAGAGAATCGATAGAAGATCAGCGCGGCTCGGTGCCGACCGCGATCGGGCGGGACGCGACGCCCGAGGAACCGAGGAAGACAGCGAACAGGGCAGGGCGGCGGCGCTGCAATTCCAGACGGCCGCCGTCGGCCTCGATGAGGGCGCGGGCCAAGGCCAGGCCGACGCCGGTGGAGCCCGCCGCCGAGAAGCCGCGGTCGAAGATGTGTGGTGCCAACTCATCTCGCACGCCGTCGCCTTCGTCGGCGACTTCCACCACGACCAGCGGTTCACGGTCGTCCATCCGCCCCGCGACCGTGCGCACCGACACCGTGCAGGTGCCGCCGCCGTGCATGAGCGCATTGTCGACCAGCACCGCCAGGGCCTCGCGCAGGCGCGAACCCGTCACGGGCGCTTTGAGTGTCGGGTCGCCGAGCAGCACCAGTTTGCGGCCCGCCTCGGCGAAGGGATGCCGCCATTCCGCGACGACACTGCGCAATTCGGCGACCACCGGGACCGGGTCGCGTTCGGCCGCGCCCTCGTCGCGGGACGCGCGGACCAGTTCGTCGATGGCATCGGTGAGCCGATCCACCTGTGCCATGGCCTCTTCCGCCTCGTGCACCACCTCCGGATCGGAGTGCGTGGACAACTCGTCGAGGCGCAGACGGACCGCCGTGAGACGACTGCGCAGCTGGTGGGAGACGTCCGCGACCAGTGCGTGCTCACGCTGCAGGCGACCGGCGATTTCCACCGTGGCCGAATCCAAAACGTCGGAGACGCGGTCCAATTCGGTAATGCCGTGGCGGCGCGGATCGGCCCGGAAGTCACCCATGGCCAGCCGGGCCGCGCGCGCGGCCACATCCCGCAGCGGGTCGGCCACCCGGCGCGCGGTCACCACCGCCACCGCGATGCCCGCGCCCAGCGAGATGAGCACCAGGCCCAGCACCGCGCCCAGCGCCTGCCGCTGCATGGAATGCATTGGCGCGGAGGGCACTTCCAGTCGCAGCGAACCGTCGGTGCCCATCGACAACGACTCCGAGAGCGGATCGGCGACGCTCTCCATACCCATGTCGATGCGCTTGTTCTGCTCCGTCGGCGTCGGATAGATGATGGTCAGCTTGCCGTTGACCGGGATCAGCAGGCGCACCGCCTTGGTGTCCAGGTCGCCGTGCACCACGCCGTCCTTCTCCTGCCGCGTCACCTCCTCGGAGATGCCGTTGAGCCGGTTGCGCAGTTCGTTGCGGTTGATGTCCTCAACCCACTGCCAGGCCGTGAAGGCCAGCGGCACACCGAGAATCAAGGTGGTGAGGGTCAAGGCGGCCACCATGGACAGCAGGATCCTGCGTCTCATCGTCGAGATGCCTCGCTTCGCCGAGCCTTCGGGGTCGGGGGTTTGACGCGCACGGAAAAGCACAACAGATCGGTTCAAGCGCTGAGCTAGTCGGTATTGAGGCGGAAGCCTACGCCGCGGACCGTCACGATGCGGCGCTCCGCCACCGGACCCTCGTCGCCGATTTTCCGGCGCAGCCACGACATGTGCATATCCAGCGTCTTGGAGCCGCGCAGGTCGGCATCGCCCCACACCTCCCGCAGGATGGTCTCGCGCGAGACCACCTGCCCGGCCCGGTCGATGAGCACCTTCAGCAGTTCGTACTCCTTGTTGGCCAGGTTGACCTCGACACCGTTGACCAGCACCCGGCGCGCCGCCGGCTCCAGCCGGATGCCGCCCACCTCGACGGCCTCGTCGCCGATTCCGCTGCGGCGCAACAGCGCCCGCACGCGGGCCAGCAGTTCGGCGAGCCGGAAGGGCTTGCCCACATAGTCGTCGGCGCCCGCGTCCAGACCCACCACGAAGTCCACCTCGTCGGTGCGCGCGGTCAGCATGAGCACGGCCAGATCCGCGCCGCGGGCCCGCACCTGACGGCACACCTCCAGGCCGTCCATGCCGGGTAGCCCGAGATCGAGGATGAGTAGATCGTGACCACCCTCCAAGGCCCGCTCCAGCACGGCGGGGCCGTAGCTCTCCACGGTCACCGAATAGCCCTCACGGCCCAGGGCGCGCGACAACGGCGCGGCAATAGCCTCGTCGTCTTCGGCCAGCAGTACTGCGGTCACGGAACAAGACTACGGGTAGGCACCGGCGGAACCGTAGAAGCCGCCGCCGTTCGGATTGTTCTGCACCACATCGAAGACCTGGTGGTACAGCAAAGCGTGCACCGCCTGCACATGCGGGATGTCGTCGTACTCCAGCGGATCCTCCGACGACGAGCCGATGATCAGCGTCCCGGTACCCAGCATGCGGTCGAAAATGCCATAGCGGAACTGCACATTCGAGATCCGGTTCATCGGAATGTCGATACCGGTATGGGTGAGCACACCGTGCCGGATCAGTACCCGGCGGTCGGTCACGATGAAATGCGTCGACTTCCAGCGGATCAGCGGAGCGGCACTGCGCCACAGCACGATCCCCAGCCACAGCGCCAGAATGCCGAGCAGCAAACCGGTCTGGAGGGTGCCCTCGGTATTGCGTGCGCTGACGCCCGCACCGAATCCGGCCAATGCGGTGATCAGGATGAAAGTCACAGCGGGCCAGAACAACATCTTCCAATGCGGATGACGGTGCAGCAACAACACCTCATCAGGCGCCAGTGCTTCTTCCGGGTATCCCATGCCCCAAACCCTATCGCGCGTATGTGTCGGAACGCCTCACACGCGACTGCGGCAGGGGGCACAATCGTGCGGTTGCCGATCGCGTATCGGCGGTCGCGAGTCGACCTATTTCGAGTTGTACCAAGCCAAGACGCAGGACCATTCAGGCTCTACCCGTGTGCATGACACAGGAGGCGTGTGTGACCCGAGAGTTGACGCAGTACCAGATTCTCCGCGAGCTCGAACCGGTGGCCGAGGCCAACCTGAACCGGCACTTGTCCATGGCCAAGGAATGGCACCCGCACGATTACGTGCCGTGGGACCAGGGCCGGAATTTCGCGGCTATGGGCGGCGAGGACTGGGACCCCTCGCAGTCGAAGCTGACCGAGGTCGCGAAGATCGCCATGGTCACCAATCTGCTCACCGAGGACAATCTGCCCTCCTATCACCGGGAGATCGCGGAGAACTTCTCCCAGGACGGCGCGTGGGGCACCTGGGTGGGGCGGTGGACGGCCGAGGAGAATCGGCACGGCATCGTGATTCGCGATTACCTCGTGGTGACCCGGGGCGTGGATCCGGTGGCGCTGGAACAGGCGCGCATGATCCATATGACCAATGGCGTGCAGTCCCCGGCCGATTGGGGCGGCTTTCTGGAGAATGTCGCCTATGTGACGTTCCAAGAATTGGCCACCCGCGTCTCGCACCGCAATACCGGCCGGGTCTGCGATGACCCCATCGCCGACCGCATGCTGCAGCGCATCGCCGCCGACGAGAACCTGCACATGATCTTCTACCGCACCCTGTGCAGCGCCGGTTTGGACCTGGCCCCCGACCAGGCCATCGAGGCCATCACCAAGGTGCTCACCCACTTCGTGATGCCCGGCCACGGCATGCCCAACTTCCGGCGCAACGGCGTCATGATGGCCAAGCACGGCATCTACGACCTGCGCCAGCACCTGGAGGAAGTGGTCGCGCCGGTGCTCAAGAATTGGAATATCTTCGAGCGCAACGATTTCGGGCCGCGCGGCGAGAAAGCACGCGAGGAATTGTCCCGGTACATGGACCAGCTCGCCGAGGACGTCGCCAAGTTCGAAGAACAGCGCGACCGCATGCTCGCCCGCGAAGCCGCCCGGCGCGAATTGCAAACGGTCTGAAATACCAGGCGAGTTGTGTGCGTCTGAAACAAAATCGGTTCGCTATCGTGGTCCCCCAGAGCGACGAGAGGAAATCCGTTGGGGGATGGCTATCTGGGCCGTTACCGCCTCGACGAACTGCTCGGCAGCGGCGGCTCGTCGGAGGTGTGGCGGGCGCACGACACCGTGGCCGACCGGACCGTCGCGCTCAAGGTGCTCGCGCCCGTGCTCACCACCGACCCCGAATACCGGCGGCGCTTCGAACGGGAGGCCCGGGCCGCCGCCCTGCTGCACGGGCCGCACATCATGGCGGTCCACGCCCACGGTGAACTCGAGGGACGGCTGTTCATCGATTCGGAGTTCGTCGACGGCCTCGATGTCGAGGCCATGCTCGAATGGGAGGGCCCGATGGCCCCCGCCGCGGCCGTCGACCTCATCACCCAGATCGCCGGTGCGCTCGACGAGGCGCACACCGCCGGGCTCATCCACCGGGACGTCAAGCCGCAGAACATCATCGTCGCCCCCGACGACGTCGCCTACCTGATCGACTTCGGCACCGCCCAGCAGGACGGCCAGAGCGCCATCACCCAGGCCGGGATGCTCGTCGGCACGCCCGCCTACATGGCTCCCGAACGCTTCGAGGGCACCGCGACGCCGCGCTCCGACATCTACGCGCTGGCCTGCGTGCTGTTCGAATGCCTCACCGGGCAAAGGCCGTTCGCCATGCGCAATCCGGCCCAGCTCATGCGCGCCCACCTGGAACGCACACCCCCGGCCGCGTCCAGCCTGGTCGCGACCGTCCCCGCGGCTCTGGACCGGGTCATCGCCCGCGGACTGGCCAAGGATCCGGCCGAACGCCATTCCAGCGCAGGCGAATTCGCGGCGGATGCCCGTGCGGCCCTCACGATCCGCGACACCGACGCCACCGTTGTCATCCCCGCGCCGAACGGTTACCGACCGACCGTCACCGCGCCGGACGCGAACACCGTCAGGCTGCCCAGGCCCGGCGATCCGGACGAACCGGTCGTAGGGAAGCCGTGGACGCGCCGAGGTGTCATCACCACGGCGAGTCTCGCGGGCGCGGCCATCGTGGTCGCGCTGCTGGCGGCCTGGCTCACCGGGTACGCCGCCGAACCCTCCCCCGGACACGCGGACAGCCCGGTCGCTCCCAGCGCGAATATCACTGTCCCGGAATCGATTCCACCGACCATCCCGGCGACGCCCGCACCCGAGCCCAGCACCGTCGACGCGCCCGCCACACCCGACCCACCATCGTGGACGGAACCGGCCGAGCCGGTGGGACCGCCCCAGCCGGGTCCGGGCAAGCATCCCAAAAACCCCAAGAACCCCGGTGGGCCGAACAACGAACGCCACGGCGAGCGTCCGGGGCGGCCCCGGGGCGACAACTGACCGGTCGTCAGTACTCGGCGCGCAGATGCGTGACGTCGCCCGCGGAGACGGCACGGTCGCCGATGAGCAGGCGGCCGTTCTCGTCGACGCCGGTGGCGACGCCCGTGATCACCTCGCCGCCGGGCAGTTCCGCGCGGACCTCACTGCCGATGGTGGAACAGCGCTCCCGGTAGGCGGCCGACAGCTCGGTGATGTCCCAGTTCACGGCCTCCCAGGCGATGAACCGCCGGGCGAACTCACGCAGCATCGCGGTCACCACGGCGGTGCGATCCGGGGCTTCCACACCCGACAGCACCAGCGAAGTGGCATGCGGCACCGGCAGTTCCGCCTCGGTCAGGCTCACGTTCAGGCCGACGCCCACCACCACCGCCGGATCCTTTCCGACAGCGGCGATCTCGGCGAGGATGCCCGCCAGCTTGCGCCCGTCCACCAGAACGTCATTGGGCCACTTCAGGATTGCCTTCACCCCCGTGGCGGCCCGCACCGCGTCCACCACCGCGACACCGGTCAGCAGCGGCAGCCAGCCCAGCACCGCCGGGTCGATCCCGCGCACCCGCACCAGCAGCGACATCGCGATCTGTGCCCGCGGCGGACCGACCCAGCGCCGGTCGTGCCGCCCGCGACCACTCTCCTGCGACTCCGCGATCAGCACCAGCCGATCGGCCCTCGAATCCGCGGCCCGGGCAACCAGATCCGCATTCGTGGACCCGGTCGACTCCACCACCTCGACGGCCGAGAAGAACCCCAGCTCCCCATCGGTACTGCGGGCCAGCAAGTCAGCATCCAGCGGCGACCTCTCCATCCCCAGCACGCTACTACTCGCCGACCACGCGAAAGGGGCGGGTCCCATAGGACCCGCCCCGGTGCGCGTGCCGCGTCCCCCAACGCGGCCCGCCGTTCAGCAGCCCGCGCCGGCGAGAGCCATGCCCGCGAGAGGCATTCGCGAATACGCGGAGGCGGCAATGCCCGCCATCGCACCGTCGAGTTCGGCGCTGCGGCCGCCGTCGCGCGGGGTGCGCCCGCCGTCGACGCCGGACTCGTCGTCCCCGGTCTCGTGGAAATCGGGGTCGGTCACCGTCGGCTCCGGGTCGCGGAAACGCCAGTTGGTGAACGACGCCGCTGTCGCCCGATCGGATACGTGTCTACTCCAGCTGAACATGACGGCCTCCCCTGGTCGTCGATTTCTGATGCGACTTCAGGGTCCCTCAGAAGGGGTGGCGGGCACGACTGGTTTTCCGGCGCAGGCCAGCATTTCGGCTGGTACAGGCGGTTTTTAGGGGGCAGATCAGTATCCGGACCGGACGGCGGAGGACCGGATCAGGCGTCGACAGGCTCCAAGCCCAGGGCCCCGGCGGTGAAGCGGCGGACGGTCACCAGGCCGTCGTCGAGGGCCTCGGCGTAGCCGTCGCGTGCCCAGCCGGTGACGGTCGCGGTGCCGTCGGCATTGGGCCGGACGCCGATCTCGGCGACCATCTCCGCGGTGGTGGGCACGCACACCGCCCACGAGAAGTGGCTCTCCTGCGCCCATTCGGCGCTGCGCCGGGCCACATAGCCGGGATCGGTGATGCCACCGTCGGCGAGGGCCGGACGGTCGTCGATGCGCTCGTCAGCGCGCAGTGCGCGCAGATACCAACTGCCCGCATTGATCTCGATGGGTTCCATCAGTCCTCCGATCCTCTATCCAGGCGGCGCTGCCGCTTGCTGTCCCGTCGCTCGCCCCGGCCCCGCCGACGCGCATTGTCGCGGCTGCCGAACAGCGCCGCACCGGCCAACGGAATCAACAGGAACACCCACCACTGATGGCTGACGATCGCGATGATCACGCACAGAATGCTGACCACCGGCATCACCCGCTCCGGCCACTGCGAACCGAAACCCGAGGCGCGCCGCGCGGGAACGGGCTTGTCCGCCACCGGGTCCGGCAGATCGCTGAACACCGGCTCCAGATCCCCGCGGGTCATCGCGGCCGCGATCTTCCCGCTGCGGTCATCGAACTCGGCCACGCTCAGCCGCCCCGCGGCGAAGTGATCCGATAGCCGCTTCATCGCATCTTCACGCTCGGCGGTACCGATACGAATCTCGGGAGGTTCAGCCATGCCACGACATTAGCGCGAATGGCCGCCCACCTCGCAGGTGAGCGGCCATTCGCGAATTGCTTTGTCTTACTTGATCTCGGCCAGGACGGTGCCCTGGGTGATGGCGGCGCCCGCCTCCACCGAGAGACCCGTGATGACACCGGCCTTGTGGGCGGTGACCGGGTTCTCCATCTTCATGGCCTCGAGCACCACGACCAGGTCGCCCGCCTCGACGGTCTGCCCCTCTTCGACGGCCACCTTCACGACGGTGCCCTGCATCGGGGCGGTCACGGCGTCACCGGAGGCGGCACCGGCGCCCGCGCCACCACGCTTGCGCGGCTTCGGCTTCTTGCGCACGACACCGTTGCTCGCAGGCGCGGCGCCCGCACCGACCGAGAACTGGCCCGGCAGCGACACTTCCAGACGACGACCGCCGACCTCGACGACCACCTTCTGACGGGGAGCCTCGTCCTCGTCCTCGATCGGGACGGCACCGGCGTAGGGCTCGATGGTGTTGTCCCAGTCGTTCTCGATCCACTTGGTGTAGACGTCGAACTTGGTGCCGTCACCGATGAACGCGGGGTTCTCGACGATGTGGCGGTGGAACGGAAGAACGGTGGCCAGGCCCTCGATCTGGTACTCGGCCAGCGCGCGGGCGGCACGCTGCAGCGCCTGCTCGCGGTTCTCGCCGGTGACGATCAGCTTGGCCAGCATGGAGTCGAACTGGCCGCCGATGACGCTGCCCTCGACCACACCGGAATCCACGCGCACGCCGGGGCCCGTGGGCTCCTTGTAGACGACGACCGGGCCGGGGGCGGGCAGGAAGCCACGACCGGCGTCCTCACCGTTGATGCGGAACTCGAAGGAGTGCCCGCGCGGGGTCGGGTCTTCCTTCACCGACAGCTCGTGGCCCTCGGCAATGCGGAACTGCTGGCGCACCAGGTCGATTCCCGCGGTCTCCTCGGTGACCGGGTGCTCGACCTGCAGGCGGGTGTTCACTTCGAGGAACGAGACGGTCTCACCCTGCACCAGGTACTCCACGGTGCCCGCACCGTAGTAACCGGCCTCGCGGCAGATGCGCTTGGCGGACTCGTGGATCTTGCCGCGCACCGCGTCCGACAGGAACGGCGCGGGAGCCTCTTCGACCAGCTTCTGGAAGCGACGCTGCAGCGAGCAGTCACGGGTACCGGCGACCACGACATTGCCGTGCTTGTCGGCGATGACCTGGGCCTCGACGTGGCGGGCCTTGTCCAGGTACTGCTCCACGAAGCACTCACCGCGACCGAAGGCGGCGATGGCCTCACGGGTGGCGGACTCGAACAGCTCCGGGATCTCCTCGATGGTGTGCGCGACCTTCATGCCGCGACCGCCACCACCGAAGGCGGCCTTGATGGCCACCGGGACGCCGTACTCCTTGGCGAACGCGACGACCTCGTCGGCGTTCTTGACCGGATCCTTGGTGCCCGCGGCCATCGGCGCGTCCGCACGCTGCGCGATGTGCCGCGCGGTGACCTTGTCACCCAGATCGCGGATCGACTGCGGCGACGGCCCGATCCAGATCAGGTTCGCGTCGATCACGGCCTGCGCGAAATCGGCGTTCTCCGAGAGGAAGCCGTAACCCGGGTGGATCGCGTCGGCGCCGGCCTTGGCGGCGGCCTCGAGGATCTTGTCGAACACCAGGTACGACTCGGCCGAGGTCTGACCACCCAGCGCGAACGCCTCATCGGCGAGCTTCACGAACGGCGCGTCCGCGTCGGGCTCCGCGTACACGGCGACGCTGGCGATGCCCGCGTCCTTGGCAGCCCGGATCACGCGCACGGCGATCTCGCCTCGATTGGCTACGAGGACCTTCGTGATCTGCGCGTTGGCATGGTTGGGCACTGAGCCTCCTGTGCTCTGGAACTTTCGTCAGTCGGGATTGTAGGCATCGTGCCAACAATCACCACAAGGGGATAGGGCTACTGGAGAGTAGGCCCGAAGAGTGAGCAATGCGACTCCCGAACCCACTTTTCTAGAACCTGTTCTACCAGATTCGATTCGAACCCTCCCCCGATGAATCACTGGGAGGGGGCTCGAGCGTTACGAGCTTGCCATGTTCACCGGAACGGTGCCGGGTTCTTGCCCGATCACAATAGGCGCGCCGACGGCGTTGGCCCATTCGGTCCAGGAACCGTCGTAATTGCGGACGCCGTGCACACCCAGCAGGTACGTCAGCACGAACCAGGTCAGCGCCGAGCGCTCCCCGATGCGGGAGTAGACCAGCGGCGCGAGCGCGTCCACGACACCCCCGTAGATGACGTCGAGCTCGGCGCGCGGACGGAAGCGGGCATCGGCCCCGACCGCGGAGGTCCACGGGATATTGACCGCGGTGGGAATGTGACCCGCGCGCAGCGCCTGCTCCTCGGGACGGTCCAGCACCACCAATTCACCCGTGTACTCGTCGAATACGCGCGAGTCGATCAGCGCGCCGCCCAGGTGGGTGACCACGTCCTGCCGGAAGGCCCGGGAGGTCTTGTCGTCGCGATCGAGCACCGGGTAGTCGCCGAGCCCGGCCGAGGGCACCTCGAAGGTGGTGTCGCGAGCCTCGGAGATCCAGGCGTCGCGGCCGCCGTCCAGCAGGCGCACGTCCTCATGTCCGAAGAGGGAGAACACCCACAGGGTGGCGGCCGCGGTGCCGTTGGACTTGTCGCCGTAGATGACGACGGTGTCGTCGCGCTCGATGCCCTTGATCCGCATAAGGTTGGCGAAGGCCGCGCCGTCGACGACATCGCGGGTACGAGAATCGATCAGTTCCGAACGCCAGTCGATCTTGATGGCACCCGGGACATGCCCGATGTCGTATAGCAATATGTCTTCGTTGGACTCGATGATCTTGAGTCCCGGCGTGCCGATGTTTGCCGACAGCCACTCTGTGGTTACTAGTCGGTGAGGATGTGCGTAGGAGCCGAAGGATTGATGCGGATCCGGAGCGACGGGCACGTTGTGGTCCTTCACGCGTGGTGGGTTAGGTATTGGCGGTTCGAATCTCAACACCGATCGTAGGCATGGTGTGGTTGCGAAACTCGTTTCAGATCACGAATCGGATGATTGGGCGAATTAAGCGCAGCTTCATCCGATAAAGTCTCTCGAGAGGAGGGGTGAGCTATGTCCGATTCTTGGCCGCGACGGCGACTGCTTGCGATCCTACGTGGCGCCAGCGAGCCTCTCGATGCCCAGGAACTGGCGCGCGTCACCGGACAACATGTGACCACGGTTCGTTTCCATTTAGATGTGCTCACCCGGGAATCGCTGGTCCGCCAATTCCAGCAGCCGCCACGCGGTCGCGGCCGTCCCCGCATCGGCTATACCGCCGTGCAGCGATCGGTCGGTTATCAGGAACTCGCGCAGGTCCTCGCCGACCAGCTGGGCAGCGATCCACGCCGCCGTTCGGATGCCGCCATCTCGGCCGGGCGCACCTGGGGTTCGAAACTCGAGGCGGTGGACCAGCCCATCGAATCGCTCGAGGACGCCAAGGATCTCACCGTCACCCTGATGTCGGAACTCGGCTTCGCCCCCGAACGCGACCACGCCAGCGAGACCGAAGAGTCGGCCCTGATCCGCATGACCGCCTGCCCGCTGCGCGAACTGGCCCGCACCCACTCCGAGGTGGTGTGCGGCGTGCACCTGGGTCTCATGCGAGAGGTGCTGGACCGCAACGGCGGTCGCGAGGCCGTGAATGTGCGCCTGCACCCGTTCGTGGAACCCGAACTGTGCGTGGCCCGCCTGGAACTGCTGCACGGCCGTCCCGGCGACTCCGCGCGCGAGGAGGAACAGCCCGCCGATACCGGCGAGCCCCGATTAGCGCCGTCCACCGGCCGCATCGCACCCCAGTTGCGCACCACGACGGAACCGCAGGTCCGCGCGAGCACCGAGCCGCAATTACGCGCGGTTCCCGACCCACAGCTCCGCAACGCCGACGCCCACCTCGGCAAGCAGTCGACGAACCAGCGGTAGCCCGATCCCGATCACGCTCGACGGATCACCGTCGATGCGGTCCACGAACCAGCCGCCGAGTCCGTCCAGGGTGAAGGAACCGGCCACCTGCAGCGGCTCCCCCGTCGCGATGTAGGCGTCGAGTTCGTCCGGTTCGGGCTTGGCGAAATGCACTGTGGTGGAACTGCAGTCGGTGGCCTCGGCGACGATCTCGCCGTCCCGCAGCCGCAGCACGCTGTGCCCGGTCAGCAGATCCGCGCTGCGCCCGGCCATCTCGGCCCAGCGGGCGCGTGCCACGTCCGGAGTCAGCGGCTTGCCCTGCAGCACGCCGTCCACCAGCAGCATCGAATCGCAGCCCACCACAACGGAATCGGCGAAGGCCGGATCGGCGGCCAGTTGCCCGGCGATTTCGCGTGCCTTGGCCCGCGCCAGTTCGATGACCACCCGGTCCGGCGGGGTGCCCGGCGGCAGCGCCGCGGCGATCGCGTCCTCGTCCACATGGGACACCCGCACCACCGGCTCGACGCCTGCGTTGCGCAGGACGCCGAGCCGGGCGGGAGATTGCGAAGCCAGTACGAAGACGGTCAATGCCGTCAGTCGCGCAGGTGCGAGAGCGCCGGGAACGCGTAGGGAGAGAAGGGCGAAGAGCCGCGGTGCGACAGGGTCGGGCGACCCCAGTTGTCAGCGGGGCCGTTATCGGCCACTGCGCCATTGCCGTTCGCCGACGCGGCAGCGAACACGGCGATCAGGGCGGCGAGTTCGAGATCGGTCGGGTTGCCCTTCAGGACCCGGATGACCGGCTCGGCACTCGACGGCTCGATCTCAACGACGGCCTTTTCGACAGCGCCCGCAAGTTCATCGACACCGGCTAGATCCAGTTCGGCGGCGCGCAGTACTTCTTCATCGGCCATGGTCGTCACAGCGCCAGTCCTCCTGTCCGTGTGCCGCAGGGTATGCGGCTCGCTTGTGGCCCGAGTGTGTTTCGGTGGACCGCAAACGGTATTCGATACAACCCTCGTGAAGGAGGGTCATTCCAAAACATCATTGCTCGGATGAGGCGATCGTGCGCGGTACGAGTCATCGTCCTGATGCCCAGTGTGCGCCCCATACCGCGCATATCGCATCTTCAGAGCGGAATGTTGCCGTGCTTCTTGGGCGGCAGCGAGACCATCTTGCGCTCCAGCAGTCGCAACGCCGAAACGATCTGGCCGCGGGTGTGCGACGGCGGGATGACCGCGTCGACGTAACCGCGCTCGGCCGCCACGTACGGGTTGACGAGGGTGTCCTCGTACTCGTTCTGCAGCTCGAGGCGCAGGGCGTCGACGTCGTTGCCCTCGGCGGCGGCGGTCTGCAGCTGCTTGCGGTAGACGAAACCGACCGCTCCGGACGCACCCATGACCGCGATCTGCGCGGTCGGCCACGCCAGGTTCACATCGGCACCCATGTGCTTGGAACCCATGACGTCGTACGCGCCGCCGTAGGCCTTGCGGGTGATGATTGTGATCTTGCCCACAGTGGCCTCACCGTAGGCGTAGAGCAGCTTGGCGCCGCGGCGGATGATGCCGTTGTACTCCTGGCCGGTACCGGGCAGGAAGCCGGGCACGTCGACCAGGGTGATGATCGGGACGTTGAAGGCGTCGCAGGTGCGCACGAAACGCGCGGCCTTCTCCGAGGCGTCGATGTCCAGGCAGCCCGCGAACTGCGAGGGCTGGTTGGCCACGAAACCCACACTGCGACCGTCGATGCGGGCGAAGCCGACGATCACGTTCATCGCGCGCTCGGCCTGGACCTCGAGGAACTCCTCGTCGTCCACCAGGCGCTTGATGACCTCGTGCATGTCGTAGGGCTGGTTCGGGGAGTCCGGGACGATGGTGTCCAGCTCGAGGTCGGCCTCGGTGAGGTTCTCCTCGATGGCGCCCGCGGCGGCGGTGGCCGGGAAACGCGGGGCCTCGGCGCGGTTGTTGCTGGGCAGGTAGCTCAGCAGATCGCGGACGTAGTCGAGGGCGTCCTGCTCGCCGGAGGCGACGTAGTGCGCGACACCGGACTTGACCATGTGGGTGTGGGCGCCGCCCAGCTCCTCCATGGTGACTTCTTCACCGGTGACGGTCTTGATGACGTCCGGGCCGGTGACGAACATCTGCGAGGTCTGGTCGACCATGACCACGAAGTCGGTCAGCGCGGGCGAGTAGACGTGGCCACCCGCGGCCGGGCCCATGATCAGCGAGATCTGCGGGATCACGCCGGAGGCCTGGATGTTGCGGTGGAAGATCTCGCCGTAAAGGCCCAGGGAGACAACGCCTTCCTGGATGCGCGCGCCGGCGCCCTCGTTGATGCCGACCAGCGGGCGACCGGTCTTGAGCGCCAGGTCCATGACCTTGACGATCTTCTCGCCGTACACCTCGCCGAGGGAGCCACCGAAGACGGTGACGTCCTGGGAGAAGATGCAGACGTCGCGGCCGTCGATGGTGCCGTAGCCGGTGACCACGCCGTCGCCGAGCGGACGCTGGTTCTCCAGGCCGAAATTCACGCTGCGGTGCCGCGCCAGGGCGTCGAGCTCGACGAAGGAACCCTCGTCCAGCAGGGCGAGGATGCGCTCGCGCGCGGTCATCTTGCCCTTGGCGTGCACCTTGTCGACCGCGGCCTCACCCATCGGGTGCTTGGCCTCTTCCAGCCGATTGCGCAGGTCAGCCAGCTTGCCGGCGGTGGTGTGGATATCGGGGGCACCTGCCGAACCCGGCGAAGGCTGCTGCTGGACACTCGTCATGACGGGGAGTGTAACCAGTACCAGACGCCCTTCGTAATCCAACCGGGCCTACTCATGAGTAGAGTTATTGACTACCCGCCAGTAAAAAGCCGCAGGTAGACCGGGGGATTCGGGTTCGCGCGCGGCGTAACCCGAACGATGTTCAATGGTGGAATCCCCCAGTCATCCAAGCAAGCTTTTGGGCAGGTCCACACTCGCCGGTTTCGCCGGAAAGAACGCCGGTCAGCGCATGACTCCCGTGTGCCCGGTCGAGTAGCGACCCGGCTGCGGCCAGATGGTCAGACCGTGCGCGCCCCGACCGACGGGGATGCGGGCGAGCAGCTTCCAGTCGACGATGTCGATGGCGTAGACCTCGCTGTGATTGCGGCCCGAGACCCAGAAGACGCGGCCGTCGGCGGAGAGATTTCCCATATCCGGACTGCCGCCGCCGGGGATGTGCCACTTGCTGACGAGTTGACCCGCCGCGAAGTCCCAGACCGAGATGCTGCCCTCACCGCGATTGGTGATGAGCATTTGTTTGGAGTCGCGGGTGATGTACAGGCCGTGGGTGCCGCCGCCGGTCTCCAGGAAGCCGGTGTTGTCGAAGGTTTTCGCGTCGAAGACGTAGACGCCGTCGGCCATCATGTCGGCCACGAAGAAGGTGCGGCCGTCGGGTGAGAGCTTCACGTCCTGCGGCATGCCGCCGCGTCCGCCGGGCAGATCGATCATGCGCTGCAACGACATTCCCGCAATGTCGACCACGGCCATGCGGCCGCTGAACTCACAGCTGACCAGGGCGGTGCGCCCGTCGGCGGTGAAGTCCATGTGGTTGACGCCGGGACAGTCGGGGACGGCGATGTCGTGCAGTTTCTCCCAGCTGTGCGGGTCGTAGAAGTCCAGCGAGCGGTCGGCCTCGGCGACCACCAGGGCGTATTTGCCGTCCGGGGTGAAGTACATGTTGTACGGATCGCGCACCGGAATCGGGTCGCCCGGTTGGCCGGTGCGCGGATCGATGGGCAGCAGGCTGCCGCTGCCGATGGGGAGATCATTGTTGGCGTAGAGCATCTGCAGGTCGTAGGACGGGACGACATGCTGGGGTTCGCGGCCGCCGGCCGGGTAGGTGTCGATGATCTGGAAGCTGTCCGGGTCGATGACGGTGATGGTGTCGGATTCGCTGTTGGGGACGTAGACGCGGGTGGGCTGGCCCGCCACGGCGGGACTGAGTTGACGGGTGGCGGCGTAGACGTCGGTGGCCGAGAGCGGGGGCGGCATGCCGGGTAGCAGGTTCGGCACGACCGCCGCCGCGGGGACCGCGCCCGGGGGCTCGGCCGAGGGTGTGGTGGAGCGCTGCGCGGGCCCGGTTTCGGAACTCGAGCAACCGGCCAGCATCACTATCGAGAGGATCAGACCCAGACGTGCACGGCGCGCGATCACAGGGCGCACCGTGCCATGACGGCATTGCGGTGAGCTGACATGATGTCGAATAGTAGGCGGCGACATGGAGTTTCACGGCGCGTTGACGGAGTGTCTCACCGCGCCACGCGCTTCGGTCATTAGCCACTATTGGGAAATATTGGGCAACCCGGACCAATCCGGTCCGGGTTGCGGCTCAACCCAATACGCGCTCGAGGGCGTCGACGGCCTCATCCAGCTCCGCCCTGGTTACCGTCAGCGGCGGCCGGAAACGGATCCCACGCTCCCCGGTCCCGAGGATCAGGATGTGCTCCTCCTCGCGCAGCCGGTTCACCACCTCGTTGCGCCGCTCCGCCGTCGCCAGCGTGATCGCGCACATCAGTCCGCGACCGCGCGGGTCGGTGACTTCCGCATGGGCAGTGGACAATTCAGTCAAACGACCGAGCAGGTGCGGGCCGAGTTCCCGCGCGCGATCCACCAGACCCTCGTGCTCCATCACCTCGAAGATGCGCCGGGCTCGGACCATATCGGCGAGATTGCCGCCCCAGGTGGAGTTCAGCCGCGAGCTGACGTGGAAGACGTTGTCGGGCACCTCGTCCACCCGGCCGCCCGCCATGATCCCGCACACCTGGGTCTTCTTGCCGAAGGCGACCACGTCGGGTTCCAGACCGAGCTGCCGATAGGCCCACGTGCTGCCGGTCATGCCGACACCGGTCTGCACCTCGTCGAGGATGAACAGGGCGTCGTTGTCATGGCAGAGCTGCTGCACGGCGCGCAGGAATTCCGGCCGCAGGTGCCGGTCGCCGCCCTCGCCCTGAATCGGTTCGGCAATGAAACACGCTATGTCGTGCGGGTTTTCGGCGAAGGCACGGCGGGCCTGCTCGAGGGCATGCGCCTCGGCGGCCTCGATATCGGGGTGATCGGGTCCGACGTACGGGGTGTCGATGCGCGGCCAGTCGAACTTCGGGAAGCGGGCCGTCTTGACCGGATCGGTATTGGTGAGCGAGAGCGTGTAGCCGGTGCGGCCGTGGAACGCTCCGGTCAGATGCAGCACCTTGGTGCCGAGTTCCGGTGCGCGCCCGTGCATCTCGTTGTGCCGCGACTTCCAGTCGAAGGCGGCCTTGAGGGCGTTCTCGACGGCGAGCCCGCCGCCGTCGATGAAGAACAGGTGCGGTAGCCGCGGGTCGCCCAGCACGCGCGCGAAAGTGTCGACGAAGCGCGCCATTTCGACGGTGTAGACGTCGGAGTTACTGGGTTTGTTGAGGGCCGCGGCGGTGAGGTTGGCCAGGAAGGGCCGGTCGCCCAGCAGGGCGGGATGGTTCATGCCGAGCGCGGAGGAGGCGAAGAACCCGAACATGTCGAGGTACGCGGTGCCGTCGCGGGCGTCGACGAGGCGTCGTCCACGCGATTTTCGTAGGTCCAGAACCAGGTCGAAGCCGTCGGCGAGAATGCTCGCGGACAGGATGTCATGCACCCGGGCGGGGGTGACGAGAGTGGTTTCGGCGGCCGCCCCGAGCCGATCGAGTTCGAGGGTCACACCACCCAGCGTAAATGAATATTTACGGCTGGGCCCGTAAATCCCGGAAGTATTCCTCCCGTAACCGGGCCGTCACCCGAATGTCTGCGGCCGACTTGGCCCGGCTCGCAGACTACTTGTCATAGAATGTCTGCAGGATGATCGTGCTCCGCGTGCGGACATTGGCCGTCGCGCGGATCTCCTGCAGCAGTTGTTCCAGGTGCCTGGGCGAGGCCACCCGCACCATCAGCATGTAGCTCTCGTCACCGGCCACCGAATGACAAGCCTCGATGCCCGGAATGTGCTGCAGCAGTGCGGGCGCGTCATCGGGCTGCGACGGATCGAGAGGAGTGATCGCGACGAATGCCGACAGCATCTGCCCCAACGCTTCGGGATCGACGTTCGCCGTGTAGCCGCGGATCACGCCGCGCGCCTCCAACCGCCGCACCCGCGATTGCACGGCGGACACCGAAAGGTTCGCCTTCTCCGCCAGATTGGACAGGGTGGCGCGACCATCGGCAATCAGCTCACGGATCAGCAGTCGATCGATGTCGTCGAGTTGTGGTTTCGCCGGTGTATCCGCCATCAGCGAAGGCTAACGCAGCGAACCGAACTCGGTGACGGAACCCAACCTGGAGCATGTAATGAGTCACGCACTGACCGCCCCGGCCACCCGTGAGCTCCGTGAGCGCGCGGACAACATTCTGCGACGCCTCGGTGTCGAATCGCCCGAACCGGGTGAACTTCCGGCGCGCACCCCCATCACCGGCAACGAGCTGCTCACCTTGCGCGCCAGCACAACCGCGGAGGTGGACGCCGCTATCGCCCGGGCGGACGCCGCCTTCCGCGGGTGGCGCACCGTGCCCGCGCCGCAGCGCGCCGCGGTGGTGCGGCGGCTGTCCGCGCTGCTCACCGAACATCTCGATGATCTGGGCGAATTGGTCACGCTGGAGGCGGGCAAGATCGGCCCGGAGGCGCGCGGCGAGGTCCAGGAGATGATCGATGTCTGCGAGTTCGCCATCGGGCTCTCGCGGCAGTTGTACGGGCGGACCATGCCTTCGGAGCGGCCGGGGCACCGGCTGATGGAGACCTGGCATCCGCTCGGCGTGGTCGGGGTGATCTCGGCGTTCAACTTCCCGGTCGCGGTGTGGGCGTGGAATACCGCCATCGCGCTGGTGTGCGGCGACACCGTGGTGTGGAAGCCGTCGGAGATGACGCCGTTGACCGCGTTGGCCTGTCACGGGCTACTACGCCGGGCGGCCTTGGAGGTGGGCGCGGATCCCGAAGTGCACCAACTGATTCAGGGTGCGGCGGCGGTCGGCGAGCAGTTGGTGGACGATCCGCGGGTGGCGCTGGTGAGCGCGACCGGATCGGTGCGGATGGGGCAGCGGGTCGCGCCGCGGGTGGCGGCCAGGTTCGGGCGTTGCCTGCTGGAGCTGGGTGGCAATAATGCGGCCATTGTCACACCGTCGGCGGATCTGGAATTGGCCACGCGGGGCATCGTTTTCGCGGCGGCGGGCACGGCCGGACAGCGCTGCACGTCGCTGCGGCGGCTGATCACGCACGTGGATGTCGCAGGGCCACTGCTGGATCGGATTTCTGCTGCGTATCGGCAACTGCGCGTGGGTAATCCGTTCGAGGAAGGCGTTCTCGTCGGGCCGCTCGTCAATGCGCGGGCCTACGAGGGCATGCGGGCGGCGCTGGATCGCGCGCTGGCCGACGGTGGCGAATTGGTCTGCGGTGGCGAGCGTATCGAGGGGCCGGGCGAGGACGCCTTCTACGTCCGCCCGGCCATCGTGCGCATGCCCGCACAGACCGCGGTGGTGCGGGAGGAGACCTTCGCGCCGATCCTCTACGTGCTCACCTACCACGACCTGGAGGCCGCGATCGAGCTGCACAATGCGGTGCCGCAAGGGCTTTCGTCGTCGATCTTCACGCAGAACCAGCGCGAGGCGGAACGGTTCCTGGCCGCGGACGGGTCTGACTGCGGCATCGCGAATGTGAACATCGGCACCTCGGGAGCCGAGATCGGCGGTGCGTTCGGCGGTGAGAAGCAGACGGGTGGCGGCCGTGAATCCGGCTCGGATTCGTGGAAGGCGTATATGCGCCGGGCCACCAACACCGTCAACTACTCCACCGAACTGCCGCTGGCACAAGGCATTCGGTTCGAGTAGACACCCCTGCGGCCTACTCGAACCGGCGGTGTTCAGGACTCGTCGTCCTCGGCGGTGATGGCCCGCACCTGCGCCTCGTACTGCGAGCGGACCTTCTCGTCGGCGGGGTGCAGGGCCCGGTCGGCGTTGAGGGCCTTGCGCACCAGGCGCATGGCGGGCTCCGGGGCGGCCGCGATGGCGACGTCGAGCCCGCCCAGGTAGTTCGGGACCGCGACCTCGGCGCGACGGGTGCGCACGGTGCCGACAACTGCCGCGGCGACGTCCTCGGGGTCGACGGTCGGCATGCCGCCGCCCAGGGACAGGCCCGAGGACAGGCGGGTGCGCACGGCCGAGGGCATGACGCAGCTGACGCTGACCCCGTGCGGCGCGAACTCCAAACGCGTTGCGGCGGAGAGGCCGACGGCGGCGAACTTGCTGGCGTTGTAGACCGCCAGACCGGCGACCGGGAGCTTGCCCGCCAGCGAGGCCACGTTCACCACGTGGCCGTGGCCGCGGTCGATCATGCCGGGGACGACGGCGCGCATGCCGTGGATGAGGCCCCACACATTGACGTCGATGGTGGTGTGCCCCACCGCGTCCGGCTCGTCGAGGAAGGCGCCGGCGGGCATCACGCCCGCATTGTTGACCAGAATGTCGATGCGGCCGAAGTCGGCGACGACCTTGTCCCACTGGTCGCGCTTGCGCACGTCGAGCTCGAAAGCCTTGGCCCCCAACGCGGCCGCGGCAGCCTGGGCGGCGGCGGTGTCCACATCGGCGATGGCCACCTCCGCGCCCTTGCTCGCGAAGAGTTCCGCCGTGCACTGCCCGATGCCGCGACCCGCACCGGTGATCAGTACCCGGGCGCCCCGCAGATCGATGGCGGGATAGTTGTTTCCGAAGATGCTCACGCGAATGCTCCCTGCTCGACCCGGCGGCGGATGCTGACCAGGCTGTGTTCGAAGGTGTCGAGACGGCGGCGGCCGTCCATGAAGTTGGGGCCCATGACGGCCAGGTCCTCGGCGGTGGCGTCGATGCGCAGCACCTTGACGCCGGTGGCGCGCAGCAGCGCGACCTCGGCATCGAGCTTCTCGCTCATGCGGTTTCGCAGCTGGCGTTCGAGGAAGTGGCCCGCGCCGGTGGCGGGCAGGCGGCCGGTGGAGGCCATGGGGGCGATCACCACGACCTCGTCGAGGTTGGCGGGGATGAGCAGATCGGCCGATGCGGTGGAGGCTGCGCCGCCGTCGACGAAGCGGCGGCCGGCGATCTCGACGGCCGGGAACCAGCCGGGGATGGCCCACGAGGCCCGCAGTGCCGCACCGATATTCGCGTCCGGAGCCGACGGCGCGCCGAAGGGCACCCGCTCGCCGGTGGCATTGTCCATGGCCACCAGCCAGGTGGCGGGGTGCTGCACCCAGTCACGGCCGGGGTTGAGGCGCTGCGCCAGGCGTTGTAGCCAGGCCGGGTCGCCGGTCCCCTGCGGCAGCAGCCCGCTGCCCGCGGTGAGCAGGGCATGGCCGTTTCCCGGGCGGGCCAGCAGTTCTCGGGCGGCACGGGCGGGTGCGCCGAGGCGCGGGCGGGGCAGCGGCGGGAATCGCGGTGGCTCCGAGCGCATGTGGTCGCTGAGGATCGGGTCGGTGGCGGTGCCGCGCTGCATGGCGATCAGGTCGTCGACACCGATGCCGCTGCCCAGCATGGTGAGCGTTTCCGCGCCGGCCGAGGTGCCGATCATGGCGTCGGCGGTGCGCGGATCCCAGTCCAGTACGTCCCGCGCCGCGGCCAGCGCGGCGACGATCCAGGCCATGCCGACGGTGCCGCCGCAGCCGATGGCGAGGCCACGTCGCTGTGACCTGTTCCCGTTACTCATGGTTTCGAACACTAGCAGTATTCACATACCGGCGGTATCCCAAATCTTTCAGTACATAGAATCGTGGCCATGGCACGACTCACCCGGCCCGAGAGCCAGGCCCGCACCCGCGCCGACCTGCTCGCCACCGCCCGCGAGATGTTCCTGCGGGACGGCTACGCCAAGACCAGCCTGGAACGGGTCGCGGAGGAGGCCGGGTACTCCAAGGGCGCGGTGTACTCGAATTTCAAGACCAAGTCCGCGTTGTGCCTCGAGGTGCTCGGGCTCATCCACGAGACCAAGTTCTCCGAACTGAGCACGCTGCTCGGCGGTGAGGACCCCCTGGAAGATCGGATGGAACGCTTCCAGGGCTGGGCCGAGCGCACGCTCGGCGACGTCGGCTGGACGCTGCTGGAATTCGAATTCGCCATCGTGGCCCGCGACGACGCCGAGCTGCAGGCCGCGCTGGTGTCGAGCCTCGGCATGATGCGCGGGGCCGCGGCCGCCCAACTGGAGGTGCTGGCCGATTCCATGGGCGTGGTGCTGCCGATGTCGGCCGAGGACTCGGCCACCACGATCCTGAGTCTCGGTCTGGGCCTGGGCATTCAGCGCGCCCTGGACCCCGGCATCTCCGCCGGGCTGATCACCGATGCGGTGCGGGCCATGCTGGCCGCGGCCCGACCGGTCAGCGGAAGTTGAGCGTCCACTCGCCGCGATAGTGCAGGCGGGTGACGCTGATCGGGGGAACGTCGATGCGCCAGAACGACTTCGCGGGTGCGTCGAGGGTGACCAGCAGCGCGGCGCGGATGACGGCCGGGTGCGTGATGGCGATGGTGGGCTCACCGTCGAGGGCGATGTCGGCGAGCCATTCGCCGGTGCGCTCGATGACATCGACCACGGCCTCGCCACCGTGGCCGCGGTAGGCCGGATCGGTGAGCCAGAGGTAGAGGTCCTCCTTGGGGACGGACATGAGCTCGCCGCCGCGCCAGGCGCCCGCGTCCAGATCGCGTAGTCGGTCGTCCTCGTCGCCCATGAGTCCCATCAGGGTGGCGGTCTCGACGGTGCGGCGCTCGGGTGCGGTGACGACCCGGGCCGCGCTCAGTCGACCACAGGCGGTGGCCGAGCGGCGGCCCGCTTCAGTGAGTGGTTCATCGACCGGAAATCGTGCTTTGCGCATCGCCTCTGTCATGCCGTGACTGACAAGATCGAGTCGGAGCACCTTCTGCACGGACGGAAGCCTACGCGCGGCTCCCAGGGGCGTAACCCGATTGCTTGGTCTTCGCTCACCCCCCTGAACCCGGAAAACGGACATGCGGGGAGAACCGACCGATAGGGGCAGGGTGGCCCGGTCTGTCGGTGGGCGGGTGCAGACTGGGGCGATGGATCGGTTCTCCCCCGCGACCAGAGAGTGGTTCGACGGCGCGTTTCCCGCGCCGACGCCCGCACAGTTGGGGGCGTGGGAATCGATTGCGGCGGGGCAGCACACGCTGGTGATCGCGCCCACCGGATCGGGTAAGACGCTGTCGGCTTTTCTGTGGGCCATCGATCGGCTGGCCACCCGGGAACCGGTCAGCGGGCCGCGTAAGACCTCGGTGCTCTATATCTCTCCGCTCAAGGCTTTGGCGGTGGATGTGGAGCGGAATCTGCGGGCGCCGCTGGTGGGGGTCACGCAGACGGCCAAGCGGCTCGGGGTGGATGCGCCCGAGATTCGGGTGGGGGTGCGGTCCGGGGATACCAGTCCGGCGGATCGGCGCAGCATGCAGCGCACGCCGCCGGACATTCTGATCACCACACCGGAATCGCTGTTCCTCATGTTGACCTCGGCGGCCCGGGAGTCGCTGAGCGAGGTGCACACGGTGATCGTGGACGAGGTGCATGCCATCGCGGGCTCCAAACGCGGTGCACACCTGGCGCTTTCGCTGGCTCGGCTGGATCGGCTGACGCCGTCGCCCGCGCAGCGCATCGGCTTGTCGGCGACCGTGCGCCCTCCGGCGGAGGTCGGGAAGTTCCTGGTCGGGAGCGCGCCCATCACAATTGTCGCGCCGCCCGCGCCCAAAACGTTCGATCTATCGGTGCGGGTGCCGGTGGCGGATATGACCGAACCCGATGCGGGCCGGGAGGATTCGGATCAACCGGGCTCGATCTGGCCGCATGTGGACGAGGCGATCGTGGATCTGGTGCTGGAGCATCGGTCCTCCATCGTGTTCGCCAATTCGCGGCGGCTGTCGGAGCGGCTCACCGCGCGCCTGAACGAGGCGTACGCGGCGCGGCTCGGGGAGGCCGTGGAGACCGAGCACAAGCCGCCCGCGCAGCTCGGGGCCTCCACCGAGGTGATTCACGGCGCGACAACGCTTTTGGCGCGAGCGCATCACGGGTCGGTGAGCAAGGAGCAGCGGGCGCTCATCGAGGATGATCTCAAGAGCGGGCGGCTGCGGTGTGTGGTCGCCACCAGCAGCCTCGAGCTCGGTATTGATATGGGTGCGGTGGAACTGGTGGTGCAGGTGGAGGCGCCGCCCTCGGTGGCGTCGGGGCTGCAGCGGGTGGGTCGCGCCGGGCACCAGGTCGGTGAGATCTCGCGGGGCGTCATCTTCCCCAAGCACCGCACGGATGTTGTGCACTGCGCGGTGGCGTCCATGCGGATGACGGCGGGGCAGATCGAGGAGCTGCAGGTCCCAGCCCATCCGCTCGACATCCTCGCCCAGCAGACGGTGGCTGCCTGCGCGCTGGAGCCAATCGACGCGGACGCCTGGTTCGATACCGTGCGCGGCACGGGAAGCTATGCGGCACTGCCGCGTTCGGCTTACGAGTCGGTGCTGGATCTGCTGGCGGGGCGCTATCCTTCCGACGAGTTCGCCGAATTGCGGCCGCGGATCGTGTGGGACCGTGATGCGGGCACCCTCACCGGGCGGCCCGGCGCGCAACGCCTTGCCGTCACGTCCGGTGGCGCGATCCCGGACCGTGGCCTGTTCCCGGTCTTCATGGTCGGCGAAAAGGCTTCCCGCGTCGGCGAACTCGATGAAGAGATGGTCTACGAATCCCGAGTCGGCGATGTCTTTGCCCTGGGTGCGACCAGCTGGCGAATCGAGGAGATCACCTTCGACCGGGTGCTGGTGACACCGGCGTTCGGTCAGCCGGGCCGACTTCCCTTCTGGCACGGGGATTCTCTGGGCCGCCCCGCCGAATTGGGTGCGGCACTGGGCGAATTCGTGCGGCATGCGGGTCAGGAACTCGACAAGGTCAAGCGATCGAAGGATGCCGGGGCCTCCGGGGACTCCGAGGTCGACACCGTCTCGCTGCAGGGCGGATTGGACGAGAACGCGAAGGCGAATCTGATCGCGCTGCTCTCCGAGCAGCGGGAGGCGACCGGACAGCTGCCGTCGGACAAGACGTTGGTGGTGGAGCGGTTTCGCGATGAGCTGGGCGACTGGCGGGTGGTGTTGCATTCGCCGTACGGGTTGCCGGTGCACGCGCCGTGGGCGCTGGCGGTGGGGGCGCGATTGCGGGAGCGGTTCGGGGTGGATGCGGCACCGACGCCGTCGGACGACGGGATCGTGGTGCGGCTGCCCGATACCACCGATGATCCGCCGGGGGCGGAGTTGTTCGTCTTCGAGACCGACGAGATCGATGACCTGGTGACCGAACAGGTCGGCGGCTCCGCGCTTTTCGCGTCCCGGTTCCGGGAGTGCGCGGCGCGGGCGCTGCTACTGCCGCGCCGCGATCCTGGTAAGCGGGCCCCGCTGTGGCAGCAACGGCAGCGGGCGGCGCAACTGCTGGATGTGGCACGCAAGTTCCCGGATTTCCCGATCCTGCTGGAGACGGTGCGGGAGTGCCTGCAGGACGTGTACGACCTCCCGTCGCTGCGGGAGCTGCTGGGCCGGGTGGCGCGGCGGCAGGTGCGGCTGGTGGAGGTCGAGACGGCCACGCCGTCACCGTTCGCGAATTCGCTGCTGTTCGACTACATCGGGCAGTTCATGTACGAGGGCGACTCGCCGCTGGCCGAGCGGCGGGCGGCGGCGCTGTCGCTGGATTCGAGTCTGCTGGCGGAGTTGCTGGGGCGGGTCGAGCTGCGGGAGCTGATGGACGCGGCGGTGCTCGAGCAGACCGAGCGGGAACTGCAGCGGCTCACGCCCGAACGGCATGCGCGGGATATGGAGGGGCTGGCGGATCTGCTGCGGCTGCTCGGGCCGATCACGGCCGCGGAGGCGAGTGAGCGGTGTGAGTCGGATCCTGCCGAATGGTTCACAGAGCTGATGAAATCGCATCGGGCGCTGGACGTTTCGTTCGCTGGATCGCGCTGGTGGGTGGCGATCGAGGATGCCTCACGGTTGCGGGACGCGCTGGGAGTGCCGCTGCCGATCGGCGTTCCGGCCGCATTCATCGAGCCGGTCGCCGATCCGCTGGGCGATCTCGTCGGCCGGTACGCGCGCACGCACGGGCCGTTCACGCTGACCGCCGTCGCGCACCGGTTCGGGCTGGGGCCGGCCGTGGCGGCGACCGCGCTACATCGTCTCGGCCTCGAGAAACGGGTCGTGGAAGGCGAATTCACGCCCGGTTCGGCGGGTTCGGAATGGTGTGACAGCGAAGTGCTGCGCCGACTGCGCCGCCGCTCACTGGCCGCCGCCCGCAAGGACGTGGAGCCGGTCGCCACCGCGGCGCTGGGCCGGTTCCTGCCGTCCTGGCAGCATGTCGGCAGCGGCGAGCTGCGCGGGGTGGACGGGGTCGCGGCGGTGGTGGAACAGCTTGCGGGCGTGCCGATTCCGGCGTCGGCCTGGGAGTCGCTGATCCTGCCGCTGCGGGTGCGCGACTACTCCCCCGCCATGCTCGACGAGCTGATGGCGACCGGTGAGGTGATCTGGTCCGGGCACGGGTCGATCACCGCCAAGGACGGCTGGATCGCGCTGCATCCGGCCGAGCAGGCGGGGCTGACGCTGCCGCCGCCGGACGATATCGATTTGACCGAACGCCACATCTCGCTGCTGACGGCGTTGGGCGCCACCGTGATCGGCGGCACCGTGGATGCCGGGGCACGGGTGGACGGCGAGCCCGCGGGCACCGCCCTGTCGAAGGGCGAGTACCAGGTGGTGGCGGGCAGCACCGGTGGCGCGTACTTCTTCCGCCAGCTCCTCGAGGGCGCCGACACCGAGGACGAGACCGCTGTGACGGCCGCACTCTGGGATCTGGTGTGGGCCGGGCATATCGGCGGCGACACCTTCGCACCCGTGCGTGCCCTGCTGGCCGGGACGACCCGCACCACGACCGCGCATCGCACCCCTCGGCGCACCCCGCGCGGACGAATGTACCTGCCGCGCACCGGGATGCCCGCCCGCACCAGTTCGCCGCAGGTGGCCGGACGGTGGTCGCTGCTACCGGAGCGGGTGGCCGACAATACGATCCGCGCCCATGCCACGGCCGATGTGCTGCTCGAGCGGTACGGGGTCCTGACGCGTGGTTCCGTGCAAAGCGAGGGCGTGCCCGGCGGTTTCGCGCTCATGTACCGGGTGCTCACCGAATTCGAGGATCGCGGCCGCTGTCGGCGCGGCTACTTCGTGGATTCGCTGGGCGGCGCGCAGTTCTCGACCACGGACGTGGTGGATCGACTGCGCTCCTTCGACACCGACCGCTCCCGCGACTCGTTCTCGGCGGACCCGGTCGGCAAGGCCGTCGCCTTGGCATCCTGCGATCCGGCCAATCCCTATGGCGCGGCACTTCCCTGGCCCAAGGCGGCCGCCGAAGGCGCGGGCCACCGCCCGGGCCGCAAGGCCGGAGCCCTGGTCGTGCTGGTCGAAGGCGAACTGGCGCTTTACCTGGAACGGGGCGGCAAAACCTTGCTCACCTTCAGCGAGGACCCGGCGATCCGCACCGCCGCCGCCACCGCCCTGGCCGCCCTGGTCCACGACCGCCGTGTCGACTCCCTGGTCATCGACCGAGTGAACGGAGAATCCGTGCACGGCAACACCTTCGCGGGCTTCCTCACCGAGGCCGGTTTCGCCGCCACCCCCAAGGGCTTCCGCCTCCGAGGCCGACCGTGAGCCGCCATGCCCGAAGGTGACACCGTCTTCCTGGCCGCCGCCCGCCTCCGAAAAGCACTGGCGGGCAAGGAACTCACCCGCAGTGACTTCCGAGTCCCGCGCTACGCCACCCTCGACCTGAAGGGCCAGCCGGTCGACTCGGTCGGCACCTACGGCAAACACCTCTTCATCCGCACCCCTGACCTGAGCATCCACACCCACCTCAAAATGGAGGGCGAGTGGCGGGTTTACCAGCCCGGACAACGCTGGACCAAGCCAGGTTTCACCGCCCGCCTCATCCTCGCCACCGCCGACGCCGAAGCCGTCGGCTTCTCCCTCGGCCTGGTCGAAGTCCTCCGCCACCCCGACGAACACACCGCCACCGACCACCTCGGCCCCGACCTCCTCGGCCCGAATTGGGATGCCGCAGAAGCCGTCCGCCGCCTCTCCCGCGCCCCCGCCCAGCCGATCGGCCTCGCCCTCCTGGACCAAACCAACCTGGCCGGCATCGGCAACATCTACCGCAGCGAAATCTGCTTCCTCCGCCGCCTCAACCCCGCGATACCGGTCGGCGAAATCGAAGACCTCCCGGCCCTGGTCGATGAGGCACACCGAGTACTCACCAAGGCCGCGCACGAACCACCCTGGCGCACACTGGCCTACGGCCGCCAACGCCGCCCCTGCCCCCGCTGCGGCACCGCCCTGGTCGTCCACCTCCTCGGCGACGATTCCCACGCCACCCGAGCCGACCGCGCCATCTACTTCTGCCCCCGCTGCCAACCCGCCCCGAACGGCTCCCCCACCGGGACAAGCTGAGCCTCCATGAATTCGGTGTGTCCGGGTGCCGAGTTGGTTAGGGTTCGGGCTTGTGAAGGGAGGCGCGGGTGGATCCCATGCCCTGGCTCGGTCGGCTGTTGACGCTGGATGACTGGATGGAAGTTCCGAAGGACGACAGTCACAGCCTGGAGTTGGCCGAGGGGGTGTTGATTGTTTCTCCGCGGCCGGGGCAGCGGCATGAGCAGGCTGTGTTGCGGTTGGCGGCGCAGCTCGAGCCGCAGTTGCCCATTACTTGGGGCACGCTGCGGAGAGTTGAACTCGTGGTCGATGACGGGCCGGTGCCGACCGTGCGGGTGCCCGATCTGCTGGTGGGGACCGAGGCCGGGATCGAGGACAATCTGCCGCGCTGGTCGCCGGAGCATGTCTGTCTCGTCGCGGAGAACATGTCGGAGGGCACCAGGCGAACCGATCGGGTCACCAAACTCGAGGAGTACGCCGAGGCGGGCGTCGAGAACTACTGGTTGATCGATATGGACGATCCCATGAGCCTCAGGGCCTTTCGCCTGATGGCCGACCGGTACGAGAACCTCGGCAGACAGACCGGGCGGATCGCGCTCCCCTTGCTGAATTCCAGTGTGACGATTGATCTTCCGGCGCTGACCGGCAGGCGGACTGCCGGTCAGGCCGGATGACGGGACCGGGTCAGGCCCAGTTGTAGGTGCGTTCGACCGCCTTGTTCCATTCGGTCATGAGGTGGGTGCGGGTGTCAGCCGACATCGATGGGGTCCAGCGTTTGTCTTCGGACCAGTTGGCTCGGATGTCGTCGGTGGAGGACCAGTACTCGACTGCCAGGCCCGCGGCGTAGGCCGCGCCCAGGGCGGTGGTTTCGGTGACCATCGGGCGGACCACGGGGGCGTCGAGGATGTCGGCTTGGAACTGCATCAGCAGTTCGTTCACGACCATGCCGCCGTCGACCTTCAGGGTCACCTTTTCGACGTCGAGGTGTTGGGCTTCGGAGTCGGCGCGCATGGCGTCGATGACCTCGCGGGTTTGGAAGGCGGTGGCTTCCAGGACGGCTCGGGCGAGGTGGCCCTTGTTGACGAAGCGGGTGAGGCCGGCGACGATGCCGCGGGCGTCGGGGCGCCAGCGCGGGGCGAAGAGGCCGGAGAAGGCGGGGACGACGTAGGCGCCGCCATTGTCGGCGACGGTGCGGGCCAGCGGCTCGATCTCGTCGGCGGAAGAGATGATGCCGAGGTTGTCGCGCAGCCATTGCACCAGGGAGCCGGTGACGGCGATGGAGCCTTCCAGGGCGTAGACGGCGGGCTGGTCGCCGAGGCGATAGCAGACGGTGGTGAGCAGGCCGTGCTCGCTGAAGACGGGGGTGGTGCCGGTGTTCATGAGCATGAAATTGCCGGTGCCGTAGGTGTTCTTGGTGTCGCCGGGTGAGAGGCAGGCCTGGCCGAAGGTGGCGGCCTGCTGGTCGCCGAGGATGCCCGCGAGGGGGACGCCCGCGAGTGCGCCGGTGGTGATGTCGCCGTAAACCTCGGAGCTGCTGCGGATTTCGGGAAGCATCGACAGGGGGATGCCGAATTCGGCGCAGATCTGCGGATCCCATTGCAGCGTGCGCAGATCCATCAGCATGGTGCGCGAGGCATTGGTGACGTCGGTGATGTGCAGGCCGGTCAGCTTCCACAGGATCCAGCTGTCGATGGTGCCGAAGCACAGCTCCCCGGCTTCGGCGCGTTGCCGGGCACCGGGGACCTCGTCCAGGATCCAACGCAGTTTGGGCCCGGCGAAATACGTGGACAGCGGCAGGCCGGTGCGGTCGCTGTAACGATTGGGCCCGAATTCCCCGGCGAGGGTCTCGGTGAGCTCGGCGGTGCGGAGGTCCTGCCAGACGATGGCGTTGTAGACGGGCTTACCGGTGGCGCGTTCCCACACCACGGTGGTCTCACGCTGATTGGTGACGCCCGCGGCGGCCACTTCGGCGGCCCCGATGCCGCAGCCCTTCAACGCCTGCGCGATCACCAATTCGGTATTGCGCCAGATGGATTCGGGATCGTGCTCGACCCATCCGGGCTGCGGGAAGAGCTGTTCGTGTTCCCGCTGGGCGACTCCGGCGATTCGGCCCTGATGATCGAACACGATGCAACGACTCGACGTCGTCCCGGAATCGATGGCGGCCACATAACGACGCATCGCTCGAGGCTAACCGACACCGCGGGCTACTGTGGGTACCGTAGCCCTCGGTAGCCGAAAAGTAGCCCAGAGGAGTCTGAGGATGACGAAGCAACCGCGATCGCAGTTCCTGGGCCCCGAGCAGCGCGAAGCTGCCTGGGCGCGACTCGGGAAGGACACCTTCGACGTCATTGTGATCGGCGGTGGCGTGGTCGGCGCGGGCATCGCCCTGGACGCCGCCACCCGTGGCCTGGAGGTCGCGTTGGTGGAGGCCCGCGATCTGGCGGCGGGCACCTCGAGCCGGTCGTCGAAAATGTTCCACGGCGGTCTGCGCTACCTGGAGATGATGGAGTTCGGGCTGGTCCGCGAGGCCCTCAAAGAGCGCGAACTGGCACTGTCGACGCTGGCCCCGCACCTGGTCAAGCCGCTGCGCTTCCTCTATCCGCTCAGCCACTATGTCTGGGAGCGGCCCTACGTGGCGGCGGGCCTCACCCTCTACGACACCATGGGCGGCGCGAAATCCGTTCCCGGACAGCATCATCTGACCAAGTCGGCGGCCATGCGACTGGCCCCGGGCCTGAAGAACGGCGTGCTGACCGGCGGCCTCACCTACTACGACACCGTGGTCGACGACGCCCGCCACACCATGACCGTGGCCCGCACCGCCGCCAATTACGGTGCGGTGGTGCGGACTTCCACCCAGGTGGTCGGCTTCCTGCGCGAAGCGGACCGGGTGACCGGGGTGAAGGTGCGCGACAGCGAGGACGGGCGCACCGCCGAGATCCGCGGCAGTGTCGTCATCAATGCCACCGGCGTGTGGACCGACGAGATCCAGGCCATCGCCGGGCAGCGCGGCCGCTTCCACGTGCGCGCCTCCAAGGGCGTGCACATCGTGGTGCCGCGCGACCGCATCGCCAGCGACACCTCGATCATCCTGCGCACCGAGAAGTCGGTGCTGTTCGTCATCGCGTGGAGCACCGACCACTGGATCATCGGCACCACCGACACCGACTGGAACCTGGATCTCGCGCATCCGGCGGCCACCAAGTCCGATATCGACTATCTGCTCGAGCACATCAACAAGGTGCTGGTCACCCCGCTCACCCACGCCGACATCACCGGCGTCTACGCGGGCCTGCGCCCGCTGCTGGCCGGGGAATCCGATCAGACCTCCAAGCTCTCGCGCGAGCACGCGGTGGCCCGCATCGCGCCCGGACTGGTCGCCATCGCGGGCGGCAAGTACACCACCTACCGGGTGATGGCCTACGACGCGGTCGACGAAGCGGCACAGGACATTCCGCGCCGCGTCCCGCCGACCGTCACCGAGAAGGTGCCGCTGCTGGGCGCGGACGGCTACCACGCGCTGATGAACCAGACCCCGCACCTGGCCGAGAAGTACGGTGTGCACCCCTACCGGATCCAGCACCTGCTCAACCGGTACGGCTCGCTCATCGACGAGGTGCTCGGCCTGGCCGACGGCAAACCCGATCTGCTGCAGCCGATTACGGAATCACCCGGCTACCTGCGGGTCGAGGCCGTGTACGCGGCGGCCGCCGAGGGCGCGCTGCACCTGGACGACATCCTGGCCCGCCGCACCCGCATCTCCATCGAATACGCCCACCGCGGAGCGGATTCCGCCGACGAGGTGGCGCGGCTGGTGGCCCCGGTACTGGGCTGGTCGGAGGCCGACATCGACCGCGAGGTGGCGGTCTACACCGCCCGCGTCCGCGCCGAGATCGAATCCCAAACCCAGCCCGACGACGAGGCGGCGGACGCTCTACGCCTGGAAGCCCCGGAAGCCCGGCGCGAGGTTCTCGACCCGATCCCCGTCACTCAGCCCGAATCCGTCTGAGCAACCCCTCGTCATCCCGGCGTGCGTTTGGCCGGGATCCACACTGCGCGCGTTGGATTCCGGCCAAATGCACGCCGGAATGACAGGGTGGCGTCAGACCTTGCGCACGGCCGCGTGCGCCTTGGCGAGGCGGTCGACGGCCTCGGTGAGGGTGGCCGCGTCGGAGGTGGTGAAGCACAGCCGCATCGAGCGGGTGTAGTCGGTGGAGACGGCGAAGGCGTTGCCGGGGACGTAGGCGACGCCCGCGTCGAGCGCGTGCGGGAGCAGGGCGTCGGTGTCGGTGCCGTCGGTGAAGTCGGCCCAGACGAACATGCCGCCCGCGGCGTCGGTGCAGGTCACGTTGTCGCCGAAGCGGGACCGCACGGCGTCGACCAGGGCGCGGGCCCGGTCGCCGTACACCTGGCGGACCGTATCCACGTGGGCGGCCAGCCAGTCGGTGTCGGCGAGCAGGTCGGCGGTGATCTGCTGGGTGAGTGCCGAACCGCACAGGTCCGCACCCTGTTTGAGCAGTTCGACGGCCCGGCAGACCGGCTGCGGAGCGATCATCCAGCCCGCGCGCAGGCTGGGCGCCAGGATCTTGGAGGCGCTGGAGAGCCGGATCACGAAGGGCGAGTAGGTCGCCACGGGCGCGGGCGAGGGCCGGTCGAACCAGAGTTCGCCGTACGGGTCGTCCTCGAGAATCCAGAAGCCGTACTGCTCGGCCAGCGCCGCCAGTTCCCGGCGACGGTCCGGGCTCAGCGTGACGCCGCCCGGATTGTGGAAGTTGCTGACGGTGTGCACGACGGCGGGACGCTCCCCGGCGGCCAGCAACTCGCGCAGCATGTCGACGCGCATGCCATCGGAATCCAAGGGCACGGCCACGATTCGCGCGCCCGCGGCCCGGAAGACCTGCAGCGCACCGACATACGCGGGATCCTCGACCACCACCAGCGCGCCCGGATCCAGCAGCACCTCCGACAGCAGCGAAAGCGCCTGCTGGGAGCCGTGGGTCACGAAGATCTCGTCGACGGGGACGGGCCGCCCGGTGCGGCCGGACTCGCGGGCGGCCAGCACCTCGCGCAGCGGGCCCCAGCCCGGCGATTCGGTGTACTGCAGCCGGGAGCGGTCGGACAGGGCCGCGTCGGCGGCCGCCGCGATGCGGTCGCGGGGCATGAGTTCGGCGTCCGGCAGCCCACCGGCCAGGCTGATGATGTCCGCGCGCGAGGTGAGCTTGAGCAGGTCACGGATTGCCGAGCTCTGCAGGCCGTCGAGTCGCCGCGCGAGGGGCGGGAAGGTCGCGGACATGAACCACCTCCGAGGGAACGCCGGGGTATGCGAAACTCCACCATGTCACACGGCGACCAGGATATGAAATTCGCGTCCCACTATATGGAACACGAGTCCAGATTCCGGGTTACTCGATCGACTGGATGAGGTGCTTGCCGTCCCGCTCCACGGTGGTGACGCGCTCGGTGTAGACCTCCGTGGTCCCGTCCGCCCGATGCTCGGTGATGTCCACGTCGTAGAACGACTGCGCCTGATCGGGGCTCTTACCCGACTCGACGATCTTGAGGCAGTAGGTGGTGCCCGCCTTGAGCGGATCGATGCCCTTCTGCTGGATCACGTCGGCGGGCATCACCGTGGTCGACTCCGGCACCACGAAGCTGCGCGCCAGCGCACCACTGCGCTCCACATAGAAGGCGTGCTCGAAACCGAGGATCGCGTCCACACCGCTGCCGGTGCCGCCCGCGCCATTGCCGATCGTCAGCGGACCGTCGTGTCGGGACGGGCAACTCAGCGCGGCCACCGTCGAGGGCGCCTTGCCGGTGGTCGTCGCTCCACCCGCGCCGACATCGTCCTTGCCGCCGCGCATGACCGCGAACACGACCAGCCCGATCACGACGAGCAGCACCACGACGCCGCCCGCGATCACGCCGATCTTGCGCCACGACCGCTTCGTCTCCGCCGGTTTGGCCTGCGGTACAGGGGTTTTCGGCGTCAGCGCCTTGACGATCGGATCGTCCGCCCAGGACAGCGACTCGCCTTGCGACGCATCGGATTCCGCGGGCGGCGCGGGCGGGAAGCCGCTGGGCGCGGAGCGCCACCACGAGTCCGGCGTGGTCTCCGCCGCCGCCCCGTTCGGCGAATTCCCTTCGGCGGCGGCCTGATCGGCGCCGGTGATACGGGTGGTGGGTTCTTGATCACCAGGGGCCGATTGCGACCCGCCAGGCGGGATTCTGACGGTCTGCTCGACGTCCGGGGTACCCGATTGCCGTCCAGCGCCCTCGACGGCCGGGAACTGGCCCGTGGTGGGACCGTTCACCGGCGGATACTGCCCGGTCGGATATTGCACGGGATACTGCCCGCTCGTCGGTCCCCAGGCATCCGGAGCCCGATACTGCGGCGGAGGAGGCGGAACCGGCCCACCGGCGGGACGCCACCCCACATCCGGACCCTGCGGCCCGGGAGCGGGACTCCAGCCCGGCGCGGGGGCGGCCGGGGCGGGACCGAACTCGTTCAGCGAGGGCCCGAAATCACCCAGCGACGGCCCGAATTCACCCTGTGCCGGACCGAACTGACCCTGCGCGGGACCGAACTCGCTGAGCGCGGGCCCGAATTCCGACTCCACCGCGGGACCCTGCGCGGGCCCGCCGGGCTGCGTCGACCCGTTCGGCTGTGCGGTCCCGCTCGCCTGCTCGGGCCCCTTCGTCTCCCCGGGTTCGGGACGGTCGGCGGATTCGTCCTGACCGGAAACCATCACCCGTCCTTTCGCCACATGCGCGTGGGGCGGTCGCTCACGACCGCCCCACGCGACGACACTTCCCCTACCGGCGCCATCACCGGAAACCTATGGATCTGTCAGTACTGAACCGATTCGCCCACCTGGGCGGTCACGCCACCGACGTCGACCGAAGACGACGGCCGCTCGCCCTCCGGGAGCTTACCAATCTGCGCCGCGGCCTCCAGGATCGTGGCGCCGCCCGGCATCAGGCGGATGAAGTTCTCGGCATCGGCCTTGGCCGCGTTGGCCGCGGCGGTGTCCAGCAGGAACTCGACCTTCTGATCGTTGTCCGGACCGCTGCCGGCGAACGCGGTCACCTTGATCTGGTTGATCGTGGTGAAGTCCAGCGACATACCGGCCTCACCGATGCCACCCGGCGTGGTGTAGCCGATGGTGCCGACGTAACCGTCCAGATTGCTGAAGTGGTGGGTGTTGGCGGCCCAGCCCGGCAGCACCGCGCCACCGTCGAGGTTGACCCCGACCTCGGTGTGCGGACCGGTCATGGCGACCACCGGCGCGGCCGGGGCGGTGTCCACGGCGGGCGACTGCCAGCGCGGCTGCTGCTGCGGGGCGGTCACCGACGGCTGGCCGGTGATGGTGTCCACGGCCGGATCCTGCTGCGGGGCGGTCCCGGCGGGCTGCGCGGACTGGTCGTTCGGCTTGGGCGTCGCAGCCTGGCCCGGCGTCGTCTGACCCGGCGCGGCGGCCGGATCCGGCTGGGTCACCGCGGGCTGCGCCGACTGGCCCGGCACCGGCAGCGGCGCGACACGCGGCACGGTGACACCCGGCTGCGGCTTGACCGACTTCGGCTGCGCCGGCTGGCCGTTGTTGCCGGCCTGCGAGGCGTTCGGATCGCTCTTGGGAGTGTTGGGATCCACCTTCGGGGTGGTGCCCTCCGGCTGAGTGGCGCCTTGCGGCTGACCCGGATCCTGCTGCGGCGCAGCGTTGTCCGGCGTGGCCGGGGTGGTGGGCGCGGTCACACCCGGCTGGGTCTGCTGCGGCTTGGTGGTGCCCGGCTGCACGTTCTCCGGCTTCGGCGCGGGCACGACCTGCGCCTTCGCGTCCGGAGCCGGGGTGTCGGTGGTCGGCGGCGCGGCCGGATCGGGCTGCTGCTGGTCGGCCGGGACCGCACCCGGGTCGGCGGGGGCGGCGTTGGCGGGCGCGGACAACAGCGACACCACCGCGGCCGCACCGGCCAGCGTCAGGGAGGTGCTCGCCTTGATCCGACTCGGCTTGCGGTGCTTCACGTTTCGCTCAATTCCTTCGTCCCTCGGCGGCACGATCGCTCCGGGGCATCGAAGAGCCTCGCCGCGGAGGGGAATTGAGAGCCCCCGCTACGTAACGCTCGCGACCGCCCTGCCGATCGCTTCCGCCGCGAACTTAATCACAAGGGAGACAAGGCAGCAAGACGGGCCGGTAACAAAGGCGAATTCCGCGCCCCGCGGGCTGGGTGTGAAAAGCGTTGCGGCTAGTCCAGATCGTCGTGCCGCATGAGCTGACGCGCCGCCTCCGTGACCGATCCGGTCAAGGACGGGTACACCGAGAACGTCTGCGCCAGATCGTTCACCGTGAGGTTGTTCTGCACCGCGAGCGCGATCGGCAGGATCAATTCCGAGGCGATAGGGGCCACGACAACGCCGCCGATCACCACACCGGTAGCGGGACGGCAGAAGATCTTCACGAAACCCCGGCGCAGGCCCGACATCTTGGCGCGCGGGTTGGTGTTCAGCGGCAGCATGACCGTGCGGGCCGGAGTCTCGCCATTGTCGATCGCGGTCTGCGAGACACCGACAGTCGCGATCTCCGGGCGCGTGAACACCGCGGACGCAACGGTCTTCAGGCGAATCGGCTGCACGCCCTCGCCCAGTGCGTGGTACATCGCGATGCGGCCCTGCATGGCGGCCACCGAGGCCAGCGGCAGCAGGCCGGTGCAGTCGCCGGCCGCGTAGACGCCGGTCGCGGTGGTGCGCGAAACCCGGTCCACGCGCAGGTATCCGCCCTTGTCGAGTTCGATGCCGAGGCGTTCGAGGCCCAGCCCGTTGGTGTTCGGGACCGAACCGACGGTCATGAGGGCGTGGGTGCCGGTGACGGTGCGCCCGTCGGACAGCTTCACCACGACGCCGTCGGCGGTGCGCTCCACCGCGTCGGCGCGCGCGTGCTTGGCCAGTTCCACACCACGCTCGGCGAGGGCATCCTCGAGCACCAGCGCGGCGTCGGCGTCCTCGCGGGGCAGCACGCGGTCCTGGCTCGAGACCAATTTCACCTTCACGCCCATCTCCGTATAGGCGGAGACGAATTCGGCGCCGGTCACACCGGAACCGACGACGACCAAGGTCTCGGGCAGTTCCTTGAGGTCATAGAGCTGACGCCAGTTCAGGATTCGCTCACCGTCGGGTTCCGCGCCGGGCAGCACGCGCGGGCTCGCGCCGGTAGCGATCAGCACCACCTCGGCCTCGATGACCCGCTCCTGGCCGTCGGCGAGGGTGGCCTTCACCAGGTGGGTGGCCAGACCGGGGGCCTGATCGATGAGTTCGCCGTAGCCGGAGAGGACGGTGACACCGGCGGTCTGCAGCTTGGTGCGGATATCGGAGGACTGGGCCTGGGCGAGGGCCTTGACTCGCGAGTTCACCTCGGCGAGACGCACTTGCGCCTGCGAGGGATGCACGGTGATGCCCAGGTCACGGGCGCGGCGCAGATCGGTGCGCACGCCGGTGGAGGCGATGAAGGTCTTGGACGGCACGCAATCCCACAGCACGCACGCGCCGCCGATGCCGTCACTGTCGATCAGCGTGACCGGGGCCCCGTGCTGGGCCGCCACCAGCGCCGCTTCGTAACCGGCGGGGCCGCCACCGATGATCGCAATGCGGGTCATTGTTCCTCCGCGTTCATTCCGGCCCCGGGATCTCCGATGCCGGTCCCTTACGTTATCCGTCCAGCTCCATACGTGTTTGACCGCATCCCAGGACAACTGTCCCACTGTGGCGCATCCCATTCGCGAAGTTCGCCAGTCATGGAGGGAGTGTTGCCCGAACTCCTTGCCGCCCCAGGACGAACCGGACACGCGCGAGGTCCGGCACCGGTTCCGGCGATCTCACGGCTACCGATCATGCGCACGCCGACCGACTTGTGACGGGATCGGGGATGGTCTTCCCGGATTGTTCGATAGGCTTCTATGGTGCCGATTTACGCCGCCTACGGGTCCAACATGGATCCCGAGCAGATGCTCAAGCGCTGTCCGCACTCCCCCGTATACGGAACCGGCTGGCTGGAAGGGTGGCGCCTCACCTTCGCCGGGGACGACATCGGCTGGGAGGGACCGCTGGCGACGGTGGTCGAAGATGCCGGGCAACGGGTCTTCGTCGTGCTCTACGACGTTCCCAGTGAGGACGAGCTGAGCCTCGACCGCTGGGAGGGTTCGGACTTCGGCATCCACAAGAAGATCCGGCTGCGCGTCACCCCCAATCAGGGCGCGGGCTCCGAGCCGGTCCTGGCGTGGCTCTACGTGCTGGACGCCTACGAGGGCGGGCTGCCCTCGGCCCGGTACATCGGCGTCATCGCCGATGCCGCCGAGAAGGCGGGCGCGCCAAGCGATTACACGCACGCCCTACGCACCCGCAACAGCAAGAACGTGGGCCCGGGCACCTTCGGGCCGTAACAGCCGGTGCACCGCGGCCGGAAGATTCGGCGCGGTAGCGGTGTTGCGGGACAGGAACGATCTTCGAACCGTCGAAAGAGGAGTCATGCCCGCGACACCCGTGCCCGCCCCGATCGCCGAATTCCTGTCCCGGCCCAACCCGGCCGTGTTCGCCTCGAATCGCCCGGACGGTCAGCCGGTCTCGGTGGCCACCTGGTACCTGTACGAGGACGGCCGAATCCTGGTGAACCTGGCCGACTTCCGCAAGCGCCTGGACTACCTGCGCGAGGATCCCCGCATCAGCCTGACCGTGCTGGCCGATGACAACTGGTACAGCCACGTCAGCATCCAGGGCCGCATCGTCTCCATCGAGAACGACGCGGACTCCTCGGTCATCGACCGGATCGCCCAGCACTACACCGGCGGCCAGTACGGCGTCCGCGACCAGAAGCGCGTCTCGGTGTGGATCGAGATCGACCGCTGGCACGCCTGGGGCGACATCGCCGAGGCAGCCAAGTAACCCCGAAACACGAAGCCGGGCCGCACCTTCGGGTGCGGCCCGGCTTGTTTCGTGGCTGGGTCAGCCGGCGTTCAGGACGATATTGGTGAACACCCGGACACCGGCGGCCAGCGCGCGCTCGTCGATGTCGAAGGTCGGCTGGTGCAGGTCGAGCTGCTCGCCCTGCCCGGACCAGACGCCGAGCCGCGCCATCGCGCCCGGCACCTCCTCGAGATACCAGGAGAAGTCCTCGCCGCCGCCGGACTGCTGGGTGTCGGCCAGCGCGTCCGGTCCGAGACCGCGGATGGCCTCCTCGTACATGCGCACGGCCTGTTCGTCATTGACGACCGGCGGCACGCCGCGCTTGTAGTTGAGCTGGTAGCGCACGCCGGTCGGGGCCAGCAGGCCCTCGACGATCTCGCGCACCATCGGCTCGAGCAGCGACCAGGTGGCGTGATCGCCGGTGCGGACGGTGCCGGTGAGCATGCCGGTCTGCGGAATCGCGTTGGGCGCCTTGCCCGCCGACACCGCGCCCCACACCATGACGGTGCTGGTGCGCGGATCGATGCGGCGGGAGAGCAGGCCGGGCAGGCCGGTGATCACGGTGCCCATGGCGTAGACCAGGTCGCTGGTCAGGTGCGGGCGCGAGGTGTGGCCGCCGGGCGAATCCAGCACCAGCTCGACGGTGTCGGCGGCCGAGGTGATCGCGCCGACCCGGATGCCGACCCGGCCGACTTCCAGCCGCGGATCGCAGTGCAGCGCGAACATGCGCGAGACGTCTTCCATCGCACCCGCGGCGACCATGTCGATGGCGCCGCCGGGCATGACCTCTTCGGCGTGCTGGAACACCAGCCGCACACCGACCGGCAGGTCCGGGATCTCGGCCAGCGCCAGCGCGGTGCCGAGCAGGATGGTGGTGTGCGCGTCGTGCCCGCAGGCGTGCGAGACGCCGGGCACGGTGGAGGCGAACGGTAAGCCCGTGTACTCCTGCAGCGGCAGCGCGTCCATGTCCGCGCGCAGGCCGATCCGGGGAGTGTCGGGGCCGATGTCGACGATCAGGCCGGTACCGCTCGGTAGCTTGCGCGGCTCCAGCCCGGCCTTGACCAGCCAGGACTCCACGAATTCGGTGGTACCGAACTCGGTTCGAGAGAGCTCCGGGTTGGCGTGGATGTGGCGACGCCACGCCGCGAGGTCGTCCATGTGCTCCGCGAGCCAGGCCTCGACCCTCTCGTGCCCGGTAGCCGGTTCCATCGCGACGCTCGCCTGCGTGCTGACGCAGCCAGCTGTCACTGGTCCGTTGAGTCGCGCCGCGGACCGGCCGGTTGTGCTCACCGAATGTCCTCCTGTCGCTGAAACTGCCGTTGAATGACTCGTTCCGACAACCTGTCCCTGTGCACTTTGTCGCCCGCAATATGTATCGCGGTGCGAGCCAACGCCGTTGCCCCGTCCAGGACCGCGCGGTCCGCCGAGGCGTTCACGGCGGCGGCCGCGAACGCGGGTTGGTGGGTCACCGCGCCCCCGGCATCGATGCCGATGACCGGGTGGATACCCGCGATGACGTTGGTGACGTTGCCCATATCGGTGCTGCCCAGCGGCCGTGCCGCCTCGAATTCCGGGGCGATGGGCTCGCGTCCGAGGTCTCGGATCTGCTCGCGATAGGCACACAGTAGTGCGCTGTCGGGAGTGAGCTCGGTATATGTCGGCGCGAGCTTCCGGATTTCGTGTGTGCATCCGGTCGCCAGGGCACCTGCCTCGAAACAGGCCGATGCTCGTTGCATCAGATCTTCGAGGGTCGCGGTGTCGACTGCACGTAGGTAATACAGCAGTTCCGCGTGTCCGGGCACGATATTGGGGGCGACGCCGCCCGACCCGACTATACCGTGCAGTTGCTGTCCGGGCAGGAGATGTTGCCGCAGCAAACCTAAAGCAACTTGCGAAATGGTGACGGCATCCAGGGCATTTCGCCCATGGTGCGGCGCGGCGCTGGCATGCGCTTCGCGGCCGTGGAAAACGACGGACACATCCGCGAGCGCCAGCGAATGCGCGCCGGCGATATCCTCCGGGCCCGGATGCACCATCAGCGCCATGGCCAGATCGTCGAAGACGCCGCGGTCGAGCATGAGAATCTTGCCGCCGCCGGACTCTTCGGCGGGCGTACCCAGCACCTTCACGGTGATGCCGCAGGCGTCGGCGACGGCGGCCAGACCCAGGGCCGCGCCGACGGCCGAGGCCGCGATGATGTTGTGGCCGCAGGCGTGCCCGATTTCGGGGAGTGCGTCGTATTCCGCACAAATTCCGACTACCAGGTCGCCACTGCCGTATTCGGCGGTGAATGCGGTGGGAAGATCCGCTACGCCCGTTTCGATCCGAAAGCCGCGTTCGCGCAAAGGCTCGATTGTCTTTGCGACACTGCGAAATTCCTCGAACGCAAGCTCGGGTTCGGAATGAATGTCGTGGGACAGCGCGATCAATCGCTCGCGGTGCGCGGCGATAGCAGCGTCTACCTCGGCAATGAGCAGCGGATCCGGTGCTGCCAGGGCAGCATTCGGCGTCGACACGGAAAGCACATCGTGCCGACTAGTCGGTTTGCGAAGAGTGCGTTCATCGCTGTTGCGCGACGGTTGCATCCCAACAGTCTCGCACTACCGTGCCGGTCTGTCGCACCAGGTCCGGCGGAAAATATCCGGCAGATCACGGGATGGGCAGAAATTAGGGGTTCGAGGGCAAGCCCTCGAACCCCTCGAATCGGGAGGAACAGACCTTACGGGTTGAAGGCCAGGTTCTCCGGGGTGGTCTCCACGGCCAGACCGGCGAGGGCGTTCTGGTGCAGGGCGCGCTTGATGACCGGGAGGTTCGGCTTGCGGTTGCCCTTGAGCAGATCGGCACGCGCGATCGCGGTGGCGAGCAACGACTCGGCATCCGCCTTGGCATCCACGATGCCCGCGGCGATGGCGTCATCGGCGCCGTAGCGGCGGCCGGTGGTCATGGCCTCGACCGCGACCTGGTTGATCAGGCGGTTGGTGACCAGCGCGTTCATGGCGACCGTGAACGGCATGCCCAGGTGCACCTCGGGCAGGCACCAGAAACCGCGGTCGGCGCGCATGACCCGGAAGTCGCAGGAGGTGGCGAGCATGGCGCCAGCGCCGAAGGCGTGGCCGTTCACCGCGGCGATGGTCGGCAACGGGAAGGCCAGCAGGCGGCTGTAGAGCGAATGCACGCGGTCGAGGTACCAGCAGTTCTTGTCGAAATTGCCGAACAGCCAATCGGTGTCGAGGCCGTTGGAGAAGAACTTGCCTTCGGCGGTGACGACCAGCGCGGCCGGGCCCTCGGACGCCTCGACCTCGTCGAGCAGCGCGTGCACCTCGGTGATCCAGTCCGGGTGGAAACGGTTCTCGCTGTCGATGGTCTGCCCCTCGGTCCCGAGAGACAGTACGAACACGTCGCCATCACGCTTCAAATACGGCATGAGTGCAGCGTAGCGGGGGCACAGAGCGATACCTACCCGTGGGTAGGGATAACTCTCGGGACACGAAAGACCAGGACATAACGCGTGAAAACGGCAGGTCGCGGCGGTGGCCGGGCAGCGTTGATCGCCTAGGACTAGGGTGGGCGACATGCTAGCCGAGAAGGCCATGGGCGGGGTTTCCGAACTAGCCGCCGAAGCCATTGCCGAACGAACCGGTGTGCGCAAGCATCGCGTCGCCGTGGTGCTGGGATCCGGTTGGCAGGAAGCCGCCGCCGTGATCGGCGAACCCGCCACCTCCATTTCCATGGCCGAGGTGCCGGGATTCGGATCGCCCACCGCCCAAGGCCATCAGGGCACCATCCACTCCGTCCCCGTCGGCGACGAGCCGGTGCTGCTGCTCATGGGCCGCCAGCATCTCTACGAGGGCCACGCGCCGGGACAGGTCGTGCACAACGTGCGCACCGCGCTGGCCGCGGGCGCGCAGACGGTGCTGCTCACCAATGCGGCGGGCGGCATTCGCGACGGGCTCGCGGTCGGCGAGGCGGTGCTCATCAGCGACCACCTCAATCTGACCGGGCGCACCCCCATCGAGGGCGCCAACTTCGTGGACCTGGTCGACGCCTGGGATCCCGAATTGCGGGCGCTGGCAAAGGAAATCGATCCGAGCCTGCGCGAAGGCGTGTACGCGGGCCTGACCGGGCCGCAGTACGAGACGCCCGCCGAGATCCGCATGCTGCGCACCCTGGGCGCGGATCTGGTCGGCATGTCGACCGTGCTGGAGGCCATCGCCTGCCGCGAGGGCGGCGCGAAGGTGCTCGGCATCTCGCTGGTCACCAACCTGGCCGCGGGCGTCACCGGTCAGCATCTCTCGCACGCCGAGGTGCTGGCCGAAGGCCACGCCGCCGCACCGAGATTGGGCAAACTGCTGCGCGGCGTGCTGGAACGCCTCTAGGCGCGCGGGCATGCTGCGCTTCGGAACCGCCGGGCTGCGCGGACCACTGCAGGACGGCCCGGACGGCATGAACGTGGACACCGTCACCCGCGCCACCGCCGGAATCGCGGCCTGGCTGCGCGACCGTTGCCTCGGCGGCGGGCTGGTGATCGTCGGCCGCGACGCGCGGCATGGCTCCGCCGAATTCGCGGCCGCCACCGCCGAAGTCTTCGCGGCGGCGGGTTTCTCGGTGCTGCAACTCCCCCGCCCGCTGCCGACTCCCGTGGTGGCCTTCGCGGTACGTGAGCTGAAAGCCGTTGCGGGCGTGCAGATCACCGCCTCCCACAATCCGGCCACCGACAACGGCTACAAGCTCTACCTCGATGGCGGCTCGCAACTCGTCCCACCCGCCGACGCCGAGATCGAGCGCTGCATCGACGCCGTCACCGGGCATATCCACCGCACCGATCCGGCATCGACCGCACCGAAGCCGGGCATCCTCGGCCTGCCCGCGGAGGCTGCGGCCGACGAGCTCGGCGAAGAGATCGTCCGCCGCTACCTGGCCCGAATCACGCGGCTGCCCAACCTGATCGGCGGTGCGATCGCCGAGCGTGCGGGCATTCGGATCGCGCTGACCGCCATGCACGGGGTCGGCGGGGAGTTGGCCGTCGCCGCACTGCGGGGCGCGGGGTTCGACGAAGTACTGGTGGTCACCGAGCAGTTCGCACCGGATCCGGATTTTCCGACCGTGTCGTTCCCGAATCCCGAGGAACCCGGGGCGTCGGATCTCCTACTGGGGCTGGCGGAGAAACTCGACGCCGATATCGCCATTGCGCTGGATCCGGATGCGGATCGGTGTGCGGTCGGCGTTGCGGGTCCCGACGGGTGGCGGATGCTGCGCGGGGATGAAACCGGGGTGCTGCTGGGCGATTTCGTCTTGCGGACCGCTGCGCCGGATTCGTTGGTGGCCACCACTATCGTGTCGTCGCGGCTGTTGAGCAAGCTGGCTCCGGCGCGTGGGGCGCGGTACGCGGAGACGCTGACCGGGTTCAAGTGGCTGGCTCGGGCGGGTGACGGACTCGTTTATGCCTACGAAGAAGCCATCGGGCATTGCGTCGATCCGGCTACCGTGCGGGACAAGGACGGGATCTCGGCGGCGGTCGCGGCGGCGGATCTGGTGGCGCAGTTGAAGGCTCGGGGCCGGAGCGTGCTCGATGTGCTCGACGATTTCGCCGTGGAATTCGGGGTGCATGCTGGGGATCAGGTGTCGCTGCGGCTGGCCGATGTGAGCGAGGCCGAAGCGGTGGTGGCGCGCCTGCGCGAGGCTCCGCCGACCGAGATCGCAGGAGAAGCCGTGACCTGCACCGACATGTCGACGCTGCGCGGGCAGATGCGCACGGACGCCTTGGTTTTCGAGGGTCCTGCCCTGCGGCTGGTGATCCGGCCGTCCGGGACCGAGCCGAAGCTCAAGTGCTACTTGGAGACCGTCGTACCGGTCACCGATCGGGCGGGGCTGCCGGCCGCGAAGGCCGCTGCGGCGCAACGGCTCTTCGAGATCCGGCAGTTCTGCGAAAAGCTCTGAGGCGCTGAGACGAGTTCAGCGGGGGCCGAATTGGCGGTCGCCCGCGTCGCCGAGACCGGGGACGATGTAGGCGTCGGAGTTGAGGCCGCGGTCCACCGAGGCGGTGACCAGGCGCACGGCATGACCCGACTTCTCCAGGGCGGCAATGCCTTCCGGCGCCGCGACCACGCACAGCACGGTGATGTCGCGGGCATTGCGGGTGGCCAGCAGGTCCAGGGTGTAGACCATGGAGCCGCCGGTCGCGAGCATCGGATCGAGCACGATGACCGGGGTGCTGGACAGATCCTCGGGCAGCGACTCCATGTACGGGGTCGGCTGGTGCGTCTCCTCGTCGCGGGCCAGCCCGACGAAGCCGATGCGCGCGTCCGGGATCAGATTCTCCGCGGTCTCCACCATGCCGAGCCCGGCACGCAGCACCGGCACCAGCAACGGCGGAGCATTCAGCCGGGTCCCCTCCGCCGCGGCCACCGGCGTGGCGATCGGAAACCGCTCCACCGGGGCGTCCCGCATGGCCTCATAGACCAGGATCCCGGTCAGATCCCGCAGCGCGGCCCGGAATGTCGGATTGGTGGTGCGGGCGTCTCGCATGGTCGTCAGCAAAGCGGCAGCGAGCGGATGGTCCACGACGAGAGTGCGCATACGAAAACCATAAATCAGCCACGCCCACCAAGATCCCCGCCCGCCGGAATTCCCCCACCCCGGAACCATCCCGCGCCCGCGCACGTCCAACCCCGTACAACCCGAATCCACCCCGCGACCGGCATGAAAGGGGCATTCATGCACCGCATTTCGCTCCACCCCGACGCCATCACCGCCAGCGCGACCACCACCGTGACCCTCGCCACCGACGTGGCCGCCCTCACCACCCGCGCAGCGACCACCGCCCCCGACCTACTCGCCCCCGCCTTCGGCCTCATCGGCACCGACTTCCTCACCGCCTACGCCGCCGCCCACACCACCCACCTCACTGAACTGTTCGATCTGTCGGCGGCCTACGCAAGCATCGGCACCGCGACAGCAGAGGCCGCATCGACCTACGCCACCCACGACGCGCGGTACACGACCGCACTGCGCGCGACCGAGGAGGAGCTGCACGCATGAGCACCGCTTCCTCGCACCACGATGGATCCCACCGCGCCCGCTCCCGAGCACCATTGCCTGGCTGCCGCTGGGGCTGCCTGTCGAACGCGCGCCGTGAGGCCGACGATGGGATCGCCAGGGTAGAACCACTGCCGCGCACCGGAGTTCGCATCGGGACGAGCCGATGACTGCGTCGGCCGGGGATCCGGTATCCGCCGCCGGGACTCCGGAGGTGCCATCCCGGCCCGGGCGACGGTGGCCTGCCCAGCGCAAAGGTCCGATGCCACGTGGCCGACAACCGTTGCACGGCAGCTTCATTCGACCGGAGGTTCGGCAATGAGCAGCGGGTTGGACGCAAGCATGCTGGCAGGACCGATCACCGCGATGCTCGCGAGCGTTGGGGCCTCGGGCACGGGGTCCACGGTCGCGGCGCTGCGAAAGACCTCGGCGGCAGTCGACGAAGTGCAAGCGGCGAGCCGGGCGAATGTGGATCGAATGTACGACGCCTGGCGGGGGCGGGCCGGGGATGCGGCGATGGATGCCGCGTTGCGGGGGCAGACCACGGCCACAACGGCTTCCGAGCGGGGTCGGGCGATGGCGGACATCGTGGAGCGGGCGGATACGGAGGTCGCGGCCGGGCGGACGGAGCTGGAGGAGATCGCGCGGTCGTTCACGGCGGAGGCCGAGGGGCTGCTGGCAAGTGGGCTCACACCCGTGGCGATGACCGCGCTGGTCGAGTCGGCCATCGATCACATCGGGCGGGCGGTGCGCGTCACCGAACGGCTTCGCGCGGAACTCGAGAGCGAGACGGACGCTATGAACGAATTGGCTTCGCGGACGCCCGCACCCGCCGTGGTGGCACCCGCGGCGGTCGAGCGGGGCGGCCCGGCCGTCGTTCCGGCCTCGGCGGGTACGCCGGTGGACGGCGGGCGCCAATCGGGCAGGGTGCTCGCGAATGCTGCGGACGCCTTCGCGGGCGGGGGCTCGGCGCTCGGATCCGGCCTGTCGCCGGTGAGCGGGTTGGTCACCACTCCGGCGTCGGTGACTAAGCCGAGGTCGCCGGATCGCGGCCATGATCCGACCGTGACCCGGCCGCAGGGCGGTGGGGTGCGGTTGACGCTCCCGGACGGGAGCACCGTCGAGGCGCCGAATCAGCGGGCGGCGGATGCGGTGCGGAATGCGTTGAGCCAGGTGGGGACGCCGTATGTGTGGGGTGGGGAGACGCCCGGGGTGGGGATGGATTGCAGTGGTCTGACACAGTGGGCGTATGCGCAGGCGGGTGTTTCGCTGCCGCGGCTGGCGCAGGAGCAGGGGTTCGGGCACCAACAGATCGGTCCAGGGGACTTGATGCCTGGCGATCTCGCGGTGTGGAGCGGGCACGTGGCGATGGTGATCGGGAACGGCCGGTTGGTGGAGGCCGGTGATCCCGTGCAGATCGGACCGATACGAACGGAGAACTCGGGCATGCGGTTCCTCGGTTTCTACAGGCCCACCTCATGAGCGGGGAGGTGCCGGCGGTGACGACGGCGGCGTCCGGCAATCGGTCGGGCACGGTGACCGTGCGCGCCACCGACCAGGGCATACCGGTGGAGATCCAGTTCGAACGCGGTGAATACCGCTACGGCGCACAGGCTCTGGCCGACGAGATCCTGCGGCTGACCAAGCGATCGGCGATCGTGGCCCGCTCGCGGCGGCGCGAGCAACTGGCCGAGGCGGGCGTGCCCGATGCGGTGCTTGATCGACTGGGCCTACCCACCCGACAGACGGCGGTGGACGAATTGGATCGGCTCGACGACGCCGATACCGGACAGACCAGTTGGCTGCGGAAATCATGATCCGCGCCTCCGGGAGCGGTTGGGACGCGACGGCGCGGGTATTCCGGCCCCGTGCCGGAAGGAGCTCACGATGAGTGCTGAGATGGATGCGCTGCTCGATCGCGTGAACCAGCAGTTGGAGACGCTGGAAGCGACCCTGCATGGATTGTCGCAGGTACGGGCACGTTTCAGCGCGGATGATCGCTCGGTCACGGCCGAGGTGGACGCCGACGGCGCACTCACCGGACTCTGGCTGTCCGAATCGGTGACCTCGCGTTCTCCGGCGGAACTCTCCCGGCTGATCCTGTGGGCATGTCAGCAGGCCGCCCAGGAGGCGACCGCCCAGCGCGCCCGAATCGTGGCCCGCTTGAACGAGTCCCTGACTCCCGGCGGAAACATTTCGGGAAGCATTGGGGGCAGCCCGGATAGTGCCTGACGCAACGACTGGATAGGCTCTCCGTCATGGCTTCTGGAGACATCGTCCCGATCGCACTCGGCCTGACCAAAGGCGATCTTGTCACCCTCTGGGCACCCCGCTGGCGCGACGGCGACGATGAGTGGCAGGCATTCCTCGGCCACGAGGAAGACCTGTACGGTTTCGAGTCCGTCGCCGAGCTGGCGGCGTTCATTCGTACCAACTCCGAAAACGACCTGGTCGACCATCCCGCGTGGAAGATCATCGCCGGTTTGTCGGCGGCCGAACTGGAGCCGGAGGAGCAGTACGTCTTCGATCTGGTCGGCGTGCCCGAGCTGGCCGCCGACGACCCGGACCCGGAGGTGGTCTCGGAGCTCGAGGAGACCCTCGAGATGGTCCGGAACATCGGTGACGTCTGCGAACTCGACACCGTCACCAAGTTCTTCGGCTCGCATCCGGTGCTCGGCGCGCTGCCCGGCGGCGTGAGCGCCTTCCTCGGCCGGGAAGGCGAGGAACTGTGGGACCAGATCGGCGCGGCCATCGCCAAGGACTGGGAGAAGGTCATCGACGCCATCGACTCGGTGGTGACGGTTCCCGAGGTGGACGCCGACGCCGTGTCGGTCGCGGAGGCCGAACTGCTTGCGGCGCAGGAGAACATCGTCGACGCCGAGGACGCGGCCGAGAGCGATGACGACGAGATCGAAGCCGTCGACCTGGACGAGGACGAAGAAGAGGACGAGGAGCTGTCGTTCTGGCACGAGGTCGGCATCGACCCGGTCCAGATCATCACCTCCGACGGCACCTTCTTCACCCTGCGCTGCTACGTCGACGACGAGCCGATCTTCCTGGGCAAGGACGGCAGCATCACCGTCTTCGCCTCCGAGCGCGCCCTGGCCCGCTACCTGGCCGACGACCACGACCACGACCTGTCCCGGGTGAGCACCTACGGCGAGGTCCAGACCGCAGCCGTGGACGGCTCCCTCGATGTCGAGGTGGACGAGGAGAACGTCTACGTCCTCCCCGGCCTGTCCGACGACCTGGCCACCGGCCCCAAGGCCGTCGACACCGACCAGCTCGACCTGGCCGTCGAATTGTTCACCGACGCAGCCGATTACGCCGAGGACGACTCCGTCGAGTCCGCCCTCGCCGTCTCCACCCCCCTCGGCTGGTACGTCTCCTACCTCCTCAACCCCGACCCCACCCGCATGGCCCCGAACCCCCCGTTCGAGGCCGAGTCGGAGTCCTGGAAGGCGCTGGAGACCGCCTTCGAGGCGCGGCTCGAGAAAGCCTGACCTGAAACGCAATTCGGGCCGCACCCTCAGGGTGCGGCCCGAATCTGTTTCCAGGGCAAGCTATCCCAGCAATACCGCGTAGCCCGGCTTGATGACCTCGTCGATCAGGCGCAGTCGTTCGGGGAAGGGGATGAAGGCGGACTTCATGGCGTTGATGGTGAAGCGTTCCAGGTCGCTCCAGCCGTAGCCGAAGGTCTGGGAGAGTTTGAACATCTCGTTGCTCATGGTGGTGTCGCTCATCAAGCGGTTGTCGGTGTTGACGGTGACTCGGAAGCGGAGGCGGGCCAGGAGGTCGAAGGGGTGTTTGTCGATCGAGGGGACCGCGCCGGTCTGGACGTTGGAGGAGGGACAGAGTTCCAACGGGATTCGCATGTCGCGGACGTAGTTGGCGACGACGCCGAGCTTGGGCCCCTCGGGGGAATCGGTGATGTCGTCGGTGATGCGGACGCCGTGGCCGAGGCGTTCGCAGCCGCAGAAGGCGACGGCCTCGTGAATGGACGGCAGGCCGAAGGCCTCACCGGCGTGAATCGTGAAGTGGGCGAGGTTGGCTCGCATGTAGTCGAAGGCGTCGAGGTGGCGGCTGGGTGGGTACCCGGCCTCCGCGCCCGCGATGTCGAAGCCGCCGACGCCGCGGTCGCGCCAGCGCACGGTGAGTTCGGCGATCTCCCGGGAGCGGGCGGCGTGCCGCATGGCGGTGAGCAGGCAGACCATCTTGATGGGGGTGCCCGCGGCGGCCGCGGCCGCTTCGCCCTCACGGAATCCGGCGATGGTGTGCTCGACCACCTCGTCGAGGGTGAGGCCGTTCTCCAGGTGTTGTTCGGGCGCGAATCGCACCTCGGCGTAGACGACGCCGTCGGCGGCGAGGTCCTCGGCGCATTCGCGCGCCACCCGGCGCAGGCCCTCGGGGGTCTGCATGACGGCGACGGTGTGCGCGAAGGTTTCCAGATAGCGTTCCAGCGAGCCGCTGTCGGCCGCATCCCGGAACCAGGTGGCCAGGGTTGCGGCGTCGCCTGCCGGTAGCTGGTCGTAACCGCAGGCGTTGGCGAGCTCCAGCACGGTCGCGGGGCGCAGCCCGCCGTCCAGGTGATCGTGCAGGACCGCCTTGGGAGCCTGGCGGATCGAGGCGAGAGTGAGGGGCGTCGGTCCAGTCATGTAGCAACGTTAGCCGCATTCCCGTTCTGCGGCAGGGTGGTTGATGCGAGTCACCCGATAGTTCGGTCTGTCGTTGCCCTCACGTTGCTGCCCGCTAGGTTTCCTTCACTCACCGGGAACAGGCCACACCGGTCCCGTTCGGGTCGAGGTAGGCCGAATAGCCGGGCTGGCCTTCGTAGATGGGGCCGCCGCCGCGCTCCCACACCTGCTCGCAGCTGCTGTAGATGGGGTCGGGTTTGGCCTTCTTGTCGGCCTTGGGCGGGGCGGCGTCGCCGCGGGCCAGGGAGTTGGGTTCGTAGCCCGCGCCGGAATTGTCGCCACCGGCATTGTCGGCGGGATTGGCCTGGGCGACCGCCGCGGTCGACCAACCCACCGGTGCGATGGCCCCCAACGGCATGACGATGCCGAAGACGCCCAGCGCGGCGAGTGTGGCGGCGCGGGTCCGGAAGGTGCTTCTGTGCTTCACGATCCCAGGCTAGGCCGATTCGGGCGAAGCGGTCAGGCGGTGATGCGGCCGAGGATGAGCGGCTGCGGCTCCGCCTCGCCGTCGGCGATCGTGAACGCGTCGCGCAGCACCTCCAGTGCCGCCGGAAACGCCTCGGGCGTGTCGGTGTGCAGGGTCAACAGCGGCTGCCCCGCCGCGATGGAATCGCCTGGCTTGGCATGCATTTCGATGCCCGCCCCGGCCTGCACCGGATCCCCCTGCCGGGCCCGGCCCGCCCCGAGCCGCCAGGCGGCCAGCCCGACATCGAGGGCGTCCAGCCGGGTCAACGTCCCGGCGGCGGGGGCGCGCAGAATTTCGGTATGGCGGGCTTGCGGCAGCGCCGCGTCGGGGTCGCCGCCCTGGGCGCGCACCATGGCCCGCCACTGATCCATGGCCCGCCCGTCGGCGAGCACGTCGGCCGGGTCGATACCGTCGATTCCGGCCTGGGCCAGCATTTCCCGGGCCAGCGCTAGGGTGAGGTCGACGACGTCGGCGGGTCCGCCGCCGGCCAGCACGTCCAGGGATTCGCAGACTTCGAGCGCGTTTCCGGCGGTGTGCCCGAGCGGGGTGTCCATGGCGGTGAGCAGGGCCACCGTCTTCACCCCGGCGTCGGTGCCGAGTTCGACCATGGCGGTGGCGAGTTCGCGCGCCTGATCCAGCTCCTTCAGGAAGGCCCCGCGTCCGACCTTCACATCCAGCACCAGCGCCGCGGTGCCCTCGGCGATCTTCTTGCTCATGATCGAACTGGCGATCAGGGGGATGGATTCCACCGTCCCGGTCACGTCGCGCAGGGCGTAGAGCCGTTTGTCGGCGGGCGCGAGGTCTGCTCCGGCCGCGCAGACGACGGCCCCGATCGCGGGGTCCGCCAACAGCTCCCGCATCCGCTCCACCGGAACGTCGGCCTGCCAGCCGGGGATGGCCTCCAGCTTGTCGAGGGTGCCGCCGGTGTGCCCGAGGCCGCGCCCCGACAGCTGCGGCACCGCCGCGCCGCACGCCGCGACCAGTGGCGAGAGCGGCAGCGTGATCTTGTCGCCGACGCCGCCGGTGGAATGCTTGTCGACGGTCGGGCGGCCCAGATCGGTGAAGTCCAAACGCTTCCCCGAGTCGATCATGGCCTGGGTCCAGCGCGCGGTCTCGCGCCGCGTCATGCCGCGCCACACGATGGCCATGGCCAGCGCCGACATCTGTTCGTCGGCGACCTCCCCGCGCGTGAACGCGTCGACCACCCAATCGATCTGCGCGTCGCTGAGCTGGCCGCCGTCGCGCTTGGCCCGAATCACATCCACCGCCGAGTGCACCGTCACGTCCTCCACCCTGGCACTCTTACCCGGTGCTTTCCATGTAAAACCCGGTGCGCCACGAAGATCAGGCGTTATAGCTGTCCAGCACTGAGATCCTCGGGCCCGAAGGAGTCCGGCAACAAGGCGTTCAGCGGGACAGCACCCTTGTGGTGATCTACGAGCAACTCCCCGCCGCCGTGTTCCAGGAGGATCTGCCTGCACCGCCCGCAGGGCATGAGCACCGCACCCCTGGAGTCGCAGACGGAGACCGCGAGAAGGCGTCCCCCTCCGGTCGAAATCAAGTTACCGACCAGTACACATTCGGCGCAGAGGCCCAAACCGTATGAGATATTTTCCACATTGCAGCCGCTCACCACGCGGTCGTCGGCGGTGAGAGCTGCCGCCCCGACGGGGAATCGGGAGTAGGGGGCATATGCCCCTTGCATAACCTCAAATGCCTTGTAGCGCAGGGCTTTCCAGTCAATTTCCGACATTTCGGACCATCCTCCTATGGACGTGACCGTACCCGCGTGATAACCGTTCTGCCTGGTCGCGAAAATCAGGAAAGGCAAACCTAACTCACAACAATTTGGTCCAACGAGCGGCACGCCGAATTAGTTCCCCCCCAAAGCTGGGTTTAGAGTTCACGACAGATCGGTTCAGGTTCCCGAAGCGGGTCCTGCAGCACTGCCACCGGACCTTGATTCCGCTTGTGAGCAGGTGGTTTCAACAGTCCTCAGGCTCCGCGCCGGATCTGACCGGGTCCATCGACGACGTTGGAGGCACCGCACTCTATGACCACGCTAGAAGCTCCGGCGGCCAAGCCGAAGCGGACCCTGTACCGAGGCGACCCCGGCATGTGGTCCTGGGCTCTGCACCGCATCACCGGCGTGACGATCTTCTTCTTCTTGTTCGTCCACGTCCTCGATACCGCCCTGGTGCGTGTCAGCCCGGACACCTACGACCACGCGATCGAGACGTACAAGAACCCGCTCGTCGCCGTGATGGAGATGGGTCTCGTTGTCTGCGTGCTGTTCCACGCGTTCAACGGCATCCGCATCATCCTCATCGACTTCTGGTCGCAGGGCCCGCGTTACCAGCGGCTCATGCTGTGGATCGTGCTCGCGATCTGGATCGTCGTCGCCGGGGCCGGCGTCGGACGCCAGTTCTTCTACCTGCTGACGAAGTGAGAGCCGACATGACCGCACCTGTTCTCGGCAAGTCTTACGACCGCCCCGCGTCCCTCGACGCCCCGCGCGCTCCGCGTCGCCAGTCCGGCAACAACTTCGAGAAGTACGCCTGGCTGTTCATGCGCTTCTCCGGCCTGCTGCTGGTCGTGCTGGTGATCGGCCATATGACGATCATGCTGATGCTCGACGGCGGTGTGCACCGCCTCAACTTCGCGTTCGTCGCGGGCCGCTGGTCCTCGCCGTTCTGGCAGATCTGGGATCTGACCATGCTGTGGCTGGCGCAGCTGCACGGCGGCAACGGTGTCCGCACCGTGATCGACGACTACGCGCGCAAGGACTCCACCCGCTTCTGGCTGAAGACCGCGCTGGTCGTGTCCATGCTTCTGATCATGGTCACCGGCACCTACGTGATCTTCACCTTCGACCCCAACATCAGTTAAGGACAGGCCACCTCGAATGAGTGAATCCCGACCGATTCAGGAACACCGCTACGACGTCGTGATCGTCGGTGCCGGTGGCGCTGGAATGCGTGCGGCGATCGAGGCCGGTCCTCGGGTGCGCACGGCCGTGCTGACCAAGCTCTACCCGACGCGCTCGCACACCGGTGCCGCGCAGGGTGGCATGTGCGCGGCGCTCGCGAATGTCGAAGAGGACAACTGGGAGTGGCACACCTTCGACACCGTCAAGGGTGGTGACTACCTGGTCGACCAGGACGCCGCGGAGATCATGGCCAAGGAAGCCATCGACGCCGTGCTCGACCTGGAGAAGATGGGCCTGCCGTTCAACCGCACGCCCGAGGGCAAGATCGACCAGCGTCGCTTCGGCGGCCACACCCGTGACCACGGCAAGGCCCCGGTGCGCCGCGCGTGCTACGCCGCCGACCGCACGGGCCACATGATCCTGCAGACGCTGTACCAGAACTGCGTCAAGCACGACGTGGAGTTCTACAACGAGTTCTACGTGCTCGACCTGATCCTGTCCGACGGCCCCAACGGCCCGATCGCGACCGGCGTCGTGGCCTACGAGCTGGCCACCGGCGAGCTGCACGTGTTCCACGCGAAGTCGATCATCTTCGCCACCGGTGGTTCGGGTCGCATGTACAAGACCACCTCCAATGCCCACACCCTCACCGGTGACGGCATGGCGATCGTGTTCCGCAAGGGACTTCCGCTGGAGGACATGGAGTTCCACCAGTTCCACCCGACAGGCCTCGCGGGCCTGGGCATCCTCATCTCGGAGGCCGTGCGTGGTGAGGGCGGGATCCTGCGTAATGCCTCCGGTGAGCGCTTCATGGAGCGCTACGCGCCGACCATCAAGGACCTGGCGCCGCGTGACATCGTCGCGCGCTCCATGGTGCTCGAGGTCCGTGAGGGCCGTGGCGCGGGTCCGAACAAGGACTACGTGCTCATCGACGTGACCCACCTCGGCGCGGACGTCCTGGAGGAAAAGCTCCCGGACATCACCGAATTCGCCCGCACCTACCTGGGTGTGGACCCGGTCGTGGAGCCGGTGCCGGTCATGCCGACCTGTCACTACGTGATGGGTGGCATCCCGACCCGCATCCGCGGCGAGGTGCTGCGCAACAACACCGACATCGTTCCCGGCCTGTACGCCGCCGGTGAATGTGCCTGTGTCTCCGTGCACGGCGCCAACCGCCTGGGCACCAACTCGCTGCTGGACATCAACGTGTTCGGCCGGCGCGCGGGCATCGCCGCCGCCGAGTACGCCCAGCGTGCCGAATTCGTGGACATGCCGGAGAACCCGACGCAGATGGTGCAGGACTGGCTGTCGCTGATCCTGTCGGATCACGGCAACGAGCGCGTCGCCGACATCCGCACCGAACTGCAGAACGCCATGGACGACAAGGCCGGTGTGTACCGCACCGAGGAGTCGCTCAAGTCCATGCTCGAGGAGATCCAGGTGCTCAAGGAGCGCTACTCGCGGATCACCGTGCAGGACAAGGGCCGTCGCTACAACAGCGACCTGCTCGAGGCGATCGAGCTGGGCTTCCTGCTGGAGCTGGCCGAGGTGACGGTCGCGGGTGCGGTGAACCGCAAGGAGTCTCGCGGCGGCCACGCGCGCGAGGACTACCCGAACCGCGACGACGTCAACTTCATGCGCCACACCATGGCGTACAAGACGAGCCCGGAACTCATCTCGGACATCCGGCTCGACTACAAGCCGGTCGTGCAGACCCGTTACGAGCCGATGGAGCGTAAGTACTGATGACTGCTGTCGCTGAAACGCCGCAGAAGCCGGCTCCGGTGCCGGACGGGTCGACCATGATCACGGTCAAGATCGCCCGCTTCAACCCGGAGGACGGGCTGGGCGCGCACTGGGACGAATTCAAGGTTCCGGTGCTGCCCACCGACCGGTTCCTGAACGTGCTCATCTACATCAAGTCCTACCTGGACGGCACGCTCACCTTCCGGCGCTCCTGCGCGCACGGTGTGTGTGGCTCGGATGCCATGCGCATCAACGGCGTCAACCGCCTGGCGTGCAAGATCCTGATGAAGGACATGCTCCCCAAGAACGGCAAGGACATCACCATCACCGTCGAGCCGATCCGCGGTCTGCCGCAGGAGAAGGACCTCGTCGTGGACATGGAGCCGTTCTTCGATGCGTTCAAGGCGGTCAAGCCCTACCTGATCACCAAGGGCAACGAGCCGACCTACGAGCGCATCCAGTCCCAGCACGACCGGGCCCGCTTCGATGACACCACCAAGTGCATCCTCTGCGCCTGCTGCACCACCTCCTGCCCCGTGTACTGGAGCGACGGCAGCTACTTCGGCCCGGCCGCGATCGTGAACGCGCACCGCTTCATTTTCGACAGCCGTGACGAGGCCGCCCGCGAGCGTCTCGACATCCTCAACGACGTCGAGGGTGTCTGGCGCTGCCGCACCACCTTCAACTGCACCGACGCCTGCCCCCGTGGCATCGAGGTGACGAAGGCGATCCAGGAAGTCAAGCGCGCCCTGCTGTTCACGCGCTGACCCCAACTCTCGTGGACTCTCAGGGGTAAACCCCTGAAACCCCAAGAGCACGAAAGCCGCCCGCATCGTTCAGATGCGGGCGGCTTTCGTATAACCATGGGTAATCGGGGAACTCGACGGTGCGGTCCCCGCGTTTCCAGTTCGGATAGCAACAAGCTCGGCCCCGGCCGGGCGCGCACGTAGAGGAATGTTCCTGTGATCTGCTTCTTCGACCCGGCCCACGGCCCGGCCAGCATGCAAATGTCCTGGCAGCCGCAGTGGGGTGTGGCCCGTACCGTCGAGGTCTGCCAATTCTGTGCGCAACGCCTCCAGACCACGCAGCCCCCGTTCTATCAGCCTGTGCAGCAGGGTTATCCGCCCCAGCCGGGCTATGCCCCGCAGCCGGGATACCCGCCCGCGGGCTACCCGCAGCCCGGTTATCCGCCCCAGCCCGGCTACGCGCCGCAGCCGGGATACCCGCCCCAGCCCGGGTATGCACCGCAGCCGGGTTACGCTCCCCCGCCGCCGCGGCAGGGACACTCCACCGGCGCGGTGGTCGGCGCGGGTGCGGCCGGCCTGGTGGGCGGCATGCTGATCGGCGAGATGATGGCCGACGACGACAACCGCGACGAGGAGCGCGCCTACGAGCGCGGGTACGAGAACGCCGAACGCAACGACTTCGCCGGTGGCGGCGACTACTACGACGGTGGCGGTAACAACAACGACGACGGCTTCTTCTGACCGGAGCTGCCCGGTAACGCGAATCGGTGCCCATTCCTGTTGAATGGGCACCGAAGTCGTTCGAGGGGGTAAGCAATGGTCAACCGGCGCAGGTGGTTCGTGGGGTCGGCGGTGGCGATTGTGCTGGCGGCGGCAACCGGGTGCGGAAGCTCCGGGGAGACCGCGCGGGCGGGATTGGACCGGTTCTACACGCAGACCGTGGAATGGGGCTCCTGCCAAGGTTTTTCGGACAGGGACCAGGCGCTCGCCGACGCCGGAATGCAGTGTGCGCGGATCACGGTGCCGCTCGATTACGACAAACTGGATGGGAAGACCATCAAGGTCGCCATCTCTCGACTGCCCGCGACCGGTCAGCGGGCCGCGGCGCTGCTCACCAATCCGGGCGGGCCGGGCGGGGTGGGTCTGACGCTGCCACTCATGTTGGCGAAAACGGCTGTGCCACAGCATCTCGATGTGATCGGCGTGGATGTGCGCGGGCTGGGTGCGTCCACACCCCGGGTGGTGTGCCGGACCGAGGACGAATTCCAGGCCGCGCGCAACGATCTCGAGATCGATCACTCCCCGGCGGGCATCCAGGCCACCGAGCGCAAGCACAGCGACATTGCCGCGAAGTGCGTGCAGCGCAGCGGTCAGGACCTGCTCGAACATGTCGGAACCGTCGAAGTGGCACGGGATTTCGATGTCATCCGGGCGGCATTGGGCGATGCGAAGCTGACGTATTTCGGCGGTTCGTACGGCAGCCGGCTGGGTTCGACCATCGCCGAGCTGTATCCGCAGCGGATCCGGGCGATGGTGCTCGACGGCGGCGTGGATCCGGCGCAGTACATGGTCGACCCGCCGACCATGCTGGCCGGGTTCCAGCACAACTTCGACGCCTACGCCGCCGACTGCGCCAAGGCCGCGGACTGCCCGCTCGGCACCGATCCGGCTCGAGCCACGCAGCGCTTCCGCGCCCTGGTGAATCCGCTCATCGACCATCAGGTTCCGGCCGGAGATCGCCTGCTCGGATTCGGGGACGCGCAGTCGGCGGTGGACCTCGCGCTCTACAGCTCGCAGACCTGGCCGGGCATCACCAAGGGACTGACGGAGCTGACCCAGGGGCGCGGCGACACCCTGCTGCGGCTCGCGGACGTCGCGAACTCGCCCGGTTTCGTCAACCGCGACCTGCAGCAGGCCGTGTTGTGCACCGAGGACGAGCGGATCACCGACCGGGCCGAGGCCGCCGATCAGGATCGCCGGATACGCGCCGCCGCACCGTTTCTCGACGACGGGCACGGCACCGATCAAGCGCCACTGCCGATCTGCGCGTTCTGGCCGGTACCCGTGCGCAGCAAGCCGCACACACCCGAAGTGACCGGCCTGCCGAAGGTCGTGGTGGTGGGGACGACCGGCGATCCGGCGACGCCGTACGCGGGTGGCGTCAATCTGGCCCACGATCTGGGTGCGGTCATGGTGACCTACGAGGGCCTGCAGCACGGCGCGTTCGGTGAAGGCATTGCCTGCGTGGACGATCCGGTGACTCGCTACCTCGTGGATCTGACTCCGCCGCAGGCGGATCTGCACTGCCCCGCCGCCACCTGACGAGTACTCAGGACGCGGTGGTCGAGTTCTGGAACTGGGCCAGCAATTCCCAGGACCAGGTGAGGCGACCGGCCGCCAGGTCCTCGAGAACGCCTTCCAGCCAACGGAGTTCGGCGGCGGTGACCGCACGCTGGAATTCGTCCTCGAGCATGGTGATGCGGGGCAGGCCGTACTGCTGGGCCTGCTCCATGCCGGATTCGATCTCGGCGAGGGTGGCGCGCAGGGCCGTGGCTCGCTTGTCGAGTTCGACGCGGGCGTCGTCGGGGCCCAGCAGCATCAGAAACGACAGGGCCGCAGGGAATTCCGGGAATTCGTTGCGCGGGGTGCTGATCATCTCGTTGATCCAGGTGAGGCAGGCGGCGCGGCCCGCGTCGGTGATCTCGTAGACCGTGCGTTCGGGGTACTGCTGGTCGCGGCCGGTCTCGCGGACCGAGACGAGACCGGCCTCTTGCAGTCGGGCGATCGTCTTGTAGAGCTGGGCGCGCTGGCCGACATTGACGACCTTGTCCTTGCCCCACTCCTTGATGCGGCGCTGGATGGCGTAGGGGTGCATCGGTTCCAGGTGCAGGATGCCGAGCACTGCCATCGCCAGGGGCGAGCGCTTGAACGGGGTGGCCTGCGTCGATGCTGTCATGCCCCCAATCTTACTAGGTGCCCCAAAACTAGTTCCATCGCACTAGTTGCCAAGTAACTAGTTTGTGTGCCACTATTGAGGAGCAGGCGAACCCGACCAGCACCACACTCCGAAAGGACGAGGCAATGAACGCCATCGACACCACCAAGGCCACCGTCTCCACCGACACCGTCAAGATCCACACCGACCACGCCACCGAGAAGCACCTGGGCGACTGGACCCACGCCAGCTCCTTCGAGGTGAAGGCTCGCTACGGCAGCGTCGTCATCGACCTGCGCTCGCCCTGGATCGAGGGTGAGCAGGAGATCGTGGTGAACGCCAATCTCGACCACGCCATGGTCAAGCTGTTGGTCCCCGAGGACGCGGTCATCGATGCGTCCGGGCTGGAGTGGACCGGCCGCGGCAAGGTGAAGGACATGTCCCGCCCGCAGGATGCGTCGGGTCGCGTGGTCCGCCTGGTCGGCACCAGCACCAAGAGCGAGTTCCGCATTCACCGCGGCGGCATCGCGGTGCTGTCGGCGCTGTTCAGCCGCGAGTTCTTCGAGGAGGCCAAGCAGGCCCGCCGCGAGGGCCGCACCCCGACCCTCCCGGACCCGGCCAACGCCCCGCGCTGACCCCGCCGAACCGGTATCGGCCGACGGCGGCTGCAAACGCCGTCGGCCGCGACCAGCCCGAATGACGAACGAATGGCCCGTCCAGCTAGTCACTTTGACTAGCTGGACGGGCCATTGTTGTCTAGATCACACACCGGTGCTTGCATCGACGTATGTTCACGGAGGCTCAGCTGTATTCGCCGGTTACCCAAGGTGCCGACGGCGATGTGACGGTGCACTTGAGCGACGAGCATCCGGGTGTGCACGATCTCGCCTACCGGGCCCGCCGCAATGCGATCGCCGCGAAGGCCCTCGAGTACCGGCCGGGGGAACCGGTCCCCCGGGTCGACTACACCGACGAGGAGCAGGGGGTCTGGCGGATCGTCTCCGCCGAATTGGCCCGCAAGCGCGAGCGGTACGCGTGCACGGAGGTGATCGACGCCGCCGAGCGGCTGGCCCTGCCGTCGGATCACATTCCGCAGCTGGACGAGGTGTCCGCGAAACTGGTGCCGCTCACCGGATTCCGCTACGCGCCCGCCGCCGGACTGGTGCCGCTGCGGGACTTCTTCGGTTCGTTCGCGGATCGGACCTTCCACTCCACCCAGTACATTCGTCATCACTCCGCCCCGCTCTACACTCCGGAGCCGGACGCGGTCCACGAAATCCTCGGGCACGCCAATCAATTGGCCAGTCCCCGCTTCGCCGCCGTGTACGAGACGGTCGGCGCGGCGGTGGCCCGGCTCGAGACCGCCCGGGCGCTGAAGTTCCTGGCCGACGTGTTCTGGTTCTCGATGGAGTTCGGCGTGCTGCGCGAGCACGGCGAGATCCGGTGCTACGGTGCCGGATTGCTGTCCTCCTTCGGCGAGATCGAGGAGTTCCGCGCGGCCGAGTTGCGCCCCTTGGACATTCACGCCATGGGAACCATCGCCTACGACATCACCCACTATCAGCCGATTCTCTACTGCGCCGAATCCGTCAGTGAGATAGAGGATGTGGTGGGCGGGTTCTTCGAGACGATGACCGATGACACGGTGACGCGGCTGGTGAGCGTGAAGCCGGTCTAGAGCGGCATCCCGGCCTCGAGGAAATCGATGACCCGGATGATCTGTTCCGGCTCGAATGTCTCGCGGTCGATGAAGCTCAGCATGGCGCCGCTCAGCGCCCCCGCGAAGATGCGGACCTCGAAATCGCCGGGCGATCTGCCGGTTCGGCGCGCGACCAGTTCGGCGATCAGTTCGTTGCTGCGCTCCAGTTCCCGCGCGACCGCGCCACGCAGTTCCGGCACCGTGGACAACAGCGCCACCCGCTGCCGCTCGAACTCCCGATCTTCGGGGCTGAGGGCGGCGAACGATTCCGTGGTGGATTTCCGGAAGGCGGCCAGCACCGACAGGTCCGCGGGCTGGGATTCGAAGGACGCGATCATGAACGGGTCCATGTCATCGGCCATCGCCACTTGTTCCTTGGACGGGAAGTAGCGGAAGAAGGTGCTGGGCGAGATGTCGGCGGCCGCGGCGATCTGCTCGACCGTGGTCTCGGTGTAACCCTGCTCCCGGAACAGCCGGAACGCCTCCATGCGGATGGCGCGGCGGGTGCGTTCCTTCTTTCGTTCACGCAGGCCGCCCCCGGCCGCGGTTTTCACCGGGGCGGGGGGCGGTGCGGAGGCAGTCTCAGCCGACATGGACCGATTGTCCCGCATCGACATCGATAGGTTCGCCAGACTCCTTGCCTCGGATCACGAAAGTCGCCAGGATCGCGGCGACCACGCAGATCGCGGCACACACCCAGAGCATGGCGCTCATCCCGTCGACGAAGGCCGACTGCACGTGGCCCAGCAGTACCGGGTCGCCGAGCTTGCGGGCCACGCCGACACCGGCGTTCACCCCGTCGGAGATGGGCGAGCGGTCCAGTTCGCCCAGGCTGGAACGGTATTGGGTGGACAGGACGGTGCCGAGGAGGGCGACGCCGATGGTGCCGCCCGCCTGCCGCAGCGCCTGCAACAACGCCGAGCCGGAGCCCGCCCGCGCGGGGTCGAGGTCGTTCATGGCCGCGCTCATGGCCGCGGGCATCACGAATCCCATTCCGGCGCCGATCAGGACGAGCGCTCCGGCGGCGAGTCCGTAGCCGCTGTCCACACTGATCACGGCGCCCAGCCCGATGCCCACGGCGAGCAGCACGAAGCCGGTCACCACCGCCACGCGCATTCCAAACCTCGGCAGCACCTTGTCGACCAGCCGGGTGCCGACCAGGAGTCCGCCGATCATGGGCAGCAGGCGCACACCACTGCCCAGCGTGTTCACGCCGAGCACGGCCTGGAAGTACTGCGGCATGGTGAAGAAGAGGCCGAACATCGCGAAGTTCGCCAGCACCAGGAACACGGTGCCCCAACGGAATCCGGACTCACCGAACAGACCGAGGTCGACCAGCGGATGCGCGGCGCGGCGCTGCCAGAGCACGAAGGCCGCGCCCAGCACCACACCCGCCGCGATGGCAGTCCAGGCCACGGCGTCACTCCAGCCCTCCTGGCCGCAGCGGATGAAACCGTAAGTGATGCCCAGCATTCCGGTTGCCGCCAGCAGCGCACCCGGCACGTCGATGCCGAAGGTGCTGCCGCTCTTGGATTCCGGCACCAGCAGGGCCACCGCGCTCGCGCCGACGATCACCAGCGGCACATTGAGCAGGAAGACCGAACCCCACCAGTAGTGCTGCAGCAGCCAACCGCCCACGATCGGGCCGAGTGGCAGTCCGATGGCGGTCGAGGTGACCCAGATGGTCATGGCGCGCTGCCGGTCACCGGCTTCCGGGAAGAGGGACGGCAGCACGGCCATGGACAACGGCATCATGATCGCCGCGGCCAGCCCGAGCACCACGCGGGCCGCGATGAGCTCACCCGAGGAGGTGGCGAAGGCGCAGGCTATCGAGGCCACGCCGAACAGCACCAGCGCGGCGAGCAGGAACTTCTTGCGTCCGTAGCGGTCGCCGAGGGCACCCGCCGGGAGCATGAAGGCGGCCAGGGCCAGGGTGTAGGCGCTGCTGAACCACTGCAGCGCGGAGGTATCGGCATGCAGGTCGGTCGCGAGGGTGGGCAGGGCGACAGTGAGCACGGTGACGTCGAGTCCGATGGTCAGCATCGCGACGGCCAGGGCTCCCAGCGCCAGCCAGCGGCGCACTCCCTGAGCTTCCATGACAGATCCAATCATTTGAGTGTTACTCGATAATGAGAGAGTCTCTCATTTCATAGAGACTGTCAATTCTTGTCGTGTCATGGGCTCGGGACGGGTCTTGTCATGGACTCGAGACAGTACGAATGGGGTGTGTCACCATTCCGCCTTCTGGTACCGGAGTCCCAGATCCTTGTCGCGACATGAAGTTGCCGTACTGATACCGTCGCGTGGTCCGTTTTGAGATCTTCGACCCCCCAACGGGTCTGGACAGGTGAGGCACGAAATGACCGATCAAGCAACCGAATCCGTCGCCGAGACCCCGCTGCATCTGCAGGGCCGGGACGCCGTCATCGCCGCCGCGGCGCCCGAGGACTGGCGCGAGGGTGCCCCCGACTACCACCTGAGCAAGGAAGTCATCCCGGTCGAGCGCTCCACCCAGCACGCCCCGGATTCCTTGGAGCACATCGTCGAAGAGCTCGTGAAGGTCTTCGAGATGGAGGTCTCGCACAAGAAGGATCCGGCCAAGTGGGTCTCGGTCGTGGCCGAGCACTACCGCGGCCAGGTCAACGGCGGCCAGTGGCAGGACGCCGAGGAGTTCGCCCGCATCGGGTCCTACAACATCCTGATCGGCGAGAACCCCTTCTACGACGTGCAGGGTGAGGACTTCGAGTCCTCGCACCACATCTTCCACACCGCGTTCCCGGGCGGCTTCTTCTGGGAGGTGACCGAGGTGCTGGCCGGTCCGCCGTCCGTCACCTTCAAGTGGCGGCACTGGGGTCGCTACGAGGGTGAGTACAAGGGCCACCAGCCCACCGGCGAGCTCATCGAGATGACCGGCATCACCATTGCCAAGGTCTCCGAGGACCTGCGCATCCTCGAGCTCGAGCACTTCTACGACAACAACAAGCTGCTCGGCCCGCTCGCCCACGGCTGCCCGGTCAACCACACCGCGAACTAGCCTGCGCGACAGCGTCTTCCACTTCGGCGAGCCCCTGATCCCACAGCCCACGAGATCGGGGGCTCACTCGCATCCCGACTGCGCGGCGACACGAGCACAGCAATCCTGTGAACCATCGCGCGCCCGGGCGACCGGTCGGCGTTAAAGTCGGGCGCGATGAGTATCCGCAGGTATTCGCGCCGGGCCATGGGCCACCCGCGCGCCACCCACCGCACCGCCGTGACGGTGGCGGCCGTTCTCACCGCTGTGACCGGGTTCGCCTTCGCGCCGCTCCCGGCGCCCGCGACGGCCCAACCCTCCACCACGACAACGCCGTTCACGACGCCCAATACCGACAGCTGCCCGAACAAGACGTCGCCGCCGGCGCCCATCGACACCTCCGAGGTACCCGAACCCGGGCAGACGGCTCCGGCGGCGCTGCCGATTCCGGACTCTCCGGTCGGCGGCAAGCAGTTGGGTGGCTGCGGCGTGATCCTGCCCTCGGGCGCGGGACCGCTGCCCGAGGGCATCTCGGCCACGGCTTGGGAAGTCGCCGACCTCGATACCGGCAAGGTGATCGCGGCCAAGGATCCGCACGGCCGCTACCGGCCCGCCTCCACCATCAAGGTGCTGCTGGCCTCGGTGGCGATTCCGGCGCTGGATCTGAACAAGACCGTGGTCGGCACCCAGGACGACGCCAACGCCGACGGCACCCGGGTGGGTATCGGGGCGGGCGGGCAGTACACCAACAAGCAGCTGTTCCAGGCCCTGATCATGGCGTCGGGAAATGACGCGGCGCATGCCATCTCGGCCCAGCTGGGCGGGGACGAGGCCACCGTCGCGAAGATGAACGCATTGGCGAAACAGTTGCAGGCGTTGGACACCCGGGCCGCGACTCCGTCGGGTCTGGATGGGCCCGGCATGAGCATCTCGGCCTTCGATCTGGCGCTGCTGTTCCGCCACGCCATGACGCTGCCGCTGTTCGCGGAGCTGATCCACACCGAGCAGGTGGACTTCCCCGGCTTCCCGGCCGATCCGAAAAACCCTGACGACAAGGATCATCCGGGCTTCCCGATCGCCAACGACAACCATCTGCTCTACGAGTACGACGGCGCGATTGGCGGCAAGACCGGGTACACCGACGATGCCCGGCAGACCTTCGTGGCGGCGGCACAGCGCAATGGCCATCGTTATGTGGTGACGTTGTTGAAGGCGGATGTGCGCCCGTTCCGGCCGTGGGAGCAGGCCGCCAAACTCCTCGACTACAGCTTCGCGCTGCCCAGCGGCGCGAATGTGGGCAGCATGCCCGACGAGAACACGAAGACGCCGAATTCCTCGGTGGCACTGGCGAGTCCGCCCGCATCCGACAATGCCGTGCCCGGAGGTGACCTGCGGGGCGATCAGACCACCGGAGACAATCACACGCTACGCATGGTCCTCATCGTCGGCGGCGTGATCCTGATCGTGGTGCTGCTGCTGGCCGCGCGCCGCCTGAGCCGCCGTCGGTGAGATTCAGCGGCGGCGCAGCATCGAAAGCGCGGTCGCGGCAAGGGCTCCCGCGCCGAACAGCGCCGCGCCCGTCGCGGTGGAGAGTCCGCCGACCGCCGCGCGCGGCCGGATGACGGCCGGGGCGGGCGCCGGAATGTCGGCGGGCACCTCGTTTTCCGAGGCGGTGGCGGCCCAGGCGGTGGCGAACAGGATGATGCGGGCGGTGAAGTAGCTGAAGACCATCAGGCCGATGATCGGTCCGAAGACCGCGCCCGCGGGCCCGTTGACGACCGTTTTCAGGATGACCGAGGCGAGTTGCTTGAACCCCTCGAAGATCACCGCGGCGATGAGGGCGGCCTTGGCGGCGCTGCGGAAGGTGACCGGGTGCCGCGGCATGCGGGCGATGATCCACACGAACACGGCCCAGTTGGCCAGGATGGCCAGCACCAGGGATGCGATGGTGAGCAGGATCTGTACCCAGCTCGCCTCATGGATGTGCAGCCGTTTCAGCAGCGTGTTGATCAACCCGCTGGAGGCCAGCACCGACAGCCCGATGGAGACGTTGAACGCCACGAACAGTCCGACCAGGGCCAGCAGGTCGGAACCCTTGGATACGAACCAGTTCCGTGGTTTGAACGGCTGATCCCATTGCTCGGTGAGCGCGGCGCGCAGGTTGGCAATCCAGCCGAGTCCCGCGTACAGACCGGTCGCCAGACCGATGCTGCCGACCCCCGCCCGCGACGACACCGCCTTGTGGATCAGGTCGTTGATGGAGCTGCCCGCCGACCCCGGAATGTTCTCCACGATCTTGTTCTGAATATCGGTGAGCAGCTGCGGATTCCGCGACAGCACGAACCCCGCCACCGCGAAACCCACCATCAGCAGCGGAAACAGCGACAGCACCGTGAAATACGTGATGCCCGCGGCGTAGTAGTCACCGCGCTGCCGCTGGTAGCGCCCGCCCGCGCGGACCACGTGATCCAGCCAGGGTCGCCGCTGGATCTGCCGTTCGATCCACGCCTTGACGTTCTCGACAACCTTCCCGAACACCGCCCACCTCCGCCACCGTGCGCGGCGGACGGCCGGAGTCAGCGGGCCAGGAAGCCCACCCGGTCGTACACCTGCGCGAGAGTCCGCCCGGCGACCTCCCGTGCCCGCTCCGCGCCGGTGGCCAGGATACGGTCCAGTTCGCCCTGGTCAGACATGTATTCTTCCACCTTCGTCCGCAACGGTGTCACGAACTCCACGAGTGCGTCCGCCGTGTCCGACTTGAGGTCACCGTATCCCTTACCGGCGTAATCCTGTTCGAGCTTGACGATCGGGGTGTCGGTGAGCGCGCTGAGGATGACCAGCAGATTGCTGATGCCCGCCTTGGTCTCCGGGTCGTAGCGGATCTCGCGCTCGGTGTCGGTGACCGCGGAGCGGATCTTCTTGGCCGAGACCTTGGGATCGTCGAGCAGGTTGAGCAGGCCCGCGGCGGTGGTCGCCGACTTGCTCATCTTCGCGGTCGGATCCTGCAGGTCGTAGATCTTGGCGGTGCCGGTCACGATGTGCGGCTCGGGCACCACGAAGGTCTTCTTGTAGCGAGTGTTGAAGCGCTGCGCCAGGTTTCGGGTCAGCTCCAGGTGCTGGCGCTGATCCTCGCCGACCGGCACCAGCTGGGCGCGGTAGAGCAGGATGTCGGCGGCCATCAGCACCGGGTAGGTGAACAGGCCGACGGTCGCGTTGTCCGCGCCCTGCTTGACCGACTTGTCCTTGAACTGGGTCATCCGCCCGGCCTCGCCGAAGCCGGTGATGCAGTTCAGCACCCAGGCCAGCTCGGCGTGCTCGGGGACTTGCGACTGCACGAACAGCGTCGACTTCTTGGGGTCGACGCCCAGCGCGAGCAGCTGCGCGGCCGAGATCTTGGTCCGCTTGCGCAGTTCCTTGGGGTCCTGGGCCACCGTGATGGCGTGCAGGTCCGGAATGAAGTAGAAGGCGTCGAACTCGTCCTGCAACCGCACCCAATACTGCAGCGCGCCAAGGTAGTTGCCGAGGTGGAAGGAATCGCTGGTGGGCTGGATTCCGGACAGTACCCGCTGCTTACGCTCAGCAGTCGCTTCAGGACTCGACATACCCCGATCTTCGCATGTCGGCTAGGCCGTATTTCTGGCCACCCAGTTACGCGGATCGACCCCCGGCATGCTGGTGCGGCCGGAGCCGACGAGCTGTTGTTCGCGGCGGGTGACCAGCTTGTAGAGGGGGTAGCTGGGGCCGGTCATGGGAGTCGCGAAGGGGTTGCCGACCAGGGGCGGGGAGACGTGGGCGGTGCGGATGGCGCGGGAGAGGGCGCGGTAGGAGGCTTCCTCGCGCAGGCCCCAGCGCAGGTCGTACATGTCGCGGATGCGGCGCGGCAGGCTGCCCTGGACCAGCAGGTTGAAGCCGGACATGGCCTGCTGCACGGGCATCGGGAGGGGGTGGGCGATGCGCTGGCCCATGAGGTACGAGCCGACCAGCTTGGCCTCCTCGGTGAGGAAGGGCTCGTCGGAGGCCAGGTAGCCGTCGAAGTAGTCGCGGAATTCGCGGTAGGTGTAGGGCGCGGCGGTGCGCGGCATGCCGAAGAGTTCACCCCAGCGCACGTAGTCCTGGTAGAGACCCTCGCGTTCGGTCGGGGTCAGGCGGCGGACCAGCAGATCGTGCATGACCTCGGCGGAGTCGAAGGTGAAGGCCATGGTCATGAACATCAGGTGTGGGTCGTTGGCGGAGTAGTGGGTGCCCGCCGGGTTGGCCGTGCCCGCGCTCTCGGGCAGTGCGCCCTCGACGGGGGCGTGCCGCTTGCGGGTGAAAGCCCGTGCGCGATCGGCTTCCTCGCGGGTGCCCAGCGAGACCGCCTCGAACAGGCGGCCGGTCAGCGCGAGCCGGGTGTAGGGGGTGGTCCGATGCTGGGTGTTCTCGGCAGTGCCGACGTAGAGCAAGGGATGGACCGCACCGATCACCAGCGCCCGCTGGCCGTAGGTCAGACCGACCGCGCGCCTGCGCATGACGCGTCTGATCATGGAATCGTCGGAGAAATAACCGCTCTGAGCCGCACGTGCAGGCACCGTTGCCTCCTCATACTGTGATGCGCAGCACCGCATCTGGAAACAGAGTCCCCCAGATCTCGTATTCTGGCAAGATCTACTGCCAGAATCGCCGCCGTGCCAGAATCGGTTCGTGACCGGCCAACGGACCTACGGTGGTATCTCCGCGGACGAGCGCCGCACCCAACGCCGCACCGCCCTGCTCGACACCGCCCTCGACATCCTCGGCACCCAGGGCATCGACAAGCTCACCGTCTCCGCCCTGTGCTCGGGCGCGGGCCTCAACGAGCGCTACTACTACGAGAACTTCGACGGCCGCGACGCCGTCCTCTCGGCCCTCTTCGACGCCATCGCCGAGGAGTTGGCCGCCGCCCTGCTGGCCGGCGTGCACACCGCCCCCGACGACCCGCGCGCCAAGGCGCACGCCGCCATCACCGCGGGCATCGGCGTCCTCACCGACGACCCCCGCAAGGCCCGGGTAGCACTGCTGGTCAGCACCTCGACCCCCGAATTGCGCACCCGCACCACCCACACCATCAAGGCGTTCGCGAATCTCGTTGCCGCCGAAGGCATCGACTTCTACGGTCTCACCGAGGCCGACCCGAACCCCGTAATCGGCTTCCGCGCAACCTATCTCGTCGGCGGCCTGGTCCAAACCCTCAGCGCCTGGCTGGAAGGCGACCTCCCCCTGACCCGCGACGAACTCATCACCGCCACCACCGACGTCTTCGTACTACTGGGTGAGGATCTGGCGCGGCAGATCCGGCGCTGAGACGGTCAGCGCATGACTGCGACCAGGGCTGTGCTGTCCTCGGATTCGACGTAGCAGTGGGCGGGGCCGACCGAGAACTGCACGGCTGCGCCGTCCTTGTCCGGGATGGTGTGCATCCAGCGGATCCGGCTGGTTTGCGGGTGGATGGCGCGCAGGTTGCCTGCGGCCAGGAGGTAGCAGGCGCCCGGTACGGCGTATCCGGCCACCTTGGCGGCCGCGTTGGCGTCGGCCACGGTGAGGGTCCACAGCGGGGCGGCGTCGCCGCCGGGGCGCATGGCGTGCAGTTTCGCGCCGTCGTAGAGGTAGTAGGTGTCGCCGGAACCGAAGACGGCGTCGGCCGGATAGGCCGAGACGGTGGTGTTCCAGAGGGCCGCACCGGTTTTCGGGTCCAGGCCGGAAATGCTGTGTGCGCCGTCGACGGTCAGCACGGCCCCATCGACCAGGGCGGATCCGGGAGCATTGCCGGAGTCGCCGGTGTGCGACCAGACGGTCGCGCCCGTGCCGAGATCGAGGGCGGTGAGATCGCCGCCGGAGCCGCGGGCGTAGAGCAGCGAATCGGTGTCGGGCACGGTGAGGCCGTCGGCGTCGCCGGGCACCTGCCACTTCACGCTCTTGGTCCGCATGTCGACGGCCCACACTTCCCGCGTGCCCTTGTCGGGGCCGGAGGCGGTCAGGTACAGCACCTGATCCCGTACCCCGAACGCCCCTTCCAGGGCGACGCCCTCCAGGGCGTCGAAGGACCACTTCCGCTCCCCCGTCACCGCGTCCAGCGCCAGCGCGCGCTGCACGGGCGCACCGGGTTCCGTTCCGCAGACCACGAATGCGCCGTTCCAGAAGCAGGATCCGCGGCCGATTCCCGACGTGGCGATCGGCAACTGCCACGCCTGCTGCCCGTTCTCGGCCTTCAGTCCCGTCACCCCGGTGTCGGATTCGACCGCGACCGTGCCGGTGCGGTCGTCGCCGTAGCGCACCCCGCGCACGCTGCCCTCGACCTTGTGTTCCCAGGAGACGCTGCCGGAGGCCGCGTTGTCCACGGTGACCCGCGGTCCGGAGGAGCAGGCCGCGGCCGCTCCGGTCGCGACCAGAATCATGCCGCCGCGCAACACGTTTCGACGATGGATCAAGGCCCTACCCCACTCGCTGGACGCACCGTCGCCGACTGGACGCGCTGTCGCCGACTATAGGGGTTGACGGCCCGCCGCAAACACGAAACCGCCCGGCCTTTTCGGATCGAAAAGGCCGGGCGGTCAACGCAACTGCGACTAGCTGGTAGCGCCGGTCTTCGGGTCGAGGGACAGCGCGGGCTGCGCGGCACCCTTGAAGTCGAACATGGCGTCCAGGGTGCCCGCCTTGTCGTCGAAGGAGTCGTCGCCGATGCGGCCGATCTTCCAGTTGTCCTCGATGAACTTCAGCACCGAGGACTGGTCGGTCACGCCGTGGTCGACGAAGTTGGCCTTCGAGTAGGGCGAGATGACCAGCAGCGGCACGCGCTGGCCGTAACCGCAACGACCCTGGTACTTGGCCGGATTCGCCTTGGCGTCACCGCAGGTGCCGGCCGAGGTATAGCCGTCCTGCTCGGAGGCGGAGTTCATGACCAGCTTCGGAGCCTGGTGGTCGTACCAGCCGTCGGAATCGTCGTAGGCGATGACGACCGCGGTGTCCTTCCACTCCGGCAGCTTCTGCAGGTGGTTGATGGAGTCGACCAGGAACTGCTGCTCGTCCAGCGGGTCGGAGTAGGCGGCGTGCCCGTCCTGGTAGCCCGCGGCCTTCAGGTAGCTGACGGCGGGCAGGTTGCCCTTGTCGGCGGCGGCCCAGAAGTCGCTCAGGTCGTACTGGTGGTTGGCCTGATCGGTCTGGCCGATCTTGTCGACCGAGGTCGGCGGCAGGTGGTGCGGGTTGGCCGTCGACTGGAAGTACTGGAACGGCTCGTGGTGGGGGATGTAGTCGCCCTTGGTGTCCCAGCCCTTGTCACCGGTCTTGGCGCCGGTACCGCCCAGGGCCACACCGACATTGTGGGTGGCGCCGCAGACGGCCTTGCCGTCCTTGGTGTCGGTGGGCTTGAAGCCGCCCTGGAAGAAGCCCCAGGAGATGTTCTTCTTGTTGAGCAGGTCACCGACATTGGTGCCGGTCATCTGCACGGTGTCGCGGTTGGAGCAGTCGTCGCCGTACGGCTGCGGGTCGCCGACCACGGTGCCCTGGCCGTTGCCGGCGTTCTCCAGCACGGTGTCGACGGGGAAGGGCTGACCCGGCTTCGGCGGCTCCATCTTGGTGACGCCGTGGGTCTGGCCCGCGACCAGGTTCAGCGCGCCGACGCTGGACGGGCCGAAGGTGGAGGTCCAGGAGTTGTCGCTCATGGCGTAGTGCTGCGCGTAATTCCACAGCGCCGTCACCGAATTGCCGTCGTAGTAGCCCATGACCAGGCCCTGCGGACCGTAGGTCGGCGCCTTGCAGGCCGCACCCTCGGACACGTTGGTGTGCTCGACGAACTGGTCCATCTTGCCGCCGTTGAGGGCGAGCTGCTCGTCCTTGTACTCGTGGTCCTGGTCGCAGGTGATCTGCTGGTTCGGACCGCCGAGACGCATGGGCTGCGCCTTGTTGGGGTTCTTGGTCAGCAGGTCCGGCGTCAGGCCGTTCACGCTCGGGGTGTTCGGCAGCGCGGTGAACTTGGTGCCGTCGGTGTTGGCCGCTGTCGGGTAGGTGCCGAAGTAGTGGTCGAAGGAGACGTTCTCCTGGAAGATCACCACCACGTGCTTGATCGGGGTCGCGGTGTCGGTGTCCGGGGCCGCCTTGTCGGACGACGACGAACACGCGGTGGCGCTCAGCGCGACGAGCGCGGTGAACGCGGCGGCAGCGCGGCTTCGTTTACCGAAGCGACGACGAGCCGAGGCGGGCATGGAACCTCCAGGGTCGATCCGGATCGCGTCAGGCCGCGATCGCATAGCGTGACCATTGCAGCGGTTATGACCTGTTTGTTCGACCGCAGGTTAACGGGAGTGGAAACTCCGGTGAATCAAGAATTCCGGGATTCGGGGTCCAAAACTAGAGGTATTACCGGCAATCCGGGCGGAGGCGCGTCCTGCAACACCACTCGGAAGGCCACACCGTCGGTCGCCCACGCGGCCGCGGCGTCGGCCATGGCGTCGGCGAACCAGGCCCGCTCCCCCGGCTGCTGATCCAGCATCAGCGCGGCGTTCCGTACGACGACCACGTATCCCTGTGCGTCCCCGACGAATTCGTCGAGATCGCGCAGGCATTCGTCGAAGGCGTCCTTGTTCTCCCCGAAGTAGTAGGGGAACTGGAACGCGGCCGCGAACTCGTCGAACACCTCGGCGACCGTGCGCATCTTGCGACCCCGCAGCTCACGCGAGACGAACCCGTCCGGTATCCGGTAACTGACACCGGAGAATTCGGCCGCCCCGATCGGCAGCACCCCGAGCACGGGAGCCGCGGTCTTGCGCGCGGTCTTGTCGGCGGTGACATCGGAAGCGGCGGAGAGGAACTGCGACAGCGGCATCGGCTGGGTCATCAGCGCATCCTCGTGAAGGTCTTGTAGTGGTCGCCCGTGTAATAGGCCGAACCGTCGCTGCCGGTGATGATGCGTTCGGCGTCGCGGCCCTGGCCGGGCTGCTTGGGATTCACATCCCATTCTTGATAGTTGATCGCCTTGCCGGACGAATCCTTGCGCGCCAGACTGCCATCCCGGTTGTTCCAGGTATCGCCGCCGTGCGTGCCGGGCGCATTGGCCGAGCCGGGCCAGCGCCCGGCATCGATCTCGACCAGCGTCTTATAGGCACGGTCGGGAACTCCGGCCACCTTCGTCGGCGCGACCGATTGGTCCACGATGCCGGGCGCACCAGGCTTGGCGGTGGTCCGAACCGTGGTGGTGGCAACGGCTTTGGCGCCGGGGCTGTCCTTGTGTTCGTTGGCCTTGTTGGCCACGAACGCGACGAGCAGCAGGAGCACCGCGACGCCCAGCGTGAGCCAGGCGCGCGTCTTCTTGGAAAGGGTCATCGGTACTGCACCGTGACCGGTGCGTGGTCGGACCAGCGTTCGGCGTAGGTCGCGGCCTTCTCGACCACGGCCTGCTTGGCGCGCGACGCGATGTCGCCGCGGGCCAGCTGGTAGTCGATGCGCCAACCGGCGTCGTTGTCGAAGGCGCGGCCACGGTAGGAGTGCCACGAGTACGGGCCGGGCACACCCGGATTCAGGTCGCGCACCACGTCGCGGTAGCCCGCGGCCAGCATGGACGACACCCAGGCGCGTTCCTGCGGCAGGAAGCCGGCGTTCTTGACGTTGCCCTTCCAGTTCTTGATGTCGAGTTCGGTGTGCCCGATATTCCAGTCGCCCATGATCACGAACTCGCCCGGGTGGGCGAGCATGCGCGCGCCGATGGCGTCGAGGAAGCGGTACTTCTCGTCCTGCATCGGGGTGTCGGCCTCGCCGGTGTGGACATAGACGCTGGCTATGGTCAAATCGTCGAAGTCGGCCTCGACGTAGCGGCCCAGCGTGGCGAATTCCTCGACGGGAGACCAGGTTCCGTCCGCGAGGAGGCCGACCCCGACGCGCACGGCGTCGGGCTGCTTGCGGGACAGGATGGCCACGCCCGCGCGGCCCTTGAGTCCCGGCTCGGCATGGCTCAGGAACCACCCCGCATCGAGTGCGGGCGCTAGTGCGCTACGCGTTTGCTCATCGGTCGCCCGAGTCTCCTGCAGGCAGACGATATCGGCCTCGGTAGCGGCCAGCCACTCGAGCAGTCCCTTGCCCGACGCGGCACGCACCCCATTGACGTTGCACGTACTGATGATTTTCGCCACTTCACGACCGTACAATGCGGCTTACCGACTCTCTTCACGGACATCGAGGTCCAGGAAGGGGTGACGACGATGACGTCAGGCACCGCCAAGCCCTCCACCCCGCCCGCGCCCCTGCGCGCACTCCACACCGGCTCCGGTGAACCCCTGCTCCTGTTGCACGGGTTCATGATGTCCCCGCATTGCTGGGAGCAGGTGGCGCAACGCATGGCCGGCCATTGCGAAGTGTTCGCTCCGGCCTTCGCCGGACATTGGGGCGGACCCGATTTCGACGGCTGGTATCTCGATATCAGCGCCCTGGCCGACCGCGTCGAGGACCAGCTCGACGAGATGGGCTGGCGCACCTGCCATATCGCGGGCAATTCGCTCGGCGGCTGGGTGGGCTTCGAACTGGCCCGCCGCGGCCGGGCCCGCACTCTGACAGCGATCGCTCCCGCCGGTGGCTGGCAAACCCCCTCCACGCAGCAGGTGCGGATCGGGTTGAAGTTCCTGTCGCTGGTGCCGCTCGTGGAGATCGGCAAGCATCTGCCACATGCGGTCGCCTACAGCGCGCTGGCCCGGCAGGTGGTGGCCATGCTGCTCACCAAGCACACCTCGGCGGCCTCGCGCGCCGGCATCGAGGCGGCCATCACCTCGGCCATGCACTGCAAGGCCATGCTGCCGATGCTGGTGAGCGGCCTGCGTTTCCCCGCGCTCGAGGACCTCTCGACGCTGCGCACGCCGGTGCGGCTGCTCATGTGCGAGAACGACCGGGTCATCCCCAACCGGGTCTACGCCCGCCGATTCCTGGAGGAACTCCCGGAATCAGCGGACCGCATCCTGGTGCACGACGTGGGCCACGTCCCCATGCTCGAGGCCCCCGACCGCATCGCGACGCTGATCGCCGAGCACGTCTACGCGAGCCGCACCCGCCTGCGCGCGGTCTGACGGATCACTGCGGCGGAGGCGGCGGAGTCGGAGCCCCGGACGGGACCGGAATCTTCGGGAACGCCAGGGAGTTCGGCCGGGCGATGGCCTCCGTCACCGCCTCGGTGCGGGTGATGCCCAGGGCGCGGTCGCGGGCCGCGCCCGGATCCCAGCCGGTGGCAACGACTTTGGTCTGCACCAGGATGGCGATCAGCAGGATCACCACGCCGATGGCCAGCGACGCCAGCACCGCGCCCGCACCGCCGAGTTTGGCGGCGGTGCCGATCGCGGTGCCGAACCAGCCGAAGTCGGCGTCACCGAAGGTGGTGTTCTCCTCGCCGAAGGGGCCCAGCACCTTCAGCAGGATGGCGGGCAGGAAGGTGATGAGGCAGCCGTTGACGAACGCGCCCGCCACAGCGCCGCGGCGACCGCCGGTGGCATTGCCGTAGACACCGGCCGCGCCGCCGGTGAAGAAGTGCGGGACCAGCCCCGGCAGCACCAGTGCCCAGCCGAAGAGCGGGTTGAAGATCCAGCTCAGCAGGCCCAGGCTGACCAGGCCGCCGACGAAGCTGCTGATGAAGCCGAGCAGGACGGCGTTCTGCGCATACGGGAAAACGATCGGGGCGTCCAGGGCCGGAATCGCCCCGGGCACCACCTTTTCCGCGATGCCCTGGAAGGCGGGCACCAGCTCGCCGAGGATGGTGCGAACACCGAAGAGGATGACCGCCACCGCGATTCCGAAGGCCAGACCCTGCCCGACGCCCTTCATCAGGTAGTTGCCGACATTGGTCGCGCCGGTGTCGAACGCCTTGAACGCGGTGTCCTGTCCGGCACGGGCGAGGTAGGCCAGCGCCAGCACGAGATACAGCAGCACCATGGACAGCGCGGTCGCCACCATCGAATCCCGCAGGAAGCGCAGCCCTTCCGGGAGATCCATCTCCTCGGTGCTGCGACTGCGCTTGCCGACCAGCTGCCCGGTCGCGCCCGCGGCGATGTATCCCGCCGTGCCGAAGTGTCCGATGGCCACGTCGTCGCCGCCGGTGATCCGCCGCGTATACGCCTGCGCCAACGCCGGGAACGACACCATGACGATGCCCAGCAGAATGCCGCCCGCGATCACCACCACCGGCGTGGACAGGCCCGCCACCGCCAACACCATGGTGAGCAGGGTCGCCATGAACAGCATGTGGTGGCCGGTGAGGAACACGTAGCGCAGCGGCGTGAACCTCGCCAGCACCAGGCTGATCGCGAAGCCGAGGATCATCAGCCAGGTCACCTGCGCGCCATACTCTTTCTGCGCGATCGCCACGATGGCCTCGTTGGTGGGGATGACGCCGTGCGCACCCAGCGCGCCCTGGATCATGACGCCCAGCGGCTTCAGTGATTCCACCACCAGTCCCGCACCCGCACCGATGAGCAGGAAGCCCAGCGTCGCCTTGATGGCGCTGCCCGCCACCTGCCCGGCCGATTTGCGCAGCGCGATCAGACCGACGGCGGTGATGATGCCGATCAGATAGGCGGGCTGACTGAGGATTTCGTTGACGACGAACTGGGCGATGGCCAGTACGACATTCATGCTGCCCGCCTTCCTAGACGTCGAAGAGTTCGCGCAGGGCCCGGTCGACTTCGCCCGCGCTGGTGAAGTTTTCGATCACGCGCACCGGAATGCCGACATCCCCAAGGGTTTTGGCGATCTCACCGGAGGTGAGGACGGCGACGGCCTCCCCCGCCTTGCCCTTGGCGGAGATGGTGTCGGTGGCCTCGACGGTGATGTACGGGGACCAGTGCCAGCGGTCGAGCACGGATTCGAGGGTGCTCTTGAGAAACAGGCTGGTGCCGACGCCGTTGCCGCAGACGGTGAGGATCTTCAGCGGACCCGACCGCGGGCGGCCGGTGGCCGGGGCGGCGGAAACCTTTGCCGGGGCGGGCTTTTCAGCGGTTCGCGCCGCGATCACCGCGTCGTCGAGCAGCAGGGCGCGCAGCTGCCGCGGTGTCTGCACGGCGCGCAATACCTCCTCCGCCCCCGGTTCCAGCAGCACCTTGGCGAGCGCCGCCATGGCGTCGGTGTGCACCTCGGAGTCGGCGGCGGCCAGCGCCACCACCAGATCGACCGGGTCGTTGGGGCTGTCGAACTCCACCGGCTTGTCCAGCCGCACCCACGACATCCCGGTCCGATGCACCGCCGGTGACGGCCGCGCATGCGCGAACGCGAAGCCCGGCGCGATGACGATGTAGGGCCCGTTCTCCTCGACATTGCCGATCATTTCCGAGGTGTAGTCGGGCGTGGTCACGCCGGTGGCAACCAGCAAATCACCGGCGGCGCGAATCGCCGCCCGCCAGTCCTCGGCGTGACCGTGCAGATCGATCGCTTCCGCAGGGAGCAAATCCACCAGCGATGTCATGCCTGGATCCTCGCACGAATCGGCAACCGGCAAATATTCGGCACACCGGACGGCCATCCGGCTTCCCGGTCGGCTCCGAATCACTCACGGCCTCCGGCACACCCGGCGTTACCGGGAACAGTGCGCCGGAAGCCGTTCTCTTACATAGGATTACTGCCACAACGGAGTCCCTCGAAAAGGGTGTGGAAGATGACGGATCAAACGCAGGTCGACCAGTCCAAGCCGAGCATCGCCCGCGTGTACGACTATCTCCTGGGTGGCAAGGACAACTACGCGGTCGACCGGGAGATCGGGGACTTCTTCATCAAGGATCTGCCCGGTTCGGTGGATATCGCCTACGCCAACCGCAATTGCCTGGTCCGCGCGGTTGGCGAGATCTCCCGCAGTGGCATCCGGCAGTTCGTCGATATCGGCAGTGGTCTGCCCACCGCCGACAATGTGCACCAGGTGGCGCAGCGGCATCTGACCGACCCGCACGTGGTCTACGTCGACAACGACCCGATCGTGCTGGCCCACGGCCGCGCCCTGCTGGAAACCGACGAGCACACCACCGTCATCCAGGCCGATCTGCGTGACTCCGAGGCCATCCGCAATCACCCGGAAGTGGCCCGCCTCATCGACTTCACCCAGCCGGTGGCCGTCATCTTCAGCGCCATCCTGCACCACCTCAACAATGACGAGAAGCCCGAACAGGTGGTCCGCTTCTGGGCCGACCAGATCCCGTCCGGCAGCATGCTCTACATCTCCCACTTCCGCTCCGGCTTCAACGAGGAAACCCGGGTAGCCGAGCAAAAACTGCAATCCACCTTCGGTCGCGGCCGCTGGCGCACCGACGAGGAAATCCTCTCCCTCTTCGGCGATCTCGAAATCCTCGAGCCCGGCCTGGTCCCCTGCACCCTCTGGCGCCCCGAACCCACCGCCGACGGCGTCCCCCGCATCGGCAGCGACCACCACGACCTGAGCGTCTGGGAACAGCTCATCTCGGCGGCGCTGTCCCGGAAACCGTAGCGGTTAGCGGAGGCGGTGCCGACGCCGCGAAACCTGTCTGGAAATTTCACATTTGAGATTTGAGACTCACAGCGTTCATTGAGCTGAATTCACAGTGAGCGGGGTTAATGTCGTCGAGTCAACGGCCGATACGAGCGCTCCCGACCGGACATCACCCTGTTTCGTGAAAGGAAGTTTCGTCATGCGTGCTGTTCGATTCGCTGTGCTCGCTGGAGGATTGCTGCTCGGTCTGGCCGTGCCCTCCATCGCCTCCGCAGATCCGGTGAGCTGCGGCAACGACCTCAATGGCTGCGCGACCACCTGTCGTGACACCATCGGCAACCCGAACGTCCGGCTCAATGACTGCGTCATGACCGACTCCGGCTGGACCTGCTCCGCCTGCCTGTACAACTCGGAGACGTAGTCCGCGACAAGACGTAGTCGAAGCCGGGTGCGGGTCGGATCGGAATCCGGCCCGCAATCCGGGCGCGAACATACACAGTTGTACGTAAGTGTAAGATCCTCACATGACCAGCTCCGCCGTCTCGAAACAGCCGCGCCGCACCCAGGAGCAGCGCAGCACCGAGACGCGCACGCGATTGCTGGACGCCACCATCGAATGCCTCGTCGAATACGGGTATGCCGGCACCACCACACCGCGGGTCGCGGAGCGTGCGGGTGTCACCCGGGGTGCGCAGGTGCATCACTTCGGTTCCAAGACCGACCTGGTGGTGGCCGCCGTCAGCCATCTGGCGCAGCGCCGTACCGAGGCCGCCATGAAGGAGATCGCGCGGATGCGCGCGGGCGGCGATCCGCTCGGCAGCGCACTGGAATACATGTGGGAGCTGCATCAGGGCCCGCTGTTCATCGCGGCCGTCGAGCTGTGGGTGGCCAGCCGGACCGATCGCATGCTGGCCGCCGAGGTCGAGAAGGTCGAGCCGTTCGTCAACAACGCCGTGCTGCTGGCGGTTGCCCAGCTGGTGCCGAATGAGCTCTACCGCAAGAGCGTTCGCGATTTCGCGTACACCGCCATGGACACGCTGCGCGGAATCCTGGTGAGCAACTTCATCTCTCCCGATACCGAGCGGGCGCACCGGCGCTGGCAGCGGGCGTCCGCGCAGCTGCGCCTGGCCGCCGACGCGGGCATGCCGGACATTCGCATCGCCGACTGATCCGGCCGTAACTCCGGCACCACCCCGAAGCCGCGTCGGTCGATACCGACGCGGCTGTATGTGCCGCTGCATCAATCCGACCTCTTGATCTTGTCACTCCTGCCGGGATTCATCGCACCCTCTTGCCTACTTACATACAGCTTTGTATGTTTGTTTACGCACCACTACGTGAGGAGTTCGATGACGAACAAGGTCTACGTCGTCGGCGTCGGCATGACGAAGTTCGAGAAGCCGGGGCGGCGCAAGAACGAGGACGGCAGTGCCTGGGACTACCCGGACATGGCCCGCGAGTCGGGGACCAAGGCCCTCGCGGATGCCGGAATCGACTACCGCGAGGTCGAGCAGGCCTACGTCGGCTACGTCTACGGTGAATCCACCTCCGGCCAGCGCGCCGTCTACGAGCTGGGCATGACCGGCATCCCGGTGGTCAATGTCAACAACAACTGCTCCACCGGCTCGACCGCGCTCTACCTTGCGGCACAGGCGATTCGCGGCGGCCTGGCCGACTGCACGCTGGCCCTGGGCTTCGAGAAGATGCAGCCGGGCTCGCTGGGCTCCACCTGGGACGACCGCGAACAGCCGATGGCGCGCCACATCATGGCGCTCGCGGAGATCTCCGAGGTGCTGTTCCCGGTGGCCCCGTGGATGTTCGGCGCGGCCGGGCGCGAGCACATGAAGAAGTACGGCACCACCGCCGAGCACTTCGCCAAGATCGGCTACAAGAACCACAAGCACTCGGTCAACAACCCGTATTCGCAGTTCCAGGACGAGTATTCGCTCGAGGACATCCTGGGCTCGCGGATGATCTACGACCCGCTGACCAAGCTGCAATGCTCGCCGACCTCCGACGGCTCCGGCGCGGTCATCCTCGCCTCCGAGGCGTTCGTGGACCGCCACGACCTGTCGCGGCAGGCGGTCGAGATCGTCGGCCAGGCCATGACCACCGACTTCGGATCCACGTTCGACGGGTCCGCCAAGAACCTCATCGGCTACGACATGAATGTCGAAGCCGCGCGCAAGGTCTACGCGCAGGCCGGGCTCGGACCCGAGGACTTCCAGGTCATCGAGCTTCACGACTGCTTCTCCGCCAACGAGTTGCTGACCTACGAGGCGCTCGGCCTGGCCAAGGAGGGCGAGGCCGGACACCTCATCGACTCCGGCGCCACCACCTACGGCGGCAAGTGGGTCGTGAACCCGTCCGGCGGACTCATTTCCAAGGGACATCCTTTGGGCGCAACGGGTTTGGCGCAGTGCAGCGAGCTCACCTGGCAGCTGCGCGGCACGGCCGCGAAGCGGCAGGTCGACAACGTCACCGCCGCGCTGCAGCACAACATCGGACTCGGCGGCGCGGCCGTCGTCACCGCCTACCAGCGCGCCGACCGCTGACAACTCGACGAGGAGCGAATCACCATGGGACACATCGAAGCCAGCAAAGAACTGAACGCCACCCCGGACGGGCTGTGGGCGGTCGTCTCCGACCCGCAGACCTGGGACAAGTGGTTCTCCATCCACGAGCGCTGGATGGAGGAGCCGCCCGCCGTGCTCGCCCCCGGCGCAAAGCTGACCGCCAAGATCATGATGCTCGGCATGGCCAACAAGATCGAGTGGGTGGTCGAGAGCGTCGACACCCCGAATCGCCTGGTGCTCAGCGGAACCGGCATGGCCGGGGTGAAGGTGCAGTTCGCCTTCGACATCACCCCCGAGGGCGACGGCAGCAAGTTCTCGGTCTCCGGTGATTTCGAGGGCGCGCTGATCAAGGGCGCGCTGGGCAAGGCGGTGGAGAAGGATGGCCTCACGCAGCTGGACAAAACTCTCGCCGCGCTCGACGCTCTCGCCACGGCCTGAGCGGGTCGAGATGGCTTCCACAGCTGTCGAATTCGACGCGACCGGACTGGGCACCTGGTCCGATGAGGAGGCGTTCGAGGTCACGCGCGAGCGGATCGCCGAATACGCCGCCGCCACCAACGATCCCATCCCGGCACACCTGAAAGGCGATGTGGCGCCGCCGGTCTTCGCCATCGTGCCGGTGTTCGACGCCATGATGGTGCCGGTCATCGAGGTGGCGCCGATGAACATTTTCGGGCGGGTGGTGCACGGGGAGCAGGACTTCCACTTCCACCGGCCCATCCGGCCCGGCGACAAGCTGCTGTCACGGGCCAAGGCCATCGGCTACGAGGGCAAGGACAACGGCTCGACCATCACCATCCTCATCGAAAGTCGGTCCGAGGACGGCGAACTGGTCAACGAGCAGTATCTGACCGCGTTCTTCCGCAATGTCGACGCGGGCGAGCAGGTCGGCGACCACGCCCCCGCGCACCGGTTCGATGCGGCGCTGCTGGAGCAGTCGCCGCTGGCGACGGCCGCGGCGCACGTGGACGCCGACCAGACCTATCGCTACTCCCCCGCCTCCGGCGATCCGGTGCCGCTGCACCTCGACGAGCAGGTGGCCAAGGATGCCGGGCTGCCCGGCATCATCGCGCACGGCCTGTGCACGATGGCCATGTCCTCGTGGGGTGTGCTGAACGAGGTCGCGGGCGCGGATGTGGCTCGGCTGCAACGGTATGCGGTGCGCTTCTCGAAGCTGGTGTTCCCCAACGACGACCTGACCACCCAGATCTGGAAGGTCGGCAGCAGCGACGGGATCACCACCTACGCCTTCCGGACCGTGCGCGGCGACGACACCGTGCTCAGCGACGGTCTCGCCGAAATTTCCGACAACTGAGGAGACATTCATGGGTGCACTCGACGGACGGGTCGCCATCATCACCGGGGCCGGTCGGGGGATCGGCCGCGAGCACGCGCTGCTTTTCGCGCGTGAGGGCGCGGCAGTTGTGGTCAATGATCTCGGCGGCAGCAATGCCGGTGAGGGCGTCGATACCGGCCCGGCACACGACGTTGTGAACGAGATCGTCGCCGCAGGGGGGCGCGCGATCGCCAACACCGACAGCGTGACCGACTGGCAGGGCGCGAAAGCCCTGGTGGATCAGGCTGTTTCGGAGTTCGGGCGGCTGGATGTCGTGGTGAACAATGCGGGCATCCTGCGCGACGCCTTCCTGGCCAGCATGGACGAGTCGCAGTGGGACGCGGTCGTGGCCGTGCACCTGAAGGGGCACGCGGCGGTGCTGCGGCACGCGGCAGCGTACTGGAAGGAGCAGTCCAAGGCCGGGAATCAGCCCAGCGCCGCGGTCATCAACACCGCCTCGGCATCGGGCGTCACCGTGCCGAATGCCGGGCAGGCGAATTACGGTGCGGCCAAGGCCGGTATCGCGGCGCTCACCCTGGTGGCCGCCGACGAACTGGCCCGCTACGGCGTCCGCGTGAACGCCATCGCACCGATCGCCCGCACCCGCCTCACCCTGGCGACCCCGGGCATGGGCCAGATGATGGCGGCCGAACAAGCCGGATTGGAAGAAGGCGAGTTCGATGCCTTCAGTCCGGCCAATATCTCCCCGCTGGTGGCGTATCTTGCCACCGAGAAGTGCCCGATCACCGGCAAGGTGTTCGCGGTGCAGGGCGGCGCGATCTCCGAACTGGCGGGGTGGCACGACGTGGCGACCATCGAGACCGAAGGCCCGTGGTCCATCGACGATATCGCCGGGCGACTGCCGTAAACAGGAAGGCGGACAACGATGTTCGAATGGTCCGAGACCGATGAGCTGATCCGGGGCGCGGTCCGTAGCTTCATCGACAAGGAGCTGCGCCCGCACCTGGACGCCCTCGACAGCGGGGACATGCTGCCCTACCCGATTATTCGGAAGCTGTTCTCCGAGTTCGGCATCGACGCCCTGGGCGCCGAGTCGATCGGCAAGCTGCTGGCCCGGCAACGCAAGCGGGAAGAGGCGATCGCGGCCGGGGAGCCACTGCCGGAGAAGAAGGCGAAGTCCGGCGACGGCGGGCCCTTCTCCGGGCAGGAATCGCTGATGGCGGTGCTGGTCAGCGAACTGTCCGGGGTGTGCATGGGCCTGGTCACCGCGATGGGTGTGAGCATCGGGCTCGGGGCCACCACCATCCTCTCGCGCGGCACGCTGGCGCAGAAGGAACGCTGGCTGCCCGATATCGTGACCATGAAAAAGGTTGCGGCATGGGCGATCACGGAACCGGACTCGGGCTCGGACGCCTTCGGCGGCATGAAGACCTATGTCCGCCGCGACGGGGACGACTACATCCTCAACGGCCAGAAGACCTTCATCACCAACGGCCCCTACGCCGACACCGTCGTCGTCTACGCCAAACTGGACGAGGGTGACGGCGTCGACAAACGTGACCGCAAGGTGCTGACCTTCGTGCTCGACAAGGGCATGGAAGGCTTCACCCAGGGCAAGCCGTTCAAGAAGATGGGCCTGCACGCCTCGCCCACCGGTGAATTGTTCTTCGACAATGTGCGATTGGGCCGCGACCGCCTCCTCGGCGAGACCGAGGCGCACGAGAGCGGCGACGGACGCGAAAGCGCCCGTTCGAGTTTCACCGCCGAACGTATCGGCGTCGCCTTCATGGCGTTGGGCATCGTCAACGAATGCCACCGGCTGTGCGTGGATTACGCGAAAACCCGCAAGCTGTGGGGTCAGGAGATCGGCCGCTTCCAACTCGTCCAGCTCAAACTGGCCAAAATGGAAGTCGCCCGCATCAACGTGCAGAACATGGTCTTCAACGCCCTCGAACGCTCCAGCGCCGGGAAACCCCCAACCCTGGCCGAGGCGTCCGCCATGAAGCTGTACTGCTCCGAAATCGCCACCGAAGTAGCGATGGACGCCGTCCAACTCTTCGGCGGCAACGGCTACATGTCGGAATACCACGTGGAACAGCTGGCCCGAGACGCCAAGTCCCTCATGATCTACGCGGGCAGCAACGAAATCCAGATCACCCACGTCGCCAAGGGCCTGCTCGCCCACTAGGCGAGCAGCGGGGCCGCCGCCTGTCGCCGGCGGCGGCCCCACCACTACCACCCCGATGAATTCGGCGGACTACGGGCGTCAACACTCGTACGCAGTCCGTAGGAATCGGAGGAGGCTCGCCATGCCGAAGTTCGTCACGATCGGGTACGGGGATCGAGCGGGGTACGACGCTACCGCCGCGGCGGTACGGGATGCGGCGCACGCGCACGACGCACGCCTGCGGGCGGGCGGCGTCGAGATGGGGATCGCCGGTTCGCCGGTGCAGGTACGCAATCACGACGGCGCGGGTACGACAGTGACGGACGGTTCGTTCCTGTCGTCGACGCTGCCGGTCGCCGGGTTCGCGATCATCGAGGCCGAGACACTGGAGGAGGCCGTCCGGCTCGTGTCGCAGACGCCCTGCGCGGTAGCGCGCGGGGTGGTCGAGGTGTGGCCGCTGCGCGAAACGCCCTAGGACGAGGCCGAATTCGCCGCCGGGTAGGTCGCGGTGAGCTGGGCGGTGGCCAGGGTGTGGGCGTCGATGGCGGCGCGGGCGGTTGCGTTGTCGGCGCCGTCGGGGAGGTTAAGGGACGCGGTATCGAGGGCGTACACCGTGACGGTGTAGCGGTGCGGTAGTCCGGGCGGCGGGCAGGGGCCGTCGTAGTGCGGCTGGAAGCTGGAATTCGCCGCCTGGCGGGCCAGCGGGCTGGCGGCGGGCAGGCCCTCCGGCAGCGCGGTGATCGACGACGCGATATCGAAAGCCACCCAGTGCCAGGCGCCGCCGAACGGAGCGTCCGGGTCGAACATCGTCACGGCGTAACTCTCGGCCGATGCGGGGCCGTCGGACCAGCTCAGATCGGGTGAGCGGTCATGTCCACCGCACAGCGGAAGCAGTTGGGCCGCAGCGACGGTCGAACCGTCGGGCATGGCGACGCTGGTCACGGACATGGGCGGCGCCGCCGACGCGGCGCCGCGGTGACGGCGAGCCCGGCCAGGGCGAGCGCACACGACAGCTGCTTGATGTTCATCCGACTACCTCCCACGGTGTGTCTCTGATGGTTGAATCCTGCTGATTGTCAACGGTTCTCGTAGGTGCCATCGAGGCGAGCGCGCCCGATCACATGTCCGGCGAGCGCCGTCACCACCTGGTCGAGCGTCGCACCGGCCGCCAGCTCGCAACGCCGGTCGAGAGCGAAGAGCTGGAAGACGTACGCGTGCGGCCCATGCGAGGGAACCGGCATCGGACCCGCCCAGCCCCGGCGGCCGAGCGGACCTTTTCCGTGCCGAAGTCCTTGGATCGGACTGGGATTGGCGAGGGCGTTCTCGGGCAGGCCCTCCAGCGCGGGGTCGACGCCGAGTGCGAGGGCGTGAATCGCGGCCGTCCCGAACGGCACATCCGGATCCTCCACGATCAACACCAGGTCGACGGTCCCGACAGGCGGACGCGTCCAGGCCAGCGCGGGTGAGATGTTCGCCCCGAACACCCGGCCCCGATGCTTGGCCGGGATGGGTGCGCCATGGTCGAAGGCGGGACTGGTCAGCGTGAAGTTCTCCGGCGCCTGCAACTCCGGTCGAGCCCAGGCGAGGGTGTGGTGCCCCGCGCGCCGATTGCGCAGTAGGACACCAATGGGATTGGCGGGCATACGATCTCCTTGTTTCCGGCCGTGTTCAGTAACGCGCGAGCCTGGCGAACAGCTCGAGAGCCGCAGCGACCTGCTCGATCTCCTCGGCCGAGAGCGTCGCGTTCATCGCACGCGTAAGCCAGTCCTGCCGGGCGAGTTCCCCGGTCCGATACTGTTCGCGCGCACTGTCGGTAATGGCGAGCACACTCTTGCGGCCGTCACTGGGATCCGCACTCCGCGTGACCATCCCGGCAGCCTCCAACGCAGCCACAATGGCCCCCATCGATTGCGGCCGTATCCCTTCGGCCCGAGCAAGCTCCGTAGCCGTCCGCGCCCCGTCCCGCTCCAGCCGAATCAACGTGGAAATCTGCGACTTCGTCAGCCCGCTCTCCTCGGTCTGCTCCCGCACCCGCCGCACCAGCTGCCCAACCACCACCCGAACCTCCGCGGCCACCTCGGAAGCCCTCGATTCCCGCTCGTCTGCCATACCCGACGCTAACACATACTCAGCCAACTGCGAAGTTGCCTTACTAGTTTGTAGGCAAAAGCGGGCCCGGCGGGTGGAAATCGACAGCGATCAGTGAGTGCGGCGGGCCAGGAAGGTGGTGGCGGCGAAGAGGAGGGTGCCCAGGACTGCGAGGCCTGCGCCGACTGCGGCGGGGGCGGTGTAGCCCATGCCCGCGGCGATCACCAGGCCACCGACCCAGGCGCCGGAGGCATTGGCGATGTTGAGCGCGGCGTGGTTCAGGGCCGCAGCCAAGGTTTGTGCGTCGTGGGCGACATCCATCAGGCGGGTCTGCAGGGCCGGGGCCAGGGAGGCTCCTGACGCACCGACCAGGAAGGCGCCGATGGCCGCCGTGTACGGATTGTGGGCCGCTGCAACGAATCCCGCGAGAATGACCACCATGGCCAGCATCGAGGCGTAGATGGCGCGATCCACGCCGCGGTCGGCGAGGACACCGCCGATGATGTTGCCCGCCACCATGCCGAGGCCGAAGAGCATGAGCACCACGGGGACCAGACCGACGGACAGACCGGCGACGTCGGTGAGGGTGGTGGTGATGTAGGTGTAGACGGCGAACATGCCGCCGAAGCCGACCGCGCCGACCAGCAAGGTCAGCAGCACCTGGGGACGGCGCAGGGCGGTCAGTTCGGTGCGGGGGTCGGTCATGCGGACGCCGTGCAGTTCCGGAACGAAGCGGAAGATGGCGGCGACGGTGGCGAAACCGATGACCGCGACCACCACGAAAGCGTCCCGCCAACCGAGATGCTGGCCCAGCCAGGTGGCGGCGGGAACGCCGACGACATTGGCGGCGCTCAGGCCCAGCATAACGGCAGCTACCGCTTTGGCCCGTTGCCCCACCGGCGCGAGCGAGGCCGCCGCCAGCGAGGCCACACCGAAGTACGCCCCGTGCGGCAGGCCCGAGACGAAGCGGGCAATGGTCAGGGTCGCGAAGCTGGGCGCGATCACGCTGGCCGCATTACCCAGCGCGAATGCCGCCATCAACACCATCAGCAGGCGCTTGCGCGGCACCCGGGCGCACAGCGCGGCGATCACCGGAGCGCCGATCACCACACCCAGCGCGTAGGCCGAAACAATGTGCCCGGCAGTCGGTTCGGAGACCTTCATGGAGGTGGCGATATCCGGCAGCAAACCCATGGTGACGAATTCGGTGGTACCGATCCCGAATCCGCCCAGCGCCAGCGCCAGCATGGCGGGGATGTGCCAGCTGTCGCGCGGGGCCGCGGCGAACGCCGATTCATCGGTGGCCGCCGCGACGGGACGGCTCATCTCGTCGGGGGTCGATGCGGCGGTGGCGGCGGAGACAGATTCGGGCACAACCAAGCGCAACACAGTGGCGAACCATCCCGATACCGTCCAGTCCGGTGATTTCACTCACCGACCGGCGCGAACCATGGGACCGCTCACTCCGCCGCGACCGACCCGCAACGGCACTCCCGATCAGGCCGGAGCGTCGAGAATGGCGCGATCCAGTTCGGTGAGCGGCGCGGCCACCGGGAAGTTGCTGCGGAAGACATCCTGAGGGTCGTTGCGGCGCTTGATGTCCCGCAGGCGGTCCAGAGTCGCGGATTCGAAGGCGTCGGACGGAGTGTCTCCGGCGTCCAAGTAGGTGAAGGGTTTACGACCCGACGAGTAGATCGACAACTCGGTCGCGACCTCGGCGCGACGCTCCAGCACGGCCGCCGCGTGCTGCGGCGATGGGGCCGGGCCGAGCATGGACAGCAGGAACGGCTCCGTAATCCCGCCCGCCACACCGGCATCCGCGGACGGACGCGTCAGCGCCCCGCCCAGATGCCGCACCTGCACCAGGGCCAGCGGATACACCGAGCCGTTCGGTGCGGCCGCCGCGAGCAGGGAATCACCGACCTCCGTGGAGAATTCGGTGAGCAGCTCCCCGCGCACCCGGGCCGGAGTGGGATCGACCGGCTCCATGCAGATGCCGCCGATCTCGGTGGGATCCAAGGGGCGGCGGGTATCGAGCACCACGCCCGGGATCTCGTCGAACAGGCGCAGCGGACCGGTGACGTCCCCCTGCGCGAGCACATCCACGGCCACCATGGACTGTCCGCGCAGAAACTCGGGAACCGAAGGGAAGGGCGGGAATTGGATGAACGTGAGCCACACGCTCAGCTCCTCGGCCGCGACCGCGGTCACCTCCCGGAAGGCGGCCAGCACCGCTTCGCCCCGCTCCGCCGGCCACAGCAGGCGACCACCGAAAAGCGCACCGGCCTCGAACAATTCGAATTCCAGCGCGGTCACCAGCGCATAGTCACCCCCGCCGCCGCGCAGCGCCCAGAACAGCTCCGGCTCCGAATTCGCGCTCACCCGAACCCGATTCCCGTCACCGGTCACCACGTCCAGCGCCCGGACCAGATTGGCCGCCTGCCCCCGGCTCCGCGCGAACCACCCCAGGCCACCGCCCAGGGTGTATCCGGTCAACCCGACCACCGGCGAACTCCCCATCGCGCCCACCAGCCCGTGCTTCGCGGACTCGGCGATGACGCCACCCCACTGCACGCCCGCCTGCACCCAGGCGACCCGCGCCTCGGCGTCGATCTCGACGCCGTTCAAGGACCCGGTCTTCACCAGCACGGTCCCATCGGCGGCCGCGGTGGGCGTGTGCCCGGTGGCCCGCGTGCTCACCGCCAGGCCGGAGCGGCTCGCATAGTGCACCACCGCCGCGGCATCATCGGCGTCGGCGACCTCGACCACGGCCGAAACCTGCTGCTCCACAGACAGATTCCAGGCCCGGCGAGCTTCCGCGAACCCGTCCTCCCCCGCCCCGAACACCCGTCCGCGCACCACGCGCCGCAAATCGTCACCGATTGCCGACATAGCTCCTCCTTCACCGCCGCGCCGCGCCGCGGTCCACCCCTCGAGAGACCGCGACGAGACAACTCATCGTCGCGATCGGATCATGACCGTTTCATGACCAGACCATGATCACCCGAAAACAGTTCGGGCACCCGCCCACCCACCCGGATTCAGGTGGGGGCAGGTGCCCGTTGTGGCGCGGTGGATGTTCAGGCCGGGACTGTGGTCCCGGCCCCCATCGTCCACCGCTTCGCGCTGTTCACGTTCGTCGGCGCGGAAATCCCAACTCTCGAAACCCTCAGGGGCAAGCCCCTGAAACCCCGAGAGAGGCAGAGCGTTTCGGGGCGAGCCCCGGGCCTTGCTAGCGAATCTCGCGGGCCAGGTTGGCGTCCAGCACGCCGAGGAACTCCTCGGTGGTCAGGTAGCCCTGGTCGCCGCCGACCAGCAGCGCGAGGTCCTTGGTCATCTGGCCGGACTCGACCGTCTTGATGACGACATCCTCGAGCGTCTGGGCGAAGCCGATCACCTCGGGGGTGTTGTCCAGCTTGCCGCGGTGGGCCAGGCCACGCGTCCACGCGAAGATCGAGGCGATCGGGTTCGTGGAGGTGGGCTTGCCCTGCTGGTGCTGACGGTAGTGCCGGGTGACGGTGCCGTGTGCGGCCTCGGCCTCACAGGTGCGGCCGTCCGGGGTCAGCAGCACGGAGGTCATCAGACCCAGCGAGCCGAAGCCCTGCGCCACGGTGTCGGACTGCACGTCGCCGTCGTAGTTCTTGCAGGCCCAGACGTAGCCACCCTCCCACTTGAGCGCGGAGGCGACCATGTCGTCGATGAGACGGTGCTCGTAGGTCAGGCCCGCCGCGGCGAACTCGTCCTTGAACTCGGTCTCGAAGATCTCCTGGAAGGTGTCCTTGAACATGCCGTCGTAGGCCTTCAGGATGGTGTTCTTCGTCGACATGTACACCGGGTAGTTCTGCTGCAGGCCGTAGTTCAGCGAGGCCCGCGCGAAGTCCCGGATGGACTCCTGGAAGTTGTACATGCCCATCACCACGCCGCCGTCTTCCGGCATGCGCACGACCTCGTGCTGGATCGGCTCGGAGCCGTCCTCCGGCGTGAAGGTCAGGGTGACGGTGCCCGCCTGGTGCACCTTGAAATCGGTGGCACGGTACTGGTCACCGAAGGCGTGGCGGCCGATGATGATCGGCTTGGTCCAGCCCGGCACCAGCCGCGGGACGTTCGAGATGATGATCGGCGCGCGGAAGATCGTGCCGCCGAGGATGTTGCGGATGGTGCCGTTGGGCGACCGCCACATCTTCTTGAGATCGAACTCCTCGACGCGAGCCTCGTCAGGGGTGATCGTCGCGCACTTGACGCCGACGCCGTGCTTCTTGATGGCGTTGGCCGCGTCGATCGTGACCTGATCATCGGTCTTGTCGCGGTACTCGATGCCGAGGTCGTAGTACTCGAGGTTCACATCGAGATACGGGACGATCAGCTTGTCCTTGATGAACTGCCAGATAATCCGGGTCATCTCGTCGCCATCGAGTTCGACGACGGTCCCTTCAACCTTGATCTTGGACATGGATCTTCGTGTCCTCCTAGGAAGGTGGTGCTCCCATTGCACGGCCGGTGAGCACCGCTTGTAGCGGACCCCAGCTGTTCAACAGACAACGTATACGCATGGCGCTCGGCACGGGACCTGTGGTGCCAAGTCCACGTACGCTGTGGCGTCAAGCAAGACAAGCGTACTGCTGCTATCGATCTCACCGCGACGGCGGCCCCCGCTGTGCGGGAATTCAGTGCGGTTACCGATAAGTAGCTTTTCGCGTGACTTTCGGCACTTCCCAGCATGCGAAAAGGAAAGGGCCCTGGCAACCCCTCATCCCGCGCAATGCGGAATGGGGGTGCCACGGCCCACGGATATATCTTTTCGCCGGTCAGGCGCTGCGTTCAGACAGCGACAGCAACGGCGTGCTCGTCGCCCTCGAGCAGGTTTTCCGGCTTGTCGCGGATCATGAAGGCCGCGATCGGAATGCAGAGCAGGAAGAACACCGCACCGATCAGGAACGCGACGCTGTAGGAGTGCACCGACGCGCGTTCCATCACATGGTCGATGGTCCCGTTGTTGCGCACGTACCGCTGGGCCACCTGCACCGAGATGGTGGTCAGCAACGCGGTACCGATCGAACCGCCGACCTGCTGCGCGGCATTCAGCAGCGCACTGGCGACACCCGAGTCCTCGGCCTCGACCTGGTGCAGCGCGGTGGTCTGCATGGACACGAACAGGAAGCCCATGCCCAGCGCGATCAGGATCATGGCGGGCAGCAGGGCGACCGCGTAGCTGTCGCCGTACTCCAGCCGCGACAGCCACAGCAGGCCCGCCGCGCCGAACACCGAACCCGTCAGCATCAGCGGACGCGGCCCGATCTTCGGCAGCACCGTCGAGGCGATACCCGCCGACACCACGATCCCGGCCGGGAACGGCAGGAACGCCACACCCGTCTTCAGCGCCGAATAGTGCTGCACGATCTGCAGGTAGAAGCTCAGGTTCAGGAACATGGCGAACATCGCGATCGGCACCAGCAGCGCGATCAGGTACGCGCCGCCGCGGTTGATCTCGGCCGGAATACGCAGCGGCAGCAGCGGATTCGCGGTGCGGCGTTCGATGGCCACGAAGGCCGCCAGCAATGCCACGCCCGCCACGAACAGCGCCAGCGTGGTGGCGGCGGTCCAGCCGTCGGAGGCCGCGCGGCTGAAGCCGTAGACGATGGAGATCAGACCCAGGGTGACGGTGACCGCGCCGGGCAGGTCGTAGCCGCCGGTGCGGGGTGCGGGCACATCCTTGATCACGAAGATGAACGCGCCGACCAGGGCCAGCAGCGCGACCGGGGTGTTCACCAGCAGTGACCAGCGCCAGTCCGCGTACTCGACCAGCGCGCCACCGGCGATCAGGCCGAGCGCCGCACCGGCACCGGACACCGCGGCAAACACGCCGAAGGCGCGAGCGCGTTCCTTGGCCTCGGTGAAGGTCACCGACACCAGCGACAGGGCCGCGGGAGCCAGCAGTGCGCCGAACGCGCCCTGCAACGCACGGCCCGCGAACAGTTCGGCCGAGTTCTGCGCGAGACCGGCTACCGCGGAGGCGGCGGCGAAGCCGACCAGGCCGATCATCAGGATCCGGCGGCGGCCGAGGTAGTCGGCGAGGCGGCCGCCGAGCAGCAGCAGACCACCGAAAATCAGAGTGTAAGCGGTGAAGATCCACTGCTTGTCGCCGTCGCTGATGTGCAGATCCTGCTGCGCGAACGGCATGGCGATGGTGACGATCGTGGCGTCCAGAACCACCATGAGCTGTGCCATGGCGATCACCGCCAGCGCCCACCAGCGCCTGGAATCTTTTGCGGGACTTGCTATTTCGTCGGACTCGAGAGCATCCGTGGCTACGGTCATGAGCCTCTCCTCTAGGGGGTGCGAAGGCAGCTGTCACCATAGTGGCCCCCACCGACAATTGGCGTCAAGGGAAAAATGTCGCAGTGCGACAGTTGTCATATCGGGACAAGAAGAGCCCGGAATCCACTAACATGGGGTCATGTCGGAGTTGTCGAGCCACATCGGTGTGGTCATGCGCCATCGCCCCGGCCTGCGCGAACGCAAGAAGCAGCAGACCCGGGATCGGATCATCGACGTTGCCCTGCGCCTGTGCGACGAACAGGGCTTCGATGCCACCACCGTCGAACAGATCGCGGACGCGGCCGATGTCTCACCGCGCACCGTGAACCGGTACTTCGACAGCAAAGAGGCGATCGTCATCGCCCCCATCGAAGGCTTCGGTTACGCCCTCGCCGACGCGCTGCGCGTGCAGCCCGTCACCGGCGACGAGATGCAGGCGCTGCTCGATGCTTTCCTGGCGGTCGTGGACCAGATCATCGAATCCGATGCGCCGGTGCCCTTCCGGTGGTTCCAGCAAATGCAGCGCATCACGCGCGACAGCGTCGCCGTGCGCGCGCTCAGCATGGAATCGGCCGACACCAAGACCCGTGCCATGACCGAAGTCCTCGCCCAGCGCCTCGGGCTGCCCGAGGAGCACCTCACCGTGCGGCTCATCGCCGGCACCTGGCACAGCATCGTCCGGGTGGGCATGGAGTGCGAATTCGAGGCCGAATCCGACTTCGCGGGCTGCACAGCCCCCGCCACGGCCCGCCTGCTCGCCGACAATGTGCTGGCCGCCTTCCACGAATTCCGGCGTGTCTGTTGCGGATCCACTGTGGCGAGCCCCACTTCCGAGACTGCCGCCTCCGCCCGCTAGAATCTCGCAAAGGTCCAGAGCATCAGCGTTAAGGCCCCGGCTTGCTGATCGGCAACCCTCCAGCTGCGGTGGGGTGCTTCCGGGTGCAGACCGGGCGTTCGAAGGCCGAACGCAAGCGCAATCAGGAGGTCTACCGAAATGTGTTGTTGTCGAAGCCCATTCGCTTCTAGATAACGTCAAACTTCCCGCCATTCGGCGACCTTGTTTTTGGAGCAGAACACATGAGTGACTCGACCGCGCCCGCGGCCGTCGTGGCTGACGGCACCCTGGATCCGGCCAACTGGTCCTTCGAGACCAAGCAGATTCACGCCGGACAGAGCCCCGATCCGGCCACCGGAGCCCGCGCACTGCCCATCTACCAGACCACTTCCTACGCCTTCCGCGACACCGATCACGCCGCCGCGCTGTTCGGTCTCGCCGAGCCGGGCAACATCTACACCCGCATCATGAACCCCACCCAGGACGCGGTGGAGCAGCGAGTCGCCGCCCTCGAGGGTGGCGTGGCGGCCTTGCTGCTGGCCTCCGGGCAGGCTGCGGAGACCTACGCAATCCTGAATCTGGCCGAGGCGGGCGACCACATCGTGGCCAGCCCGCACCTCTACGGCGGCACCTACAACCTGCTGCACTACTCGCTGCCCAAGCTGGGCATCGAGGTCAGCTTCGTCACCGATCCCGACGATCTGGACCAGTGGCGCGCGGCCGTTCGCCCGAACACCAAGGCGTTCTACGGTGAGACCGTTGCCAATCCGAGCAGCTCGGTCTTCGACATTCCGGGTATCGCCGAGGTCGCGCACGCCGCGGGCGTGCCGCTCATCGTGGACAACACCGTCGCCACGCCGTACCTGATCCAGCCGCTGCAGCTGGGCGCGGACATCGTCGTGCACTCGGCCACCAAGTACCTGGGTGGGCACGGTTCCGCGGTCGCGGGTGTGATCGTCGACGGCGGCACCTTCGACTGGACGGTGCAGAACGAGACGGGCGAGTCCCGTTTCCCCGGCTTCACCACCCCCGACCCGAGCTACAACGGCGTGGTGTTCGCCGATCTGGGCGCGCCCGCGTTCGCGCTCAAGGCGCGCGTGCAGTTGCTGCGTGATCTGGGCGCGGCGGTTTCGCCGTTCAATGCCTTCCTCATCGCGCAGGGCATCGAGACGCTGAGCCTTCGTGTGGAGCGGCACGTGACCAATGCGCAGGCGGTCGCGGAGTTCCTCGAGGCCCAGTCCAGCGTCGAGAAGGTGTACTACGCAGGGCTTCCCAGCTCGCCGTGGCATGAGCGTGGCAAACAGCTGGCACCCAAGGGTGTGGGCGCCATCGTGTCCTTCGAGCTGGCCGGCGGCATCGACGCCGGCAAGAAGTTCGTGGAGGCGCTGGTGCTGCACAGCCATGTCGCTAACATCGGGGATGTGCGCTCGCTCGTCATCCACCCGGCTTCCACCACGCATTCCCAGCTGACGCCCGCCGAACAGCTGGCGTCCGGCGTCACGCCTGGTCTGGTGCGGTTGGCCGTGGGTATCGAGGGCATCGACGACATCCTGGCGGATCTGCGGGCCGGACTGACGGCGGCGGCAAGTTGACCGTGAACATCGAATCGAGCACCTCCCGTCCGGCGGCGGAGCTTTTGCTCCCGCCGCCGGACGGGACGCTCGGAACCATCGCCATCGGGGATGTGGAGCTGGAGAACGGCGCCGTCATCCCCGATGTGACGCTGGCCGTGCAGCGGTGGGGCGAACTCTCGGCGAACGCGGACAACGTGGTGCTCATCGAGCACGCGCTGACCGGCGACTCGCACGTGGTGGGCCCCGCCGATGTGCACCACAGCCAGCCCGGCTGGTGGGACGGCATCATCGGGCCCGGTGCCGCGGTGGACACCCGCGAATGGTGTGTCATCGCCACCAACGTGCTCGGCGGCTGTAAGGGCAGCACCGGCCCGGCCTCCCTGGCCCCGGACGGAAAGCCTTGGGGCGCAAGGTTTCCCGAGATCTCCATCCGGGATCAGGTGACCGCGGAGCGCAAACTGTTCGACCTGCTCGGCATCGACCGCCTGGCCGCCGCGATCGGCGGTTCCATGGGCGGTATGCGGGTGCTCGAGTGGATGATCGGCAGCCCCGAACGCATCGGCGCGGCCCTGGTGCTGGCGGTCGGCGCGCGCGCCACCGCCGACCAGATCGGTACCCAGACCACCCAGGTCGCCGCGATCACGGCCGATCCGGACTGGCAGGGCGGCAACTACCACGGCACCGGGCGCGCGCCCATGACCGGCATGGGCATCGCCCGGCGCATCGCGCACCTGACCTACCGCACCGAGTCCGAGCTCGACCACCGTTTCGAGAATCATGCCCAGGGGGACGAGAACCCTTGGGCGGGTGGGCGTTACGCGGTGCAGAGCTACCTGGAGTACCAGGCCGACAAGCTCATCTCGCGCTTCGACCCGGCCACCTACGTGCTGCTCACCGAGGCCATGAACCGCTACGACGTGGGCCGCGGGCGCGGCGGCGTCGCGGCGGCGCTGGCGGCCACGCCGGTGCCGTGTGTGATCGGCGGGGTGGACTCGGATCGGCTCTACCCGTTGCGCACCCAGCAGGAGCTGGCCGATCTGCTGCCCGGTTCCAAGGGGCTGGAGGTCATCCACTCGCGGGACGGCCACGACGGCTTCCTGACCGAGTTCGACGCGGTGAGCAAGCTGGTGCTCGAGACCATGGATCTGGCGCGCGCCCAGCGGGTGTCGCACCGCTGAATAAGCGCTGCCCGACCGCTGTCTCTACGCTGCCTCAGCGGGCGGCGCGTTACCTCACGTATCGTGGCTGTTTCGCGTGAATTGTCCTGACGCGCTTCCGGTTTCGTCGACATGACACCTCCGTAACCGGTGGCCCCGAATACGTGTGCGCGGGGCCTTCCGGTCGTAATCTGTCAGACATGACCGCCGCATTCGATGACATGGATCTCCGCGATCTCGTCGATCTGCTCTCCGAGGACGAGCAGCGTGAACTCCGCCCGGCCATACTCCGCGTCCTGCACAGACTTCCCGACCAGGAAGTACTACGCCGAGAACTCGGCCGCCGCATCACCACCGTCTAGCAAATCCCCGATCGCCTTTTCAGCGCCGCGACTCCGGTCGCGGCCCCGACCTCGGCCGCTTAAGTGACACCGAGGCTGCTGATGGTCGCGGCCAGCGCGATGATCGCGCCGCCCAGCACCGTCAGCCACCCGACATCGAAACCCTTGCTGCGCACCGCGAGCAGGCCCACCCGCTCGGTCGGCAATGCCATCCGCAGCGCCGCCGCGAGCAGCGTCGCCCCGCCGAAGATGTAGGTCCCGCGCCGCCAGCGATCCCAGGCCAGGAACACGATGGCCACCACCAGCACCGCTCCCACCAGCATCATGGGCAGATTCTCACGCAGGAACTCCCCCGCACGGCTGCTGCGACTCTCGGGTGCGGCATGGGCTGGACTCACCGCACGAGCTTATCCGGCGCTCTGAGATGCTGGAGCCCGTGTTCCATCTCGTGTTCTTCGAACCCCGCATCTTTCGACACACGACGACGACGATCGGTGCCCGCCCGGACACAGATGATCACCCCGACCTTATGACCACCCGGGTGATTCACGGCGAACCTTCCCGCCGGCAAGCGGGGTTTGCCGGGCCCGGAATCGCGCTGTCCGGACTGATCACGGCGGAGCCCACCTCCGTCGTCGGCTTCTGACTTGCTCGACGAAGGCACGTATCTGTGCTCGACCTCGACGACGCACCGGCTGCTGCACGACCACGGCGAGGTACGCGGCGAACCCGGGCCGGTTCCGATGGTCTTCCACCCCATCCAGGCTGCCGAGCACGGCCTGGATCAACGAACCGGCGAAGGAGAACATCAACACCGAATTCGCGGCATGACCGTCTCACCGGGTTTGACAGATTCCGAGGTGGTCCGCGATCCGACGTTTGTCTGGCGTTACTGAACCTCAATTCGTGAAGTCGTCATGATCGGTTGGCGGGGTCGAGGCCGGTCGCGGCCAAGCAGCCGTCGATTAGGTGGGGACGGTGCTGGATGCGTTTGAGGCCGGTGCGGAGGGCGGCGATGAGGTGCTCGGTCGGTGAAAGCGGTGTTGGCCATGGGCCGCCGCAGCAGTGACCAGACCACCTCGACCAGGTTGAGATCCGCGGCGTAAGCGGGCAACTGGTAGACCGTGAGCCAGTCGTGGTCGGCAACGAACTGCCGCGTTGGCGGCATGGTGTGGGTGCCCAGGTTGTCCCAGACCACCACCAGCAGCGCGCCGAGTTGATGGTGGGCGCAGATGAGCAGGTCGCGGTAGTCGGTCCAGGCGAAACTCTTTCTCCGGTTACGGTTTTCGCTGTCGCGGCGGGGCCGGTAGATCAGCCTCGACCGGTGGCCGGGCCGGTAACAGGCCAGCGCGGCGATCGAGATCCGGCGTCGGGAACGGCCCCGCACGGTCACGACCGGGGTATGTCCGCGCGGTGCCCAGGTGCGGGCGGTCGGCGGCGTCATCGAGAACCCAGCTTCGTCTTCGAAGACAAGCCATCCGCCCGACGCCGCCGCACTCGTTTACCTGCGGCCACTGCTCTTTCACCCAGACCGCCACCGCGCCGCCTCCAACCGCAACCGCTCCCGCGCCTGCCGACCCCGCTCCGTCAACCCGCCTCCCTGGGCATACCTCACCCGACAGGTCTACCTCGAAAGCCCGCCAGCACGGTCATGCCCCCACGACATCACCCATTAAGGCTCAGTAGGTGTCCGGCTACCTGGTTTTGCCAATCCGCCCAACTCGGTAAAGCAAGCACGCCGGAAGAGGCATCGGCCAACTCCAATGGGATTGATCGCGGTCTCCGCGCGGGTGCGGTCTGTGGTTTCTCGAGAGCGAATCCCGTCGGCTGGCGGTACGGTGTCATACCCGTCGTTCGCCGCGCACATAGCAATCCACTGGCTATTCCAGGGGTAGGTCCACCGGAGCGACACTCCGCAGGGCGGATCCCGGGAGTAACGGCACGCTTTCAGTGTTGGACGCATGTGTAGTAGCGTCCGTGTTGCTGAATTGAAGGTAAGGGCGAAGGGGAACTATGTCTTACGATGCTACGCCGCCGACGTTGGGGGGTACATCGCTAACCGTGCCGTCCGGTCAGACCGTCGACAGTGTGACGGACTGGTTCACAGAACTTGGTGCGGATGCGCTGTTGAAGTCTGAAATTCAGCGCCAATATCCGGTGAACTTTCTGGACTTCCTCGGGCAAAGCCGCCTCTTGGTCGATAGCCTGGTGCCTACGCAGCTCAGTAATAATCCGAGCGGCTGGCATCCGTACTCGATTGCCGCCCTAAGCGAGCACCTCGCCTTCTGCAGCTTCACACATTGGCTGATGTGGCACGTGACCAATCTCTCGGTGCTTCCTGTATGGATGTCGGACAACGAGCATGTCCGTCGAGCCTATGTGGATGAATTGAGTCAGGGTATCGTTGGATCTTTCGGAATGTCGGAGAGAACAGCTGGTGCCGACTGGCGGGCAACCGCTATGAGGGTGCTCGAAGATTCCACGGGGTACGTAGCCAGCGGTCGAAAAGACTACACCGGCAATGCGAACGTTTCGACGATAATCACGACATTTGCGCGTAAGGATTCTGGAGGCGACCGCGATTATCTCCTCTTTCGAGCGAGCTCAAGGAATCCCGGTTTCACCCTGCTGGGCAATTCGGTTGCGGAGCAGATGTACGTCGCCGAGTTCGAACTGGATTCATATAAAGTCTCGGAAAATGATGTAATTTCTCGTGGCCCTCAGGCATTCGCGGATGCAGTCAATACGATCAATATCGGCAAGTTCAACCTGGCAACTGCTGCCGTAGGATTAGCGTCTCGCGCACTGATTGAGACCTACCGTCACACTTGCAGCCGTCAGATTTTTGGTCGCAAGGTAAGTGAATTCGGGCAGAATTCCATGGCTATGGAACGCGCGGCGATCCGGCTCGTCGCCATGAAGGCATACACTGCTCGATGTGTCGATCACATGACCTCGGCTAATTCTGACGACAATCGATACGTCGTCCTGAACTCTATCGCCAAAGTTAAGGTGACGGAGGATGCAACGGCTGTCGTGCATTCGCTCTCGGATGTTATCTCAGCAAAGGCCTTTGAAGCCGATTCGGTCTTTCGCGTTATCCAGAAGTTCGTTGAGTACCTTCCACGATTGGAGGGCACGAAGTACGTGAACCTAATGCAGTCGATTCGTGCGGCCAAGGGCTTTTTCAACCCGTCGACCCCTGAATTCAGATCTCCGCGGCGGACCTTGCATGCCGGTGAGTCTCCGGCATACCTGTTGACGCGACGGACCCTCGGCGGTATCGAAGGTGTCTCGTTCGCACCTTGGTCCGAGGCGCTTGGCAAGATTGATCACCTTCCTTCTGCGAAGTCCTTTGGTCACCTCCTCGAGCAGTTGAAGCCTCATTTCGACGTCGATATTGACCAAAAGGACCAGCGTAAGGTTCTTGCTCTTGGCGAACTGTTTGCACACGCAGTCTACGGTTCAATTATCGCCGAATATGCGGCGATCGAATCAGATGACGAGATCTGGAGCGCGGTATTTAGCATTCTGCTTGAAGATTTCGTCGCAATCATCGTCAGATCAACGAATGAACTGCCTGATCTTCAGGAAATTGCCGAGACGGCCATGCGGTCCGTATACGAGTCGCGCTCGGATTGGCCTATCGAACGTCTTCAGAATTATCTTGAAGGCAGCCTGAAGTCTTGCAATCTCATTTCGTGAGTACCAATCTGGATGGTGGAATCGCATTATGGCGGAGATGACCGGGAACCGATTCCCTCTTACTTCTGCACAGAAGTACATTTGGCTACTTCGAGAAATCAATCCGGATAGTCCGGTCCTCGTCCTCTCTACAGTTCTCCACATTCCAGGTTTCATAGACTTCGAGATCTTCCGCAAAGCTGTTGAGCTTCTCCTCCAAGAGGTTGATGCCCTTCGGAGTAGAGTGTACGTCGAGGACGGAGAAGTCTTCCAAGCCGTCACCGACAAGCAGCCCACAGTCGTATCGTTCTTTGATCTTTCCCTGGAGGTCGACCCGGAGAAATCGGCCGAGCAGCACATTCAGGAGGAGCTGAAAAAGGTCGTCAACCCCGATGATGCCCCTTTTGTCATTCAATTGATCAAGCTGTCGGAGAATGGCTACCTGTCGTTGCAGCGATTCCATCATCTGATGATAGACGGCTGGAGTGAAGGTCTTATATTCCAGAGGCAAGCTGAGATCTATACGCGCCTGCTCTCGGGTGAAGAGGTGGGGCTGACTCCATTTGGCCCCCTTAGCGTTCTGATCGAGTCCGAAGAGGAATACCGATCATCGGGCGAGTTCGAGAAAGACTCCGAATTCTGGCGCTCATGCCTGACGGGCGATCATGACCCGGCGGCCTTGTCCACCAAGCCGGATATCTTTCCGAGTCAGCTGTGGCGCTGCACTAAGGACCTTGATTCCGTGGTCTCAGCTGGACTGGAGCAGCTGAGCAGGGATGTCGGAGCTAGGACCTCTTCGATCGCGGTCGGTTCTGTCGCCATTTATCTGCATTCCATGACCGGTGCCCGAAAGTTGACACTTGGCCTGGCGGTTGGCGCTCGGCGATCTGCTGAAACCAGAATGGTTCCGGGCATGATGGCGAATGTCGTGCCTCTGCAGCTCGAACTTTCGCCAGACGATACCCTAAAAGAATATATTGAACGTATCTCCACTGCGGTTGCCGGTGCGCTTCGCCATCAGCGGTACCAAGGTGTTGATATAAAAAAGGATCAAGCACAGGTAGCCAATGGAGTTATCGAGTTCGGCGCGATTGTCAACATCTCCAATTTTGAATTCGACATCTGCTTCGACTCGACCGTCGCTGCTGTCGACTATTCATGCACCGGGCCCGCTGAAGATATTTCATTTCAATTTATTTCCAAATCTGGCGACTGGCGTGTTGAGGTAGTTGCGAACTCGAACCGCTATCAAAAGATGGAAGTCGACAGCCATATCCGTCGGTTTTCCGAATTGATTGGAGCCCTGGCACAATCGGCACCCGAGACTCGTGTGTCGAGCCTGGGGGTGCTCTCGGCGCAGGAACGGCAGCAGTTGGCGGTCTGGAACGACACCGCTGTCGAGGTTCCGACCGCGACTCTGCCCGAACTGTTCACCGCGCAGGCCGAGGCGACTCCCGACGCGACCGCGGTCGTATTCGGCGAGGCCGGCCGTACCTACCGTGAACTCGACATCCGCGCCAACCAGATCGCCCACTGGCTCACCGAGCAGGGGGTGGGACCCGAGCAGTTCGTCGCGGTGTGCATGCCCCGCTCGATAGAGCTGATCGCCACCATGCTGGGCATCAGCAAAGCCGGCGCGGCGTGGTTGCCGATCGACCCGAATTATCCGGCCGACCGCATCGCCTACATGCTCGACGATGCCCGACCGGTCCTGGTCGTGACGAATACCCACACGGAGGCGAAGCTGCCGGCGTCGGCGACTATCGCAAATATCGAGGAACAGACATTCGGCGTACGCGTGCCCACAGCGGACGCCAGGAAGATGCCGAACAAGCCGTCGCTTGATAGCCCGGCTTATGTTATCTACACCTCCGGTTCCACTGGGGCCCCCAAGGGCGTCGTGGTCACCCATGCAGGTTTCGGCAGCCTGATGACGGCGCACCGTGTGCACCTGGGGGTCGGCAGGACAAGTCGTGTCTTGCAATTTGCATCGGTTAGTTTCGACGCTTCTGTGTGGGAGCTGTGCCAGGCGCTGCTATCCGGCGGTTGTTTGGTGCTCGAGTCCGCGGATCAGATTGCCGCGGGCGCCGACTTGTTGAGAGCGGTCCGAAAGCATTCGGTGACGCATATAACATTGCCTCCGGCGGTAATGACTGTCGTTGAACAAGCGGGCGGGCTACCTCCGGGCGTGACTCTGGTTACCGCTGGTGAGGCTTTGGACGCAGCGTTGGTTGCGAGGTCATCCAATGGACGTCGCATGATCAACGCTTACGGCCCCACAGAAGCCACTGTATGTGTGTCGATGAGCGCTCCTCTATATGCGGAGGAGCGGACTGTTCCGCCGATCGGTGCGCCGATCGCGAACATGCGGACGCTGGTGCTTGATGCGTGGTTGCGTCCCGTACCCACCGGCGTGGTGGGTGAGTTGTATGTGGCCGGTGTCGGTTTGGCGCGGGGTTATCTGGGTCGGCCGGGTTTGACCGCGGTCCGGTTCGTGGCCGATCCGTTCGCTGTCGAGCCCGGTGAGCGCATGTACCGCACTGGTGATCTGGTGCGTTGGAACACCGACGGCCAGCTGGTGTTCGTCGGTCGTGCCGATGATCAGGTGAAGGTGCGTGGCTTCAGAATCGAGCTCGGTGAGGTTGAGGCCGCGCTGGCGGCGTGCCCGGGTGTCGGGCAGGCCGTGGTCGTGGCCCATGACAGCCAGACCGGCAAACGGCTGGTCGGGTATGTGACCGCTGCCGACAACGCCACCGGTTTCGAGACCGCTGCGGTGCGTGAGTTCGTGGCCGCGCGACTGCCGGAGTACATGGTGCCCGCGACGGTGATGGTGCTCGAGGCGTTGCCGTTGAACCCCAACGGCAAGGTCGACCGTAAGGCGCTGCCCGAACCGGTATTCACCGGTGGGGAGTACCGTGCCCCGCGTACTCCGCAGGAAGAACTGTTGTGCGGGATGTTCTCCACTGTTCTGGGTGTGGAACGTGTCGGTATCGACGACTCGTTCTTCGACCTGGGTGGCGACTCGATCGTCGCGATCCAGCTGGTGTCGCGGGCGCGGGTGGCCGGGCTGGTGTTCGGTGTTCGTGATGTGTTCGCCCACCGCAGCGTTGCAGAACTGGTGGCAGTGGCCACCGAAACCAACACCGAGATCCCGGTCGAGGTCCCCGGCGCGGGGATCGGTGAGCTGTCGGCCACCCCGGTCATGCAGGCCGTCGCTGCGCGGGGTGGCCGGCTGGACGGGTTCTTCCAGTCGATGGGCACACCGCTGCCGTTCGGCGCTGGGCACGATCATGTGCTGGCCGCGGTGCAGGCGCTGCTGGATCATCACGACGCGTTGCGCCTACAGCTGTCGTGGCCCCTGCAGCCCGGCGCCGCGCAGGAACTGCGTGTGTTGCCGGTCGGTGCGGTGGTTGCCGACCAGGTGCTGTGCCGTGTCGATGTGACCGGTGTGGCCGATTCGGAGCTGGGTGCCCTCGTTGCCGCGCAGACCCGTGCCGCGCAGGCGCGACTGGCACCGGAAATCGCGGTGATGGTGCAGGCGGTGTGGTTCGACGCGGGCGCCTCGAAGCCGGGCGCGTTGCTGCTGGTGATCAATCATTGGGTTGTCGATGGTGTGTCGTGGCGGATCCTGATTCCCGACACGATGGCTGCGGTCACCGCGGCCATGGCCGGGCAGCCGCCGTTGCTGGCGCCGGTGCCGACTTCCTTGCGTCGCTGGACTCAGCGACTGGTCGAACACGCTGCTACGCGGGAAACCGAATTGGTTCTGTGGCAGCGGATCCGCGCTACCGCCGATCCGTTGCTCGGTATCCGCGCGTTGGATCCGGCGCAGGACACCACCGCTACCTCCGCGGCGTTGGTGTTGCGGTTGCCCACCGAGGTGACTGCTTCGTTGTTGGCTGCTGTTCCGGCAGCATTCCAGAGTGAGATCAACGATGTGCTGCTGGCGGCGCTGGCACGTGCTGTCCGCCGGTGGCGCGGCACCGACGATGCGGTGCTGGTCGATCTGGAAGGCCACGGCCGCGAGGAATTCGCGGTCGATCTGGACCTCTCACGCACCGTGGGCTGGTTTACCTCCCTGTACCCGGTATGTCTGGACCCCGGCACCGGTGATGCCGTGTCCGCGGTCAAACGTGTCAAGGAACAACTGCGGGCTATTCCCGACAAGGGACTGGGCTACGGACTGCTGCGTTATCTGAACCCGCACACCGCCACACAGTTGACCGGGCCGAGCCCGCAGATCGGGTTCAACTACCTTGGCCGCTTCCGCACCGACAACACCCACCACACCGACGGCACTGATGGCGATATCGGCACACAGTCCAACGTCTGGCAGGTCCTGACCGGGCTGGCTGCCGGCGCGGACACCGATATGCCCTTGGCTCACGTGGTCGAGGTCAACGCCGCCGTCGACGACAACGGTGATGGCCCGGTGCTGTCGGCGGTGTGGTCGTGGGCGCAGAATCTGCTCGACCAGACCCATGTACGGCAGCTGGCACAGGCCTGGTTCGAAGAACTGACCGAGCTGGTGACAGTCGTGGCTGCGGGCAGCGGTGGCCACACGGTCTCGGATTTCGCGCTGGTGTCTTTGACCCGGCCCGAGATCGAAACGCTCGAAACCGAACTTCACACCACCGGTGAAGTGGTGGATGTGCGCCCACCTGATACGGCAACGGCACTCTATTGAGTGCGTGCTAGTTGTGTTGTGTGGTGTTGGATCGGATCCTGTTCCAATTTCACGCCGCGGTCGGTGCCCTGGAACGGCGATGTTCCGGGGGCCACCCAAACCTAACCCCGCCGAGAGCGGCCGGGACCGAGCCGCCGCCCGCAACATGGGCACTTCGATGCGGACTACTCCCCCGTACGGCTGCTGCGACTCTCGGGTGCGGCATGGGCTGGACTCACCGCACGAGCTTATCCGGCGCTCTGAGATGCTGGAGCCCGTGTTCCATCTCGTGTTCTTCGAACCCCGCATCCCGCCCAATACCGGCAATGCCATTCGGCTGGCCGCCGGTACCGGCTGCGCGCTGCACCTGATCGAACCGCTGGGCTTCGACCTATCCGAGCCGAAGCTACGCCGGGCCGGGTTGGACTACCACGACCTGGCCGTTGTCACCGTGCACCAGAGTCTCGCGGCCGCCTGGGAAGTCATCGCGCCCGAGCGGGTCTTCGCCTTCACCGCGACGGCCACCACCCACAACACCGACATCGCCTATCGCGACGGCGATGTCCTACTCTTCGGCCCCGAGCCCACCGGCCTACCCGAAGAAGTCCTCGCCGACCCCCACGTCACCGAGCAACTCCGCATCCCCATGCTCCCTGGCCGCCGATCCATGAACCTGTCCAACGCCGCCGCCGTCGCCGTATACGAGGCGTGGCGGCAGATGGGTTTCCCGGGCGCGGTCTAGTGACAGGGGATAATCGGGACGAATCCGTCCTCGTTCCGCGAACTCCGGAGGCTCCGGGCATGGCGAAATACCCTGATGACGTGTCGATTCCACACGTCGAGCGAGCCGATATCCCCGATCACATGACATGGGAAGAGCTCGAACAGCTCCCGGAGGAGATCGCGAATCGGATCGAACTCTGGCGAGGGCGGGTCGTCTGGGTGCGCCATGCCCCCGGCGAGCATCAGATTTTCACTCGCCGCCTGACCAACAGCCTCGAACTGTGGGCGCGCAAAGACATGTCGTCTCACCCGGAGCACTGCTGGATCACCAACTCGGAGACGAATATCTTCTTCGGAACGAGCGGTAAGTCCGACTTCGTGACCCCGGACTTTCTGGTTCACCGTTGTCTGGGGGCGGCCTGGCAGGATGTCCGCGCCGCCGATGTCCTGCTCGCCGGCGAGGTCCTGTCACCGTCCAACACGCCATCCGAGATCGTGGCCAAGAAGTCCCGCTATGCGGAAGCTGGAATCCCCTGGTATTGGGAGGTGGAACCGACTCGAGAGACAAGCACGGTCGTGACCATTCGCGCGTATGTGCTGGAGACCGGGCACGGGGAGTTGCCGGTAGGTGTTCATCCGCTACATCCGGTGAACTACATCCTCGCTGGTGAATGGATCCGTGCCGACGCCAACGATATCGAGATCGATCACCCGTTTCCGATTCGTATCCCGTGGACCGAGCTCGAATACTGACATCAGTCGTCGATTTCGAAGCGTTTGAAGCGGGAGGTCGCGCCGGCGGTGAGGCGGACCGCGGACTTGGGGACGCCGTAGTGGGTGGCGAGTAGTTCGATGGCGGCCTTGTTGGCCTTGCCTTCCACCGCCGGGGCGCGCACGTACAGCTGTAGCGCCCCGTCGTCGAGAATCTCGACCAGCGGTCCCTTCTTACTGCCGGGCTTGATGGTCGCCCGGACCACTGTGGGCATGCGCACTCCTCTCCGGATAAGCGATCGTGACGAACAGACCGTAGTGTCGCGTATGCCGTGGCGGCAGGGAGGTCGCCCAGACAAAGGAATGTTCAACATGGTCAAGCGTTTACTCATGCTGCTGTCAGCCGTGGTGGGGGTGATCCTGCTGGCGACGGGGACGGCTGCGGCCGGGCCGGTCACCGTGCACGATGATTCCAAGGTGCTGGATGTCACCAAGGTGACCAATGCCGCCATGCAACTCTCGGATCCGGTGCAGATCTTCACCACCGAGAAGTTCTCCGATGATCACGGCAAGTTCGATCAGGAAGCCCAGAGCCACGTCACGGGTACCTCCGACGTGGTGCTGGCGATCAATACCAAGTCGAAGTTCCTGAGCATCCGGACCGGTGCGAATTCGCACATCAAGGACACCTCGTCCGCCGGCGCGGCCTTCAAGAGCGCCTTCGGCAACAACGACTACACGGACGCGACCATCGCGGCCCTGGGCGCGCTGAAGTCGTCCACCGGCGCGGGCGCGCCCACCGGCGCCAAGGCCGGTAACCCGGCGCCCGCACCGGTCGCCAAGCCCGCCTCCAAGAGCAGCGGCTTCGGCTGGCTGGGCCTGCTGTGCCCGGTCATCGTCATCGGCGGCATCATCGCGGCCGTGGTGGCGTTCATGCGGCGTCGCCGCAACCCGCCGCCGCCCCCGATGGGTGGCCCCGGCGGCGGTTTCGGCGGCGGCTACGCGCCCGGCGGTCCGGGCTACGGCGGACCCGGTTACGGCGCTCCGGGTTACGGCCCGCCGCCCGGTCGCCCGGGCATGAGTCCCGGTGCCGCAGCAGGTTTGGGCGCGGTCGGCGGTGCCGTCGGCGGCGGCCTGCTCGGCTACGAACTCGGCCGCATGGAAGGCGAACACGAAGAGCGCGGCCGCGATAACTACGGCCCGCCCCCGGAATCCGGTGGCGGCGGCTACGACCCCGGCAACCAGCAGTGGGGCGGCGGAGGCGGCGACTACGACTTCGGCGGTGGCGGCGGCGATTTCGGTGGCGGCGGCGGTGACTTCGGCGGCGGCGACTCCGGCGGTGGCGGCGGCGACTTCTGACCGCAGCGAAACATCAGGGCGTGCCCGGTACTTCACCCGAAGTACCGGGCACGCCCGTTTCGACCGGAGACCTGCTACCCGGGTGGGGCAGCGACCGCCTGCATGCGGGTGTGGATGGCACGCATGCGGTCGACGGCAGCCGGGTGGCTGCTGAGCAGTCCGGCGCGCAGCGGGCGTGGGCCCGCGGCCATTTCGAGGTTGGCCCAGGCTTCGAGCACGGAATACAGGGCGGGGCCGTAGCCGAGGTCGACGGCGGTGCGGTCAGCGCGGAGTTCCTCGTTGCGGGACAACGCCGCCTGCAGGAACGGCATGGCCAGCACCAGCATGACCAGCACGACTGCGCCGCCGGGCCCGACCACTTGCTCGAAGGCCCGGAAGAAGCCGTAGACGAGGCCGAGGCCGCCACAGACGAAGACCAGCCACAGCACGGGCGCGAGTTCGCTCAGTACCGCCGCGATACCGCGTACCAGGGCCCGTCCCCAGCGCCAGGCGAGGCGCGCGGGCGCGCCGTACCAGTGCGCCATGAGCGCCGACCAGGTGTGCCCGCCCAGATGATGGCCGAGCTCGTGCGCCAGTACCGCCTCCAATTGCTGTGGCAGCAGGCTGGTCAGCGACCACCGGGTCACCGAGACCAGATGCCCGGCCGCCGCGAAGGCATTGAGTTGCTTCGAATCCTCCACCCACAGTGAGTATTCGGCACCGTTGATCCCGGCTCGCGCGCTCACCCGCCCCCAGGCCGTCCCGAGCAGTGCCGCTTCCTCCGGCAGCGGCTGGCGCACCCGGTAATACCAACGCGCCAGGGTGTTCTCGAACGCGGGCACGAAAACCATTGCCCCGGAGGCCAACCAGGCCACGGCGATCACCAGCGCCCACACCCCGCCCAGCAGCGACCCGAGCGCCAGCACGATGAGCAGACTCGCCAGCGCCGTCGGCACCGACAGCAGCAGCGAGGCCGCCGTGGACAAATGCAGCTCCCGCCGCGCCCCGGGCATGAAACCCGCAGCCGCCGAGTGACTTCCGGCCCCAGCCGGGGGGCCGCCCGGACCTCGAACGACCCGCTCGCCGGACGGCCCCGCGCTCGGCGGGCGAGCGGTCCCGGCCGCATTCGCCCCGGCACCGGATGCAGACCCTGCTGTCCCGACCCCACCCGCCCGCTGCGGTGCATCCCGGTCCCGGCCGGGCGCCGGCCGGGCGGTCGGCCGGTGGCCCCCTTGCGCAGCGCCCCAGGCCGACCAGTTCCAGCCGGGTGGCGCCCCGACCGTCGGCGGCTGCTGGTTCGCCCCGGCCTGATTCCAGCCCGGTGGCGTGGCGTTTCCCGGGCGCGCGGGATCGCCGGTGCTCATCGGATGGCTGGAAACCGGTGGCGCGTCGTGATTCTGCCGGGTGGGCGTGACCCGCGCGGTGGTCGCGACACCGGTCAGGGCCTGTTGGGCGGCCGCGGCGAAGGCGGTGCAGGAGGGGTAGCGGCGGGACGGGTCCTTGGCCAGAGCGGTGGCGAGGACCGTGTCGAGGGCCGCGGGGAGGTCCGGGCGAACGCTGCGGAGCGACGGGGTGGCGCCCTTGAGGTGGGCCTGGATGAGGGCGGCGGGGTTGTCGGTGGGGTAGGGCGGCGCGCCGGTGAGGAAGTGGAAGAGGGTGCAGGCCAAGGAGTATTGGTCGGTGCGGTGGTCGAGGGGGTTGCCGACAAGTTGTTCGGGGGCCGCGTAGGCGAGGGTGGCGGTGAAGGTGCCGGTGCGGGTGAGGCGGGTGGCCGCGTCGTGGAGTTGGGCGATGCCGAAGTCGGTGAGCAGGGCGCGGGCCTGCGCGCCGCGTTCGAGCAGGATGTTGGCGGGCTTCACATCCCGGTGCAGCACGCCGCGGGTGTGCGCGTGGTCGAGGGCGGCGGCCACCTGGGCGACGATGTGCACGGCGGCGGCGGGCGGCAGGGTGGCCGCTTCGGCGTCGGGGCCGTCGACGTATTGCATGGCGATCCACGGCACGTCGCGCTCCACGCCGCGATCGTGCACCGCAACGATATTCGGATGCTCGAGCCGCGCCACCGCCTCGGCCTCGCGTTCGAAGCGACCGCGAATCTCGGTGTCGGCGAACATCTCCGGGCTGAGCAGTTTCAGCGCGGCCCAGCGCGGCAGCCGCGGATGCCGGGCCAGATAGACCGATCCCATGCCGCCGCGCCCCAGCAGCCGTTCGATGGTGTATCCGGCGAAAACGTCGCCCCGCTGCAACAAATCCCCACCCCTGTATGTGTCTGTCGAGCCCGAACCCTACCGGCATCCTTGCCAGGTGTGCCCGTCGGTGACAAGCGAAATAGCTTGTCCGCGCACGTTTCAGCGGAAGTCGCGGGAGCGGCCCTCGATGCGCAAGTCCATGCGCTGCAAATGTTCGGCGACAATGGTGACCGCCCCCTCGGCGTTCTGCACCCGCCCGCGGATGAGCAGCGCGGGCGCGGTGGTGGCGAGGCGGCGGTAGCGCGCCCACAGTCCGACCGAGCAGACCACGTTCACCATGCCGGTCTCGTCCTCCAGATTCAGGAAGGTGACCCCGCCCGCGGTGGCGGGCCGCTGCCGGTGGGTGACCGCGCCGCCGACGAGAACCCGTGCGCCGTCGCGAATGTCGAGCAGTCGGTCGGCGGGGATCACGCCGAGCGCGTCGAGCCGCTCCCGCAGGAATTCGGTGGGATAGCTGCCGGGTGAGACGCCGGTGGCCCACACGTCGGCGGCGGCCAGTTCCAGGGCGCTCATGCCGGGCAGGGCGGGTGCGGCGGTGGCCGCGCCGGTGCCGGGCAGCCGGTCGGGGCGTTCCCCGGCGGCCGCGCCCGCCGCCCACAGCGCCTCGCGGCGGGTGGCGCCGAGGCTGCCCAGCGCACCGGCGGTGGCCAGCGCTTCCGCCTGCGGCACCGACAGTTCCACGCGTCCGGTGAGGTCCAGGAACGAGGTGTAGGGCCCGATCTCGCGGGCGGCCACGATCTGTTCGGCCAGTTCGGTGCCGATGTGCCGGACCGAGGCCAGGCCCATGCGGATCTCCATGCCCTTCGCCTCCAGGGTGGCCTCGGCCAGGCTGTGGTTGATGTCGGGCCCGTGCACCGCCACCCCGTGCCGACGCGCGTCGGCGACCAGGGATTGCGGGGAGTAGAACCCCATCGGCTGGGCGCGCAGCAGGCCCGCGCAGAAGGCCGCCGGGTGATACAGCTTGAACCAGGCCGAGTAGAACACCAGCGAGGCGAAACTCTGCGAATGGCTTTCCGGGAAGCCGAAATTCGCGAAGGCGTACACCTTCTCATAGATGCGGTCGGCCACCTCCCCGGTAATGCCGTGCAGGTCCCGCATGCCCTCGTAGAAGCGGGCCCGCAGCCGCTCCATCTTCTCCGTGGAGCGTTTGGAGCCCATGGCGCGGCGCAGCTGGTCGGCCTCGGCGGCGGTGAATCCGGCGATGTCCACGGCCATCTGCATGAGCTGCTCCTGGAACAGCGGGATGCCGAGGGTACGTTTCAGCGAATTCTCCAGGGCCGGATGGTCGTAGACGGCCTTCTCCCGCCCGTTGCGGCGGCGGATGTAAGGGTGCACCGACCCGCCCTGAATGGGTCCGGGCCGGATCAACGCGACCTCCACCACCAGGTCGTAGAAGGTGCGCGGGCGCAGGCGCGGCAGCGTCGCCATCTGGGCCCGGGATTCCACCTGGAAGACGCCCACCGAGTCGGCGCGGCACAGCATGTCGTAGACGGCCGGTTCGCCCAGATCCAGCTGGTGCAGTTCGACGGTCTGCCCCTTGTGCTCGGCCACCAGGTCGATCATGTAGTGCAGGGCCGAGAGCATGCCGAGCCCGAGCAGATCGAATTTCACCAAACCCGCTGCGGCACAGTCGTCCTTGTCCCATTGCAGGACACTGCGGTTGGCCATGCGCGCCCATTCGGTCGGGCACACGTCGGCGATGGGCCGGTCGCAGATCACCATGCCGCCGGAGTGGATACCCAAATGCCTTGGCAAGCCTTCCAATTCACCGGCCAGTGCGAGCACGTCGTCGGGAATCTCGGTGTGCTGTTCCTCCGCGACCCCGGTCCACCGGCTCACCTGCTTGCTCCAGGCATCCTGCTGTCCGGTCGAAAACCCCAGGGCACGTGCGGCATCGCGGACTGCGGACCGGCCCCGATAGGTGATCACATTGGCCACCTGCGCCGCGTATTCGCGCCCGTATTTGGCGTAGACGTGCTGGATCGCCTCCTCGCGCCGATCCGATTCGATGTCCACGTCGATGTCCGGCGGCCCGTCGCGCTCCGGAGACAGGAAGCGTTCGAACAGCAGCTGATTGTCGACCGGGTCCACATTGGTGATGCCGATGGCGTAGCAGACCGCCGAATTGGCCGCGGAACCTCTTCCCTGACAAAGGATGTCGTTGTCGTGGCAGAAGCTGACGATGTCGTGCACGACCAGGAAATACCCCGGGAAGTCCAGTTCCGCGATGACGCGCAGCTCGTGCTCGAGCTGCGCGTAGGCCGCCGTGTTCCCTGTCCCGTAGCGCCGGGCCGCGCCCCGGAAGGTGAGTTCGCGCAGCCACGAGTTCTCGTCGTGCCCGTCCGGCACGTCGAAGGGCGGCAGCTGCGGTGCGATGAGCCGGAGATCGAAGGCGCATTCCCGGCCCAGCGCAACGGCATTCGCGACGGCCCGCGGGCAGTCGGCGAACAGTCGCGCCATCTCGTCGCCGGAGCGCAGGTGCGCGCCGCCGGTGGGTGCCAGCCAGCCCGCCATGTCGTCGAGGCTGGATCGGGCCCGGATGGCGGCCAGCGCCATGGCGCGCCGCCGCTGCGGGGGTGCAGCGAAATGTGCTCCGGTGGTGGCGAGTACGGGCAACCCGACCCGGTCGGCGAGGGCGATGAGCCGGGCATTGCGCTCGTCGTCCTCGGGGATGCCGTGGTGGGTGAGCTCCACGCTCACGTGCTCGCGGCCGAAACGCTCCACGAGGTCGCGTAGCGCCGCCTCGGCGGCCGGGTCGCCCTGTGAGAGCGCCTGCCGCACGGTGCCTTTGCGGCAGCCGGTGAGGATGTGCCAGTGCCCGCCCGCCGCCTCGGTGAGCCGGTCCAGGTCGTAGCGCAGAATGCCCTTCTCCCCCGCCGCCATGTGCGCGGCGGCCATCTCCCGCGACAGTCGCCGGTAGCCTTCCTGCCCACGCGCCAGCACCAGCAGGTGGGGTCCGGCGGGATCCGGTGTGCCGGTGCGTGGTTCGGAGTTCAGCGCATCCGCTTCGGGGTCGCGACCGCGTCGACGGCCGCGCGGCACCAGGTGCGCTCCGGCGCGAGCGGCGGTGCCGATGGAGAGTTCGGCCCCGAAGATGGTCGGCATTCCCCATTCCCGCGCGGCCTCCGCGAAGCGCACCACCCCGTAGAACCCGTCGTGGTCGGTGAGCGCGAGGGCTTCGAGGCCCAACCGCACGGCCTCTTCCACGAGTTCCTCGGGCTGGCTGGCCCCGTCGAGGAAGCTGTAGGCCGAATGAGTGTGCAGTTCGGCGTAGGGCACCGCCGGTCGCTCGACGCGCCCGAGTTCCCCCGCCTCGTATTTCTCCCGTTTGCGGGACCAGGCCGGGCTGTCGCCGCCGTCGCCGTCGACCTGCGGCCGGGTGCGCGTGGGATCGGGTCGCCCGGAAAGCACCCGTTCCATTTCCGCCCAGGACGGCGGGCCGTTGTGCCAGTCCACGACCCACCTCCTCCGCGAATCCGACCGGTCTCGAGTATCGAACATACATTCGAAACCGAGTGGTCTCTACAGCGGCTCGCCCAACCCTCTCGAGAGTTCGGCCACGCCACCGTGGCGCCGGAACTTACTTTGGAGTAAGTTCGAGGCAATTCCACCTGCAAGGGAGCAGCGATGAGTGATACCTCCGCAGATCACGCCGGTTACCTGGCCCGTCGGCGCGCTCAGCGCGATCTGACCGGCAAGCACATCGTCATCACCGGCGCGTCCTCCGGCATCGGCCGTTCGGCCGCGTTCGCCGTCGCGGAGAAGGGGGCGGTCGTCATCCTGCTGGCCCGCCGCGCCGACGAGTTGTCCACCGTGGTGGACGAGATCACCGCCGCGGGCGGGCGCGCGTTCGGTTACCCGTGCGATGTCACCGATCAGGAATCCGTCGACACGGCCCTCGCCACCATCCTGGATGTGCACGGGCACGTCGACATGCTGGTCAACAATGCCGGGCGCTCCATCCGCCGCGCCGTGCACCGCTCCACCGACCGCATGCACGACTTCGAACGCACCATGGCCGTCAACTACTTCGGCGCGGTGCGCATGACGCTGGGCCTGCTGCCGCAGATGCGCGAGCGCAAAGACGGTCACATCGTGAACATTTCGAGCGCCGGCGTCCAGGTCGCCACCCCGCGCTTCGCCGCCTACCTGGCCAGCAAGGCCGCCCTCGACAAGTTCGCCGAGGTGACCGCCGCCGAAATGCGTTCCAGCAACATCACTTTCACCACCATCCACATGCCCCTGGTGCGCACCCCGATGATCACCCCCAGCGGCGACCAGGGCGCGGGCACCCAATCCCCCGAATGGGCCGCCGCCCTCATTGTCCGCGCCCTCACCGAGCGCCCCCGTCAGATCGATGTACCGATCGGCACCCTGGCCGAGTACGGCCAGCTCTTCGCCCCCGGCATCAAGGAACGAGTGCTGCACCGCTACTACCGCGCCCTCCCCGACTCGGCCGCCGCCAAGGGTGAAGCCACCCCCGAGCCGGATACCACCGACGTGGAAATCATTACCCCCCAACGCCGCCGCCGCACAGTCCCGCCCGCCGTCCGTGTCACCGGCACCGCCCTCCGCCGCGCCGCCCGCCTGGTCCCCGGCACCCACTGGTAGCCCGCCCACCGATATTCGCCGCCGCGGTCCCGTCCATGCCGAACGTGCGTGGGCGGGACCGGCTCGCTCTCGGGTATGACCGCGGGATCATCCTTGTGTGGGAGGCGGGTCGCGCCCGGGGTGGGACAGACTCGAGGGGCTATGGGTATTCAGGATGTCGCGACTCGGGGGATATTCGGGTGGGTGCGGGATGCGCCCGGGTGGGTTGTGGACCTTGTCGTCACGGTGTTGGTGACGGTGGTGACGGTCGCGCCGCAGCTGGCCGAGCGGCGGCCGTGGTGGGTGGTCGCGACGGCGCTGGTGGCGGCGGTGCCGCTGCTGTGGCGGCGGCGCGCGCCGCTGGTGACCGGAGCGGTGGTCGGGACCGCTATCACCGTGCTGGCCTGTGCGCATGCGCTGCCCGCGTTGCCATACGGAACCGTGGTGTGCGCGTACACGATTGCCGCGTACAGCGGTTCGGCGGCGCGGTGGACCGCCGCGGTGGTGGGTGGACTCGGGATTGTGGCCTCACTGGCATTGCCCAACGAGCCGGTCGAGTCCTACGGGTATGCGGCGCTGTCGTTTTCCACGGCGTGGGCACTCGGAACCGGTGTTCGCGCGCGGCATGCGCAGATCGAGTTGCTCCGGGAGCGGGCGTGGCGGCTGGATGAGGAGCGGGGTGCGGCGGTGGCGCGGGAGCGGGTTCGGATCGCGCGGGATGTGCACGACATCGTCACGCACGCACTGGGTTCGATGATCGTGCAGGCGGAGACCGGGCCGATCTTGACCCGCATCGATCCCGCCCGCGTCGACAGCGTCTTCGCCGGAATCGCGGATACCGGCCGGAGCGCGGTGCACGATCTGCGGCACAGCCTCGCTGTCCTGCGCGACCACCCGGAGCAAGGCGACCCGGAGCAGGCTCGCCATCAGCCGGGCATCGCGACCATTCCCGACCTGGTGGACGGCGCGCGGCGCGGTGGCCTGACCGCCGAACTCGTCGAGAACGGCACGCGCCGAACGCTGTCCAGCGAAATAGACGTGACCGCCTACCGGGTCGTGCAGCAGGCCCTGGCGAACACCCTCGAGCACGCCCGGGCCGACCGGGTGGAGGTGACACTCGAATGGTCGGAAGGCCATCTGTCCGTACAGATCCGCGATGACGGCATCGGCCTGGCTGCGGGTGCGCGCCGTGGCGGTTCGGGACTCACCGGGATGCGGACTCGGGTCGAGTCCTGTGGCGGAAGGCTGTTCAGCGGCGGACCCGGGCCCGGGTTCACCGTCCGCGCCGAACTGCCTCTCACCCAGGAGATCTGAGCCGTGCGTGTGCTCGTAGTCGACGATCAAGAGTTGTTCCGCAGCGGTTTCGCGCTGATTCTGTCCGCCGAACCCGACATCACCGTGGTGGGTGAGGCCGCCGACGGGCTGGAAGCCGTCGCGCTGGCGGAGGCGCTCACACCCGATGTGGTGGTGATGGATATTCGCATGCCGCGACTGGACGGCGTCGAGGCGACGACTCGAATCTGCGCGCGCACCGACGCGAAGGTGTTGGTGCTGACCATGTTCGATGTGGACGAGTACGTCTATGCCGCGCTGCGGGCCGGTGCGAGCGGGTTCCTGCTCAAGGATGCGCGGCGGGAGGAACTGGTCGCGGCCGTGCGGGTGGTGGCGGCGGGTGAGGCGTTGCTGGCTCCCACGGTGACCCGGCGGGTCATCGCACAGCTGGCCGGGCAGGGCAGCCCGCGACCGGAATTGGCGAACCGGCTCGGTGAATTGACCGAACGGGAGCGCGATACCTTGCGGGAGTTGGCGCGTGGGCAATCCAATGCGGAGATCGCGCGGGCGTTGACCGTCTCCGAGCACACCGTGAAAACCCATGTGAGCTCGGTTCTTTCGAAGCTGACATTGCGCGATCGGGCGCAGGCGGTGGTCTTCGCCTACGAGGCCGGACTGATCGTCCCGGGCCGCAACGACTGAGCCCCACGACGCGAGGGAATGGGCCGCGAGAGCGAGGCGCGACTCGCTCTCGTCGGCGATGTGCGCGGGCACCGATCCGACCAGCATCGATGGGGTGACAAGCACAAGAATTGCCGAGGGTCCCACGCGGACCTTCGTACCCCCGAAGGGGTTGCTGGTGGTCGCCGCGGCGGTCGTGTCGGCGGTGCTGTGGAAGTTCGGCACCGGCATGCATCCGTGGCCCGGGTTGGTCGCTCTCGCACCACTTCCCGTCCTGTTGATTGCGCCCCGGGTGTCGGCCCGGGTGGCTTTCGCGGCCGGGTTCGGGTCGTGGTTCGCCGGGGCGATCCCCTACCTGTACTACTTCCTGCACACCGTCGAGCAGCCGCCGGTGTCGGCGTTCGGCCTGACGGTGGGGACGGCCGCGGTGTACGGCGGACTGATCGTGCTGACCCGCTCGCTGCTGCGGCGCGGCCGCCTCGTGGCGGCAGTGCTCACCCTCCCGTCCGGGTGGGTGGTGATGGAGTATCTGGTCTCGGCGACCGGCCCGTTCGGGGCGTGGTGGAGTCTCGCCTATACGCAAACGGATGTCCTGCCGGTGATTCAGATCGCGTCGCTGACCGGATGGCTGGGCATCTCGTTCCTCATCCTGCTGATCTCGACGCTGCTGGCGGTGCTGATCGATACGAATACCCCGCGCCGGACTCGAATCCGCTGGGCGGCAGCCGGACTCACCGTGGCGATCGCGGTGTGCGGTTACGGCTGGGCGCGGTTGTCGGAGCCCGCCGGTGCGACGGTGCCGGTGGGATTGGTCGCGGTCGCCCAGCCCGAGGACTACGTCCCGGTGGATTCCGCGGACGGCCGCGACATGATCGCCCGGGTGGTGGCCGAGGTGGAACGTCTCGCCGATCGTGGAGCGAAGGCCGTCGTGCTGCCCGAGAAGGCTTGGCGCGCCGACGAATCCACGCTGCCGGTGCTGGCCGGGCCGCTCACCGAGGTGGCGACGCGCCGCAATGTGCAGATCATCGCGGGCCTCGTTCTCACCCGGGGTGATACCAGCGTGAATGCCGCCATCGCCTACCCCTCGGGTGTCGTCTACGAAAAGCACTACCTGGTACCGGGTTTGGAGGACAACCTACGCCCCGGCAAGGACTGGACGCAGGTCCCCGGCACCTCCTGGGCGCTGGCGATCTGCTTCGATCTCGATCGCCCCGCCCTGGTCCGCGCCAACCGCGCCCGGGGCGCGACCCTACTGCTGGTCCCGGCGCTGGACTTCCGTGTCGACCGCGTGCTGCACAGCCGCATGGCCGTGCTGCGCGGCGTCGAGTCCGGTGTCGGCGTGGCTCGCGCACCGCAACTGGGTGAGCTCGTCGCCAGCGACCCCTACGGTCGCCTGCTCGCCACCGCCGACACCGACATCACCGTGACCCGCGCGGTGCTCGCCGAGATCCAGCAGGCCACCGGTGAAACCCTCTACGCCCGCTACGGCGACTGGTTCGCCGCCGTGGCCGCCCTGCTGTTCACCTTCACCCTCATGGCCGCAGCCGGTGGGTATCGCGCGGGAAAAGGGTTGCCCACCTGACATTGTCGACCTCGAGCAGCCGGGACACCCACCGCTCCAACCCGATCGCGAACCCACCGTGCGGCGGCATGCCGTGCCGCATCGCCTCCAGGTACGCCGGATAGCGGTCCGGGTCGTCCCCGCGCTCGGTGAGGGCGACCAGATAGTCGGCATGCCGGTGCAGCCGCTGCCCGCCGGTGACCAACTCCAGACCCCGGAACAGCAGGTCGAAGGAGTTGGTCCAGCGCGGGTCACCGGGTTGGGGATGGGTGTAGAAGGGCCGTTTGGCGGCGGGATAGCCCTCGACGGCGAGAAAGTCGGAGCCGAACCGCTCGAGCGCCCACTTCCCCAGCAGCCGTTCGTGTTCGGGCGCCAGGTCCGGCTCATCGGCTGCGGCACCGGCAATGTCGAGCGCCTCGGCGAAGTGGATCACCGGAATCTCCTGCGGCACCACTGGCAACTCGACCCCCAGCACCGTAACCGCCACCGTGGACCGGACGCTCTCCACCATCGACGCCAACGTGTCCCGCAACACCGCGAGCACGTCGCGATGACTGTCGATGAACCCGAATTCCGCGTCCAGCGACGTGTATTGGTTCAGATGCCGCGTGGTGTCGTGCGGTTCCGCCCGGAAGACCGGCCCGACCTCGTACACCCGCTCGAACACCCCGGTCAGCATCTGCTTGTACAGCTGCGGCGACTGCGCGAGATACGCGGTGGTCCCGAAGTAGTCCAGCGCGAACACATTCGCCCCCGACTCGGTGGACCCGTCCACAATCTTCGGCGTCGCCACCTCGGTGAATCCCGCCTCGTCGAGGTGCCGCCGAAATCCGCTCAGCGACGCGGCCGCGATCTTCCACACCGCCTGCCGGGCGGGATGCCGCCAGGTCAGCGCGGCATGATCGAGAACGGTGGGCAGGGTCGCGCCCAGCGTGGGCCGCCACAGCTCGACCGGTGGTGGCAGTGCCGGCTCACCGAGCACCTCGAACTCCGGCTCGACAACCTCCACCCCGCCCGGCGCCTTCGCGTCGGCGACCAGCCGCCCGGTCACCCGCACCACCGTCTCCTCCGACAGTCCCGCAATCTGTTCTCGCACAGCGGGTTCCGTCACCACCACCTGCGCGAAGCCGGACCGGTCGCGAACCACCACGAACGCAACGCCGGCCAACTGCCGCCGCCGATGTATCCAGCCCTCGAGCGTCACCCGCGCCTCGGGCGCGGTGCCGTACACCGCCGCCAAACTCGCACACAAACTGCGCGCCATCGGTTTTCACCTCCTGGTAGCTATCCCCGGGAGGTGTGGGCGATCGGGTCGGTCGCGGTGCCACCACACCTTCACGGCCGAAGTCCGGCCGCCTCGAATCGGTCGTTGTCGCGGCGACCACCCGCCACGGCTCGGAGTTCGTCACGCTCGTCAGCACCGTGCCCCGATGCTAGCCAGGCCGCCGGGAGAAGACCCGCGATTTTCCCGGCGACACGTTCAATCCAGCTGGCGAATTTCGTCGACGACCACGGCGGTGGCGGGTTTGGGGGCGGCGCCGCAGCTGGCTTGGCGGGGGGCGTAGGCGATGGTGCGGGCGGTGACCAGCCAGCGGCGGCCGTCGCGGTGGGTCACCTGGGCCGCGCCCGCGAAAGTGGCGGGGTCGGTGACGAGTTCGGGGTGGTCGGTGGCCGGCTCGACGAGCAGGTCGTCGAGGCCCGCGGCCAGGTCCGGGGCAGCTGCGGCCAGGTTCGCATCCGCCGTGGTCGTCTCGGTGCCCGGGTTCGCGAGGGTGTAGGTGGCGTCCGCGAGGCGCTGGCGGACAGCGACTTCCGCCACCTGCTCGACCGGGGTGTAGCAGCTGCGGCCGCGGAATCCGGTGAGCGCGACCTCGCCCTTGTCGGCGGCGGCGAGCACGGCGTGCGCCGAATCCTCGTCCAGGCGACCGTAGGTGAGACCGGTGGGCAGGACGATGACGGCGGGGGCGAAGCGGTGCCCGCCGGTGTGCGAGCACTCCCACACCCGGTCGGGATGCGAGACGGACAGGCTCGCGGCGATGGGACGGCCCAGCCGCGCGCAACACTGGTCGCGCTTGCCGTGTGCGCAGACGAGGACGAGCGGATCGGACACGGCCGCACCGATTCCCGGGGGCGGGCCGTTCAGCAGATGCAGGTCGATATCCAACAGCTCACGCAGATCGCTGATTTCGAAGCGCTCGCACCAGGACCCCTCGGGTCGGGAACTGGCGAGGAGAACGGTTCGGACACCGGTGAATTCGGTGCGCCCGGGACGGCGGATCAGCGTCGGGCGAACATGCGCAGCCTTGGTGCGGGCCGCCAGTTCGGGCGTGATCGCGGGCCCGAGCACCTCGTCGCCGATCACGTCGCGGCCCCACGCCCCAGGCTGTTCGACGCACAGCCAGCCGGTGATGCGGGTCGCGCTGCCGGGTAGCGGAACCTCCAGTGCCGCAGTCGAGCACGGCAATCCCTCGAATCCCGTCACAGTGCGTTCCCGTCGATCACAATGGCTTCCCGTCGATCAATTTCCGAATCACCTGCTCCAGCCGCCGCGCCCGCGTCTCCGGTCGCACCGCGCTACCGAGGTGGTAGCCGACGGCGATGCGGGACTGCATGGGCAGCGTCTCGAAGAAGGCCGCCGCGTCCGGATGCCGGGCCAGCGCGTCCAGGAAGTCCTGGGGCAGATCCCGGCCCACGGCATTCTCCCAGCGCCCGTCGCTCCTGGCCCGGTCGACCTCGGCCTGCCCGGCCGGATGCATGAGCCCGCCGGCGATCAGCTCGCCCGCCAGGTTCACATTGCGCTGTGACCATTGGCTGCGCTGCCGCCGGGGCGTGAACCCTATGACGAAGAAGGCGTCGTCGAGCTTGCGGGACTGCCCGTCTATCCAGCCGAAACACAGGGCCTGCCGCAGGGCGCCGTCGTAGTCGAGGGAGGTGAAGGCCGAGCCCTGCTTGGCGAATTTCAGCCAAATCCCGTCCACGGCCGCGTGATTGGCCGTCAGCCAGTCCCGGAAGGACTGCTCGTCGGGAAACCACAGCGTGGGACGCTCGGATGCGGACACCGTTCAACTGTAGATAGCGCCAGCTCAGTGCCCCAGAAAGGGGAGTACTTCGGCCTCGAATTCGCGGTAGCGGTCGCGATGGATGCTGTGACCGGAACCGAAGACGCGCACCGTGCATTCGGCCAGCGCGGCGGCCATCTGCTCCAGTTTGGCCGGGTCCACCATGCCGCCGGGGCCACCGCGCAGGAACAGGGTGGGCGCGGTGATCTCGGCCAGGCCGTCCCACCACTCCGGATACGGTTTGCGGAACTGTTCGAGCGCCGCGCCGGTCATGGATCGGTCGAAGGCCAGCACCGCGCGCGGATGCCGCAGCACGCTGGTGGTGGCGTGCCACAGTTCCGGGACGGTCGGCAGTCGACGGGTGAAGCGCAGCGGTTCGTCGCCGGAGCGCAGCGGCAGCGGCTGTTCCTCGATCACCAAGCGCCGCACCAGTTCCGGGCGTTCCATGGCCATCCAGGAAATGGCGTAGCCGCCGAGTGAATGCCCGACCAGATCCACCGTTTCGAGTTCGAGCCGATCGCAGAGTCGCAGAATGTCGTTGCCGAATTCGGGGAATCGATACGAGTCGGCGTGCGCGCTGTGCCCGTGCCCGCGCAGATCGGGAATGATCACCCGCCGGCCGCGCCGAATCAGCTGTGCCGCGAATCGATCCCAGGTGTGCCCGTCGCCGCCCATGCCGTGTACCAGCAGGACCGGGGTATCGCTGTAGAGGTGTCCGCCCGTCGCCCCGGAATCCCGGTAGGCGATCGCGACGTCCTCGAACTCGGCCCTGGCGACAGCTAACTCCACGAAGGTCCAGGGTACGGATCGGCGGTGGGGCGGTGCCGCAGTTTGTGTGCTCCGCCATAGGTGAGCGCGCGCATTGGTTGCCTATTCATTCCGCTCCCGAATAACCGCGAAACAGACCTTGTTCTGCGGTAATGCGCAGCCGAATGGGCTGTGAAATAGATCACTTCCACATTGGCAAGAATTGGTCAACCGCCCCGGTAGCGTCTTCGACAATTCGAAACACTGCTTTTTCAGTCGGGGAAATATGGTTCTCAATGCTGCCGCCCCCGCGGTCGAACTCGAGGAACCGAGCCCGCCGCGGCCAGCCTTCGCCACGGCCTGGGTCCTACTACTCGCCGCACTCAGCGGGGCATTCCTTGCCATCCCGACGTTGCGGTACGACTATTTCGGTGACGAACTGTACTTCGTCGCCGCCGGCGCCCACCGCAGTTTGACCTACGCCGACCAAGGCGTACTCATCCCGCTCATCGCCCATCTGGCCGACGCGATGGCCCCCGGTTCGGCTCCGGTACTTCGACTTCCGGCGGTCCTGATGACCGCGGCCGCCGTCGTCATCAGCGCCGCCGTCGCCTACGAACTCGGCGGCTCCCGCAATGCCCAGCTGGTCGCCGCCACCGCCTACGCCGTCTCCCCGCTGGCCGCGACCCAGGCCGTCCAGCTGAGCACCTTCTCCTTCGACGCCACCCTGCAGGCCGCCATCATCTGGCTGCTGATCCGCTGGATTCGCACCCGCGACGATCGGCTGTTCCTCGCGATCGGCGTCATCGCCGCGGTCGACCTGCAGGTCAAATGGTTCATCCCGTCCATCCTGCTGTGCCTGGCCACGGCGATCCTCCTCGCCGGACCGCGCTCGCTGCTGTGGCAGCGCGGACTGTGGAAGGGCATCGCGATCTTCGCCGCCTCGGCCGTGCCGGGCCTGTGGTGGCAGCAGACCCACGGCTGGCCGGCGCTGGCCATGAGCAAGGTGATCGGCGCCGAACAGGACGCGGCCGGCGGCGGACCCCTCGCCTGCATCCCGCAGATGATCGGACTGACCGGACTACTCGGCGGGCTGCTGTCCGCCTGGGCCTTCTGGTGCCTGGCCAAACAGCGCTGGCTGCGGCCCTACCTGTTCATGCTCGTCGCCTCCGGCCTGTTGATCGCCGTCATCCTGCTCGGACACGGACGGCCCTACTACACGGCGGGATTCCTGCCGGTGCTGTTCGGCATCGGCGCGGCCGCCCTGCCCTACTCGCGGCACGACCGCGGCGGACGCACGCTGCGCATCATCGCCGGACCCATCCTGACGCTGTCGCTGCTCATCATCGGCGCGCTCGTGATCGTGCTGCCGCAACCGGCCTCCCACATCCACGGGGCGATCAAGACCCAGGCCGAATTCGCGGTGCGGACCGGCATCTACGGCAACTCGGGCTGGTCGGATCTGACCGGCAAGGTCGCCGACGCCTACCGGTCGCTGCCCGAGGCGGAGCGGCCGAAAGTGATCATCGCCCAGAACTATTGGCAGGCCGCCGCCCTGCAGAACTTCGGCCGCGACTACGACCTGCCGCCCGTCTACAGCCCCAACCGCGGGTTCGGCTACTTCGGGCCGCCGCCCGGCGACACCGGCGCGGTCCTCTACGTCGGACTCGAGAGCACCACCCAGACCCTGCAGCATCAGTTCGGGTCGGTGACCGTGCTCGCACACCTGAACGTCCCCAACGGATTCCCCGGCGTGAACAACGGCATCGCCATCTTCTACTGCCGCGGGCCCGTGCACCCCTGGTCCCAGCTCTGGCCGGACATGATGGATCTGCATCTGCCGCTGGGCATCTGAGCACTACTCGTACAACCCCTCCACATGCCAGGCCCGGTTGTAGCCGATCAACAGCAGCGCGCGCAGGCGGCTGGCGTCCTCGGCATCCAACTGCACCTGGGCGCGGGCGGCGAAGCCGTGCTCGAAACGGTGTGTCCACCAACGGTCGTCCACCGGCCACGGTCCCGCCCAGCCCTGTAACCGCCAGGAACTGCTGCCCCAGTGCAGGTGCGCGGGATCGGCGGTGAACAGGCCGCGCTCGCTCACCCAGACCGGGGAACCGTCGGCGGCCTCCAAGCGCACCTTGGGATGGTTGGTGAGCACCAGTGCCGGAGCCGGTTCCGGTAGGCGGCCCGGCCACGGCTGGGCCGGATCGGTGGCGGGCACCGGCTCGTCGCCGAGGGTGACCATGGTGATGCGCTCCCCCGGACCGCGCCCGCCGCTGAGCACACCCAGCCGCACGGCGTCACCGCCCAACAGACTCTGCACCCGGATCAGCGCGCGGCGCGCCCGCTCCTCGTCCTCGCCGACACCACCCCACAGACCCAGTTGCAGCGCACCGGCCGACACCACCTCGACCGGTTCCAGGCGCAGCAGGGTGATGGCGGCGTTCGGCCCGGAATCATCGTCGAACGGATCCGGTTCCGCCCGATCCGATCCGGCGCGGTGTGCCCGCCCGCGGTCCAGGGCGCGGCGGGTGAGCCAGCCGTCGAGTTGCCAGCGGATGCGGTCGGCGGTGCTGTCCGGGGTGAGCGGTTCGGCGCAGCGCCAGATGCGGGAAAGCTGGTCGCCCGCCTCGGTTTCGGCGTAGATGACCAGGCGGGTGCAGGCCACCGCGGCGGCGGCCAGCCGGGTGTGCAGCTCCGCGGCGAGCATGCGACCGGCGAAGGCGGCCATGTCGACCCGCTCGATCGGCGGATCGCAGCGCTGCTCCACGGTCAGGTCGGCGGCGGGCAGGCGGGTCGCGGGCGGACGCTCCGGGACCGCGCGGGCACAGCGGTGCGCGATGATCGCGTCCGCGCCGAACCGCGAGGTCACCTCGGCGGGCGTGAGCGCCGCGAAATCACCGATGCGGCGCAGACCCAGCCGGTGCAGCAGATCCACCAGTTCGACCCGCTGCGGCGCGGCCAGCACCGGCTCCACCGCCAACTCCGAAACCGGCATCGGCGCAAGGAATTCCGCGCCCTTGCCGGGCGGGACCAGGGTGGCGCGCCGGGCCGCGAACACCGCGGTGGACAGCTCGTCGGCAATCCCGATCTGGCATTCCACCCCCACCGCCGCCACCGCGTCGACCAACCGCTCGGCGGCTAGCTCCTCGGATCCGAAGAACCGCGCCGCACCGCGCGCCGACAACGCCAGCATCCCCGGCCGCAACACTTCCACCCCCGGTACGGTCGCGTCCACGGCCGCCACCACCGGTTCGAACAGCCGCGCATCCCGATCCGGATCATCCAGTGCCACCAACAAATCCGGACACCGCCCCTGCGCCTCCCGCTTGCGCAGCCCCCGCCGAATCCCTTCCGCCCGTGCGACGGCGGTACAGGCCACCACCCGATTGGCCGCGAACACCGCCACCGCCCGCGTCACCTCCGCCCCCGCCTCGGCGGCCGCCGCTACCGCGGGCCAATCCATGCACCACACCACCAGCACCCGCCGCGTCTTCACCGCCGGACACGGGAAATCTGCTGTGCCCCGGGCAGTCTCATCGGGGTGGCAGGCGGGCGGTCAGGATGCGGCATGGCGGGACGGGCGGAGCGGGGTGGTGACGGGGCGGGCCGGGCCCTGGGTGGCGACCCATTCGACGCGGCCGCCCTCGGGGCTGAGGGCGAGGTGGCCGGAGCGGGGTTGGGCGGCGCGGCCGCGGACGGAGACGTCGAGGCGGACGGTGCGCAGGCGGCCGCAGCCCCGGCCGAGGCCGCCGTATCCGGTGACCCGGGTGTCGATGTGCAGGGCGGAACCGGACCAGGAGCCGTTGGTGACCATGAGGGTGGAGTTCTTGCTGCGGGCGCGGGCGGCGAGCACGCGGGTGCGCGACATCGGCACGGCGAGCCCGTTCAGGCCGAGCACCACCAGGTCCAGACCATCCAGCAATACGGAGGCAACTTCGAGCGGGTCGGGCCCCGGATCGGGGACCACGGCCAGCCGGTCGAGCCGGGCGCCCATCTCGGCCGCGGCCAGCAATCCCAGCCGCGGCATGCCGACCACCGCGGCATGCCCGCCCGCACTCGTCACCGCGGCCAGCAACCCGGCGATCAGCGACCCGGCACCGGTGTAGACGACCACCGACCCCTTCGCCAATCCCCCGTCGGGCAGCAGGTTTTCGAGCGCGGCCGGCACCGGCAGCGCTTCCCGCCGGGGCTCCGCGGCCACCGGCACGTGCGCCGCCGCCTCCACCCCGCGCGCGGGCACCGCGGCGATGCGCCGCCGCAACTCCGCCAACTGCTCGAGCTTGCCCTCCGCCGCCGAACCCATCTATTGACCACCTCTCTCAGCCAACGGGAACCACCCTCGGGAACTCACAGCCAGCACAGCTCTAGCTACCTAACATAATCGAAAGTATGTTCGATAGTAGAACTCGAGTCCCAGGACACGTCAAGAGGCGGTTCGATCACGCTCCCGAGAGGCTCTGTTCGATCACGCCAAGAGGCGGAGCGCGTCCTGCGCGGGCGACCCATCAGCGGCGGTGTGGACCACCAGCGCGAGATCCGGATGGGCCGGCAGGCGCAGGGTCTCGTAGGTCAATTCGACCTCACCGACCTTCGGATGCCGGTACAGATGGCTGCCGTGCCGCGATTCCCGGACGCCGTGCTCGGCCCAGACCTGACGGAATTCCGCACTCGCACCGAGCAATTCGGCGATCAGCGCCTGGATGGCGGGCAGCACGGGCGGCCGGGCCAGGTCCTGGCGCAGGAAGGCCGCCACCTCGCGGGCCCGGGCCCACCAGTCGACATACAGGGCCCGCACGCCCTCGTCGAGAAAGACCAGCCTGCTCATATTGCGCTCTACGGGTGAGAGCGCACCGAAGTCCACGATGAACGCCGCGGCGAGCCGATTCCACGCCACCACATCGGTCCTCCGGTCGATCACATAGGCCGGAGCGCCGGTAATGACGGCGAGCAGGCTTGCGACGCAAGAACTCACGTGCGCGCTGTCCGCCGGTGCCACGGTCGCGACAGCCGCGGGTCGGGCCAGCCGGTAGAAATGGCCGCGCTCGGTCGGGTCCAGCCGCAGCACCTCGGCCACCGAGCCCAGGATTTCGTCGGAGAACTGCAGCGTGCGCCCCTGTTCGAGCCGCACATAGTGATCGACGCTGACCCCGGCCAACTGCGCCAGCTCCTCGCGCCGTAGTCCCAGCACCCGCCGCTGCCGCCCGTGCGAGATCAGGCCGAACTCCTCGGGCCGCAGGCGGGCGCGCCGCGATCGAAGGAACTCACCCAGTTCCGCGCGTCGGTCGAAGGTCATGTGTCGCTGTTCCTGATTCGAGTGGAAGTCCGGCCCCTGCGAGCGTGGACACCACCTCTGTCATGCCACTGTCATCGCCGGCCGGTTCGTCCGGAAGGTGAGAATGGCGGGGGAGAATCTCACCGTTTGTTACGCACCGTTGTCGGAGAGCGAAACGCGCTGTGTCCGTATGGGTCTGGGGGAAGGGCGCAGGTCCGGGCGGGAAGGGCCAGCAAACCCCAGGTTTCGAACCAGGCCAGTCAGGATGGTTTTCCGCTACCCTGCACCCGTGACCGAACGCGCCCGTCCCATTGTCGGCCCCGATTATCTGGTGGCCGGCCGCTACCGTCTGCAGTCGAAGCTCGGCGGCGGCGGTATGGGTGCCGTATGGCTGGCGACGGATCGGCTGCTGCACCGGGACGTCGCGATCAAACAGGTGCTCACCACCGCCGGCCTCAGCGAGGAAGAGGCGCAGGAGGTGCGCAGCCGGATCATGCACGAGGGCCGGGTGGCGGCCAAGCTGTCGCACGAGCACGCCATCGCCGTCTACGACGTGGTGCTCGAGGCCGGTGAACCCTGGCTGGTGATGGAGTACCTGCCCTCACGCAGTGTGGCCAAAGCCCTTGCGCTGGTGGATCGGCTCTCGCCGATCGAGGTGGCGCAGATCGGCGCGCAGGTGGCCGACGCACTCGCGACCGCGCACTCGGCGGGCATCGTGCACCGCGATATCAAGCCCGGCAATATCCTGGTCGCCGATCGCGGTGACGAGGTCGGCATGGTGAAGCTGTCGGACTTCGGCATCTCCAGTGGCGCCAACGACGCCACCGAGGAGATCGGCGACGTCATCACCGGCACCCCCGCCTATCTGCCGCCGGAGGTCGCGCGCGGAGCCCGGCCGACCACCGCCAGCGACGTATTCTCGCTCGGCGCAACGCTGTACACCGCCATCGAGGGTCAGCCGCCCTACGGTTTCGACGAGGACAGCAATGTCATCGTCGAGCGCGCCGCCATGGCCCAGGTGATTCCGCCCGCCCGCAGCGGCCCGCTCACCGAGGTGCTGCTGCACATGATGGAGCCGGCCCCGCAGCGCCGCCCCACCATGACCGAAGCGCGCAACGAAATCCTTACCGCCGCCTTCGGTCCCGGCACCGCGCCCTACATTCTGAAGGCCCCGGTCCGCACCGAGGACGGCACGATTCCGGCGTGGGCGGCCCGCAATTCGGCGGCCGGACTGCGCAGCCCGCTCTCCAGCCCGCTGCCCCGCCCGCAGCGCGTCCAGGCGGCGGCTCCGGCTGCCCCGCAACCGAAGTCGAAGGGCTTCGACATCAGCGCCCTGGGCCCGAACGCGGGCCCGCTCGCGGTGGCGATCGGCCTGCTCGTCGGCCTGCTGATCATCATCGTGATTCTGGTTGTGCTGTAGGCGTTCTCAGTCGATGCGACGCCGGTGCGCCCAGCGAGTCAGGGCGTTCCGGTTGGACTGCTGGGTCTTGCGCAGCACGTTGGAAGCGTGCGTCTCCACGGTTTTCACCGAGATGAACAGGGTTTCGGCGATCTCGCGGTAGGTGTAGCCGCGCGCCAGCAGCCGCAGCACCTCCAGCTCGCGCGGAGTCAGCGAATCCAGTTCCGGATCCAGCGGCGGTTCGGGCACCGGCGATTTGCCGGTGAAGGAGTCCAGCACGAATCCGGCCAGGCGCGGGGAGAACACGGCGTCCCCACCGGACACCCGCCGAATCCCGTCGGCCAGTTCGGGACCCGAGATGGTCTTGGTGACATACCCGCGCGCGCCAGCCCGGATCACCGCGATCACATCCTCGGCTGCGTCGGACACGCTGAGCGCCAGGCACACCGGCCCCGGATCGATGCCCTGCAGCACCGCCACCCCGCCCCCGTCGGGCATGTGCACATCCAGCAGCACCACATCCGGTGTGGTGGCCTTGATTCCGGCGATGGCCTCGGCCACGCCGCCCGCCTCGCCGACCACCTCCATATCGGTTTCGCGGCTCAGCTCGGCCCGCACCCCCGACCGGAACACGGCATGATCATCGACCAGAAAAACCCGGACACTCACCTAGTTCTCCTCACCTGACACCGGCACACCCACATCCTGCTGCACCACCAGCCGCTCGTCACCACCATCCTTGCGCGGCATGAAGATTCGCACCTCGGTTCCGTTGCCGGGCGCGGACTTCAATTCCACGTGCCCGCCGCGGCGTTCGATGCGGCCGTGAATGGATTTGGACACGCCTTGGCGGTCCTTCGACACCGCGTCCGGGTCGAAACCCTTGCCGCGGTCGCGCACGAACACGCTCACCTGATGTGGTTCCACCTCGGCGTACAGGTCGATGGTCGGCACGCCCGCATGCTTGGCGGCATTGACCAGCGCCTCCCGCGAGGCCCCGAGCACCGCGGTGAATTGCTCCTTGCCCAGCCCGATTCCGCTGTCATCGACATCCATCGACACATCGCCGACGGTGACCGGGGTGACCTTCACCCCGTGCTGATCCTCCACCTCGCCCGCGATGGTGCGCAGCGCCGCGGCCAGACTCGACTGCGCCGGACCGGCGTCCTCGAACAGCCATTTGCGCAGTTCGCGCTCCTGACTGCGGGCCAGCCGCACCACTTCCTGCGGGTCGTCGGCCTGCCGCTGGATCAGGGCGAGGGTCTGCAGCACCGAATCGTGCAGGTGCGAGGCGATCTCCTCGCGCTCATCATTGCGAATCCGCGCCGCGCGTTCGGAATTCAGCGCCCGCATCATGCGCAGCCACAGCGGCACGGTCAGCAGCCCGGCCCCGACCAGGGTGACGGCCACGGCCAGCAGCGCCGACCCGAGCGAGCTGAGATTGATCCGCCCCAACACCACCACGCCCAGGCCGACCACGATGAGCGTGGCCCCGCCGACAATCCGCGCCCACGTCACCACCGAGGGCCGGGTCGGCAGCCCGAGCACGGATCTCGGCCCGTCCGCGTCGAATTCGCGCCACACCAGTGCCGCACCGATGGCAACCACGATGATCGGCCCCACCACGTGCGCGGCCGTCCCACTGAACACCCAGGCCGTGGCGACCGACAGGGCCATGCCCAACAGCGCCAGCCCGATGCCCTGCCGCCGCTCCGACGATGTCGGCGGTGACGCGTCGGCTCCACCCGGCGTGAAGATCCACAACATTCCGTAGGCCACGATCCCGGCCCCGGCCAGCGCGGACAGCAGCACGAAGACGACCCGCACCTTGAAGACGTCGACCCCGAGATGATCGGCGATCCCGCCCGCCACCCCGCCCACGATCCGCCCACCGGTCCGCCGCACCAGCTTGGGCGGTGTCACAGCGGTGACCGCCCCGCGGGCAGGGTCGTACAGGGGCGCGGCCGGATACATGCCTTCGATACTGGCACGTGCGCCCGGCACCCGACATCAGGAAACACCCCGATCCCGCCCCTGAGGTGCGGACGGCGCTCACCCGTCGGCCAGCAAACCCAACTCCCAGGGGCTGAGCGCGATGCCGTCCTGCTCGATGACCTCTCCGGCCTGCTGGAATGCGAACTGCGCCTCGTGGTTCCGCCCCGTGGCCCGCAGGGCGGATGCCAGGAACACCAGCGACCGCGCCTGCACCCCGCGCCCGGCCCACTCGCTGCTGATGATCGCTTCCCGGGCCGTGGTTTCGGCGGCGGCATGGTCTCCGGCCAGCAGGTGGGCGCGAGCGAGCAGCATCAGCGTCCAGCCGCCGATGGTCCGCGAGCCCGAGTCGCGGGCGAGCTGGACTCCCTCCACACACATGCGCACCGCGTCGGCACGGCTGCCGCGGCCGGTATCGAAGACGGTGCTACCGAGCAAGGACAACGCGCCCGCCTGGAAGTGGAGCATGCCCCGGCGCTCGGCCGCGGCCATGGCCCGACCGCCCGCCGCATGGGCCTGCTCGGCGTCGTCGGTCCAGAGGAAGCCGTAACCGGCGAAGTAGTGGGTGGCGATTTCGAGCAGCGGATCCCCGGCGCGTTCGGCGTAGCCCAGGCACTCTCGATAGTGCTGTGCGACGGTGTCCGCTTCGTCGTCGAGCCAGCAGATGCTCAGGTGCGCCACGGCGGCCGTGCCCGCCAATCGCAGACTGGGCGGCGGCCCCTCGGCGCAGGCGCGCACGAGATGATCGCGGGCGAGCCGGTGCCGCATGCAGGTCAGCGCCAGTCCGGTACCGAGCGCGATGCGCAGCCGCTGCTGGGCCACGAGGTTCCCGGTCCGGACCGCCGAGTCCAGCACGGAGGTCATGGCCGCGGTGAGGTCGGGGGTATGGGGTCCTTCGCCGGATTCGGTTGTGGTCAGCGCGATATCGGCGATCAGGTCCGCGGCGCGGCCACCCAGGCGCGCGGCCTGACGGCTGAGTGCGATCAGATTGCGCCGTTCCGTGTAGCACCACAGGTAGGCATCCGTCACCGTGGAGAAGACGATCCCCGGGTAGCGCGTGGGCAGCAGCTCGCCCGGCAGGGTGGTGCCCGGATTGATGGCGAGATTGACGGTTTTCATCGTGGCCAGGTAGTAGTCGAGCAGGCTTTCGACGACCTCGGCGTCCGCGTCGAGATGACGTAATGCGTCCAGCCTGCTCGATCGGCCAGTCGCGCAGCCGCGATCCGGATGGCCAGCGGCAGCGAACCGCAATGGCCGAGAAGCTGTTCCATCGCGGCGGGCTCGGCGGCGGCCCGTTCCTTGCCGACGATCTTGCCGAACAGCGTGGCCGCCTCGTGCGGTGTCAGCCCGCCGAGTTGGACGGCGGCGGCACCGGCCAGGTCGGGCAGCGACGTTCGGCTCGTGATGAGCACCGCGCATCCGGCGGCACCCGGCAGCAGCGACCGCACCTGGTTGGTGCTCGCCGCATTGTCGAGGATGAGCAGGATGCGTCGGCCATCCAGCGTGCTGCGCAGGTGCGCGGCCCGCGCATCCAGCGTGGCGGGGATCGCGCCCTCGCCGACGCCGAGATCGCGCAGCAGGTCACCGATTACGTCGAAGGGTTCGGTCGGGTTGCGTCCGGCGCCGCGCAGGTCGACGTAGAGCTGTCCGTCGGGAAAGCGATCCCGAATCCCGTGCGCGACGCGAATGGCGAGGGTGGTCTTGCCGATTCCGCCCATGCCGGTGATCACGCCGACCGCGACCGAGCCCGACGAGTCTGCGATCAGCTGTGCCGAGAGTCGCTCGGCAATCTCCTCCCGACCGGTGAAATCGGTGATGGCGCGCGGCAGTTGGTGCGGCACGGCATTCGACGCGGCAGCCGAAGAGGCGGCCGCCTTCCACAGCGCCCGCCACTCGGACAGGTTGGTGAGCGTGCCGGGCAGCGGCGTGCCCGTGCGGGCGGCCAGGTCCACCAGGGTGAGCAGCACCGGCGCGAAGGATTCGAAATCGTGCGGGCACGCTGCGACCGACGCGCCAATCGCTCACGCGCTGAATGGTCGATCGCCCGGTGTCTCGGGCTCCCCGTGCCGCGCGCATCCGGTCGTTGGCGGCGTCCACCAGACTGCGCAGGGTCGGATTGCCCGCCGCGACATAGAGGGAGCTGAATCGCGCGGCGAACAGGGCACGCGGTGAGATGACTTCGGCGTCGTCGTTGATCAGAGCCTCCGGGCCCATAGGTCACCGCCCCCTGACTCGTGATCCTGGTGTAGGACAAAGGATCCCATCGGGTCGCGGATTTGTCCGGTCCGGACGGAAAAGACGTATTGACCTGCGCGGCAGCAGAATCCGGCGGTAGCCGCGGCGCATCACCCTCCGATCCCGCCCCGACCGGTCCGGACGGGCGGCTCGCCGCACCGCGTTTCCGTCGCGGCCGGACCGGATAACCGTTGCGGCACCGGTGATCAGGGGTTTTCGCCCGGCTCGGGGAAAGGCTTTCACCGGGCCCCACGCCACTTCCCTACCTTTCATCTCAACGGGGCACAGCGCCTCGCTTCGAGAGTCGGGGAGGACTCACCATGAACATCAAGACCGCTATCGCCGGGGGCATCACTACCGCGGGACTGCTCGGAGGAGTGGCGACCGGGGGCATCGCCCATGCGGACGGGGGACTCGCGCCGCACGAGAAGACGACCGTCGCACCGAACGGATTGTCGGTCACGGTCGGCAATCAGGACGCCTCCTACGGTGTTGTCCCGCCCTTGAACGGGATGCCGACCAGCCGGGAGGTGTACCTGAGCAATACGTCCTACGGCAAGGTCACCGGCGGCACCGCCAAGATCCGGACCGGATACTTCGCCGCCTGCGCGGTGGACCTGGACGTGAAGTTCACCATCACCGGCACCGCCGGGGCGACCCTGAGCGCCGACCTCGGCGTCTCGGCCGGGCTCGAGATGGTGACGCCCACCGCGAGCGTGTCCATCGCCCCCACCATCGGCGGCACCATCGGCTTCAACCTGAACATCACGCCCGGCAAGATCATCGACATCAAGATCGACGGCGACGGGAAGCAGCTGCCCGCGGGCGACACCGGCTACATCGTCAGCAACGACTACCAACTGAAGGTGGACGGCTGCGGCGGCCCGCTGACCGTCCAGTCCTACACCATCATCGAGGGAACCTCCCCGGGAGCGGACGCGGCGGATTACGTCGTCGGTGACCCGATCACGCTGTGATCCGCTGAGCCGCACCCTGCCGAGGCAGGGTGCGGCTCGCCGGGCGCAGCGCCCAGGAGGCGATGACCAAGCCGGTGACACCGGCGGTCACGGTGAGATGCATTCCGGCCGAGCCGTAATCCTTCTCGACGAGGTGCGAGAGGAAAGCGCCGGTCATATTGAAAAACATTCCGGCGTAAGCCCATTCCTTCAGGCGAGGGAAGCCCGGAACCAGGATGGCGGCGCTGCCCAGCAGTTTCCAGGTCGCGAGCAGCGGCAGCAGATAGGTGGGGAAGCCGAGGACAGTATGGGTTTCCAGCGTCCCGTACTGCCGGGTGAGTTCGCCGTAAGCGCCGCCGCTCAGCACGAAAACCAGCAGCAGGGTGCACGCCCAGTAGGCAATCGTGCGGGCCTGCGCACGGGTGGCGGGACGGGTCTGGATCGCGGGGCTCGTAATCGTCGTCATGGTTCCTCGACAGGTGAGAGCCGGGATATGTGACAGCTCAATCCATTCGGAACCCTGCATATGTGATCCATGCCACTGCCGGTCACATTTCCTCCACGCCGCCGGTCGAGTCAGCGAACCCGAAAACAACGGCAGAAACGAGAAGACAATGGCACTGCAGGTCACCACCATCATGCTGGCGGTCGAGGACATGGAGCGTTCCAAGAAGTTCTACGTAGCCCTCGGCGCGAAACTCGCCCAGGACTTCCCCAACTTCGCGTCCTTCGACCTCGACGGCGGCTCCGCCCTCGGCATCTACCCGACTGCCCACGCCGCCAAGGACGCAGGCGTCTCCCCCGAAGGCTCCGGCTTCCGCGGCGTCTCCTTCCACCACATCGTCACCACCCCGGAGGAAGTAGACGCCGTCATCACCACCGCCCTCGACGCCGGCGGCGCCATCGTCAAGCCCGCCGCCTCCGCAGGCTGGGGCGGCTACTTCGCCTACCTCGCCGACCCCGACGGCCACCTCTGGAAAATCGCCGCCTCCGCCTGAACAGCCACTCACCGACCGGGTTGGGAGAAGGCCGCCCGGTCGGTAATCTTGAGCTCGTCGGGTGGGAGTGAGCGGGAACCGGAACGGCTTTGGTGAGCGAGAGCACGAATGATGGGGAGATCCGTTCTCCACGAGCACTTTTCGCTCAACGATTCGCGGAACTGTATGAGGTGGCGGGAAATCCGACGCTGCGGCGGGTCGCCACCGCCGCCGAGGCGCGGATGCGAGCGGCGCAGGGTGCGCGGCCGGGTGGAGCGTCGGCGCAGCGCATCAGCGATTGGAAGGCCGGGCGGAATGTGCCCGCGCGCTTCGAATCACTGCTGCCGGTGGTGCTCACGCTGGTCGAGCTGGCCCGCAAGGCGGGTAATCCGCTCACCCGGCAGCTGGCCGAACCCAAAGAGTGGCAACGCCTCTGGCAAGCGGCGACGTCCTGGGATCCGGAAGAGGATTCCGAGGCTGCCTGCCCGTATCCCGGACTGAGCCCGTATCGTCGCGAGGACCGGCAGCTGTTCTTCGGCCGAGCCTCCGCCACCACCGAGCTCGTCGACCTGGTCCGCGACTCGAACGGCTTGGTTGTCGTCACGGGCGCATCGGGTGCAGGGAAATCCTCGCTGCTGTCCGCAGGCCTGATCCCAGCCCTGACCGAGTGGGAGATCACTACCGCCACTCCCGGAGCCGACCCGCTGATCACCCTGCTGACGGTATTCGATAGTCCCGCAGCAGAATCCGGCACACCAGTCTTGACGAGGGTGCACACGGCACTGGCCCCGCGGACGGACGGCCCCCGCCGCCTGCTCGTCGTCGATCAGTTCGAGGAAGTGTTCACCACCTGCACCGACGAAGCGGTGCGGACCGATTTCCTGACCACCCTGCACGAATGCGCCACCCGCGCGGACGATCCGATCACGGTGGTCCTCGCCCTGCGCGCCGACTTCTACGCGCATTGTCTGCACCACCCGGTGCTGCGCGACGCCCTCGAACACCGCAGCTACCCCCTCGGCCCCATGGGCCAGGACGAACTGGCACAGGCGATCTCGGGTCCGGCCCGCACGGTCGGCCTGGAACTCGAACCGGGCCTCGAAGAGCTGGTCATCACCGAACTCTGCGGTGCCGCCGATCATCAAGGCCACCGCACCTACGACCCCGGCGCCCTCCCCCTGCTGTCGCACGTCATGGCCGCCACCTGGCAGCACCGCGACGGCCGCCGCCTCACCACCACCGGCTACCGCAAGGTCGGTGGCGTCGTCGGCTCGGTCGCCGAAACCGCCGAATACGCCTGGAACGAACTGACTCCCGGCCAACAGGACGCGGCCCGCACCATCCTCCTCGCCCTCGTCTCGGTCAGCCGCGACGCCCGCGACACCCGCCGCCCCGGCCTCCGCCCCGACCTCCTGTCCCGCGCCGCCGACCTCGAAGATGCCACCGCCGCACTGGAACTCCTCTCCCGCACCCGCCTCGTCACCCTCGACGCCGAGGCCGTCACCCTCACCCACGAAATCGTCCTCACCGCCTGGCCCCGCCTCCGCACCTGGATCGACGAAGACCGCGTCGGCTACCTCGTCCGCCAACGTCTCGAAACCGACGCCGCCGAATGGGCTGCCCAGGACCGAGATTCATCCCTCCTCTACCGCGGCACCCGCCTGCGCAGCGCCCTCGACACCGTCGAACCGCCCCCGGTGGGCCCCTTGGCCCAGGAGTTCCTCGCCACCGCCGCGAAGGCCCATACCCGAAGCCGACGCCGATCGGTCCGCACCAAAGCGATCCTCGCGCTGCTCGGCAGCGCATTGCTGGTATTCGCATTCGGCGCGTACAGCCAGAGTCATCTCGCCGAGCAACGCCGCAATGACAAGGATTTCGCCGCCGTCCTGGCCGAGGCGAACCGGGTGCGGTCGATCGACCCCTCGCTGGCTGCCGAGCTGGATCTGGTCGCCTGGCGCATGCGCCCGAACGATGCGACCGCTCGATCCCAGCTGTTGCAGACCCAGAATCAGCCCTTGATGGCCACCACCGCGATGTTCGCCCAGGCGGTGGACAAGGTCGCTTACAACAAGAACGGCACCCTGCTGGGAACGATGTCTTACGACGGATCCTTCCGGCTGTCGGACACCACCGACCCGCTACACCCCGGTACCTTGGGAAAACAGCTCGATGGCGTCACGGATTTCGCGTTCAGCCCCGACGGGACGGAACTCGCGACGGCACCCGCCACCACGGCGAGCCCCACCTCGGACGGCGCGCTCTGGGACATCTCTGTCCCGTCCGAACCCCGCCGTATCGCAACCCTGCCCGGCGTGCCGACTCGGGCCCGCGTCAACTTCGTGCCGCAAGGGCACACGCTCGTGGCTGTCACCACGACACAGCTGATGCTGTGGGATACGAGCAACCCGAATGCGCCGGTCATGGGCGCGACCCGCCCGCTGCGCTCCTCGGCCGAGGAGGTGCGGATCAGCCCGGACGGCCGCCTGCTGGTGCTGGTCCACTATCCGCCGTCGACGGATACCCAGTCCCTTGCCAACCGCACGGTCGAACTCTGGAGCATCGCCGATCGGACGAATCCGGTCCTGTTGAATCCGGGTCTCACGGAATCCGTTGCGGTCCACGGGATCTCCTTCAGTCCGGACAGCACCCTGCTGGCTATCGGCAGCGGCGACGGATCAATACATCCGACCGGCGACAACGACTCGAGCATCGAGCTGTGGAATGTCGGTGACCCGGTACACCCGCGTCGAGTGACGACCTTCGACACAACCCTCGGGGAAAGCCTGTGGGCGTTGGAGTTCTCCCCGGACGGACACACCCTGGCCGCGAGTAGTACACGATCGGCCGGGCTGTGGAACGTCACGGATCCCGCCACACCGACCGCGTTGGGGAATCCGCTGTCGAGCAGTCCCAGCCTGTGCCACTACACCGACGTCACCATGCCCTGCCACAGCGGACCCAAGGTGCTCGCCTTCGCCCCGGACGGTCGCACACTCACGGCCGGTGGCTGGACCGGTGACCTTCGAACCTGGTCCCTGCCGCCCGCCATCCTCACCGAGCATGCCGGGTGGGCGAACACGCCTGTCTTCGACGTCGCCGGGGATCGGATGGCAACAATGTCCACTGACGGGCGAATCGCCCTGTGGGACAGCCGAAAAGACCGATCACCCACCCGGCTCGGCGAATACAGGATCGAACCCACGCTGGGCCACCTCGAGCTCTCTCCCAACGGGAACGCGATCCTGCTCCGCTCCAACTACGGGACCACCGACACCACCCAGCTGCTCGACACCTCCGACCCGGCGCGTATTCACCCCGTGGCGGACTGGAAGCTGTCCGCCTACCGAAACGGCAGTGTGGCCATCAGCCCGAATTGGGGTCTCGCCGCCGTCGTCGGCGACGATCGCATGCTGCATCTGTGGAATACCGCGGATCTCACCCGACCGACCCCGATCGGCAATCCGATTCCGTTATCGGCCCCTTACGCCTGGTTGACCTTCGGACCGGACAACAAGTCGCTGATGGTGCGCGATTACATCCGAGACCAAGGGAAGGACATCAGCGCCCTGACCCTCTGGAATATCGCCGATCCCGCTCAGCCGCACCGCGTCGCGGAGTTGATGCGCCGCCCCAGCGGGGAGCTCGGTACTTTCGCTCTCGCCCCCGACGCACGAACCTTGATCGTCTCCAGCAACGAGCTGATCCAGAGCTGGGACATCAGCGATCCCACCCGGCCGACCCGCCTCGGCGACCCGGTCGCCGCACACAATCTCACGATTCGCAGCATCGCCTTCTCCGCGACCGGCCACACCATGCTCACCAGCGGTGACGATGGAGGTGTCCAACTCTGGGACTTCACCGACCGCGCTCACCCCCGACGCACCGTCACACTGGCGGATACGTCCACGAGCGATTGGAACGCGACCCTGGCACCCGACGGCCTGCACGCCGCGGCCGGAGCCAAGGACGGCGCACTCCGCCTGTGGGACTTGGACGAGCAGCACGCCGTCACCCGCATCTGCGCCGCCACCGGCTCGATGTGGACCGAAGACCTGTGGCATCGCTACCTTCCCCAACTCCCCTACAACCCACCCTGCCCGCATCGGTAATCCGCCGGAATTTCCCCGCGCCCCAACCGGTTACCAGCAACGGCAACCACGAGAGGACGGGTGAGATGAACGCATTCAACGAGTCGGTGATCGAAGAGTTTCGGGCCAACGGCGGGAAGGTCGGTGGGCCTCTCGAGGGGCGCGACAACATGGTCGTGATCACCACGACCGGCGCGAAATCCGGTCGTGCCGTGACGAATCCGCTGGTCTATGTGCCCGATACCGACCGCATCGTGATCATCGCCTCCAACGGCGGGGCGGATAAACACCCCGCGTGGTACCACAACCTCCGCGCCAATCCGGAGCTCACCGTCGAACTCGGCACCGAAACCTACACGGGCAAGGCCGAATTCCTCACCGGGCAGGAAAGCGACGATCTCTACGAGCGCATGATCGAAATCATGCCGGTATTCACCGAGTACCGCGCCAAGACCACCCGTCGAATCCCCGTGGTCGCGGTCTACCGCCGGCCCGCGTAACCCACCGACATCCACACCCTTACTTGAGTAGACTATCGCCAGCAAGAGTTTCCAACACGCGCTTCGACACACCTATGCGAAGAGGGACGACATGAAACTCGACGACACCGCCCGCCAGCTCATCGGGTCCACCCCCGCAACCCTGGTCACGCTCAATCGCGACGGCAGTCCTCAAGTAAGCCTGGTCTGGATGGCGGTGCAGCGCACCGCCGACGGAGACGATGAGCTGGTCACCGCCCATCTGGCCGAACACCAGAAGGTTCGCAACATCCGGCGCGACGCCCGCGTCGCCGTAACCTTCGTCTCCCCCGAATCCGGCACTCTCCAGCCCCCCTACCTCTCGATCAAGGGCACCGCCCACATCGAGGAGGGCGGCGCCCCCGAACTCCTCGACGAAATCGCCAATTCCCTCCTGGGCCCCGGCACCGGCTTCCCGCCACCCGGCTCACCGGCCGGCTACCTGACCCACATCACCATCGACCACGTCGGCGGAGTCGGCCCCTGGGTGTCCTGAACCCCGCGCTGGATCGGTTGTGCCGCAGGCGGCGTGAGCAGATCACGATTCCACCGAAGTCAGGTGGCCATTCAGGGTGATCCCCGATGCGCCTGAACAGCATCGGGCGCCACGATGGAGAGCATGACGAGAACGAGCGACTGGTCCAAGAGCGCCGGACGTACCGGCTTCTCCGATCAGCTTCACGATCTGTGGCAGACCCGGCCGATGCGGTTCCCCAAGCACGGGCCGATCGCGGGCGTGGCCGTCGGTTTCGGGCGCCGGTTCAATGTGGACCCCGTGCTGGTGCGGGTGGCGTTCGTGGTGTCGGCGCTGTTCGGCGGGGCCGGGATCGTGCTCTACCTGGCCGCGTGGCTGCTGCTGCCGCAGGCCGGTGACCAGTCCTCCGCCGCGGAATCGCTCTTCGGCCGCGGGCGGGCCTCGCAGTCCTCGTCCATGACCATCGTGCTCATGGTGGCGCTGGGTATCGCGGTGACCACGGCCGGGCCCGTCGGGGTGGGTCTCGGCGGGTCCGGGGTCATCGGGTTCTTCCTCATGCTCGTCGGCTGGTGGCTGCTCTATCAGCGCCAACCCCAGCCGCCCGCCACCTATTTCGAGCAGGCGGGCGCCGACAACCTGCTCAACACGGGCTACCCGGGCACCACCAACCCGTACTGGACCGGTTACCCCGGCACCAACGCCGTCACCTTCGAAACCTACGGGCCCTACACCACCATGCCCGACCACTACGAGCCCGATCCGAAGCAGTCCCCATCGGAACCGGCTGCCGCACAGAGCATGTCGCAGTCCGAGGCCGGACAGAGCATGTCGCAGAGCCTGCCCGGCGACGGCGAGAACGTGACCGAGGTGCTCGACACCCGCTACGCCCCCGCCTCCGCGGTCGCCGACACCGTGATCCTGAGCAAGCCCGGATCGTCCCCGGAGCCGGAGAGCGCCGAGACCCCGCAGGGCACCGAGACACCTTCGGCCCCGGTCGATCTCGCCAAGTCCGACTCCCCCGCCGAGGCGGCACCCGCAGACGCATCCGCCACCGGCGACAGCGGCGATCTCCCCGCCCCCGCACCCACGGGACCAGGCGAACCCCCTGTCCTGCACCGCATTCCCCCCACCGGCGACCGCCCGCGCACCGGCTTCGGCCCCGCCCCGATCTCCCCCGACTTCGGCCCCACCCCGCCCGGCTGGGATCCGCTCGGCGTAGCGCCGCTGGCGTGGGATCTCCCCGAACCCGGTCTGCCCCCGCGTCAGACCGCCGTACAGGCCCCCGAACGCCGCCCCCACTCCCGGCTCACCGCCGTCACCATCGGCCTGGCCATCTTGGCCGCTGCCGCAGCGGGTTCCGTGGCCGCCTCGGGGGTGGATTGGATGACCCCGAGCCGCATCGGCGCCGCCGCCCTGGCGGTGGTCGCACTCGGCCTCATCGTCGGCGCCTTCCTGCGCCGCGGCCACGGCCTCATGGTGCTACTCGCCCCGCTGGCCGGTTTCGTCATCCTGGCCTCGCTGATCGGCCCGATCCAATTCGACCAGGGCGCGATGGGCGACCACAAGTGGTCCGCCACAACGGCTTCCGAGCTGCTGCCGGAATACCACGTCACGATGGGCTCGGGCACCCTGGACCTGAGCAAGCTGCAACTCACCGAGGACCGTACCGTCGCACTGAAGGTGCGCATGGGCGACGCCCGCGTGATCCTGCCGCCGAACGTGCGTGTGAACACGAAATGCAATGTCCGCATGGGTGATTCGAACTGCCCCACCGGAATCTCCGGCCCGGCGACGGGCCCCGTCCTGAACCTTTCCGTCGATGTACAGATGGGAAATGTGGAGGTGAACCATGGCTGAGAACAAGAACAAGAAGCGCCGACCCTCGTTCGGACTCCTGCTGGCCGGAGTGCTCGGCCTGGGGGTGAGCATCTGGGCCTTCGTCGGCCCGGGCTCCTGGCCCGTCTCCGGCGGACTGTCGCTCGGCTGGATCGTGGTGATCGCGGCCATAGTCGTCGGCGTAGTCCTGGTTCTCACCCCGAGAAAGAATCGCGACTAGGCCGACCCCGCGCTGTCCCTTCCCTCGCCGGGACAGCGCACCCCCTTCCGGGAGCTGCCCTCCCACGAAGGCCGAAGGGCCCCGCACCTTTTCAGGTGCGGGGCCCTTCGCGTTCAGGGGGGAGCTAGCTCACTCCCACTCGATGGTCCCCGGCGGCTTGCTCGTCACGTCGAGCACCACGCGGTTGACCTCCGCCACCTCATTGGTGATACGGGTGGAGATGCGCTCGAGCACCTCGTAGGGCAGTCGCGTCCAGTCGGCCGTCATGGCGTCCTCGGACGAGACCGGGCGCAGCACGATCGGGTGGCCGTAGGTGCGGCCGTCACCCTGCACGCCGACGCTGCGGACATCGGCCAGCAACACCACCGGGCACTGCCAGATCGACTTGTCCAGCCCCGCGGCCGTAAGCTCTTCGCGCGCAATGGCATCCGCCTGCCGCAGCAGCTCCAGCCGGTCGAAGGTCACCTCGCCGATAATGCGGATGGCCAGACCCGGACCCGGGAACGGCTGGCGCGCAACGATTTCCTCGGGCAATCCCAGCTCGCGGCCGACCGCGCGCACCTCGTCCTTGAACAGCAGCCGCAGCGGCTCGACCAGAGCGAACTCCAGATCGTCCGGCAGCCCGCCGACATTGTGGTGCGACTTGATGTTCGCGGTGCCGGCGCCGCCGCCGGACTCGACCACGTCCGGGTACAGCGTGCCCTGCACCAGGTACTCGACCTTGGTCTCGCCCTGCTCGCCGACCACCTCGGAGACCGCGTCCTCGAACGACCGGATGAACTCCCGGCCGATGATCTTGCGCTTCTCCTCCGGATCGGTGACGCCCTTCAGCTCACCCAGGAACTTGTCGACCGCGTCGACGGTGACCAGCTTGGCCCCGGTCGCGGCGACGAAATCCCGCTGCACCTGCTCGCGCTCACCCGCGCGCAGCAGACCGTGATCGACGAACACACAGGTGAGGCGATCCCCGATGGCCCGCTGCACCAGCGCCGCGGCGACCGCGGAGTCCACGCCGCCGGACAGACCGCAGATGGCGTGCCCGTCCCCGACCTGCTCACGCACCTGCTTGATCAGCGCCTCGGCGATATTGGACGCGGTCCACGCGCCCGGAATCCCGGCGATCTCGTGCAGGAAGCGGCTCAGCACCTGCTGGCCGTGCGGCGAGTGCAGCACCTCCGGGTGGTACTGCACACCCGCGAGCTTGCGCGCCCGATCCTCGAACGCGGCGACCGGCGCGCCCGCCGACGTCGCGGTCACCTCGAACCCGGCGGGGGCGTCGGTGACGGCGTCGCCGTGGCTCATCCACACCGGCTGCCGGGTCGGCAGCCCGCCGTGCAGGATGCCGCCGTCGACACTGAGTTCGGTGCGCCCGTATTCGCGAGTCCCGGTGTGCGACACCGTCCCGCCGAGCGCCTGCGCCATGGCCTGGAATCCGTAGCAGATACCGAAGACCGGCAGCTCCAGATCGAACAGCCGCGCATCCAACTGCGGTGCGCCCTCGGCGTACACACTGCTCGGCCCGCCGGAAAGAATCACGGCCAAGGGGTTCTTCTCCGCGATCTCCTCGACGGTGATCGTGTGCGGAACCACTTCCGAATACACACTCGCTTCGCGCACCCGGCGCGCGATCAACTGCGCGTACTGCGCGCCGAAGTCGACGACAAGGACTGGTCGCTGGGTATCTGCCACCCGCACAGTCTACGGAGCGATACAGGACACATCGCCCCCGGGCAACCCCCGATCGCACGAACCGGCGCACCCCGCGTGACCTGCGGTTGGACCATCACCCCGGGCCGGGGATGCGCCGCGGCCTCGGAAGCGGTGTACTGCCCGGCCCGGAAGTGGTGGCAACGGGACGGTATTCGCGGCACGCCATTTCCGGATAGGGACTTCCGACCCCCGACGGCCGGAATTCGGCCCGCCCGAATCGGGCCGAGTGACTCCGGCGAATCGGGCCGAGCGACACCGAGTGTGACGGTGGGCGGGAAAGCCCGGCAGTTTGTCGGCCCCGCTGGCTATCCTCTACTTCGTGCCATTCGCCCGTGCGATCGATGCCGAGATCCACTACGAGGACAGCGGGGGCGAAGGTCCGGTTGTGTTGCTGGGGCACGAATTCCTCATGGACCGAACGATGTTCGCGTCGCAGCAGGCGGCGCTGACACCGGAGTTCCGGATGGTGACCTGGGATGCGCGCGGGCACGGCAGAACCCATGACGAGGGGCTGCCGTTCACGTACTGGACCTCCGCCCGGGACGCGCTGACCGTACTGGATCAGCTCGGCGTGGAACGGGCCGTGGTGGGCGGGATTTCGCAGGGCGGCTTCATCGCCCTGCGCACCGCGCTACTGGCCCCCGACCGCGTCGCCGCCTTGGTCCTGCTCAGCAGCGAGGCACACGAACCGACTCCCGCCGAACTCACCAATGCCCGTAGGTTTCTGGACAAATGGTACGAAGACGGCCCCCGCCCGGCGCTGGCCGAATACCTGGCCCGCTGGCTCATCGGCGATGACGACTGGTACCGCGCGGTGTGGGTGAAACGCTGGCTGGCCCGCGACCCCAACGCCACCGAGGTGGCCGCCGGCGCCCTGCTCACCCGCGACTCCATCCTGGACCGACTAGCCGAAATCACCTGCCCCACTTTGGTCATCCACCCCACCCGCTCCGGCGTCCCCCGCTCCCACGCCCGCGAACTCGCCGACCGCCTGCCGGACGCCCGCTACGTGGAAATCGAGGGCGCCCGCCAGACGGTCAACATGACCCACCCGGTAGCGGTGAACTCGGCGATCCGAGAATTCCTCCGCGACTTGGCCGTGCCGCCGCTCCAGAACTTCAGCGCCCGCCCCGGCAGCCGCTGAGATCCCCGGACCGGCCTACCTTTCATCCCACAGCCCATCCGTCATCCCGGCGTGTTCTTGGCCGGGATCCACATTCACCAGCGTTGGATTCCGGCCAAAAGCATGCCGGAATGACGAGAAGTCGTCGACCGAGCAGTCCGCGACTGGGCCATCCCGTCCAGGTGTCGCCGAAACGACTCGCGCCCTTGCACATTCGAGTGAATGTGCAAGGGCGCGTGGTCAGGGTGTTCGCTCAGCCGCGAACGTTCAAACCGACCTTCTGGAATTCCTTCAGGTCGCAGTAGCCGGTCTTGGCCATCGAACGACGCAGGCCGCCAACGAGGTTCAGCGAGCCGAACGGGTCGTTGGAGGGGCCGTTGAGGACCTGGTCCAGCGGGACGCGCTCCTCCTGGATGGCGTACGGCAGCACCGCGCCCCGCGGCACCGACGGGTGCGCGGCGGCCGACGGCCAGTACCAGCCGTTGCCCGGGGTCTCCTGGGCCATGGCCAGCGGCACACCCAGCATCACCGCGTCCGCGCCGCAGGCGATGGCCTTGGCGACGTGACCGGAGGTCAGGGTCTCGCCGTCGGCGATGACGTGCACGTAGCGACCACCGGTCTCGTCCAGGTAATCCCGGCGCGCGGCGGCGGCGTCGGCGATGGCGGTGGCCATCGGCACCCCGATGCCCAGCACCTCACCGGTGGTGGTGGCGCCCTGCATGGAGCCGTAGCCGACGATGACACCGGCCGCGCCGGTGCGCATCAGGTGCAGCGCGGTGCGGTGATCGGACACGCCGCCCGCGACCACCGGCACGTCCAGCTCGGCGATGAAGGTCTTGAGGTTCAACGGTTCTCCGTCGCCCACGTGCTCGGCGGAGATGATGGTGCCGTGCACGACCAGCAGGTCGATCCCGGCCTGCACCAGCGCCGGGGTCAGCGCCCGCGCGTTCTGCGGGCTGACCCGGACCGCCGTGGTGACACCGGCGGCACGCACCTGCGCGACCGCGGCCGCCAGCAGATCCGGCTGCATCGGCGCGGCGTGCAGCTCCTGCAACGCCGCGACGGCCGCCTCGGTGCCTTCCTTCTCCGCGATCTCGGTCAGCCGCTGGATCTTGGCGTCCACATCGGCGTGCCGGGCCCACAGGCCCTCACCGTTGATGACGCCCAGCCCGCCGGCCTTACCCAGCTCGATGGCGAACGACGGCGACACCAGCGCATCGGTCGGATGCGCCAGGAAGGGGATCTCGAAGCGGTACGCGTCCAGCTGCCACGCCAGCGACACCTGCTTGGACGAGCGGGTCCGCCGCGAGGGCACGATGTCGATATCGTCCAGCTCGTAGGTGCGCCGGGCGGTGCGGCCCATGCCGATCTCGACCATATCGCGCATCGTTGTTCAGTCCTTTCGAGTTCGGTTGCCGGACATGACAAAACCGGTCCGCGGCAGTGCGCGAACCGGTTGAGTCCGGCTACGAACGAGTGGTGTAGTTGGGAGCCTCGACGGTCATGGTGATGTCGTGCGGGTGCGACTCCTTCAGGCCCGCCGCCGTGATCTGCACGAACTGGGCCGCCTGCAGATCCGGAATGGTCTGCGCGCCGGTGTAACCCATGGCCGCGCGGAGACCGCCGACCAACTGGTGGATCACCTGGTCCAGCGGGCCGCGGAACGGCACCCGGCCCTCGATGCCCTCGGGCACCAGCTTCTTCTCCGACAGCACGTCGTCCTGGAAGTAGCGGTCCTTGGAGTAGGACTTGGCCTCGCCACGCCCCTGCATGGCACCCAGCGAACCCATGCCGCGGTAGCTCTTGAACTGCTTGCCGCCCACCAGGATCAGATCGCCCGGCGACTCGGCGGTACCGGCCAGCAGCGAACCCAGCATCACGGTCGACGCACCGGCCGCGATGGCCTTGGCGATATCACCGGAGTACTGCACACCACCGTCGGCGATGACCGGCACACCGTGCGGCTTGCACGCCGCGACGGCCTCCAGGATCGCGGTGATCTGCGGCGCGCCGACACCGGCGACCACGCGGGTGGTGCAGATGGAGCCGGGGCCCACACCCACTTTCACCGCGTCCACGCCCGCCTCGACCAGCGCCAGCGCACCCGCGCGGGTGGCGACATTGCCGCCGATGATCTGCACCCGGTCACCGACCTCGGCCTTGACCTTGGCGACCATCTGCAGCACGCCCGACTGATGCCCGTGCGCGGTGTCCACGATGAGCACGTCCACGCCGACGTCGGCCAGCGTCATGGCACGCGCCCACGCGTCCTCACCCACACCGACTGCCGCGCCGACGAGCAGTCGCCCGTCGCGGTCCTTGGTGGCGTTCGGGTACTGCTCGGTCTTGACGAAGTCCTTGACCGTGATCAGCCCGCGCAGCTTGCCCGAGCCGTCCACGATCGGCAGCTTCTCGATCTTGTGGCGGCGCAGCAGACCCAGCGCGGCCTCGGCGGTGACGCCCTCCTGCGCGGTGATCAGCGGCGCCGGGGTCATCACCTCTTCGACCTTGCGGTCCTGATCCACCTCGAAGCGCATATCGCGGTTGGTGATGATGCCGATCAGAATGCCGCGGGCATCCACCACCGGCAGACCGGAGATGCGGAAGCGCGCGCACATGGCGTCGACCTCGGCCAGCGTGTCGTCCGGGCGACAGGTGACCGGATCGGTCACCATGCCCGCCTCGGAGCGCTTCACCGTCTCGGCCTGCGCGGCCTGCGCCTCCACCGACAGATTGCGGTGCAGCACACCCATTCCGCCCGCGCGGGCCATGGCGATGGCCATGCGCGCCTCGGTCACGGTGTCCATGGCGGAACTCACCAGCGGGGTGCGCAGCGAGATGTCGCGCGTCAGCTTGCTGGAGGTGTCGACCGAGCTCGGAATCAGATCCGAGGCCGCCGGCAGCAACAGCACATCATCGAAGGTGAGGCCGAGCATGGCGATCTTGTCGGGATCGTCGCCGCCCGTACGAGGGCGGCCAAAATCACTGCGTTCGCCCGTCACGGGACTGCTCATTCGGATCGACCCCTCCTGGACCTCGGCATCGTCCGCCGGACCGGGAACCGGCGGACGCGTGGATGACTGGCAATGCCGGTGATTACTACCCGGCTCTTGGTCAACCATGGTATCCGTCGTCGAATTCCACTTCGCACCCGCGCCCGAGCCCGGCCACAGCGCTGTCTCCGGCGCCACAACCGCTGCGGTTTGTCGGCTATGGCATTACTGTGTCGACTGTCACGACATCACTGTGCGCTGTACCACCAGCGAAGTGAGGGCAAATCCCCTTCAGCGCTGGCGCACAAGGGGTTGTTCTGCGTACCGTGGGACTGTGCGTGACCATCTACCACCTGGCTTGCCGCCGGATCCATTCGCCGGAGACCCCTCCGACCCGTCGGCCGCGCTCGATGCCATCGAGCCGGGGGAACCGCTGGATCCTCACGAGCGCCTAGCGGTCGAAGAGGATCTCGCCGACCTCGCGGTATATGAGGCACTGCTGGCCCACCGCGGTATCCGCGGTCTCGTGGTCAGCTGCGAGGACTGCCGACAGGACCACTACCACGACTGGGACATGTTGCGCGCCAACCTCCTCCAGCTACTGGTGGACGGCACGGTGCGACCGCACGAGCCCGCCTACGACCCGACTCCCGAGGCGTACGTCACCTGGGACTACTGCCGTGGCTACGCGGATGCCTCGATGAACGAGGCACTGCACGGCGACGGATTCGACGGGTTCGACGTCTGAATCATCGAGAAGGGCCCGCATCCCCAGGGATGCGGGCCCTTCTCGTATGTCGTGAAACACCGACCGCCCACGGCGATCGGGGACAGCTCTCGTCTAGTGCACCCCGGGCGCCGGGAACTGCGGCACGGTCGGGATGGCAATCGTGGTCGGCACCACCGGAACCGGAGCCGGCTTCTCGATCGTCGGCTGCGGCTGGGTCGGCGGCACACCGCCACCGGTGGTGGCCCCACCGCCGCCGGTATTACCGGCGGTCGGCACGACCACGACCGTGCTGGTGTTGCCCGGGTTGCCCGTCGGCGGAGTCGCCGGTTCGGTCGGCTCCGAAGACGGTTGCGCCGGAATCGTTGTCACCGGCGGCACGGTCGGAACCGTCGAAACACCGCCGCCCGAGGACGGATTGGGGTTCGGGTTCGGATTCGTGCCCAACACCGAGGGGTCGATGGACGGTGCGGTGCTGCCGTCCTTGCTCGGCGGAGTCACCGGCGTGGTCGGCTCGACCGGGATGGTCGTCGGCACCGGCGGCTTGCTCGGCGTCGGCATCAACGAGGTCAGCGGGGCCGCCAGATCCGGGGCCTTCGCCGCCAGCACGCCGAACAACTGCTGCCAGCGGCCGTTCAGGTCGTCCTTCTTGGTGGAGTCGTTGACCTGGTTGGCATTGTCGGCCGCCTTCGCCAGCGCCTTCTGCGCCTCTTCCGGCTTGTCCTGCGCCAGCAGCTGCTGTGCCTGGGTCAGGCTGTCGTCCGCCCGCGAGACCACGGTGGCTTGCGCCTGCTCGCTGAACACGACCTCCTTCATCGGCCAGAGCAAACCACCCGGGTTCGCGTTGTAGGAGAACGCCGTCAGACCTCCGACGATCAGCGCCGCAGCCGCCGCAGCACCCAGAAGAGGGCGCACCAGCCGTAGTCGCCCCCGGTTCGAGGCTCCGATCCGCGCCTGCCGCGCGCCGATCTCCTGATTGACCGCTGCGACAATGGCATCCAGGTCCGGTCCGGCCGGCAACGGCTCGGCCATGATCTCCGCACGCCAGTCCGCCAGCAAGGCCGCGAGCTGATACTCCTCCGAGGTGCCCGTCTGCACGGGTCCATCGCCGGAGATGGCGTCGATCAGCGCATCGTCGCGTCGCACCGCGGCGATATCCACCGGCCCGGTATCACCGGACGCCTCGGCGTAGGGACCGCTGTTCTGCGATCCAGGTCGCGCCTTGAAGTCGCCCCGACCGCGCTCGCCATCCCTAGCCATACATTTCACCTGCCCTCGCCACTTGAGACTTGAGTTTCGCGAGCGCCCGGTGCTGGGCGACTCGTATAGCACCCGCCGTACTGCCCACGGCGACTGCAGTTTCTTCAGCCGACAGACCCATGACCAGGCGAAGGATCAGGATTTCTCGGTGCTTCTCCGGCAAAGTCGCCAACAGAGCGTTCATCTGTCGGCTCGTTTCGGATTCGAGAGCTCGCTGTTCCGGTCCCTGGTCGGTGGATATGACATCCGGTACTTCGGCCATGGCGTCCGCCTTGTTACGGGCGGAATTTCTGTGGGCGTCTGCGACCTTGTGCGAGGCGATGCCGTAGACGAAAGCCATGAACGGCCGACCCTGATCCTGATACCGAGGCAGGGCCGTCATTACGGCCAGACAAACCTCCTGCGCGACGTCGTCAGCAGAGAGCTGACCACGTTCGGCAGTCCCGATGCGCGCGCGGCAATACCGCACCACAAGGGGGCGGATGCTCACCAGTACCTGGGAAAGGGCAGCCCGGTCGCCCTGCGCTGCGGCAGCGACGACTGCGGGATCCAACTCCTCACCCGTGTTGTTCATCGTCAGAGCTGTTCCTGGCGTTTACGAGAGGGCACGGCGGCGGGAGGGCCGGTGCTTCCGCGGAGGGGCGGAACGGTCCAACAATAGCGGCTGGCTCATTCAAGCCAGGCGTTACGGGGTCGTTCTCGGGGACGACTCAGGGAAGTCCCCGACGGCGCTCAGGGACGGCCGAGAACCTCGCTGGCCGAACGCAATCGCCCACCGCGAGTTGCCAGCAACCGCGCACACCGCGCGGCGGCCTCGATTCCGTCGCCGTCGGGTTCGACCCCCGAGCGCAGCATGGCGCAGGCCCAGCGCAGCGGCAGCAGTTCGTGTTCGCGGCAGTCGCGGTCGACTTCGATTGCGAGAGTGCGGGATCGGTCGAGATCGCCGGCGGCGGCGTGCGCGGCGGCCAGCAGTAGCCGGGATTTCACCAGATGCCGACGGGAAGGCGACTGCTCGGCGAGGGCGACCGCGGCCTGCGCGTGCGCCAGGGCGGGGGCCTGTCGCGCCGCGGCCGTGCGGTCGTCGGCGGGGGCGGTGATCAGTCCGGCGCCGGGGGCCGCCAGCGCCGTCTCGGCAGACACCCAGTGCAGGCGCAGACGCGGTCGCCAGGCCGAATCGCCGCCCGGCAGATGAATGTCGAGGTAATTCTGGCAACGATTCAGCATCCGGGCGGCAAGCGCCGGGCGGAGGGTGCCCAGGGCATCGGCTGCGAGCCCGGTCAACGCGTCGCAAACCGCTTCTGCGTGGCGTCTTTCGGCCGCGGCCACGGCGGGCACGTGAGCTATGTCACATTCGACGGGGAGCACGAGCGCGGCGGCGCGGCCATCCGCGACAGCGGCGTGACTGTGCCAGCCGAGCTGGCGCAGCAGCGAACCTTCGGTGCTGTGGGTGAGCGACAGCAAGGCGGGATCGGTGGTCGCGCGACGGGCGCGGGCGAGTTCGGTGCGGGCGGCGGCATAGTGCCCGACACCACCGAGAGCGACCGCCCGCAACCAGGATTCGTGCGCGTCGGCGGCGGGTGGCAACCCGGCGGCAGCGCGTTCGGGGGCGGCGCCGAAGGCGGCGTCGGCGAGTTCGGAGTTCACTTCGAGCACAGGCACAGCCGCACTCTAACCAGCACGGGGCCAAGTGAGGGCAGCCGCCATATCACAGTCGGCCAGCAACCCATCAGCATTCACAAGCGCCTTTGTGTTTCCAGTCCGTAAATCTGTTCTCGCTATCGCCTAGCACGCCCGTTAGGAATTCGTATAGCGTTTCGCGCTATTAACCTGAGCGCCTCGAAGCGGCCATCTCTACCGCACTCAGCGCCGGTTGTCCAATGGCTGAGATCACTCTGATCGCGATGCTTGCATAGATCGCGTGACAGGTATTCGTACTCAAAAAGCCGCTGCGACCAGGTACTTTGACCAGTCGGATGGGCTATCACAGGTTGGTCACGATGCTGGGCAACCGAACAGTATCGCCACAGCGAGGGTGTCTTGTAAATAGCGAGGATGTTAATTCTCTAATGCGCAGGTATTCGGCTCGAGTCGAATGAAGCTATTGACTCGAATTCGTTGTGCGACCTAACGTACGTCATCGCCATCGTTGGCGTCGTGTTGAAATACGGCACCAGCGAAGTGCGATCGCCGGGCCACGGCGATGCGGCCACCTGTTTGCCACCAGCACCGCTCGACAATGCCGACGAGCTCGCACCAAGAGGAGTTCACCATGCCTATGCCGACCCACCTCCCTGGTCCGAACGCCGACGTCTGGGACTGGCAGATGCGCGGGTCCTGCCGCGGCCAGGACTCGTCCGTGTTCTTCCACCCAGACGGGGAACGCGGCCGTGCCCGCTCCCAGCGGGAGCTACGCGCCAAGGAGATCTGCAAGGCCTGCCCCGTGCTGCTGCACTGCCGTTCCCACGCCCTGAAGGTCAGCGAGCCCTACGGCATCTGGGGCGGCATGTCCGAGACCGAGCGCGAACTCCACGCCCGCCGCAATCGCCGCCGCGTCGTGGCATAGCCAACTCTCGAAGACTTCCGTCGAAACCCCTTGCGGGAGATGCTTGGCAAGGCGGGTTGACGCGAATTCGGGCGTGATCGCTGTGGATTCGGGTGACACCTACCCGGGGTTCGGGCGGGGTGGCCGATCAGGTGTGCGGGAATGAGCGGGGACGCGACGAGCAAACTCGCGTGACTGGTGTTCATCAGCGTTGTTGCTGGTGCAGGCGGCGGCGTGAGCTGAAGATTTTTCCCATCCGCGGGTGATGGTGTACCGAATGCCTAGCAAACAACCGGCACCGCTCAGCGGGGCCCGGTGGTTGCTGGCGCGTCCCGGCGTGTCTCACGAGTCACGATTGCGGCGTTTCGGTACAAAACGGAAAACTGCTGTGCCACAGTCGCTTTGCCGATACCCCCACCCGAGAGGAGGTCATAGCGGCACGCTACCCTCGTGGCCGATGACACAGAACGGAGCGTTGTGACAACGCGGCCGCCTGCCGCAGAGGGCGACTCGTTCCAGAGTTCGAGGGACAGTCGGGTGGGAACACCCAGCATGGACTCTGCGGTGACGGCGCGCGCAGCCGAAAGTCTCGAACTTGCCGCACTTCTCGAACGCTGTGGGCAGTCCGATCAGCAGGCATTCGCCGAGCTGTACGACCGCACCAACGCGCGAGTGTTCGGCCTCGTCCTACGCGTGCTACACGATCCGGGATACGCGGAGGAGACCACCCAGGAGGTCTATCTCCAGATCTGGCGCACCGCAGCCAACTTCGACTCCAACAAGGGTTCGGCAGTCACGTGGTTGATGACGCTGGCCCATCGACGCGCGGTCGATCGTGTCCGCGCCGAGCAGGCGCACGCACTACGCGAAGTCGCCTACGGCACCAGCACTCTCGGTAACGAATTCGATGAGGTCACCGAAGAAGTCGGACGACGGCTGGAGCAGCAGGCGGTACTCGCCGGCCTGGCCACGTTGACGGAGACACAACGGGAAGCCATCTCCCTGGCCTACTTCGGTGGGCGGACATATGCCGAGGTAGCGGCATACTTGGGCGTAGGATTACCGACCGTTAAGTCCCGTATACGGGATGGACTGACACGACTCAAGAAAAGTTTGGGAGTGACGTGAGATGAACGAAAGCCAGATCGATCTCGCGCACACTGTCGCGCTCGGATCGATCGGCGACGAAGATCAGCGCGCAGTGGCGGAAATCTTGGATACCGATGACCCGGTACTGCGCGCCGCCTTCACCCAGGAAGTGCAGCAGACCCGAGAAGCGCTCGCGCTGGCCGCGTCGACGACGGCCGTAGCGCCGCCGCCCGCCCTCCGCGACCGTCTTCTCGCCGCGATAGCCACAGATCCGACGCCGACCGCGATTCACCACTCCCACCCCGCGCTCCGACACGGAAACGGCCGCCCCACCTACCCCGTGCGGGACTAGCCGACCCGAAGACGCTTCACTCCTTTTGCGCACCCGAGAAACAGGTCGCCTGACCGGTTCTGGGTGCGCACTTTGCCGGTAACAGGCAGTTGTGACCGGACGATCCGCTCCGTAGAACTCCGTGCGCGCCATGAGGATTCATGACGCCCCCGCGAACGGATCGTCCGGCATGCGCTGCTTCAGCATCTTCGTCCGTTCCCACTTCCGCGCCATCGCAGGCGCGTTGGCGGCGACCGCCCTGGTGATCGCGGGCACGTACGCCTTCGCCTGCGCCGTGGACCCCCGCGCCCCCACCGCGCCGGGGCGGCCGGGAATGATGTTGCCCGTGCTCATCGAACCCCTCAGCCCGAGCTGGACGACGCCCTCACCCCCGCGCTGAGGCCCTCGCACATAACCTGAGAGTGGCTCTGAGGATCGGCTGGTAGCGTGCGGCGGTCGGTTCGGCTCGGGGGTAGGGACTTTCATGACGCTGCAGGCATTGACCGAATTCGTGCGGGCTCGCACGAGCGCGGAGGAGCTCGAGTCGTTCACCTCCGGGCAGGGCATCCTGCTGCCCGACGCGGTGCGCGCGGAGATCGCACAGGTGCAGTCGGGGACCACCGCCGCGGAATTGACGGCGGGCGTGGTGTCGCTGCGCAATCTGATGCCCGCGGGCGATCTGTTCCACACCGCGCTGCTCGCGCTGCTGAGCGGAACGATGGTCGAGCACGGGGCCGATCCGGGCGCGGCCATCGACGCGACAGTGGAGCTACTCGTCGAGCAATTGGATGCGCTGGCCGAGAAGCCCGACGAACTCGCCCGCGCCGCGGGGCAATTGAGCATTCCGGCGGCGATGACGATGCTGAGCCGCTCCAAGGAAACCCGCAAACGCTGGCGGGAACGCCCCGCCGTGATGGAACTCCTCGATCAGCTGGAAGAGGACGAGTTCGTCCCGCTCTGGCTGCGCGACATGTTCACCCTGCACGACGACGTCGAGCTGCTCGTCCTGGACCCGAAGAACCGCCGCGCCTTCGAATTCCGCCTCATCGGCGTCCGCGACCGCCTCTACCACTGCTACGCCCTGCTGCAGGACGCCCTGCTGCGCCACACCGGCCCCGGCTACCTCGACGCCGACCCGGTGGACCCCCTGGCCGTCCGCTACGCCCGCAACGACCACCTCACCCGGTCCGACTACGAAGCCGCCGCAACGCTGATGGACCACCAGCGCTTCACCTTCGCCCACCCGGGTGTCGCCTTCATGCCCGGTTCGGGTTCCCTGGACGAACTCCCCGTCCTCGACGGCAAACCCCTGCTGATCGTGGCTCCCAAGGGAATCCATTTCAACTGGCGGCCCTCCACCATGTACGGCGTCCTGCACGACGCCCTCGAATCCTCGGTGGAACTCACCCGCGAACTTCCCGCCCCCGAAGCCGAATCCCTGCTGGCCCGCTGCGGCCTCGCCTGAACCGAAAACGAGGCCCCCGGACGTTTCGTCCGGGGGCCTCGTTACGTCAGCCGAGATCGGCCGCTACGGCCTAGTGCGAGTGGCCGTGGTGGGCGTCGGCCGGCTCGTCGGCCGGCTTCTCGACGATCGCCGACTCGGTGGTGAGGACCATGCGGGCGACCGAGGTGGCGTTCTCGACGGCCGAGCGGGTCACCTTGACCGGGTCGATGACGCCCTCGGCGACCAGGTCGCCGTAGGTGAGGGTGGCGGCGTTGAAGCCGTCCTTGCCCTCGGTCACCTTGGAGACGACGACCGCGCCGTCGACGCCCGCGTTGCTGGCGATCCAGAACAGCGGGGCCAGCAGGGCCGCACGCACGACCTCGACACCGGCGGCCTCGTCGCCCGAGAGCGACGCGCGCAGGTCGACCAGGGTCGCGGCGGCCTGGACCAGGGCGGTGCCACCGCCGGGGACGATGCCCTCGGCGACCGCGGCCTTGGCCGAGGAGACGGCGTCCTCGACGCGGTACTTGCGCTCCTTGAGCTCGGTCTCGGTGGCCGCGCCGACCTTGATGACGGCGACGCCGCCGGCCAGCTTGGCCAGGCGCTCTTCCAGCTTCTCACGGTCCCAGTCGGAGTCGGTGTTCTCGATCTCCTTGCGCAGCTGCGAGACTCGCGCGTCGATGTCGGACTGCGCGCCCGCGCCCTCGACGATGGTGGTGTCGTCCTTGGAGACCACGATGCGGCGCGCCTTGCCCAGCACGTCCAGGCCGGCCTCGCGCAGCGTGATGCCCAGGTCCGGGTTGACCACGGTGCCGCCGGTGACGATGGCCAGGTCGTCCAGGAACGCCTTGCGACGGTCACCGAAGAACGGGGCCTTCACGGCAACGACCTTGAGGGTCTTGCGGATCGCATTGACCACCAGGGTGGACAGCGCCTCACCGTCGACGTCCTCGGCGATGATGACGACCGGCTTGCCCGACTCGGCGATCTTCTCCAGCAGCGGCAGCAGGTCCGGCAGCGAGCTGATCTTCTCGCGGTTCAGCAGCAGCCACGCGTCCTCGTAGACCGCCTGCATGGTCTCCGGGTCGGTCACGAAGTACGGGGACAGGTAGCCCTTGTCGAACTGCACGCCCTCGGTGATGGCGACCTCGGTCTGCAGACCCGAGGACTCCTCGATGGTGACGACGCCGTCCTTGCCGACCTTGGTCAGCGCCTCGGCGACCAGGGCGCCGATCTCCTCGTCACGCGAGGACACGGTGGCGACCTGCGCGATGGCCTTCTCGCCGTTGACCGGGGTCGCGGCGGCGGCCAGGGCGGCGGCGACGGCCTCGGCGGCCTTGCTCATGCCCTTGCCCAGGGTCATCGGGTTCGCGCCCGCGGCAATGTTCTTCAGGCCGCCCTTGATCAGCGCCTGCGCCAGCACGGTGGCGGTGGTGGTGCCGTCACCGGCGACATCGTTGGTCTTGGTGGCGACGCTCTTGACCAGCTGCGCGCCCAGGTTCTCGAACGGGTCCTCGAGGTCGATGTCGCGCGCGATGGTGACACCGTCGTTGGTGACGGTCGGGCCGCCGAAAGCCTTGGCCAGCACCACGTGCCGGCCACGCGGGCCGAGGGTGACCTTGACGGCGTCGGCGAGCTTGTCGACGCCGCGCTCCATCGCCCGACGAGCCTTCTCGTCGAACTCGATCTGCTTTGCCATGTACCTGCTCCTGAAATGAGTTGGGCTGGAACGCACTCCGCCCCGGGTCGGTTGCGGTGTGCAGCTGACTCCGGGGCGGTGTTTCTCTCGAAGGGGTTTCAGGGGAAGCCCCTGAGAGCCCCGAGAGTTGAAGCGTTCTTACTTGGTGACGACAGCGAGCAGGTCGCGCGCCGACAGGATCAGGTACTCCTGGCCGTTGTACTTGACCTCGGTGCCGCCGTACTTGCTGTAGATGACGACGTCGCCTTCGTTGACGTCCAGCGCGATGCGGGTCACGCCGTCCTCGGCAACCCGACCCGGGCCCACGGCGATGACGGTGCCCTCCTGGGGCTTCTCCTTCGCCGTGTCGGGGATGACCAGGCCGGAGGCGGTGGTGGTTTCGGCCTCGTTGGCCTGGACGAGGATCTTGTCCTCGAGCGGCTTGATGTTCACGCTCGCCACGTTGAGCCCTCCACTTTCAGGGGATTCTTCTCGTCCGGGGCTGTTCCCCGGACTCACGGTTTCGTTCGTGCATGACCCCTGCGCAATCGGCCCCGTCGTCGCGGGTGCCGGGACCCCTGCGTAGTAGTCACTAGCTGGCACCTCAGCAGTAACCAGTGCCTCCTAGCACTCTATACACGGGAGTGCCAGCGCTCAAGGGGAGGTACTGCTACCCGCAACCGCGCGTTACCCGTAACGCCGCTGGACAACGCGCTGCCACCACGACTCGCCGACACGACGGCCCGAGAATCTGAGGGCTTCCAAAGAAATCCGAAAATCTGTAACGTTCGGATAACGGATTGTGACACCATTGACGACGGCCGCGCGACGAGACCGAATCGGTCCCGCCACGCCCGCCGTCGAGAGTTACACAACTGCTTCACCCCGCTATCCGCGCGGCAACCATCCGCGTGGGCTCGAGAAGAGAGCAAACCGCAAGTGATCAGTGGCAGGTCCGAATGCCCCATCGGACAGGGTCCCGCCACGGTCCGTAGCTCGGCAGCGCCCGTTACCCATGGGGCGCAACCGGAGTCCGTTCGAGATGGTCGTCTCCACCAGGACCATCCGCTCGAAGGGAGGTGAACATGCGAACATCCCTCGGCATCTCCGCCGGCACCGAGGTGGTGTGCTCGGCGACGGTCGCCACCGCGCCCAACGGCGCCCAGAACTTCGACTACCGGGTCGTGACGGCCGATACCGCACACTCCGACCTCGGTGATCTGGTGGCGTCCTCCATCGAACTGATGACCACCCAGATCCCGCGCGACGTCGTGCATCCGGTCGGCGCGCATCCGGTCGCCCGCATCGCCAACCATCACGAGCCCGAACCCTCTCCGCCCGGTGATATCGCCGTCGCCTACCGGGACCGCGAACAGGCTCAGGTCATCCGCTCGGCCATCGGCCGGCAGCGCCACGGGGTGCATCTCATCCCCGAGAGCACCGCGGCACTGGCCTATCTGCGGCACACCGGGCTGCTGGACCGCTGGGACACGGTGGCGATCATCGACATCGGGGCCACCGGCACCACGGTCACCGTGGCCGATCACGCCGACGACACCGTGCTGCGGTCCGAACGGACCACCGCCATCGGCGGCAATGCCATCGACGAGCTGATCCTGCAGCACCTGCTGGACTGCCACCTCTCGCGTCGCGGCATCCGGCCCAACCGCGGCATCCTGCTCAATCGTTCTCGGGCCGCCAAGGAGCATCTGTCGGTCGTTCCGGCGGTCACCATCGACCATGTGGCCGGGCAGCCGCTCAAGCTCACCCGGGTGGATTTCGAGGAGATCGTCGCCGACCTGCTCCGCGAGCTGGCGGTGTTCGCGCGCGGGGTGTTCGCGCGAGCCCCGAAGTTCCCGCAGGCGGTCGCGGTGATCGGCGGCGGCGCGAACGTGCCGATCATGGTGGTGGGGCTGGAACGACAGCTCGACGTGCCGGTCATCACCGTGCCGGAGCCGGAGGCGGCGATCGCGAAAGGCGCGGCGCTGGTGGCGGATTCGACCACGCCGAGCGCCTTCCCGGTGATCGGGCTGGGCACCGACGCGCCGATCGGCACCTTCACCAAGCTGGCGGGCACGCTGGCCGGGGCGATCGTGGTGGTCGGGCTGATCGTCGGTTACGGCGTCAAGGAATTCGTGGTGCCCGAACCACAGAACACGCACTACTCGCCGACCACGAGCGGCCCGGTCCAGCCGGTGTCACCGACCACGCCGTCGAGCGGTCCGTCCAACGGTTCACCCAAGCCGACCCCCAGCCGTACGGCACCCGTCGTGCCGCCGACCCAAACCGGTTCGGCCACCGGGGTTCCCACCATCCCCTCGGCCACCACCAGCCAGCAGCAGCCGCCGCTGCGCCCGGATCCGGACCTACCCCAGATCCCGTTCCCCGCCGATCTGCCGCGCCTGCTCGGTCCGCTGCTCGGCACCGCCGTGCCGCCCGTGGAATCGGAGCCGAAGATCGCGCCTTCGCCGCGCTCGAATACGAATTCGGGTTCCGGCGGAGTGACAACCATGGTCCGACCGACCGACTAGCACCAACGAATACCTACTCGCCGCGACCGGAGCACACGCTCACGGTCGCGGTCGCGTTTTTTGGGGCGACTGACATCGCCCTCGTCATTCCGGCGCGCTTTTGGCCGGAATCCAACGCGAACCGTTGCTGCGCGGCGGGTGTGGATCCCGGCCAAAAGCATGCCGGGATGACGGGGTTGAAGATGCCTCAGAGGTGGCTGGTGGAGACCGGGAGGCCCGGGTCGGTGGCCACCGTCAGCGCGGAAGGCTGTGCGCCGCCGGCGATCACGTGCGCACCCAGAGTGGCGATCATGACGCCGTTGTCGGTGCACAGGCGCGGCTTGGGGACACGCAGCGTGATACCGGCTGCGGTGCAGCGTTCTTCGGCCATCGAGCGGATGCGAGAGTTGGCGGTCGCGCCGCCGCCGAGCACCAGGGTGTCGACACCGAGGTCCTGGACCGCGCGGACGGCCTTCATGGTGAGCACGTCCGCGACGGCTTCCTGGAAGGAGGCGGCGATATCCGGGATGGGCAGCTCGCGGGCTTCGCGCTGGGCCGCTTCGACATAGCGGGCGACCGCGGTCTTGAGGCCGGAGAAGGAGAAGTCGTAGCGCGGGTCGCGGGGGCCGGTCATGCCGCGTGGGAAGGCGATGGCACGCGGATCACCGTCGGCGGCAATGGCATCCAGCACCGGTCCGCCCGGGTAGCCGAGGCCGAGCAGGCGGGCCACCTTGTCGAACGCCTCACCCGCGGCGTCGTCGACCGTGCTGCCCAATTCGGTGATGGGCTGCCCGAGATCGGTGACCTTCAGCAGATGGGTGTGGCCACCGGACACCAGCAGCGCGACCGCCGGCGGCATGGGCCCGTGTTCCAGGGTGTCCACGGCCACGTGCCCGCCGAGGTGGTTGAGCGCGTAGAACGGGACATCCCACGCCGCCGCATAGGCTTTCGCGGCCGCGACACCGACCAGCAGCGCACCCGCGAGGCCCGGGCCGATGGTGACGGCGAGGGCGTCCGGCTTGCTGATTCCGGCCGTCGCCAGCGCCCGGCGCATGGCGGGCACGATGGCCTCGAGGTGTGCGCGCGAGGCGATCTCGGGCACCACGCCGCCGAAGCGGGCATGCTGATCCACGCTCGAGGCGACCTCGTCGGCGAGCAGTTCGCAACTGCCGTCGGGCAATCGGCGCACGATACCGACACCCGTTTCGTCGCAGGAGCTTTCGATACCCATGACGATCATGACGAGACCTCGGCGTCGGTGGTGAATCCGTCCTGCGGGAACCCGGCCATGGCGGGGCGGCGCATGGTGTACGCGTCGGCGCCGCTGGGCTGGTAGTAGTTCTTGCGCAATCCGATGATGTGGAAGCCGTGCTTCTCGTAGAGCGTGATGGCGGGCGCGTTGTCGGTGCGGACCTCGAGGAAGACCGGTCCGCCGCGCTTTCCGGCCTCCAGCAGCAGGGCTTCGAGCAGCAGGGTGCCGATGCCGCGGCGATGGTCGGCGGGATCGACGCCGATGGTGTGCACCTCGGCTTCCGGGTGATCGTCGGTGCCCAGCAAGGCGATTCCCGCGTAGCCGACCATGCGGCCGCTGCGATCGCGCGCGCAGATGTAGCGGTTGTGCGGTCCGGCCAGCTCCGACAGGAACGAAACCTCGTGCCAGGGATCGTCCTCCGGGAACAACACCTGTTCGAGTTCGGCGCAGCGGGTGACGTCTTCCGGCCGCATCGGGTCGATGCGGATGGTCATCGGCCCACCTGCGCGTAACTCTTTTCGACCGCGTCGGGGCGCCGCAGGTACAGCGGCACCAGCGGGGCCGGGGTCGCACCGGCGAGCAGTTCGGCGGCGGCACAGCGCACCAGACCCGACGGCGACGGCGTCTCGACCGGCAGCACGGGCAGATCGAAATAGTCGACGTGCGAGGCGGATCCGGCGATCACGGTGGCGGCGGCCTGATCCAGATCGGCGGGCTTGCTCACCTCGGGGCCCTCGACGCGGGCCAACGTGGTGCCCTCGCCGGTGGCCCGGTAGCGCGCCCAGTACACCTCGCGGCGGCGGGCGTCGGTGACGACCAGCAGCTCGGTCGGCTCGGAGCTCTCGCGCAGATAGCTCTCGGTGTCGGCGGCGATCGCGTCGAGACTGCACACGCCGTAGACCGGAATGCCGAGCGCGTCGCCGAACGCGGCCGCGGTGGCCATGCCGACGCGCAGTCCGGTGAACGGTCCCGGCCCGATACCGGCGACCACGGCCGCGATATCGGCACGGGAGCGCCCGGATTCGGCCAGGCAGGTCAGGATGTGCGGAGTCAGCACCTCGTTGTGCGCGCGAGCATCCACGGTCACCTTGGTGGTGATCGTGGTGATGCGCGGTGCATTCGATCCGGGTTCCGCCGGTTCCAGTTCCACCAGTCCCGCCGTGACGGCCGGAGTCGCGGTGTCGACAGCCAAAATCAGCATGATTGCCCTTACGATACCGGGTGGTACAGCCCACTCGGTGTGGTGTCTGCCTGCGCGAACTTACTCGCGCATCAGTTGGCGGCGATCCACTCCCATTCCGCGGTGCGCACATCCGATTCCGGTTCGCGGCGCAATTGCACGCGCAGATGACGGTCGGTGAGGTGTTCCGCGACGCCCGAACCCCATTCGATCACCACCACGGCATGGTCGAGATCGGTATCCAGATCCAGCGCGTCGAGCTCGTCGAGATCGCCGCCGAGCCGGTAGGCGTCCACGTGCACGAGAGCCACCGCGCCCGGATGGGTTCCGGCGCGATGCTGGCGGGCGATGATGAAAGTCGGTGAGCTGACCCGCCCTTCGACACCCAGCCCCGCCGCGATGCCGCGGGTGAGTGCGGTCTTGCCCGCGCCGAGCGGGCCGTCGAGGATCACCAGATCCCCGGCCTGCAGTTGGTCGGCGAGCTCGCGGCCCAGCGCTTCGGTGTCCTCCACGGTGGCGAGCATGCGGTGGTCGGTCATCGATTGCCCCCGAGGTGTGTGCGGGTCGCGCGGCCGCGCGGCGCGCACACGATCTCATAGTTGATGGTGCCGAGCGCGTCGGCCCACTCCTGCGCGTGCGGGTGACCAGGCTCACCGCCGAACAGGACCGCGGTGTCGCCCGCGGCCACGCCCGCTTCGTTCGCGCCGAGGTCGACCACGAACTGGTCCATGCAGACCCGGCCGATCTGCTGGCGGCGCGCACCACCCAGCCACACCGAGAACCGGCCGCTCAGGGGACGCGGGACCCCGTCGGCGTATCCGGCGGGGATGAGAGCGACGGTGGTGTCGTGTTCGGCGATCCACTGATGCCCGTACGAGACGCCCTCACCGGCGGCGACCCGCTTCACCCGCAGCACCCGGGCGCGCAGGGTCATGGCGGGGCGCAGGCCGAAATCGGACTGGTCGGGGATGGGCGAGAGGCCGTAGACGGCGATCCCGGGACGGACCATGTCGAAGGCCAGGTCCGGGCGGGTCAGTGCCGCAGCGGAATTCGCCAGATGCACGAGCTCCGGCTCCAGGCCGTGCTCCTTCGCGGTGGCGATGAAGGCGAGGAAGCGGTCGCGCTGCATGTCGTTGACCGGATGCTGCGGCTCGTCGGCCATGGCCAGATGGGAGAACAGGGCCCGGAAACGCACGACGCCTTCGGAGACCAGCTTGTCGAGCCGCTCCAGCACCTCGGGGAACTCGGCGGCGGGAATGCCGTTGCGGTTGAGGCCGGTATCGACCTTCAGGCTCACGGTGGCGATGCGACCGAGCCGGCGCGCGGCCTGCGCAACCGCCTCCAGTTGCTCGGCCGCCGAGACGCCGATCTCGATATCGGCCTCGACGCCGCTCGCGTAGTCGGCGTCGGAGGTGTTGAGCCAGGACAGGATCGGGGCGGTGATCCCGGCGGCCCGCAGGGCCACGGCCTCGGCGATCGTGGTGGTCCCGATCTCGCGGGCGCCCGCGGCGAGCGCCGCCCGCGCCACCTCGGGCGCGCCATGGTTGTAACCGTCGGCCTTGACCACGACCATCACGGCGGCATCTCCGGCGTGCTCGGCCAGGACTCGCACATTGTGTGCGATGGCATCCAGGTCTACGACGATTTCCACCTGTGGGTCGGGCTTGTTCACGCCCTCGATACTGCCATTGAGACCGCGGCGAGCCGGATCACACCCGAATCGCCGCCCGTTGTTCGGGAAGGGCCGCGAGGGCGGCAGCGGTCGACTCCGGGCTTGCTGGGAGCAGGGGCAGGCGGACGTTCGGGGTGGGGATGCGGCCCTGGGCGGCCAGGACCGCCTTCACGACAACCGGATTGGGTTCGGCGAACATGGCGGCGGCCAAGGGTGCGAGACGATTGCCGAGTTCGCGGCCGCGCGCGATATCGCCCGCGCGCCAGGCGGCGATCAGGTCTGAGTAGGCCGCAGGTGCGACATTGGCGCAGGCGAGAATCGCGCCCGAAGCACCCAGGGCCAGCAGTGGGGCGGCGTAGAGGTCGTCGCCCGCCAGGATCGAGGTGTGCTCGGGGAGGCGGGACAGGAAGGCGATGGTGGTGTCGTCGATGCCGCCCGCTGTGTATTTGAAGCCCGCGACATTCGGCAATTCGGCCAGGCGACAGAGGGTTTCGGCGGACAGGGTGCGGGAGGTGCGGTAGGGGATGTGGTAGATCAGCACCGGCACCGGGCTGGCCGCGGCCAGCGCCCGGAAGTGTTCCAGCACACCGGCTTCCGACGGGCGGTTGTAGTACGGGACGACCGCGAGCGCGGCGGTGGCACGCGGATCGAGGGCGTGCAGGGCGCGGGTCGAGGCGGCGGTGGCGTTGGAGCCCGCGCCGACGATCAGCGCCGCGCCGCGTTCCCGGCAGACACCGGCGCAGATGTCGAGGACGCGGGCCTGTTCGTCGAGGGTGAGGGTGGTGGGTTCGCCGGTGGTGCCGAGTGCGACCAGGCCCGCCGCGCCCGCGTCGAGGCACTGGTGGGCGAGGGCTTCCAGGGCGTCCGCGGCCACCTCGTCGGCGGCCGTGAAGGGCGTGACCAGGGGCACGTACAAGCCGGTGAATGTCATGCCGACCATGCTTCTCGACGGCGGGCGTCAGGTCTATTTCACGTTTCTACCGTCGAGCGTAAGCTCAGCTGATGCTGGATGTGCGCCGCCTGCGGCTGCTGCGCGAGCTCGCGCACCGGGGAACCATCGCCGCGGTCGCCGACGCGCTCACCTACACCCCGTCCGCGGTCTCCCAGCAGCTCACCGCGCTCGAGCGCGAAGCGGGCGTTCCACTCCTGGAACGCACCGGCCGCAGCGTCACCCTCACCCCCGCCGCCCTGTGTCTGGTCGAACACACCGAAACCATCCTCGCCGTGCTGGAGCAGGCCACCGCCGAACTCGCCTCCGCCCGCACCGAACTCACCGGCACCCTCCGCATCGGCGCCTTCCCCACCGCCGTCCACACCATCCTCTCCCCCGCCCTGGTCACCCTCAGCCGCGCCCATCCCCTACTGGAACTCCTTGTCACCGAACTGGATCCGGCCGCCGCCCCCGCCGCCCTGCGCGCCGACACCCTCGACATCGCGCTGCTGCAGGAATACGACTACGTCCGGCTGACCCCCGAGCCGGGCCTCGACACCGAGCCGCTGTTCGAGGAGACCGTCCACCTGGCCACCTTGACCGGGTCGAAACCGTTGGCTACCCACGCTGATTCACCATGGATCGCGGGAACTCCGGGCACCCTCTGCCACGAGATGACCGTCCGCGCCTGTCTCGCAACGGGATTCACCCCGCGCATCCGCCACCATGCCGATGACTTCGCGACCGTGCTCGCCCTCGTCGCCGCGGGCCAGGGCGTGGCGCTGGTCCCCGACCTGGGTGCGGTCTCGATTCCGGCGGGCGTCGTCCTCACCCCCCTGCCGACCCGCCGCCGCACCCACCTCGCCTATCGTCGCGGCACTGGCGAGCACCCCGTCATCAGTGCCGCACGCACGGCATTGCACACGGCCGCCACCGCCCACCTGCCCTGATCCGGTCAGGCGGAGGCGAGTTCGCGGAGGGTGCCGATGGCTTCGCGGAGGTGGGCGAGCAACGGGGAGGCGGAGATCGGGGCTCCGGCGACGGTGGTGGCGTGGGCGGCGAGGTTGGCGGCGAGGGCGTGGGCGCGGGCGGCGAAGGCGGCGGCACCGGCCGGGTGGGAGCCCGTGGCGAGGAGGGCCGCGATAATGCCGGAGAGGACGTCGCCGGAGCCTGCGGTGGCGGCCCAGGAACCACCCGCCTCATTGACGAGGACCGGGCGGCCGGGGCTGGCGATCAGGGTGGCTCGACCCTTCAAAAGGACTGTGACCTGCCAGGATTCGGCCAGCTTGCGGACCGCGGCGACACGGTCGGGGCCGGGTTCGGAACCGGTCAGGCGGGCGAACTCACCGGCGTGAGGAGTCAGCACGGTCGGGGCGGTGCGACCCGCCACCAGATCGGGTTCGGCGGCGAGCAAGGTCAGGCCGTCGGCGTCGACCACGACCGGCAGGTCGGTGGCGAGGATTTCCGCGAGGCGGTCGCGGGCGGCGGCATCGGTGCCCGCACCGGGGCCGAAAACCCAGGACTGGACGCGGCCGGTGGCGGAAACGGATTCGGCGGCAATCACTTCCGGGAAGTGGGCAAGCACCTGCGCCGCACCGGTGCCCGCGTAGCGGACCATGCCGGAGGTGGCGGCGACCGCGCCGCCGGTGCACAGCACCGCCGCGCCGGGGTAACGGTCGCTGCCCGCGCAGACGCCGGTGACGCCCTGCGTGTACTTGTCGTCCGCGGGGCCGGGGATCGGCCACTCCGCTCCGACCGTTTGTGGCTCCAGCGCAACCAGATTCGCCTGGCCCAGGCGTAATCCGATGGGCACCAGTTCGATTCGGCCGCAGTACGGGGCTGCCAGGGCATGGACCGGCTTGAAGGCGCCGAAAGTCACGGTGACGTCGGCGACGACGGCGGGCCCGGTCACAGCACCCGTGTCACAGTCGACGCCGCTGGGCAGGTCGGCGGCGATGATCGGGCAGCGCACGCCCGCCACCACGGCGGCGGCGATCGGGCGCAGCGGGCCACGGCCCGAGATGCCGACGATGCCGTCCACCACCAGATCCGGTTCGCCGAGCAGGTCGCGGACCGGCCAGGGTACTTCCTTGTTGGTGCTCACATGGAGCATCGCGCCTGGCGGCATCCGGTCGGCCCGGAGTTCGTCCGGGGAGAGCGGAGCGGACAGGATGCGGCCGCCCCGCCGGCACAGCGCGGCCAAACCCTCCAAATGAACGCGGTCCGGGGACAACAGGACCGCGCGCACCGCGACGCCGCGCTGACGCAGGAACGAGCCCGCCCACAGCGCGTCGCCGCCATTGTCGCCGGAACCGACCAGCAGGGTCACCGAGCGCCCGACCACTCCCCCCGTGCGTTCGCGGAGCTCCCGCGCCACCACGTCGGCAAGGCCGAAAGCGGCTCGCCGCATGGGCATTCCGTCGGGGACCCGGGTGAAGAGTTCGGCCTCCATGGCCCGAACTTCGTCGGCCGTGTAATACGCGCGCACCGCCGGTGCGGTCATGGTTCGCCTCCGGTACTGGTCTGGGCCTGCGCTTGTGGAGACTACGCCGGTCGGATCGCGATGCAGATCAGCGCGGGTGCCCGCGAATGGCCCGCAATCGGCGGCGGCTAGCCTGACTGGCATGTCGATCCGTCGCCAGTCGTCTTCGCGTGCCCTGTTTCTCGTCGCCGTTGTGGCGAGCGCGCTGGTGGCGGGGGGCTGCTCATCGGACAAGTCGACGAGCGCCGCCGCGTCCAGCACGGCGGCTCCGGCCTCCGGGGCGTCCGCGACCGTCACCACTCCGGCCGGGCCCGCCGCGGTCACCGTCGAGGTGAAGGACATGAAGTTCTCGCCCGCCGATGTCACCATCAAGGCCGGCGACACGGTGACCTGGAAGTTCGACGACAGTCGCCCGCACGACGTGCAGGGCATCGGCGATACCGCCCTCGGCATCAACAGCCCGATCATCCACAAGGGCGAGTGGAGCCACACCTTCACGACCGCGGGCACTTACCGCTACATCTGCTCGCTGCACCCGGACATGAAGGGCACCGTCACCGTCCAGTGATTACTCGACGGTGACCGACTTCGCGAGGTTGCGGGGCTTGTCGACGTCGTAGCCGCGGGCCTGCGCCACCTCGGCGGCGAAGATCTGCAACGGGACGGTCGAGAGCAGCGGCTGGTACAGCGTTGGGGCCGAGGGGATTTCGATCAGGTGGTCGGCGAACGGCCGCACCGTGTCGTCGCCCTCCTCGGCGATCACGATGGTGCGTGCGCCGCGCGCCTGGATCTCGCGGATATTGCTGAGCAGCTTGGAATGCAGCACCGCCCGGCCCTTGGGCGACGGCATCACCACGAACACCGGCAGGCCGTCCTCGATGAGCGCGATCGGGCCGTGCTTGAGCTCGCCGGCGGCGAAGCCCTCGGCGTGCATGTACGCCAATTCCTTGAGCTTCAACGCGCCTTCGAGCGCGACCGGGTAGCCGACGTGGCGGCCCAGGAACAGCACGGTCGGCACGTGCGCGAACTGCCGCGCGATCTCCCGCACCCGCTCGGCCGACTCCAGCACCTGCGCAACCAGTTTCGGCATCGACTCCAGTTCGGCGAACTCGCGCGCCACCTCGTCGGGGTACTTGGTGCCGCGAGCCTGCGCCAGCGCCAGGCCGACCAGGTAGTTGGCGGTGATCTGGGCCAGGAACGCCTTGGTGGAGGCGACCCCGATCTCCGGGCCGGTGCGGGTGTAGAGCACGGCGTCGGACTCGCGGGGGATCTGCGCGCCATTGGTGTTGCAGATGGCCAGGACTCGCGCCTTCTGCTCCTTCGCATGCCGCACGGCCTCCAGCGTGTCGGCGGTCTCGCCGGACTGGGAGATGGCGACCACCAGGGTGGAGCGGTCCAATACCGGGTCGCGGTAACGGAATTCGCTGGCCAACTCCACCTCGACGGGCAGCCTGGTCCAGTGCTCGATGGCGTACTTGGCCAGCAGGCCCGCGTGATACGAACTGCCGCAGGCGACCACGAAGACCTTGTCGAACTCGCGCAGCTCCTGATCGGCCAGCCGCTGCTCGTCGAGAATGATCTTGCCGTGCGCGAAATGACCGATCAGGGTGTCGGCGACGCCCTGCGGCTGCTCCTGGATCTCCTTGAGCATGAAGTAGTCGTGGCCGCCCTTCTCGGCGGCGGCCAGATCCCAGTCGATGGTGAAGGGCCGGAAGCGGACACCGTCGGTGGAGCCGTGGAAGTCGGTGACCCGGTAACTGTCGGCGGTGATGACGACGGCCTGGTCCTGGCCGAGTTCCACTGCCTCCCGGGTGTGTTCGATGAAGGCGGTGACATCGGAGGCGATGAACATCTCGCCCTGGCCGACGCCGACCACCAGCGGGGTCGAGCGGCGGGCGGCGACGATGGTGCCCGGATGGTCGGCGTGCGAGAACACCAGGGTGAACGCGCCCTCCAGGCGGCGCACCACCGCGAGCGCGGAGGCCACGAAGTCACCGGCGGTGTCGCCCTTGGCGTAGGCGCGCGACACCAGGTGCACCGCGACTTCGGTGTCGGTGTCGCTGCCCAACTCGACCCCGGCCTCTTCGAGTTCGCGGCGCAGCGGGACGAAGTTCTCGATGATGCCGTTGTGCACCACCGCGACCCGGCCGGAGTGATCGCGATGCGGATGGGCATTGCGGTCCGTCGGCGCGCCGTGCGTGGCCCAGCGGGTGTGGCCCATGCCGGTGGCTCCGGCGAAGGGCTCCTTACCGGCCTCGGCGAGTTCGGCTTCCAGGTTGGCCAGACGGCCCGCTTTACGCTCTACGGCGAGGCCCCCGGCCCCGTCCAGGATGGCCACTCCTGCCGAGTCGTAACCGCGATATTCCATGCGGCGCAACGCATCGACCACCACGCCGAGCGCATCCCGGTACCCCACATACCCCACGATTCCGCACATGGGCCCATAGCCTAACCGGATGACCGCGACACACGAATCCGAGTCGAGATCCGACTGGGCGAAACGCCCCAAGTACATGTTGATCGGATAGGTTCTAGTCCGTGTCGGCGTCTGTGAAATCGCTTCTGAGCACTCTGACCCTGCGCGGCCCGCATGAGGTGCTGCGCGGGAACCTCGGCATCGCCGGGCTGCCCGGGGTGGTGTTCACGCCTGGGAAGGGGCTCAACCTGCCCGCGGTGGCGTTCGGGCACGGGTGGCTGACCGGGGTGGGCAACTACCGTCGACTGCTGGAGCATCTGGCCTCCTGGGGATATGTGGCCGCCGCACCCGACACCGAGCGTGGGCCGATCCCCTCGCATCTGAACCTGGCCACGGATCTCCTGACCACCCTGGACATCTGCACCGGCGTGCGGCTGGGCGCGGGCAATATCAGCGTGCATCCCGATCGGCTGACCCTCGCCGGGCACGGCATGGGCGCGGGCGCGGCCGTCATCGCCGCCTCCCAGCGCGAGGTCGCCGCCGTCGCCGCCCTGTACCCCGCACCCACCGCGCCGTCCGCCGAGGCGTTGGCCCCCAAGATCGACGCCCCCGCGCTGATTCTGGCCGGCGCGAACGACATCGACGCGGTGAGCTCCGACGCCATCCCGTTGGCCTCCGCCTGGGGCGAAGGCGCCATCCTCCGCTCCCTCGACAAGGCCACCCACAACGGCATGGTCGAAGGCCGCCGCGCCCTAGCCGCCCTCGGCGCGGGAAAGCACGAACCCAAAACCGAACGCCTCACCCGAGCCCTCCTCATCGGCTACCTCAACTACACCGTCCTCGGCGACAAAAAATACAAACCCTTCGCCGACCCCGAAGCCCTCCTCCCCCACACCGAACTCGTCGACCCCGACGCCATCGAAGACGAGCCCGACCAGCCCCAAAAACTCCCCGTCCTCCAACTCATCCAGGCCCTCCGCAAGTAACCAACCGCCACGCTGGATTGACCTGTCCCACCACAGCTTCAGCAGTTGCCGACAGCCGACGACACGGCTCTTGCCAGGGACGCCCGGTGGGCACGATCGGCGACTCCGGCTCGGCGGCCCAACTCGACATGCCGATATCGCTGCCGGGGGCAGGTACCCGACCTAGCCCGACGGCAGCCTAAGACGTTGCGAGCTACGGTATTTCGGGGATCTCGATACCTCCCTCCGGGATTTCCACGGCGGCGTCCGGGCCGCCCAGCGGGTGAACCTCCGGCGCGGGCTCGGAGGCAACGTCGGGAAGTGGCGACGCGGCCTCACCCAAAGGAGCGGTCGGTACGGCGGATTCGGGTGGCGCAGCGCAGCTCGCCGGGCGTCCGTCGGGGATGACTCCGGCGTGGGCGGCATCTGCGCAGGCTGAGTCGCTAGGGCCGACGGTGGGCGGCGACACTGGATCCTCACGCGGCGCTTCCGAATCCGGGGGCGGCGGATCGAGATTCGGCGAGGGCAGGGGTGGCTCAGGTGCGGCGGGACATACCGCCGAGACTCCTGGAGTTTGTTCCAGCCCGGGCGGTCGGGGGCTGTTCAGGTCGGCGCAGGGTGGCTGTGGGGGTGCTGCCGGTTGCGCGCTGGCGAGATCCGGTGTTGGCATGGGAGATTCGGCCGGGCATGGACCGGTGGCGGGAGGCGTGGCGGGAGTGGCTGAGCTCGGGTTCGGGTCGGCACCCGCCGGGTTGGCTTCAGACTGGGCCGGAGGTTGGTCTGCCATGGCGAGGGTGGGTTTGCCGGACTCGTCGAGGGTCAGGGTCCAGGTTTGGGTGTGGCCGGACTCGTCGGTGATGGCGAGGGACATGGTGCCGTCGGGGGTGCGGTCCAGGGCGAAATGTTTTCCGGCGAGGTCGAATTCGAGGTGGCCGGTCGGGAGGGCGGAATTGTCGGAGCCCTTGGGGTCGGCCGGAGGTTGAGGATCGGCTGGATGTTCGGGGTTGGGTGCGTGTTCTGGGGTGGCGGGCTGGTCCGTGCCGGACTTCGGATCTCCGGTGGCCGCCATGTCGCCCGAGAGGCCGGTCGTTGGGTCGGCGAGGGCGGCGAGCTTTTCGAGGGCGGTTGAAACTCCCTGTTGGAGGCCGGTCTCGAGTTGGTCGAGGGTGGCCTTCAGCGTGCGAGTGAGGCCATCCGACTGAGCTGGCTCGGATACCGCCGGGGCGGTGGCCGACTCAGCTGGTGGAGTGGTCGATTCAGCTGGTGCGGTGGTGGATTCGGCCGGAGCGGTGGCCTGGGCAGCCGGGGGCTCAGCGGGAGTGACCTGGGCGGGCGAGGTCTCGAGGGGTGTGCCTGCGCGGGTGGCTGGACTCCCGCTTCGCGGAGGTTCGGCTGGGCCACCGGAATCGTCGGGAGGTGAGGAGGCATAGGGCGGGGTGATCGAAGTGGGCTGAGGCGCGGGAGGATTTGGATCGAGCGGCGCGTCGACGTGGGGCAACAGGGTGGGAGCGGGCTGGGGGTAAGGGTGGTCGGTGATCTGGGCGAAGGCGGTGATGATCGTGCGGTAGTGGGAGTCGACGGTTTGGTCGGTGGTGTCGCAGGCCGCGGCGAAGGCGGCGATTTTGTGGTCGACGTCGGGGCGGAAGGTGGTGGTCAGCCACTTGTCGGTGGCGTCGAGAGCTTCGATGTCTGCGGGCGACTTGCCGTCGATGGCGATGCGGCCCTGGCCATCCGGGGTGGGCTCGAGGAGGGCGCGGGTGTGCTCGGCCTTGGTGAGGGCCGCTCGGCGCAGGGGGTCCAGGGCGTCGCCGATGGTCGTGGCGGCGGTGCGGATGGCGTCGAGGTCGTCGCGGGACTGGCGCAGTTGGGAATTCATGACGGCGAGAGCCTCGGTGCCGGTGGCACCCGTCCAGGCCGTGGGCAGGCTCAGCGCCATCGCCTGGTGGGCGGACCAGCGGGTTTCCCCGTCGGCCACCGCCTTGTCCAGTTCGGCTCTGGCGGTGTCGAATTCGGTGAGATCCATCCCCCGCTGCTCGTCATAGCGAGCGTAGAGGTCGGCGAGTGCCACACCGTGCGGGGAGCCGAAAGCCTTGGCGTACAGGGGCAGGAAGTGTTCCCAGTACTGCAGGCCGGGCGTGCCGTAGTCGAGGATCTCGTCGATGGATTTGCCGGTGGGGTCGAAGCTCATCGGCCCCACCCGGTGAGCGCCGTGGCACGATCGCGGTCGATGCGGGCGTATTCGGCTGCGGCGCGGTCGAAGACATCGGCGGTGGCGGCTGCCGCGCCGCTCCACGCGCGCAGGCAAGCGGCCGCCCGCTCGAAGCCCTGGTGCACCGCACCGCCCTGCGCTGAATAGTTGCGCCCGGCACGGTCGTTGCCGAGGCCGAAGGCATGCTCGCCGACCGCGCGCGAGCGCTGCCCCAGCGCGTCCGCACCGTCGCGCAAGGTAGTGGCCGCAGTGCGCAGGGTCGCGATGCGCACGCCGAAATCGCCGGATTCACTCATGAGCCCCCCTCGAACCTCCTTGGCGCACAACAACTCTCTGCGCGACACACAACGGCGCACACTGGATCTCCGCGTCGCACGACCGATCGCTGTGCTGCGAAACAGATCCCTTGTGCCGTGAAACCCCCGCAGCCCCGGCTATTTGCCGCCGAGGTGCCCTTCGTCGGTCCGCACCCAAGCGGTGGTGCCGTCGGGATTATGGTGGAACTCCCAGGCCGAATAGTCCCCGCCGGTGTCGACCACCGTCACGTGATCGGCGTAGCCGTCGTGATCTAGATCGGTCCACACTTGCATGGCGTGGTCGGTGCCGGTGGTCACGGTGTCGAGTAGACCGTCACCGTCGAGATCCTGCGTGGGATGCGATAACTCCACCGCACCAAGCGCATCGAGTTCCGAATGCGCGTCGAAATTCGGCAGATCCAGCCCGGGCAGATCACCCGATGTGACCATGGTTGCGCTCCTTCGCAGTGACGTGGCTCTCATCCTGTCACCGCGCGATAGCCGCCGCACCACCTTCGATACCGAATGTGGATAACACGCGGGCTGTGTACAACTCGAGCGCCGGATCACTCAGCGCTTGGGAATGACGATCCACAGCGCGATGTAGAGTAGGAACTGCGGCCCGGGCAGCAGGCACGACGCCACGAACAGGATGCGCACGAGATTGGCGTTCCAGCCGAGGTATTCGGCGAGACCACCGCACACGCCGCCGATCCACTTGTCGGTGCTGGAGCGGGTCAGGCGCTTGGGGCTCTGGGTCGGGTATTCGGGGGCCGGGGTCGGGAACTGTGTTGTCATGACTCCACTGTGCCGAGATCGATCACCGCCCACATCGGTCCCGCGCCCCATTCCGACCCTGAACTTTCCGAGGGCCGACGTCAGGGTGACACCCTGAGCACGGCAGAATCGCCCTGGTGAGCACCACTCTGCATGCGCGCGGCCTGGCCGCCGGACACGGCGAGCGGACCCTGTTCTCCGACCTGGACCTGGTCCTCGCCCCCGGCGACGTGATCGGACTGGTCGGCGTGAACGGGGCCGGTAAATCCACCCTGCTGCGCCTGCTCGCCGACGGCGACGCCCCCGAGGGCGAGATCGTGCTGAGCCCGCCCGACGCCACCGTCGGCTACCTGGCCCAGGAACCCGAACGCCTCGAAGGCGAGACCGTCCTCGAATTCCTGCGCCGCCGAACCGGTGTCGCCGAGGCCCAGCAGACCATGGACGCGGCCGCCGAACGCCTCGCCGACGGTGGCGAGGACGAGTTCTCCCCCGCTCTGGAACGGTGGCTCGCCCTCGGCGGCGCGGATCTGGAGCAGCGCGCCGAGGAGACCGCCGCCGATCTCGGCCTCGCCGAGAGCCTCCCGAACGGTCTCGACACTCCCATGACCGTGCTGTCGGGTGGCCAGGCCGCCCGCGCCGGGCTGGCCTCGGTCCTGTTGTCCCGCTTCGACATTCTGCTGCTCGACGAGCCCACCAATGATCTGGACCTGGACGGCCTGGCCCGGCTCGAGCAGTTCGTGACCGGCGTCCGCGAGCCCCTCATGGTGATCAGCCACGACCGAGAGTTCCTGGCGCGCACGGTGAATCGCATCGTGGAACTGGATCTGGCGCAGCAGCAAGTCGGCATCTACGACGGCGGCTACGAGTCTTATCTGGAGGAGCGCGCGATCGCGCGCCGCCACGCCCGCGAGGCCTACGACGAGTACGCCGACACCAAATCGGGGCTGGAAGCGCGCGCCAATATGCAGCGCAACTGGCTCGAACACGGCGTCCGCAACGCCCGCCGCAAGTCGAAGGCGGACTCCGACAAGCTCGGCCGCAAGGCCCGCGCGGAATCCACCGAGAAGCAAGCCTCCAAGATCAAGCAGACCGTCAAGCGCATCGAACGCCTGGACGCGGTGGAGGAACCCCGCAAGGAGTGGGAGCTGCGCATGTCCATCGCCGCCGCCCCGCGCAGCGGCTCGGTGGTGGCGACCCTGTCGGGCGCGACCCTCACCCGCGGCGAGTTCGCCCTCGGACCGGTGACGGTGCAGGTGGATTGGGGCGACCGCATCGTGCTGACCGGCGCGAACGGCTCCGGCAAGTCCACCCTGCTGTCGTTGCTGCTGGGAAAGACGAAGCCGGACAGCGGATCCGCCGCCCTGGGTTCGGGCGTGGCCATCGGCGAGGTCGATCAGGCGCGCGGCCTGTTCCGCGGCACCGCCAACCTGGCCGACACCTTCAGCGCCGAGGTCCCCGACTGGAACGAGCCCGACGTCCGCACCCTGCTCGCGAAGTTCGGTCTGCGCGGCCCGCATGTGATGCGCCCCAACGACACCCTGTCACCGGGCGAGCGCACCCGTGCCGCCCTGGCCCTGCTGCAGGCCCGCGGCGTGAACCTGCTGGTCCTCGACGAGCCCACCAACCATCTCGACCTGCCCGCCATCGAACAGCTCGAGGAGGCCGTCGAATCCTTCGAGGGCACGGTCCTGCTCGTCACCCACGACCGCCGCATGCTCGACAATGTCCGAGCCACCCGGCGCTGGCACATGGAAGCCGGGCAGCTCACCGAACGGCAGTAAGGGCTAGACGGCGGCGACCAGCTTGGCGAGATTGTCGGCCAGGTTGTGCGCCTGCGCCTGGTCGGTGGCCTCCACCATGACGCGAACCAGCTGTTCGGTTCCACTGGGGCGCAGCAGGATTCGGCCGGTGTCACCGAGCAGGGCTTCGGCCTCGGCGACGGCGGCGAGGACCGCGGGGGCGGACGCAACCGCGGCCTTGTCGGAGACCGGGACGTTCAGCAGCACCTGGGGCACCGTCTGCACGATGCCCGCCAATTCGGCCAGGGTGCTGCCGGTTTCGGCCATCCGGGCCATCAGCTTGAGGCCGGTGAGGACACCGTCGCCGGTGGTGCCGAACTTGGGGAAGACCACGTGGCCGGACTGTTCGCCGCCCAGGGTGTAGCCGCCCGCGCGCAGGTCCTCGAGGACGTAGCGGTCGCCGACGGCGGTGGTGCGCACCGTGATTCCCGCCGCGCGCATGGCGATGTGCAGGCCGAGGTTGCTCATGACGGTGGCGACCAGGGTGTTGGCGGCCAGCTCACCGGAGTCGCGCATGGCCACGGCCAGCACGGCCATGATGGCGTCGCCGTCGACGATCGCTCCGGTGGCGTCCACGGCCAGGCAGCGGTCGGCATCACCGTCGAGGGCGAGGCCGAGATCCGCGCCGTGCTCCCGGACCGCCTGCTGGACCTGCGCCAGATGCGTGGAGCCGCAACCATCGTTGATGTTGAGGCCGTCGGGTTCGGCATTGATGGCGATGACCGTCGCGCCCGCCTCACGGAAGGCGGCCGGACCGACCTCGGAGGCCGCGCCGTGCGCGCAGTCCACCACCACGGTGATCCCGCGCAGATCGCGACCGGTGGCCTGGACCAGGTGCTCGACGTAGCGCTCGTGGGTGCCCTCGAGGCTGTAGCGGTCGTGCACGTCGTACACGTGCCCGCCGAGCCCGGGACGTCCCAGCACGCGCCCGATGGCGGCACCGGTGGGCCGGTTGAAGGTGCCCTCGGCGATGAGCGCCTCGATGCGGTCCTCGATGGCGTCGTCGAGCTTGTGCCCGCCCGCGGCGAAGATCTTGATGCCGTTGTCCGGCATGGGATTGTGCGAGGCGGAGATGACGACGCCCAGGCAGGCGTCGTACACGCCGGTCAGGTAGGCGACGGCGGGCGTCGGCAGCACGCCGACCGACAGCACGTCCACCCCGGCGGCGGTGAGGCCCGCGGTGACCACGGCCTCCAGCATCTCGCCGCTGGCGCGCGGATCGCGGCCGACGACGGCCAGCGCCCGCTTCTTCCCCCGGCTGAGTACCTGCGCGGCGGCGGATGAAACCTGCAGCGCCAGTTCCGGACTCAACGAGCCATTGGCCAGGCCACGCACACCATCGGTGCCGAACAAACGTCCCATTACCTCAACACCCCTGCCGATTTCCGGTCGATACAGCACGAGAGCAGGCGCCCAGCCAGTTCGAAAACCGTTGCGGGGAGCCTGCTCTCGTACAGGTTGCCGTACAAACGGTACCGTGCCCGGCCCTCGAAAGGGCCGGGCACGGTACTGCCGTACAGGGCAATATCAGCGCTTCGAGTACTGAGGCGCCTTACGGGCCTTCTTGAGGCCGTACTTCTTACGCTCGGTGGCACGCGGGTCACGAGTCAGGAAGCCGGCACGCTTGAGGGCGGGACGGTCGTCCGGGGTGACCTCGATGAGGGCACGCGCGATGGCGAGACGCAGGGCGCCGGCCTGACCGGACGGGCCACCACCGACGAGGCGGGCGAAGATGTCGAAGGACTCGACACGCTCGACCGTGACCAGCGGGGACTTGACCAGCTGCTGGTGCACCTTGTTCGGGAAGTAATCCTCGATGGTGCGGCCGTTGAGCACGAAGTTGCCGGAACCCGGCACCAGGCGCACGCGGACCACGGCCTCCTTGCGGCGGCCGACGGTCTGCACCGGACGGTCGATCAGGACCGGCGCGGCGAAGGACTCGGTCTCGGTGTACTCGGCCTCGGCCTCGTAACCGTCACCCTCCTCGACGACCTCGACGGCGGTGTCCTCGACGACGTAGCCGTCCTCGTTGAATTCCTCAGGAGCGGTCACTGGGCCACCTGCTTGATCTCGAAGGGGATGGGCTGCTGGGCCGCGTGCGGGTGGTTCGGGCCCGCGTAGACCTTCAGCTTGCCGATGATCTGGTTGCCCAGCTTGTTCTTCGGGATCATGCCCTTGACGGCACGCTCGACCAGACGGTCGGGGCGGGTGTCCAGGATCTGGCCCACGGTACGGCCCTTCAGACCACCCGGGTGGCCGGAGTGGGTGTAGAGGACCTTGTCCTGCCGCTTGTTGCCGGAGATGGCAACCTTCTCGGCGTTGATGATGATGACGAAATCGCCGCCATCAACGTTCGGGGCGTAGGTCGGCTTGTTCTTGCCACGCAGGATGTTCGCAGCCTGCACGGAAAGACGGCCGAGCACTACGTCAGTGGCGTCGATGACGTACCACTTGCGGGTCACGTCACCGCCCTTGGGGCTGTACGTAGGCACAGTGCATCCCTGTCTGTCGTAGGTTTTGCCAACCACAGCGTGCGGTCGAGCTGATTCCCGGCGGCTGGTGGAGACCCGGGGCTCGTGCGACAACCGGGTTACCCCGGCCGTACCGCACACCAACGGAAGACCTTACCAGCGCGGGTACGCACACCCGAATCCGGTCCGAATCGCGACGACATGCCGACCGAAAGTGATCCACATCACTCAATAAGCGGAATACCTACCTCCGCTACTGGCATTGAACTGGAGACCGGGACCGCCACGGCGGTTGAGCAGTCGCAGTGCCATTGGAGGTCGCGATGACGATCGACATTCATCGGAGCCGCCCGCGCCTCGAGGTGGGCCGTACCGACATCGTGATCCCGCACCCGCATGCCCGCGCGCTGCGGCGAACGCTGCTCACCGTGGTGACCGGAAGCCTGGTGTTTCTCGTGCCGTGGATCGCGTATCTCTCCGTCAGCCTGCCCTCGCGGCGCGAGGTGAACCAGTGGGACATCGCGTGGGTGGGATTCGACTTTGCGCTCGTCGGCGCCATCGGCATGACGGCCTGGTACGCCTGGCGGCGACGGCAGATCTTCATCCCCTGGGCGATGATCACCGGCACGCTGCTGGTCTGCGACGCCTGGTTCGACATCGTGCTGGATTGGAACACCCCGGAACTGTGGTTCTCGGTGCTGTCGGCGGGCGTCGGCGAACTGCCGTTGGCGGCGGCGCTGTTCTTCGCGGCCCGGCGGCTGCGGCAGGCCACCGTCGACCGCGCCTGGGCGCTGACCGGTCACACCGGGCCCGCACCTCGAATCTCACAGATCGAGCTGCTGGCCGCGGCGGGATGGGTGCGGGGGTCGGATATCGCTCCCGGCTCAGATGTGCAGTGGCGGGCCCGGATCGACGCCGCGCACGGGACCGGGAACGGTGTAGCGCAGCGTGTCGATGCCGAAGCGTAGGCAGTCCAGGCGCTGCGGATCACCGATCGTGGCGATGCCTGCCGCGGGCAGACCCGACACCGACGGGGTCACCGCACAGGACTGACCCACCGGATGAGCATCGGTGACGACCTGAATCACGGTGTCGGACACCGGAGCCGCCGTGGTGCGCGCCGCGCCGTCGGCATGGATGCCCATCACCGACAGTGCCGCCGCGCCGATGATGATCGGCGCGCCGAACGGCTTGCGCATCTTGCTCCAGAGCTTGCCCTTGCGCTGCTTGCGCTCGGAGTCGGATTCCGAATCCGACTGGCCTGCGGCATCTTCCGGCGATTGCGGATTCGACTGACGCGCCCCCGTGGACATCGACCCACCGTACATCGCGCCGGGCTGACCAGGAGCGTTTCCGCCGGATCCAGCAAAACCCCCGCGACCCGAACCGGACGAATCTCCTTCGGAGCCATAGCCACCGGCCGGACCCGAAGCACCGTATCCGCCCTGACCGTAGCCGCCTTGCTGGCCGTAACCACCGGGTGAGCCGTAGCCCCCGGCCTGGCCGTATTGCCCACCGGCTCCCGGCTGACCGACACCCGGACCGTACGGCCCGGAACCACCCTGCGCGCCCGCCTCGGATCCGGGAGCGTTTGCCGGACCATAGCCCTGCCCGGACTGGCCGCCCTGATAACCGGGCGCACCCGGCGCGGATTGACCTGCCGCACCGTAGGAACCGCCGGGTCCGTACGCGCCGCCCTGCCCGTAGCCGCCCTGCTGCCCACCGGCCTGGCCATAGCCACCGGCCTGCCCGTACCCGGCCTGCTGACCACCCTGCGCGTAACCGCCTTGCTGCCCGTAGGCGCCGCCCGGTCCACCCTGCGGACCCTGACCACCGGGCTGACCGCCCTGCTGGCCTTGACCGCCGGGACCGTACGCGCCCGCACCGGCCTCCGAACCCTGTTGCCCGGCTGCGGAACCCGCGCCGTAACCGGCATTGCCCGGCTGTCCCGGTGCGGAGGCACCGAGCACCTCACGCCCGACGACAGCCGTCATCTGATCATCGGCGGGCGACCCGGGCGGCCGCATGAACCGGCCACCCACGCCTTCCAGCCCGGGCGGCAACGTGCCACGCCCGGCGGCCTGCGCGCCGCCCTCGTCGGCACCGGCCTCACGCGAAATCCCTTGCCCCGCATCGCCACCGATCGCTTGACCGGCGTCCGGAGCCTCGTGGCGGCCGTGCGCGAAGATGCCCGCCGCCGAGGTCCCCGAGATGCCCGCCTGCGCGGCGAGCCGCGCGACCTCCTCGGCGGTCATGCGCTGGGTCAGCCCGCCGGGTCCGGTGGGCGCGCCGGTGTCCGTGCCACTCGCAGTGGCAGCGTCCGATGTGGAGGTGCCGCCGACCGAGCCGACCACGGGTTGCGGTCCCGTCCCGGTCGCGCGCGCGGACTGCGCCTTGAAGGCCGCGGCCTCCTCGGCGGTGATGCGATGTGTCTGCTCCACCGCATTCGCGGAGTGCGCCGCCGCCGCGGCGACCGATTGCGCCGCGGCCGGGTCGATGACCGGCTGTGCGCCCGTGACCGGCCCGGTGGATCCCGGTCGGTGCGTGGCGGATTCGGCCTGCGGCGGTGAATCCATGTGCCGGGGAACGAGTTCCGGCTGCTGCGCCAGGGGCTCCGGCTGCCGCTGCAGCGGCTGGGCCGGGGCGGCCGGAACATGGCGCGGCCCCTGCTCGACCGGGCGCGGATCCGCCGTTTGCGCGGCACCGCTCGCGGCCTGGGCCGGGCGGTCGTAGGCCGGGTCGCCTTCGCTGTCGGCGACCAGCAGGTGGGTCGCGCCGAGCACGAGGGCGTGCATCGGGTGATCGGCGACCTGGAAGCGGTGGCCGAGATGGTTCTGGAAGGCCAGCCGCAGTGCGTCGTTGAAGCAGACATTGCCGGTGAGCAGCACCGTGGAGGTGTCGGCATTGATGGCGCGGGCCGCGGCCATCACCTCGATCACCACGTTGTCGGCGGCGCGCGCCTCGTGCAGCGCCTCGGCGGTGATGCCCACGCTGACCGATTCGGTGGGCTGGTCGTCATCGCCGTGTACCGCGACCACCAGGCATTCGCGACCGTCGGAGTAGACCCCGACCGCGCCGACGGCCGCGACACGACCCGGCCCGCGCACCAGGCCGAGGGCCCGCACGTAGCCGGAGAGCGCCACCGATTCGGGCAGCGGCTCGGCGCTGACGCCGAGTTGCTCGACCAGGCGCACGAATTCGTCGACCTTCGGGTCGGGCCATTCGTCGGGGAAGGGCAGCGCCACCACGTCCGCCGGGCCGCCGAAGCGTTCGACGATGGAGGCCAGCGGATTGTGCATGCGCGCCCGGAACACCAGTTCGGCGGGCCAGGTCGCCCCGGCCACCACGATCTGCGGGTGTCCGATGATGTCGCGCACATCGGAGATGGCGATGCCGACGTCGGGACGCCGGTCCACCCCGGCGGTGTGCAACCGGCCGGACGAATCCGCCAGCAGGTAGGCGGGTGGTGTGTATGAGCCTTCGACCTGGACCGGGCGTATGGGTGAGCCGCCGCCTCCGGCGGCCACCGACACCACGTCCCAGCCGAGATGCACTGCCCCAACTCGAGCCGTCACGCCCATCAGTCTGCCTGCTCGCTCCGCCGCGTGCGCGACCGATTCCACACTTCGCACCCCCGCCTGCACGAATCCCCGATCACGCAGCCGACTTCTTCAGGCGCAGACGCGACCAGGTGAACAGCGCCAGCAGCACGGTGATCAGGACCAGCACACCCATATCCAACGACCAGGCGGCCACGGTGTGCTTCCAGAAATGGTCCTTCTGCGCCGCGTCGGAGGCCGACAGGTCGGGCAGATTGACCGTGGACGCACCGGCGGAATAACCCCAGCGCGACGGGAACAGCCACGAGATCTGGTCCAGCACAGCGCGACCCGTCACCGGGATCAGCCCGCCCGCCATCACCAGCTGCGCCATGATGATCACCACCAGCAGCGGCATCACCTGCTCGTTGGACCGGGCCAGCGCCGACAGCGCCAGGCCCAGCACTACACAGCAGACCGCGGTCAGCGCCACGTCGAGGTAGAGCTCCGCGGGCCCGTTCGGGATCACCGAACCCTTGCTCGGCGGCTTCTTCACCACCAGCACGATGCCGATCATGACCGCCGACTGCAGCATCGCCGCGAGACTGAACACGACGACCTTGGACATCAGGTATGAGCCGGAACGCAATCCGACCGCGCGTTCCCGGAAGTAGATGGGTCGCTCGCCGACCAGGTCACGCACGGTGAGCGCGACGCCCAGGAAGCACGCGCCCAGAATGAGCACCACCAGCAGCTGTTGCGCCTCACCGTTGTTGGCGCGCACGAAACTGCCGTCCGGCGCCTGCACGAATCCGACCGATTCGAACCCGTTCTTGCCCGGTACCACCAGCGACAGTCCGGCCAGGACGAACGGCAGGACGACGAGGAACGCGAGATAACCACGGTCGGCGAAGATGAGCCGCAGCTGCCGGCGGAACAGTGTCGAGAACTGTTTGACCGGACTGGATTTCGGCGCCTTGGCCCGCTCGACCGGTTTGACCGGCGCGGGTGGTTCCGCAAAGGCTTGCCGCGAACGGAAATTCGCGAAGGCCCGGTCCGGATCGTCGGCGACCCGGCCGAAGATCTCGGCCCAGTCGCTGGTTCCCATCACGTGCCCGACGCTGCCCGGATGCCCGCAGAAGGCGGTCTTGCCGCCGGGTGCGAGCAGCAGCACCTGATCGCACATGTCCAGGCAGGCGACCGAGTGGGTGACCACGATGACGGTGCGCCCGGCGTCGGCCAGTTCCCGCAGCATGGTCATGACCTGCCGGTCCAGCGCCGGGTCCAGGCCGGAGGTGGGCTCGTCCAGGATGAGCAGCGACGGACCGGTGAGCAGTTCCATGGCCACCGAGGCGCGCTTGCGCTGACCGCCGGAGAGCCGGTCCACCCGGGTGTCGGCGTGCTGGGTGAGCGAAAGCTCCTTCAGCACATCCTCGATCACCTGCTTGCGGTCGGCCTTGCTGGTGTCCGGGGGCAGTCGCAGCTGGGCGGCGAAGTTGAGCGCCTGCTTGACGGTGAGCTGCCGGTGCAGCACGTCGTCCTGCGGCACCATGCCGATGCGGGAGCGCAGCGCCTCGTATTCGGCGTGCAGGTTGCGGCCCTCGAAGGTGACCACGCCCGCGGACGGATGCGTGGTTCCCGCAATGAGTTTCGACAGCGTCGACTTGCCCGCGCCGGACGGCCCGATGAGCGCGGTCAGCGACCCGCGCCCGGCCTGCATGTTCACATCGACCAGCAGCTGCTTGTTGCCCTCGACGGTGAACGAGACGCCGTGCACGTGCAGGCCCTGTTCGGCGACCGGCCGCTGCCGGTGCACCAGGGTGCCTTCCTGCACGACGAAGTCGACGTTACCGATGGTGACGATGTCGCGTTCGCGCAGCAGCGCCCGCTGTTCGCGGCGGCCGTTGACGAAGGTGCCGTTGGCCGAGTTCAGGTCCTCGATGGCCAGGCCCTGGCGATCCGGAACCAGGCGCGCGTGATTGCGCGAGGCCATCGGGTCGTTGACCACGATCTGGTTGTCGCTGGTGCGGCCGATGTTCAGGCCGCCGCGCGGGATCCGGTCGGCACGCGCCATCGCCGCGGTGGAGGCGCGGGCCCGGATCGGCGGCAGCGCGGAGGTGTCGGCCTTGGTGGTCATGTTGATGGCGTCGCTCGACGCCGACGGCGTATTCACCGGCGGGCGAACCACATTCGCGGGCGGCGGGGTGGGCCGCTGTTGCGCCTGGTTCGGCTGCTGATGCTGCGGTCCGGGGGTGGGCCGGTTCGGATTAGGCCGCTGCACCGGGTTCGGATTCGGCTGGGCGACGTTGGGCTGGACCGGATTCGGATGCTGCCACGCCTGTTGCGGATTCGGCCGCTGCTGCTGGACGGGCGGTCGCTGCGGGTAGGGCGACGGCGTCGGCTGCTGCCCCTGCTGCCCGATCTGCGGTCCTTGCTGCCCGACCTGAGGCTGCGGTCGCGACGGTGGCCGGTTCGGCGGCGGCGGCACATTCTGGCGCTGCGGCTGCGGTGCCGGAGCGGCGGCGCGGGCGGCCTGCGGCAGCAGGTGCAGCAGCGGTCCGCTGATGGCGTCGCCGAGGCGGACCTGGGTGGGCCGGTTGATGACCAGCGGCGTCGTCAGGCGGCGGGCATCCACGAAAACACCGTTGGTGCTGCCGTTGTCGGTGAGCATCCACGACCCGGCCTCGTAGGTGAGGGTCGCGTGTACGCGGGAAACCAGCGGGCTGTCGACGAACAGCGTCACCTCCGGCGCCCGGCCCATGGTGATCTGCTGCGTCGCGTCGAAGACCCGATCGGTTCCATCATGACGCACGGTGATCTGCTGCGCCCCCGGTGAAGACATGGCTGGATAATAAGCGAAGGCCCCGAAGTCCGGCGTTGCGCTCATCGGCAACCGACCCGATAACGGGACAGTGATGCGACGGCTTTGCGAGGGAGTGCCAGTGGGGAGACGCCAGGGGGAGGCCGCGCGTACGCGCCGGTTCGCAGGGATTCGGCGTCTGCTCGTGGTGGCCGGGGTGCTGGTGGTCGCGGTCGCACTCTTGTCCGGATGTACACGAAGTATTCATGGACGGGCGGTTTCCATCTATGACGACCCGTTCAAGGTGGCCGGTCTGCCCACCACGAGCGGACCCAGCGGACCCCGCACCGGCGTCGCGGATTCGCCGCTGACCGCACAGGATTCCGATAACGGTCAGATAGACCATCTGGTGCTCAACGCGCTCGACGATATCCAGACCTATTGGCAGGCGGAGTTCCCGCTGGACTTCGGCGGTACGTTCGCGCCGGTCACCAAGTTCATCTCCTGGAGCGCCAAGACGCCGCGCTCGCAGGCCGGGCAGTTCTGCGGCGAGTCGAGTTATCGGCTCGTCAATGCCGCCTATTGCCGACTGGACGGTTCGGTCGGCTGGGATCGCGGGGTGCTGCTGCCCGCGGTGGCCGACGAGTTCGGGAAGATGTCGGTGGTGATGGTGCTGGCCCACGAGTACGGGCACGCCATCCAGGAGATGGCCAAGATCGTCGGCCGCCGCACCCCGACCATCGTGAAGGAGCAGCAGGCCGACTGTTTCGCGGGCGCGTTCATCCGGAATGTGGCCGAGGGCAAGGCGAAACACTTCACCATCAACACCTCCGACGGCCTCAATCAGGTGCTGGCCGCCACGGTCGCCTTCCGGGACGAGAACCCCGACGATCCGCAGAGCGTGCACGGTTCGGCCTTCCAGCGGGTGACGGCGGTGCAGATCGGCTTCACCGACGGACCCAAGGGCTGCCAGGGGATCGACCAGAACGAGATCGACCGGCGCAGCGTCAACCTGCCGCAGGGCAATGGCGATGGCGCCGGGGCGAATTCGGATGTGAACCAGTCGAATCTGAAGGATCTCGCCTCCGCGATGGCGACCATCCTGCCCATCCCGAACGAGCCCCAGTACAGCTACGACACCGCGAAGCTGAACTGCCGCAACGCCGCTGACACCGCACCCGTCACCTATTGCCCCGCAACCAATCTCATCGGCACCGATGTCTCCGCCCTGCATGATCGCGGTGTCTCGAATTCCGACGACGAGGGGCTGCCCACCAATGTGACCGGTAGCTACAGCGCCTATATCGTCTTCATCTCCCGCTACACGCTGGCCGTGCAGCACGCGGTCGGGCAGGCCCTCACCGGCGCCAAGACGGGGCTGCGGGCGGCGTGCCTGTCGGGGGTGATCACCGCGAAACTGGCCGACCCCAACCACAAGTCGTCGAGCGGCATCACCCTCACCTCGGGTGATATCGACGAGGCGGTCTCCGGTCTGCTCTCCGACGGGCTGGCCGCCAGCGACACCAACGGCAATACGGTGCCCAGCGGTTTCTCCCGCGTGGATGCCTTCCGCGCGGGCGTGCTGGGCGACCAGACCACCTGCGCGTCCCGGTATTCGTAGGGCAGCTCAGCCGAAGGGTGGGGGTGCGACGGGTTCCAGGCGCAGCACCCGGTTGCCGAGCATGATCTCGGTGCCCGGGATGAGCGTGCAGGGCTGATTCGGTTGCAGCCGAACCCAATCGCGGTAGCCGGGCGGCCTGATCCGGGTGCCGTTGGTGGAGCCCAGGTCGATGAGGGTGATATCCCAGTTGACCAGCCGGATTTCGGCGTGGACGCGGGACATGCCGCCGGAGTTGTCGTCGATGCGCAAGGGCGCCAGGCCCGCTCGCGTCGCGTCGGAATGCTCGGGATCGCGGCCGACCACGGCGTCGGCGGTCACCATGTAGGTCATGCCGTCATCGAGCACCAGCATGCCCAGCGGCGGCCGGATCACCTCGGCCACCTGCTGGGTTTGATCCACCGGCATGCCGCACACCGTGCAGAAGGCGGACCGCGGATCGGTGGGATGCGCACGCGCGCACTTGAATCCGAGCACCTTCACGGTGAGGGCGTTGACCTTGGCGGTCTGCTCCAGTCGCCGCTGCAGGTCCGGGTCCGGTTTAGGAGCGGGATTGGTGCCGACGGTCTCGTTCGGGTTGCCCGCCTCGGTGGGCGCGTGATGCAGGTCGAGCCCGTCGGTGACCGGGTCGGCCGGGGTCTCCAGTCGCGGCTCGGGTTCCAGGCCCAGCGGCAGCCGGTTGGAGGTACGGGTTGGAATCAGGTTGGGGTCCAGGGGAATCGACTCGGGCAGCGGATCGTGCTCCGCGTCCGGTTCCCAGGTGGCCTCCGGGTCGCGATCGGCGTGCCGGTCCCGATCGGAGTCGAAGGCCGCCGTGGGCGGCGGTTCCATGTCACGCTGCCGGGCCGGGGCCGAACGCGGCTGCGGACGCGACACCACCGGTTCGCCCTCGAACCACACCACCGCACCCGAGGCGGGCGCGAGTCCCTCGATGAGCGAACCGATTCCGCGGTCGGGCAGTTCGGGCGGGTGTCGCCGGTTCTCGTCGATGAACAGCGCCACCGCCCGGGACGGCGGCGCGGCCACCCGATCCACGGTGAAGGCGGCGTCGCTGCCGCGGTAGTACTCGACCGCGTTCCCGGCCAGCACCGCGGTGACCGAACCGTGCAGGAAGATCGCGACGCCACCGGTATCGGCGGCGCTGAGGATGCCGAACTCGATGGGCTCGCCGGGCGAGATGCGCTCGGCCTCCTTCATGAGCCAGCGGGTGGCCTGCCGGGCGACCAACCGCCCCGGCCCGTCGGGTGAGAGTTCGGTGGCGTCGGCGACCAGGTCCCCCAGGGCGCGCGCCGCGTGCACGGCCCGCGATTCGGGCGTGAGTTTCCCGCGCTCCCGATGCGCGACCAGGATGACCGCGCCCGCCGCGCGGGTCAGCACATGGTCGCCCGCGACCACCTCGACCTGCCGATCCATCACAGGAACCGGCCCCCGGGGACTTCGCGGCTCGGGATGTTCAGCACGCAACCAGGTTACGTGGGCCGCTTCGGCGCGCGCCGCCGTGGACCGGGCGGTCCAGTATGCTCCGGCATGCAGGGCAGGTCACCGATACATATCCAGGAGCTTTTTCATGGCGATGAGTCCCGGCACCATCGTCGGTGGCTACCGGATCGTGCGGGTGCTCGGCTCGGGGGGAATGGGCACCGTCTACCTCGCCAAGCATCCGCAGTTGCCGCGCATGGACGCGCTGAAGGTGCTGTCCGTCGACCTCACGAACAATGAGGAGTTCCGGGGGCGCTTCGAGCGCGAGGCGAATGTGGTTGCGGGCATGGACCACCCGAATATCGTCGCCGTCCACAATCGCGGCGAGGAGAACGGGCAGCTCTGGATCGCCATGCAGTACGTCGAGGGCACCGACGCCTCCGCGGAGCTGAAGCGCGACCCCACCGCCATTCCCCCGCTGCGCGCCCTGTCGATCGTCACCCAGATCGGCCGCGGCCTGGACTACGCGCATCGCCGCGGCCTGCTGCACCGGGACGTGAAGCCCGCCAACTTCCTGCTCTCCAGCGCGGCCGGCGAGGACGAACGCGCCCTGCTCGCCGACTTCGGGGTCGCCAAGTCCACCGAGGACACCACCGAGCTCACCCAGACCGGCAGCTTCGTCGCCACCATCGCCTACGCGCCGCCGGAGCAGCTGGCCGGGGAGCCGCTGGATCACCGGGCCGATATCTACAGCCTCGGCTGCTCCTTCTTCAAGCTGCTGACCGGCCGGAACCCTTATCCGGCAACGCAACCGGCGCTGGTCATGATGGGCCACCTGCACGAGCCGCCGCCGCGCGCCACCGATGTCAACCCGCATCTGCCCGCGGCGCTGGACCAGGTGTTCGCGCGGGTGATGGCCAAGAACCCGGCCGAACGCTACAACTCCTGCCGCGAATTCGCCGAGGCCGCGGCGGCCGCCCTGGTGCCCGGCTACAACCCGGTCTCCACCAACACCTCCCCCACCTATCCGATCCAGGTGGCCCCGCCGGGCATGCTCGCCCCGATCGGCGAAACCCAGAGCCGGGCAACGGTTTCCGGCCAGCAGCCCACGCCGGCGCCGAAGCGCAATCGCACTCGGCTCTACATCGGCGCCGGGGCCGCGGCGGTGGCGGTCGCACTGGCCGTGGGCATCGGCATCGTGGCCAGCAGCGGCGGAAGCGACAGCGCGACAGTGGCTTCCGCCAGCGCCACCACCGCGGCCGATCCGAACCTGAGCCCGCTGGACAAGGCACGCAAGGACAATCCCGCCTTCCAGGGCAAGATCGTCACCATGGTCGACGTGACCGGCGCGCAGTTCGACACCAAATACAGTATCTACCTGGCCGGTTCCGATCAGGCGAAGTTCCTCGAGAGCCTCGGCTTCGTCTACAACAGCCAGTACCAACCCGCCGACGGCGAGACCTCACCCCGGGCCGCCACCGGCTGGGGCTCGCTGAAGGTGCCCGACGATTCCTACATCGTCGCCGTGCGCAGCGACGAAAAGGCCGGGGGCGGTGGGCTGCTCGGCCTGCCCAGCGAGATCACCAGCTCCCGCGCCATCGTCATCCCGCTCGACGACGCGGCCGCCGTGGCCGCGGTGCGCGGTTGGACCCCGAATTCGTCGCCGACACTGCTCGCCAAATTGGTTCCGGTGCTGCACAACCGGATCAAGTAGGGTGACCCCCGAGATCGTTTTCTAGGGGGAGTCATGCGCAACCTGTTGCGCACCATCATGTCCGCGGCCGTCGCCGTCACGGTCGTGCTGACCGCGGGGTGCGGTTCCGGCCCCACGGCCCCGGCCGAGCCGACCGAGCCCGCCATCGACCTGACCAAGCTGGACACCGGGAACATGGGGACCAAACCCACGTCCTACGGCACCGCGGTCAATCTGGATCAGGCCCGGGCACTCGAGGCCGAACGGCTCGCGGACTACATTCCCCTGCCCGCGGATATCGATCCCGCGCTGAAGTATCCGGCCGCCCCCGGCACCGCCGACATCCGCACCTTCGTGAACTTCGGCTCGGGTGCGATGGTCTATCGCCTCAATGCCGAGTCGAAGGCGATGAACGACGCGGCGAAGGGCTTCATGTCGGCCTTCGTCACGGCGGGGCGATCCGAGGAGGAGAAGGAACTCGCCTATCAGGTCGAGAACGTGGTGCTGCTGTTCACCGACGACCAGTCCGCCACGGCCGCCGCGCAGGCCCTGGGCCGCACCGACTCGGCCGCGACCCCCGACTCCCAGCAGATCCCGATCGACGGGTACCCCGCCGCCTTCGCCTACGTCACCAACGACCCGGACTCGTTCCGCGTGGGCTGGCTGTACTCCTGGTACGCCACCGGACGATTCGTCATCTACACGCGCGTCTTCGACGGCGTGATGGATGCCCTGAAGACGCGGGACCTGCCGAAACTCGTCGGCCATCTGCAACGCAGCCTGCAGGTTCTGCCACCGGCCCTGGCCACGTTCCCGGCCACCCCGCAGGACAAGCTGATGGATCTGCCCATCGACCCGGACCGGGTGATCGGCCGCGCTCTGCACACCATCCTGGACGATCCCGGCCAGGCCGGAATTCCCGGCGTCTACGACCTGCACGGCGGACTGCAACTGGTCCAGGGCCCGAATTCGGCGAAGCTGCTCACGGACGCGGGCGTGGACCGCGTGGCCTGGAAGGGGCACTTCCTCTACCGCGCCCGCGATGCGGCGGGCGCGGCCCTGATAGTCGCCGACCACAGCGAGCTCAGCCACACCTTCATCCCGGCCGATTCGCCCCCGAACCTGCCGAACGCGGTGTGCCGCAAATACATCGGGCCCTCGCTCGGCGCGATTCCTTATTACTGCTTCGTGTGGCACGACCGCTACGCGGCCGAGGTGTCCGCCGGCCAGCTGCAGGACGCCCAGCAGCGCATCTCGGCGCAGTACGCCCTGCTGGTCAACCCTTTCTGACGAAGTGCCGAGGTAGCTCGAGATGTTTGCACGCCGAATTCGCTGGGCCGCCCTGACCGTTGCCACCGCAGCGCTGACCGGGTGCGCGACCCACGTGAGCGGCACTCCGATCCCCGGTGAAATAGACGTCCGCACACTGGATGTCGGCAACTACGCCACCTCCCCCCTGGAGGTGCGCTATCACATGTACCCCGACCTCGACCACGGCACGGTGCTCGCGGAGATGCGGCTCGACGGTGCCGTGGTGACCGGTCCCGAGATCGACCCGATCCTGGTCTACGGGCTCGGCTACAGGGCTTTCAGCAACCCCGACGACGGCACGCGCGTGCTGGGACTTTCCGGTACGACCACCACGTTGAAGGACGACGGCCTGCTGTTCGGCTTCTCGACCAGCGCCGCGGAGAAGGATCCGGACGACACCACCACCAAGGTGACCGAGGGCATGGAGGCGCAGGTCGTCGTCATGCAATTCCCGGACGCGGCGGTGGCAAGCAAGGCCGCCACGGATCTCGAGGCCGCCGACTTCGCCGCGCCTGCCGCCGCCGATCAGTCGGTTCCGCTGCCGAAATATCCTGCCGCCCAAGCTCATTGGCGGCCCGGCGTTCCGACGGCCGGATCCTATCTCGCGCACGGCGACTACGTAGTCAAAGCCGTTGCCGGGACCAAGGATACGGATCTGGGTCGGCTGACCGGGATCCTGCAGCAGATTTACGACGCCGAGCTGCCCCTGCTCGACGCCCTGAAACCCTTGGACCGCGAGGGCATCCTGCGCCTGAAGTACGACCCCGACAGCATGCTGCGACAGACCCTGAACGTCGACGCCTACGGAATTCCCGACTACGAATTCCAGTACGCCTCCGGCACACGGGGATTCCTGCATCAGGTCAAAGAGCAGAAGCACTGGCGAAACCTGCTGGGCGCCAATGGCGTGGACAGTTTTGCCCGCAGTGGCTGGTCCGCACCGGGCATCAGCATGCTCTTCCGGGCCGGTGACGCGCACGCGGCCGCGCAATTGGCCGCTGCCGCACTGCAACCGGCCTTTCCGACTCCGGCCGAGGCTCCGGCTCAGGTGCCCGATACCACCTGCGGGGAGAGCAAGACCTTCGACGAGTACAGCAAGAAGCGCTACCGCTGCGCGGTCCGGTACGGCCGATACGTGGCGCTGGTGGAATCAAACCAGCTCACCGACGTCCATCAGCGAGCGGCCGCTCAGTACGCCCTGATGGCCAACAGCACCTGGTAGGCATTAGCGTGTGGCCCGGCTGTTTGCTCACCGGGAGGGGAAACATGGGCAGGACGAGACGGGCGGTACTGACCGCCGCGACACTGCTGGCGGTGGCATTGACCACGGCCTGCGGCTCCGGACCCGGTGATTCGACCCCGGCCGAGCCGGTCATCGACCTGTCCAAGCTGGACACCGGCAATCTGCCGACCCAGCCCAAGATCTACGACAAGGCCGGCAATACCGACCTGGGCAAGGCCGTGGCCGCCGAGCGGCTCGCCAATTACATTCCGCTGCCGTCGGAGATGATCCCGGAGGCCAAATACCCGCCGCCCGCGATGAGCGGCGCGGTCCGCCCGTTCATCGACTTCGGTTCGGGCGCGATCAAGATGCGCACCAAGGCCGACGCCGCGGCGTTCACCGCCGCCGCACCCGGATTCCTCTCCGGCTTCGTGACCACGGCCGACTCCGACCCGGTGGCGGGCCTGTCCTACCAGTTCGAGAACCTGGTGCTGCTGTTCACCGACGAGCAGGCGGCGCACGCGGCGGCACCGGCGCTGGGGCAGGCCGATTTCGACGCGAGCCCCGGCAGTCGGCGGCTCACCATCGACGGTCACCCCGACGCTTACGCCTACCTCGACACCGAGCTCGATTTCGATGCGACCGTCCGATCCTGGTATGCCACCGGCCGATACGTCATCTTCACCTATATCTGGGACAACGTGATGGCCTCGACCGGAGTCAGTGATCCGGCGAAACTCACCGCCCGCGTCAAGCCCGCGCTCGATGCGATCCCGCCGGCGCTGGCGAAATTCCAGCCGCCCACCGCCGACCAGCTCACCGACCAGCAGGTCGACCTGGACGGCGTCCTGGGACGCGCACTGCCCACCGTCAGCGACGACCAGTCCGAGCGCGGCATTCCCGGCGTCTACGACCGGCACGGCGCGCGGCACCTGTTTCCCAGCGACGAGGACGCCGCGCTCTTCGACAAGGCGGGGGTCGACCGGGTGGCGTTCAACGGCGGCGAGGTCTTCCGCGCCCGCGACGCGGCCGGGGCCACCGCGGTCGTCGCCGCGCACAGCGAGATCTCGCGCACCTACCGCCCCGTCGACTCGCCGGTGAATCTCCCGAATGCGTTGTGCCGCAAGTACACCGGTCCGCAGCAGTACACCATCTCCTACTACTGCTTCGTCTCGCACGGTCGGTACGCGGCCGAGGTATCGGCGAACCAGTTGCTCGACGCGCAGCAGCGGATCTCGGCCCAGTACGCCCGACTGGTCAACGCACACTGATGGGAGGATCGACAATCATGCTGTCGCACCGCTTTCGAGCATCCGTGCTGCTGACGATCGCCGCGGTGACGCTCGCGGGCTGCGGGTCCAAGGTCGAGGGTTCGGCGCGACCGGGCGAAATGGACGTCCGGACACTGGATGTCGGCAAGTACCAAACCGATCCGCTGGACCTGCGCCACACCTACAGCCCGACCATGAGCGACGGCTTCGCGCTGGCCCTGCAACGGCTGGCCGATCACGTGGCGTACGGGTACGAGATCGACCCGGCCTTCGGTTACGGCACCGGCGTGGTGCCGTTCCTCGACTCCGACACCGCGAACAAGGTGCTGGCCAGGTCGACCCTCCCGGCGCTGGACTCGAACAAGATGATGTTCGGAATCTCGGTGGGGCAGAGCGACAAACAGCCCGACAAGACGGGGCAGACGCCGGACGACAGCGCGTTCACCGCGCTGACCGTCATGCAATTCCCCGACGCGGCAGCGGCTTCGAAGGCCGCGGGGGAAATAGAGGACGCCGATTTCGGTGTGGCCGCGGATCTGAATCAGCGGGTGACCCTGCCGAAATATCCCGACGCGCATTCGCATTGGCGTCCGGGCGTCGCCACCATCGGGTCGACCATGGCGCACGGCAGTTACGTCGTCAATCTGTACCTCGGTGTGAAAGATCCCGACCTGTCGCAATTGACGGCGCTCGCGCAGAAGGCTTACGACGCCCAATTGCCACTCCTGGATTCGCTGCCGCCACTGGATCGCGAAGGCGTACTGCGACTCCCGTACGACCCCGACGCCATGCTGCGCCGCACCCTCAATCCCGACGATCTTCCGCAGCCGGACTTTCTCTCCCAGGCGGTCGCCGATTCCCGTGGATTCCTGCATCGCGTGAGCGACCAGACCTTCTGGCGGAAACTACTGAGCGACAACCAGGTAGACCGGTACGCCATCTCCGGGATGAGTTATTCGGGCAGCAGCATGCTCTTCCGCACGACGGGTATCGATCGCTCACGATCGCTGGCCGCGGGCATTCTCGATCACGGCTATTCAGGCGTCGCGGACGAACCGCCCGGAATTCCGGATGCGAAATGTGGCGAGAGCGCCACGGCGAGCCAAGACTCCGGGGCCAAGCGCTTCCGATGCGTCGTCAGCTATCGCCAATACGCGGCCATGGTCGAGTCCGATCAGCTGGCCGACGTCCACCAGAGAGCGGCCGCCCAGTACGCATTGTTAGCGAACAGCACCTGGTAGAGCCTTTGTGAGCTTCCTCTCGAGTGGAGGTTGTCACCCGTTTGCCGTCAGCACTGGTCAGCGATACCGATCCTTGGATAGTGTGCTGACGAATAGCTGCAACAGGGGTGGAACCGCCGGGCCGTGACCTACGTCTAAACACTGCGAACAGGTCCGTCCGCCCGCGACTCGAAAGGAGGCACCGTGGCCGGTGCATTCGAAGCCAGTAATGACCTCATCCAGGCCAAGGCCCAGGAATTCCAGAAGACGCACGAGATGCTGATGCACTCCATCGCCGATCTCAAGCGCGATGAGGACAGCATGGTGGCGGGTTCCAACTGGAAGGGCGGCGCCGCCGACGCGTTCAACGCGTTCATGCAGCGCTACTACTTCCAGGCCGACAAGATGAACGACAAGCTGATGCAGACCGCCGAGAACCTGATCAAGGCCGGTTCCAATTACGAGGACCACGACCAGGATTACAAGGCCAAGGTCAACGCGCAGATCTCCAGCCTCGATCTCCCGGCCGTCTAACCGGTCCGGCCTCCCTTCTTTCAGACATTTGGCAAAGGAATTCACCATGGCAGCAGCAGACGGCCAGATCATCTCCGCCCATTTCGAGGGCGTCGCCGACGGCGCGATGTCGATCATCAAGCGCGCCGAGGGCGTGCGCGATCAGCTCGAGGCGTTCCACCGCAGCGTCGAGGAGTTCGTCCAGAACAACTGGAAGGGTGACGCCAACGACGCGTTCGCCGACCTCCAGCGCATGTGGAACCAGCACGTCGTCCAGCTCAACACCACCCTCAATGGCGCCGCCCAGCTCGTGCACACCGGCAACGCCGAACTCCAGATGAAGGACACGGCGCTGGCCGGTTTGTTCTGATCCGCCTCCCCGAGCCTTTAGCGGGCGGCTGAGTGCCGTTGACGGTCTCGCATCCGTACTTGCGGCAGGCACCAAAACCATCTCGGGCGTACCCGGGGAGTTACCCCGGTCGGCACGAAATCAGTGGTTACCCGGGATACGAAGAACTTCATAGCGTCTGGGCCCCGGCGTTTCGCCGGGGCCCGCTCGCGTTTCCGGTCATTCCGACGGCGGCAGCCAGCCCGTCTGGATGAGGCCCTCGCCCGCGCGGGTGACGTAGGTGCCGCGGCCCGGGGGTTGGAGGGAAGGCCGGGTGTTGCCGAACAGGACGCCCTCGTCGCGACTGCAGCTCATGATCAGGGCCGCCGAGTTGAGTTCTTTGAGGCGGTTGAAGGTGGCCTCGTACATGGCGCGGCCCGCACCGCCGGAGCGGCGGGCCAGGATGACGTGGAAGCCCAGGTCTCGGGCGTGCGCGAGGTGGTCGACGAGGGCGTGCAGCGGATTGCCGCTGGCATTGGCGACCAGGTCGTAGTCGTCGACGATGACGTAGAGCTCCGGGCCGCTCCACCACGAGCGGTCCTTGAGCTGCTGCGGGGTGACGTCCGGGCCGGGCATGCGGCGGGTGACGTAGGCGGCGAGGTCGGCCATGTTCTGGGTGAACTGGGGCGCGGTGGTGCCGTAGCCCGCGAGGTAGCCCTGCGGGACGATGCCGAGCATGGTGCGGCGGTAGTCGCCCATGATGATGCGGGCCTGGTCGGGAGTGTTCGCCGCGCAGATGGATTCGACCAGCGAGCGCAGCAGCGTGGTCTTGCCGGATTCGGAGTCGCCGATGACGACGAAGTGCTGGCTGGCGGCCAGGTCCAGCTCGACCGGGGCCAGGTCGGATTCGTTGATGCCGAGCGGGAAACGCAGACACGGCTGGGTGCGGTCCACCTGCGTGGGCCAATCACCGGCCAGGTGCAGCAGTTCTGCGCGCGGCAGCCGTTCCGGCAGCATCCGCACCACCGGGGCGGGACGGCCGGGCGTGAGCTGGGCGATGGCCGAGACTGCTTGTGCCACACCGGTTCCCAGGCTCGACGGATCCGGGTTGCCGTCGATTCGGGGCAGTGCGGTCAGCATGTGCAGGCCGTCTGCGGTCATGCCGCGGCCGGGACGCCCCATGGGCACCAGCGCGGCGAACTTGCGGCCCAGATCGGAGTCCATCGGGTCGCCGAGCCGCAGTTCGATGCGGGTACCGATCTGATCCTTGAGCGCGGGGCGCGCCTCGGCCCAGCGGTTGAGCGACAGGACGACGTGCACCCCGTACGAAAGTCCTTGCACCGCAAGGTTCATCACGGTCTGCTCCAGCAGGTCGAACTCCTGCCGGAACGCGCCGTACCCGTCGATCACCAGGAAGACGTCGCCGAACGGGTCGGCTTGCACACCCACGGCGGTCTGGTCGGCCGTGTCGGCGGACCGCAGCCGGCGGAACTCGGCCATGGATTCCACGCCCAACCGCCGGAAGCTGGCCTCGCGGCGGCGCACGATGCCCACCATCTCGGCCACGGTGCGCCGCACCGTGTCCTCTTCCATGCGGGTGGCGACCGCGCCCACGTGCGGCAGCCCTTCCAGGCCCACCATGGTGCCGCCACCGAAGTCGAGCAGATAGAACTGCACCTGTTCGGCGGTGTGCGTCAAGGACATCGCCATCACCAGCGAGCGCAAGGCGGTCGACTTGCCCGACTGCGGGCCGCCGACCACGGCCGCATTGCCACGCGAGCCGGACAGGTCCACCACCATGGGATCGCGGCGCTGATCGTAGGGCCGGTCGACGATGCCGATCGGGGCCCGCAGTGCCGCCAGGGGATTCCAGTCGCCGGTCAGGATTGAGCGCGGCAGCAACTCGTCCAGGGTCGGGGCCGCGCCCAGCGGCGGCAACCAGATCTCGTGGGCGGGGCGACCGTGCCCGCGCACCCGCGAGACCAGCATCTGCAGGTTGGAGATCTGCTCGGACTCCACCGGGGCCTCGACCGGTTCCGGCTGCTCGGGCAGCGGAATCCGGTCGGCGGCACGGAAATCCACGTGACCGGCGACGAAGGGCCGCGCGGTCACATCGATCTCCCCGGCCTGGGTGGAGACCGTGGCGTCCCGCTGCGACCCGCCGCCGACATACGGGCCGGAGACGTAGGCGGACTGGAAGCGCTGGATCTCCCCCGAATCGGACTTCAGATAGCCGCCACCGGGATTGTTGGGCAGGTTGTAGGCGTCCGGCACCCCGAGCACCTGCCGGGATTCATTGGCGGAGAACGTCTTCAACCCGATCCGGTAGGACAGGTGACTCTCCAGCCCCTTGAGCCGCCCTTCCTCCAGCCGCTGGGAGGCCAACAGCAGGTGCACGTGCAGCGACCGCCCCAGCCGCCCGATCATGGTGAACAGCTCCGCGAAATCCGGGTGCTGCGAGAGCAATTCGGAGAATTCGTCGAGCACCACGAACAACGCGGGCATCGGGTCCAGGTCCGCGCCCGCCGCCCGGGCCTTCTCGTATTCGGAGACGTTGGCGAAATTGCCCGCCGCGCGCAACAGTTCCTGGCGGCGGTTCATCTCACCGGCCAGGGCGTCGCGCATGCGATCGACCAGGTCGGCTTCTTCCTCGAGGTTGGTGATGATGGCCGCGACGTGCGCGACGCCGTCGAGCCCGAGGAAGGTGGCGCCACCCTTGAAGTCCACCAGCACGAAGTTGAGCTGATCGGGCGAGTGCGTGGCGATGAGCGAAAGCACCAGCGTCCGAAGGAATTCCGACTTACCCGAACCGGTCGCGCCGATGCACAGCCCGTGCGGGCCCATGCCGCCCTCGGCGGCCTCCTTGATATCGAGGACCACCGGCAGCCCGTCGGCCCCGACGCCGAAGGGCACCCGCAGCCGTTCGCGGCCGTAGCGCGGCTTCCACGCGGTCTCCGGTGTGAAGGTGCCGAGGACGCCCAGGCTCAGCAGTTGCGTCCAGGTCGAAATCACCTCGCCCTCTTCGCCGGTCGCCTCGGCGGCGCGCTGGGTGGCGGCCCGGTAGGGCGCGAGCCGGCGCGCCGCCTGCTCGGCCTCCTTGGCGGCGATGCGGTCGATGACCGCGAAGCGTTCCATCACACCGGTGGGCCCGCGCCCGGCACACTCGCCGTTTTCCACCACCATCTGGATGCCGCGGGAGGTGGCCAGCCGGGGTGCGTAGCCGCACAGGTCGAGGATGGTGACGCCCTCGAAGCCGTTCTCCCGCAACGGATCTTCTTCGGCCTCGAGCAGCCCGCCGTCCACCACCAGCACGATCTGGACCAGGTTCGGGTTGGGCGGCTGATTGCGGGAGTAGCGAACCCGGTTGTACAGCAGCGGATTCAGGTCCGCGTGCGCCTCCCGGATCGAGCCGTAGACCATCCGCCCGCTACCGACCCCGTCGAGGGAGTCGGGGTGCTGGGTGTGCGGCAGCCACTTGGTCCATTCCCATTCGCGCACGGTGTCGGGCCCGCAGACGACGGCGATGAGGACCTGGTCGGGCCCCTGGAACATGGCCAGTTGCAGCAGCAGGGCGCGGGTCATCTCGCGGGCCTGGGCGCGGTCGCCGGTGAGCTGCACGGCGGCGAAGCCCTTGACGGCGATGGCGGTGGGCAGATCCGGCACGGTGGAGTGGGTGCGCACGAAGCGCCGCAGCGAGACCGCGGCAATGGGTTCGAGCTCTTCGACGGGCCCAGTTTCCGGGGCGACCAGTCTGGTAGCAAGTCTCTGGCTACCGAGCCCGATGCGGGCGTGGCAGAAGTCCTTGTCCCCCGGTCGCCGCTCCCACATCCGCGTCGTCCCGGCCAGCATCCAGATCACCCCGGGCTCCGGATGACTCCACTCCACGGCCGCCCGCTGCTGCCCGGCCGTCTCCTCCACATCCCGGCGGACCTGATCCAGATAGCGCAGATAATCCTTGCGGTCCTCGTTCGCCTCGGCCGCCTTCTGCCCCTTGCCGCCCTGCCCCGCATACATCCCGACCATGGAGAACACCATCATCATCGGGAACATCAGGCTCATCGGATTGGTCGCCAGGCCGCTGCCCGAGGTGATCATGAGCGCCACCATCCCGAGCATGCCGACGCCCATCACGACGGGCATCAGCTTCGAGAACAGATTGGCCGGGACCGCCCGCGGGATCTCCGGCGGCGGCTGCAGGGTCACCTCACCGCCGGGCGAGCGAGGCAACTCCCGGCGTGGACGGCGCTGGAACCGTACGGTGCTCATCGCTGATATTCACCCATCGAAACCCGCGGACATGCGGCCTCAGTGTACGGACGGCAACCATCATGCCGTACATTGCTGGCGTGACGCACTCGCGTACGGATCATCTCGAGGATCTCCGGTCCAACCCGACGGGCACCGTCCGCGCGCCCGACCTGGCGCGAGTCACCATTCTGGCCAAGCACACCCAGGTCGACATGGCCATTCCCGTCGATGTGCCGGTGGCGCTGGTCATCCCGAGCGTGGTCGACATGGTCGATCACCACAATCGCGGCAATGACTTCGACCACGACGGTGAGCAGGTGGAACCGCACGAGTGGGTGCTGGCCCGCATCGGGCAGCCGCCGTTCTCCAACTCCCTGAGCCTGGCCGAGCAGGGCGTGCGCGACGGCGAACTGCTCATGCTCGAGAGCGCCGAGCACATCGCGCCCACCCCGCTGTTCGACGACATCATGTACAACGTCGCCATCGCCGACAGCGATCACTTCCGCGGCTGGACGCCGCGCACCGCGCGAATCACCGGATCGGCGCTGGCCGTGGCCATCATGCTGACCGGCTGCTTCGGACTGCTGGCCGCGCCGACCGCCATTCCGGGCTGGGTCAGCGCAACCGTGGCCACCTTCGTCACCCTGCTGCTGGTCACCGCCGCCATGGTGCTGGCCCGCATGTACCGCGATCACGCGAGCGCCCTGGTGCTGGGCGGCTGCGCGCTGCCCACCGCCTTCAGCGCGGGCATGCTGTTCGTGCCGAGCCACTACGGCTGGGCCAACGCATTGCTGGGCGCGGTCCTGCTGGGCGCCACCGCGATTCTGGCCTGGCGAGTGAGCGGGGTCGGGCTGGGCCTGTTCATCGGCGCGACCACGCTGGCCGTCTTCGCCATCCCGGCCAGCCTGGTGGGCCTGCTCACCGACCTGCCCGCACGCGCCATCGGCGGCGGCGCGGCGACCCTCGGACTGGCCGGATTATCCTTGGCACCAAGGATTTCCATGCTGCTGGCCAAACTGCCGCTGCCGCCGGTCCCGGCTCCGGGTACCCCGATCGATCCCACCGAGGACGATCCCGACGACCATCGCGCGCTGCCCACCCTCGAGGCGCTGCGGCTGAAATCCGAACGGGCACGCGAATATCTGGCCGGTCTGGTGACCGCCACCACCGTCGTGGTCGTGGCCGGAGCGGTCACCGCCGTGAATCCCACTGCGGACAGCCCGTATTGGCCGGGCCTGGCACTGGCCCTGGTGTGCGCGGTGGTGCTCATGTTTCGCAGCCGCACCTACGCGGGCGCCGAACAGGCCGTGGTGCTGATCGCTGGCGGCACCGCCACCGTGCTGCTGGTGCTCATCGGTGCGGCCCTCACCCAGCGCCAACCGCTCACCATTTTCGGTGTGGCACTGGTGCTTTTCGCGGCGGCCCTGGTCCTGGGCATCATCGTGCCCCGGCAGCAGGCGACCCCGCCCATGCGGCGCGCGGTGGAACTGCTCGAATACGCGTTCGTCGCCGCGGTGGTCCCGCTGACCTTCTGGGTAACCGATCTGTACTCCTTGGTGCGCGGACTGTAGTTCGATGGGCGGCAAGGTTTTCCATGTGGCGGCGGCGGTATCCGTACTGGCGCTGGGCGTGTCGTTCGGCCTGAACCCGGGTCCGGCGCAGGCGGATCGGCCGCCGCCCATCGATGCGGGCCTACTCCCCTCGGGCAACCCGGCCGCCCCGCCGACCGAGACCGAACACCCCGCGAATTCGCCGTGCTTCAGCACCCAGGCGGGCGGCGACGGGCCGACCATCCCGCCGACGCAGCGCACCCTTGATCTGCCCGACGCCTGGCAGTTCTCGCGTGGCGCAGGACAATTGGTGGCCGTCATCGACACCGGCGTGTCCCCGCATCCGCGTCTGCCCGGCCTCATCCCCGACGGTGACTACGTGGCCGCGGGCGGCGACGGCACCGAGGACTGCGACGCCCACGGCACCATCGTGGCGGGCCTGATCGGCGCGACCCAGGTGGAGGGACAGGGCTTCGCCGGGGTCGCGCCCGACGCTCGGATCATGACGATCCGCCAGACCAGCGCGCTCTATCAGACCAAGGGCGCGGGCCGGGAGAAGGGCCCCGACGACATGCCCGACGGCTACGGCAAGATCTCCGCGCTGGCCTCGGCGGTCCGCCGCGCGGCCGACGCGGGCGCGCGGGTCATCAATATTTCGCTGGTCGCCTGCCCGACCAGCGAGCCGACCAGCGCCGATATGGGCGCGCTGGGCGCGGCCGTGCAGTACGCGGCCGTCGAGAAGGACGTGGTCATCGTGGCCGCGGCCGGCAATACCGACACCTGCAAGGCGAGCAATCCGGGCCTGGATCCGTTGCACCCCAACGACGATCCGTGGGATCACGTCAGCTCGTATGTGGTGCCCGCGTGGTGGGATGCCTACGTGCTGTCGGTCGGCGCGGTGGATGCCTTCGGCCAGCCGTCGAAGTTCACCGTCCCCGGGCCGTGGATGGGGGTGGCGGCACCGGGTGAGAACATCATCTCCCTCGACCCGCGCAATACGGGCCTGACCACCGCGAAGGTCACCAATCAGGGGCAGGTGACCCCTTACAGCGGAACGAGTTTCGCCGCACCCCAGGTCTCGGGCGTGGCCGCGCTGGTCCGTTCCCGTTTCCCGGATCTGCGTGCCGCCGATGTCATCAAGCGCATCGAGGCCACCGCGCACGCGCCCGGCGAGGGCTGGAATCCGTACATCGGTTACGGCACAGTCGATCCTGTGGCGGCGCTGACGGAGCAGGTGCCCGGCGAGCTACCGCCGAAGCGCGCCGCGGGACCGCGCGATCAGCAGCTGGCGCTCCCCAAACCCGCAGCAGCTCCGAACAATACGCCGCGCAACGTCGCCCTGATCGGCACCGGCATCGTCGCGCTACTGCTGGTCCTCGGCTTCCTGGCCTCGTTCCCGCTGCGCCGCCGCTTCGGCGACCACGACACCTGACCCGCTTCGTCATTCCGGCGTGCTTTTGGCCGGAATCCACACCTTGTGCGTTGGATCCCGGCCAAAAGCACGCCGGGATGACGAGAGGGCTCAATTCGCGCCGGGGCTTTGGGTTCGCACCGGTTCCTTGGCCGGATTCGGATCCGGTGCCACCCCGTCGTGGGCGACCATGGCGGCCTCGCGGCTCAAAGTCGGTCCGGGCGCAAGCAATCCGAGGATCGGCCAGGGCGCGGGCTCGGGTCGCACCTTCTGCGGATCCATGCCCAGCGCCTTGGCGGAGTCCAGGTTCTTGATGCCGAAGCGAACACCGTAGTCGGACACGAAGAACAGGCTGTCGTGGCGCTGACTGTCGGATTCGATACCGGTGGACTGCACGTACGCCCCCGCACCGGGCTTCATATAGAAGCTGTCCACATTCGGCCCGCTGCCGTCGGCCTGGGCCAGCGGAACCAGCTTGGCGCGGTCGGGAATCGGCATGGCGTGCCCGGTGAGCACGGCCAGTTCGGCGTGCTTGCTGCCGTCGGAGGTGTCGGCGGAGCTCAGTGGTTTCCAGGACAGGCAGTCGATGGGCTGATCCTTGCCGTCGACCAGGTCCGGCGCATGGTCGGGATAGTTGGCGATCTGTAGGGCCGAGGACACCGGCGCGCTGGTGCGGTCGGCCTGCGCGATGTAGTTGTCGGCGGCCGTCGACCGGTAGGTATTGCGAATGATGTCGGCCGTCAGCGGCGAGACGGCCTGCAGACCGTCGGGCAGCACGACGTAGAACTTGCTGTCCGTGCGCACCTGGACGACATCCCCGATGCGGTGGTCGCCGAGCGGGTAACCCGGTGCGGCACCGGCATTGTCGATGCGCGGCGCGACCAGCGGCAGCACCTCGGGAATGGCATTGAGCAGGCCCTCGCTGATCGGCCGCGGGGTGCGGCCGCGCAGATCCAGGGCGTCGGCCACCGCCCGGTCGTTGAGGTCGATCTGGGCACGCTCGTTGTCGTAGACCAGGTACGTGTGGTCGCGGCCCTGCACCAGCAGCGCCTTGCCGGACCCCATCGCGGATGCCTTGTCCGCCAAGGTCAGATCACCCACCAGCACCGAGGTGGTGAGATTGCGGCTGCCGTCGTTGGACAGCGCGTCGCACACCGTCCAGGTGCGGCCGTTGCCGCCGTCGAAGTTCAGCGAGGTCGGCGCGCCCGGAATGCCGATCAACTGGCCGCGCGGCTTCTTGGCCAGCTCGGATTCCTTGACCGTCGCGGGCTTGGCGGCATCCCCGGCGGCCAGCCGTGCCGAGGCGATGTTCAGGGCGGGATGCACCACATTGTCGAGGACCACGTAGACCGCGCCGGTGTCCTTGCCGATGAGGATCTTGTTGGACCCGATCTTGTCCTGCGGCCGCAGCAGAGCCAACACTCCGCAACCCGCCAGCGCGACACACGCGAGGATCAGTCCGGCCGTGAACGCGCGGGACTGGGACCGCATGGGATCGTGCAGCATTCGCACATCCCTGCGGACCAGCGCGTGTTCCATGCGACGGACCAGGAAGCGATATCCGCTCACCTGCCATCGGGTCGTGGGTTTGGAAGGCATCCGTGTCCCCGGCAGTCGTTGCGTTCGCCGAACACAGTACATTTACCAGGACCTTTATTCGCACTCGGCCACGGCACGGGCCGATATCGGGGAGCCGGGGACCGATGACGACGATCGATTCCGGGGTGGCGGCGGGGCGGCCGCTGCTGGGCCGGATCTCGTTCCGGAGCCTGGTCTGCGCCCAGGTGGTCGGACTGGTCGTCCTGGTTCTCGCAATGCTGTGTGGATTGTCCTGGTGGGGTGCGCTCGCCGTCGGAATAGTGGTCGGTCTGGTTCTCCTGTTACCGCTCGGCAAACGAACCGTTTCGGACTGGATCGCCACCCGCGGCCGCTTCCGCGCGCGCCGCGCCCATCCGCCCGCCGACATCATCGACTTCCGCGCGCCCGACGGCCGTTCCCTCGGGCTCTACCGGGACGGCAGCCGCGTGGTCGCGGTCGTCGAACTGCTCGCGCCCAAGGGCGGGCTGACCCGGCTCGGCCGCTCCACCGTTCAGTCCACGCACCTGCTGCCGCTGCCCGAACTCGCGAAAAGCCTGGCCCAGCACGACATCCTGCTGGCGGGCATCGACGTCGTCTCGCACGGCTTCCGCAGCCGCTCGGGCACACCCGCGGGCGCGATCTACGAATCCCTGCTCGGGCCGCTGCCCGCCACCGCGCACCGCACCGTCTGGCTGGCCATCGCGTTCGACCCGCTGCTGTGCCCCGACGCCGCGGCGCGACGCGGCGGCGGCCTCGACGGCGCGTGCCGGGCCGTCACCGTCGCCACCGAGCGCATCGTGCGCACCCTCGAGGACGGTGACTGCACGGCCCGGCTGCTCACCGCACCCGAGATCCGCCAGGCCGCCCTGCAGGTCACCGCGGGCGTGGATCCCGGTGCGCTGACCCAACATTGGCGCTACACCGAACTCGGCAACAGCGTGAACATCGGCGCGGCCGTGGATCCGGGGCAGCTCGCCGCCGACCTGCTCGCCCAGCTGTGGGTGCCCGCCTCGCGCGGCACCACCGTGGCCGTGCGGCTGCGCCCGGGCCGCAGCGCCGACACCGTGCGGATCGGCGCGGCCTGGCGGCTCACCGCCCGGGAGCTGCCGGAGGAACCGGTGCAGCAGCACATGATCTCGATGAACGGCCGCCACCGGGAGGGGCTGCTCGCGCATCTGCCGTTCGCCGTGCCGGGCCTGGACGACACGGTCCCCACCGAGATCCGCGAGATCGACGGCATCGACGCGCTGCAGCTGCCGTCGGCGGGCTGCGGACAGCTGCTGGGCTCCGACGAGGACGGCAACGGCGTCGCCATCCGCCTTGTCGGGCAGGGCATTTCGAGCGTGTTCGTGGCGGGCGAACTGTATCTCGCCCAGCAGCTGATCTTCCGGGCGCTCGCCGTCGGGGAGCGGGTGCTGATCCGCACCGACCGGCCCGAGGCGTGGCAGCAGCTGGTCACCACCATCGGCAATCCGGAACGATTGGCCCTCGCGGTCGAAACCCACCAGTCCGACGCGGATTTCACCGCCACCGTGGTCGACGGGCTGCTCGCGCCCGCGCCACACGCGGGCATCACCACGCTCTATCTCACCGGCGATCCGCTCGGCTGGCCCGGCCTCCGGCCCGACCTGACCATCCTGCAGCCCGGCGCCACCGGGAACCGCATCATCCTGCGCACCGGGAGCACCGAGGTGCCGCTGACGCTGGTCTCCATTCCGCGCGAAGCCACCTACATCGGAACACCGCGCGCGGCACAGGCTTTCGCGCGCTAGCTACCCGGATACGGGTCGGCGGCCCGGGCAGTCCGCAAAGCCGTTGCCCACCAGGACAGTTGACGCAGCATGCGGGCCGAGGCGTCGATGGCCGCGCCGTCCGTGGTCTCCCCGGCGGCATCGAACTTCCGCTTGGCCTCATGGAAACTCACGGATTCGCGCACCGACACCATGTGGATCTCGGCGACCACCTGCCGCAACTGCTCGACCGCGCGCAGGCCACCGGACAGACCGCCGTAGCTGACGAAACCGATCGGCTTGCCGCGCCATTCGCGCTTGGCGCTGTCCAGGGCCGTCTTCAGGGAAGCCGGATAGCCGTGGTTGTACTCGGAGGTGATCGCGACGAACGCGTCCGCGGCGTCGATGCGCTGCTGGAAGGCCCGCACCGCATCGGTCTCGGTCAGATCCAGCGGTAGCGGGGTATCGATCAGGTCGATGACGCCCACCTCGAAATCCGCATCGGCCCGCGCCTGCCGCAGGAACCAGTCCGCGACCACCGGCGCGAAGCGCTTCGGACGCACACTGGCGACAATGACCTCGAGCCGGAGCGGATTGTCCATGCCGCGAGCCTAATCCGACGCGGCGGCGGGCACCCGCAAGGCTCAGCGCCGCCCGACCCCGCGCGCGGCGTACTCGGCCAGTCCCTTGCCGGGCTGGGTGCGGGCGGTGAACTCCAGGGCCTGCCGGGCCCGATCCGGATGCGCGACGACATGACGGATATCGGTCACCCGGCATTGCCCGGTCACCACCGGCGTCGGCCCGTCCACCGCCTTGGCCATGATCGAGGCCACCTCCCACAGCGTGAGCGGCCGCCCCGAAGCGATATTCAACGGCACGAACCCGGGCAGCGAACGCTCCACCGCCGCCACCGTCGCGACCGCGGCATCCCGCACGTGCACGAAATCCCTGACCTGCCCGCCGTCTTCGAACACCCGTGGCGGCCGTCCCGCGATCAACTCCGCCCGAAACCGGGACACCACACCGGATTCCGCCGAACGCACCCGCCGCCCGTCCGCCACCGGCTCGCCGTAGAGATGGTGGTACCGCAGCACGGTCGCGTTCCCACCGGTATTGGCCACCCAGGCCAACCCGTAATGCTCCTGCGCGACTTTGCTTGCCGCATAGGCACTGCGGGGGCGCAGTGGCGCGTCCTCCCCCATCGGCTCCCAGGTCAGCACATCGCCGGATCGCAGCTCTCGATGATCGAACATGCCGCGGTCCAGATCCCGGCGTCGCCGCAGCCCCGGATAGAAGATCCCGCCCCGAGCGCCTCGATACCGGCCCTCCCCGTACACCGCGACCGAGGACCCGAGCACCAGCCGTCGCACGCCCGTGCGTTCCATTGCCGCCAGCAGCACGGCCGTGCCCGCGTCATTGTGGCTGGCATAGAGCGCGGCCCACTGCATGCCGTCCAGACCGGGCCGCTCACCGCCCGGCCGACCCGACCCGAGTGGCGCGCGTACGCAGGGCCCGGTTCCCGGACCGCCGGACTCGTCGCGCCGCCCGGCCCGCCCGGGACCGTGCTCCCCCATGTTCGAGCGCGGGAATTCTTGCTGCGCACCGGTATTCGACGCGGTCGACGGCGCGGCCTCAACGGGTGCGAGCGAGCGCGGCAGCGGCACCGCGGCGGCCAGGTGGCAGACCACGTCGATGCCGTCGAGCAGCGGATCCAGTGCGTCCTGGTCCCGAATATCGAGTCGGCGAACCCCTTCGGGGACAACGGGATTCGGCCCGTGCACGGCCTCGAGCAGCAGATCCGCGCCGATCACCTCGTGCCCCGCCGCCTGCAGGGCACGGTGGACATGGGAGCCCAGATAACCGGCCGCACCGGTCAGCAGGACGCGCAGGGGTTCCGAACCGCCCGCATTCATACGCCCAGCCTAGGCGACCGCACGAACACGCTCACATCCAACGGTGCCCGTAACCCGAATACCTATTTGTTGATGGGCATTCCGGGCGAAGCAGATATCCCGGAGATGCCGCCGCGAGCAGGTGCAATGGCGCACCGCGGGGCACAGTGTCGTGCCCCGGTCGCTCGGGCGGCGATCCACGGCTGAGCCGATCAGAACCGGCTCGGAAGGCCTTTACGGCAGTTCGAACGGCAGTTGCACACCGGTGCCGGTCAGCACGCGGCAGTTGTCGCAGGTCTCGTCGCCCTCGACGGCGGCGACGGCGCGGCGCACCAGCGCCTTGAACGGCACCAGATTGCGCTCGAACTCGGCGAACACGTCGGCGGCGCTGACGCCCGCACCCGACTCCAGCCCGGCATCCAGATCGGTGACCAGAGCGATTGCGGAGTAGCACATTTCGAGTTCACGGGCGAGCACGGCCTCCGGGTGGCCGGTCATATTGACCAGCTCCCAGCCCTGGCCCGCGAACCAGCGGCTCTCGGCGCGGGTGGAGAAGCGCGGGCCCTCCACCACGACCATGGTGCCGTGGTCGTGCGAGGGCAGTTCCTCGCCGAGCGAAGCGATTGCGGCGGTGCGCAGTTCGCCGCAGTACGGGTCGGCGAAGGAGACGTGCACGCCGCCGGTGTCGTAGAAGGTCTGCGGGCGGCCGGAAGTACGGTCCACCAGCTGGTCCGGCACGGCCACGGTGCCCGGACCCCAGTCGGCGCGCAGGCTGCCCACGGCACACGGGCCGAAGATGCGGCGCACGCCCAGCGAGCGCAGGGCCCACATATTGGCGCGATAGGGCACGGTGTGCGGGGAGAACTCGTGCTTGCGGCCGTGCCGGGGCAGGAACGCGACCGCGCGCCCTTCCACCTGACCGATGGTGATGGGCGCGCTCGGCGCGCCGTAGGGGGTCTCGACCTCGACGGTGGTGGCGTCGTCGCCGAAGAAGTCGTAGAACCCACTGCCTCCGATAATGGCGAGGGTCGCCCGTGCATCCGAACTCATGGCCACGATTCTTGCGCATGCGGGCATAAGTGGTGGGGTCAGGGCGAACGATGTACCCTAGGGGGGTATTAGCGCCTCGGAGACAGGACAAGCAGGTGACCGACGACAAGACCGCCACGGCAGAGACCACGGCCGACCCGTCCTGCCACGACAGCCACGCATCCCACGGCTACATCACCGCCAAGGACGACTACCTCAAGCGCCTGCGCCGCATCGAAGGCCAGGCCCGCGGCCTGCAACGCATGGTCGAAGAAGAGAAGTACTGCATCGACATCCTGACCCAGGTGTCCGCCATGACCAAGGCCCTGCAAGCCGTAGCCATGGGTCTCCTCGAAGACCACATCAGCCACTGCGTCGTCGACGCGGCCGTAGCCGGCGGCCCCGAGGCCGAAGCCAAGATCAAAGAGGCGACAGACGCCATCGCCCGCCTCGTCCGTAGTTAGCAGGCGGTGATGCCGCCGGGGTAGCTCACCAGGGACATGGGGAGGGCCCAGCGGTCGGGGCCGGACTGCCAGCCGGCGGCGGCGCGGCGGGAGCCGCGGCGGGCGGGGGGTGCGTCTTTGCGCTCGCGCGGGGCTCGGGTGGATTCACATTGGGTGCCATTGGCGTTGGCGGTGCCGATCTCGAGGTCGGCGTAGAGGATGCCGTCCTCGCCCTCCGGGAGGGGGGTTACCACTTCGGAGCCGTCGGCGGCGTAGATGTGGGCGCTGCCGGTGGGGGTGGTGGTATGGGGGCGGGGCATGCCGCCCCAGGCGGCCGGTCCGATGACGGCGGTGGGCGCGAGGACGAAGGCGCCGACCTCGAGGGCGTACATGCGGCTCACCGTGGTGGGCGAATCCGGTCCACTCGCGTCGGCGGCGGGGTTGGCGGGCCAGGCGGCCACGTGGATCTGTTCCTCGTCGGCGCGCAGTGCCCGGGTGAGCAGCGGGCGCTGATTCTCCTGGCCGGACAGCGCGCCGTACTTGCCGATCGGGGTGTGGTGCACCGCGGGCAGATTCGGGGTTCCGGAGGCGAAAATCTTGCGTTCGATGCTGTTGAGTCCGGCTTTGCGGCGTACCGACAGCAACTCACCGGAATCGTCTATTACCGCCTGTGACAGATAGATTCGCCGCTCCTGCCGTTCCCCGAATCCGAGGACGACATGAATGCCGTTCGCGGCAGCCGCGGCGGTGATCGCGCGCATTTCCGCGCCATCCCGCGTCATCGAATTCTCGCGGCAGCGGGTCGAATATTCGACATTCCACTGATTCGTATCAATCCAGCGCCACCACGGATATCCCGGGAGAAACGCCTCCGGGAATGCGATCAGCCGAGCACCTCGCATCGCGGCCGCTTCGACCAGTTCGACGACCTGCTCGACTCCGTCGGACAGCCGCAGCCAGCTGGGTTCGGCCTGGACGGCGGCGACTCGCACCGTAATCCTCATCGCTTATCCCTCATGAAACGTGATGCTCGCCCATGAGTTTCGGGCCGTACAAGGGCGATGAGTGCCGAATGACCGACTGATCATGCCATTGCGCGAAATGACCCTGGAGTTGTCCCCATTTCCAGACGGAAGCTTCGGTAGAAACTCCGTTCGGTCAGGAATCCCGCGGCTTTGGCGACCGCCGAAAGCGGCAACTGCGGCGCATTACGCAACAGATCGCAAGCACGTTCGATTCGCATGCGCCGCAACACAGTTCCGGGGCCGCCTTCGAACTCACCGAATACCCGATAGAGCGTACGCCGGGACATACTGCAGCCCTCCGCGATTCGGTCCACTCCGAGGTCCGGATCGGCGCAGTGACTGCGCATGAAGGCCAGCACCCGCTGCCGGTTCAGCGCGTCCGCCGACTGGTCGCGCGGCATGCGCCCGGCCGCCGCGGTGACCGCGGCCGCCATCAGGTCCATGCCGGGTTCGGCCAGGATCGCCGCCCCGGTCGGATCGGTGCGCTGCAATGCCGCGACACCGCGGAAGAATTGCGCGACTATTCCCGGCGCGGTGTCGGGAGAAAAGATGGTCGCGGTTGGAATCTCCTTGCTGTCCAACCCATATCGTTCCTGCAACCGGCTCAGCGGAACCTGCACGACGACTTGCTCGAACTCCTGGTGCGCGTCCCAGTGGTAGGGACGAGTGCTGTCGTAGAAGACAATTCCACCCGGGCTGACATCGGCGACGCGACCGTCCTGATGCAGCCGGGCGGTGCCCTGGGTGGGAATGCTGGCGAGCAGGTACTCCTCGTTGCTGCGCTGGATGAGTGAATCGGTGCGCTGGATCACCTGTGGGGTGGAACCGATTACCGAAAGATCCAGCTCGTCGTATCGTGCGTGTTCGATATAACCACGAAAGCGACCGGTCGGTATTGGTGAAACAGCCAATGGCACATAGGCGGCCGTCACCTGCGCTTCCCACCGCTCGAACGCCTCCGCCGGTGACTGCTCCGGTCCGGACCGAACCTCGATCCGATTGACCGCGTCTGACGCTTCCACTCCCCATCCCTCGACGACAATGGACGGCCATGTACGGCCGAATACTCGGGTGAGTGTGTCAGATCGCGGGATAGGGAGCCAATGGGCCGGATCGATGCCCGGCCCGTCGGAAACAACCCTCAGGCGGCAGACTCGAAGCTCAGGTCCAGCTCCAGATCGGCGTACAGCAAACCTTGTTCGTGCCCGCTCAGCGGCGACGCCAGCTCCTCGCCGCCCGGCGCGAAGATGCGCGCGTGCCCGCCCGGCCCGCGCACCAGCTGCTTGGCGGGCTCGCTGCCGCGGCGGCTCTCACTGCCCGCCACGTCCATCACCGCACACGCCGCAATCACGTTCAACTGCCCGACCACCGCGTACCAGAGGGTGGCCGCATTGTTCACGCGCACACCCCAATCCACGTCCCGGGCGACGATGAAACCCGGCCACGAGACCACATGGATCTGCGCGCCGGTGCGTTCCAACTCGCGCCGCGCGGGCAGATGCAACTGCTCGGAGCCGCCCTGCACCGCGATGCGGCCGATGCCGGTACGGAAGACCTGCGAATCACCGGGCTCGCCGGACCGGAAGATCTTGTGCTCCAGCGGCGTGAGCTCGGGCTTGCGACGGACTCCGAGCAGTACCCCTCGATCGTCGATGAGGCACTGCGACATGTAGAGCGCGCTGCCACAGCGTTCGCTGAAGCCGAGCAGCACATGAATCCGGTGCCGGCGCGCGGCATCGGCGAGACGGCGGAACTCGGTGCGGCCCACCGTCATCGAATTCGTGCGATAGCGGGCGAAGAAGCCCTGACCCCAGCTCACCGAGTCCAGCCACAACCACCACGGGTACCCGGGCAGGAAGGTCTCCGGGAAGGCCACCAACTGCGCACCGCCCGCGGCCGCGTCCTCGATCAACTCGATGGCCTGCTGGACACCCGCGCGCAGATCCAGCCATCGTGGTTCGGCTTGGACGGCCGCGACTCGCACCTTCGTCGGCACCTCGGCTCCTTCGACGGATCGGATGATCTGTGCAATCACCCTTCGCCGAACGTGTGCCGCTCACAGCGACGTACCGTGCCGAGCTACAGACCGCGCGTGCCTGCGTCCAGTTGTGACCGAAATTGACCGGGCGTCACGCCGGTTTCCTGCCGAAATGCCCGGTAGAAATGTCGATCGGTCGCAAATCCGGAAGCCGCGGCAATCGCCGACAACGGCCGGTTCGGGTCGGCGCGAAGGAGCCTGCGGGCGTGCTCGACCCGCATCCGGCGCACCAGCGCGGCCGGGCCGCCGATGTCCTCGCACACCCGATACAGCGTGCGGCGCGAGACCAGGCAGGCGTGCGCCACCTCGTCGACGGTGAGGTCCGGATCGGTGTAGCGCTTGCGCAGCACCGCCAGTACCTGCTGCCGGGTGTAGAGCGAATCCGCCGGAGCCGGGGAGGTCTGCCCGTTGGCCAGCAGTACCGCCGACGAGAGCATCGCCGTGACATGGGATTCCAGCACGTCCGCGGCGAGGTTGGATTCCTTGACGGGCAGCGACGCCATGCCACGGAAGAAATCGGTCACCACGCCCATGGCGCCCGTCGCGGGAATCGCCCTGGCGATCGGTAATTCGTCGCGCGGGATCCCGGCGTGCTCCAGCACCGCGGCCATGGGGGCGCGCACGATGGTGGATACCGCGTTCTCGGTGGTACGGCTCTCGATCGCGCGGGCACTGTCGTAGAAGGCGATGGTCCCCGCGCCACCCGCGGCGAGGCGGCCGTTCTGCTCGGTCCAGTTCGCGCCCTCGACAACAATATTCACCAGCAGGAAGTCCGCGCTGGCCTGTTCGAGTTGGCGCTTGCTGCGCACCACGCGCTGGGCGCTGGAGGTCATCAGGGTGAGGCTGGAGCGGTCGAACGAGGTGGAGCGGACCTTGCCGTACCAGTGGCCCTGGCGCAGCGGCTCGATGATCGAGGGCAGCACGGCGTCGGCAACGATCGCCTCCCACTGTTCGAATGCCTGCCGCGCGGAGATTTCCGATGTCGTGCGGACTTCGGCGCTGGCAGTGGAGGCGGTACCCACTCCGCCATCATTCCACTACCGAGCCGCTGGCAAACTGCGAATGAAGCCGACGGATGCGACGAAACAGACCAATTGCCCGGATTTTTCGCGATCGGGCTCGCAGATCACCTGCCGCGCAGCAGGATTGCGGTGGGTCGTTCTGAGAGATTGCGCACAGTGCGCCGGGAAGCGAGAGGCCGCCTGCCCGGTCGTCGGCGGCTCGAGGCGGCGACCGGGCGGCGCACGTCCAGTATTGCGAGCCATGGCCGCCATGTGACTGCCCGCCCGTGCCAGATCACTGCCAATTAGCGTCACCCTCGTTTCACTGTCTGATCAGGCATGATGCGTCCGGAATTCGCCAGGCGTCATACCGGTTTCGCGTTTGAAGGCCCGATAGAACTGCCGCTCCGAGACAAACCCCGACGCGCGGGCCACCGACAGCAGCGGGCGGGTGGGATCGGTGCGGATGAGCGCGACGGCACGCTCCACGCGCATCCGCCGCAACATCGCCGCCACCCCGTCCTCGCCCTGCTCGAACAGGCGGTAGAGCGTGCGGCGCGACACCGCGCAGGCCCCGGCCACCTGATCGATGGTGAGCTCCGGATCGGCGTAGTTGCGCTGGATGTAGCCCAGCGCCCGCTGCTTGGCCAGCGCCCGCGCGGGCTCGTCGCGCGGCAGGTCCCCCGCGGCCAGCTGAACCACCGACGCCAGCAGTCCGGTGCCGTGCCTGGCCAGTTCCGCCGCCTGATCCGGTGCGCTGTACTGCAATTGCGCCAGTCCGCAGAAGAACCGCCCGACGATGCCGGCCGCGCCCTCCGGTGGGAACCGCACCGCGGTCGGCATCCGGTCCGAGGGCACCCCCGAGGCGCCCACCACCTCCGCCAGCGGCACCTGCACCGCCACCACGCCCCAGGACTGCTCGAAATGGGCGCTGAAGGGCCGCGAACTCACGTGCAGGGTGAGCCCGCCGTCGGCCAGCTCGCCCACCCGCCCGTCCTGCTCCAGCCAGCCGTGCCCATGGGTGGTCACACTGGCGAACAGGATCGGTTCCTCGGGCTGATGGAGCAGGCGTGGAATCCGGCTCAGATGCTGCCCGCTGGCCGTCACCATCGACACATCGATCCCGTCGAAGCGGGACTGCACTATTCGCGCCCGGAATTCCCCCGCCCGCACCGGTGTGACGACCAGTGGGACATAGGCCGCCGCGACCGCCGCCTCCCACTCCTCGAACGTCTCCTGCTGCGAAACCTCCGGCGTGGACCGAACCTCCACCACCGCAGGCGTGGCGCCGCCCCTCATCGCCCGATTCTCGCACCCCACCCACCCCCCAACCCCCCAATTCCCTTAACAACATCCAACTTTCACCCATCCGCCCGAATTGACCCATTGCCCGCAAGTTGCGTGACGAATCTTCATCCCGGACTTGCACTTTCACCCAAGGCCGCCAACCGCAATTCCACCTCTCAGCCCACTCGCCCGCAGATGCGCGCGCAGTATCGTCGCCGCGACGGCATAGGACGGATCGTCGAACTCCTCCCCCGTGACCGAGCCGATGTCCCGGTGCAGATCCGCCCGATCTCGTCGCGCCCGGCGATCGAGCGCCGACTCGAGCTCGTGGCAAACCTCCTCCCCCGAGAGTCGCTGCGTGACGCCCGGCAAACCCACTCCCGTCAGTTGCCGCTCGACACCCGACTCGTCAGCCGTGAGCAGCAATATTCGTTCCACGACACCGCCGTCGCGAAGATTCACGCACACCAGGAATCCATGAATCGCGCCGCCACGTTCGAAACTGACCATCAGCACGGCGACATGCCCGGCAGCGGAGCGAGTGAATTCGAGTGCACGCAACGGCGCGACAACCCGCGAACTCCAGTCCGGCCCGGCTATCCCCGCCGCCTCCAGCCGATCGGCCGCCGCCCCGGCACCCCGGGACAACTCGCCGATCGTCAGTCGACCGATACCGCGCAGCAAGCCCACCGACGCCGAAGTCGCCCGGGCCTCCAGCACCAGCACCGCCGACGCCCCGGACAATTGCGTGAACCCGGAATCCTCTACGCCACCGGGCGTAAGCAATTCGGCGACCAGAGATTCCACCCCGAGTGGATCGAAATTCCCGGGGAATTCCGAAGCGATCGAAAGAGCCGCGTCGATCGCCCGCCATGGATCATGGTCCTCGCCTCCGCATCCCGAACAGTCCGACTCTTCCCACACCACCTGACCAGACCGGTGCCCGCCTCCATGTCCGCCCTTGCGCCTGCCGCGGCTCCGCTTCGATTTGCTCATGCACCAACGGTCTGCCACCGTCTACCGAAAGGCCGTGGACGACGAGACTTCGCGCCCTCGAGGCATATTCGACCAGGCACGACACCGGCGGCGACCGAAACTTCGCGCCCCCGAGCGGGTCAGGGCTGCGCGTGCCCGCCGGTGCGGAACGCGGCGGGAGTGGTACCCATTTCGGTGCGGAAGGCGCGATAGAACTGGCGTTCGCCGGTGAATCCGGATGCGGCAACAATGGCCGGTACGGATAGGTCGGTGTGGGCGAGCAATTCGCAGGCCCGCTCGACGCGCATGCGGCGTAATACGGCCGCGGGGCCATCGGGGAATTCGTCGAAGATTCGGTAGAGGGCGCGGCGGGAGATCATGCAGCCCTGGGCGATCCGGTCCACCGACAGCGATGGGTCGGCGCGGTGATCGCGCATGAAGCTCAGCACGCGCTCGCGGAGCAGGGCATCGGCGGATGCCCGGCCCGGGCGTCGGCCACCCGCCAGCAGGACAGCGGAGCCCAGTAGATCCAAGGCGGGTTCGCCGATCAGGGCCGCCGCCCCCGGGGCGCGCTCCTGCAACCCGACGAGCTCACGGAAGAACCGGGAGACCACCGCCGCGGCGCCAGCGTTCGGCAGGGTGACCGCCAGCGGCACATCCTCGAGGGTCAGGCCGGTGCGCTCCCGCAGGCTCGCCACGGGAACTTGCAGGACTGTCTTCTCCCAGTCGGCGTCGAACTCCCAGAACAGCTTCCGACTACTGCCGAAGAAGACCATCTCACCGGGCCGAATCTCGGCGGTCCGGTCGCCCAGGTGTAGTCGGCCACGCCCGCGGACACACACGCTCGCCAGCAGATACTCGTCATTGGCGGCCGCGATCAGGCCGTCGGTCAAGCGCACCTGCTGCGGCGCGGATCCGATACCCGTCACGTCCACGTCGCCGTAGCGCCCGTGACTGATCCGGCCGTGGAAGTCCGGTGCGGGCAGCGGCGCGACGGCCAGCGGGAAGTAGGTGTCGATCATCCCGGCCTCCCAGCGTTCGAAGGCCTCCGCCCGCGGCAGCTCCGGACCGGACCGCAACTCCATTCGCCGGATCTCCGGCTCGAGCCCGTCGTCGGCGTTCGAAACCCTATCCGCCACAGCAATCTTCGCCGCTCGGCACGGTGCGCACCTCACGGGTCTGCAGATTGCGGGCCGCCAGTTCGGAATCGGCGGGATAGTCGACGGCGACGAGGCTCAGACCGTGCGCGGGGGCCACGGTGACGGAGCTGGAACGCTCACGCTCGTTCAGCAGACCGGCGATCCAGGCCGGGGTGCGGCGGCCCTCACCGACCGCCAGGACGCCGCCGACCAGGCTGCGCACCATGGACCAGCAGAAGGCGTCGGCACTGACGTAGGCGGTGAGCAGATCGCCGTCCTGGGCCCAATCGAAGCGCTGCAGTTCACGAATGGTGGTCGCGCCCTCGCGGCGTTTGCAGAAGGCCGCGAAGTCGTGCAGGCCCAACAGGTTTCGAGAGGCTTCACGCATGGCCTCGACATCGAGACCGGACCGTACGGGGACCACACCGCGGGCCTGCAGCGGCTCCGCGCCGTAGGGGGCGGTGGTCAACCGGTAGGCGTAGTGGCGGCGGATCGCCGAGAAACGGGCATCGAACTCCGGCGGCACGAGCGAGACGGCCTTGACCCGAACATCCTTGGGCAGAAACCGCGCCAGCCGATGCACCAGTTTGGGCCCGTCCACCTCGCTATGCGTATCGAAGTGCGCGACTTGCCCTTCCGCATGCACCCCGGCGTCGGTGCGCCCGGCCACGGTCAGCTGGATCGGCTCGCGCTGCACCTTGCTCAGCGCCTCCTCCAGCACCCCCTGCACGGTACGCAGGCCGGGCTGACGGGCCCAGCCGGTGAAATCGGTGCCGTCGTAGCTGATGTCCAGCCGTACCCGAATCGAAACCGGTTCGGGCGTCGGAACCTCTACGGTCACAGCGATCTCCTGGTTAACATGGAGAAAGCCCGCCGACCCGGAGGGGACGGCGGGCTCACTCATGGGCTCTCGACCTTCGGGGTTTCAGGGGAAGCCCCTGAAACCCCGTATCAAGTCCGCGGGACCGGAGTTTTACTCCGCGTCCTTGGCCTCGGCGGCCGGGGCGTCAGCCACGGTCTCCTCGGCGGCATCCTCGACCACGGCCTCGGCCGGGGCCTCGGTGGCCTTCTGAGAAGCGGCGACACGACGGGCACGATCGGCCTCGTTGGTCACGGTCTTCTCGCGAACCAGCTCGATGATCGCCATCGGGGCGTTGTCGCCCTTGCGCGGGATCGTCTTGATGATCCGGGTGTAGCCGCCGTCACGACCCTCGAACGAGGGGCCGATCTCGGCGAACAGGGCGTGGACGATGTCCTTGCTACGGATCACCTTCATGACCTCGCGACGGTCGGCAAGGGTGCCGCCCTTCGCCTTGGTCACGAGCTTCTCGGCGTAGGGGCGCAGCGCCTTGGCCTTGGCCTCGGTGGTCGTGATGCGACCGTGCTCGAAGAGCGCCGTCGCCAGGTTGGCGAAGATCGCCTTCTGGTGCGACGCCGTCCCGCCGAAGCGGGCACCCTTCTTGGGCTTGGGCATTGTTTGAATCTCCTGTGTTGAAGGCCGATTCGGGGCGCTACACCCCGAATGACCTAAAGCTGTTCGGTCTCGGCGTAGTCCTGCTCGCCGCTGTCGGTGTCGCTGAACGAGCCGCTGTCGCTCCAGGTGCCGCTGGCCGCGTCGTAGCCGACGACGGAGGACGGATCGAAGGAAGCCGGAGAATCCTTGAGGGACAGGCCGAGCGAGTGCAGCTTGACCTTGACCTCGTCGATGGACTTCTGGCCGAAGTTCCGGATGTCCAGCAGATCGGACTCGGTGCGGGCGACCAGCTCGCCGACGGTGTGCACGCCTTCACGCTTGAGGCAGTTGTACGACCGCACGGTGAGATCCAGGTCCTCGATCGGCAGACCGAACGAGGCGATGTGGTCCGCCTCGGCCGGGCTCGGGCCGATCTCGATGCCCTCGGCCTCGATGTTCAGCTCGCGCGCGAGACCGAACAGTTCGACCAGGGTCTTGCCCGCCGACGCCAGCGCATCCCGCGCGGAGATCGAGTTCTTGGTCTCGACATCCAGGATGAGCCGGTCGAAGTCGGTGCGCTGCTCGACACGGGTGGCCTCGACCTTGTACGTCACCTTGAGAACAGGCGAGTAGATCGAGTCAACCGGAATCCGGCCGATTTCCGCGCCCGACGCCTTGTTCTGCACGGCCGGGACGTAGCCGCGACCGCGCTCGACAACGAGCTCGATCTCCAGCTTGCCCTTGTCGTTCAGGGTGGCGATGTGCATGTCCGGGTTGTGCACGGTCACGCCCGCCGGGGGGACGATGTCACCGGCGGTGACGGTGCCCGGACCCTGCTTGCGCACGTACATGGTGACCGGCTCGTCCTCTTCGGACGACACCACGAGGCCCTTGAGGTTCAGGATGATGTCGGTGACATCTTCCTTCACGCCCGGAACCGTGGTGAACTCGTGCAGCACGCCGTCGATGCGAATGCTGGTGACAGCCGCACCAGGAATCGACGACAGCAGCGTGCGCCGCAGCGAGTTGCCGAGGGTGTAACCGAAACCCGGCTCCAGCGGTTCGATAGTGAACCGCGACCGGTTCTCGGACACGACCTCTTCGGTCAGCGTCGGTCGCTGTGAAATCAGCATTTCTTCCTCCTTCGAGCACCCACCATTTGATGCTCACGATTGGGAGCTGTTGCGGCCCTAGGGAATAGGGCCGCAACCAGCGGCGCGCCTAAGCGCACCTCATTACTTCGAGTAGTACTCGACGATCAGCTGTTCCTGGAGCGGAACATCGATCTGCGCACGCTCGGGGAGCTGGTGCACCAGGATCCGCAGACGGCCGGGGACGACCTGCAGCCAACCCGGAGCCTGACGATCGCCGACGGTCTCACGCGCGACCTGGAAAGGCAGCATGGAAGCCGACTTCGGCTTGACGTCGATGATGTCGTACTGCGACACCTGGAAGCTCGGCACGTTCACCTTGACGCCGTTGACGACGAAGTGGCCGTGCGAGACCAGCTGACGGGCGCCACGACGGGTACGGGCCAGACCGGCGCGGTACACGACGTTGTCCAGACGGGTCTCGAGCAGACGCAGCAGGTTGTCGCCGGTCTTACCCTTCTGGCGGTTCGCCTCTTCGTAGTAGCGGCGGAACTGCTTCTCCATGACGCCGTACGAGAAGCGAGCCTTCTGCTTCTCCTGCAGCTGGAGCAGGTACTCGGACTCCTTGATCCGCGCGCGGCCGTGCTGGCCCGGCGGGTAAGGACGACGCTCGAACGCCTGGTCGCCTCCGACGAGGTCGACGCGCAGACGACGCGACTTGCGGGTGATGGGGCCTGTATAACGAGCCATTTTTTATCTGAATCCTTTCCCGCTAGACGCGACGGCGCTTGGGCGGACGGCAGCCGTTGTGCGGCTGCGGGGTGACGTCGGAGATCGAGCCAACCTCGAGGCCAGCGGCCTGAAGCGAGCGAATCGCGGTCTCACGACCCGAACCCGGGCCCTTGACGAAAACGTCGACCTTCTTGACGCCGTTCTCCTGCGCCTTGCGGGCAGCGTTCTCGGCAGCGAGCTGCGCGGCGAACGGGGTCGACTTACGCGAACCCTTGAAGCCGACGTGACCCGAGGACGCCCAGGAGATGACGTTGCCTTCGGGATCGGTGATGGACACGATCGTGTTGTTGAACGTGCTCTTGATGTGCGCGTGGCCGTGCGGGATGTTCTTCTTATCCCGGCGACGCGACTTCTGAGTCTTCTTCGGGCCCGAGGCCCGGCTCTTCGGAGGCATGCGCTATCCCTACTTCTTCTTGCCGGCGACGGTCTTCTTCGGACCCTTGCGCGTACGAGCGTTGGTCTTCGTCCGCTGACCACGCACGGGCAGGCCACGACGGTGGCGGATGCCCTGGTAGCAGCCGATCTCGATCTTGCGACGAATGTCGGCCTGCACCTCGCGGCGCAGGTCACCCTCGACCTTCATGTCCGAGGCTTCGATGAAGTCGCGGAGCTTGGTCAGGTCGTCATCGCTGAGGTCCTTGGAACGCAGGTCCGGGCTGACGCCGGTCTGGTCCAGGATCTCCTTGGCGCGGGTACGGCCGATGCCGAAGATGTAGGTCAGCGCGATCTCCATGCGCTTTTCGCGCGGGAGATCGACGCCCATCAGACGTGCCATGTTTGGCGATTCCTTACTTTTGCGGAGGTCTTCTCCCTGTCCGTCCCCTCGTAAGTGGGGCCCCGGCCTCCGTACCGGGGGTAGGCCGCCGTCCGTCCCCTACGGGACTCGTCGACGGCGACTGGAGCTGGGAGTTCTTCTATTACTGCCAATCCGAACCGCGTTCGGTGCTTGGCGGTAATCAGCCCTGACGCTGCTTGTGGCGCAGGTTCTCGCAGATCACCATGACCCGACCGTGACGACGGATCACCTTGCACTTCTCGCAGATCGGCTTGACGGACGGCTGAACCTTCACGTCAGATCCAATCTGGGTTGGTGTTCACTGGCCGTGAACACAGTTTTTCCCCGGCCGGTTTGACCGGGGAAAACCCGGGACTCAGCGGCCCCGGAAGTCTTGATGCACCCTGCGAGGGTGACTCACTTGTAGCGGTAGACGATGCGGCCACGCGTCAAGTCGTAGGGCGAGAGCTCCACGACGACACGGTCTTCGGGCAGAATGCGGATGTAGTGCTGCCGCATCTTGCCGCTGATGTGGGCCAGAACCTTGTGCCCGTTTTCCAGCTCGATCCGGAACATCGCATTGGGCAACGGCTCGATAACCCGGCCCTCGACCTCGATGGCCCCTTCCTTCTTCGCCATATCCTCCGCGATCCCGGTTAGGCCGAACCTGGTTGGCTCGAGCTCATTACGGCTGGTCGGCCCAGAAGTTAGTGGTGCACGCTGGCCAACCCGGTGACATACTCACTGGGGGCGGCACGTAGACATGCCACAACCACTATGTAAGTCACCAGCTGCCTAGCCTACCCGTTTCCCCAGATCCGGCCAAATACGGGGGCTGTGACGTGCCCCGACTCGCCCGCCCACGCCGCCCCGGCCGCAGCCGCCGCCCGTCGGTGAACATGGACAGCGGGCACACCGTCGCCGGAGATCGCTAAACTACGCCCTGTCCAGCTGGATCGGTCGAGAGCACCCGGGGGTAGATGTGAGTCGCGAGAACGACGGCCTCCCCATGCTGCCGCCGTGGCTGGCGGAGGGCGAGGTCTCCGACACCGCCTACGAGCCCGCCCCGGTCCAGAACCTCCCGCAGGACGAGGTCATCCCCAAGGCCAAGGGCCGCATCTTCGGCAATCGCGAGCGCCGCAAGAAGTCGTCGACCCCCGAACCGGCACCGCAGTCGAAGTCGCCGACCCCGACTCCCGCCCCGGACCGCTCCACGCCCCCCGCGCCCAAGTCCGCCGAGCCCGACCGATCCGCTTCCCAGCAGCCGAGCGCCCCGATGCCGCAGCGTGCGCCGGGCACCCATTTCAATCTCCCCTCGCAGGGCACTCCACAGAACGGCGCAACCCCGCAGTCCGCCGCCCCCAACGGCCAGCCCCCCGCGACTCCGCGCCCCAACGGCCAAGGCTTCCCCACACAACAGCCCGACAATCAAGGCTTCCCGCACCAACAGCCCAATGGCCAAGGCTTCCAGGGGCAGCAGCCCAATAACCAGGGCTTCCCGGCTCAGCAGCCCAACAGCCAGGGTTTCCCCGCGGCGCAGCCGAACGGCACCGGATTCCCTCCGGCGCGGCCGAATCGGTCCAACGCCGGTGGCGCGGTTCCGAACGGCCAAGCGGAGCAACGGCTTCCGGACCAGCCGCCCGCCACCGCGCAGCCGCCCCGACAGGTGCCGCAGTCGAGCCCTCTCTCGCCGACCGATCTTGCCGAGAACGGCGGTCAGTTCTCCCGGCCTCCGATGAACCCGGAACCGGCTCAGCCGAGCCCGCATTCGGGTCCGCTCGGGCCGACTGCCACTCCCGCCGTCGGCGGCGGCCACTTCTCGCAGCCGCCGGTCGTCCCGGAATCGCCGCTGCTGGGACCGAACTCCGGTGCGGCCGGGCCGCGGCTGTCCGGCCCCGCCGTCCCCGAGGTTCCGGCGGACCAGTCGGCGCACTCGCGGCCGCAGCCGAGCAACTCGGGTTTCACCCCTCCGCTGCTGCCGCCGTCACCCATTCCGCAGCCGGACTCCGCGACGGTGCAGTCCGGCGATGCCTCGCGCGCGGCCGGTCCGTCGGCGATCGCCCCGGCTCACGTGGCCCCGTCGGACCCGACCACCCGGGTTCCGCTACCGCATGCGCCCGGCGAATCCGGCTCGGCGGCAACCGATTCGGCGACTCTTAGCGGGCGGCCCCCGCTGCCGCCGTCGCCTGGTGAAGTCGGCGCGACCACCCCCGACCCGGTCGGCACGACCACGAAGATCTCGCAGCCGCCGCTGCCGCCCGCCCCGGGCGATCTGGATGCGACCGGTACCGGCATCATCACCCCGCCCGCCGGTACTCCCGCGGTGAGCGGGGATGCTTTCGCGCCGGTGCCGAACACCACCGCGGCCGCCCACAGCCTCCTGAACGCACAGCTGGCCAACCTGGGTGGCGCCCTCGCGGGCCCGAATCCGCAGGCCCCCACCGCGGATGGCGGTGCCCCGACCGGGGCGCCGGACCGGCCGGTCGACACCGATTCCGGCGCGCATCGCCACGGCATCGACTCCCCGGCGATCGAGGACGCGACAGTCGACCGTTCGAACCACGCCACCGAACTCGAGCAGCCGATCCCGCCGGGCCGCCACCGCGCGGTGGAGGTCCCCCTCCCCCTGCCGTCGGATCCTCGCCAGCACAGCCCGATCCCGCAGGACGATTCCGCTCAGCCCGCATTCCGGCCACCGGCCCCGCCGATCCCGCAGGGTTCCGGCCCGGCCCCGCTGAACTCGGGCTCGCAGATTCCCGGCCCGGGGCCGCAGAGTTCCGTTCCGGCCCAGCAGTTCCCGGGCGCAGGCCCGCAGACATCCGGTCCGGTCCCACAGGTGCCGGGTCCCGGCCCGCAGGGTTCCGGCCCGATCCCGCAGGTCCCGAACTCTGGCGCGCAAGCACCGGTCGGTGGCTATTGGACGCCGCCGCAGCCGCCGGTACCGGGCGTAGCCCAGGGCCAGCAGAGTCCCGTCCCGAATGCGCCTGAATCCGCCCCCGCACCGGTGGCCACCAATCCGGGATATCCGGCAGGACCGGTTCAGCAGCAGCCGAATCCGTTTGCGCCGGACGCCGCACAGGAGGCGGCCGACCCGGATGCGAATCCGTGGGCGAACGCTCCAATGTCGGAGGCTGCGGCTGCCGGTCTGACCGGGCCACACGGAGTCGGTACCGCGCCGAACGGCATGGGTATGCCGGGCAATATGGCTCCGGGCCAATCGAATTGGGGTTCGGAGACGCCCGGCCAGCAGGTTCCGGGTGGAGCCGGGGCGCCGTGGGGCGGACCCGGTCAGCAGCAGATGCCGTGGAACGGGTCGGGCCAGCAGCAGGGTGCGCCCTACCAGGGCGCACAGGACGGCTCCGGCGCGACCGGTCAGGACGGCTCCGGTAGCGGGCAGGGCGTCGTCGGTGGACCCGGGCAGATGCCTTGGGCCGCACCGGGTCAGCAGTCCGCGCCCGGTTATCCCTCCGGCGAGGTCGGCCAAGCCCCGTGGGGTGCGCCGGGTTCGGAACAGCAGGCGGGGTATCCCGGTGGGGCAGTGGCCCCGTCGAACTTCGCACCGGGACAGTACGGTCCGGGTGCGCAGTCCGGTCCGGCGACCGGCCAGTACGGCCCCGGCCCGCAGGGGCAGAGCGGGTACGGCGCGCAGGCGTGGGGTGCGAACGGTCCCGGCGGGACCGCGCCTTCGCTGGATGATGTGCCGTTCCGCAAGGCCAAGAAGGCGCCGGATTCGGGTTGGCGGCGGGCCGTTCACCATATGTCCGGTGGTGCGATCAATCCGGGCATGTCGGCGGAGGAGCGTCGCCTGCAGGAGTTGGTGGCGCGAATTCGCCAGCCGGTGCGCGGTGATTACCGGATCGCGGTGCTGTCGTTGAAGGGTGGCGTCGGTAAGACGACGACCACGATGGGCCTGGGTTCGATTTTCTCCTCCATTCGCGGCGACCGGGTCATCGCGGTGGATGCGAATCCCGACTTCGGCACGCTGTCGCAGCGGGTGCCTTTGCAGACCCGCTCGACGGTCCGGGATTTGCTGCTGGACGAGCATATTCAGCGGTATTCGGATGTGCGCCGCCACACCTCGCAGGGCAGCAGCCGTTTGGAAGTGCTGGCCAGTGAACGGGATCCGGCGGCGTCGGAGGCGTTCAGCGAGGACGAGTACCGCGCGGTCGCGCGAATTCTGCAGCGCTTCTACAACATCATCCTCACCGACTGCGGTACGGGCCTGATGCATTCGGCGATGGCGGGCGTGCTGGATCTGGCGCATTCGCTGGTGCTGATCTCGTCCTCGGCGATCGACGGCGCCCGCAGCGCCGCCGCCACCCTGGACTGGCTGTCGCTGCACGGCCACGATCACCTGGTCCGCAATGCGGTGGTGGTCATCAACCTGCCGCGTCCCGGCGCCCCCAGCGTCGGCATCAACCAGCTGCGCGACTATTTCCTGTCGCGTTGCCGCGCGGTCCACATCATCCCCTACGACTCGCATCTGGGTGAGGGTGCGGAGATCGATCTGCATCGGCTGAGCAAGCCCACGAAGCGCGCCTACGTGGAATTGGCGGCGACGGTCGCGGACGATTTCTCCGCCGACCACCGCCGCTATCGGGGCTGAATCGAATCCGTTCGGCGGCATCGAGTTCAGTCCCCTCGCCCGCACATGACACAGCACCGGACCGGTGCTAACTTGTGGCTCGAGCGCCGCCCGTCCGGCGCGTGCGGGATCGAATAGTTCAGCGGCCCGCTGCTGTCCGGTGATGAGGGTTGAAACGCATGCGTCTGAGGTTCCGGCGATTGTCGGTTGCCGGAATGGGTGTCGCGCTGCTCGTTGTGGCCACCGCTTGCGGGAATGATGCTGCGGCAACCGATTACGGGTCGTATTCGACCCTGCCGGGCCAGAATGATTTCGATCGGCAGCCGAGTCGGATGCGGGGAATTCTGGCCGAGTCGCTGCGGTTGGCCGACCATATCGTCTTTCCGGCCGATATCGATCCCGAGCTGACGACGATGCGCGGCGGTGGGGTGTCCGCCGACGACCGCGGCTGGCGCGAGCCCACGCTGTCCCCGGCACAGCGAGCCGCGGGCCGCCCCTTCGGTGTTGCCGGATCGTTCGGTCTGGCGGCGGCGAGTAAGGCCGCCGATGTCCAAGGGCCCTCGAAGTATCTGGCCGTGTCTCTCACCGCGTTCCGTGACGAACCGGCCGCCGCGTCGGCCGCGGCGGACATGGCCCGGGTGGATTTCGAGGCGAGCCCGGAGAACGCGCCGATTCCCTTGGCGGACTTCCCGTCCGCACTGAGCCATTGGCGGCCGGGTGTCGCGTCGGTCGGCAGTCTGCTGGCGTGGAAGAACGTGGTGATCCGGGTGTACGCCGAGCTGCCGGAGCCCGATCCGGGACGCCTGGCCGATCTGGTAACCGCCACCTACCGCAAGCAGGTGGCGCAGCTGACCGGTTTCGATACCGCCGCGGTGCCGGATCCGGCCACGGTGGCGCTGGACCCGGACGGCCTGCTCACCCGGCTGGTGCGCACCGGCGATCCGCTGGCGGATCCGAAGTCCTTCGCCGCCTTCGGTGTTCGCGCGTATTCGGCGCTGTCCGCCGAACCGGCCCGCAAGTTGACCACCCTGTCCGGCAACGGCGTGACCGCCCTGGCGGTCTCGCACGACAAACACCTGTATCGGATGCGGGATTCGAAGACCGCACAGTCGTACGCCAATTGGCTGTCCGATGACCCGGAGAACTCGGAGTACACCTGGATGCGTAATGCCCGCGACCTCCCCGGCGCCCGCTGTTCGGAGGCGACCCGGCCGGACCCGACATCGCTGTCGGCCCGCAGATATCGCTGCGTGGTGACCCGCGGCGAGTATGTGGCCACGGTTTACAGCAATACCGACACCGATGTCCGGCAGCTGGCGGCGGCGCAGTACGCGATCATGGCGGGTGCGCGATGAAGGCGCTGCTGCCCGACGATCCGCGCTGGATCGGCCCGCACCACATGATCGCCGTGATCGGCTCCGGCGGTATGGGCCGGGTGCTGCTGGGCCGGACCCCGACCGGGAAGCTGGTGGCGGTCAAGCAGATCCACCGCGCGCACGCCGAGGATCTGGAGTTCCGCGCCCGCTTCCAGCGGGAACTGGAGACCGGCAAGCAGCTGACGGGCGCGTACACGGCGACCGTGGTGGACAGTGATCCCGATGCCGAAACGCCGTGGCTGGCCAGCGAATACGTGCCCGCCCCGGATCTGGCGACGGTGATCGCCGGCTGCGGCCCACTGCCGCTGTCCGGGCTGCGGCTGTTGGCGATCGGCCTGGCCACCACCCTGATCGAGGTGCACCGCGAGGTGCTGGTGCACCGCAATCTCAAGCCCGGCAATGTGCTGCTGACCCCGGAGGGGCCGCAGGTCATCGATTTCGGAGTCGCCAGCCCGCGCGCCGCCGACGGTTCCGCGGGCCCGACCTTCCAGGCCCCCGAACAGGTCGAGGGCCAGCCGGTGACCTCGGCCGCCGACGTCTACGCGGTCGGGATGCTGCTGACCCTGGCCGCCACCGGTACCGCGTCCGCTTCGCCGGATTTCCAGGTGATCCCGCATTCTCTCCGCAAACTCGTGGAGTCGTGCCTCGCGGTCGATCCCGCGCAGCGCCCGTCGGCGCGGCAGATGCTGGAGCAGGCCGAGCGCATCCCGACGGAATCGGCTTGGCCGCAACCGGTTCTGGACTTCATCGAGGCGCATCGGGTGGATGCCGAGTGGTGGGCGTCCAGCGGTGAGCAGGAGACCCGGTATCGGGACCAGTTGGCGCGCTTGGCCGGTCGCCGTCGGCGCACGGTCGGATTCGCGGCGGCCGCCGCTGTCGGCCTCATCGTGGTCGGTGGCACGGTGTGGAGTCTGAGCGGCTCGTCGGACACCGGCGGGCACGCGCAGCCGCACAAGGATCCGTCCCTGGATCTGTCGGCGGCGGAGCTGCGCCTGCTCGATGTCTGCGCGGTCATCGACAAGTCGGTGGCGGGCAAGCTGGGCACTCGCACGGGCGATCCGGAGTCCACCCCGGAGGGCGGCTGCACCACCACCGTCGTGGATTCCACGCAGCGAAAGGTCCACTACACCTTCGACATCCCCGATCACGCGATCGGCGTCGACCAGCTGACCCCGACCGGCCGCAGCGCCGGGTGGGCCCCCATCCTGAGCGCCGGGGCCGCGGGCAGCACCTGCGATACCGCGGTCGTCACCCAGTCGGCAGTCCCGGTCACGCTGCGCATGTCCGCCGAGGAGCTCGACCCCGCCGCCCCGCCCGAATCCGCCTGTGCCGCCTCCGAAGCGGCCCTGCTGGCGGTGGTCCAGCAGCTGACCGATTACGCGCCGCAGCGTCAACTGCCCGCGACGTCGATCCTGCGGCTGGACCCCTGTGCGGTGGTGCAGGAGAGCATGATTCACGATCTCGCCGGTGATCTCGTCGATCATCAGCGCACCCCGCACTCCTGCACGACGATCGGCCGCGAGGGCTGGGTCCGCGTCGACCTGACCGACGAGTCGCGTCCGGACCGGGGTGACTTCGCCTACGACACCGTGCCGGTGGGCGAGTTCACCACCTTCGCCGTCGGCGCGCAGTCGCCCGGTGACTGTTCGCTCAGCTATCTGGTGCGTCCGACCGAAAAAGACAATGGCGAGCAGTTGAAGATCAGAGTTTCCGATCTTTCGAATTCACCGGACGCTTGCGGCAAAGCGGAAAAACTACTCACCGACGCGATTCCGCGATTGCCGAAGTGAATTAGTACAAAACAGCTGGCGGTCCGGGCCACCCTCGGGCCCGGACCGCACAGTGGGTTCGCTATTTACCAGGCGGGCAGTCGACGCCGACCCGCGAGCACATCGCGCACGAGATCGTCATAGGCGTCGGACAATTCAGCCAAATGGTGCCAAGCGCCGTGCAGCATTTCATCATTCGCGTCAAGGGTCATCAACGCGTGATGGGCACGGACCGATGCCTCGGCAAGTCGATCGATGACCGATCCGACCGTTTCGGTATGCAAGGTCGCACCCAGTCGATGCTGGGGAACCGAGCGCACGATCCAGTCGTCAATGGCCATGACCAATTCGATTCGGCGGCGCTTGTTTTCGATGATCGAGGTCGGGTCGGTTTCCGGCCCGATGCCACCCCGCCCGACCACTCGGCGCTCGTGCAGCACGGCGAGGTCATGGGCGAACCACAGTAGGGGTCCGCCGATGACCCGGTGCCCGCGACAAGCGCGCAGGAGTAGGTCGGAGGTCGGCAATAGGCCGGAAGCCAGTGGCTGCGCCTCCATGTCCACATAGGAACAGGACACGTCGGGCAATGCCACGACGACCGTGTTTGATGTCTCCGAACCAGCCACGTTGCCTCGCGTTCTTCGACGTATAACAACACCGCATTCAGGACGTTCATTACAATAAACCTCAGAATGCTGCTGTCAAGCCTTACACGGCAGTAGTACCACCGGAGTAGACTTCACAGCCTTGAAGCAACAACCGAGGAGCGAGATGGCGGACGGTCCGAGATATCAACGGATCGCAGACCTCCTCCGCGAGGAGATCCGCGCCGGCAAGTGGGAACCGGGCGATCGACTACCGAGTCACAATGAGTTGGCCGAGCAGATGCAGGTCTCGATTACGACGGCCCGCAATGCGATTCAACTCCTGGTCGCCGAAAACCTGGTTTACACAGCGACTTCGCGCGGCACCATCGTGCGTAGTCAAGAGGTCCTGGAATCGGTTGTCACCAACCACATTCGGCCGGACCGGCCCAAGGCCGCGCACGACATCTTCTCGGAGATCGCGCGGGCGGCGGGGCGGCAGCCGTCCAAACAGTTCAGTGCCAGAATGGAACCGGCCAGTCAGGAGGTGGCGCACTGGCTGGGGGTGGAGCGCGACGAGTGGGTGGTGTCCCGCACGATCATGCAGTACCTGGACAACGAACCGTGGTCGTGGGAGGTCAGCTTCTATCCCCGAGATCTGGCCGAGGCCACCGGAATCGACGCTCCGCACGACATTCCGGAGGGCACCACGCGGCGGCTGGCCGAGCGCGGCTTCGCCGAGACCGCGCACCGCGACACCGTCGTCGCGCGACCCGCCACGGCGGAGGAAGCGGCGCTGTTGGGGGTCGGTCCCGGTACGATCCTGCTCGACCATTTGCGCATCGGAGCGAACCACGAGCGCATCACGCGAGTGACCCGGCATCGTTCCACAGCTGCCCGCAACCGATTGGCATACGAATTGGGCGACAACGAAGGAACGGACATTATTCGTAAAACTCTGGGCTCTCCCAATCCGCCCGGAAATTCCCATTCCTTCGGTAATTCTCTGCTACCCGGCTCGCCATGACCCCACACCTGCGCCCGGCCGGTCTCTCGGACCTGGGAACCATCACCCGGTTCCGGCTGCAACGTACGAACTGGCTGGCCGCGCGCGGCAGCGACCAGTGGACCCGGACCGGACGAGGTCTCCCCATCGAGACCTTCGTCCGGTCCGTGGCCCAGGCCGTCCGCAATGGCGAAACCTGGATCGCCGAGGCCAACGGCGAGCCCGCCGCCACCATCACCGTCAACGACCGCGCCGACGAAAACCTCTGGTCCCCCGGCGAACTCGCCGACGCCGTGATCATCCACTACATGATCGTCGACCTCCGCTTCGCCGGCCTCCGCATAGGCGAATCCCTCCTGGCCCACGCCGCCTGCCTAGCCCGCCGCAAACACCGAACCTGGGTCCGCCTCGACGCCTGGACCACCAACGAGGCCCTCCACGCCTACTACCTCCGCGCAGGCTTCCGCCTAGCCCGCATAGCCGGCCCCGAAGCCACCGGCCCCTCCCGAGCCCTCTTCGAACGCCCCACCGCCGACTGGTCGGCCCCCCACACCTCCACCTACCCGCCCCTCACCCCCGCCACCCCCGAACCCACC
>NZ_BAAGTC010000028.1:0-35666 GCF_054782115.1 Nocardia heshunensis | reverse complement strand
ATTCCACACACCATCAGAAGCACTCGACGAAGTGTTGCGATGACCGCCTGAACCCGCACCGATGTGGGCGCGACTGCGGGAGTTGTCCAGCGCGTCCGGATGTGACGATTATGGACGTCATTGTCGGCGGTGCCGCGAGGCTGGTGTTGCCGGCAAGGTGGTCCGGAGGGGGATAGATGCGGCGTTTCTTGGGTTGGGCGGCGATCTGGTTGGTTGCCCTTGGTGTCGTGGTCGGGTTTTCCTTGTGGGTTGTGTTGCGGGGGTTGGCGCAGCTTGCCAGCGGGCTGGAACCGGAGACTTGGGATGGCAGCGTGGCGTTCACGGTCGACGCCGTGAAGGCATTTTCAGGCGACTACAGCACAGGTGGTCGGTATTCCGGGACGAGCTACGACCTGAGCAGCGAACCCGGCAGTGCGACACCGACGTTGGCGCTGGACGGCGAGGTGGACCGACGTCTGCACATGACCAGGACAGACGGCGAGCTGGGAGCTCTGCGAGTCGGCGATCGTGTGTGGTGCACGGTGAAAGTCACCAAAGGCGGTTTCGGTCAGGGCGCCGACCAAGCTCACGGCCATCCAGACGTGCGCATCAGCGACTGTCACCAATGAGCGGAAAGGTGCCCGAGCACTAGTCAAGGTCGTAGCGATCAGGGAAGCCGTAGCCGCGATCGTAGTTGTCCCACTCCAACACGATCCTTGCAGGCGGCACTGCGAGATGTAGGACATCACGGAAGACGTTGACGACTAGGTTCGCGACGTTGTGACAGCCCTTCAAGTCAGCCTGCCAGTTGATGGAACGTTCCCAGAATGTGGTGTCGGGGTCCAGGATCCATCCTTCGGCGATCAGTTGTGGTTGAGCAACCTGCGGTACGCCGAATCGGGGCCCGGAGAAGTCGGGATCGGTGATCTCTACGACCAGCCGTCCCTCCCAATGGGATTCCAGCTTCCCCTGCGCGAGAGCAATCTGCGCACAGAGGCGCTCGTGGCTGTCTTTGATCCAGACAAAGTTGTGGACTGTCAAACTGGACAGCTCATAGGCCAGCGTGGTCGCAAACCACTGCCAAACCTCGGTTCCAGCATTCGTAACTACCGGCACCGACTAGGTCGGCTGCGTACGTTCGTACAGCGTCGGGTGGGCGATGTCCTCAACTAGCCGCCTATTGCGCTGACCGACAATGGCCCAGCGTGGGAATCGGAAGATCAACGAGCAGAACGCCGTACGACCGCCCGCCAGCGCGCGTACATGCCGATGAGCGTGCCGGTGGGGATTGCGCCGGTGAACGGAAAAGTCTGTATGTGGGAACGTGTCCTGGCTATCCAATGTTGCAGGAGGTGTCCGGATGGAGTCGGTTCTCGCGGAAATTGTTGCGGCGGCCGAGGTGTTGCTGCATGGGCGGCCTGAGTTGATCGACTATGTGCGCCAGTGCGCCGCCGGTCTGCCCGGGGAAGATCTCGATATTCCCGCCTCGGAGTGGGAGTCCCTGGCGCGCCACGAACTGAACCAGTCGTTGACCGAGCCGACTCCGTTCGATGACGGACCAGCGCTCGCCGCACACCTTGATCACAACTGTGATCCCGAGTACCTGCAGCGTGCACTCCAGGGCCTGAGTTCACACCCGGAATCGCTGGAATGGCAATGGGTTCCGGATTTCGTAGCACCGCTGAGTGAAGCCGGATGGAGGGACGGGGAGATCGCCGAGAAGCTCTTACAGGAGATCGGTGATCGATGCTTGCGAATTGGCGCCGCTCTGGTTGGACTCACCGAACTCAGATCGGCCGACGCCAGCGACATGCTCGAACTACTGTTCATCGACGCGGAGGCCGTAGACCGGCTCGACGCTATGTCTGCGGCGATCGGCCGCCGCGTGGAGCTGTGGCGCAACCGCTAGAACGAGCGTGACGCCTTACCGGCCACTGGGCAACGCACGTTAGCCGCTTCCCGCGCGGTGGCCGGAGCTACCTAGCTGAAGATCAACGGCCCCAGGGTGACGGTCGAGGTCGGTGCGGGCGCGGCCGTAACGCATGGTGTGCGTGGGTCGGTGTGGCGGGCGGCGATCTGAACGTCCCGTAGATCGCCGCTGACCCGCCCCGATGCCCACCGTAGTGAAGAGCTCCGGTGCCCCGCAGGGTCACAGCCGGAATCCGATGCTGACCCGGGTGATAACCGGTTGCGGTTCGCGGTCCTGATCCAGACAGCTCAACATTTCACGGACGGCTAAGACGCCCAGCCCGCGATAGACCGCCGCGCAGGAATCGACCTCGGACTGTTCGATGACGCGGACCACCACTCGCGCCGCGACCGGATCAGCGCGGCGGCGGGTTGGGTCGTGGGTGCCCGTGCCCGCCAGCTCGGCCAAAGCGCCCTCGGCGAGGGCGTCGCCGAGTTCCCTGTCCTGGCAAGGCGCGCAGGCGAACTCGACCGATGAGGATTCGCCGTCGGGGATCGGCTCGAAATCCAATACGGCGTAGCCCCAGTCGGGTGTGCAATTGCCCGGCGACTTCCGGGAGCGCACCGCGACTCCGCGTACCGGTCGCGCCAGCGGAATCGTCATGTCGCGAGGATACGAGGTTGCCGATGATCGAAGCGATCTCGAGTGTTACCCGTCCAGTTGAGCAGGTCAGTATCCGGCGTCGTCCATGGCAGCGCGGATCGCCTGGCACAATCGGAGACTCAACGACTCGCGCTCGATCAGCGAATCAGCTTCGGCGAGAAGCGCTTCCGCTTGGGGTGGGCAGGTCCCTGGCGGGATGTTCGTCGTCGAGTTCTTTCAATCCCATGGCGGTCCACAGGATCGCTACACCGCGGCTGTGATCGTGAGGCAGGTGGCGGATGTGGTACCAGGCGTGGAATGTCAGCGAGATCGAACTCGGTTTGAGGCTGATCGTCAGCCGGTGTATCCCCATTGGCAGTCGGTGTAGAGGTCCACGGACGTTGCGGATTCGCTGACCAACACCCAGCACGGATCGGTGGGTGAATCCGCTCTGGCGTAAAGCATCATCGAGGTCGAGAGCCCGCAATCGAACCCGAAGGGCTGCCAACGCACGGTGTCAGCGCAAGTGGCGGCCCGCTGGCCGTAATCGGCGGGCATGACGACGGGATGCTCATCGAGCCACGACGCTGACGCGCTGAACCGGCCGACGTATTCGTATCGAGGGTCGCCCATCCACCCGGCACCGGTACAGCGATCCTCTGCTCGCTTCAGCCGGAATTGTTCCGGGACAACGAATCTGAAGTATTCCGTCAACTGTTTCCGCGCTTGCCCATCAGTCAGCGACCCGCACGTCGGATCCGACGGAGCACTTCTTGGAGTGAGCCACTCAACCACCACCAAGCCCAGCATCACCGTAACCGCTAAACCCCCGGTCACCATCAACCTTCCGCACCAACCGGGGGTGCGCCGAATCCCCATTGTCCTCCGCCATCCTCTGCAGCCCTTGCAGCACAACCGATCCGCTCAAACGATAGCGATCGCTACCGACTACTGAGCGTCGTCGGACACAGCCGGGCGGACGCACCATACCGCCGATAAGCATGCAGTCGACGATGTTCGCACTGTGCTGCCAGATACCGCACTGAGCGATCCGAGTGTGTTCGGGCTGGACGCACAATCAGGCCGCCTATAGCTCACCGACCGATCGGCTGGCCACACCTCAGATAGTCAGAACTTGGACACGGCCACAACCTCAACGTCCTGACCCGCACCGAATGTCGTGTGTCGTCAGGGGTGTGCTGCGCGGCGAATTCAAGGCATACGAGATCCTGGCCGATAGATTCGAGCCTCGATTCCGGCCGTGCAGGCAAGGGTGGAGAATCGATCGAGGTCCTCCGTCAAGAGAAATCCGAGGTTGAAACCGTCTGCGTCGATCCCGATCCCGATCAGTGCCACACCGAGTTCCAGACACTTCTCGGACAACGGGCGGAGGAACTGTTCGAGGTCTTCCGGGTCCCAATCACTTCCATCGGTCCACTCGTACCATCCCCAGGTCAGTGCCTGTGGGCAGGTAGGCAGCTCTTCAAGGTACGAACGAATCTCGAGGGGGTGTGACTTCCAATCGCAATAGACGAGCCGGTTTCTGTACAAGGTGTCGGTGAGTACGCCTTCGGGAGACAGCCAATCAGGATCAGTGTCGGCGATAACCTCCGCCAGTGCCTCATGCGCCTCGTGGATGCCAGGTGCGAACAGTTCAATCAGATCGGACAGTGCTGCCCGCTCCATCTCCCCAAAACCCATGGCCGGGAATCTATCCCTACACACTGCCATGCCGCTTACAAGGTTGTTCGGTTCGGCACCGGTGGACCGACACTGTCACGGGCGATCTCCCTGGAAATTTACCCATGTTCCTTGGGTTGGGCGTCAGCGACAAGGTCGGGGAGTTGTCAGCGAGGGGGAGTGGACAAAATTCCGCAGTGAGTACTCCTTGGTCTTCACTGGCGCATGTCCGAAACGGTCAAACCCGGTCGTCGCCAGGCGCGACGAGCGACCCGCACAACGACTGAGCCCCTCACCAGCCCTCGAGCGCTACTCGCGCTTGACGGTGGCACTGTTCTGGATCTGAGATCGCCCAGAAGACTTGCAAGACAAGGCATCTCGCAATCGGCTACCGGGAGTTCCCGGTCTCTGAGGTGTGGCTTCCAGGAGGTTTGCCCGAGGCTGTTGGCGTCCGTAATGTGTGCCACCCCAACGGATGAAGGAGTGGCCCTGTGACAGCGGACAACCCCCGAGAGACCGCGCGTATGGCTGTGTTGAATGTCGAGGCTCAGCACGCCCGGGTTGTGGAGGCGCTCGATGAGCTGGATCGGTTGCGTGACATCGCTGAGCGGGCGACATTCGCCGATCTTGTCGAGCCGGAGTGGGATCTCGTTCAGAAGTACGAACCGCTGACGGGGCTGTCGGCTGTCGCGCAGGTTGAGTCACGCCGGATTATCAAAAGTGGGCTCTACCGGCGTATGAACCTCTAGCTGGTCAGGGTGTGCCGGCGGATTCGTTCAGTGGCTGATTCCGCCGGTCTTCCTCATCGATTGATAACCATCCGTTCTGGGTCTATCCCGTATTGATCTTTCCCCCGACTGCACATCACGCCCTAACCTGCGCATATGGCAATTCAATTGGACGGAGATGGTCATGCATAGGTTGTTGGTTCTGTACCCGAAGCCTGCCGACCCTGACCACTTCCGCGACTACTACGTGACCAAACACCTGCCGTTGGTGAGGGAGATGCCCGGCTTGCTTGGGTGTCGCTACAGCTTCGATGTGGCGGCGGCCGGCGGAGAAGCGCCGTATTTCGCGGTCTTCGAGGCCGACTTCGCGGATGCCGCCGCCCTGGCCGCGTCTCGGGCGTCGGAGCAGGGCCAGCGGGCGGCCGCCGATGTCGCCGACTACGCCACCGGCGGTGTGGTCGTCATCGACTATCCGATGCAGGACGCTGCTGGCTGAGGCCGGAGTCGGGGCGGACCGTGCCGGTGAGGATGGCGGTCAGGCCGGCGGTGAAGCGGCGGTCGCGTTCGCCGGTCATGATCGAGATGGTGTCGCCGGTGGGGTTGGCTCGCGGGAGGTGGGTGGTGAGGGTTGCGACCAGTTCCTCCCATTCGCCTGCTCGCTCGAGTTCCAGGTAGGCCTGCTCCTCGATCACGAATCCCGTTGTGTAGGAACGCAGAGCGGATTGGACGTCGCCTGCGCGGAAGGGTGGTTGGACCACGCCCTGGAGTAGCCGCATCAGGGTGCTCGACAGTTTCAGGGTGGCCGCGAAGGGGGAGTAGGAGCCTGCCACGATGCGGCCGCCGTCGCGGAAGTTCAGCATGGCCGCGCGCATGCGTTCGCAGCAGGTGATCACCTGGGCGACGGTCGGGTGGTCGGTGTCGATGTCGGTCAGGTCGATGGTGGCGTAGACGGCATCGGACATGGCGCGCTGCAGGTCTCGCCGATCCTTCAGATGCTTGTAGAGCGCGCCGGGGGTCACCTCGGCGGCGCTCGCCAGCCGACGCATGGTGAGCGCGTCCAATCCGTTCGCCGCCACGTACTCGTGGGCGATCTCCACCAGTCGATCCCGATTCAATCCGCGTTTGACCATCGGTGCAGAGCCTAATAGCCTCGGCGTGGTGAACAATGTTTACCACGCCGAGGTTGTCATTGCCGGTGCCGGACCGACCGGTCTGATGCTGGCCTGCGAATTGCGAGCCGCCGGAGTCGAAGTGATCGTGGTCGACGCGCTGGCGCGGCGGACCGGCCGGTCGCGCGCGGGTGGCATCAATGCCCGCACGATGGAGATCCTCGATCAGCGCGGTCTGGTGGAGCGACTGCTGCCGCACGGGTTCGTGTACCAGGGCCAAGGGCCTGGCCACTTCGCCGGACTGCCCATGATTTTCGGTGATCTGGGCACCCGCCACCCCAATGGACTCGTCATCACGCAGGCCGAGTTCGAGACCCAACTCGACAGGTACGCAACCGAACTGGGCGCGCCCGTGCAGTGGGATTCACCGGTCGTCGGGCTCACGCAGGACGCCGACGGAGTCGAGGTGAGCCTCGGCGGCGTCGAACCCCGCACACTGCGCGCCGCCTATCTGGTCGGCTGCGACGGCGGCCGCAGCAACGTTCGCAAGCTCGCGGGCATCGGCTTCACCGGCACCGACGCGACCATGCTCGGCATGATCGCCGATGTCGAACTCGCCGACCCGCCACAGGGTTGGGTCCTGACTCGCCGCCGCGGCCCCGGCGATTTCTCGGTACTTCCCTTGCGGCCCGGCTGGTTCCGCCTCATGGTCAACCGCCATGATCGTGTCCTCGACCACTCGACGGAACCCACCTTCGACGACTTCCGCACCTCTTTCCGTGAGGTCGCCGGGACCGACTACGGCATGCACAGCCCCCGCTGGGTCTCCCAATTCGGCGATGCCGCACGCCTCGCCGACCAATACCGACGCGGCCGGGTCTTCCTGGCGGGCGACGCTGCGCATATCCACTTCCCGGCCGGCGGCCAGGGCCTCAACACCGGCGTGCAGGATGCCGTCAACCTCGGCTGGAAACTCGCCGCCGTCTTACTCGCCCACACCCCCGAATCCCTGCTGGACACTTACGAATCCGAACGCCGCCCCGTCGCCGCTCGGGTATTGCAGAACACCCGAGCCCAAACCGCCTTGATGCGCCCCGGCCCGCACACCGAAGCGCTCCGCGAAACCCTCTCGGGCCTCTTCGATATCGATCAGGTTCGTCACCGCCTGGCCGCCATGCTTTCGGCCCTCGACCTCCGCTACGACGTCGGCCACGACCACCCTCTGTCCGGCCACCGGGTTCCCGACGCCGACCTGACCGTGCCGGCCGGTGCCACCCGAGTCCACGAGCTACTCCGCCCCTCACGTCCGGTCCTGTTGTCGCTGAACGGAACCCGCCTCCCGCTCGCAGCCCGGCCGGACCAGCTCGCCCTCGTCGCCGCGCGCTGTGAGGCTGCCCGCTGGACCGTCCCCGGTCTCGGCGAGATCCCACCCCGGCCGCCGTCCTGATCCGCCCCGACGGCCACGTGGCCTGGGCCTGCGACAACCCTTGCACCCCAGGGCTGGACCGGGCACTGACGGCCTGGGTCGGTTCCTCCGGCCACTGACAGGACCTTGCGGTATGTTCGCCACCGAGTTCGACTTGATCCACCGGGGGACGACATGACTGTGCAGGAATACGACGAAATCGATCTGGTCGCGGTGGCGCCGGACGGGCGCATGGTGCTCAATATGCGCGAGGACCGCATCTCGGCCGAGGTCGATCCGGCGGTGCTGCGCGAGGACTTTCGCCGCAAGCTGGCGGCCTACGTGCACGCCATTCGATCGGGGCACGCGCGCGAACTCGCAGCGCGGTCGGGACATTCCGAGATCACCGGTTATCGCATCGAGCTGTCGAGCTGGGAGCAACCCGACCCCGAGGTGATGGTGTTGCTCGAATCGGTCGGCAGCGCCGTGCCCGAGTTCCCCGTCACGGGCGGTTGGATCGATCTGGGCAATGTCAGCCTGGAGGTCGTCGAGAACGCGCTGGTCACCGCGGTGACCGAGAGCGTGCCGCCGGGATGGAAATCGTTGCGGCTGTGGGTCGTCGCGGTCGGGGAATTCGGCTACGGGCAGATCGAAGCAAAATACGGCCTGCTGAAGACGAAGCAGTTCGAAGTCGACGAGAACCTGTGGGCGTTCCTCACCGAGCACAAGCGCCGGTCCTACGACGAACACACCGGCGCCTGGCTGAGCGGTCAGATCCTGGTCGACCGCAGCGGCACCCACGTCAACTTCCGCAAAAACGATGTCGCCGGGAAGTTTCCGGTCATCGATCCGGCCGAGTGGCGTCGTGAATTCGAGCTCTACCCGCGTGCGGCCGGGCAGATCCCGGAGGCCATTCAGAATGCGGACGGCTCCACCCTGATGCTGCGACCCATCCTGGCCGACGGCCCGGTACGCAGCACCCAAGCCAAGCCCGAATCCGAGGACGAGACCCTCGAAACCGACATGCTGAAGGTCGTCATGCCGCTGCTCCCGCGCGGCTGGACCTTCGTCATGGTCTGGTTCTCCATGGTCGGCGCCGAGGGCCATGCGGGTATCTCGGTCATGATCGATGAGAAGACCGTGCAGAACCTGAATCCGCCGCAGGAGCTGCTGGGCGTCCTGACGGCCTCCAAGGAAACCGCCTACGATCCGATCCGCGGCACCTGGTTCAGCGGCAAACTCGAATTCCGCCCCGACGCCACGTACCGCTCGACGTTCTCCAATTCCGAAACCCCCGAATGGGTTCCGGCCCCCACCATCGAGGAATACCGCCGCGAGTTCGCGAGCTATCCGCGCGACCCGGCCGAGATTCCCGCCCACATCCGCGACCTGCTGTCCTGACGGCGAGACTCAGCGCAGATGAAAGCGGAAGAAGTTGCCCAGGCCCTGCCGCTTCCAATCGCGGACCATGCCCAGGGTCGGTAGCCAGAACGGTTCGGGCAGCGGGATATTCCAGGGTCCGGGCCGGGTGAGACCGAAACGCTCGGCCCGGCGCAGCAGCGGCAGGATCGGGAAGTCCGGCTGATAGTCGTCGCCTAGGCGGCCAACCCCGAGCAATTCGCTGATGAGCCGCGACATCTGCACGGGGGAGCGGGTGATGCCCCGGATGTCCGGGTGCGCGCGCTGCCACTCGACGGCGGCGTCCTCGGAGGCGAAGAAGCTGTTGTAGTCGCACCAGCCGACCACGCGATGAGGCATGTCGCGCAACGGATATCCCAGATGCACGCGCAGGGTCGCGGGCGAATAGTCGACCAGGACGCCGTCCCGACCGACCAGCCGGACGGGCTCCCCGGTCTGTCGGCACACCGAATCGACGACCACCTCCGCGCCCGGGAACTGACCGGAGATTGCGCACGCCTCGACCGCGCATTCCGCGAACCAGCGCTGCTCTCCGTCGACACTCACCCGATAGTGATTCGGGAAGGTCGCGAACGGGCGCGCATAAACCAGCTCACCCAGCGGCGGCTGCGGCGCGGCCAGCGATTCATCCTGAAACGTAGGACTTTCGGCATGCTCTGCGTCCTGGCAGGCCACGCAGATCGCGCCCTCGAGCGCGCGCAGATCGGCGGCGAGTTCGGGCTCCGACAGCGCGAACTCGTCGCGCAGCTCGGAGATTGCGGGCGCGGTACCCCGTAGCCGCACCTGATCCATGATCCGGTGGCGGATGGCACGGGCGCGTTCGGAGAGCTCGGCCATGACGGCCTCCCTGGAATCGAAGGGCTATTGCTCCGCGGCCAGCAGGAACACTCGTTCGAGCTGCCGCACGGTCTGCTCGGCACGATCGGGATCGTTGCCGGTGATGGCATCGACCAGCTCGCGTTGCAGGGGAAGGGATTTCCTGGCGATGTCGTGTTGCCAAGCGGCCTGGGTCAGATCACGCGAGGTAGCGGTGTCGAGGTGGTGGTAAAGCTCGGCGAGCAGCGAATTGCCGGTGGCGGCGGTCATGCCGTGGAACAGGGCGATCGCGGCAGGCAACCACTCGTCGACCGTTTTCGCCTGTGCGGTGGCCTGTTCCAGATTCTCGAGCAGCGCGCGCAGCTGCCGAGCATGGGCGGGGGTGCAGCGCTGCGCGGCCAAGCGCACGGTGTGCAGTTCGAGCATGGCGCGGATCTCCAGCACATCCCGCAGGTCGGCCTGCTCGATACGTTCGAGCAGCGCGAATTCCAGTGCGCTGTCGGAGCGAACGTAGGTGCCGTCCCCGGCGCGCGCCTCGAGCATGCGAGTGTGCACCAGGGACCGCAGCGCCTCGCGCACCGTGCTGCGGCTGACACCGAGCATCGCCATCAGCTCGGGTTCCGCGGGGATCTTGGTGCCGACCGGCCAATCGCCCGCGACGATCCGGGTCCGCAGCTCATCGGCGATCTGCTGCGAAAGGGTCGCATTGCGAACGGGTTTGGCCAGTTCGGCCACGTCGGACCTCCGGGTTGGTGGGGTGCGATTGCCGCTACGTTCCTGCCGCTATGCGCCGCGCGCCCGGCAGATGAACAGCCCGTGGAAACCTACCTCGCACGATGCCCCCGCGAAGGTCAGGCGCGGCCCGAACGTCCCCTGCTCATTGGCCACCTGAGCGAAATCGGGATTGCCGCCGGGCAGCGTGAACGGCTGACTGAAGTCGTAGGAAGGATGTGAGCCGCCCGCGTCCCAGAGCCGTTGCGGCGCGGGCACACTGATCGGCAGTCCGCCGCCGATCGGGAGCGACCCGACGCCAACCATCTGCCAGCCATCGCAACCGACGATGCCATCGGGGGTGATGGCACAGTTCTTGCCCTCGTGATCGAAATAGACCGAGCCGGGCGGGGCGGCCTGCGCGGTGGCGGTGGCCAGCGGGAATGCCATGACGGCGGTGATTCCGGCGATAAGTACAGCAGTGGAACGCTTCATGTCGTCACTCCTGGGTCGCAGGTAGCTGATTGATTGCTATCAGAACTCACGATCATGCAAACGTCAGACGTTTGTCAACGCGATGTGAGCGGTGACACAGGCGAGGGATACCGGGCGGAAACGGCGATGCCCACCCGGTTCGGGAACCGGGTGGGCATCGTGATCGCTGATCAGTGCGGCGCGACCGTCAGGTCATAGACAGCCAGGTCACCGAACTTCTGAGTGCTGCTGTAGTGCGAGGTCACCCAGTCGAGGATCTGCTTGTTACCCGCGGGCCGCCACAGGCCCTGGTTCGGGTCGGCAGGCTTGGCCGGGTCGGAATTCGCGGGCTTCGGATCGGTCCGCCACGTGTCGGGCAGATGGATCTCCGGGACGAGGTAGTAGCTGATCTCGTGTTTGCTGACCATGTCCTGGAACTGCGGCAAGGTCGGCACCGGGTCGGCGGAGGTGAACCCGCCGATGGCGAGCACCGATGTGCGGCTGGCCAATTCGAGGTTCGCGGCGGGCGAGGACCGATCGATGGCCGCCGACCAGCGCGTGTTGGTGGTCTTCAGCAGCGCGACCAGCTCCGGATCGGTCTGGCCGCCGAAGAGCATCTCGAGCTGCTTGCGGAACGGGTTGGGCGCCTCGTCCTTCTTCTTCGGGCGCGGCGGACCGACCACCGGGCTGCCGCCGATGTGCGCCTGCGGCAGCGTGGCGGCGGCGTAGGCGGTCGAACCGGCCAGGCCCGCAATCACACCCACCACCAGCAGCAGGGTGGTCGCGCGGGCGCGCAGCCGTTCCCATCGCGCGGCGGGCGGCAGGGCCAGCGCCAGCAGACCGGCCGCCGACACGACCACGAGCGCGAGAATGGTCCAGCGCAGCCACGGCTGCCATTCGCTATTGCGTTGCAGCAGCACGAAACCCCAGATCCCCGCGGCGAGAATCAGCGCTGCGCCACCGATGCGGCCGAACGCCTCGGCCCGGCGACGCCACGCCTCGTAGGCACCCAGCGCGAAGCATCCGGCGATCGCGGGCGCGATGGCCAGCGTGTAGTACGCGTGCATGCCCGACTTCATCGCCGCGAACAGCACGCCGTCGATGACCAGCCACAGTCCGAACACCAAGGCCGCACCGCGAATCAGATCGGTGCGCGGCCGCCGCCCGCGCGACACCAGCACCAGCACGAATGCGAGCAGCGCCGCGGGCAGCAACCAGGAGATCTCGAATCCGATCTCACCGGTGAATAATCGGTCGGGGCCGTTGCCGAACCCGCCGGGCCCGAAGGCGCCCTGCCGCACGGACTCCGGAACCTGATAGCCCTCCGGCATGCCGAACGGGTTACCCGGACTGCCGCCCATGTGGTTCTTGCCCAGGTAACGGGCGAAACCGTTGTAGCCCAGCACCAGATCCATGAAGGTGTTGTCCTTGGATCCGGCCAGATACGGGCGGGAGTCGGCGGGCCACAGGATGGTGAGCACCACGAACCAGCCGGAGGAGACGATCAACGCCACCAGCGCCGACAGCGAGTGCAGTAGCCGGTTGCGCAGCGTCGTCGGCGCGACGATCAGGTAGGCCAGTCCGAGGGCGGGCAGCACCATCAGACCCTCGAGCATCTTGGCCAGGAAAGCGAAGCCCAGGGCGACACCGGCCAGCGAGATCCACAGCAGGCTGGCCCGGGCCAGCGCGCGCACCGTGCAGTACGCGGCCGCGGTCATCAGCAGCACCATCGCGGCATCCGGATTGTTGAACCGGAACATCAACGCCACCACGGGAGTCACCGCGAGCACGACGCCCGCCAGCAATCCGGCCCCGCGGCTCAGCGTCACCCGCGTGGCCGCCCCGTACATCAACGCCACCGCGCCGACCGCCATGATTGCCTGCGGTGCAAGCATGCTCGCGCTGCTGAATCCGAACAGCTGCCCGGAGACGCCCATCACCCATTGCGACACCGGCGGTTTGTCGACGGTGATGAAGTTGCCCGGATCCAGGGATCCGAACAGCACCGCTTTCCAGTTCTGCGATCCGGACCAGGCGGCCGCGGCATAGAAGCTGTTGCCCATCGCATTGACGGTAATGTTCCACAGATAGGCGACGGCGGTGCCCACGAGCAGCAGCGCCAGCGCGATTCGTTCCCAGCGACGCGCAGGTGGAAGGCCGCCGGGGGTCTCGATCGGCGGGGTGGTCGGTTCGGACGGGGCCAACTCGGCAGTGGTCACGCTCACCGCGGGAGTGTGTCTGCCCAGACAGTGAGGACCCTGGCTCCAGCCTGGGAGCTTCCTGTGAACGATGATCTCTCTATGCTGGTCGAATGAGCCCAGCGACGGCAGCATTGGTGCGAATCGACCACGACCTCGACGCGGTGACCACCGTCGGAGCCGAATCCGAGCCTGCCGCCACCGGACTCGATCGCGGGGCTGTCGACGCGATCTGGCAGTCGGTGCAGGACTGGTATCGCCTGGGCACCACGCCCGCCATTCAGGTGTGCCTGCGGCATCGCGGGCAGGTGGTGCTGAACCGGGCCATCGGGTACGGCTGGGGCAACGCGCCCAGGGATGCCGCCGACGCCGACAAGCGGCTGGTCACGCCCGATTCGCCGTTCTGCGGATTCTCCACGGCCAAGGGCGTTTCCGCGGCGCTGATGTTCATGCTCATCGAGCAGGGCGCGTTCGCGTTGACCGACCCGGTGAGCGCCTATGTTCCGGAGTTCTCCGGTCACGGCAAGGACCGCATCACCATCGGCGATGTGCTGTCGCATTCGGCCGGAGTCCCTTTCATCACCCCACCGCATCGCGGCTCGGACATGGTTCTGGATGAGGAGTTGGCGGTGCGCGGGCTGGCCGACCTCGAGCCGAGCTGGGCGCCGGGGCGATTCCGGGTGTATCACGCGCTCACCGGGGGTCTGATCCAGCGGCTGCTGGTCCAGCGGGCGACCGGGAAATCCATGCGCGAGCATCTGCGTGAGCAGGTGCTGGAGCCGCTCGGGTTCCGCTGGACCAATTTCGGGGTGCGGCCCGAGGATGTCGACGCGGTGGTGCCGAGCGTGAAGGTCGGGCCCGGGCCGTCCAAGATCTGGCGGCATGTCGCGGGGCGCGCGCTCGGCGGCGGGCTGTCCGGTCCCACCGACGAGGCTGCCGCGCGCGCGTTCCTCACCGCCGAACTGCCGTCCGGCAACCTCGTGACCACCGCGTTCGAGCTGTCGCGCTTCTACGAGATCCTCACCCGCGGCGGTGAACTCGACGGTGTGCGCATCATGCGTCCCGAAACCCTCGCCGCGGCAATCCAACCCGCGCCGTGGTTGCCGGGCATCGCAGGGCGGGTGTCCGTGGCCGGTTACGAGCTGGGGGCGCGCCGGTCCAAGTTCGGGCGCGACACCCAATCCCATTTCGGCCGCAGCGGACTGACCACCCAGTACGCCTGGTCCGATCGGGCCCGCTCGCTGTCCGGCGCGATCCTCACCAGCGGTAAGGCGCAGGCCGATCTCGCTCGTCCCACTCAGCTGGTCGCCCAGATCTCCACCCTCACCCAACCGTGAAATAGTGTTGTTTCGCATATCTGAATCGCGGTGGCAGGAGAAAAGGCTTGAGACACCTGCTGATTGCGGCTGTCGTCGCGCTGTGCGCCGGTGTCATCGGGACGGCCGCCGCGCAGGCTGATACCGGCCAGACCCGCTACTCGCTCGCGCACGGGTGCTTCGAGATCGACTCTCCGGCGGGACCACTGCAAGCGGACGCCGGGCCCTACCGGATGCAGCCGACCACTCTCGGTGAGTATCTGCTCTACGGCAGCCACGGCCAGTTCCTGGATGCGGCGAACGGGGCGATTCATCCCGCGCCGACTCCGTCGCCGACCGCCGAATGGCGGGTAGACGGTTCCGCCACAGACGGTTTCAGCCTCACCAACGCCGCGACCGGTACCACCACGGCTGCAGTGTTCACCCCGGCCAGCGGCTGCGCCGAATACCCGGAGGCCGCGGTCGAGGCGACCGGCACACCGGGGCCCAGCGTCGGCCCCGACGGTTCGGTCATCGGAACCATCGATGCCCACGTGCACGTGACCGCCTTCGAATTCCTCGGCGGCGACTTCCATTGCGGCCGCCCCTGGCATCCGTACGGGGTCGTCTTCGCGCTGCCCGACTGCGCGTCCTACCGCAACGGCACCAATGGGCTGATCGCCAACTTCCTGGATTACGGTGCGCCCGCGCACAACTCCGACACCGTCGGGTGGCCGAGCTTCCGGGACTGGCCACGGCCGTCCAAGCTGTCCACCGAGGGCACGTACTGGACCGGCATCCAGCGTGCTTGGCTGGCGGGTCTGCGCATGATGACCATCGACGTGGTCGACAACGAATCACTGTGCGCGATGATGACCGACCGCCGAAACCCCTGCGACGATATGGTTTCCGTTCGCACCCAGATCGCCGATCTGCACGCGCTGCAGGATTACATCGACGCCCAAACCGGAGGCCCCGGACTCGGCTTCTTCCGCATCGTCACCGATCCCGCCGAGGCGCGCCGGGTCGCATCCGCCGGGAAACTCGCGGTGGTCATCGGCATGGAACTGTCCGACCCGATGGGGTGCGGCGTGGTCCAGAATCGGCCGAAATGCGATGAGGCCGACGTGGATCGCTGGCTGATCGAACTCCGCAAGCTCGGCGTCACCAGCTTCTTTCCGGTGCACAAGTTCGATGATGCCTTCGGCGGCACCAAGATGGACGCCAACACCACCGGGTTGCTGGTCAATGTCGGCAATTACATGCAGACCGGGGCGTTCTGGAACATTCAGCCCTGCCCGGGCGCCGAGCACGACAACACCCAGTACTCGGTTCCGGGCATCGGCGACACCACGCAGTTCCTCAGCACGCTCAGCGCGCCGCTGATCGGCGGGGCTCCGCTGCCGTTCTATCCGGCCGGACCGCACTGTAATGCGCGGGGGCTCACCGATCTCGGGAAGTATCTGATCAACAAGATGATCGATCAGGGTTTCCTGATCGAGATCGACCACATGGATGAGGCGACCGCCGATCAGGCACTCAGCATCATCGAGAGTCGTCACTACCCGGGCGTGCTGTCCTCGCACGGTTGGGATTCCACCCGCACCACCCAACGGGTGTATGCCGCAGGCGGTTTCGTCACGCCCTACGCGGGCAGCCCGGCCGCGTTCGTGCAGAAGTGGCGCGACGCGCACGCCATGCCGAAATCGGTGCCCGATGTCGGGTTCGGCTACGGCTCAGATATGAACGGACTCGGTGCGCAGGGTGCGCCCATCGGCAGCACGGTGGTGCAATATCCCTTCAAGTCCATCGACGGCGGTGTCACCTTCGACAAGGAACGCTGGGGCGACCGAACTTTCGATATCAACACCGACGGTGTCGCCAGCTACGGCACCTACGCCGACTGGCTGGAGGCTGTTCGCATCCTCGGCGGTCCGGACCTGACTTCCGACATGATGCACGGCGCGGAAAGCTACCTGCGCCTCTGGCAACAAGTCCGCTCCTGACAGGAGCAACTCGCTCGCCATTGTGGCGCCGTACATCTGCCGTACAGAAATACCGCCCAGTCTGTCTGCGGCAATTTCAGTGTGCGAGAAGTGGGTAGATCATGGTGGTCGGACGAGTCCGTTCGACATGGGGTGCGCTGCGCCGGAGTCGATTCGTCGGGTTCGCAGCGCTTCTGGTGATGGCGACCGGTATCGGGATGTGCATCGGATCGGGGACCGCGGGGCTGGCCGGCGGCGGGCCCTCGACAGCGGCACAGGAGAAGGGGATGGCGGTGGGGCGGCCGCTCGCCGATCCGCCCGAGGAGAACGAGCGGACCCTCACGCTCGACGCCGCGCGCGGACGCGTCGACGTGGGTGGGGCGAAGGTGCTGGCGGAGACCTACAACGGCCGGTTCGCCGCGCCGACGCTGCACGCCAAACCCGGTGAGACGCTGACCTTGACGCTGGTCAATCACCTTCCGGTGGCGACGAATCTGCACTTCCACGGCCTGCACGTGTCACCGACGGGGGACAGCGACGACCCGTTCGTCTGCGTGCCGCCCGGGGCCACGCACGTGTACCGGCTCGCCATTCCGGCGAATCACCCGGATGGCACCTACTGGTATCACAGCCATGCCATGGGCACCTCCTGCCCGGATCATGACGATGCGATGTCTGCGATGTTCATGCCCGGCGATGTCGAGAACCAGATCTTCGACGGTCTGTCCGGTGCGCTGATCATCGGCGACAATCGCGACCGGCTGCCCGAGGGACTGCGCCACATCAAGGCGCACACCCTGGTGCTCAAGGATGTTCAGCTGGCGAAGAACGACAAGATCGTCCAGAGCGACAAGAAGACCTCCATCGACTCCAACGCCGAGACCGTGCGCCTGGTGAACGGGCAGCTGCGCCCGGTGCTGACCATGCGGCCGGGCGAGACCCAGCTGTGGCGATTCGTCAATGCCGGGGCGGATATCTTCTACAACCTCACCGTGGCGGGCTTCCATTTCTCGTTCATCGGCGAGGACGGCATTCCGGTCACGCAGGTGACGTCCGGCGACAATGCGCTGCTGCCGCCGGGCAAACGGTACGACGTGCTGCTCACCGCGCCCGCTCATGCGGGTACGGCATGGCTGGACACGATGGCGTACAGCAATGGGCCGCAAGGTGATTCGTATCCCGAGGTCAAGCTGCTCCGCGTCGATATTGCCGGTGAGGCCGAACACGCCGCTCCCACGCTACCGACCAGCATGCCCGGTGCGCAGCCGGACCTGACCGGTGCGTCGATCGCTCAGCAGCGGTCCCTACAGTTGTCCGAGGACTCGGCGGGCACCTCGTTTTTCCTGAACGACAAGCAATTCGCGATGGGCAGTTCGGTATTCGCGACCCCGGCGCGCCTGGGCACCGTCGAGGAATGGACGCTGACCAACACCGCGGGTGAGGATCATCCGTTCCATCTGCACACCACGTCGTTCCAGGTGATGTCGATCAATGATGCGGCGCAGCCGTATACGCATCGCCAGGACATCGTGCTGGTGCCGCACGCGGTGAACGGCGTCCCCGGCAAGGTGACGATCCGGATCCCGTTCGACGACTTCGCCGGACGCTGGATGTTCCACTGCCACATCGCCGCCCACGAGGACAACGGCATGATGAGCTACATCGACGTCCAGCGGTAGCCTCGGGCCCGGTCGTGGTTCTCAGCTCTTGCCCAGCCGGGTGCGGGCGGCTGCGAACCACGCCTGGGTGCCGACCAGGCCCGAGGCGATCTCCTTGCGTGCGCCTTGGAATCCGTACAGGTCTCCCGCGAACCGGGTGAGGATGGAGCCTTCGGGTTCCTCGAGCTCTTCGAGGACAGCGGTGTCACCGAGCAGATAGGCGACGGCCGCTTGCTCGCCCGGCGTCCACTCCTCGCGGTAAGGGTCCCAACCGTGCTCCCGGACCGCGCGGGCACGCTCGAGCAACTCCGTCTGCAAGGCATCGCGTTCAGCGTCGGTGGGTTGCCGCGGCTTGAGATGGTCCCAGCTGACGGGAGAGGTATCGGACATGGTGTGAGTATCCGCCACCGGCCCCGCGGCAACCGCCGGCGGCCGACCTACAACTCCGGTGTCGCGCGCACGGACCGCAATCGGTGCAGCTCGGCGGTGCCCTCCAGCAGAGCGAGGGAGCGGGTTTCGATGCTCGCGTCCCGCACCGCCAGGCGCTCGAGCACATCGTTCCAGCGGCGCGTGTCGCGGAACTCGGCCATGAGGATGCCCAAGGCCGGGATGCCGTATCCGGCGCGCCGCAATTGGTGCACGATCCGGGCATCGCGGACGTCGGCAGGGGAGTAGGTGCGCTCGTCCCTGACCTGTGTCCGGCCCGGCGTCACCAATCCGGTTGCGTCCCAATGCCGCAGCGTCGAGGGTCGGACCCCGAGCGCCTCGCTGAGCTCGGAGATCGTCATCGCATCCGACCCCCGGACATCGGCGATCGGTTCCTCGTTGATGTGCCGCGCCGCCTTCCGCGTAGCCTCCAAATCGCGCCGCTCGGTATCGAGTCCCGCATGCGCGCCATCCAACAGCGCAAGCATGCTCGTCGGCGCATCCCGATGAGCCGCCCGCACAATGCCCTTGGCCTCAACCGGACCAACCGCAGCCGCCAGCGCCCGGTAGGCCCGAGCCGAGACCACATGAATCTCCCCGTAGGCCCGGTACCCGGCCGCACTCCGCGCCGCAGCAGGCAACACCCCATCCCGTTCCAGATTTCGAATCTGCTGCACCGAATACCCCGCCAACTCGGCGACAGCAGCCGTTCGCAGCAGACCCGACTTGAGACTTCTGGCCACCCGACCTCCCATATCAGTCGGCAACTCTCCACAAGCACTTCAAGTTCACGATAGAACTCATGGAAATCGAAGAACTCATCGACTACATCGAAAACCTGGGAGGAGTCCTCACTCTGTCCCCTGGCCCCGGCAGCCCCTTCCCGGAAATCGCCTGGGGCGACCACTTCTTCTACTACGCCCCAGACGGCCAAACCCCCACCCGAACCCAACCCTTCGCCACCATCGTCACCAAGAACTACCCCGACGACACCACCTCCGACCTGAACCACCCCCAGACCTTCCGCCTCAACATCAGCGCAGGCCGGGAGGCATTCATCGCCACCCTCGGCTACCCACCCCGCGACACTTCGTCCCACCCCGCCAACGCCGCCCAACGCGACACCCTGATCGCCCACCCGATCTACGCCACCGCAGGTTGGCTGGCCGTAGTGAACCCCGCCACCACGACCGATCACGCCGTACAGGAGCTCTTGACCACCGCCCACGATCGCGCCCGAACGTCCTACCTCCGCCAAGCCGACTGACCGACCCCACCTCTCAGACGGTGATCTCGGCGACCGGGTCGTGAATCCGCATGACCAGCGCTCCGACCACCGCCGGGGCTGCCGTCAAATCCCCCTCGATCCGCAGTTCGCCCTTCGCCGTAGCAATCTCGCGTCGCCGCGCAGCCGCCGCGATGACATCCACGTCACCGTTCCAGATCTGCCGAGAAAGCCCGTGATGCACGGCGTAATCGGCAATCACTCGCAGATCAGCGAACTCAACCGACCCGCCCCCGACTTCGAGTTGCTCGCCACGGATCCGAAGGAACCAACTGAGCGTCCCACCAACCGTGTTGGCGCGACCGACCGGTGGATCCGTCAGGTCCTCACAGATGCAATAGTCGACACCTTCGAGATCCTGACCATCGATCAATCCCGCGATAATCACCCCCACAGCCTCGATCCAGTCCCGACTCCCGTACTCGAACTTGTTGGCAGCTCCCATCTTTCGAATGCTTCCACGCCCACCCCTGCCGGTCTTGCGGTGTTTTGCGTGGATCAGTGCCTGGTTGCTGTGAAGACTTCCAAGCGCACCGGTTCGTGGAGGCCGTCAGGCTCGAGGCGACGCAGCGTGGTGGTGACCTCTTGCTCGAAGTCGGCGCGGCGGTCGCCGAGGATGCGCCGTAGGGGGAGCGAGGTGGAGTAGAGGTAGCCGATTACCTGTTCGGTTGTCCATTGGCGGGTGAACTCGTAGATAGATCGATTTACTTGGGAGAAGGGCGAATTTGCCAGGATGTGGTCGTGATGGTGGTGGTCGGCGGGGGTGTCGAGGCGGCCCGGTAGGGGGTCGGCGGGGATCAGTTCTGGTGGGAGGTAGCGGTGTTGGAGGTCTTCGATGGACTGTTGCCAGGGTGTGGTCGGGCGGATCAGGCAGCTGTCGTTGGCGAGGACGATGACGCCGTTCGGTTCGACCATGGTGTCCAGAGACAGCAGGACTTGCTCGCGATCCATCCAGTGGAATGAGCGGCCCATGGTGACCATGCGGAAACGGCCGAACTCGCCGGGGAGATCGGTGGAACCGGCTTGCAGCCAGGCGACATTGGTAACCCCGGCTGCCGCCGCGCGTCCTGCGGCCTCGGTGAGCATTCCGGGTTCGGGGTCGAGGCCGACCACTTCGGCGACGTGGGCTGCCAGCGGGATCGCCAATTGGCCGGTGCCGCAGGCCAGGTCGAGGAGTCTGCCGGTGCCGTCGAGTTGGAATCGGTCGACGAGATCGTCGATGAGAGCTTGCGGGTAGTCCGGCCGATAGCGGGCGTAGTGCCATGCGGTGCCTTCGAAGAGTCCACCGGTGTGCGCGGGAGAATCGTTCACCTGCAACGGATATCACGCCGCGGCAGTCGCTTCCGGCCGGAAGCGCTGGCACCTTCGGCCACCTTTGTGGCTCGAATTGCCCCATCCGCCGCACGCCCCGGACTCGTAGGGTCTGCAGTGTTCTCGCCCGAATCTGAATGATCAGGATTGCCGCATGTCCCTGAACCCCGTCATGCTCGGCGTTCGCTTCCTCCTCGAACTGACCGCCGTAGTGTCCTTCGGCATCCTAGGCTGGCGAGCCTTCGACACCCCTTGGCGCTTCCTCCTCGTAGTCATCCTCCCCATCGCCATAGCCGCACTCTGGGGCACCTTCGCCGTCCCCGGCGACCCCAGCCGCAACGGCGAAGCCACCGTGCCAGTCCCAGGCATCATCCGCCTCGTCGTAGAGGTCCTGGTCCTCGGCGGCGGCGCACTAGCCCTGTGGGGAGCCGAACTCCCTACGGCCGCCTTGATATCCGCCATCATCCTGGTGGCCTACCAGGCCCTCGCCTACGACCGCATCGGCTGGCTACTCGCCCACTGACCTTGCCCTGCAGGCTAGGCGGGGAGGCGGACGGGCATTAGTACGTAGGTGAAGCCGCGCTGGTCTGGGTCGTCGGTGGTAGCGCGGAGGGTGGCGGCTTTGGTGGGGCCGTTGAGGGCTAGCCCTAGCGAATCGGAGTGGGTGGCCGTTATGCCTTCGTGGAGGCAGCGGGGGTTGAAGGCGGTGGTTACCGGGGTGCCGGTGAAGTCGCAGGGCAGGGTTTCCTCGGCTTTGCCTTCGTTGCCGCCGCCGGCTGTGAGGCGGGTTTTGGTTGGGGTGAAGGACAGTTCGATTTGGGTGCCGCGGGGGGAGAGGAGTGAGACTCGTTTGATGGCGGCGATGAGATCGGCGCTCGCGAGGTGGGCGGTGGCGGTGCGACGGTCTTCGAGGTAGCGCTGGTAGGGGGCGTAGGGCAGGTCGAGGGTGCGGAGGGTGTGGTGTTGGGCGGGGGTGGTGAGACCCAGGATGGTTTGGGTTGCGGTGGCTGCGAGGTTGATTCGGGGGCCGGTGAGGGTTTTCGCGGTTTCGGCGAGGGCGCGGGCCGGTACCAGTAGGCGGGTGGGTTGGTCGTCGGTGGGAGTGGTTGGTTGCCAGTCGAGGTCGCGGATGGCTATGCGGAAGCGGTCGGTGGTGACCAATCTCAGGAATGTGGGGTGGAATTCGAGGTTGACGCCGGTCAGCATGGGGAGGGTGTCGTCGCGGCCGGCGGCGACTACCACTTGGTTGACGGCGTCGCGGAGCTCCGCGCAGTCCAGGCTGCCTACCGTTGGTGGTGGTGTTGGGAGCTCCGGATAGTCCTCGACGGCCATGAGCGGCAGATCGAATCGTGATTGTCCGCAAACGATTTCGAGCCGGTCCGTGGTGGCTGCCAATTCAACCGGATGCGGCGGCAGCGCTCGTGCGATCTCGGTCAGCAAGCGGCCCGAGACCAGGACCGTCCCCGGCTCGCTGACCTCGGCACCACCGATGCGGGCCTGCGAGGACATTTCATGGTCGAACGCCGCGACCGATGCCGAATCCGGTTCCGCGCGTAGGAGAATCCCCGCCAGCACGGGCATCGACGGACGGCGTGGAACCGCCGGTCCCACCGCGGATAGTGCCTCGGCCAGGCGCTCGCGTTCGATACGAAGCTTCATCTGTTGTCTTCCTCATCGATCGTCCGATATTCCAGGCGTCGGTGCAGCGCACTGGCCCGCGCATGGGCGGCCTGCTTGGACCGGTGCCCGAACGCCTCGGCAATCCAGCTCCAACTGTTGCCGTGTTCGCTCGCGGCTCGCATCAACTCCAATTCCAGCCGATCCAGCTCGGTTCGCGCCGCCGTCAACTGCACGACCGCCGCATAGATCACGCGATGTGGCAACTCGATTCCGTCATTGCTGCCCAGTCGGTCCAGCACCGCCCGGACGGCGGCAGCCGGATTCGCCTGCGCTGCATCACGTGACGCAGGGGAGGTGGTACTCAACCACTCGGCGAGCAGTGCTGCGTCCGGCCCTTCGGGGTCTGCCATGCCTCGAACTCTATCGCATCGTCAAAAATGTTTTGACGATGCAAGGGCCCTGATCGAGCCCTTGACAGTTAGTGACCGATCGGTTGCAATGTTGCTGTGAGCTACGACACGATCATCAAGGGCGGCCGCTGGTTCGATGGCGCCGGATCTCCTTCGGCCATACGCAATCTCGGATTGCGCGGTGATCGCGTCGTCGCGGTGTCCGCGCAGCCGCTCGACGAAACCGAGTGCCCGAACATCATCGATGCCGCAGGCAAATGGGTGATGCCGGGCATGATCGACATTCACACCCACTACGACATCGAGGTGCTTCAGGCCCCGGGGCTGACCGAGTCTGTGCGGCACGGGATCACGACGGTGATCCTCGGATCGTGTTCGCTGTCCACGGTGCATGCCGAAGCCGAGGATGCCGGGGACCTGTTCGGCCGGGTCGAGGCGATTCCCCGCGAGCACGTGATCGAGGCGGTTCGAGCCAAGAGCTGGAAGTCCGCCCGCGAGTACGTCGCCGCGCTCGAAGACCTGCCGTTGGGCCCGAATCTGGCCGCGATGATCGGGCATTCGGATATCCGGACCGCGCTCATGGGCCTGGATCGGGCCACCCGCAAGGAGGTCAAGCCGACCGTCGACGAACAGGCGGCGATGGAGGCCGCGCTCACCGAGGCGCTCGACGCCGGATTCGTGGGGATGTCAGCACAGCAGCTGCTCTTCGACAAACTCGACGGCGAGGTCGCTCGATCGCGAACCCTGCCCTCGACCTACGCGAATGCGCGAGAACGGCGGCGGCTCAACGCGATTCTGCGACGACGCGGGCGCGTCCTACAGGGCGGACCCGACGTCACCTCGCCGCGCAGTATCGCCGCCATGACCTTCAGCAGCGTCGGACTCTTCCGGCGACGGTTGAAGACGACGCTGATCTCGGCGGCCGACCTCAAGGCGAATCCGCTGCTGGTGCACCTGATGGGGGCCATCACCCGGGTGGTCAACGGCCTGGGCGGCGACTTCCGCTGGCAGCATCTCCCGATCCCGTTCGAGGTGTACGCCGACGGCATCGATCTGGTCATCTTCGAGGAATTCGGCTCCGGCGCAGCCGCTCTCCACCTCGCAGATCAGGTGGCGCGCAATGCACTCATGAGTGACGAGTCCTACCGCCGCCGCTTCCGCAAGGACTACGACAACAAGTTCGGGATCCGGGTGTGGCACCGCGATTTCTTCGACGCCGAGATCGTCGGCTGTCCCGATTCAACCGTCATCGGCAAGACCTTCGGCCAGGTGGGCGCCGACCGCGGTGGCCTGCACCCGGTGGACGCGTTCCTCGATCTGGTCGTGGAGCACGGCGCGAAACTGCGCTGGCGCACCACGATCTCGAACCATCGGCCCGCCATGCTCAACAAGCTCAGCGCCCATCCCGGTGTGCAACTGGGGTTCTCCGACGCGGGCGCGCACCTGCGCAACATGGCCTTCTACAACTTCGGCCTGCGCTTCCTACAGCGGGTCAAGCAGGCCGACGAATCCGGGAATCCATTCCTCACCATGGAACAGGCGGTGCGACGGGTGACCGGCGAACTCGCCGACTGGTATGGCCTGGACGCCGGATACCTGCGCGAAGGCGACCGGGCCGACCTGCTCATTGTCGATCCGGACGGCCTGGACGATTCCCTACAGGCGTACGCCGAGTGCCCCGTGCCGACCTACGGCGGCCTGCCACGTATGGTCAATCGCAATGACGAAGCCGTCTCGGCCGTATTCGTCGGTGGCCAGTACGTCTTCGGCGACGGTGTGCCCGCCGAGATCCTGGGCGCCGGACGCACCGGCCGATTCCTGCGAGCTGGAGGGTAATTGACGACCGCGCGACGGACACAGGCCGAACGCCGCGCCGCCACCACGGCCAAACTCATCGAGGCCACCATCGAGGCCATCGCCGAGATCGGCTACCACAATGCTTCGCTCGGCGAGATCAGCAGTCGCGCAGGGGTTTCCAAGGGCGCCATTTTCCGCCACTTCGACTCCCGCACCGATCTGGTCATCGCCGCCGCGGACGAGGTCCGCCGCCGCCATCTGGCAGCCACGGCGGAACTCCGCCTCTCCGAGCACCCGACGCAGCCGGTCGACCTGGAGGCGGTGATGCGCCTGGTGCGCCGCGAGATTCGCGACACCATCAATACGGTCTGGTTCGAATTGCTGGTGGCCGCCCGCACCGAACCCGAACTGCGCTCGCGCCTGGCGCCCGTGCTTCGCGACATGATGCGCGAAGTCGAAGACCTCGCCATCACCGTCCTCGGCCCCGACGTAGCCCCGGACTCCGCCCGCCTCATTGTCACTTCCCTGATCCACATGTTCGACGGCGAGGCGATCATCCGCCACATCTACCCGCGCCCCGAACTCGAGGAGGCGCGCATTGAACAGGTCGCAACGGCCTTCCGCCAGTTGACGATCGGCCCATAGCTGCTACCAGGGGACCAGGCCGTCGCGGTTGACGAACGAGCCGGAGGCGGCATCGATCTTCAGCAGGGCGGCCTCGATGATGGGCTCCGCACCCTGGGCAGCGGTGAGCGGCGCCTGCGCGCGGTTGATGGGGGAGAAGTCGGTCTGTACGAATCCCGGATCGACGGAGAAGACCTTGATATCGGTGTCCGCGAGCACCTTCGACAACGTGATGGTCAGGCTGTTGAGGGCCGCCTTGGAGGCTTGATAGGCGGGGATCACCATATCCGCCGGATCTGCTTGCGACTGGAGAGTCAGCGATCCCACGAACGACGACACATTGACGATCCGCCCCGAGTCACTCCGCCGAAGCAACGGCAGCAATCCCTCCACGGTATGGAACACCCCAATCACATTGGTATCCAACGTCCGCCGCACCGACTCCGGATGCGCAAACTCACTGCGCCCCGGCGCCTCCCACTCCGCGGCGATCCCCGCATTGTTCACCAGCACATCCAACCGCCCATGATCCCGCGCAATGACGTCGGCGAGCCGCTGCACCGATTCGAACGAAGTGACATCGAGCTCGTACCCCCGCGCATCAACCCCGCGCTCACCCAACCCCCGTGCCGCAATCTCCGCCGCCTCCCGTGACCGCCCCGTCACGATGACCGTGTACCCCGCCAACCCCAACGCCAGCGCCGTCTCGTACCCGATCCCCCGAGTCGACCCCGTCACCACCGCAATCTCCGCCACACCAATTCCTCTCCGAACACCACGTCTCGAAAAACCTTCCCCCCGAGCATGTCGGCCAGGCTCTCGGAGCACCGGCGGGAAACAGACCTGGCATTGCGAAGGGCGTCAACGCCTGCCACCATCGGCTCTCATGATTGGCAGAATCGAGCTCTCCACCGCGCGTTGAACGCGTTCACCGGCTCGGCCCAGCCCAGCCGAAAGACCACCTTCTACAACCACGCGCTCGCCCTTGCCCGCAGTCACCCGGGCATTCCACTGCCTCGTGATGGCGAACCCTATCCGGACGCCGACCGCCGACGTACTCGTTCGAGGGGCGGCGACAGATCCGATTTCCAGGGCACCCGCACGAGCCGCCTCATCGATGAATTTTTCTGCGCGCCAGCAGAACACCGCGACATCGCCCAACTCTGTCGCAACGTCATCGCATACGACATCGAGAGTGCCCTGTGGCCATCGATGGCGGAGGCGATCAGCCGCGCCGACCCTGACCAAGTACGCGAGCTCGGCCGCCATCTCACCCGCACCAGCACCGACAGGAACCCGACGGTGCTCGGCATGGCGATGCTCGCGGTCGTCGGCACCGAAGCAGATGTCGCACTGATTCAAACGATCGGTCTACTGTCCGACACCTTCGGACTGCTCGCTGCCCAGGCCCTTGCCCGACTTCCCGACGCGCCAACCAATCTCATCTGGCTCGCCGACCGCACCGCGGGCTGGGGCCGTGTGTATCTCGTCTACTACCTTTGCGCGCTCGGTGATCCCGCAGCCGATCCGTGGCTTCTCCGAAAGGCCTGCGACGGGCACCACCTCAACGGCGAATTCGCCTACAAGGTCGCCTGCGCAGCACGGCGGTCGCCGATGAGGCCGGAGAGGCCGGTGCCCAGCTCGCGGTTTATGTGCGTGGCAGGCAGGTCGTCGATCTGTGGTTTGGCAACGAGGTCAGCGGCGACACCCTGACCGGCGTCTACTCCTGCACCAAGGGCGCGGCCACCTTGGTAGTGGCGTTGCTGGTGCAGGAGGGAGCGCTGGATCTGGACGAGCCCATCGCGGCGTGCTGGGCAGAGTTCGCCGCCGCCGGGAAGAACGGAATCACCGTCCGCGATGTTCTCACCCATCGTTCCGGTGTTATCGGCGTCGACGGCGGGTTCACCGCGGACGAACTCGCCGACGATGCGGTGATCGCCGCTCGCGTGGCCAGTCAGCGCCCGTACTGGAAGCCCGGTTCGGCCATCGGGTACAGCGGGTTCGTCGAATTCGCGATCGTGGCCGAGGTGGTCCGCAGGTACACCGGACGTTCACTGCAAGACATCTATGACGAGCGCATCCGATCCCCCTACGGGCTCGACCTCTACCTCGGGCTACCCGAAGCCGAGGAGTCCCGCTTCCGGGAGATCGAGCCGGGGCTGGCCAGTCCCGACGAGCTCGCCGCGCTCTGGTCGGGTGGTCCCGGGCCGCACAGCCTCACCGGAATCGGTTACGCCCTCAACTCGAACCCACCCCTCGATCAAGTGGCCTTCGCCAACACCCGACGGGTCCGGGCGCTCGGTCCGGCCTCCGCCGGCGGCGTCGGCAACGCTCGTGGACTCGCCGGCCTCTACACCGCCGCGGTATACGGCCTCAACGGACAACCGCCGCTGCTGAAACCCGACACCCGCGGTGAATTCACCATGCTCCACTCCACCGGCTTCGATCTCGTTGTCGGACAGGACAAGCACTACGCCCTCGGGTTCCAGGCCAAAGGCCCGCAATATCCGTTCCTCAGCGCCCGCGCATTCGGCCACAACGGGTCCGCGGGCTCGGAAGCCTTCGCCGACCCACACAGCGGCATCACCTTCGGCTACGCCCGCCGCCGATTCTCCTCCACCTGGTCCTACCCCGAACACCACCGCCTCGCCGCCGCAGTCCACGATGCGACCGCTCTCATGAATTGAGAAGGGGTGCCTAGTTTTTGAGGGGTTTCGTCATGGTTTCGTTGCGTTGGTGGTGACCAAACGTAAACGTAATGTGAACGACGAAAATGAGGAGGGGATCTGATCCTGACCGCCGATAACGTTCACTTATCGGGGGTCAGGCTCAGATCGATTGATTTGGGGCGGTTGAGGTTTCGTTTCGTGTTGTTGCGTTGGAAATGACGAAACCAACGCTACGATTCATCGGTGTCGAGCATCTGCAACTACCCGGGCTGTACGAAACCGATTACTCGTGCCGGGGGGCCGGGGCGGCCGTCGGAATACTGTGAGCATCCGGATCACACGCGGTGGAGGGCGTGGCGGGAGCGGCAAAGGCAGCAACAGGCGGAGGGGGAAACCTCGGTCGCGAACGTCACTGTGACGCAACAGGGTCCGGTGACCGTGGCCCGGCTACGGGCGGATGAACTGCTTGGACAGTTTCGGGCGCTGACCGATCAGCTGGGTAACACGCTGACCGCTGCGGTGGCCGAGTTGTCCACGCTGGCCGATCCGGCGGTGGCGGAAGCGCAGGTCCAGGCGGTGCAGGCGGATGCTGCGCGGCGGATCGCCGAGGCGGAGATGGCTACCGTGGCCGCCGAGCAGAAGCGGCGGGAGGCCGAGGAGGCCAGGGCGGCAGCCGAATCGGCGGCTGAGGATGCCGCATTGGCTGCCGAGGAGGCGGAGGCGCGGATCGCCGAGGCGCTCACCGCCCGTGATGATGCGCTCAAAGAGGTTGAGCACGTAACCAAGCAGGCTGCCGACGATGTGTTCGCCGCCCGCGCCGAGGCGGAGGCTGAAATCCGCACGCTGCGCAGGGAAGCCGCGGACGATGTCGAGCGTGCCCGGCAACAGGCCGCCGAGGATATCGAAATGGCTCGGGCCAAAGCGGCCGCAGAGATCGAACAGGTCCGGCGCGACTCGGGGCAGCGCATCACCGCCGCGGGCGCGGAACGTGACCTCGCCGTCCAGCGCGCCGCCGATGCCGAGCGCGCCATCGAGCGTGCCGAAGCCGCAGTCGCGGAACGTAATCAGGTGGTCAGCGAAACCCGCGACGAGCTCAAGCAGGCGCGCACCGACCTGGATCGAGTCCGCACCGAGAGCGCCGAGGCGCGCCGCCAGGCCGCGGCGGATCTGGCCGACGTACGCAAGGATTCGACCATCGCGCTCGAAAAGTCGCGCCAGGAAGCGACCGAGCGCCTCGCCACGCTCGACGATGCCCGCGCTCAAACTCTTGCCCGCGCCGAACGCGCCGAACAGCAACTGGATGCGCTGCTCGCGCAACGCGCGACGACCGCCAAGGTGAGTAGCTGAGCGCTGTGGGCGTGCTCGGATCGATAAGTGTTCCTCCTCGATCGATAAGCGGCCCCCAGAACTAGGGGCGTCGACGCCGATGGCTTTCCCCCCGCCCGAGACCCTAGGGTTCCGACGGGGGGATGATCATTCCCCCTGAATTCGTGTCGACCGGTTCGGTTGTGATCCGGCGAAAGTTGTTGTGGTGCAGCCGATGAGTCGGGGCTGGGGCTGCACGCTCAGGAGGATTTGATGTCCGCTGTGGCGGAAGGGCGCGCGCGCCTGCAGGTAGCCGGTCGTGTCGCGGTGGCGCTGATGGTGCCCATTGTGGTGCTGGCGGCGGGCTGTTCGAGCGATTCGGGCAAGTCGAGCGTGACGCCGAAGGTCTCCGGCACCACCACGGTGGCGGCGACGACGAGTCCCGGCGCGTCCGTGACGAGTTCACCCGTGGCTCAGCCCGGCGGCGGCGGTAATCCGGGGTCGCAGCCGCAGCAGGGGGGGAAACTCGCAGGGTGGGAACAACCCTCAGCAACCGGGCCCGGCGGGGGATCAGCCCGCCCCCGCCCAGGATCCGGGCACGCCCGCTCCGGCCCCGGTGAAGTGCACCGACCAGATCAACTACGCCGGCGATCCGCGCTCGAACGCCGAGATCAACACTCTCGGTGATCAATTGGGGCACTGCCCGGACCCGATTCCGGCCCCCACGACGACGGTGGCCCCCACCACGACGACCAGCGTGGCACCGACGACCACCGACACCGGAACCCCGGTGCCGGTGACCACCACCCAAACCGCTTCTCCTGCACCGACGACCACCACCGTGGCACCCACGACCACCGTTGCCGCCCCGACCACGACCGCCGCGGCGGCCGGGACGAATTAGGCCCGATTCGTCACACCGGACGGCTGGCGGCGATCGCCGCGATGACCGAGGATTTCCTGGTGGATAGCGGTATCGTCGGTGGTGAAAGAGGGGTGTGTGCGACTTGAACATCAACGCCATGCGAGCGCGGCAGTCAAGGCCGAGTGTGGCACGCGTGTACAGCTATGTGCTCGGCGGGCGCGACAATTACGGAGTCGACAAGGATCTCGGCGACTACTTCATCGAGGATCTGCCAGGATCGGAGATGCTGGCCATCACCAACCGTGACGCGGTGCTGCGTGCCGCGCAGGTGATGGCCGAGTCGGGTATTCGCCAGATCATCGATATGGGCTGTGGCCTGCCGGCGAGCGTCAATGTGCATCAGGTGGTGCGGCAGTCGCATCCGGACGCTCGCGTCGTGTATGTCGACGATGATCCGTTCGTGGTGGCGCATGGTCGGGCATTACTCGCGGTGGACGAGTCGATTGTGGTGGTAGAGGCCGATATTCGTGATCCCGGCAGCATTGAGAAGCATGCCGACGTGCAGCGGCTGATCAACTTCGACGAACCGGTCGGCATCCTGTTCGGTATCACCCTCAGCTTCGTCAATGACGAAGAGGATCCGGCGAGCGTGGTCCAGTACTGGACTGACCGCATGCCCGCCGACAGCCAGGTCTATCTGTCGCATTTCCGTACCGGCAGCACCCGGCAGGCGATCGCGACCGCGAACAAGATCCTCGAAGCCTTCGGGCGCGGTCGTTTCCGCACCGATGCCGAAATCCTGTCCTGTTTCGGCACTCTCACCCTCGATCCGGAGGGTGTGCGGCCGTGTGCCCAATGGCATATCGGGCCCGCCGATCCCGACCAAGAAAAGCCCGACCTCACCGTCTGGGAAGAACTCGTAGTCGGCGGTCTGGCCCGCAAGCAGTAGTTCAGTACTGTCCCTGGTGATTGCGCAACGAGGTCGCGACGGCTGCGAAACCGTAGTCGAGCATCTCGGCCTCGTAGGCGCGCACCGAATCGAGCATCGGGGTCGCGGCGGTCAGGTGGGTGGCGAGCAGTCCCGCATCGTGGATCGCCACTCCGGCACTGATTCCGGCCGGTGGCATGGGGTGGGCGGCATCGCCGACCAGTGTCACCGGCACCGTCGGCCACGTGCGCGGACGCTGCGAAGTCTGGATGGCGGCGGGCACCGTATAGGCGGGATCGCCGCGGCGGATCAGCTCGCCGATCGTGGGATGCCAATCCGACACCGATTCCGCCGCCAACTCGAGGAGTTCCTGCGCGTCGAGGTCGAAGACGTTGGGGCCGTGGTCGGAGTTCGGTACGGTGAGCCCCCACATCACGTAGTCGTCCGCCGCGGGTAGCCCGAATTCGACCGGGTCACGGCGAAACAGCTGCGCGGCCAGGGCGAGCTGACGGCCGTCGCCGCCGATGACGCCGAGGAACCCGCCGAGCGCCGGAGGCGGGGTCAGCTCGCGGACCGCCTCGGACAGGGGAGTGCGGCCATAGGTCAGCCGCTTGTCGAGCACCGTGACCGGCAGATCCGGGAGAAGCTGGCGGCGCACAACGGAATTCGCGCCGTCGGTGGCGACCAGCAGATCGCCTTCGTCGGTGGAACCGTCGGTGAAATGTACCCGCACGCGTCCGTCATCGAGCAGTTCGTAGCGGGCGACCGCAGCGTCGAACCGGGTCACGTCCATCAGATCGCGCAACATGATCGCGCGCAGGGTGAGCCGATCGACGGTGATACCCGCGGCCTCCGGCGGAACCGGAATCTCGGTGTAGTTCAACAGATCCGGCCCCACCATGGTGACCCCGCCCTTGACCTCGCAGGCGGTCGCGGTGGCCTGCGCGTAGGCGTCGGCGGGCAGCCAGCGGCGCAGTGCCGCGTCCCCGTCGCCGTTGATGTGGATGCGATACCCCTGCGCCCGGGCGTCGAGGGCGACATCCCGCTCGAACAGCCGCACCTTGTGGCCGCTGGCGAGCAGACCGTGTGCAAGGCAGGGTCCGGCCAGGCCGGCACCGATGATCAGAACTCGCATAATCAATCCTTTTAACTCGAAACTATCTCAGTTGAGATTATCTTATGCGCTAGAATCGGGGAATGGAAGAGCGTCCCGTCGACCCGAATACCCTTGGCACACTGCTGTATCGCGCCCACCAGCTCGCGCGCGCCGCAGCTAACCGGGCCGCCCGCCCCTCGGGCATCGAGTTGCAGCACGCCGGCGTGCTCGCCACCGTCGCCGACGGAAAAGTCCGCAGCCAGCGCGAATTGGGCGATGCCCTGGGCATCGACAAGTCCACCCTGGTCCGCATCGTCGACGACCTGGAGAACCGGGAACTGGTCACCCGCCGCCGCATGCCCCACGACCGCCGCGCCTACGAGGTCGTGATCACCGAGTCCGGTCAGCGCCGGTTACACGAGGCGAGTGGCTACTTCCGCGATGCGGTGGGTGACCTGCTGCAAGTCCTCGATGATCGCCAGCAACTCCAACTGCAAACCCTGCTGACCATTTTCGTCGATCAGGCGACGCGGTAGCGCTCGGCGACAGTGGTGAACGCCGCCTTGGGTTCCCAGGTCAGGTCCGGGTAGGTGGTGCCGCCGCGATCGTCGAACGTCTCAACGCACCAGATGAACTCACCGCCCCGGTACTCGCGGCGGCTGTAGCAGCGGCTATCCGCGTCGCACTGGAACAATGGCTCCAGCCGACCGGCTCCCGCTAGACCGCGTCCCCTGCGCCGACATCGGCGCACTTTTCATCCTGCTCGAACGACCCTCCGGCGATGGCGATCGCACCGACGACCACACCGCCGCGCCGGATCAGCCGGGCGGCCCCGCCCGCCACTATGGGCGTTCCGGCTGCATCGATGATCTGAGCGAACGCCGCGGGGTAAGCCTCCTGTACGCGCATCAGGTCACTGCCGTCGCGACGAAACAGTGCAACGGTGGAAGCTTTCGCCGGGGCGATGCGAGCCGACATGGGAGATGCGCCGTCCATGCGATCGAGAACCTGCAGGTGCCCGCCGTCGTCGACGATGGCGATCGTGACTGCCGCACCGAGTTCGATGGCGTGTTCGCGAACCCGGTCGCTGACCGCCCGGGCTTCGTCCAAAGTTAGTGCCATTGTTCTACCTTCATTATCTTGGCTCGACCAAGCTTGGTCCGCCCAAGAATAGCAAGGTTTCTTGGTCGCACCAAGAGTTTCGCTAGACTGTGCCCATGGAGATGGGCGAAGCACCGGCTCGCCTGCGCCGCAAACCGAGCTGGCTGCTCAACAAGGTTTCCGCGCGGGCACATCGGGTCATCGGAGAAACGATGACCGCTTCCGATGGGCACGCCCATCACTTCGCGATCCTTGCCGCGCTGGAAGAGTTCGGCCCGGACAGTCAGGTGCGGATCGGCCAACGGTGCGGAATCGACCAGAGTGACATGAACACGATGCTCAATGAGCTGACAGCACGAGGCCACGTCGAGCGCACCCCGGACCCCGGCGACCGCCGACGCAACCGGATCACCCTGACCGCCGCCGGGCGACGACGGCTCGAAGAGCTGGACACGACTCTCACCGCGGTTCAACACGACATCCTGCGCGCCTTGTCGGCCGACGAGCGTGACACGCTCACCCGGCTGCTCACCCGCATCCTCGGGTAGGCGGGGTCTAACGGGGGTTTCGCCACATGGGCCAGAGGGGTGGGCCGCCCTGGGTCACGTCCAGGGTTCCGTTTTCTTCGAAGCCGAATCGCTCGTAGTACGGCACGTTGTCGGCCTTGCTGGATTCGAGGTACGCCGGGATGCCGTCGGCGTCGCAGCGCTCGAGCCTCGAATTGAGTAGGGCCTGGCCGTAGCCGTGGCCGCGGACGCCGGGCAGGGTACCGATGACGGCCAGGTACCAATGCGGTTCCCGGGGGTGGGCGGCCATCATGCCGTCGGCAAACCGTCCCGCGGTCAACAATCGGTGCCGAAAGGCCCGCACGAGCCCGGGCAATTGCCGGAAGGTGGCGGCATCGTCGGCGTGCCAGTGTCCCGGTGGTGCCCAAAGTGCTGCGCCCACAATAGAATTCGCGTCATTGCACACCACCTCCACCCCGCCGAGCGGGATGAAGTGGTGGCGGGCTTGGACGGTCCATAGGGTGGCGGTGCGCCGGGCGCGGGTGGCATCGTCGCGGATGAGCCACGAGACGATCGGATCATCGGCGAAGGCGATGCCCAAAACTCGTGCCAACTCGGGAACATCGGACATCTGCGCAGGGCGCACGGTGATCGCCATGCGCTCACCGTAGCGGTTCGGCTGCCTCCGCACCGGGCGCGGCGAGGTGCAATGCCGCATCGTGATCATGGGTGGGGACAACTCTCAGCACCCGCTGTGCGAGGTGCAGCCGATGCAGCGTCTTGAAGGTGAGTTCGCGGTCGTTGTCGACGAAAAGCCCTGGGAATCCAGCCTTCTGACGCACCTTCTCGACCTGCATCGCATGCCAGGCCGCATCGCCTGCCAGCAACACCCAGCCGCGCGCAGTGTGGGCGAGCACGCCGATGCTGCCGGGGGTGTGACCGGCGAGGTCGACGAGGACGACGCTGCCGTCGCCGAACAGATCACGACTGCGGGTGAAGGTGAGCACCGGCGGCCCGTCGAGGTCGTAGTCGACGATCGGTCGATCCACCAACGAATCCCGCACCCCGCCCACCGGAGACACCGGACCGCCCAGGACCCACTGTCTTTCGACGCTGTGCAGGTGCACGGGCAGGCCGGGCAGATCGAGCAGCCCGCAGACATGATCCCAGTGCGCGTGGGTCGGCAGCGCGAAATCCAGTGCGGGCAGATCCTTCTCGGCGCGCAACGCGGTGATGGTCGGGATGGTGTCGGCGGGCGGGCGCACGGCCGGTCGGAGCAGGCCCGGCAGCTGGGCGATGGCGCGATGCTCGGCGTCGAGGCAGAAGCTCGGATCGACGATGAAGGTGGCCTCGGGGTGCCGCACCACGAACGAGGTCAGTGAGCTGCCGATGCGCCGCGGCGTGAAGACACCCTCCACGACCGCCGCGGTCGGTACCGAGCGCGGCGTCTGCGCCAGCGCTCGCACCTCCACCGTGCGCTCCGGCACCGGCAGCCCGGCGTCGGTGATCGATCGCAGAAACCGCTGGTCGATGGGCCGAGGCCGCAGCGCACCGGCGACGGAACTGGTTACAGCCGCGCAGCATTGGATGAGGCTGGGATTGCGTACTGGATCTGACATGCCCGTACGCTAATACTTAAGGTCGACATGAAGTAAAGACCTCCGATGGTTTTAGGGGTCAAGCCGCAGCGCGTGTCGGCGGTGTGTCGGGTAGTA
>NZ_BAAGTC010000027.1:0-277318 GCF_054782115.1 Nocardia heshunensis | reverse complement strand
ACTGCACTCGACAGGGTGTGGGAGAGTAGGACACCGCCGGAACATCATTCGCGAAACCCCCGACCTTCTGGTCGGGGGTTTCTGCGTATCCGGATACTTTCGTGTATCCCGGGTACATACCTAGATATATGGATCCACAGAAAGCTCACAGCGGACCGGCAGTTCCGTCTGGGATGGAACGACAATGATCGACAGCATGGTCCTCGAGGCAGCACCCGCCCCTCCGGCAGTCACCCGCCGGCGGTTTCGGCTGGGCGCGTTCTGGCTGCCCGCGACCTACAGCTATGTCGGCCTGCTGACGCTGGTCGCCGTGGCCCTCACCATGGTGAGCGCCAAGTCCGAGTCGCGAATCGTGCTGCATGCCAGCACGAATCTGCACAACCTGGCCAAGGGCCGCCTGGGCACGTTGTTCTCCAGCGCCTTCCTGGTGGGTGAGGGCGCGGCGACGGTCTTCATCATCGTCCCGCTGCTGGCCTGCCTGCTGGCCTTGGCGGAGCGCCGTTTCGGCGCGGTGAAGTTGGTGCACACCTTCTTCATCGGCCATATCGGCGCGACCGTCCTGGTGGCCGTCGGCCTGTGGGTGGCGGTGGCCTCGCATGTGATCCCCAGCAGTATCACCACCGTCGAGGACGTGGGTGTCAGCTACGGCGCGATGGCGGTGGTCGGCGCGCTGATCGCGGTGCTGCCGCCGCATCGCAGGTTCGTCTGGGCGGCAAGCTGGCTCACGCTGGCGCTGGGCGGCGTGCTGGTGTGGCACACCTTCACGAATGTCGGGCATTTCCTGGCGCTGTGCCTGGGCCTGGGTATCGGCCGGCTGATGATTCGCCGCCAGGTGGCCCCGTTGCACCCGTTCAACTGGCCGGATTGGGTACTGCTGGCGGGTGGTTCGCTTTTCGCCTGCCTGATGCTGTTGGGTTGAATCGCGCTTACTAGACTCGACCGGTGCGCCTTGTGATTGCTCGATGCCAGGTCGATTACGTTGGCCGTCTGACCGCCCACCTCCCCATGGCCCGTCGTCTGCTGATGATGAAGGCCGACGGTTCGGTGCTGGTCCATTCCGACGGCGGCTCCTACAAGCCGCTGAACTGGATGAGTCCGCCGTGCTGGCTGGAGGAGCGCGAAACCGACTCGGAGACAAGTCAACTCTGGGTGGTCACCAACAAGGCCGGTGAGGAACTCCGCATCACGGTGGAGGACATCGAGCTGGATTCCAAGCATGAGCTCGGCGTGGATCCCGGCCTGGTGAAGGACGGCGTGGAGGCGCATCTGCAGGCGCTGCTGGCCGAGCACATCGAAACCCTCGGCCCCGGTTACACATTGATCCGCCGCGAGTACATGACCGCGATCGGCCCGGTCGACATCCTGTGCCGGGATGCGGACGGCTCGACCGTGGCCGTGGAGATCAAGCGCCGCGGTGAGATCGACGGTGTCGAACAGCTGACCCGCTACCTCGAACTGCTCAACCGCGACCCGCTGCTGGCTCCGGTGGCCGGCGTCTTCGCCGCCCAGCAGATCAAGCCGCAGGCGAAGACGCTCGCCAACGATCGCGGTATCCGTTGCCTGACGCTGGATTACGATGCCCTGCGCGGCACGGAGTCCGACGAATTCCGCCTGTTCTAACCTCGAACCATGCCCCGTCGGAAACCCCGTCCCAAGGACTCCGCGCGTTCCCACCAGGAGCCGCGGCCCGTCGGCGATGTCTTCGGCCGCACCGAGCACGGCCCGGGAACCGACGAGACGTTCATCGTCCGCACGGTCCCCGGCACCCGCGCCACCAAGCCCTACCGCTGCCCCGGCTGCGACCAGATCATCCCGCCCGGCACCCCGCACATCGTGGCCTGGGCTGCCCACGACGGCGAGGACGACCGCCGCCACTGGCACACCGGCTGCTGGAAGGGCCGCAACACCCGAACCATCACCCGCCGCTGGTCCTGACCCCCGGTGCGGGAGTGGTATGCCGGGCATCCGGAGAACTCGGGTGGGCGGCGCACCATGTCGTTGCGACACAGTACAAGTCGGACGGATCGGTCCTCAGCACCATGTCCAGGGACGTGAACGTCGCTACGTTGCCGGGGCAGTCGACGAGCTGCGGGAGTGCCGGGCTGCCGTTCGGGTCCTGAGCGGGTCGGAGCAATAAGGAAGGCCGCTTCCGGATCTGGAAGCGGCCTTCGAACGGCTTCGGGTTGTCGCCCGGTTGATGAATTAGCTGGAGACGTCGGCGTTTTCGCGCTCGTCGACGTAGTCGTCGTCATCGCGGGCATCGGAGATGGCCTTGCGACCGCCCTTGAGGGAGCGTTGTTCCGGTGCGCCATCCAGCAGTTCGCTTTCGCGGTTGACGGCGGCGAGCATGGCCGGCACCGAATCGAGCTGGCCGCGGATGCCGAGCAGCTGGGCCAGGACGCGGCCGCGGAGGACGCGCATTTCCTCGGCAAGTTCCTTGGCGTGCGCGATCTTTCGATCGGCGGTGTTGGTCGCCGAGGTGATGAGGCGGTTGGCCTCGTCGGTGGCGTCCTTGATGCGCTGGGCGGCCTCGGCGCGCGAGGTGGCCTCGAGCTCCTCCATGGCGCGGGTCAGCTTGGTGCGACGCTCGGCCATGGTGACCTCGAAGTCCTGCTGCGTCGCCTTGCGCTTGGCGTCGGACTCCTTGGTGAGGCGGTCGGCCTCGGCATTGGCCGCTTCGACGATCTTCGCCGACTCGGAACGGGCATTGGCGAGAGTCTGCTCGAATTCGATTTCGAGCGCTTCGCGCTTCTCTTTGGTTTCAGAGAGGAGCGATTCGTACTTCCCACGCATTTCGGTCGCCTGCTGTTCGGCGATCGAGATCATCTCCGCGGCCTCGGCCTGGGCCTGCGCGCGCACCTCGGAAGCCTCGTCGGAGGCCAGGCGCAGCATGCGGGAGATGCGATCGGACATGCCTTCGGCGGTGGTCGGCGGCACCGAAAGCCGGTCGACCTCCTTACGGAGCTCGTCGATCTCGTCCCGGGCGTCCTCCAGCTGGGCCGCCAGGTTGCGGGCCTGGGCTGCGGCGGCATCGCGATCGGTAGCGGTGACCCTTAGCTCGGCATCGAAACGGTCGAAGTAGTTACGCACCTCGTCACGGTCATAGCCCTTCCGCACAACGGTAAAGGGCAGTGCAACGAAGCGATTACGATCGGGCTCAGTGGACGACATGACCCACAAACTACAGCGTGACGACCACTGATGGTGACCCGACCGCGAATGTTGTTACAGCCTCTTTAGGGGGCCGGAACCCGGTACTAGTGGGTAGTTTTCGCCGCCGGTTCGACGAGTTCCACCAGCACACCGCCAGCATCCTTGGGGTGGATGAAATTGATGCGGGAACCGGCGGTTCCGCCGCGCGGCTCGGCGTACAGCAAACGCAAGCCCCGTTCACGAAGTTGCGCGGAAACCGCCTCGACATCGGTGACCCGATACGCGAGCTGCTGCAGGCCAGGCCCGTTTCGATCGATGAACTTCGCGATCGTCGACTCCTCGTTCAGCGGAGCCAGCAACTGCAGAGCAACCGACCCCGTCGGCGTGCCGGGCACGGACAGCATGGCCTCGTGCACGCCCTGCGCCGCATTGATCTCGCGATGCGTCTCGACCATGCCGAGATTGTCCCGGTACCAAGCGACCGCCGAATCGAGATCCGGCACAGCGATACCCACATGATCGACGGCGACGATGTATTCGGACGGGATGAATTCGGTGCTCGTTGACGGCACCGCCGTCGTGTTCTCGGTGTTGCTCACCCCACGAAGGTAGCGCGCACCCACATACCCTCGCCGAAGTGCTGCGAGTTACCGTGGAGTACTGCTCCGATGGTTGGCGGAGCGGCACCCATACGACGTAAGCGAGGCCCTCATCGTGTCCACCACCTCCGTCATCGTCTCCGGCGCGCGCACCCCGGTCGGCCGACTGCTCGGTTCGCTGAAGGACTTCAGCGGCTCGGATCTGGGCGGGATCGCCATCAAGGCGGCGCTGGAGAAGGGTGGGGTCGCGCCCGAGCAGGTCGATTACGTGATCATGGGCCAGGTGCTCACCGCGGGCGCCGGCCAGATCCCGGCGCGGCAGGCCGCCGTGGCCGCGGGCATTCCGATGGATGTCCCGGCGCTCACCATCAACAAGGTGTGTTTGTCCGGTATCAATGCAATTGCGCTGGCGGATCAGCTGATTCGCGCCGGTGAGTACGAGATCGTGGTCGCCGGTGGCACCGAGTCCATGTCCCAGGCCCCGCACCTGCTCGAGCGCAGCCGCGAGGGCTACAAGTACGGCGACGTGAACCTGCGCGACAGCATGGCCTACGACGGCCTCTACGACATCTTCACCGACCAGCCGATGGGCGCACTCACCGAGCAGCGCAACGACGTCGAGCCGATCAGCCGCGAGGACCAGGACGCCTTCGCCGCCGCCTCGCACCAGAAGGCCGCTGCCGCTTGGAAGAACGGCGTCTTCGCCGACGAGGTCACCCCGGTCTCCATCCCGCAGCGCAAGGGTGACCCGATCGTCTTCGCCCAGGACGAGGGCATCCGCGCCGACACCACCGCCGACTCGCTGGGCAAGCTGCGCCCCGCCTTCCGCAAGGACGGCACCATCACCGCGGGTTCCGCCTCGCAGATCTCCGACGGCGCGGCCGCGGTCATCGTGATGTCCAAGGCGAAGGCCGAGGCGCTCGGCCTGAGCTGGATCGCCGAGATCGGCGCGGCCGGTGTGGTCGCGGGCCCCGACTCGACCCTGCAGGACCAGCCGGCCAATGCCATCGCGAAAGCCTGTGCCAAGGAGGGCATTTCGCCCACCGATCTGGACCTGGTCGAGATCAACGAGGCCTTCGCCGCGGTCGGCATCGCCTCGACCCGCAAGCTGGGCATCGACGCCGACAAGGTGAACGTCAACGGCGGCGCCATCTCCATCGGCCACCCGCTCGGCATGTCCGGCGCCCGCATCGTGCTGCACCTCGCCCTCGAACTGAAGCGCCGCGGCGGCGGCGTCGGCGCGGCCGCCCTGTGCGGTGGTGGCGGCCAGGGCGACGCCCTCATCATCCGCGTGCAGTAAGCGGATTCAGCTATGAATGAACGGCCCCGGCTCGAAAAGAGCCGGGGCCGTTCGGCTTTGGGTCGCGCGCGGCTCGGTGCTCGGGGATTGGCAGCGCAGGGGCTTGGTCGTGGGGGTTTGGGGGCGGAGCCCCCGAAATCTCTTCGTGGGGGTTTGGGGGCTTGCCCCCAAGAATCCTCCCCACCCGCAGAAAGCGGGTGTGACCAGCTCCACTACGGAGCGTCGTAGCCGTGCGGCAGAATAGACCGCATGGGTGACTTGTTCGACCTGTCTACGGTCGCGAAGCGTGTGCGGTTCTTCGGTCTGCTGGAAGTGCCGTCCTGGGTGCTGCTGTTCATCGGCTCGGCGCTCAAGCGCGCGGATGCGATCGGCATTGCCGATCAGCCGATCAAGTGGCCGGTGATGGTGTTCGGCATGCTGCACGGCATCGTCTTCCTGGCTTACGCCATCAACTGCCTGTTGGCCTCACGCGAATTCGAATGGCCCGGCAAGACCACGGGTCTCGCCCTGCTGTCGTCCGTGGTGCCGTTCACCTCGGTGTGGTTCGAGCGCTGGGCGATCAACTCCGGTCAGCTGGGGGAACTGAGCGCAGCCGCGGCACCCGCCGCCGCGCGTTCGTGACAAACTGGATGTCGTGACTCGACCCGCACGCCGTCCCTCAGCCGCCGCAGCCGCCGCCATGTCGGGCGCGGTTGACCTGTCCGCCCTCAAGCAGCCCGCCGCTTCCGCCGCGGATGTTCCGGGTGATCACGCCGTCACCGAGGCCAATTTCGAGGAGCGAGTGCTGCGGCGCTCCACCCAGGTGCCGGTGGTGGTGGCGCTGTACTCGCAGCGCAGCCCGGGCAGCATCGATCTGGTGAAGCTGCTCGAGAAGCTGGTCGCGCAGGGCGGCGGTGACTGGGATCTGGCCACCGTCGAGGCCGAGGCCAATATGCGCATCGCGCAGGCCTTCGGCGTGCAGGGCATTCCGACCGTGGTGGCCGTGGCCGCCGGTCAGCCGCTGGCCGACTTCACCGGCAATCAGCCCGAGGAGCAGGTCACCCAGTGGATCGCCGCCGTGCTCGACGCGGTGCGCGGCAAGCTCCCCGGTGTCGGTGCGGGTGAGGCCGACGAGCCCGAGGTCCCCGAGGACCCGCGCTTCGTCGCCGCCGAAGAGGCCTTGGAGAACGGCGATTTCGACGCCGCCATCACCGCCTACCAGGCCATCCTGACCGCCGAGCCGAACAATGCGGAAGCCAAGGCCGCCCTGCGTCAGGTCCAATTCCTTTCTCGCGTCCAGGAACTCGACCCGGCCGCCACCGCCAAGGCCGACGCCGACCCGTCCGACCTGGACGCCGCGATCGCCGCCGCCGACCTGGACATGTTCAACCAGCAGCCGGAAGCCTCCTTCGACCGTCTCATCGCCCAGGTCAAGCGCACCGCCGGGGACGACCGCACCCGCGTCCGCACCCACCTGCTGGAACTCTTCGAACTCTTCGACCCCGCCGAGCCAATCGTCATGGCCGCCCGTCGCAAGCTCGCCGCGGCCCTGTACTGAGTTTCAAGATCAGGGAGTGCTCAGCGAGGAAATTCGGACAGAATTCCGCGCTGAGTGCTCCCTGATCTTGTTCAGACCTTGGGGAGGGCGGCGAGGGCGGCGTCGATGCGAGGCTGGGGGAGTTCGAAGTCGGGGATTTCGCCGGCGAGGTAGCGCTCGTAGGCGGTCATGTCGAAGTGGCCGTGGCCGCACAGGGCCGTGAGGAGGACCTTCTCCTCGCCGGACTGCGTGCAGCGGTTCGCCTCTTCGATGACTGCCGCCAGTGCATGCGAGGGTTCCGGGGCGGGGAGGATGCCCTCGGTCTTGGCGAATAGGACTGCCGCCGCGAAGCATTCGCGCTGCTGCTTGGCGATCGCCTCGAACAGGCCGAGCTCGTACATGTGCGACAGCAGCGGGGACATGCCGTGGTAGCGCAGCCCACCCGCGTGCACCGGGTCGGGGATGAAGTCGTGGCCCAGCGTGTGCATCTTCATGAGCGGGGTGAAGCCCGCGGTGTCGCCGAAGTCGTAGGCGTAGATGCCCCTCGTGAACGACGGGCAGGCGGCGGGCTCGACGGCGCGGATGACGGGATCGGCTCGGCCCGCGAGCTTTTCGCGCAGGAACGGCAGGAACAGCCCCGCGAAGTTGGAGCCGCCGCCGGTGCAGCCGACGATCAGGTCGGGCAGGCGTTCCCCGGCCGATGCGAACTGTTTCAACGCTTCCTCGCCGATGACGGTCTGATGCAGCAGCACGTGATTGAGCACGCTGCCCAGTGCGTAGCGGGTGGTCGGATCGGCGGCGGCGACCTCGACCGCCTCGCTGATGGCGATGCCCAGGCTGCCGGGCGAATCCGGGTGGTCGGCAAGGATTTTCGCGCCCGCGGCGGTGAGCGGGGACGGGCTGGCGTGCACGGTCGCACCCCAGGTCTGCATGAGGGTGCGCCGGTGCGGCTTCTGGTCGTAGGAGGCGCGGACCATCCACACCTCGCAGTCGATGCCGTACTGCGCGCAGGCGAAGGCGAGCGCGCTGCCCCACTGGCCCGCGCCGGTCTCGGTGGTGAGGCGGCGGGTGCCCTCGGCGGCGTTGTAGAACGCTTGCGGCACAGCGGTATTCGGCTTGTGCGAACCGGCGGGTGAAACCCCCTCGTATTTGTAATAGATGTGCGCGGGCGTGCCGAGTGCCTTCTCCAGTCGTCGTGCCCGGAACAGCGGCGTCGGCCGCCACAGCCGGTACACGTCGATGACCTCGTCCGGGATGTCGAGGTAGCGCTCGGCGCTGACCTCCTGCCGGATGAGTTCCATCGGGAACAGCGGGGCGAGATCGTCGGGCCCGACCGGCTGTCCGGTGCCGGGATGCAGGGGAGGCGGAGGTGGAGCGGGGAGGTCCGGGATGACGTTGTACCAGCGCCGGGGGATCTCGGATTCGTCCAGTGTGATTTTTGTGCGCTCGTCCACGGGAGGCCTCCCGGCTAGATCGGCTGTCTGTCCAGGGTGCGCTCGAGAACAGACCGGTGGTGTCGAATTCGCCGGATTTCCCTCTGTTGCTCGACGGCTCCAGTTAGTAAGCTGGCGCGTATGATAAGCACGTACGAACAATTGCTGGCGTCGGGATCCGAGCTTCTCTCGTTCGACGCCCGGGCGGTCCGCACCAGCATCGAGGTGGTGGCAGACTTGACCGCCGCCGATCTGGAACGGCCTACGCCCTGTGTGGGATGGAATCTTCGAGACCTGTTGGAGCACTGCATTGTTCAGCACCACGGCTTCGCCGCGTCCGCGCGTGGTGAGGATGATCTGGCGCTATGGAAGCCGCAGCCGTTGAGCGATGATCCGGTCGCCGAGTACACGGCGGCGGCCGAGGGGGTGCTGGCGGCGTTCGCGGAGCCGGGTGTGCTGGAACGGCAGTTCCCGTTGCCGGAGATCCAGGGCGGCATCGTGATTCCCGCGCCGCTGGCCATCAGTTTTCACTTCATCGACTACATCGTGCACACCTGGGATCTCGCCCGCGCGCTCGGCAAGACCGTCGAATTCGACGACGATCTCCTCGCGGCGGGTCTGCCGGTGGCCGAGGCGGTGCCGCAGGGCGAGCACCGTGAGCAGCCGGGTTCGTCGTTCGCCCCGGTCGTGGACGCTCCGGAGGCGTCCGGGCTGGATCGGATTCTCGCGGTCCTGGGTCGTTCGCCCGCCTGGCCGGAGTAACCGAAGCCCGCGGTTCCCCACACTCCCCGCAGGGTGGGGAACCGGTGGTGCTACTTGGCGGGTCCGGCCTTATCGCTGCCGGTGAAGATGTCGGACAGGCTCTTCACGATCTGGGAGGATCCGGTGCCGGTCGGGTCCGGTTCGCCGGGCGCGATGATCGGCGTGGCGCTGACGTGATCGTCAGCGGCAGCGATGCCCGCGCCCGCGGTCAGGATTCCGGCCGCGGCCGCACCGATGAGGGCGAAGGTTCCCAGCTTCTTCATGCAGATTCATTCCTTCGGTGTAGATGGCAATTCGGTTGCGACGCCGCTGGTTCCAGTCGTACCCGCTTCCATTCGGAAATGGTTGACCTTGATTTCCCTGCCCCGATCGCTGGGGGCAGGGTTCAGTCGTGCGCGGCGGGCGGGGTTGTCGACAACCAGAGGGCGCTGTGCGGCGCGAGAGTCAGGACCGCGGAGATCGGTCGGCCGTGCCACGGCACCGGCTCTGCGGAGATTGCCTCCGCGCGGCCGATTCCACTGCCGCCGTAGGCGAGGGCATCGGTATCGAGTACCTCGTACCACGAATCCGGTTCGGGCCCCGGCAATCCGATGCGGTAGTCGTCGTGGCGGCGGCCCGAGAAGTTGTAGACGCAGGCCAGGATCGATCCGTCGGTGCCGTAGCGCAGGAACGACAGCACATTGTTGTCGCGGTCGTCGGCGTCGATCCAGGCGTACCCGCCGGGCGAGGTGTCCTGGCTCCACAGCGCGGGGGAGGCCACGTAGAGCCGGTTGAGATCGCCGACCAGGGTCTGAATGCCTTGGTGCAGTGGGTTTTCCAGTTCGTGCCAGTCGAGGCCGCGATCGTGGTCCCATTCCCGGAACTGCCCGAACTCCTGGCCCATGAACAACAGCTGCTTGCCCGGATGCGCCCACATGTAGGCCAGCAGCGCCCGCACCCCGCTCGCCTTGGTGAAATCGTCACCGGGCATGCGGGTCCACAGCGTGCCCTTGCCGTAGACCACCTCGTCGTGGCTGATGGGCAGCACGTAGTTCTCGCTCCAGGCATAGGTCAGCGAGAAGGTGACCTCGTTGTGGTGCCAGGTCCGGTACACCGGGTCGTGGGCGAGATACCCGAGCGTGTCGTGCATCCAGCCCATGTTCCATTTCATGGTGAAGCCGAGACCGCCGACGTCGGTGGTGCGGGTGACGCCGGGCCAGGTGGTGGACTCCTCGGCAATGGTCAGGACGCCCGGATGGTGTTTGTGGACGGTCGCGTTCATCTCCTGCAGGAACGACACGGCCTCCAGGTTCTCGCGGCCGCCGTGAATGTTCGGCTCCCAGTCGGGGCGCGAGTAGTCCAGGTAGAGCATGGCGGCGACGGCGTCCACGCGCAGGCCGTCGAGGTGGAACTCCTCGATCCAATACAGGGCGTTGGCGACCAGGAAATTGCGGACCTCGTGGCGGCCGAAGTTGAAAACGTAGGTGCCCCAGTCGAGTTGTTCGCCGCGACGCGGGTCGGAGTGCTCGTAGAGGGCGGTGCCGTCGAATCTGGCCAGCGCCCATTCGTCGCGCGGGAAATGCGCGGGCACCCAGTCGAGCAGTACGCCGATTCCGTTGCGGTGCAGGTGATCCACCAAATACCGGAAGTCGTCGGGGGAACCGAAGCGGGCGGTCGGTGCATAGTAGGAGGTGACCTGGTAACCCCAGGAACCACCGAACGGATGCTCGGCGACCGGCAGTAGCTCGACATGGGTGAAGCCCTGGGCGACAACGTATTCGGCGAGCTGCTCGGCGATCTCGCGATAGCCGAGCCCGGGCCGCCACGAACCCAGGTGCACCTCGTAGACGCTGACGGGTGCGCGCAGTGGATCGGTGGCGGTGCGACGGCGCAGCCAATCCCCGTCGCCCCAGGTGTATTCGCTGGCGGTGATCACCGACGCGGTCGCGGGCGGCACTTCGGTGGCGAAGGCCATCGGGTCGGCGTGATCGACGGTGCGGCCGTCGGCTCCGTGCACGCGGTACTTGTAGAGCGCCCCCGGGCCGAGGCCGGGCACGAACAGCTCCCAGATCCCGGAATCGCCGAGTTTCCGCATGGGCGCGGTGTTTCCGCTCCAGCCGTCGAAGTCGCCGATCACCGCGACGCCGCGCGCATTGGGGGCCCAGACCGCGAAGGCGGTGCCGGTCACCTCGCCGTCGAGGGTCGGGTAGCGGCGCGGGTGTGCGCCCAGCACGTCCCAGAGTCGTTCGTGGCGGCCCTCGCCGAGCAGATGTAGGTCGATGTCGCCGAGGGTGGGCAGGAAGCGGTAGCCGTCCGCGTCCACCACCGTGCGCCCGCCGGGATAGGAGGTGACGATGCGGTAGTCCCACAGCTCCGGGAACGGGACGACCACCTCGAAGACGCCGTGTTCGGTATGGGCCAGTGGATGATCCACCCCGCCGATCCGGGCCGCGACCGTCTCCGCGTGCGGCCGCAGCACCCGGATGATCGTCCCGTCCGGATGCGGGTGCGCGCCCAGCACGGTGTGCGGATCGGGATGCGTGCCCGCCGCCAGCAGCAGGAGGTCGCGTCTGTTCATCGGAAAGATCTGCGATGCGCGAGTTCGGTGCGCGCGGCGGCCGGGACCGGCGGCAGCGCGAGAATGTGCGCCACCGCGCGCGCCGGGTCCAGGCGCACGTAATTGCTCTGGCCCCAGTGGTATTCCTCGCCGCTGATCTCGTCGTACACCACCGGCCGGTCGTGCCATTCGCGGCCGATCGCGGGCAGATCCAGTGAGACGTGGCCCTGCTGTGCGCCGAACGGATCGAGGTTCACCACCACCAGCACCGCGTCACCGGTGGTCGGGTCGAGCTTCGAGAATGCCAGCAGCGCATCGTTGTCCACGGCATGGAAGTGGATGCAGCGCACCTGCTGCAGCGCCGGATGCGCGCGCCGGATCTCGTTGAGCCGAGTCAGCCACGGCTCCAGGGATTCCCCGCGCGCGGCCGCCTCGGCAAAGCGCCGCGGCCGCAGCTGGTACTTCTCCGAATCCAGGTATTCCTCGCTGCCCTGCTGCGCCGCCTGATGCTCGAACAGCTCGAATCCGGAGTACACGCCCCAACTGGGGCCGAGGGTGGCCGCGAGCACCGCGCGGATCGCGAACATGCCCGGCCCGCCGTGCTGCAGACTCTCGTGCAGGATGTCGGGCGTGTTCACGAACAGATTGGCGCGCGCCTCATCGGCCTTGGCGGCCAATTCCCTGCCGAATTCCTCGATTTCGTGTTTGTGGACGCGCCAGGTGAAATACGTATAGGACTGCGTGAATCCGCGCCGCGCCAATCCGTACATGCGGGCCGGGCGGGTGAATGCCTCGGACAGGAAAATAATGTCCGGGTGTTTCCGGTGCACGGCGGCGATCAGCCATTCCCAGAAATCCGCGGGTTTGGTGTGCGGATTGTCGACCCGGAATATGGTGACGCCCAACCCGATCCAATGCCGCACCACCCGCAGTACCTCGGCGTAGAGCCCGTCGGGATCGTCGTCGAAATTCAACGGATAGATGTCCTGATACTTCTTCGGCGGATTCTCCGCGAAGGCGATGGTGCCGTCCGGCAGCGTGGTGAACCATTCCGGATGCGTGATCACCCACGGATGGTCCGGTGCGCACTGCAGCGCCAGATCCAGCGCCACCTCCATGCCCAGTTCCCGTGCCGCCGCGACGAAATCGAGGAAGTCGGCCTCGGTGCCCAGCAGCGGGTGAATGGCGTCGTGGCCGCCCTCGGCCGAGCCGATGGCCCATGGCGAGCCCACATCCGTCGGCCCGGCCGTCAGGGAATTGTTGGGCCCCTTGCGATTCACCGTCCCGATCGGGTGGATCGGCGGCAGGTACACCACGTCGAACCCCATGGCGGCAATGCGTGGCAGTTCCTTGGCAGCGGTGGCGAAGCTGCCGTGCACGGGCACGCCGTCGGCGTCCCAGCCGCCGGTCGAGCGCGGGAAGAATTCGTACCAGGCCCCGTACAGCGCACGCTGCCGCTCGACCTGGACGATGTGCAGCGGGCCGTGAGTCACCAACTCGCGCAGGGGTGTTGCCCGCAGGATCGCGCTCACCTCGGCGCTGAACGCCGCGGCCACCCGGGCCGGCAGTTGCGCGTCGCTGCGCAGCGCGGCGGCAGCGTCGCGCAGGATCTCCCACTGCTGCCGGGGCACCGCCTGCGCGGCCCGATCCAGCAGGCGCGCGCCGAGCTCCAGATCATTGGCCAGATCGGCGGCGCTCTGCCCGACCGCGAGCTTGGCCTCGACACCGGAGCGCCAGGTGGCGATGGGATCGCCCCAGCCCTCGATCCGGAAGGTCCAGCGACCGGGCTTGCCGGGGGTGAAGACAGCGTTGAATACGTCCGGCTCGTATTCCGGCGTCATGCGAATGCGCTGTGTGCGAGCCGAACCCGGGCCGCGCACCGCGAGCGTGGCGGCGACCGCTTCGTGGCCCTCGCGCCAGACCACCGCGCGCACCGGGATCACCTCGCCGACCACGGCCTTGGACGGCCGGCCGCCGGGAATCGCGGGGGCGGTGTCATCGATTGCGATGCGGCCGGTCACGCCCCCGAACTTACCGGAGTGACTACTGCTGGCCCGGCTTGAGGAGTACGAACAGGCCGTGCGCCTCGGCGCAGAGCCGGTCGCCGTCGTGCAGGGTGGCACGCACGAACACCTTGCGGCCCTCCTGCCGCTCGACCCAGCCGTGCACCTGCAGCTCGGTGTTCAACGGCGTGATCGCGCGGTAGTCGACGTGCAGGAAGGCGGTGCGGGTGGCCTGCTTGGTGTAGATGGCCGCGGTCATGCCGAGTAGATCGTCGAAGCCGAGCGCGATGTGGCCGCCGTGCGCGGCGGCATTGCCGCCCAGATGGAAGGTGCGGAAGGTGATGCGCGCCCGCACTCCTTCCTTGCTCGCGGAGTCGACCAGGAACGGCGGCAGCGTGATGTTGCCGCGCGAGGGCAGGTCGTTGCGATGCCAGGACGGCGCGTTCCACTCGTCGACCTGCGCCTCGTCGAGCTTGGCGTTGAGCTCCTTCAGCATGGCGATGGCATCGAGAGCTTGCGCGTCGGACGGGTCGGCCAGCCGCACCCGGTCCATCAGCCCGCGCACCTGGTCGATGAACTCCCCGTAGTGGACGCCGCCTCGGGTGTTGTCGCGCCCCAGCTCTCGGATCGGCCGGAAGCCACCCTCGTGATGCTCCTGGGTGGGCTGGTCCTCGACCGCCTCGATCTGCTGCTCGCTCATATGAAACACGTTATCGGTTGCTTAGCGCTTGCTCACGTCGGGGCGGTGTTAGTGAGCTGCGGCAACACCTCCACAGGTAGGGTCTACAGGGGTGAAGGCACTGCGTCGATTCACCGTTCGCGCCCATTTGCCGGAGCGGCTCACGGCACTGACCGAGCTCGCGACCAATCTGCGTTGGTCTTGGCATGGGCCCACCCAGGACGTTTTCGCCGAGCTGGATCCGCGGCTGTGGGTCGAGGTCGGGCACGATCCGGTGCGGATGCTCGGCGAGGTTCCGGCCGCGCGGCTCGACGAGCTGGCGGGGGACGACGCCTACACGCGGCGGGTCGATGCGGCAGCGGCGGACCTGAGTGATTACCTGGCCCGGCCGCGCTGGTTCCAGAAGCAGCAGCGCGGACCGCGCGGAATCGCCTACTTCTCCATGGAATTCGGCGTCACCGAGGTACTGCCGAACTATTCGGGCGGCCTCGGAATTCTCGCGGGCGACCACCTGAAAGCCGCGTCGGATCTCGGCTTGCCGCTCATCGGCGTCGGATTGCTGTATCGCTCCGGCTATTTCCGGCAGTCGCTGACCGCCGACGGCTGGCAGGCCGAGCACTACCCGGCACTCGATCCGATGGGTCTGCCGCTGCGCATGCTCACCGAAGGCGGTGCGCCGGTGTTGATTCACGTGGCCATGCCCGAAGGCAGGGTGCTGCGGGCCCGGGTATGGATCGCCCAGGTCGGCCGGATTCCCTTGCTGCTCTTGGACTCCGATATCGCCGAGAACGATCCGGAACTGCGGGCCGTCACCGACCGGCTCTACGGCGGCGACCAGGACCACCGCATCAAACAGGAGATCCTGGCCGGGATCGGCGGCGTACGGGCGGTACGCGCCTACACCCGCGCCAACGGGCTGCCGGACCCGGACGTCTTCCACATGAACGAGGGCCACGCCGGATTCCTCGGCATCGAGCGCATTCGCGAATACATGTCCGCCGGAATGGATTTCGACTCCGCGCTGACCGCGGTCCGGGCCGGGACGGTGTTCACCACCCACACCCCGGTGCCCGCCGGTATCGACCGCTTCGCCGGTGCACTGGTCCGCCGGTACTTCGGCGGCGCGCACGGCGAGCGGGAATCGCTGGTGCTGCCCGGTGTTTCGGTGGACCGCATCCTGGCCATGGGTCGTGAGGCCGACCCCTCGGTGTTCAACATGGCCCACCTCGGACTGCGACTCGCCCAGCGCGCCAACGGTGTTTCGAAACTGCACGGCGAGGTCAGCCGCGCCATGTTCGCGCCGCTGTGGCCCGGCTTCGACACCGCCGAGGTGCCGATCGGCTCGATCACCAACGGCGTCCACGCACCCACCTGGGCGGCGCGCGAATGGATCGACAAGGCCCGCGAACTCATCGGCGACGAACTCGTCGAGGAGGCCCGCGGCTGGGAACGCCTCTGCGATGTGGACCTGCGCGAACTGTGGTCCACCCGGAACGCCCTGCGCGGCATCCTGGTCGACGAGGTGCGCCGCCGCGTGCACGCCTCCTGGCTCGAGCGCGGGGCCGCCCCGGCCGAACTCGGCTGGATCGACGAGGTTTTCGACCCGAACGTGCTGACCGTCGGCTTCGCCCGCCGCGTCCCCACCTACAAGCGGCTCACCCTGATGTTGCGCGATCCCGAACGCCTGCGCGCCATGCTGCTGGATCCCGAGCATCCGGTGCAGCTGGTAGTGGCGGGCAAATCCCATCCCGCCGACGACGGCGGCAAGGCGCTCATCCAGCAGATCGTGCGCTTCGCCGACGACCCGGCCGTGCGGCATCGCATCGTCTTCCTGCCCGACTACGACATGTCCATGGCCCGCTACCTGTACTGGGGTTGCGATGTCTGGCTCAACAATCCGCTGCGCCCGCTGGAGGCGTGCGGCACCTCCGGCATGAAGTCCGCGCTCAACGGTGGCCTCAACCTGTCCATCCGGGACGGCTGGTGGGACGAGATGTACGACGGTGAGAACGGCTGGGCCATCCCCACCGCCGACGGCGTGCGCGACGACCATCGCCGCGACGACCTGGAAGCCTCGGCGCTCTACGAACTGCTGGAACGTGCGGTGCTGCCGCGCTTCTACGACCGCGACCACGACGGGCTGCCGGTGCGGTGGATGGAGATGGTCCGCCACACGCTGCAGACCCTCGGCCCGAAGGTGCTGGCGTCGCGCATGGTTCGCGACTACGCCGTCGACTACTACGCGCCCGCCGCCGCGGCCTTCGGTGCGGTGTCGGCCGACGACTTCAAGGGTGCGCAAGAGCTGTCGGTGTATCGCCGTCGCATCGAATCCGCTTGGCCCGGTGTGAAAGTCCTGCAGGTGGACAGCTCCGGCCTGCCGGATATCCCGGTGATCGGCGCGGAACTCGCGCTGCGTGCCCGCATCGATCTGGCCGGACTCACTCCCGCCGACGTGAGTGTGCAGGCGGTGCTCGGCCGGGTCTCACCCACCGACGACCTCACCGACACCCACAGCTTCCCGATGCGGCATCACGGAACCGATTCCGGGGCAGAGGTTTTCACCATCTCCACCCCGGTCCCGATTTCCGGCGCGGTCGGCTACACGATTCGCATCCTGCCGCATCATCCGCTGCTGGCCTCCGACGCCGAACTCGGCCTGATCGCTACTCCCAGCCCGTAGCGATCAGGCGCGAATCAGGCGGGCGCGATGAGCGTCCGCTTGAGGACCTTGCCGGTCGGGTTGCGCGGCAAGGAATCCAGGAAGGTGACATCGCGCGGCACCGAGAAGCGGCTGACCCGGTGGCGGATGTAGTTGCGCACCATGTCCGAGTCCAGCCCGGAACCGGGCCGCTTGACCACGAAAGCGGCCAGGCGCTGGCCGAATTCGTGATCCGGGACGCCGACCACCGCCACCTCCGACACCTGCGGGAGATGCGAGAGCGCCTCCTCCACCGCCCGCGGGAAGACGTTCTCGCCGCCGGAGATGATCATCTCGTCATCGCGCCCGGCCACGAACAGCTTGCCCGCCGCGTCCAGGAAACCGACATCGCCGGTGTCGAGCATGCCGTCGGCCTCGTCCGGCGGGGTGGCGTCGGTGTAGCCGTCGAAGAGCATGTGATTGCCGACGAAGATGCGCCCCGTCGCGCCGACCGGCACCGGCCGCCGATCCGCGCCCAGCACACCGAGTTTCGTGCCCAGCGGCGGCCGCCCCGCCGTGGTGGGAGACATGCGCAGATCCGCCGGATCGGCGATCGACGCCCACGACACCTCGGTGGAGCCGTACACGTTGTAGAGGATGTCGCCGTAGGTCTCCAGGAACTTCAGCACCGTCGCACCCGCCAGCGGCGCCCCGCAACTGGCCACGATGCGCAGGCTCGACAGGTCGTAGCGGGCGCGAACATGGGTGGGCAGGTCCAGGATTCGGTTCACCATGATCGGCACCACGATCAGCGCCGTCACCTTGTGCTCGGCGATGCGGCGCAGACAGTCCTCGGCGTCGAAGCGGTCACCCAGCAGCACCGTGGCCCGGATGGCGGTGGAGATCTGCAGCGCGCCCAGACCCCAGGTGTGGAACAGCGGGGCCGGGATGAACATGGTCTCGTTGGTGCCGAACGGAATTCGCGACAGCAGCGCCGCCACCGTCCCGAAACCCTTGGGGTGCGGGCGGCGTGCGCCCTTGGGCGTCCCGCTGGTCCCCGAGGTGAGCACCACCAACCGCCCCGGCCGCGGCGGCTTGCGCGGCGGCTCCTGCCGCATGGCGATCAATTCCTCGATGGTGGTGCGGCCCGGATCCGGCGGGATGTCGTCGCTGGTGAAGCGGGGCAGCTCGGTGGGCAGATACCGCACCAGATGCTCGAACTCGCTGTCCACGAACAGGGCCGAGAGTTGATGGCGCGCCACGATCTCCTCGACCTGACGCGCGGGCAGGCCGGTGTTGAGCAGCACCGCGTCCGCGCCCGACTTGCCCGCCGCCACCATGCACTCGACCATGCCGGTGTGGTTGCGGCACAGCAGCCCGATCGCGGTGCCCGGACCGAAGCCGAGCGCGGTGAACGCGCCCGCCAATGCGCTGGTGCGCGCATGCAATTGATCGAAGGTGCTGGCGTACCGGTCGTCGATGACGGCCGGGCGCTGCGGTGAGTGCGCGGCCGCGGCCGCATACCCGCCACCCAGGCTGAAGCCCCACTTGGCCAGCCCGCCGATCTGTTTGAGCCCGACATCGGGCCGGTAGGTGCGCACCACGCCGGAGGCCACCATCTGCTTGACCACCCCGGCCTGCAGCTTCATCGGCGAGTCCTCGCCATTGACGATGAGCGAGCTAGGGGTGCCCGCGATCAGATCGCCGGCCCGCTTGAGCCCGGCCTGCGTCCAGGAGACCACCGAGGAGTTGGGGAGTTGGGCCAGGACCGGATGTATCTGTCCGGCCTTGAAATACGTGACATAGACCCGGGTCCGCTCACCGTCGCCGCGCAGCCGGAGCGCGACGAAGCTGCCGTGATCGGGGCAGTGCAGCTCGAAGCCCTCGCCGGGCTTGGTGATGTGCAATTGCACGCGCAGCACCTGGATATCGATGCCGTGGCCACCGACTCGCAGGAGCAGGGTCGGATGGGTGTCGACGGTGTCGAGTTGTTCGCACGCGCCGATTCCGGAAAATAGCCGGGGGTAGGTCTGCGGGTCGAGCAGCACATCCCAGATCGCTTTGCGGGGGGCCGCGAACTCCGCGACCGCGTCGATGACATCGGTAACCACTGGCGTACTACTTCTGCCTGGCCGGTTCCCCTGAAAACCCCCGGCTGATTACGTATTTGTAACGTCCCAGACAGTAAGGGTCAAGAGGCTTAAATTACCGGCCAGTAATTATTTGAATAGCCCGATAATTGCGCAGGTAAGGCCGCTGAAAGAAGGCTCTGGCGGGTGCAGTAGCTCACGATTCGCCGGGTCGGTTCATGTGGGGACATACAGAACCAGTACGGTGCCCAGGGCAACCTTTGTACCTTCCTCCGACTGGAGACCTCCACACATGACCACCGACGTCCTCACGCGCACCAAGGGGCGCGTCGACGCGTACTTCGGCATCAGCGAACACGGATCTACGTTCCGGCGCGAGCTCATGGCCGGAACCGTGACCTTCCTGGCCATGTCCTACGTGCTCGCCGTGAACCCGCGCATCCTGGGCGACGGCCCGGCCGGCGACCTGCACGAGAAGGGCATGCCGCTGCAGGCGGTGTTCACCGCGACCGCCATCGCCGCCATCTTCGGCACCCTGGTCATGGGCCTGTGGGCCAAGTACCCGGTGGCGCTCGCGCCCGGCATGGGCCTCAACGCCTTCTTCGCCTACACCGTCGTGCTGCACATGGGCATCCCGTGGCAGGAAGCGCTCTCGGGCACCTTGCTCTCCGGTGTCATCTTCTTCGTGCTGGCCGTCACCAAGGTCCGCGAGAAGATCATCGAGGCCATCCCCATGCAGATGAAGCTCGCCGTCGGCGCGGGCATCGGCATGTTCGTGGCCTTCCTGGGGCTCAAGAGCGCGGGCATCGTGACCGCCGACCCGAATACCTTTGTGCACCTGGGCAACTTCCACCACGGCACCACCCTGCTGGCGCTGTTCGGCCTGGTCGTGACCGTCGTGTTCCTGGTGCTGGGCTGGCACGGCGCGGTGCTCTACGGCATTCTCTGCACCACCGTGCTGGGCATCGTCACCGGTCTGGTCAAGCTGCCCAGTTCGGTCGCGGCCATGCCGCACGGGCTGGATCAGACCTTCGGCCAGGCCATCATTCACCTGCCCGACGCCTTCACCGGGAAAATGGTGGTGGTCGTGCTGACCATGCTGTTCGTCGACTTCTTCGACGCCTCCGGCACGCTGATCGGCGTCGCCAATCAGGCCGGGCTGCTGAGCAAGGACGGCAAGCTCGAGCGCGCGGGCAAGGCGCTGGCCGCCGACTCGGTCGGCACCGCCGCGGGCGCGATCATCGGCACCTCGTCCACCACCGCGTATGTCGAATCCACCGCGGGCGTTTCGGCGGGCGGCCGGACCGGGCTGACCGCGGTCGCCACGGCGGGCTGGTTCCTGGTCGCCCTGTTCTTCTTCCCGATCTTCGCCACCTTCGCCGACGTCTCGGCGGTGACCGCCCCGGCGCTCATCGTGGTGGGTGTGCTGATGGCGCGCGCGCTGGGCGAGATCGACTGGAGCAAGCTGGAATACGCGGTCCCGGCGTTCATTACCGTGATCATGATGCCGCTGACCTACTCGATCGCCAACGGCATCGCCATGGGTCTGCTGTTCTATCCGATCGTCATGGTGGCCAAGCGCCGCGCCAAGGAGATCCACCCGATCATGTGGGTGCTCATGGCGATCTTCCTCTACTACTTCTGGTTCCTGGCGAAGTAACGTCCGGGAGCTGCGAAACGCGGGCGCGAGGCTGGAATAGCCTCGCGCCCGCTGTCGTTGGGGACCTCCTGTAGGCTCAAAGCGGACCACGGTCCGGTTGAAATCGCCCCAGAGCCGTAAGACCCGAGAGACGAGGAACCCGACATGACCGCAATCCTGAACGCCGCCAGCGCGCGCGAGACCACCGCTACCGCCACCGGCGTCACGGGCACCGATGTCGGCCTGCTCGTCGCCCGCGTGGGCTTCGGCGGCCTGCTGGCCGTGCACGGCACTCAGAAGCTGTTCGGCTGGTTCAACGGCTACGGCCTGGACGCCACCGGGCAGGCCTTCGGGGGCATGGGCTACGACCCCGGCAAGTTCTTCGCGACCCTCGCGGGCCTGAGCGAGATCACCGGCGGTCTGCTGCTGGTGTTCGGTTTGCTGACTCCGCTGGCCGCGGCGATCGCGTTGGGCACCATGCTGAATGCCATCAACGCCACCCGGGGCGGCGGCTTCGCGATGTGGGAGCTGCCCGCGGTCTACGCGATCGCGTCGGTGACGTTCGCCTTCGCGGGACCGGGTCGCCTCGCCCTCGACCACGGCCGCCCGTGGCAGCGTCAGGGTCTGGTGTGGGGTGCGGCGGCGGTGCTGCTGGCCGTGGTGGCCGCGCTCGTCACGCTCGCGGTGAAATAGGGCGAAAGCCCTGGAAGTTTGAGTGTCCCCGCGCCGCGTGCAGGGCTTGGCGCGGGGACAACGGACACATCCGATGTGGGAATTGGGGGGTTCACCGGAGTATCGAAAGCCAATTTAGTTCCGATCAGAAGTAGAAACCACCCCTGTGACTGTTCTCACAAACGTCATTTCATTTGTGCGACACTATTTGTCAGTCTTTCGAGAGCTTTTGTCACAACTTGGGGATCGGACGTTTCCCAATAGGGCGGCAAAGATGCTCGGAGATAACCGCCGTAGCGTGCCGTGGCGAGTCGCGAATCCAGAATTGCGATAACACCGCGATCATCCACACTGCGCAGCAAACGGCCCGTTCCCTGTGCTAGCAGCAGCGCCGCGTGATTGGCGGCGACCGACAGGAAGCCATTCCCACCACGCGATTCCACCGCGCGTTGCCGGGCCACCAGCAGTGGATCATCCGGCCGCGGGAACGGAATGCGGTCCAGGATCACCAGACTCAGCGACGGGCCCGGAACGTCCACGCCCTGCCACAGCGAAAGCGTCCCGAAGAGTGAGATTTCCGGGTCGTCGGCGAATTTGCGGACCAGGGCGCCGGTGGCGTCGTCACCCTGACACAGGATTGGCGTATCGAGGCGCTCACGCAGAATTTCGGTGGCCGCCTTGGCCGCTCGCATCGAGGAGAACAGGCCCAGCGTGCGCCCGCCCGCCGCGGTGATGAGCCGCTCGATCTCGTCCAGGTAGGCCTGCGGCAGCCCGTCGCGGCCCGGCGCGGGCAGATGCTTTGCCACGTACAGGATTCCGGACTTGGCGTGGTCGAACGGCGAACCGACGTCGACCGAATTCCAGTGCAGGGACTTCTCGTCCGACGGGGCCTCCTTGCCGGTGGCCAGCGCCGGATCCACGGTGGCCGCCGAGCGCGGCGGCAGGCCCCAGGTCACCGCCAGATTGTCGAAGGAGCCGCCGATCTGCAGGGTGGCCGAGGTCAAAACCACGGTGGCCGTACCGAACAGGCGGCTGCGCAGCAGACCGCCCACCGACAGCGGGGCCATGTGCAGCGTGCGGCGCGCCACCCCGCGCACGTCCTCCGACGCCAGCCAGATGACATCGCGGTGCGCGGCCGGGTCGGGCTCCTCGAAGGTGGTGAGCACGCGGACCGCCGCGTCGTGCACCTCCTCGACGGCCGCCAGCGCTTGATTGCGGGCCGCCGCGCCTTCCGGATCGCTCGCGGCCGAACTGCCGCCCTGCGGGGCCAGCGCGGTGCGCGCGTTCCAGGCGGCGTCGCGGATGAGAGCGAGCACCGGGGCCGCGCCGTCGGGCATGCGATCCCAGCGGCCGGGGTTCAGATCGTCCAGCAGGCCGTGCCACGCCTCCGCGGCGTTCTCGAGCCGGTCCACCTCGCGCTCGTCGATGAGCTTGGCGCAGCGCTTGGCCGCGGCGGAGATGGCGGCGGTGGACAGTTCCGCGGTGGCCACGCCGGTGACCCGGTCGACCAGTTCGTGCGCCTCGTCGATCACCACCACGTCGTGTTCGGGCAGCACCTGAATTCCGCTGATGGCGTCGATGGCCAGCAGCGCGTGATTGGTCACCACCACATCGGCCTGCCCGGATTCCGCGCGCGCCTTCTCCGCGAAGCAGTCCTGCCCGAACGCGCAGCGCGACTTGCCCAGGCATTCCCGCGAACTCACGCTCACCTGCCGCCAGGCCCGATCGCTCACGCCCGGGGTGAGCTCGTCACGATCACCGGTCTCGGTATCGGACACCCACTCGTTGAGGCGCTGGACCTCACGACCCAGCTTCGAGATCGCGAAGGCGTCGAACAGCTCCGCTTCCGGCTCCTCCGGAATCGCGCTATTGATCTTGTTGAGGCACAGATAGTTGTTGCGCCCCTTGAGAATCGCGAACTGCGCCACCCGGCCCAGCTGCGGGGCCAACGCCTCGGACAGGCGCGGCAGATCCCGATCCACCAGCTGCCGCTGCAAGGCGATCGTCGCCGTGGACACCACCACGGTCCGCCCGGTCCGCACCGAATGCCGCAAGCTCGGCACCAGGTACGCGAGCGACTTACCGGTCCCGGTCCCGGCCTGCACCGCAAGGTGCTCGCCGGTGTCGATGGAGTGCGCTACCGCCGCGGCCATCGTCTGCTGTCCCGACCGCTCCTTACCCCCCAACGCCTCGACAGCGGTGGCCAGCAACTTCGGTACGGGAGGCAGTTCGGGCACGGCGGCCAGATTACTGCGCCACGCTGACAAGCCCCGCGCAAACCTCGCCGCCCCGCCCGTCGGGACCGATTTCCGCCGATCGGGCGGTGGTTACTTCTCCAGGGTTCCGGCGAGTTCCACACCCGCCGCGCGCAGCTTGTCCAAAGCGGTGGCGAGGGTGGCGGGGGAGACGGCGGCGGTGAGGCCGAGCAGGACGCGGGTGTCGAAGCCCTCGGCGCGGGCGTCCAGGGCGGTGGCGCGGACGCAGTGGTCGGTGGCGATGCCGCAGACGTCGACGGCGGTGATGTCGCGGGCGCGCAGCCAATCGCCCAGGGTGGTCTCGCCGTCGGTGGCGGTGCCCTCGAAGCCCGAATAGGCCGCGGTGTAAGCGCCTTTGGAGAAGATCTCCTGGACGGGTTCGGTGTCGAGGGCGGGGTGGAAGTCCGCGCCCGGGGTGCCGACGCGGCAGTGCGGGGGCCAGGTGTCGACGTAGTCGGGGGTCGCGGAGAAGTGCGCGCCCGGGTCGATGTGGAAGTCGCGGGTGGCGACGACGGCGGTGTAGTCGGACACATCCAGGTATTCGGTGATGCGCTCGGCCACCGCCGCGCCGCCCGCGACGGCCAGCGATCCGCCCTCACAGAAATCGTTCTGCACATCGACGACGATCAGGGCTCGGCTCATGGGCTGACCTCCCGGAATCTGCTGATGAACCACGGCGGCATACCGCTCGTATTGCATTGTGCCGCCCGGCCGTCGGCCGGTCCACGCGGCACCCGATCCGTCCAGGGGTATTTCATGAGGCGCGCGCTCGTCATGGCCGTACTGCTGTTCGTGGCCTTCTCCGTCGCCAATGTGCTCAGCGCGCTCATCGACGGGCGAGTGCACGCACAGGTGGGGGAGATGTTCCGTTACGCGTTGCACCATCCGGTGCTTCCCGCGATAACAGCGGTGATCGTCGCCGCACTCTGGTTCCTGCTGCAGCGGCGGTTCGCCGCTCGGCACTGACCGCGGCGGCGTGATTCCGCATCGGTAGGGAGGCCGATCGATGAACCGTGTCACGGTCCGGAAAGCACTGGTATGCGCCCTGATCGCGGCATTCGTCGCGACCCTGGTGTCGCTGGACGGCTGGGAATGGGTGGGCAATTCGGCGCACGCGCTCGCGCACGTCAAGGTGTTCGCCGCGCTCGAGCACGCCCTCGGGTGGCTGGGCGCGGCGGGCAAGGTGGCGTTGATCACGACGGTCACCGCGTCCGTCGCGGTGACCAACTGGTGGCGGCGCCGGGTCAGCCCTGGAACGTCGTCGGAATCGCCGGGTCACCCGCCGACAGTTTCAGGCCCTCCCACGGCAGGCTGATCAGGCCCTTGGCGACCAGTTCCCGGCTCTGCGCCAGCGTCGGCTGATCGGGCAGCACCTCGCCGTCGCGCACCAGCGGCACCTGGAGCTCGCGCAGTTCGAAGCCGTTGGTGTCGGGGCTGGAAGCGGAAGCGGGGTAGACGATTTCCTCGACGACGGTGCCGGTGCGCCGGGCCAGCCGGACCGCGCGTTTGGTGCCGCCGCGAGACTCCTTGTGGGAGCTGCGCTTCGCCACCGGGATGCCCTCCACCTCGACGAGCTTGTAGACCATGCCCGCGGTCGGCGCGCCGGATCCGGTGACCAGCGAGGTGCCGACACCGTAGGCGTCGACCGGTTCGGCGCGCAGCGACGCGATCGCGTACTCGTCCAGATCCCCGGACACCACGATGCGGGTGCGGATCGCGCCGAGCGCGTCCAGCTGATCGCGCACCTGCCGGGCCAGCACGCCCAGGTCACCGGAATCGATACGCACGCCGCCCAATTCGGGCCCGGCCACCTCGATGGCGGTGTCGACGCCGCGGGTGATGTCGAAGGTGTCCACCAGCAGCGTGGTGCCCACCCCCAGCGCCTGCACCTGGCTGCGGAAGGCCGCCGCCTCGTGCGAGCCGTCCGCGCCGCTGTGCAGCAGGGTGAAGGCGTGCGCGCTGGTACCCGCGCTGGGCACGCCGAAGCTGCGGGCGGCCTCCAGATTGGAGGTGGCGTCGAAACCGGCCAGGTAGGCGGCGCGGGCGCTGGCGGGGGCGGCCAGCTCATGGGTTCGGCGCGAACCCATTTCGATCATGCGGCGGCCACCGGCGGCGCTCACCATGCGGGCGGCCGCGGCGGCGATGGCGCTGTCGTGGTTGTAGATGGACAGGATGAGGGTTTCCAGCAGGACGCATTCGGCGAAGCTGCCGCGCACCGTGAGGATGGGGGAGCCGGGGAAATACAGCTCGCCCTCGCGGTAGCCGTCGATCTCGCCGCGAAAGCGGTAGTCGCGCAGCCACTCCAGGGTGCGGTCGTCCAGGAACCGCGCCGCGACCGCGAGTTCCGGTTCCCCGAAACGGAATTCGCGCAGTGCGGCCAGCACCCGCCCGGTGCCCGCGACCACGCCGTACCGGCGGCCGTTCGGCAATCTACGGGCGAATACCTCGAAGGTGCACTGCCGCTGGGCCGAACCATCGGCCAGCGCCGCGGCCAGCATGGTCAGCTCGTACTGGTCGGTGAGCAGCGCAGTACTGGTCAGTCCGTCAGCGATCATCACGAGGACCACTCTAAGCACAGTCGGGCAGTGTCTTCAGGTCACGCGCCACGCCCGGGTGTAGATCACTCGAGACCGACCGGACGGCGTGTCGCCTGGGCTGTTGTTTCTACGATGTCAGGTCGTACCCTGGACGTTATGGGTCTGTGTAATCACGACGTTGTTCTGAGCGCCGCCGGTCCAGGCGGTGCGACGGTGACACTGTCGGCTCCACAGGCGACACCGGAAGCCATCGAATACTCCGAGATTCTGGAGGCCGAGGATCGGCCGTGGGTCACCGTCGTTTGGGACGATCCGGTCAACCTCATGCATTACGTGACCTACATCTTCCAGAAGCTCTTCGGCTACAGCAAAGGCAAGGCAACCGAGCTCATGCTGAAGGTGCACAACGAGGGCAAGGCCGTGGTGTCCGCGGGGTCGCGCGACAAGATGGAACACGATGTGCAACGGCTGCACGCCGCGGGGCTGTGGGCCACCATGCAACGTGACAGCTGAACGGGACGACTACGGTTACCCCGTGCGGAAGTGGAGCAGGAAGAACTCCCTGAGCGGGTTGAAACTGCGTTCGGAAATGGACGCCCACGAAGCGGACATCTTGCGTTCGCTGGTCGGGGCGGTGACCGGACTGCTCACCGATCGAGCCCGCTCGGCGCCCGAGGACGAACTCGCCGCCCTCACCGGGCTACAGCTGGGCAACACCACCCCGCCCGATGATCCGCGGCTGGCCCGGCTGTTGCCGGACTTCCACCGCCCCGAACCCGGATCCCCCGACGCCGAACGCGCCGACCTCAACAGCGCGCTGCGCAGCCTGCACGAACCGGAGATCATCGAGAACAAGGTGGCCGCGGGGCTGGTCATCCTGGAAACGCTGCCGCCGCAGGGCGGCAAAATCGTCATCAGCCCCGAGCAGGCCGACGCCTGGCTCAGCGCGCTCAACGATGTGCGGTTGGCGTTGGGTACGGCCCTGGAGATCGGGGCCGACACGCCCGAGCATTTCCCGGAGGACGATCCACGCGGGCCGAGCCTCGAGGTCTACCACTGGCTCACCTGGATGCAGGATTCGCTGATCCAGGCCCTCGCGCCCTAGCTCGGTATCGTGGTCCACCAAGGAGGAGCTGCTGTGAACAGTGTTGCGGGACCACGTAATTCGATCACCGACGTCGCCGGGGTGCTGGTCGGCCATCATCACGAACTGGACCCCACCGCCACCCTCGGCGCGGGCGCGGCCACCGGCTGCACCGTGGTGCGGATTCCGGGCGGCGCGGTCGCCTCGGTGGATGTGCGCGGCGGCGGTCCCGGCACCCGCGAGACCGACCTGTTGGATCCGGGAAACACTGTGCGGCAGGCGAATGCGATCCTGCTCACCGGCGGCAGCGCCTACGGTCTGGCCGCCGCAGACGGGGTGATGCGCTGGCTGGAGGAGCACAAGGAGGGGATCCCGATGGATCCCGCCGATCCTTCTCGCGTGGTGCCGATCGTGCCCGCCGCGGTCATCTTCGATCTTCCGGTGGGGGCGTGGGACATTCGGCCGAACGCGGACGCGGGCTTCATGGCCGCCGAATTCGCCGCCGCGGATTTCGCACGCGGCTCGGTGGGCGCGGGCACGGGGGCGCGGGCGGGTTCGCTCAAGGGCGGAATCGGTAGCGCCAGTGTGCGTTTCACCGACGGTCCGGCGGCCGGAATCACCGTCGGGGCGGTGATCGTCGCCAATCCGGTGGGCTCGGTCTTCGACCCGCGCACCGGAATCCCCTGGGGCGCGGGCACCGACGGCCCCGAGTACTTCGGGCTGGGCCCGGCCACGCCGGAGCAGTTGGCGGCCGCCAATGCCCTGGCGGTCAAGGGCACCGTGCTCAACACCACCATCGGCGTGGTCGCCACCGATGCCGCGCTGGATCCGGCCGCCTGCAAGCGGCTCGCCGCCACCGCGCACGACGGTCTGGCCCGAGCCATCCGCCCCGCGCATTCGCCGCTGGACGGTGACACCCTCTTCGCCCTGGCCACCGGCACCGCCGAGCAGCAGCCGAATTTCCCGCTGCCCCCGGCCTTTCCGGCGGATCTGCTGATCCTCGACCAGTTGTGTACCGCCGCCGCGGTCGTGGTCGAGCGCGCGATCGTGGACGCGATCCTGTCGGCGACCTCGGTGGCGGGCATTCCGGCCTACCGCGACCTGTTCGGGGTGTGACCGGTTCCACCGGGAATAGCCGCATATTGTCACCTTGTTGACGACAGCGTTTCGGCCGTTCGGCCGGGGTCGAGCGGAAGGATGCGACTGTGCTGGTGATCAGGGCCGATCTCGTGGAGGCGATGGTCGCGCACGCGCGCGCCGACCACCCCGATGAGGCGTGCGGTGTCATCGCCGGTCCCGAGGGTTCCGATCGCCCCGAGCGCTTCATCCCCATGGTCAATGCGGCGCGCTCGCCCACCTTCTACGAGTTCGACTCGACCGAGCAGTTGAAGCTGTGGCGTGAGATGGATGCCGCCGACGAGGAGCCGGTGGTCATCTACCACTCGCACACCGCGACCGAGGCCTACCCCAGCCGCACCGACATCTCCTTCGCCTCGGAGCCGAACGCCCACTACGTGCTGGTCTCCACACGCGAACCGCACGACCACGAACTGCGCAGCTACCGGATCCTCGAGGGCGTCGTCACCGAGGAACCCGTCGAGATCGTCGCCACCTACCCCGCATAAACAAGGAGTCCCCCCTCATGTCGGTCACCGTGTCCATTCCGACCATCATGCGTCCGATCACCAAGGACCAGAAGCGAGTTCAGGCCGAGGGCGCGACCCTGGCCGCCGTCATCGCCGACCTGGAGGCCAACTACCCGGGCCTGGAGGCGAAGCTGCTCAAGGACGGCAAGCTCAACCGCTACGTCAACATCTACATCGATGACGAGGACGTGCGTTTCACCGGTGGGCTCGCCGCCGAGGTCACCGACGGCGGCACCGTCACCATCCTCCCGGCGGTCGCCGGCGGTTCGCGTTAATCGTGGCGCGCTACGAGTCGCTGATCGCGACGCTGGGCAATACCCCGTTGGTGGGGTTGAAGAACCTCTCGCCGCAGTGGGACGGTGAGAATCACGTGCGGCTGTGGGCCAAGCTCGAGGACCGCAACCCGACCGGATCCATCAAGGACCGTCCGGCGCTGCGCATGATCGAGGCGGCCGAGGCCGACGGACGGCTCACCCCCGGCTGCACCATCCTCGAGCCCACCAGCGGCAATACCGGCATCTCGCTGGCCATGGCCGCCAAACTCAAGGGCTACCAGCTGGTGTGCGTGATGCCGGAGAACACGTCGGTGGAACGCCGTCAGCTGCTGACCATGTTCGGTGCCGAGATCATCGACTCCCCGGCCGCGGGCGGCTCCAATCAGGCTGTGGCGCTGGCCAAGCAGATCGCCGCCGAGCATCCGGACTGGGTGATGCTCTACCAGTACGGCAATCCCGCCAACGCGCTGGCGCACTACGAGACGACCGGCCCGGAGATCCTCGCCGACCTGCCCGAGATCACGCATTTCGTGGCGGGTCTGGGCACCACCGGAACCCTGATGGGCACCGGCCGTTTCCTGCGCGAGAAGGTCGCCGACATCGACATCGTCGCCGCCGAACCGCGCTACGGCGAACTCGTCTACGGCCTGCGCAATCTCGACGAGGGCTTCGTCCCCGAGCTCTACGACGAGTCGGTCCTCACCTCCCGCTTCTCCGTCGGCCCCTACGACGCGGTCCGCCGCACCCGCGAATTGGTCCTGGAAGAGGGCATTTTCGCGGGCATCTCCACCGGCGCGATCCTGCACGCCGCCCTCGGCGTCGCCAAGAAGGCCCACAAAGCCGGACAGCGTGCCGACATCGCCTTCGTCGTCGCAGACGGCGGCTGGAAGTACCTCTCCACCGGCGCCTACGACGGCACCCTCGAAGAGGCCGAGGAAAGACTCGACGGCCAACTCTGGGCCTGACCCGGAGACCACACCGACCGCGCCCGCTGCGAAACCGCAGCGGGCGCGCGGCATTCGTGACCGGATACCGGCACGAGACGGTGACATCGCCCAGCGGACCTTCGGCATCCGGCATGCGGACCGCCCCGTCATCCCGGTGCGCCTTTGGCCGGGATCCACACCTGCCGCGTTGGATTCCGGCCAAGAGCATGCCGGAATGACGGAGGGCTCCAGGCGCTGCGGCGCCGACCATCGCGCGGTCTCAGGGAATTCCCCGAGGCGGCGGGGCCGGAACCGGCGGTACGCTCGGGTGCAGGGGCGCCTAGGAGGTCTTGCTATGAGCGGCGGCAGCGGGATGGGATCGTTCGATCCGGATCGGATCGCGCGGTTGCAGGGGCAGTTGGCCAAGCCGGCGGGCGGGGTCGAGCGGGCAGGCGGCAATGCGGCGGTGAAGCTGCTGTGGCAGCGGGCGATTGTGCTGACGCTCGGATTCACGGCGTTGCTCTATGTGATCGAGGCGATCAACAGCGCGACCAACGGTGAACTCGACAATGCCGGGGTGAAGCCGCGCAGTGAGGCCGGGCTGTCGGGCATTCTGTTCGCGCCTGTGCTGCATGCCAATTGGGGGCATCTGTTCGGGAACACGCTGCCGGTCATCGTGCTCGGGCTGCTCGCCCTGCTGACCGGGATCGGGCGGGGGCTGACCGCCACCGCCATCATCTGGGTGATCGCCGGGTTGGGGCAGTGGCTCACTGCGCCCGCGCACAGTGTTTCGGTCGGCGCCTCGGTGCTGGTGTTCGGCTGGCTCACCTATGTGATCTGCTGGGGCTGGTTCTCGCGAAATGTGCTGCAGATCGTGGTCGGCTTGGTGGTGCTGGTGTTCTACGGGTCGATCCTGCTGGGTGTGCTGCCGGGCAACCCGGAAATCTCTTGGCAAGGACATCTTTTCGGGGCGATAGGTGGAGTGGTTGCCGGGTGGGTACTCTCTGGGAATGAACGTCGTCATCGTCGCGGGGTTGAAGCCGGCCGTACCGCGTCGCAGGGGTGACGCTGGACGCGGTCGGCGATTTGGGGGATCCCTCCTTTGAGTGAGAATGCAGCGTGGCAGCATGGGGGAATGCGCCTCACCGTGATCGGGTGCTCGGGCAGCGTGTCCGGCCCGGATTCTCCGGCCTCGGGTTACTTGCTGACCGGCCCGGATATGACACCGACCGTCATCGATTTCGGTCCCGGCGTGCTGGGCGCGCTGCAGCGGTACCTGGATCCGGGTGAGGTCGACATCTTCCTCACCCATCTGCACGCCGACCACTGCCTGGATCTGCCGGGCCTGCTGGTGTGGCGGCGCTACCACCCGAATCCGCCCTCGGGGAAGGCCATCGTCTACGGCCCCACCGACACCTCGCTGCGGATCGGCAACGCCTCCGCCGAGATCGGCGGCGAGACCGACGACTGGTCCGACGTCATCGACATGCGGGTCTGGCAGCCGGGCACGCCGACCACCTTCGGCCCCGGCCACACCGTCGAGGCACGGCGCATGTACCACCCGCCGGAGTCCTACGGCCTGCGCATCAACACCGCCGCGGGTCGCACCTTCGTCTACACCGGCGACACCGCCCTGTGCGACGAGGTCTTCGAGTTGGCCAGCGGCGCAGACGTTCTCCTGTCCGAAGCGTCCTGGACCCACGACCCGGCCAACCGTCCGCCGGGCATCCACCTGTCGGGCCACGAGGCCGGTCTGATCGCCGCCCAGGCGGGCGTCGGCGAACTGCTGCTGACCCACATTCCCCCGTGGACTTCCCGCGAGGACGTCATCGCCGAAGCCAAGGCCGTGTTCTCCGGTCCGGTGCACGCGGTCTCGCCCGGCGAGGTCTTCGACATCTGAGCTGATTCCGCGCCCCGATGTCGTTCAGCGGGGCGCGGACGGCGGCTGTTCGCGGCCCGTTACGCTTACGGCCGTGTCGAAACGAGCCGATGGCAGGGCGGATGACGAACTCCGCGACGTACGGATCACCCGGGGTTTCACCTCGCACCCGGCGGGGTCGGTGCTGGTGGAGTTCGGCGGGACGCGGGTGATGTGCACCGCGAGCGTCACCGACGGTGTGCCGCCGTGGCGCCGCGATTCCGGATTGGGCTGGCTGACGGCCGAATACGCCATGCTGCCCGCCGCCACCCACACCCGTTCGGGGCGAGAGTCGGTGAAGGGCAAGGTCGGTGGCCGCACCCAGGAGATCTCGCGCCTGATCGGCCGTTCGCTGCGCGCCTGCATCGACCTGGCGGCGCTGGGCGAGAACACCATCGCCCTGGACTGTGACGTGCTGCAGGCCGACGGCGGCACCCGCACCGCCGCCATCACCGGCGCGTACGTGGCGCTCTCGGACGCCATCACCTATCTGGGCGCGGCCGGGAAACTGTCCGACCCGCAACCGATCTCCTGTGCCATCGCCGCGGTGAGCGTCGGCGTGGTCGACGGCCGGGTGCGCCTGGACCTGCCGTACGAAGAGGATTCGCGCGCCGAGGTCGACATGAACGTGGTCGCCACCGACACCGGCACCCTGGTCGAGATCCAGGGCACCGGTGAGGGCGCGACCTTCCCGCGCTCCACCCTCGACAAGCTGCTGGACTCCGCGCTGGCGGGCTGCGAGCAGCTGTTCGTGGTGCAGAAGGAAGCCCTGGCGCTGCCGTACCCGGGCGTGCTGCCGGAGCCCGAGGAATCCAAGAAGCGATGACCCGTCGCGTCCTGGTCGCCAGCCGCAATGCCAAGAAGCTCAACGAGTTGCGCCGCATCCTGGATGAGGCGGGTGTCGCGGGGATCGAGATCGTCGGGCTGAACGACGTGCCGGAGTATCCGGAGGCCCCCGAGACCGCCCCGGACTTCGAGGGCAATGCCCTCGCCAAGGCCCGCGATGGTTTCGCTGCCACCGGATTGCCCTGTGTCGCAGACGATTCCGGCCTCGAGGTGGATGCCCTCAACGGTATGCCCGGCGTGCTGTCGGCCCGCTGGTCCGGCACCCACGGCAATGACGAGGCCAACAACGTCCTGCTGCTGGCCCAACTCGGCGACGTGCCCGACGAGCGCCGCGGCGCGCGTTTCGTCTCGACCTGCGCCCTGGTGGCCGACGGTGTCGAGGAGGTCGTGCGCGGCGAATGGCCCGGCGTCATCGGCCGAAAGCCGGTGGGCGACGGCGGTTTCGGCTACGACCCGCTGTTCTTCCCGGACGGCGGGGAGGTGTCCTCCGCCCAGCTCACCCCGGCCGAGAAGGACGCGGCCTCGCACCGCGGCCGTGCCTTGCGTCAACTGCTTCCGGCCTTGGCAGCACTGGCCGAAGGCTGAGAAAGCACCGAAAACGACCGCGCCCCGCCGATTCCTCGGCGGGGCGCGGTTTTTCGTTCGAGCGGTCTCAGAGACCGAAGGTGGCCTTCACCTCGCGCGTGCGGTAGTGCTCGAAGAAGAAGGACGCGAACGGAATCGTGCCCGCCAGGCAGGTGAGGAACGTGGTCAGCGGCTTCCAGCGCGCCTTGATCCCCAGGTCGATGGTGAAGACCAGGTAGATCATGTAGAAGATGCCGTGCACCTGGCCGATGTAGAACAGCCAGTGCGGGGCGCTGTGGCTGTCGTCGAGAATCCCGTACTTGTAGATCATCTCGCCGCACAGCACCAGCAGCCAGACACCGGTGATGTAGGCCAGCACGCGGTAGCGCGCCAGCGCGCCGCGGATCTTCTCGGGCGTCGCGGCACCGAGCGGGCGGGGAGCCAGCGTGGTGGTCTCACCGGCGACGGGGGTTTCGGCGGAGTTGTCGCGGGTGCTCAACCGGCGTTCCTCTCGGTGTGGTGCAGCCCCGCGTCACGGACCTTGTCGTCCATGTCCTGGGCGTGCAGATCGGCCAGGTATTTGTTGTATTCGGCGAGTTCGGGATCTTCGTCCCGGGCCGCCTTCGGACGCTCCGGCAGCAGGCCCGCCGGAATCTCGCGCGGCGCGACCGACTTCGGCCTACGCGGCCGAGCGGCGGGAGCGCTGTTCGATGCGGACTCCGCGACCTCGGGACTCGGAGCCTCTTCCTCGACCGCTTCCTGCTCCAGACGCACGAAGCGGACATAGGCCCACACCACGAATCCGGCGAACAACGGCCATTGCAATGCGTAGCCGAGATTCTGGTACGTGCCGCCCCCGGATTCGAACCGGGTCCACTGCCAATAACCCAATCCCAGGCACGCCAGGAAGGCCACGACCACGAAGATAATCAGGGCCGGACGGCGATGGGGAGCGGACACGACCTCCACGGTACCTGCCTACTACGGCTCGCGTAGTAGGCAGGTCTGCTGATCAGAACTTGTATGTGACGCCCGTCAAACGCTCGGACTCTTCCCACAGGCGACGCTGGAGGTCGCGGTCCTGGGAGGTCTTGCTCGACGGCGACGCCTCGACCGGGCCCTGGCTGCCGAACCAGCGGGTCGGACCCCAGTAGATGTTGGGGTCGGCGTCGGGGGAGGTGGCCGCGAACATCGAGGAGTAGGCCGCGTGGAACGGCGACTGGCCGACGATGCGAATGAACGGCTTGGAGATTTTGTCCAGGGGGGTTTCGGTGCGGGCGAACAGATCGGTCGCCGAGACGCCGGGGTGCACGGCGTAGGACCGCTTGGTCGAGCCCGCGGCCTCGAGTCGGTGCTGCAGTTCACGGCCGAACATGAGGTTCGACAGCTTGGACTGCGCGTAGGCGAGATTGCGCTGGTAGCGGCGGTTCTCGTAGTTGAGGTCGTCGATGTACAGCTTCGGGGTCTGCTTGTGCGCGATCGAAGCCAGCGAGACCACGCGGTCGCTGATCTTGTCCAGCAGCAGCCCGGTCAACGCGAAGTGGCCGAGATGGTTGACGCCCCACTGGGTTTCGAAGCCGTCCTTGGTGCGTGAGAACGGAATGTTCATCAGCCCGGCGTTATTGATGAGGACATCGAATTCGCCGGTGTTCTCGGCGAACTGCCGCACGGAGGCGAGGTCGGCCAGGTCCAGGGCCGCGACCCGCACGTCACCGTCGATGCGGTCGGCGACCTCCTGGGCCTTGGCGGCATTGCGGCAGGCCATGATGACGGTGGCGCCCTTGCTCGCCAGCACCTTGGTGGTCTGCTCGCCGAGACCGCCATTGGCTCCGGTGATCACGAACGTGCGCCCGGACTGGTCCGTGATTTCGCTTGGCTTCCATGCCATGGCTGTTGACCTCACAATTCGAGTCGTTTGTTCGACCTTACTTCAGAGTAAGTTCTAGCGATAGCCCGCCGCTCCGAGCCTCGAACTTGTGACAGTCATAAAAAAATGATCATAATGATTTTATGACACCGTCGTCGACCGGCGCACCGCAGGGCCTGCGCGAGCGCAAGAAGCTGCAGACCCGGCAGAACATCTCCGACACCGCCACGCGGCTGTTTCTGGAACGCGGGTACGACACGGTCACCATCGCCGAGATCGCGGTGGCCGCCGAGGTCGCCAAGATGACGGTGACGAACTACTTCCCGCGCAAGGAAGACCTGGTGCTAGATATTCGCGAGGCCTTCGTCGCGGGCCCGGCGGACACGGTGCGTGAGCGAGAGCCGGGGGAGTCGGCGCTGGCCGCGCTGCGCCGCGCGTATCTGGCGGGGGTCGCCGCGAAAGATGCCGTGCTGGCGGGCTTCTCGGGTCCGGACTTCGCCGCCCTGATCACCGGCAGTCCGGCCCTGGTGGCGCGGATGCGGGAGTTCCACGAGGACCGTGAACGCCTGCTCGCGGCGGTCCTGGCCGAGGAAACCGATGCTCCCGCAGAAGATTTCACGGCCCGGGTGGCGGCCGCGCTGCTGGGCGGCGTGCATCGGACGCTGTTCGAAGAAGTGCTGCGTCGCACGGTGGCGGGCGAGTCGAACGAGGCCATCGCGGTGGTGCTGGCCGAGCGGGTCGCCACCGCCTTCGACACCCTCGAACCTGCGCTCGGCGACTACGCGGTCCGGGCGAACTGATCGGTCTGCTGCCGGGAATGACCGGTTAGCCGTGTCGTTGCCGTATCTCGGCTGGTGAGCGCAACATACTGGGCCGATGACCGGTGCCAGCGTCACCGCAGAGAAGCCCATGCCGCCGCAGCCGCTGAGCCGGGCCCGCAGAAACGTCGTCTTCGGAACCGTCGCCCTCGGCATGCTGATGGCCGCGCTCGACTCCACCATCGTCTCCACCGCCCTGCCGACCATCGTCGCGGACCTGGGCGGGGCCGGGCACATGGCCTGGGTGGTCACCTCGTACCTGGTGGCCGAGGCCATCGCCACCGCCCTGTCGGGCAAGTTCGGCGACCTGTTCGGCCGCAAGCTGGTGTTCCAGCTCAGCGGCGCGATCTTCATCATCGGCTCGATGGTCGCCGGGCTCGCGCACGGCATGACGCTGCTGATCTTCGCGCGGGCCGTGCAGGGCCTGGGCGCGGGCGGGCTCATGGTCACCTCCATGGCCCTGATCGCCGATGTCATCCCGCTGCGCGAGCGCGGCAAGTATCAGGGTGCGCTGGGCGCGGTGTTCGGCATCACCACGGTCATCGGACCCACCCTGGGCGGGCTGTTCACCGACCATCTGAGCTGGCGCTGGTGCTTCTACGTCAATGTCCCCATCGCGATCGTCATGATCGCGGTGGCGGCCCGCACGATTCCGATGACCCGCTCGGTCGTCAAGCCGATCGTCGACTACCTCGGCATCGCGCTGGTCGCCATCGGCGTCACCTGCCTGATCCTCGGATTGGAATGGGGCGGACAGGAATACGCGTGGGGCTCCTCGATGATCCTGGGCCTGTTCGGAGCCGCGGCGGTGGCACTGGCCAGCTTCGTGTTCGTCGAATTCCGCGCCGCCGAGCCCATGCTGCCCATGCACCTGTTCCGCAGCAATGTGTTCACCGTCTGCTCGATCCTGAGCTTCATCGTCGGCTTCGCGCTGCTGGGTGCGATGACCTACCTGCCCGCGTATCTGCAATACGTGGAAGGGGTTTCGGCGACGGCTTCCGGGGTGCGCACGCTGCCGCTGGTGGTGGGTCTGTTCTGCACCTCCATCCTGTCGGGCAATATCGTCGGCAAGACCGGGCACTACAAGATCTTCCCGATCCTGGGCTGCGCGATCATGGCGGTGGGCCTGTTCCTCATGTCGACCATGGGCCCGCACACCGGGTTCTGGCTGATGTCGCTGTACATGCTGATCCTGGGTCTGGGCGTGGGTCTGGCCATGCAGGTGCTGACCATCGCGGTGCAGAGCAGCGTCCCGTACTCGGATCTGGGCACCGCCACTTCCGGTGTCACCTTCTTCCGGACCATCGGCAGCGCGTTCGGCACCACCGTGTTCGGCACCCTCTACTCCAATCAGCTGCGCCCGAATCTCGAAGCGGCGCTGATCGAATCGCGGGTGCCGCCGGAGGTGGCGCAGAACCCGGCGGCGTTGCGTGACCTGCCGAAGGCGCAGGCCGCACCGATCGTGCAGGCGTACGCGGACTCCATCGACTTCCTGTTCCGCTGGGTGGTGCCGGTGGCGCTGCTCGGCTTCGTGGTGGCGTTCTTCCTGAAGCAGGTCAAGCTGCGCGACAGCGTGCGGGCCGAGGCCACCGACGTGGGGGAGCAGTTCGCCATGCCGGACTCCTCGGACCGGCTGGTGCAGTTGGAGCGGGCCATCGCCCGGGTGCTGCGCAAGCAGCGCGACAATGCCGTGCCGGATCCGGGAATCCTTGCGGCGGCGGGCAGTTCGCTCGGCCGCGACGAGGCGTGGGCGCTGGGGCAGGTCCGCATGTACAACCGCCTGCGCGGCACCGCGACTCTCGACGACATTGCTCGAACCCATTGGATTCCAGCGGAATTGATCGGTCCCGTCTACGACAAGGCCGAGCGGGACGGGTTGCTGCTGCGGGAGGGCGACGAGCTCACCCTCACCGACAAGGGTGTGGCCGAGGTGGATCGGGTGCGCGGGGCGTGGAAGCGCTGGCTCGCCGGTCAGCTCACCGACTGGGATGCCGCCGACCCGGCCGACCGCGCGCTCCTCGATCAGGCCATCGACAATATCGCCACCAAGCTGCTCGACGAGGCCGATCACCCGGACGTGCTGCCGGTCCGCTGACGAGCGCGTAGCAATGCCCGCCACGATTTCTCGTGGCGGGCATTGTTTTTCGTGATCAGGCGGAGACGGCGGCCGGGCGCACCGTCGCATCCCAGTCGATCCGGAAGCGCTGCTCCGCGCCGAGATACTTCTCCGGATCCATGCGCTTGAACATCAGCGGCATCATGAGCTGCATGGCCTTGCGGGTCACCGGCCCGGCGGCCTTGGTGTGGTTCATCCGGGCGACCCGGGCCGCGATCCCCTCCACCCGCGGTCGGCGCAGCGCCTCGTAGGTGGCGAAAGCCCGTGCCGGATCGTCGATATCGCGCAGGCAGCGGGCCAGCTCGACCGCGCTCTCGATGGCCATCGACGCGCCCTGCCCGGAGGTATTGCTGGGTGCGTGGATGGCGTCACCGGTGAGCACCATCCGGCCCCGGTGCCAGTGCGGCACCGACGGCATGATGTGCAGGGCCCCGATCACGGCCAGCTGCTCGGGGGCGGTGTTGCGGGCCAGCAGCTCGCCCGGGGCCTCCCCGGCGTAGGCCTCGCGCAGCTTGCCCAGCCACTGTTCGACGGGCACGGCCCGGGCCTCGGTCAGCGAGTAGTACTGCGGGCTGGGCAGATTCGCGCCCCACGACACGCGACCGTCGGGCATGACCCAGTACAGGTAGTAGGCCCGCTTGCCGAAGGCGAAGGTCATGGCCTCCGGTTCCAGCTCGAGGTCGCAGTCGATGTACGCGCCGAAGCTGAGCATGCGCAGATAGGTCGGGCCGGGCGCCTTCGGGTCGACCAGGGTCCGCACGGTGGAGCGAATGCCGTCCGCGCCGATCAGGACGTCCGCGGTGGCGCCGCTGCCGTCGGCGAAGACGGCGGTCACGCCGCCCGCGTGCTCCTCGACCTCGACGAGCCGCTTGTTGTATTCGAATGTCACTCCCGCGGCGACCGCGGTGTCGTGCAACACCTCGTGCAGGTCGGCGCGGTCGATCACCCGCAGCGGCTCGATGTTCGTCATCCCCGGCAGCTCGAAACGTTTGCCGTTGACCGACATCGACGACTTGCTGATCGGTGCCGTGTGGGCGCGCACGGCGTCCCCCGCCCCGACGATGTCCAGGGCGGCCACGCCGTTGGGGGCGAGTGCCAGGTTGGAGCCGATGCCGTAGGCGGGACCGGGATAGGACTCGAAGACGGTGACATCGATGCCCGCCTTGCGCAGGGCGGTGGCGGTGACGGGGCCGGAAATGCCGCCGCCGATGACGATTGCAGAGTTGATAGGCATGGTTCTCTCCCGAGAAGTGTTCGAAGGCTTACGAAAAACCCCGAACCGGCGCGCGTATGGAGAACCCAGTTATCCTGTAGTTGCCAAACTCGGTGCCGGGTTCGCCTGCACGGACGCGGTTCGAGACGGTGTGTTCCCGGGCTTCGGTGGCGGTGTTGCAGCACCCCCGCCGGGGCCCGGTTCAGTAGGGACCGACGGTGTGGATCAGTCGGTCGCGGTGGGTGTTTCGGGTGCCCCCCTTTCGGCGAGTTCGACGAGTTCGGGTGGCATGGCGCCGTCGCGATGCCAGGACCGCCAGCCCTCGACATCCGGGAAGCTGCCGTCGGCCAGCGAATCCCGCAGGCCGCGGGCCCAGGTGGACTCCGCCGCCAGCATGTTCAGCGCGTAGTCCTCCTCGACCAGGAAGAGCCACGGCACCGTGCCCTCCAGCGCTGCCAGTTGAGCCCGGATTTCCGCGACGTTCTTGTCCAGCTTGGCGATTCGGCTGGTCAGCAGCTCGACGACCTCGTCGGGCGGCAGCACCGCGAGCACCGAGAGCCCGGCCACGAAACGCCGCTGCTCCGGTTCCGGTTCGGCGATGAGTTCCCTTGTCCAGTCGGTGAGTTCGGCCCGCCCGGCCTCGGTGATCGTGTAGATGGTGCGTTCCGGGCGGGCGCCGTCGCGCTCGCTGCCGGTGATCTCCAGGAAGCCGTGCTTGGTGAGGTTGTCCACGACCGTGTAGAGCGATCCCCATTTGATGCTCATATCGGCGTCCTTGCCCCAGGTCCGCAACCTGGCAGCGATCTCGTACCGGTGCATGGGCTGGACGACGACCGCGGAGAGCACCGCCAGACCCATGAGATTCGCGACCTTGCGCTTGCGGGCCATCCGGCACCTCCTTACTCGTCTACGAATATACGTCTGCGAGTATTCGGGCACAAGCATTCAAGCGAAATGGACATAACACGCCGTCATTGACGGTTTCCGGGTCGCGGACGCACACTCGGGGAATGGCAGACGCCGAGATCGACGTGCTGATCGTGGGGGGCGGTCCGGTCGGACTCACCGCCCGAGCCCTGCTGGCTCGCTGGGGCGTGCGGACCCTGCTGGTGGAGCGGCACCACGAACTCTCACCGTTCCCGAGATCGCGACTGGTCAATGTGCGCTCGATGGAGATCTTCAGGCAACTCGGATTCGCCGACACCGTCCGGAGCCGGGCCTTCGGACCCGAGTTCGGTCGGGTGCGGTTCCGGGAAACCCTGGGCGGCAGCGACTTCGGTACCGAGGCGATGGTGGGCGTCCGCGCTCCGATACCCGAGAGCCCCGAGACCGGTGCGATCACGTCACAGGATCGGCTGGAACCGATCCTGCTCGCGGCCGCGGATACGCCGCTGCGGTTCGAGGTCGAACTGGTGGATCTGATCGAGGAGGGCGAGTACGTGACCGCCGTGCTCACCGACCGGGGCGACGGTACGCAATCGTGGGTGCGAGCCCGGTATGTGATTGCCGCCGACGGTGCGAATTCCACTGTCCGGCAACGGCTGTGCCTCGGTACCAGTGGCCCGGGCGCGCTCGGCGAGGTCACCACCGTGGTCTTCGACGCCGACCTCGGGCGCTGGTGCGCCGACCAGCCCGCCGGGGTCTACTTCACGACCTACGGATCGTTCACCCCGCTGTATCCGGAGGGCGGCTGGGCGTGGTTCGGTACCACGCCGAGGGATCCGGACGTCGACTGGTCCGCCCAGGTCACCCATGCCCTCGGCCCCGGCATCGACACCCCCGTGGAGGTGCTGCGCATCCAGCACTGGGTGATGAATGCCTTTGTGGCCGAACACCTTCGCCACGGCCGGATATTCCTGGCGGGCGATGCCGCGCACGCGGTCCCCGTACTCGGCGGCCTGGGCATGAACGCGGGCCTGGCCGATGTCCACAACCTGTGCTGGAAGCTGGCGGGCGTGCTGCACGGATGGGCGGCACCGGGATTGCTGGAAACCTATGAGACCGAACGATTTCCGGTCGGGCAGCGCACGCTGCGGCAGGCGGTGGCCAATGCCGAGCGGCTGCGACACGCGCAGGAGGCGCGGCGGTCGTCGCGGAGTTCCGGTGCCGTGGCCGGCAACGAAGTCGAATTGCCCTGGTCCGACCGCTTTTTCGACCAGACCGGGCTGGTGCTTGGCGTCACCTACGATTCCGGGGCCGCCCGGACCGGTGCTGGTACGCCACCGCCCGATCGAGACACGCCACCGGTCGACGGCGACGGCCGCTATCTGCCGAGTGGTCGGCCGGGCAGCCGCATGCCGCACCTGCGACTCGACGACGGTCGCTCTACCCTGGACGCCCTCGGCGAGTGGTTCACCGTGTTCACCCCCGAGCCCGGGGCGTGGGAGAAGCTGATCGACACCGGGTCTCCACTTCGCGTCGAGCGACTACCCGCGGCGCATACCGCCGGCTGTGGCATCGGCGCGGATGGCGCGCTGCTCGTGCGGCCCGACGGGCACATCGGCGCGCGGTGGGCCGAGCGGCCGGATGATCGGGTGAATGTCTAAGTGTGCGAGAACCTTTCGCGCAGATAGTCGGAGGTGGCCTGGTCCGCGGGGAGGAAGGCTTCCAGGTGCAGCTCCGAGAGCGTGATGTCGGTGGCCGTCGCGAAGGACGTGACGGTGGTGATCAGGCGCAGCTCGCCGACGTCCGAGGTGAGGCGCAGCGGGACGGCGAAGCCGAGGTGGCCTGGGCCCGGATCGACCGGCGGGAGATAGCCGTCCAGCTCCGCGATGAGGTCGTTCAGGCCGGGATCGGGGCTGCGGCCCGCGCGATTGCGCAGACTGTCGGTGACGTGGCGGCCCCATTCCGGCATGTTGAGCACCCGTCGCCCCAGCCCGTCCGGGTGCAAGGCCAGGCGCAGCACATTGATCGGCGGCTGCAGCAGCTCGGGCGCGCAGTCCTCGGTCAGCAGCGTGAACGCGGGATTGGCCGCGACCAGCACGCCGAAGGGCCGCGTCACCACCGCCGGATAGGGGAGGTGGCCCTGCAGGATGGTGCTCAGCGCGTGCCGTACCGCGTCGAGTTCCGGTGCGTCCAGCGAGGATTCGGGAAAGATCGGCGCGTACCCGGCGGTCAGCAGCAAGGCGTTGCGTTCCCGCAGTGACAGTCCGAGCACCTCGGCCAACCGGACCACCATGGTCCGCCCCGGATGCGAGCGCCCCTGCTCCAGGAAGCTGAGGTACCGCTGGCTGGTCTCGGCGGCGATGGCCAGATCGAGCTGACTGAGCCGTCGTCGCGTGCGCCAGCCCTTGAGTTGCTGTGCGAACGGGGTGCTCGTCGTCGCCACGGCCATGGTCGTCATACCTCCACTGTGCGGAAGCGAGTGCCGCTCCGCGATTCCCTCCAGGGAATCGTCACACGGCGCGACTTTCATTCCCTGCGGGGAATCGCCAGGGAACTCCGCGCCGCGCAGACTCGTCGTCATGAGTGATGGACAGAAGCAGAACGCGAATGGTGTTGCCTACCAACTGGAGCCGCTGCGTGGGCTCGCCGGTCTGAGCACCCGGCCCCAGCCGGTTCCGGTCCCCGGACCGAATCAGGTCCTGGTGCGGGTGCGGGCGGCCTCGCTGAATCGCCGCGACATCATGCTGATGGAGGGCACCTACCCGGTGTCCGCGCGGCCGGGTGTGGTGCCGCTGGTGGACGGTGTCGGCGAGGTCATCGCCCTGGGTTCGGACGTCACCCGGGCCGCGCTGGGCGACCGGGTGATGAGCACCTACTTCGTCGGCTGGGTCGACGGTCCGCAGACACAGGCGCTGACCGGGCAGCAGTACGGCGCGAACCACGACGGCTGGCTCGCTACCTATGCGCTGCTGGAACAGGAGTCGGTGGTCCAGGTTCCGGCGTACCTCACCGATGTGGAGGCCGCCGCACTCACCTGCGCCGGGCTGGTGGCCTGGGCGGGCTTGATCAAGCCGGTGCCGGTCGGCCCCGGGGACACGGTCCTGACCGTGGGCACCGGACCGGTCGGGCTGTTCGCGGTGCAGCACGCGAAAATGCTGGGCGCGCGGGTCATCTCGATCACCTCCTCCCCGGAGAAGGGTGAGCGGCTGCGCAAGCTCGGTGCGGACGAGGTGGTGGACCGCAAGGTCACCCCGGATTGGGAGCACGCGGTACTGGATCTCACCGGCGGCCTCGGCGTGCAGCGCGTGATCGAGGCGGTCGGCAAGCTGACCCTGCCGAAATCCCTTGCGGCGACGGCCTACAACGGTGAGGTGATCCTGATCGGCGCGTTCCCGGCCGGGCCCGGGCAGCAGCCGGCCGACCCGCTGGGCGGCAAGTATGTGGGCCTGCGCCGGGTCGCGGTGGGCAGCCGCGCGGACCTCGAGTTCATGACCCGCACCATGACCGAGCACGGTATGCGCCCGGTGATCGATCGGGTCTACCCGTTCGAGGCGGCGGTCGACGCGTTCCGCTACTTCGCCGAGGACGAACCCTTCGGCAAGGTGGTGATCACGCTTCCGTGATCGGCGCAACGCGGCAGGCGCAACTTATTGGCAATCGGTTCGAATAGATATCCACCTGGAACTATTTCCTTACCGTGTAGCCCATTAGAGCGACCGGCAAATCTGTGTACGGTTCCTTGAAGGAGAAGCTTTTCGGATCGGCGGGCGTGTGCTTCGACTCGAAGGAGTTCCCGGGTGACGGTGGGTGCGGTACGCGAGAAACCCGACGCGGCGCGGGAACAGCCCGCCGCCGAGTCCGTCGACGGCACCCCCGGCCTGGCCGCGCCGGGGGAGATGTCGTCCAAGGTGCTCGCCGGTCTCGTCATCCTCTCGATGGGCGTGGTCTTCGCACTGATCGGCGGCACGCTGCGGGCCGGTCTGGAAAACCCCGGTGGCGCCGAGGAAACCGGCACCCCGTCGTCGAGCACCACCCAGCCCGTCAATGCCCAGCCGCCGGCGCCGGCCCCCGCGCCGCCACCCCCTGCCCCGGCCGCGCCGGTGCAACTGCCCGCGCCCGCACCCGCACCGCAGACCCAGCAGTATGTGCCCGCGCCCGCCCAGGTCGAGGTGGCTCCGGAGACCGCGGCCGCCCCACCGGCCCCGCCGCCTCCGCCCGCGCCGCCGTCGCTGCCCGACATCCTGGCCCCGATCCTCCCGTTCCTGTTGCCGCCGCCTCCACCCCCGCCGCCCGCCCCCTGACGCCGCCGCACCGGGCGTCCCGGAAACCGAAGGAGGACAGCCATGCTCGGCACCGCCGACGAGATCCGCCGCGACGACGGCGATATCGACCCCCGCCGCCTGGGCCTGGTGCTCATGGCCGCGGTTCTGATGGCCATCGGGATCGGTGCGGGCGTCTGGCTCACCGCATCCGGCGAGCGCCCGATCGCCGACACCTCGATCGTCAATGTTCCACGGCTGCGCCATGATCCGATCGCGCCCGCCCGGCTCCCCGGCGTGGGCGGTCCTACCGTCGCTCCCGCCGCCGAGGTTCCGGCCCCGCCCGCGGTCGTGCCCGCCGGGCCGCCGCCCGCGCCGGTCGCACCGCATGCGGTGGATGTACCGGTGGTGATCGACCCGAACTACACCGGGCCGGTCGACGCGCCCGTGCCGGTGGATCTGCCCGCACCGCCGGAGGATTCGGCCCCGGTCGCCGACTAGAGCCCGGAAACGCCTGCGAGCTGCCCGATTCCGTAGGTGACCGCCATGGCCAGGGCGCCGCCGATGACGACCCGCAGCACGGCGCGGCGCGGATCACTGCCGCCCAGACGGGAACTCACCGAGCCGGTGACGGCGAGCGCCACCAGGACCGCGGCGAAACACACCGGGATGCGCCACTGGGTCGGGGGCAGCAGGATGGCCAGGATCGGCAGGATCGCGCCCAGGGTGAAGGAGACGGCCGAGGACAGCGCGGCATGCCACGGGTTGGTGAGATCGTGTGGGTCCAAACCCAATTCGGCCTCGGCGTGCGCGGCGAAGGCGTCGTGGGCGGTGAGCTCCTCGGCCACCACCCGGGCGGTCTCGGGGGACAGGCCCTTGTCCCGGTAGATCTGGGTGAGCTCGGCCAGTTCGTATTCCGGTTCCTCGGCCAGTTCGCGGCGTTCCTTGGTCAGCAGCGCGCGTTCGGTGTCGCGCTGGGTGCTGACCGAGACGTATTCGCCGACCGCCATGGAGATCGCGCCCGCGGCCAGGCCCGCGATGCCCGCGGTGAGGATGGCGTTCGAATCCGTGGACGCGGCGGCGACGCCGACCACCAGGCCCGCGGTGGAGACGATGCCGTCGTTGGCGCCGAGCACCCCGGCCCGCAGCCAGTTGAGCCGGGAGGCGAGACTCGCGTCGTGCGGCTCGTGCGGGTGCGTCGCGCCGGTGGGGTCCGCTGCGGGGGTGTCGTCCACGTGGGCAGCCTAATTCACCGGGCGACACTCATGCGGTAAGGCAATCGGGGGAGGCATGCCTCCCATTTCCGCGGTATGCGGACAGTTTGCTGCAACGATGGGGGTCATGGTGCGCTTCTGCAGTCAGTACTGGTCGGTCATCCTTCCCCTGGTTGGAGCCTTGGTACTGGCGGCCTCGTGGGGGCACTCGTTGAATCCGGCCCTGGCCGCGCTGGTGGCGGTGTTCCTGATGGGCGCGACGCTCTCGGCGGTGCATCACGCGGAGACCGTGGCGCATCGGGTGGGCGAGCCGTTCGGGTCGCTGATCCTGGCCGTGGCGGTGACCATCATCGAGGTCGGGCTGATCGTCACCCTCATGGTGTCCAGCGGTGAGAAGGCCGCCTCGCTGGCGCGCGATACCGTCTTCGCCGCCGTAATGATCACGTGCAATGGCATTTTCGGGTTGTCGCTGCTGGTCGGGGCGTTGCGGCGGCGGGTCGCGGTCTTCAATGCGGAAGGCACCGGGGCGGCGCTGGCCACCGTCGCCACCCTGGCCACGCTGAGCCTGGTGCTGCCGACCTTCACCACCAGCGAGCCCGGCCCGGTCTTCTCGGCCTCCCAGTTGATCTTCGCCGCGGTGGCTTCGCTGGTGCTCTACGGCGTCTTCGTGATGGTGCAGACCATCCGGCATCCCGACGATTTCCTCCCGGTCGAGGGCGGCTTCGCGCCGGGCGAGGGCGGTTCGGCCCGGGCCGACGATGACGAGGACGAGCACGACGAGCCGCCCACCAAGCGGCAGGCGCTGCTGAGTCTGGGTTTGCTGTTAGTTGCCTTGATCGGCGTGGTCGGGTTGGCGAAGGTGGTCTCGCCCAATATCGAATCCGGCATCGCCTCGGCCGGACTGCCGCAATCCGCAGTCGGTGTGGTGATCGCGCTGCTGGTACTCGCGCCGGAGACCATCGCGGCCGTGCGCGCCGCGCGCCGCGACCGGGTGCAGATCTCGCTGAACCTGGCCCTGGGTTCGGCCATGGCCAGCATCGGCCTGACGATTCCGGCCATCGCGCTGGCCTCGATCTGGATCGAGGGCCCGCTCATGCTGGGCCTGGGCGCGACCCAGATGGTGCTGCTGGCGCTGACCGTGGTGGTGGGCGCGCTGACCGTGGTGCCCGGACGCGCGACCCTGCTCCAGGGCGGGGTGCACCTGGTGTTGTTCTCGGCCTTCGTGTTTCTGGCGGTCAGCCCCTAGTCGGGACTTCCGGCGGTCAGGAGTTCCAGCGATAGACCTGACCGTCGCGTAGTTCGAAGGAGGTCGCCGGTTTCGTCGCGTGGTGGTGCGAGAGCAGTGTCATCACCTGGACCCGTCCGCGCGTAGTGACGCCGTCCTCGGTCCAATGCACGTACGGGTGCACCAGTTTCGCGAATTCCGCCCAGTCGCCGGTCTCGATCGTGTGCAGGACCGCCGACACCGTGTGTTCCACAGCCACAGTGAACACGCCGCGTCCGGATTACGCGCGGGTTCGGCGGTAAACCTCGGTTGCTGACAGATCACTCGATTCGTCTTCGGGTATGGCCGAGGCTATCGGAACCGTCTTGCGAGGGGTTCGCTCACGAGGTGTCGGAAACCATAGTGATAGCCGATCCGCTCTGATAACACGTTCTAGAATCCCAGGTCACATGGCCATTCGTCTCACTGACCGGTCATTACGTGGGGTGTACCAGACGGTAACTTAGAGGCTCCGATCACACCCGCAACCGATTTGTTGTAACTCGTCGTAACCATTAGCTTTGAGGGCGGGCAGTGTTGCCGATCACGGAGAAGAAATTTGAAGCTCGATACCCCGCGTCGGTTCCGTCCCGATGAAGGAGTTCCGCGTTGACCCGGGCGGTCAAGAGTCGTCCAGCGGTCAAGAGTCGTTCCGCCGCGCGCATCGTCCGTGACAACTTCTCCGGCACCACCGTCGCCTCGCTGCGTACCTTCGGCCGCGCGGTCGGCATTGCCGAGGAAGCGGTGATCGGCACCTTCACCGATATCGTGCGTCGCCAGTTCCAGTGGAAGGAGGCGATCCTGCAGGCGTGGCGGCTCATCACCGTCACCGCCATTCCGGCCGTGCTCATCGCGATTCCGTTCGGCGTCATCGTCTCGGTGCAGGTCGGCAATCTCATCCACACCCTCGGCGCGGACTCGCTGCTGGGCGCGACCGGCGGCCTGGGCGTGATCAAACAGGGCGCACCGCTGGCCACCGGCTTCCTGCTGGGCGGCGCGGGCGCCGCGGCGCTGGCCGCCGATCTGGGCGCGCGCACCATTCGCGAGGAGATCGACGCGCTGAACACCATGGGCATCAACCCGATTCACCGCCTGGTGATCCCGCGCCTGGTGGCCATGGTCTTCGTGGCCCCGCTGCTGAACGTGCTCATCATCTTCGTCGGCGTGCTGGCGGGCTACGGCGTCGCGATCGGCGGGCAGGGCGTGACGCCCGGTTCCTACTGGTCGACCTTCGGGTCCTTCACCACCACCGCCGATGTCTGGATCTCGCTGTTGAAGGCCGTCATCTTCGGCTTCCTCGTGGTAATCATCGCCTGCCAGCGCGGGCTGGAGGCCAAGGGCGGTCCGCGCGGTGTCGCCGACGCGGTGAACGCCGCGGTGGTGCTGTCGGTGGTGTCGATCGTGACGGTCAACCTGGTCGCCACCCAGATCACCGACCTGTTCCTACCCACGAGGCTGGCCTGATGTCCGCCACCTATGTGCCCAAGGGCTTGGGCTGGGCGGCGCGCGCCTATCGCCGCCGCGGATTGATCCTGCGCCGCGTCGAAGGACTCGGCTTCATCCTGTCGTTCGTCTGGCAGGTGCTCTCGTCGATCCCGTTGACGCTCAAGCGCTATCGCGACGAGACCATGCGCGCCATCTCCGATATGACCTGGGGCCGCGGCTCGGTCATCGTGGGCGGCGGCACGGTACCGATGATGATCGTGCTGGGTCTGGTCATGGGCGCGTCGGTGGCGGTGGAGTCGTTCACCACGCTGGACATGCTCGGTATGGGCCCGGTGTCGGGACTGGTGTCGGCGTACGCCACCACCCGTGAGCTGGCGCCGATCGCCGCGGCCATCGGTTTCGCCGCGCAGGCGGGCTGCCGCATGACCGCCGAGATCGGGTCGATGCGCATCTCCGAGGAGATCGACGCCATCGAATCCCTCGGTCTGCGTTCGGTTCCCTTCGTGGTGACCACCCGCGTCCTGGCCGGCGCGGTCGCCATCATCCCGACCTTCCTGATCGCGCTGATCCTGTCCTACGTGTCCTGCCGCGGGCTGATCACGCTGGTGCACGGGGCGTCCGCGGGCGTGTACGACCACTATTTCTTCCAGTTCGTGTCCGGCTTCGACGTGATCGCGGCCGTGGTGAAGGTGGCCATCTTCGCGGTGGTCGTCATCCTGATCCACTGCTACTACGGCTTTTTCGCGACCGGCGGCCCGGAGGGCGTGGGTATCGCCTCGGGCAAGGCGGTGCGCGCGAGTTCGGTGGCGATCATCGGCGTGGACATGGTGCTGTCACTGTCCCTGTGGGGCTTCAACTCGGCGATTACGTTCACGGGGTAGGGGATGCCGAATTACGGAATGCCGGGTGTGGCCGTCGATCGCAAGCGTGCGTTGACGGTCGGCGCGGTCGCGCTCGCGCTGGTCGTCGCCGTGGTGGCGGGCTGGGCGCTGTACCGGTCGCAGCAGACCGAGGACGGGCTGGCGATCTCGCTGCGCACCGAGCAGATCGGTGACGGCGTGCTGGTCGGCACCGATGTGCGCGCCAATGGCGTGGTGGTCGGCAAGGTCACCGATATCGCCCCGAATCAGCACGGGACGCAGCAGATCTCGCTGCGCCTGGACGACTCCAAACTGTTCGGGTTGGACGACAGCCTGTCGGTGGATTACGCGCCCGCCAACCTGTTCGGTATCAGCGAGATCGAATTGCGTAAGGGCGCGGGCGGTTCCCCGCTGCGCGCCGGGACCGTGCTGGACTTCACCGGCGCACGCGCCGCAGCCGTCTACGACGCCACCATGGGCTCGATTCTGCGCAGCGCCTCGCAGGTGGGCGGTTCGGTGCTGACCCCGCAGATGGCGTCGGTGATCGCGCAGGCCGCGGCCGACACCCAGGCGTTCACGCCGCTGGCGCAGGCATTGATCACCGCGCAGCGGACCATCACCAACAACCAGAAGATGCCGATGTCGGAGCTGTTCGGCAAGCTCGGCCCGGCCTTCGACGGCGGCGGCCAGTTCGCGGGCGCGACCGTGCAGGTGGTGGATCTGATCCGCAGCATGCAGCGCTTGCAGACCGACCGCGCCGACTACGACAAGAACGTCGCGATCGTGACCGGGCAGCTGCTGCCGATCCTGGCGAACACCTTCTCGCAGGCCGGAACTCAGCTCTCCGGTACCACCGACATGCTGGTGCCGGTCTTGACCGCGCTGGCGCAGATGGTGCCGCGGCCGCAGCAGTCGGCGGTCGAATTGCGGGAGCTGCTGCAGCGTTTGAGCGCGGCCATGCCGGACAACGGGCAGGGGCCGGTGCTGAATGTGCAGGTCGATCTGAAGGGTGTTCCGGCCATCGCGGTGCCACTGCTGGGAGGAGCGCGATGAGCGTCAAGGCCGCGGCGTGGCGGCTGGCCCTGTTCGCGGGCGTGATCGGGGTGGTGCTGATGTTGGTGCTCACCGCGATTCAGCGGCCGGTGTCCGGGAAGACCGAGTCGCACGATGCGCTGTTCACCGATGCCAACGGCCTCAAGGTCGGCGACGACGTGCGCATGTACGGCGTGCAGGTCGGCAAGGTGAAGGCCATCAACCTGGACGGTGCGCAAGCGCGGGTCCAGGTGGCGGTCAAGGACGATGCGCCGATCTACGACAACTCCAAGCTGGCCATTCGGTATCAGAACCTCACGGGGCAGCGGTACATCGATTTGCAGCAGCAGCCGCAGCCGGGCAACCGGATCGCGGCGGGCGCGCGCATCGGGACCGACCACACGGTGCCGTCCTTCGACGTGACGCAGCTGTTCAACGGCCTGAAGCCGGTGCTGCAGACCATCTCTCCGGAGGCCATCAACCAATTCAGCGCCAGCATGGTCGCTTTGATCGAGGGTGATGGCAGCGGAGTCGGACCGGCCATGGACGCGATCGGGAAACTGGCGTCGTACGTGGACAATCGGCAGCAGGTGATCTGGACGCTGATCCACAACATGTCGGATCTGTCGGATCGCCTGGGCGGGCGCGTCCACTACCTGGTGCCGCTGCTCAAGCAGCTCTCCGACATCTTCGAGGCGTTGCAGCAGAACATCGGCGGGCTGGCGCAATTCGCGCTAACCGCGCCGTCGGTGCTGCGGCCCATCGACAATCTGCTGAACTCGCTGGGCATCAACAGCGGGTCGGATGTGGACGCGCTGATCCGCCGGATCTTCCCCGATGCCAAGGAGGCGGTGGACACCTTCAGTCGCCTGCCCGCGGTGCTGGGCGCGGCCGACGTGTCGCTGCCGTCGAGCCCGTCGGGCTGGAAGCCGTTGTGCAGCAAGGGCAGTGCCGATCTGCCCGCGGTGGTCAAGGTGCTGGTCTCGGGACAGCAGGTGGCGATATGCAACGGATGACAATGCCCCGCTTCTTGAAGCGTGATGATCGGGTGGTCGACGACGCGACCAAGCAGAAGCGGCACCTGCGCAAGGGCATTCTCGGCGCGATCGCGCTGGTGATCGGCCTGCTGGCCGCCGGTGCGCTGTACGTGGTGCCGCTCGGCAAGCACACCTACACCGCGGAACTGTCGGAGGCGCAGTCGGTGAAGACCGGCGACGATATCCGCATCGCCGGAATCTCCGTCGGTTCGGTCAAGTCCCTGGAACTGAAGCCGGACAAGGTCGTCATGCGCTTCACGGTGAATTCCGATGTGTTCCTGGGCGATCAGACCTCCCTCGACATTCGCATGCTGACCATCGTCGGCGGGCACTACGTGGCGCTGTTCCCGGCGGGGACCAAACCCCTTGGCTCCGCGGCGATTCCGGCGGACCGGGTGCGCCTGCCCTACAGCCTGGTCGAGACCTTCCAGGACGCGGCCGCCCCACTGGCCAAGATCGACGGGTCGACGCTGAACAGAAACCTTGCGGCGCTGGGCACTTCGATCGACGGTGCGCCCGACAGCCTGCGCACCACGCTGTCGACCGTCGCCACCTACGTGGACGCGCTGGACAAGCAGCGCAGCCAGGTGTCGAACGCGGTCGCCGTGGCCGATGAGTACGTGCGCATGTACGACGGTGCGAAGACGGATCTCGGCCGCCTGATGGACAATGCCAACCTGCTGGTCACGGTGCTCGACGACAAGCACTCGGAGATGGCCGAGGCGCTGCGGCTGCTCAGCGACATCCTGGACCGGCTCGGCGGTGCGGAACCGGCCTTCGCGGATCTGAAGCCGAAGCTGACCGATGCCGTCACCGAGCTCGAGCAGCTCGGCGAGAAGTTCGCCCCCACCCTGACCGCCGCGCAGGAGTTGCAGAAGAAGCTGTCGGATCTGGTGATTCCCGATGGCGGCGTCAAGGTCGACCAGTCGGGGCAGACCGTCACCCTGCCCCAGGTGTGCATTCCGCTGCCGGGGAAGGACTGCTGATGTTCAAGCGGATGCTCGGATCGCAGGCATTCATGTCGGTCGCCGGTGCGGTACTCGTGGTGGTGCTGGCCGTGGTCGGCTACTTCATCATCTTCGATCCGATGAAGAAGACCGTCGCCTACTGCGCGATCATGCCCGACGCGGTCGGCCTGTACGCGGGCAACAAGGTGACCATGCGCGGAATCCCGGTCGGCACCGTGGATTCCGTCGATGCCGACGGCACCAAGGTCAAGGTGAAGTTCAGCGTCGACGCGCAGTACCCGGTGTACGCGGACGCCGCCGCCACCACGGTTTCGGATTCCATTGTGGCCGACCGCAATCTGGCGGTGCTCAACAGCGGCAAGAACCTGACGCACTGGGATGCCTCGCAGTGCATCACCAAATCCCTGACGCCGAAGAGCATTACCGAGACGCTGACCGCGCTGGCCGATCTGTCCTCGCAGTTGCAGCAGGCGCAGGCCCCGGATGCGTTGGCGCACGGCCTGTCCGGGCTGGACTCGGCCACCCAGGGCGCGGGCCCGCAGATCAACGAGATCGTCAAGAAGCTGGGTTCGGCGCTGTCGCAACCGGATGCCGACATCGGCCATCTGGCGGGCATCTTCGATGCCTTCGCCTCGGTCGGTGCGAAGGTCGAGGACCACTGGGGTGACCTGCGGTCCATGCTGCTGCGGCTGGGCCCGGCCCTGAACAATGCCACCACCGAATTGATCGGTCCCGGTGCGCAACTCATCGATCGCCTCGGTGCGGTGCTGCCCATGCTCAACGATCTGGTCACCATTGCCGGTGACCCGATCATGAAGGCGCTGGACGACACCCTGCCGCTGGTCCGGTTGCTGCGTGCCAATGTCGGCTCGCTCTCGGAGATCATGCTCAAGCTCCCGGTGCTGACCAATGCCGCCCAGAACGTCATGTCCAACGGCATCTCCTACGCTTCGCCGCGCGCGGCGCTCCCGGCCCCGCAGGCCGAACAGGTCTGCGCCGCGGTCAACGCCGCCTCCCCGGGCGCCTGCACCGACGCCGCCAACGGCCTGGTGAACGTGCCCCTCGTCCCGCTGGTGCTCGGAATGGCAGGTGCGCGATGAGAATCGGACGCTGGAACCTCACGATAGACACGCGATTCCCCCGTCATCCCGGCAGGCTTTTGGCCGGGATCCACTCCACTGCTGTGGATTCCGGCCAAAAGCGCGCCGGAATGACGAGGCGGGTCGGCGCTGCGGTGCTGGTCACGGGACTCTTGGCAGGTGTCGGTGGGTGCGCCTTCGACCCGTCGTCGGTGCCCGTGCCGGGCACGACCGTGTCGGGTCCGACCTATCGGATCCACATCGAGTTCGGCAATGTGCTGAATCTGCCCGCCAAGGCGAAGGTGATCGCCAATGGTGCGCAGGTCGGCACGGTGGCCGGGGTGCGCGTGGTGAGTCCCGCCGACGCCGGTGGACGCGGCGGGTATGTCGTTGTGGACGCGGATATTTCGTCCAAGGTGCAGCTGCCGACCGCGTCGGTGGCCGAGCTGCGGCAGAACACCGTGCTCGGTGACATCCACCTGGCGCTGACCACACCGCCCGACGGCTTCAACTCGCTGTTGAAAGACGGCGGCACCATTACCCAGGACCACACCAAGCCGCCGGTGCAGCTCGAGGACACCATGGCCGCGCTGGCCGCCTTCACCCAGGGCGGCGCGATCAATCAGCTACAGGACATCATCAATCGGTTCAATGCGGTGCTGCCGCAGGATCCGAACGAGACCAAGCGGATCGCGCAGAACGCGGCCGGGAACGCCGTCGATCTGGCCGCGAACCTGGACCAGGTCGACAGCCTGCTCAACGGCCTGGGCGTGAATGCCCAAGTGCTGCACGATCGTGCGGACTTCCTCGATCACCAGCTCAGCCAGGAGTCGGTGGACGCCATGACCGGGGTCACCAACTCCATCAAGGGCGTCACCCAGATCTTCGCGGTGCTCGGGCAGCTCGGGCAGTCGCTGGTGTGGCTGGCCCCGCTGGCGGGTGCGCTGGATCCGGTGACGCAAGCCTTTGCGCCGCTGGCGCTTTCGGGCAAGCCGCTGGACCTGTCGCAGCCCTCGAACCTGTCGGCGCTGGTCGCGTTGGTGCGCGACAAGCTGATTCCGTTCGTGGAGAACGGGCCGAAGGTGAACATCACCGGCGTCCAGGCGGATTCGGTGTCACGCGACGATCAGGTCGCCAACATTCTGGCCGGACTGCGCATGATCGGGGCGGTGCGATGAAGTGGGGTTCGCTGGCGTCTCTCGGCGGCATCGCGGTCGTCACCGTGGTGGGCGCGAGCTACCTGACCTTCGGTGTGGTGCGGGCGGATCCGTTCGCGCACTACACCGACGCGTCCATGGTGATGCCGAATTCCGGTGGCCTGAGCGTGGGTTCGCCCATCCTGCTGACCGGCATGAAGGTCGGCAAGGTCACCTCCGTGGACTCCACGGCGCGCGGCATCGAGGTGGGCATCCGCATCGACGGCGACCGCAAGCTGCCCACCGACAGCGATATCAGCATCGAACAGCTCTCCGCCCTGGGCGAGCCCTACGTGGAGTTCCGGCCCAAGGTCGCGGGCGGGCCGTACCTGACCGACGGGCAGCGCCTCGAGACCGCCGCGATCAAGTCGCCGCTGTCCATTCCGGAGGTGTCGCGGCTGGTCAACAAGGTCATGAACCAGCTCGATCCCAAGGTGGCGGCCTCGCTGGCCAGCACCCTCGGGACCGCGTTCCACGACACCGATTCGGCCATGCCGAACCTCACCCGCGCGGGCGATCTGCTGGCCCAGGCGATCATGAGCCGCGAGCCCAAAATCGCTCAGCTACTCAACAGCTTCCAGGCGGCGGCCTCGAATATGGCGGGCATCGGTGAAGCCGCCGGGGCGGCCGCGCCGGCATTCGTGCAGTTCGAGCAGTCACTAGAGCAGCTCATCAATGCCGTAGGTAGACTGGGCGACCGTGCCCCCGGTCCACAGGCTTATGTAAGTGGCAACGGGTTGGCACCCTTCCTGGCCAAGCTGACCGACTGGCTCCAGCAGGCCGGACCCGAATTGAAGACCCTCGCGCCCCAGCTGCAACCGCTCGCCGACGCGGCGCGCACGGCCGGGCCGCAGATCAACCTCAGCGATCTGATCTCGCAGGCGCTCGCGTCCACCGGCGACGGTGCCGTGCGCGTGCAGGTCGGCGTGAAGTAGCAATACCAGCAAGGAGAAAGACCATGTCTCAGGACACCGAACCGACGCAGCCGGTCGACCCGGAGACCTCTGCCGTCTTCGTGGAGCCGAAGGGCGAGCAGCTGAAGAAGGCCACCCCGGCGCCCGCGGCTGCCGCCAAGACCGTCTCGATCAAGCTCTCGGCGCTGCTCACCGCGGCGGCCGGGATCGCGTTGATCGCCGCACTGGTGACCGTCACCGTGCTGTGGCAGTCCGCGCGCAGCGACCTGAAGAGCCGCGACAACCAGGCGGCCGACGACAAGCACGCCGAGCAGATCGCCTCCGACTACGCCATGGGCGCGGCCAACCTCAACTACGCCGACTTCAATGCCTGGACCGTGCGCCTGAAGGCCAACACCACCCCGGCCCTGGCCGCCAAGTTCGACGCCACCGCCTCGAAGCTGCAGGAGATCCTGGTCCCGCTCAAGTGGACCTCGAGCCCGACCCTGCTCAGCTCGCAGGTCGTCAACCGCGACAACGGCGTCTACAAGGTCAATGTCTATCTGAACGTCAACTCCACCAACGCCCAGAACCCGGACGGCGTGCTGACCACCATCTACTACACGGTCAATGTGGATCCCAAGGGCGACTGGAAGGTCACCGACGTCGGCGGCATGGACCTCCCGCTGCCCAAGCAGTAATCGGGTCGAAAACCGTGCTGGATCGGGCAAACTGAACAGCATGGAACTGGGGCTGCACTACTGGAACTATTCGACTCCCGCCGAACCCGAGCGCATCGCGCCCACCCTGGCGCACACCGCCCGCATTGCCGAACAGGCCGGGTTCGCGCAGTTCACGGTCATGGACCACTACTTCCAGATGGAGCTGCGGGGTCGGCACGACGAGCCCATGCTGGAGGGCTACACCACCCTCGGCTATCTGGCCGCGCTGACCGAGCGGATGCGGCTGGGCCTGCTGGTCACCGGCGTGATGTACCGCTATCCCGGCCTGCTGGCCAAGATCGTCACCACGCTCGACGTGCTCTCGGGCGGCCGGGCCGAACTCGGCATCGGCGCGTCCTGGTACGAGCGGGAGCAGCGGGCGCTGGGTGTGCCGGTGGTTCCCATGGGCGAACGCTTCGAGCGGCTCGAGGAGACGCTGCAGATCTGCCTGCAGATGTGGGGCCCGGACAACGGTCCGTACAAGGGCGAGCACTATCAGCTGGCCGAAACCGTGTGTGTGCCCGCGCCTTTGACGCGGCCGCACCCGCCCATCCTGATCGGTGGCGGTGGCGAGAAGAAGACGCTGCTGCTGGTGGCCCGTTATGCGGACGCCTGCAATCTGTTCGCGAGCAGTGTCGAGGATGTGTCGGCCAAGCTACAGGTGTTGCGCGCGCACTGTGACGCGGAGGGGCGCGACTACGACGCGATCCGCAAGACCGCCGTCTACCTGGGTCCGGTGCTCGCCGATCCGGAGGCGACGGTGCGCACCGCCGAGCAGCTGTCCGCACTGGGCATCACGCAGCTGGATTTCATGCCCGACGGCGATCCGGTCGCGTACGCCACCGAATTCGCCGAGCGCCTGCTGCCCCGCCTGACCTCGATCTGATCGGGCCCGACCTCGATCTGATCGGGGCCGGTCCCGAACCGAAAGTGCCCGACCGCCTTCGGAGATTCCGGGAGTTCGGTATCATCGCGCGCGCTTGCTCACCACCTGGAGGACCCGTGCCCGCGAACCCCACCGCCGCCGAACTACTGGCGACCGTCGAAGCTTCCCCGAAGGCGGTCGGCGCGCACGACAAGGCCGCCTGGGTGGGCCTTTTCGCCGATGACGGCAGCGTCGAGGACCCGGTCGGCTCGCGCCCGCACGTCGGTCGCGCGGCCATCGAGCGCTTCTACGACACCTTCATCGCGCCCAACGGGATTGCCTTCGACGTCACCAATGACGTGGTGTGCGGGATGACCGTCTTCCGCGACCTCACCATCGCCACCACCATGTCGACCGGCGTGACGCTGCACGTGCCCATGCACCTGCGCTACGACCTCGCCGACGTCGACGGCAGCTTGAGAATCCGTGTGCTGCGCGCACATTGGGAGCTGGCGGGCATGATCGGCCAGCTGCTGGGCTCCGGCATGCAGGGCTTGCTGGCCGGGGCGAAGCTGGGGCCGCAGTTGCTCGGCAACCAGGGTGTCGGCGGCGCAATCGGTTTCATGTCGGGGCTGCGCGGCGTCGGCAAGCCGGGCAAGGCGGCGGCCGGGCGGCTGCTGGATGCACTCGGGCACGGCGATGCCGTCGCCGCCCGCGCGGCGCTGGCCCCGGTGCCGCGCCTGGAGTGGGGCACCGACGGCGTGATGTCGCTGGAGGACTTCACCACTCGGGTGAAGGGGCTGCGCTGGAGCAAGGCGATCGCGGCGGGGCGCACCGTGACCGCGACGGTGGAGACCCGGCAGGGCCGCGGCATCGCCGAACTGGACTTCACCGCCGGGTTGCGGATCGAGTCCGCGCGAATCTTCGTACAGGCCGGTTAAATCCCGTGCGGGCCGGTCAATCCCGGCTGCCGACGATCTCCGCCACCGCGTCGTTGCGGCTGAACGTGGTGCCCCCGGCCGCGCCGACCACCTTCCCGTGCACGCTGATCAGCCACTGACCGCACACACAGCGCAGGTACTGCACGCTGCGGTGGGAGGACACGGCCGTGGGCGCGGGCCAAGCGCAGGACGGGCATTCGGCGATCATCGGTACATCCTGGTGTCGCGAGCGCCGGTTGACCATGATCGACACGCGGCAACCCGCAAAACGATTGTGTGTCGGGCAAGACTCGCCGTGCTTGATTTGCCAATGGGCCCAGCGAATCTCGAGACACACCCGATGAAACGCCCGAGACTCAGCCCGCTTTGCCGCGCCGCACCGCGGTAGGCGTAGCGCCCCACCAGCGTTGGCAGCAGCGGGTGAATACGGACTGTTCGGACAACCCGATGAGCGAGGCCACCTGGCTCATCGGCATGTCCGTGGTGGTCAGGTAGCGGCGGGCCTCGGTGCGGCGCACCTCGTCGAGAATGGCCGCGAAGGTGGTGCCCTCGGCGGCCAGGCGGCGCTGCAGGGTGCGCGGGTGGAGGGTGAGCAGCCGTGCCACAGCGTCGATTTCGGGGGCGGTGGTGCCCAGCAGCTTCTGCAGCGTGGTGCGCACGCGCGGGGTGACGGCCGCCGCGGCATCGCCGGACTGCTGTGCGAGGAAGGCCATGGCGAGCCGGTGCAGGTTCTCGTCACCGCCCGACAGCGGCCGCTTGGCCAGGCTGCTCGGCACCCGCAGCAACGCGGCCGGACGCTCGATTCGCACTGGGGCGCCGAAGAATTCCTCGTACGCCTGCACCGGGGCCGCGGGCCGGTAGGGCAGTTCCACCGAGCGCAGGCCGTAGCGGTCCTCGGCCAGGCGCTGAATCGTCCTGTGCACGAACGCCAATCCGAGATCGGTGCCCTGCACCGGGGTCGGCAGGCCGGGCGCGTTCGCGCCGTAGCGCAGCGCGATCACGCCGCGATCGCCGTACGGGTCGGGTTCCATGGTCAGGCTCAGCGAGCGGGCGTGCACGAACAGGTACCGCGAGGTGCAGTCGAGCACCCCGGCCAGGGTGGTGGCATTGCGGATGGCCAGCGCGAGGGGACCGAGCATGTCCAGGTCCTGCCGCCACGCCATGCGCAGGCCCAGGTCTGGGCAGTCGAGTTGATGTGCGGCCAGTTCCAGCACCGCGCCGACGGCCTGGTCGGGGACCAGCAGATCGTCGGTGTCCAGGGCAGCGAGGGGCAGGCCGCAGAGCACGGCCAGCTCCTCGGCGTCCCCGCCGAGTTCGGCCACGGTGGCCCGGAATCCCCGCAGTCCGGCCGATCTGATCACCGACATGTCACTCAGGATCAAATACTTGTCGCGCAGAGTCAAGAAACCGGGTGGCGGGGACAACAGACTGGAAGTCATGAACGCCGCACCCGCCTCCGCCGAACACCTCGATGTCGTCATCGTCGGAGCCGGGCTCTCCGGCATCGGCGCGGCGTATCGCCTGCAGACCGAACAGCCCGGCCGCAGCTACGCCATCTTCGAGGCGCGCGCCGCGCTCGGCGGTACCTGGGACCTGTTCCGGTACCCGGGCATCCGCTCCGACAGCGACATGTTCACCCTCGGCTACCCGTTCAAGCCGTGGCGCGACGCCCTGTCCATCGCCGACGGGCCGTCCATCCTGCGCTACATTACCGAGACGGCCACCGAGAACGGCATCGACCAGCACATCCGCTTCGGCACCAAAGTCGTTGGCGCGGAATGGGACAGCAACGCGTCGCGGTGGACGCTGACGCTGGAGCGCACGAGCGCCGACGGGGTCGAGCGCAGCACGCTCACCTGCGGCTTCCTCTACTCGTGCTCGGGTTATTACAACTATGAGCAGGGCCACTCGCCCGAATTCCCCGGCATCGAGGACTTCGCCGGCACCGTCGTGCACCCCCAATTCTGGCCCGAGGACCTGGATTACGCGGGCAAGAAGGTGGTGGTCATCGGCAGCGGCGCGACCGCGGTCACCCTGGTCCCGGCCATGGCCGAGCAGGCCGAGCTGGTCACCATGCTGCAGCGCAGCCCCACCTGGATCTCTGCGGTGCCCGGCCGCGACAAGATCGCCGACCGGATTCGCGACCTGCTGCCTGCGGACCTCGCGCACCGGGTCATCCGCACCAAGAACATCCTGTTCAATATCGGCTTCTACCAGTACTGCCGGCGTCGGCCCGAGGCCGCGCGCAAGCTGCTGACCGGGCTCACCACGCGAATCCTGAAGGACGAGAGCCTGGTTGCCGAGCACTTCACCCCGGACTACAACCCGTGGGATCAGCGACTGTGCGCGGTGCCGAATGCGGACTTCTTCAAGGCCATGCGCAAGGGTCAGGCCGAGGTGGTCACCGATCACATCGAAACCTTTGTGCCCGAAGGTATTCGACTGAAGTCCGGCCGCGTGCTCGAGGCCGACATCGTGATCACCGCGACCGGCCTGCAACTGCTCGCCTTCGGCGGCATCGACCTGGTCGTCGACGGCGCCCCGGTGACCCTCTCCGACGAGTTCGTCTGGCAGGGCACCATGATCTCCGGCGTCCCCAACTTCGCGGTCTGCATCGGCTACACCAACGCCTCCTGGACTCTGCGCGCCGACCTCACCTCCCGCCTGGTCTGCAAGGTCCTCGCCTACATGGACCGCAGCGGCTACTCCGCCGTCGTCCCGCAACCCCAGGCCACCCTCGCCCAGCGCCCCCTCCTGGACCTCGCCTCCGGCTACATCCAGCGCTCCATCGGCGACTTCCCCCACCAGGGCGACCGCCACCCCTGGCAGGTCCGCCAGAACTACCTCATCGACACCGCCACCGTCATGCGCACCGACCTGAGCAAGACCCTGCGCCCGGTGACCCCGGCCAAGACCCTGCAGCGGGTGTAATCCCGCTCGCTAGCATGGCGGGCATGAGGTCGAAACGGACAAACAGCCCGGTGCGGTCGATGCGGGCGGCGGTGACGGTCGTATGCGCCGCCCTGCTCGGAGCGGCGTCCGGCCTCGGGTCGGTGGCCTCCGCCGCGCCGGGCGGTTCGTCCGCGCCGGGCGGTGCGCCGGTGAGTGAGCAAGCACCGCTGGATCTTTGGACCGTGCCCATGGCGCCCGCCGAGTCGGCGACGCTGATCGTGGCCTACAGCTTCGGCAATCGCATTCCGGCAGGGGTGGATCCGGCGCGCACGGTCGGGGAGCCGGGACCGGTGAACGAGGCGCTGGCGGCGGCTGTGGTGGCCGTGCGCGGGGATCGGGCGGTTCCGGTCTACGCGCAGACGGAAATCGCAGAGGTGCTGAAGCAGCGGTACGGGATGGCCGATGTGATCTCCATCGATCCGGACCGCGCAGCCGACGGCACCCTCGTCTACCTCTCCACCGACGGCGTGGCCGCCCAGGTCGCCGCGCTGCGTGGTGACTCGGTCGCGACCGACGCGGCGGCCGTCGTGGCCTTCCACGACCACCAGTGGCGGGCCACCCAAACGACTGCCAAGCACGGTTTCCGGGCCTTCGCGCCCGAGGGCGTCGACATGCCCGACCAGTACGACCCGCAGTCCGGCCAGACCTGGACCACCAGCCCGCTGCTCTACCTCCCCACCGACTACCTCGGTCGCCTCGCCCTGTTGCGTTAGCGTCGGGGTGCAGAGTTCTGATTCTCCCGCCTCGGAGTTGCCGGGTGTGCCACGCTGTCGCGGCGTTGGTCAATCTCTGCATCGAGGGGAGAGCCGGTGGCGTCCGAGGATGGATTCCTGCTGCCCGTACCGCACTTCGAGCCGCCGCTGAACTCGTGTCCGCCGCGGCGGCCGCCGACGCAGGCCCGGGTGGCGGGTCCGGCACCCTGCCGGAATCGGGTGGATCGCTCGCACCTGTCCTCGAATGCGATGTCCAGATCGGCGGGTTCGGCGGGGCTGCAACGGGTTTTGCGTTCTTCGCACGCTGTGAAAGCCGTCGATAGTGATGAGCGCAACACCGCGGCAAGGGAATTCGCGGGTAAGGCGTTGCGGATGGCAATGGAGGTGCTCGACGGCAGGCGCGCGCCGGGTCAGTTGAGCCCGCTGGCCGAGCCGTCGGTGGTGGCCGCGGTGCGCACGCTCGCGAGTGCCGGTCGGCTGCCCGGTCGCGAACTCGGGAGCGCGACGCTCACCAGGGTCGATGTGATCATCGCCGGGCCGGGGAAGGCGGAAGTCTGTGCGAGTTACGACCGCGGCATGCGACATTTCGCACTCGCCGCCCGCATTGTCCGCGGTCGTTCCGGGTGGCGCTTGGCCGCATTCCGGGTGTGCTGAAGACCGTCTGGTCTCTGCGGTAATAGCAGAATAGTCTGGTCGCGCGTAATTCGATTCGCGCCTGGTTTGAATCCTGCTTCCCGCGGCATTAGCATTTCGGCGAATAGCGGCACCTCACACGTGGAAGGGCAGTCCATGGCGAAGAAAGTCACCGTAACTCTGGTTGACGACTACGACGGCGAATCGAAGGCCGACGAAACCGTCTTTTTCTCGATCGACGGGAACGACTACGAGATCGACCTGTCGAACAAGAACGCCGGTAAGCTGCGGGAGTCCCTCGAGTCGTGGACCGAGAAGGCCCGCAAGGTGGGTCGTTCGAAGCGGGGCAGCACCAAGGTCGCCGCGGGTCGTACCCGTCCGGCCGTGGATCGCGAAGAGAGCACCGCCATCCGGGAATGGGCGCGGGCACAGGGTCACCAGGTTTCGTCGCGCGGTCGTATCCCGGCCGAGATCGTCGACGCTTACCAGCGTGCCAAGAATTAACCAGCACAAATCGCTGGGATGGAAAATAGCTGGGAGCCGATGACCTGAGGTCATCGGCTCCTGACATATCCGGCCAATGGCTCGATTCGGATTCCGTCGGTTGCCGCTCGTACTCAGGCGGCGCGCAAGAGTGCGCTTCCGCAGTCGGGAAGTTCGGCGCGAATCCTTTCCAGCAGGCGTTCGGCACGGTCGCGATGCGCCGCGGCGGTGTCGGCGTCACCCCGGGCCGCAGCGAGTTCGGCCAGGATCGAGTCCATCGGACCGAACTCGGTCAGCCCGGTTTCCAGCCCGATGAGGGTGCCGCCGTGCGGGCTCAGGAATTCGTAGAGCCGGGTAATTGCTGGAGTGTCGCCGAGCTCGATGGCGGCGACCGCCCGGAAAGCCGACATCAGCACCGGATAGAAGCCCGCCGCAATCGGATCCGAATCCGCGTACACCTCGCGGGCGCGCTCGCGCTGCCCGGACCGCAGCAGCGCGAGTGTGTACGCGGGTGCGGCCGCCGCGGGCAATGCGGCATGCGCCTGCGCGAGCTGCTCAAGCAAGCCGTCGAGTTCGTTGCGTGCCCAGCCGATCGACAGCGCGCAGAACAGCTCGGACTCCGCGTGATTGGCCACGCCGGATTGCCGCGTACGGGTGGTGAACTGCGAATACAGCCGCTCGGCCCCGTCGATATCGCCGCGCAGCAGCTCCATGGTTGCCGCGAAGCAGCTGACCATATCCAGCAGCGGCCGCAGCTGACCCTCGTCGGCGAACTCCACCGCGGCCGCCACCCGCCGCCCGGCCTCCCGCAGATCGGCCCGCGCCACCGCAGCCCGATATCCCAGATATTGTGCGAGCGCCCGATACTCGGCCAGCCCCGCGGCTGCGGCCACCGCTTCCAGCTCGGTCACCAGCGCAGAGAACTCGGCGCCGTAGTCGAAGGCCAGGTAGGCGACCGCGTTGATGGCGGTGCACAGCAATTCCGGATCCGCGGTGCGCCGCGCAATCTCCAGCGCCAGCGTCGCCAGCCGATGCCCGGTCGAGTACTCCACCAGCCCGGTCTCGAAGGTCGCCGTCACCAGCAACAGCACCAGCTCCCCGTCGGACGCATCGGTCGAATCCTGCCTCCCCATCAGCATTTCCATCGCCCCGACCGACTCGAGGACGAGTGACGGCGAATCGGCGGCTTCCAGCAGCGCGAGGATCGCCGGGCGCACGCCGTGTCGGGCCAGGGCGCGGGAGAGGGCTCGGCGCATGTGCTGGTCGGGGGTGCGCCAGTCGCGGATGGCCCAGATCACCGGGGCGCGCCAGCAGGTCAGGGCGCGGGTCACCAGGTCGGGGTCGTCGAGGCGTTCGGCGAGGGTGAGGGCGCGGTCGCGCTCGGCTCGTGCCTCGCGGTGTCGGTTGTCGTAGGCCAGTGCGGTGACCAGGGCGCATCGGGTGCGCAGCAGGGCGATTCGATCGGCGGCGGGGGCGTGGTCGGCGTCGTGGCGGGCGAGCCGGTGCAGGTCCACCGCGGAGCGCAGCAGGCGCACGCTGGCGCTGCGCATGCCGCGACTGCTGCGGCGCTCGGCGGCGCGCTCCACGTATTCGATTGCCCGCGAAGCTGTTTCGGCGGTAGCTCCCTGGATTGCATGGCGGGCCAGCACGTCGGGATCGCGCGCCACCGCGGGGAATATCTCGGCGTGGTGCTCCAGCAGTTCCAGTGCGGCCCAATGCATTCGGCCGCGCCGCAGGGGTGGGATGCTCAGGTACACGGCATCGCGGATGAGCGGATGTGCGAATCGGATGCTGCCGCCGCTCCCGGAATCCACCAGCCCCACCGATTCGGCCGCCGCGACCAGGTCGATCACGGTGTCCTCGGTCAGCTCCGCCGCCGTGCTCAGCAGGGCGAGGTCGACGCTCTCTCCCCAGATGGACAGCTGCCGCAGCACCTCGGTGACCCCGCCGGGCAGCTGCGCGATCCGATCCTCGATCAATTCCCGGATGGAATCCGGCACCCCATCCAAATTGCCGTGTGCGGCAAGCTCTTTCGCGACTTCCCGGACGAACAACGGTCGCCCGCCGGTGCGTCGATGCAGCTGCTCGAGCATGTCGTCGTCGATCTCGGTGAGCCCGGTCGCCAGCGCCGTCCGCCGCGTGCCCTCCAGATCCAGCCCGGTGAGCTCCACCCACGCGCCCGTATGCTGCGCCAGCGCGGCGACCGTATTGTGCGTCCCTTGCGTCGCTTCCGACCGTCGCAGCGTGACCAGTACGAACACCGGCTCGTCCCGCAGCCAGCTCACCGCCTGCCGCAGCACCTGCAAGGTCGCCGCATCTCCCCGTTGCACATCCTCCAGCAGCAGCGCCACCGGCCCGACTTGTGCTGCGCGCCTGCACTTCTCGGCAATGATGCGCGCCAGCACGAAGCCGTCCGCGCTGCCACCTCGCGCGCCCGGGTCCGCCACCCGCGCGGTGAGTGCCGCGTCCGGCACCTGCGGCCGGGCCGCGGCGTTGCCCGCCTGGTCGGTCGTACCCGCCGGACCGTTGGTGCCTGCCGGGTCGGACGTGCCCGCCGGACCGTTGCTGCCCGCCTGATCGGTGGCATTCGCCGGATCGTTTGTGGCGGCCCGGTATCCACTTGCCCGACGCTCGCAGGCGTCGAGGGCGGTGAGGATTTCCGACCAGGCCCACGCGGTGGGTGCGCCGTCGATCTCGGGACAGGTGCCGACGGCCACCGTCCAGCCCGCGGTCGCCAGCGCGGAGAAGGTGGCCTCGGCCAGGACGGTCTTGCCGATTCCGGCCTCTCCGGCCACCCACGCCAGCCGCAACTGTCCGGCGCGCGCCGCCTCGGCGCTGTTCAACAGCTCGGACAATTCGGCGGTATAGCCGGTGGCGGAATGGGATTCGAGCACCGAGCTGTCCGCGACCGGTATCTCGGCCTCGGCGATCGTGGCCGCGTCGGCCGCCGCCGGTCCCCGGGCGATCTGTTCCCGGACCGCCGGGAGCTCCGTGATCGGGGCCGGGGTGAGGGTGGCGGAGTGGTTGAGGATGGCCATCTCGAGGTCGCGCAGGGCGGGGGTGGGGTCGACGCCGAAGACGGTGGCGAGGAATTCCCGGGAGCGGCGAATCGTGGTGAGGGCTTCCAACTGCTGGCCGAGCTGATATTGGGCCAGGGCCAGCAGTCGCACTATTTCCTCGCGGCCGGGATGGTCCTCGAAGAGCTGGCGGAGTTCGCGGACCACGTCGCCGGGCCGCCCGAGTTCGAGTTTGGTGCGGGCATTGAGTTCGACGGCGGTGAGGTGGAGGTCGGTGAGCCGATCGGCTTCGGCTGCGGCCCACTCGGTTTCGGCGAACGCCTCCAGCGCGGGCCCCTGCCACAGTGCGAGGGCGGCCTCCAGCAGGGCATTGCGTTCGGCGGGGTCGGTCCGGATATCCGGGTTGCTGACGAGTTCCTGATAGGTGCGCAGCTGCTGCTCGAAATGCCATGCGTCGACCGCATTCTCGGGGATCCGCAGGGCGTATCCGGAGGATTCCGACACGATGAACCGGGAGGGCGCGCGCCGGGCGCGCTGCGGTTCGAAGAGCCTGCGCAGGGTGTGGATGTGGACCTGCAGCACGGCGGCGGCCTTGGGCGGGGGATACCCGGACCACAGGTCGTCGATCAGCCGCTCGGTGCTCACGACCTGGCCGCGAGCCACGATGAGTCGCCCCAGGACGGCGCGTTGCATGGGGGTGCCGAGGGCGGCGTCGCGACCGTCGACGGACAGATGCAGCGGGCCGAGCACTGTCAGCTCCGCGCCTGCCATCGGGGTCCTCCTGCGACGGGAAGCGAACTGGACGTTCGCCGCAAGAAGAGCACTATCTCTCAAAAATCCGGAGATGCCAAAAGGTTGCCGAATAGTTGTCGGATAGTTACGGCTGCCCGCGCCCGCTGAAGAAGACCATCTGGTACGGATATTTGTTGCCAATGCTAACAGTTCTAACGCGACGCACAACCGGACCGGAAGTGAACCGAAAGAGGCGCAGAGAATACTTCTGGTTGGAAGCAACCCGAGATTTAAGGGGATGGTTGGTGTGGCGAAGCGATTGGATTTCCCCAGGGGAATGGGTGACGCCGGTGTCGAACCCGAGAACTCCGGCATGTACGTCGACCGCGACGGCGATATCTGGGAGAAGGACGAGGGCGGCTGGCGCCTGATGCTGCAGCGCGGCGTGGCCGTGGACCCGAACTCGTTGTGGGACTGGACCGAAGGCCACGTGCGCGACTACGCGCCGTTCACTCCGGTACTAGCGCTCCACTGAGATGGTCGTAGGCCACCTGCGCGTGTAGCCGCACTCCGGTGACCAGGGTGTCGTCGTCGGCGTAGAAGTGCGGATTGTGGTTCATGAACAGTCCCCGCCCGCCCGGCATCGGCGTCGGCATTCCCTCGGGGGTGAGTTGGGCGTCCTGCACGCCGAGCGTCACGTACAACCCGCCGTATTTGTTGACGAACTCGGAGACATCGTCGTAGCCGAGGGTGGCTCCCGTCGCGACTACCCGATCTTCCCCCGCCACGCGGCGGAAGGTGGGTAGGGCCGCGTTCATCCACGCCTGCTCGTTGTGCACCGCGGGCACATCCTGCAGGAATTCGATGGTGGCCGAACAGTTGTAGGCCTGCGCGCTGTTGACCGCGAGGGTCCGTAACCGCTGCTGCACCTGGGTCATATCGCGCTCGACCGCGCAGCGGATCGTGCCCCACAGCGTCACCGTCTGGCCGATGATGTTGAACCGGCCGACGTCTTCGACGTGCCCGATGCTCACGGTCACCGGATCGAAGGCATCGACCTGCCGGTAGATCTGGCCTACCCCGGTGATGATCGCGCCCGCCGCGGGCATCGGATCGATGCCCATCCACGGGGTGGACCCGTGCACCTGCTGCCCGGTGATGGTGATCTTGACCAGGCTCGAGGCCGCGAACTGATTGCCGACCCGATATCCGATGTAGCCCTTGGGATATGGCGTCACATGGAATCCGAAGGCCATGGTCGGTGCCGGGTGATCGAGGGCTCCTTGCGCGAGCATCTCGCTCGCGCCGCCCTTTTCGGCGACCGGCGGCCCTTCCTCGGCGGGCTGGAAGACGAAAAGCACCGTGCCGGATAGTTTTTCGCGGACGCCAGCAAGCACGGTGGCCGCGCCCATCAGCATCGAGGTGTGGCAGTCGTGTCCGCAGGCGTGCGAGACCGGGAACGGCCCGCCCGGATACTTCTGATCCACCACGTGCGAGGCGTACGGCACCCCGCACAGATCCGGCACCGGCAGCGCGTCGATATCGGCGCGCAGCGCGACGACCCGCTCACCCGATTGCCCGCCGCGCAGCACCCCGACGACGCCGTGACCGGCGATCCCGGTGCGAACCTCGTCCAGGCTCAACGACTTCAGATGATCGGTGATCAAGGCCGCGGTGTTCACCTCGCGGTTGGAGAGTTCCGGATGCTGATGCAGATGATGCCGCCACCCGATCACCTGCCGGGCCACGGCCGCCGCGCGGGCATCGAGATCGTCGTAGATTGCGCTCATCGGGACTCCGCTCGATCGAACGAAACAAAGTCATCACGGCCCTTGCCGTCCGGGCCGAGGCTACTACTGTGGAAGCCGAGTTCGCCATCCGTTAGCTGATTCCGAGACGCGAGGTGACCATGACTCAGGGTTGGCCCAGTTCGATGGGGTCCTACGATTCCTTCGACGACATCTTCAGCCGCTTCTTCGGATCCGGAATGTCCCGCCAACCCCCGGTGCAACGCATCGACCTGAATCGTTTGCTGAGCGAAAGCTCCAAGCAGATTGTCGAGGACGCGCGCCAGGCAGCGCACGACTGGGGCAGCGCCGAGATCACCCCCGAGCACCTGCTCTACGCCGCGGCCGCGGTCGAACCGTCCCGGAGCATCATCGCCGAAATCGGCAGGGAGCCCGAGCAACTACGCAAGCAGATGCAGAGCGCCGCGGGCAGCGGTGTCGGCGCGCACGGCGACGACCACGCGCTGGCCCTGAGCCCGGGTGCCAAGCTCGCCCTGCGCAACGCGCAGCGCAGTGCCGCCGAGGCGGGCAGCAGCTACATCGGGCCCGAGCACATCCTGCTCGGCATCGCGGGCGTGCACGAGAGTCCGGCCGCGCAGGCCCTGGCGAGCACGAAGATGCCCGCGGCCGCCACCGCCGCGAAGGAGCCCTCGGACACCCCGACCCTCGACGAGTACGGCCGCGATCTCACCGCCGAAGCCCGCGCGGGCAAGGTGGATCCGGTGGTCGGGCGGGCCGAGGAGATCGAGCAGACGGTCGAAATCCTTTCCCGCCGCCGCAAGAACAACCCGGTGCTGATCGGCGATCCGGGTGTCGGCAAGACCGCCATCGTGGAGGGCTTGGCCCAGCGCATCGTCAATGGCGATGTCCCCGAGACGCTCGCGGATCGCCGTGTCATCGCGCTCGACGTGAGCGCCATGGTCGCGGGCAGCAAGTATCGCGGCGAATTCGAGGAGCGGCTCACCAAGGTGCTCGACGAAGTACGCGAGCACTCCGACGAATTGGTGGTCTTCATCGACGAACTGCACACCATCGTGGGCGCGGGCGGCGGTGGCGACGGGTCGATGGACGCGGGCAACATGCTCAAGCCCGCGCTGGCCCGCGGCGAACTGCACGTCATCGGCGCGACCACCATCGACGAATACCGCCGCTACATCGAGAAGGACGCCGCGCTCGAACGCCGCTTCCAGCCGGTCATGGTGTCCGAGCCGTCGGTGGCCGACACCATCGAGATCCTGCGCGGGCTCGCCGACGTGTACGAGGAGCATCACCAGGTGCGCTACCTGGACGAGGCGCTCATCGCGGCGGCCGAACTCTCCGACCGCTACCTGACCGATCGATTCATGCCGGACAAGGCCATCGATCTGGTGGACCAGGCGGGCGCGCGGGTGCGGCTGCGCGAGCGGACCCCCGATCCGAAGGTCCGGGAGCTGGAAGACAAGCTCGCACACCTGAATCGGGAGAAGGACGCCGCCGTCGCGGGCGAGGACTACGAGAAGGCCACCAAGATCAAGGCCGAGATCGCGAAGACCGAGCGCAAGACCGCCGACGAGGTGGACCGCACCTCGATCCCGACGGTGGAGATGACCGATATCGCCGAGGTGGTGTCGCGGCGCACCGGCATTCCGGTCGCCGACCTGACCACCGAGGAACGCGCGAAACTGCTGAAGCTGGAACAGGATCTGCACCGCCGGGTGATCGGGCAGGACGAGGCCATCGTGGCGGTGGCCGAGGCGGTGCGCCGCGCCCGCGCCGGGCTCGGCGACCCGGGTCGGCCGATCGGCTCATTCCTGTTCCTCGGCCCCACCGGCGTCGGCAAGACCGAACTCGCGAAGGCGTTGGCGCAGGCCGTGTTCGGTGACGAGGACCGGCTCATCCGCTTCGACATGAGCGAGTTCCAGGAGAAGCACACGGTGTCGCGGCTGGTCGGCGCTCCGCCCGGATACGTCGGGTACGACGATGCCGCCCAACTCACCGACAAGGTGCGCCGCCAGCCGTATTCGGTGATCCTGTTCGACGAGGTCGAGAAGGCGCACCCGGACGTGTTCAACGTGCTGCTGCAGCTGCTGGACGACGGCCGGGTCACCGACTCCAAGGGCCGCACCGTCGATTTCAAGAACACCATCGTGATCCTCACCAGCAATATCGGCTCCGATCTCATCCTGAGCGCGAAAGACGGTGAGCTGGAATCGATCACGCCGCAGCTCGAGGAACGCTTGCGCAAGCAGTTCCGCCCCGAGTTCCTCAACCGCCTCGACGAGCAGATCATCTTCCACCGCCTCGACAAGGCGCAACTGCGCACCATCGTCGACCTGGTGCTGGATGGCACCCGCCGCCGCCTGCACGCCCAGGACATCGCCCTCGACGTGTCGGACAAGGCCATGGATTGGCTGGCGGACAACGGATATCAGCCCGAATTCGGCGCCCGCCCGCTGCGTCGCACGGTCCAGAAGCAACTCGACAACGCCCTGTCGCGCAAGCTGCTCGAGGGCTCCCTCGCCCCCGGTGACACGGTCCGCATCGACGCCGACGACAACGGCCTGCAGATCGAGGCCATTCATCACACCGGCGGCAAGAAGACCGACGCCACCATTACCGAGGAATCCATCCTCAGCGTCGGCAAGGGAAAGCCGAATGCCAAGAGCGCCAACGGCAATGGCCACGGCAAGAGCAAGGCGTCCAGCGGCAAACGCTGATTTTGATCACTGCTGGGCGGTCACCGTCATCCGGGCGTAGCCGACGATGCGGTGGTAGAGGGCGAACGCGGCCAAGGCCGGTGGGGTGGTGGCGGGCAGGCCGAGGGTCGGAGTGTCCAAGGCCAGCACCGTGATCCAGTAGTGGTGCAGGCCGTCGCCGGTGGGCGGGCAGGGGCCGAGGTAGCCCGTCATGCCGAGGTCGTTGGTACCGGCGACGGCATTCGGCGCGGCGGTCAGGTCGGTGGCGGTGGCCGGGATATCCCAGGTCAGCCAGTGCCACAGGCCGCTGCCGGTAGGGGCGTCCACGTCGAACATGGTGACCGCGAAGCTCTTCGCCTCGGCGGGTGCACCCGACCACTGCACCTTCGGGGCCTGGTTGCCGCCGGTGCAGCCGTTGGAGTTGGCCCACTGGGCCTGCGGCATGGCCTGCCCGTCCTGCAGATCCGGGCTGGCGACCTCGAACTTCTTGGCAGAATCCGGGATGCCCGATCGAACCGTACGGGCGGCGGGTGTCGTGGTGGAGTGGTCGGAGCCGCAGGCCGTGGTCCCGGCGACGATCAGGATGCCGAAGGTGGCGGCCATGCAGCGTGCGATGCGGTTCATGACTTTCTCTCGGAGTCGATCCGATGTCTGACCCGCGTATTCTTGCACCGCCGCCAGAATGTGGAATCAAATTCTCAATACATGGAACTCGGTCGGTTATTCGAGGTAGTGCCGATACTGGGTACAGAATTGAATCTGGGTTAACTTATCTGTATGGAGAAAGATCGCGCCGTCGCGCCGCTGCCCCTGGGGGACCTGCTCGCCGAGGGCCCTTTCCCGCCGCACCACGCTCACTGCTACGGCTGCGGACCCTCGAACCCGGCCTCACCGAGGATCGCGTTCGAGCGTCGCGGCGATACCGTCCGTGGCACTTTCACCATGGACGAGCGGCATCAGGGTGCGCCCGGGGTCGCACACGGCGGCATTATCGCGGCGGCCCTGGATGAAGCCTCCGGCTCGATCCTGATGCCGCTGCGGCTGTCGGCCGTGACCGTGAAACTCGATGTCACGTTCTCCGCCCCCGCCCGCTTGAACCGTGAATTGGTAGTCACTTCGTTGCTGCGCGCCCGGGAGGGCCGCAAGTTCTTCATCGACAGCACGCTGACCGATGGCGACACCGTGATCGCCACCGGCCAGGCCATATTCGTCGAAGTGGGCCCCGAGCATTTCCACCGCCTGGGCGCGACTCCCGGCGAATTGTCCAGCGTAGGGGCCTGATTCAGCGCAGCTTACGGATGTCGCCGCGCACCCGGTAGAACCCGCCGCGCGCCGACTCGGAGACCGCGTCGACCACGTACCGCACCCCGGCCTCGCGAACCTCGCGGGGGAACTGCACATTCCAGCCGCGCTGATATCCCGGCGACACCACGTGCACGCGCAGGTGCGTACCCTCCTGGACGCATTCCACCACGATGCCGTCCCCGGCATCGGCGGTCACCTCCACGGTGGCGCTGGGGGCCACGGCCGACATCTCGGGGGCCTTGATCGACAAGGTCTCCGGCAGCACGCCCTGCTCGGCATTGCCGATGGCGGGCTGACTGACATCCAGGCAGGCGAGGGTGCCGTTGGTGGTGACCAGGTACAGCTTCTCGTCGTGGTACTGCATCGAGTACGCCGACCCGCATCCGGTGGCCAGCTTCCACAACCGGTTGCCCTCGGCGTCGAAGCAGTACACCGAGGAGTAGTTGTCGCCCGCGAAGACGTAGCGCCCGTCCGGTGAAGTGGCACAGGAGAATACGGCCGCGTCGCACTGGTAAATCCGCTCGGCCTGCCCGTCCTTGGCCACCATGCGCACCTGCCGATGCGCGGTGCCCGCGTAGACCGCGTCGGTTTCCTGCCAGCCGAACAGCACCGAACCGCCGGTGCCGACATGCCATTTCTGGTCGCCGGTGGCCAGGCCGTAGGCGGTGACGCCGTTCGAATGTCCGTGGTACACACCGTCTTTGTCGATGCGCACCATCCAGCCGGAGTTGCCGGTGGAGCGCCGCGTCCACAACGACTCTTCCTCGTGGTCGATGACGGTCAGCCCGCCCTGCCGATCGGCGACGCCCAGGATGCCGTCGTGGATGTCGAGCCAGTAGATGTCGACGTCGGCGGCGATGTCGTAGGCCGCCCGCGGCACCTTCCCGGACAGGTCGTACACGCGGCCGTCGTCGCAGCCTGCGTAGATCCAGAAATCGTCGGCGACAATGCATTTCACGCCATCGGGCAGCTTGAAGTGCCCGGTCACCTCGCCGCTCGGGGTCAGTGTGAAGACGTCCCCGCGCTGGTTGCCGACCAGGCAGCGCTCGGCGTCGGCGAAGATTCCGAACGCGGGCGCACCCGAATCGAAGGTCCACAGCACCGGGGCCTTCTTCGCGGTCGAGCGCTGGCTGACGATGGCCCGCCGCGTGATCGGCCGCTTCCCTCGCGCTCCCATCACCGCGGGCGCGTAGCCTTTGCGGGTCTTCTCGGCGACCTTCTTGGCCGCCGCCGCGCGTGCCTTCTCTTCCGTCGCATACGTACTCGACGACTTCTGCCCGGCGTCCCCGATGCGCCCGTACCGAACCGTCACGGATGTCCCCGCCACGACGATCTCGTAGAACTTGTGTGCCGAACCGCTGTCCTCGGACAGCTCCAGGTAGGTGGTTTCCCCGCCGCTCATGTCTTGCTCCCCGCGTCGAACTTGGATATGACGCGAAAACTAACAAGGCCCACCGACATTCGGCGTTTGCCGATGTCGATGGGCCTCGGGGGGCGAGAGCGCTACATGTACCACTGGGCGACGAGGCCCGCGAGTGCGCCGCCGACGAGCGGACCGAGCACCGGGACCCACGCGTAGGACCAGTCGGCGTTCTTCTCGGTGGAGGAGACCGGATCGCCCGGGTTCTCCTCGATGACGCGCTGGGCCGCGCCACCGGCGGCCACGGTGGCCGGAATGCGCTCCGGCGCAACGCTCGCCGCGCGACGGGTGGGGAGCAGGGCGTAGGCGATGCGCGGCCCGAGGTCGCGGGCCGGGTTGATGGCGTAGCCGGTCGGGCCGCCGAGCGACGCGCCGATGCCGACCACCAGCAGGGCCGCCGCCAGCGGGCCGAGGCCGCTGGGGGTCTTGCCGAAGGCGAGAATCACGAAGACCAGCACGAAGGTGGCGATCACCTCGGTGAGGAAGTTCCACTTGTAGGAGCGGATGGCCGGACCGGTGGAGAACACGCCGAGCTTCTTGCCCTCGTCGGGCTCCTCGTCGAAATGCTTCTTGTAGACCACGTAGGCGGCGCACGCGCCGAGGAACGCACCGACCAGCTGACCCGACAGGTAGGCAACGGTATTGGTGAAATTCACCTCGATACCGGGGGCGTATTCCTTCGCGCCCGAGAACAGATTGCCGATCGTCACCGCCGGATTCAGATGACCGCCGGTCTTGTAGGCGACATAGACGCCGCCGAAAACGCCGAGGCCCCAACCGAACGTGATGAGCAGCCAGCCGCCGTCGAAGCCTTTCGATTTGGCCAGCACCACATTGGCTACCACGCCGGCGCCCAGGAGTATCAGTACCCCGGTGCCCAATGCTTCACTGACAAAAATAGAGCTGAAGCCCATTGATTCGCCTTCCGATCGGCGTCCGATGCCACTCTGAACCGGATTCTCTTATCCACCGTTCAGCAAATATCTAGAAACACGCTAGAGGGTGAGGGATGCCGGACACAAGTCCAACAGGCCGGGAATTTCGTGATTCCGAAAACGCAACGCCGCGCCGGAAATTATTCCGGCGCGGCGCTTTTCGCGACTCGTGATATGGCTCCGACGCCGCGCGGATCGGGTCCGCGCGACGTCGAAACGTTTGTTATGGAGTTCAGGCGGTGGCGATCAGGCGGGCGGTATTGGCCGCCTCGTCGTCGTTCTCCTCATTGGCCGCCAGCTCGGCGTGCACGCGATCGAAGTACCGGTTGATCTCGGTATTGGTGCGCTCGTCGGTCCAGCCCAGGTGCGGGGCAATGAGACGCGCGATCTCCGGGGCCGCCTTCAGGCCGCGGTCGGGCACCTCGATGGAGATGCGGGTGCGGCGGGTCAGCAGGTCGTCCAGGTGCAGCGCGCCCTCGTGGGTGGCGGCGTAGACGGCCTCGGCCCCGATGTAGTCCTCGGCGCCCGGAATCGGTTCGCGCAGTGCGGGAACCGCGGCGATGAGGTCGAAGATCTCCTCCGACAGCGAGCCGTAGCGGCCCAGCAGGTGCTCCACGGTCTCGACCGGCAGCTCGGCCCGCGCGGCCACATCGGCGACGGTGTCGAGCATGTCCTGGTAGCCGACCGCGCCCAGGATGGGCAGGCTCGCGGTCACCGACGGCGCGACATCGCTGCCGAGGCGCTCGGCGGCGGCATCGACCACATCGGCGGCCATCACCCGGTAGGTGGTGTACTTGCCGCCCGCGATGACGAACAGGCCCGGGGCGGGCTCGGCCACCGCGTGCTCGCGCGAGAGCTTGGAGGTCTCCTTGTTCGCGCCGGTCATCAGCGGCCGCAGGCCCGCGTAGGTGCCGACGATGTCGGCGCGCGTAAGCGGTTCACGCAGCAGCGAATTGACGTGATCGAGGATGTACTGCACATCCCCGGCGGTGGCGGTCGGATGGTTCTTGTCCAGCGACCAGTCGGTGTCGGTGGTGCCGATGATCCAGTGCTCGGCCCACGGGATCACGAACAGCACGGACTTCTCGGTCTTCATGGCGATACCGCTGCCCATATCGAGCTTCTCGCGCGGCACCATGATGTGCACGCCCTTGGACATGCGCACGTGGAACGGGAAGTCGACGCCGGTCATCTTGATCATGTCGTCGGTCCACACGCCGGTTGCCGAGATCACGGTCTTGGCCCGGATGCTGTGCTCCAGACCGGTTTCCAGATCCATCACCTTCGCGCCCACGACCTTCTCGCCGTCGCGCAGCAGCCCGGTGACCTTGGTGCGGGTCAGCACGGTCGCGCCGTGCTGGGCGGCGGTGCGGGCGATGGTCATGGTGTGGCGCGCGTCGTCGACCTGCGCGTCGTAGTAGCGGATGGCGCCGGTCATGGCGTCTTCCTTGAGCGCCGGGGCCAATTCCAGTGCCTTGGAACGGCTCAGGTGCCGGTGCATCGGGACCGAGCGCGCGCCGCCCAGGGTGTCGTACAGGGCGATGCCCGCGCCGATGTAGAAGCGCTCGTAGTGCTTCTGCAGCGGGAACAGGAACGAGACCGGGTGCACCAGGTGTGGGGCCAGCTTGTTGAGCAGCAGCCCGCGCTCGCGCAAAGCCTCACGGACCAGGGCGAAGTCGTACTGCTCGAGGTAGCGCAGGCCACCGTGGATGAGCTTGGAGGACCGGCTCGAGGTGCCGGCGGCGAAGTCGCGCGCCTCGACCAGGGTGACGGACAGGCCGCGCGACGCGGCATCCAGGGCCGCGCCCGCTCCGGTCACTCCACCACCGATCACGAGCACGTCGATTTCGGTGTCGCCGAGCGAATCAATCGCCCGGGCGCGGTAGGCGGGATCCAATTGTGCGGACACGAAATACTCCTTGCGATCGGTGTTGTGAGTCGGTGGGGAACAGTCAGCGGTGCTGGTCGTCGTCATCGTCGAGATCGACCCAGTCGAGGGTGCGCGAGACGGCCTTGAGCCAGCGCGCGTAACCCTTCTGTCGCGCCTGTTCGGTCATGGTGGGCTGCCAGTTCTTGTCCTCGTGCCAGTTGGCGACGAGTTCGTCTGTGCTGGACCAGAATCCGACCGCGAGACCGGCGGCGTAGGCCGCGCCGAGCGCGGTGGTCTCCGAGACCACCGGGCGCGAGACCGGGACACCGAGGAAGTCGGCCTGGATCTGCATGGCCAGTTCGTTGGAGGTGACACCGCCGTCGACACGCAGCGTGTCGAGCTTGACGCCGGAATCCTGCTGCATGGCCTCGACCACGTCGCGGGTCTGGTAGCAGATGGATTCCAGGGTGGCCCTGGCGATGTGGGCGTTGTTGCTGAAGCGGGACAGGCCGACGATCGCGCCGCGCGCGTCCGCCCGCCAGTACGGGGCGAACAGGCCGGAGAAGGCGGGCACGAAGTAGACGCCGCCGTTGTCGGGGACCTGAAGAGCAAGGGCCTCAACGCGTTCCGCGCCGGAGATGATGCCGAGCTGGTCGCGCAGCCACTGCACGGCCGACCCGGTGACGGCGATCGAGCCCTCCAGCGCGTACACCGGCTTGTCGTCGCCGAACTGGTAGGCGACGGTGGTCAGCAGGCCGTGCTTGGAGTGCACGATCTCGGTACCGGTATTGAGCATCAGGAAGTTACCGGTGCCGTAGGTGTTCTTGGCCTCGCCCGGCCGGAAGCAGACCTGGCCGACGGTGGCGGCCTGCTGGTCGCCCAGCACGCCGGTGATCTTGACCTTGCCCTTGAGCGGGCCGTCGGGGTAGCTGGTGCCGAAGCCCTCCGGATTCGAGGACGGCGCGATGCGCGGCAGCATGGCCCGCGGCACATCGAACAGGGCGAGCAATTCGTCGTCCCAGTCCAGGGTTTCGAGATCCATGAGCATGGTGCGCGAGGCATTGGTGGGGTCGGTGACGTGCACGCCACCGTGGACGCCGCCGGTGAGATTCCAGATCAACCAGGTGTCGGGGGTGCCGAAGAGGGCATCGCCGTTCTCCGCGTCCGCCCGCACGCCCGGGACATTGTCGAGGATCCACTTGAGCTTGCCGCCGGAGAAGTACGGCGCGGGCGGCAGACCGGCCCGTTCGCGAATCAGATCGCCCTTGCCCGACTTGTCGATCTCGGCGACGATGCGGTCGGTGCGGGTGTCCTGCCAGACGATGGCGTTGTAGTACGGGACTCCGGTGCGGCGGTCCCAGACGATGGTGGTCTCGCGCTGATTGGTGACGCCGACCGCGACCAGATCGGCGGCGGTGAGGCGGGCGCCGGCGAGGGCGCTCTTGATGACGGTGCGGGTGCGCTCCCAGATTTCCGCCGGGTTGTGCTCGACCCAACCGGCCTGGGGAAGAATCTGCTCATGCTCGAGCTGATGGCGGGCAACCACATTGCCGCCGTGATCGAACACCATGAATCGCGTGGAGGTCGTGCCTTGGTCGATGGCTCCGACGTACTGCGTCATCGCGGTCCTTTCCACCAAACTCGTCGTTGAGTCCGTCTGCGCTGGTGGGCCTGGGTTCAGCAAGCCCGACGTCCACGCTACGAAGTGAAAGGGCTCTGGCACAGGCGACGCGTTCGACAATGCCGAACGGTTTGCTGATAGGTTACGGGGCATGCCGGGACCGATTCAGTCGATCGAGCGAGCCGCGGCCATTCTGCGGCTACTCGCGCGTGGGTCCGGGCGCATGGGCGTGGGGGAGATCGCGGCGGCGCTGGGACTGGCCAAGCCGACCGCGCACGGCATTCTGCGGACACTGCAGGGCGTGGGGTTCGTCGATCAGGATCCGGCCAGTGGCAAGTACCAGTTGAGTCCCGCGCTGTCCGATCTCGGGGCCGGGCGGCTGGACGCCAACGAACTGCGCTCGCGGGCCATCAACCGGGCCGACGCGCTGGCCGCGCGCAGCGGGGAATCGGTGCGGATCGCGGCACCCGTGGACGGGGGAGTCGTGGTGATCCACCACGTGTTCCGGCCCGACAACACCGAACAGGAACTGGCCGTCGGCGAGGAACTGCCGCCGCACGCGACCGCCTTGGGCAAGGTGTTGCTGGCCTACGACACGGAGCTGTCCGATGCGCTCGGCGACGGGACGCTGCCCGCGCTCACCCATCGCACCATCACCGATCCGATCATCGTGCGCCGCGCCATCTCCGAGGTGCGGCGCACCGGCTGGGCGGGGGAGATCGGCGAATTCCGTTCCGGCGAGGCCGGAGTCGCCGCGCCGATTCGCTCGCGAGGTGGTTTGGTGGTCGGTGCCATCGGCATCACCGGGCCGATCGATCGGCTCTGCGACGGGCAACTGCATTTCCGGTCCGCGCCGATCGCCCAGGTGCGCGAGGCGGCGGCCGCGGTATCGCGGGATCTCGGAGGATCACAATGACGCAGAAGTATGTGCTGGCCATCGATCAGGGCACCACCTCGACCCGGGCCATCCTGTTCGATCAGCGGGCCCGGCTGACCGGGGTGGCGCAGCGCGAGCACAAGCAGCATTACCCGCGGCCGGGGTGGATGGAACAGGACGCGCTGGAGATCTGGCGCAATGTGGAGCGCATCGTGCCTGCGGCGCTGCGGGATTCGGGGATCACCCTGGAGCAGGTGGCCGCGGTCGGGATCGCGAATCAGCGCGAGACCACGGTGGTGTGGGATCGGCGCACCGGCACGCCGATCGGGCGGGCCATCGTGTGGCAGGACGTGCGCACCGAAGAGCTCGTCGAGCAGATGCGGGAATCGGCTGGCGCGGAACGCATCCGGGAGCTGTGCGGCCTGCCACTGGCCACCTATTTCGCCGCGCCGCGGCTGCGCTGGCTGCTGGATCGCACACCGGGACTGCGGGAGCGGGCCGAGCGCGGCGAGGTGTTGTTCGGGACCATGGAGACCTGGCTCATCTGGAATCTGACCGGGGGAGCCGATCACGGGATCCAGGTCACCGACGTCACCAATGCCGGGCGCACGCTGCTGATGAACCTGTCCACGCTGGAGTGGGACGCGGAACTGTTGCGGTTCTTCGACATTCCGGCCGCCATGCTGCCGCGCATCGAACCCTCCACCGGGGAGTTCGGGACCGCGCGCCGGGTGCTGCCGGGGGTGCGGATCGCGGCGGCACTGGGCGATCAGCACGCGGCGCTGTTCGGGCAGACCTGTTTCGCGCCGGGTGAGACCGAATGCACCTACGGCACAGGCGGATTCCTGCTCATGAACACCGGGCGGGAATTGGTGCGCTCGGAGCACGGGCTGCTCACCACCATCGGGTATCAGGTGGGGTCGGAACCGGTGTACGCGCTGGAGGGGCCGATCGCGGTGACGGGGTCGCTGGTGCAGTGGCTGCGCGACAATATCGGGCTCATCGCGAGTGCGCCAGAGATCGAAACCCTCGCGGGCACAGTCGAAGACAATGGCGGCTGCTATCTCGTGCCGGCCTTCTCCGGGCTGTACGCACCGCACTGGCGCAGTGACGCGCGTGGTCTGCTGATCGGGCTCACCTCGTATATCACCAAGGGGCACATCGCCCGTGCGGTGCTGGAGGCGACGGCCTGGCAGACCCGGGACGTCGTCGAGGCGATGAACGCCGACTCCGGGTTGCAGGCCGGGGCGCTGCGGGTGGCGGGCGGCATGACGTCGGACAACCTGCTCATGCAGATCGTCGCCGATGTCCTCGATATCCCGGTGATGCGGCCCATCGTGGCCGAGACGGTGTCGTTGGGGGCGGCCTACGCGGCGGGCTTGGCGGTCGGCTATTGGCCGGATCTCGAGGGCCTGCGCCACAATTGGCGTGTCGCCGCGCAGTGGGTGCCGCGGATGGATCCGACATTGCGTGCCGAAGAGTACGAGAACTGGACCCGGGCGGTGCAGCTTACCTACGGTTGGCTGCGGCCCCGCAAGCCATTGACATAAATTGACAGGTATGCGGCTTTTTGTCGGTTGCGCAATGTGGCAACACCCGGACTGGCAGGAGAAGCCGATACCCCCGGCCGAACGCCTGCGCACCTACTCCTCCTGGTGCAACGCGGTGGAGGGCAACACCACCTTCTACGCGACACCGCAGCGGCGCACCGTCCAATCCTGGGCTCGCCAAACCGATCCCGACTTCCGCTTCGTGATGAAGCTGCCCCGCACCATCACCCACGACCGCCGCCTCACCGGCATCGACGACGAGATGGCGCACTTCCTCGACGCCATCGAACCGCTCGGTCGGCGGTTGCACTCGCTGTGGGTGCAGCTGCCCGCCTCCTTCACCAATCTGACTGCCCTGGCAGATTTCCTGGACGCACTCCCGGCCCACTACCGCTGCGCCGTCGAGGTCCGCAACCCCGTGTTCTTCGAAAACCCGCGCGCCACAGCCCAACTGGAGGCCGTGCTGGAGGCCGCGGGCGCGGAATGGGTCACCTTCGATACCACGGTGCTCTTCTCCGCCCCGCCCTCGAGCCAGGCCGAATACGAGGCCGGTTCCAAGAAGCCCCGCAACCCGCGCCGCACCCGCGCCCTCACGGAATTCCCGATGGTCCGCTATCACGGCCGCGACGACACCGCGACGACCGTCGCGGGCTGGGCCATCTGGGTGGACACCGCAGTCGCCTGGCTCCGCGAGGGCCGTTCCCCGACCATCTTCATCCACACCCCCGACAACGCCTCCGCCCGCACCCTGGCCCGCCGCTTCCACGCCGAGGTTCGCGACCGCCTACCCGAACTGGACCCGCTCCCGGACCCCCTGCCCACCGATCCGATGACCCTCTTCTGAGGCCGCGACAGTTCGGCAGGGGCCGAAATGTTCGGGCGGCAGACTGGAAGCATGGAACCGATCAGGGACGGCGATGTCGACATCTCCGGTGCCGCCCGGCTGCTGGCAGATCCGGCCCGAGCCCGCATGCTGACCGTGCTCGCCGACGGCCGCGCCCAGCCCGCCGGTGAGCTCGCCCGAGCCGGTGGGGTGAGCGCCGCCACCGCGAGCGAGCACCTCGCGAAGCTGGTCGAACAAGGGTGGCTCACGGTCGAAAAGGCAGGCCGCCACCGCTACTACAGCATCGCGCTACCGGAAGTGGTCCAGGTCCTCGAGGCGATGGCACTGATCTCTCCCGTCCAGCCGGTCCGCTCCCTGCGCGGCGCACGCGTCCACCGCGATCTCCGCGTCGCGCGCACCTGCTACGACCACCTGGCCGGTGCGGTCGGGGTAGCGGTCTTCGACGCCCTGAGCGACAGCGGAACCCTGGACATGATCGGCGGCCGCTGGACAGCCGCAGGCCCCCACCCCCTGCTGGACGAATTGGCCATCACCACAACGGACCCCCGCCAGTTCGGCCGCCGCCCACCGATCCGCGTCTGCGTCGACTGGTCCGAACGCCGCCACCACCTAGCAGGCGGCCTGGGCGCCCTGCTCCTCCAACGAATGCTGGACGAAAACTGGTGCACCCCAGCCAAAACCCCACGCGCAATCTCCTTCACCCCCCAAGGCTGGCAAGCCCTACACCGAACCCTCGGCGTCGACACCACAACCCTGCGCAGCGCGTAACCCGCCTCTCGCGCGATGGGGATGCTTCGGTTCGGGCCGAAGGGAATTCGCAGCAGGCTGGGGGCATGACCCGGACATTGGAAGCGCCCCGCACCCGCGGCGGGGGACTCGCGTTGGTGGCGATCTCCGCGGGATATTTTCTCGTCATTCTGGACACCACGATTGTTGCTATTGCGCTGGATCGGATGGCGGTTGGGCTGCACACCACGGTTGCCGGGTTGGAGTGGGTGGTTGACGGGTACACGGTGACGTTGGCGGCGTTGCTCATGGCGGGTGGGGGGTTGGCGGATCGGTTCGGGGCGCGGCGGTCGTTTCAGGCTGGGCTGGCGTTCTTCGGGCTTGCCTCGCTGGCCTGCGCGGCGGCGCCGAGTGTTGCGGTATTGGTGGGCGCTCGTGTTCTGCAGGGAATTGGTGCGGCGCTGTTGATTCCGGCGTCGCTGGCGTTGATTCGGCACACCTATCCGGATCCGGCGGAGCGTGCTCGCGCCACTGGTATCTGGGGTGCGATCGGGTCTACGGCCGCGAGCAGTGGGCCGGTGCTGGGCGGTGTGCTCGCTGAAAACATTGGCTGGCCCGCTATTTTCGCGGTGAATGTGCCCATTTGCGTGCTGGCGGCGGTGCTATTGCATCGCACCGTGCCGCCGGTTGCCGGTGTTGCACAGCCGATTCCGGTGTTCGGACAGGCCACCGCGGCGCTCGCCGTGGCGGGAGTCACGGCCACCGCGATTCTCGCCGGTGCGCGACCGGTGGCGCCGGGGCCGCTCACCATTGCGGTGGTGGCCGCGGTAGTTGGGCTGCTGTTGGGCGTTCGTGCTGCTCGCGCCGGAAAAGGGTTGCTGCCCAGTGGGCTTCGGCGGTCGCGGGCGTTCGTCGGTAGCGCGCTGGTCGGGTTCGCGCAGAACTTCGGGTTCTATGGGCAGCTGTTCGTGGTCAGTCTGTTCTTCCAGCGGAGCCTGCACTATTCGCCCACCGCGGCTGGTTTCGCGTTGCTGCCGGAGATGGTGATCGGGATTGTGGGGTCCGCGCTCGGTGGGCGGATGGCTGCGCGGCAGGGGCCGCGGCGGGTGATCGTCACCGGTATGTCGACCGGGGCGGTGGGGCTGGTCGGCCTGGCGTGCGTGGGTCCGGATACGCCGTATCCGCTGATCGCGATCGCCTTGTTGCTCACCGGATTCGGCATGGCCTACACGATGCCCGCGGCCACCGGTCTCACGGTGTCGGCCGCGGGTACCGCGCACACCGGCCTGGCCGCCGCCGCCTTCAACTCCGCTCGCCAGTTCGGCTCGGCGCTGGGCGTTGCTGTACTGGCATCCCTGATGACGCTCACTCCCGCCAGTCTCGCCCTGCCCTTGGCGACCGCTGCGCTGGTCTACTTGACCGCGGCGATCCTCGCCCGCCGTATTCCCTGACCCCGGAACGCCGAGTGGCGCACGGCCGAAGGAACTCGGCCGTGCGCCACTGGGTGTTTCGTCCGATATCAGCCGACGAGGACCGGGGGTTGTTCGGCGCGGCGGGCCTCGCGGGCGAGGGCCTTGTCGCGCTGTTCCTCGAAGCGGACCACGTCGCCGCGGAGCTTGTCGAGGAACTGCCCGAGTTCGTTGCGGCGCTGGTCGCCCAGGGCACCGAAGTCGGTGCGTTCGAAGATGTTCCACTTCTTGAGGTTCGGCAGCAGCACCTCCTCCAGATGCTGGCGGAGGTCGTAGATGCCGTGCTTGGCCATGAGCACGCCATTGCGGCGGAAGTTGGGCATGCCCATGCCGGGCATCTGGAATCCCATGACGATATTGGTAATGGCATCCATGGCCTGGTCGGGTGAGAGGTCCAGGGCCGCACCGCACATATTCCGATAGAAGATCATGTGCAGGTTCTCGTCGGCGGCGATGCGTTGCAGCATGCGGTCCGCTATGGGGTCATCGCACACTTTGCCGGTATTGCGATGTGAAACTCGGGTCGCCAATTCCTGGAATGTCACATAAGCGACGGAATGCATGAATCCGGCATCGGCGGTCACCTGTCGATCGCTGTGCTTCTTGATCAACTGTGCGGCGTTGTAGCCGTTGGTCATGTGAATCATGCGCGCCTGTTCCAGCGCTACCGGATCCACGCCCCGGGTCACTACGAGGTAATCGCGAATCACGATGCCGTGCCGGTTCTCCTCGGCGGTCCACCGCCCCACCCAGGTGCCCCACGCGCCGTCCTGGGAGAAGTTCTCCGCGATCTCCCGGTGGTAGCTGGGGAGATTGTCCTCGGTCAATAGGTTGGTAACCATGGCCGCCTTGGCGACCTCGCTCAGCCTCGACTGCTCGGGATCCCAGTCGACGCCGTCCATAGCTGCAAAGTTGCGACCGAGATCCCAAGGCACATAGTCATGCGGGTGCCAGTCCTTGGCCATCGATAGATGACGGTCGACATTCTGCTCGGCAATCGGCTCCAGCTCGATGAGCAGCTCCAACTGCGTGAGACTCCTGGCCACGATCGTGTGCCCTCCCTCGAAATGGCTCGGCCTGCGAGAATGATGGTGGAGAACAGAATGCTGGAGATCCGGCGATCACCGCCGCGGCGCAGGGGATCCGGTGTGGAAACCGATACCCGCGTGTCGTCCAATGAGACTGGTCGGCGTCGCCTCGGATAATCTAGCCCAGTTCGCCGATGATTGGCTTCATACCCCGCCGATGCGTTCCTGGCCGGGCCCCGCTCGCTAGTTCCATACCAGTCCTTGACAGCCCACGCGGATCGATCAAGGTTCGCCGAAGCATTGCTACGGAGAGTGAACATGCAGACGCCCAACCACAGGAAATACCCCAACGTCGTGGTCACCGCACTCGCGGCCACCACCTCGATCGCGGGTGACATCGACTCGACGTGGAAGGGACTACTCAACGGCGAGAGCGGAATCGACGTTCTCGAGGACAGCTTCCTGGACGACTTCGGCCTGCCGGTCCGCATCGGCGGCCACCTCAAGGTCTCGCCGACCGATCAGGTCAGCAAGGCCGAGGCGCGCCGCTGGTCGTATGTCGAGCAGATGGCGGTGGTGCTGGGTCGCGAGGTCTGGGCCAATGCCGGGAATCCCGAGGTGGACAAGGATCGTTTGGCCGTCTCCATCGGCACCGGACTGGGCGGTGCGGAGATGCTCATGTCCGCGCGCGACAAGCTGGTCAACGGCGGCTACCGCAAGGTGGTTCCGCATACCGTGCAGGGCGTCATGCCCAATGGCGCGGCGGCGTGCGTCGGCGTCGAGTTACAGGCGAGGGCCGGTGTGTCCACGCCTGTTTCGGCTTGTTCGTCCGGTTCCGAGGCGATCGCCAATGCCTGGCGCATGGTCGTCATGGGCGATGCCGACATGGTGGTCACCGGTGGCGTGGAGGGTTCCATCCAGGCGCTGCCCATCGCCGGGTTCTCCATGATGCGCGCCATGAGCACCCGCAATCACGATCCCAAGGGCGCGTCCCGGCCGTTCGACAAGGACCGCGACGGTTTCGTTTTCGGTGAGGCCGGAGCCCTGATGGTCATCGAGACCGAGGAGCACGCGCTCGCGCGCGGCGCCACCATTCACGCCCGGATCATGGGCGCGGGCATCACCTCCGACGGCTTCCACCTGGTCGCACCGGATCCCGAGGGCACCGGCGCGGCGCGCGCCATGAGCCGCGCCATGGAGTACGCGGGCATCTCGAAAGCCGATGTGTCGCACATCAATGCGCACGCCACCGCCACGCCGATCGGCGACACGGCGGAGGCCAACGCCATCAAGCAAGCCGTCGGCAACCACGCCGCGGTGTACGCGCCGAAGTCCGCCCTCGGGCATTCCATCGGTGCGGTCGGTGCGCTGGAGTCGGTCATCACCGTGCTCAGCGTGCGTGACGGAATCATCCCCGCCACACTGAATCTGGAGCACCAGGACCCCGAGATCGACCTCGATGTGGTGCACGGACAGGCCCGGCCCGGCAACTACGACTACGCCATCAACAACTCCTTCGGCTTCGGCGGCCACAACGTGGCCATCGCGTTCGGCCGGTACTGAGTCGCTTTTCCCGGGTGGTATTTCGTTCGTACTCGGTGACGCGGGAATCCGACACCTGCTAGAGTCCCCAAGCCCCCAGCTACATTCGGGCTTTCGGTGTCGATCTTTGTTCGGTGTCACTGCACAGTTCTCGACTGTGAGTTGAAGAAGGATAGGGAATGATCGGCGAGACCTTCGAAGACGTTCTGGACGAGCACGGCAACATCAAGATCCCTGAGAACCAGACCATGGTCGACCTGGTCGACAAGCACGCCGCGGTCAACGGGGACGAGCTCGCCTACCGCTTTATCGACTATTCGCGTGAACGCGACGGTGAGTACCACGACCTCACGTGGAACCGCTTCGGTGTCCGGCTGCGTGCCGTGGCCGCCCGGCTGCAGCAGGTCACGCAGCCGGGGGACCGCGTCGCCATCCTGGCGCCCCAGGGCCTGGACTACATCGTGGCCATGTACGCCGCGGTGTACGCGGGCAATATCGCGGTGCCCCTGTTCGATCCGGAGGAGCAGGGCCACAGCGATCGGCTGCACGCCGTGCTCGACGATTGCGCGCCGTCGGCGATTCTGACGGTCGGTTCGGCCGCGGTGGGGGTGCGCGAGATCTTCAAACACCTGCCCGCGCCGCAGCGTCCGCGCATCATCGCGGTCGAGGCGATTCCGGACAGTGTGGGTGAGAGCTGGGTGCGCCCGAATCTGCAGATGGACGATGTGGCCTACCTGCAGTATACCTCCGGTTCGACCCGCACTCCGGCCGGCGTAGAGATCACGCACCGGGCGGTCGGTACCAATTTGCTGCAGATGATCGACGCCATCGGCATCACCGAGATGGCCCGCGGCGTCACCTGGCTGCCGCTGTTCCACGACATGGGATTGCTGTGCGCGATCCTGCCCACCATCGGCGGCAAGTACATCACCATCATGTCGCCCAGCGCCTTCGTGCGCCGGCCGCACCGCTGGATCAAGGAGCTCGCCGCCCAGGAGGACGGCGCCGAGATCTTCGCCGCCGCACCGAATTTCGCCTTCGAGCACGCCGCCGCCCGCGGATTGCCCAAGGCCGGTGAGGAATTGGACCTGTCCAATGTGATCGGCCTGATCAACGGCAGCGAACCGGTGTCGGTCACCTCGATGCGCAAGTTCAACGAGGCCTTCGCGCCCTACGGCCTGCCCAAGACCGCCATCAAGCCCTGCTACGGCATGGCCGAGGCCACCCTGTTCGTCTCCGCCACCAAGCGTGAGGACGAGGCGCGGGCGGTCTGGGTGGATCGCGTGCAGCTCAATGCCGGGCACATGGTGGAGGTCGACGAACACGCGGAAAATGCGGTGGCCCAGGTGTCCTGCGGCTACGTCGCGAATTCGCAGTGGGCGGTGATCGTGGATCCGCAGACCGGCGCGGAACGGCCCGACGGTGAGGTCGGCGAGATCTGGTTGCACGGTGCGAACATCGGCCGCGGCTACTGGGGTCGGCCGGAGGAGAGCGAGGCCACCTTCCATAACCGGCTCACCGCACGGCAGTCCGGCTCGCACGCGGAAGGTGCTGCGGCGGAGGCGAACTGGATGCGCACCGGCGATTTCGGTGCGTACTACGACGGCGAGCTGTTCATCACCGGCCGCGTCAAGGACCTGGTGATCGTGGACGGCCGCAACCACTATCCGCAGGATCTGGAGTACTCCGCCCAGGAGTCCAGCACCGCCCTGCGGCCCGGATTCGTGGCCGCCTTCTCGGTGTCGGCGAACCAGCTCCCGGCCGAGGCGGTCGCCGCCGACGCCACCGAACAACTGGTCATCGTGGCCGAACGCGGCACGGGCGCAGCCAAACTCGACCCGGAGCCGATCACCGAAACCGTGCGCGCGGCGATTGCCAAACGCCACGGTGTCACCGTCCGCGACCTGCTGTTGGTTCCCGCGGGGTCCATCCCGCGCACCTCCAGCGGCAAGATCGCCCGGCGTGCCTGCAAGGCGGCCTATCTCGAAGGCACCCTGCGTGGCGGTCATCGCCAGCAGGCGTTCCCCGACCAGGTCGACTGAATCGAATAGTGGCACAACCGATTTCCGAGTGGCGCACCTGCTGGTGTGCCACTCGGCTTTTCAGGGTGCGATCGGCGGTATGGACAGGCGGTGCAGTGAACCGTTCGGCTCCAGGGCGGTGCTGTCGGTGATATTGCCGATGATGATGGGGACGAAGCCGGTCGTCTTGATCAGCTCGGCCACCCGGCACAGGGCGGCCGGGTGGTCACCGGCCATCGGTGCGACGATGCGGCCCAGCGAGGTCAGCGGGCCGGACCGGAACATGGGCGTGGTGAAGTTGTTGAAGGCCTTGACCAGCTGTGCCTTCGGGAACAGCTCGGCCACCACCGCGCTGGTGGGGCGGCCGTCGGTGGACAGCAGGGTGACGGTGCCGTCGTCCTCGCGGACGTAGGGATTGGCCGGGTCGACCCAGATCTTGCCCTCCAGATCGGGGAGTTCCTTTGCCAGGGCCGGTAACTGGAGCCAGGGGACCGCACCGATGAGGATGGTCGAGGAGCCGGTGACCAGATCGATGTCGCCGGGGTAGGTGTGGCGCAGTCCCCGCTCGGTCACCAGGTCCGACAACTCGTCGAGGTGGTGGCTGGCGATGTGCACGGTGTGCCCCGCGCGATCGAACAGACCTGCCAGGCTCAGACCGAAATGACCGGCCCCGAAGATTCCCACGTCCATGCCCGCACACTCCTGTGTCCGGAGGGGTTTCCTGACCTTCAGTAAATCAGCTACCGAGCGACACCGAGGTGGCGGGCTCGGCCGGGCGGGTCGCGTGTGTGGCCAGGGCTCGGGCGGCGGCAAGGAGCCGGGCGCGGGCGTCCGGTTCGGCGACCAGGCCGTCCGGTCCGATATCGCTCTGGAGCACGGTGATCCGACCGCTGGCGGCCTCCACCAGCTCGGCTCCGGCGTAGCCGACCACGGTGCGCAGGGTGGCGACGGCGGCCTCGCCGCGGCCCTCGAAGGCCACATTCACGTAGGCGACGGGCTTATCGCTGAGATCGGCATTGCCGATGGTCCATTCGAGCAGGTTCTTGAGGCTGCCCGGGATCATGCCCGCGTACTCCGGGGTGCAGAACAGGACCGCGTCGACCTCGGCGAGCTCCCGGTGCAGGGCCAGCACGGGCTCCGGCTCGTCGGTTTCCCCGGGTATGAAGGGCGGCAGCCCGAGCAGTCCGTCATAGAGGCGGACGTCCAGGTCGGGACCGGCGTCGGCGGCGATGGTGCGCAGGGCGGCACTGTTGGTCGAGCCGGCGCGCGTGCTGCCGGAGACCAGCAGGATGCGGGGAATGGTCACGACTTCGGCAACGTGGCTGGGGCCGGGAGTATTTCGGGACGGTGTGACCGTTGTCTCGGATGGGCCATCCCAATAAGTGGGAGTTGTTGTGACAAGAAGTGTCGTTATCTTCCATTCTGGGTATGGTTTCGAACAAGCAGGACTGTCCGGGACAGCTGTAACGCCCGGATCCGGTTGTGCGACAACTGCATAACGCGAGTTTGTGCGAGAAGGGCAGGCAACGATGACTGCGAACACCAACCGCTTCGACGAGGCGGCGGTCGGTGCCGGACATCCCGGTGCGTTCGGACCCGGACGGCTGCTGGCCGCCGAACCGATGACCGCGAGGATGCTGCCCGGTCTGAAACTGCCTGCTCGCGCCTGGCGCATCAGCTACACCACGACCACCGCCAAGGGTGACCCGACGCAGGTCACCGGCACCGTGCTGGTCCCGAACACCCCGTGGCGCGGCCCCGGATCGCGCCCGCTGGTCGGGTATGCGGTCGGTACGCAGGGCCTGGCCAATACCGTCGCCGCCGCGTCGTGGCAGCTGCGCTACGGCATCGAATACGAGTCGCTGTTCCTGCGGGCCGCGCTGCGCCGCGGCTGGGCGCTCGCCATCACCGACTACCCCGGTCTCGGCAGCCCCGGTCTGCACCCCTACGTGATGGGCAAGGCGCTGGGGCCCGCGGTGCTCGACAGCATGCGCGCCGCGCGTCGTCTGCCCGAGGCGGAACTGGATCCCGACGGCCCGCTGGGCATCTACGGCTACTCCGAGGGCGGCAACGCGGCGGGCTGGGCCCTGCAGCTGCAGCCCACCTACGCACCGGATCTGCCGCTGGTCGGCGGCGCGGTCGGCTCGGCCCCGGCCGATCTGGTCGACATGGTGAAGTTCCTCGACGACACCCCGTACGCGGTGCTGCTGTTCTACGGCGTGCTCGGCATCGAGGCCGCCTATCCGGAACTGGATGTGCTGCAGCACCTCAACGCCGGAGGCCGGGTCCTGGCCGCGCTGGCGCGGCGTACCCACGCCGGAGTCGCGGCCGTGGTCGGCATCGGTGCGGGCCTGGTCGTGCCCACCAAGGTCTCGACCTACACGCACCGGCCGCCGTTCGAGGTGCCCGAGGTGAAGGCGCGGCTGCTGGAGAATCGGCTGGGCGGAATCGCTCCCGCCGCACCGGTTCTGGTGGCGGGCGGCACCAGCGAGCAGATCATTCCGTATCCGCAGGCCGTGCGGCTGGCGGAGGAGTGGAAGGCGCTGGGCGCGGACGTCACCATGCTCACCATGCAAGGTCGTGAACATATCGGCGGCGCACTGGCTTTCGCCGGTCCGGCCATGCGGTTCCTGGCCGAACGCTTCGCTGAATCCCGCACGGTCGAACTGCAGCGCGGGGCCTGAGATGACGAAAGCCGGGAATCCGAACGGATTCCCGGCTTTGTCGATTCCGGCTCAGTTCCCGACGCCCCAGTGCAGGACGCGGGAGGTGAACAGCACCAAGGTCAGCGACACGACGGCCACCGTCACCAGGCCGACCACCGCGACGACCAGCGGTCGCCAGCCGGTGCGGGCCAGCTCGCGGATGTTGGTGTTGAGCCCGACGCCCGCGAAGGTCAGCAGGAACGCCCAGCGCGACACCGCGCCCAGGTTGGCAACCTGAGCCTTGTTGAGCCAGTGCACGGTCGCCAGCGCCGAGACGGCCAGGAAGCCCAGCACGAACTTCGGGAACTTCGACCACACGAACGACGCCTTGGCGCGCAGGCCCGGTGCGATGGCGTCGGCCTCACCGCGCGAGGCCCAGTAGGCGGCGAAGCCCAGCACCACGAAGCCGATCAGTGCGTTGCGGGTCGACTTCACCAGCACCGCGATCTTGCCCGCCTCGTCGGAGAACAGGTAGCCGGTGGCGGTGGTCTCGGCGGTGTTGTCGACGGCCAGACCCGCCCACAGCCCGAACTCGTGATCGCTCAGGCCGATGGCGTGCCCCAGCGGCGGCAGCGCGAACAGCGCCACCGCGCCGAGCGCCAGAATGGCCGCGATGGCATAGGAGACATCGGAATTGCGGGCCCGGATCGCGCCCTTGCCCGCGATGATCGCGGAGACGCCACAGATTGCGGTGCCGATGGCCAGCAGTGATCCGAGCTTGCCGGACAGTCCGAGGTAGCGGGCCACCAGCAGGATGATCGCGCCGGACACGGTCATGTCGACCAGGATCTGCAGGAAGCTGGTGCCGCCCAGCTTGGCCACATCACCGAGCACGAAGCGCGCGCCCAGGGCGATGATGCCGATCTTGAGCCAGAACTCGTAGGTGCCGATGCCCGGCTTGAAGATCGGGTGCAGGCCAACGGTATTGGTGATGAGCAGGCCGATCAGGATGGCCCACAGCACGTATTCGATATCGGGGACGGTCCAGTGCTCGTGCTTGGCGATCTTCAGCCACCAGATCTCGGCGTACTTGCCGAGCAGGCCGACCACGATGAGAAGCAGGACGCCGGGGACATAGCTCAGCAGGCGGGCGAGCGTCAGTGGACCGGACGGCTCGTCGAAAGCCTCGTCGTCGCCGCGGGTTTCGGCGGAGGTCTTGGTCAGGTCGGGGGTGCTGATGTCACTCATGAGGTCACCACGGAATCTTCGGCAGGACGTCGAACACGGCGAGCGCGACCACCACGCCCGACACGATTACCGACCACCAGTCGGCACCCAGACGCCCCAGGGCGTCCGGCCACGAAGGTCGGGCACCGGATGTCTCCGGCGCGGGATCAGGACTTGTCACCAGGGGCCTCCAGGTAAGAACGTGCAGTACAGCACGTGAATGATGGGGCTCTCGGCGGAATTCGGACAGCGTTGGAATCGGGCTGATTTCAGCCGTGGCCCTCTGGATCTCAGCCGTGCCGTTGCGCGCGGCGGTACGCGGCGGGTGTGGTGGTGGTCCAGCGTTTGAAGGCGTGGATGAACGGGGTGGCTTCGGCGTAGCCGAGGCGAATCGCGATGTCGTCCACCGAGAGCGGGGTGGCGGTGAGCATTTCCTCGGCCAGGGTGTGGCGGACCTCGTCGAGCAGCGCCCGGTAGGAGGTGCCCGCGGCCTCCAGGTGGCGGCGCAGCGTGCGGGCGCTGACATTGAGATCACGGGCCACGGCGTCGAGCGTGGGCGGGGTGGTGAAACCCGTTGTGCCGGAACCGGGCAGCAGCCGGTCGCGCACCTCGGCGGCAATGCCGGTGCGGGCGCTACGGCGGTGCAGCAGATCGCGGCACTGGGCCACGCACACCGCCCAGGTGGGCTGATTGGCCTGGGGGAGGGGACGGGCCAGCAGGTCCGGATCGATGCCGAAGACGGTGTGCGGGCGGTCGAATCGGGGCGGCACGCCGAACAGGGATTCCAGCCGGGCGCCGGAATCGCGGTCCGGGTAACCGAATTCGGCGCGGCTGAAGTCGACGCGCGACCCCAGCAGATCGCTCATCACCCGGTGCATGGCGACGATGTCGCGCTCGACCAGGAAGTGCTGCACGTCGGCGGGCACGGTGTCGTGGTGGATCCAGGTCACCACCTCGCGTGGGCGGGACTCCACGATCGGTGTGCAGAAGGCGAATCCGAGCCGGTAGTAGCGCAATGCCAGCGAGATCGCCTCGCGCAGGGTGGGACTGGTGACGCAGGCATAGCCGAAGATGCCGAAGGTGCTGATCCGGTAGCGGCGGCCGACCTCGACGCCGAGCGCGGGCCGGTCCGGCAGTTCGCGCAGCAGATTGCGGACCACGGCCAGTTCGGTCTCGGCGGGTATCTGCGCCTCGGCGTCGGTGAGCCGGCCCTCGGTGAGGCCGGTGCCCGCGAGCATGCGCGCGACCGGGACGCCGTGCTCGGCCGCGAACTCGGTCATGACCGCGACACTGGCGGTGCCGCGCGGGAAGTTCCAGGTTCGGACGTCCGGTTCCTCGACCGTGCTCATGCGGCCATTATGGCCGAAAGTATTGATTTTCTGGCCTCCGCTCTTTCATGTCCGGATAACCGCAGGTCGTAGCGTCGAATCCGATCACATCGCAGTGAGGAGAGGGACGCATGAACGGCAGCCCGTCGATCGTCATCATCGGCACCGGGTTCGGCGGCATCGGCATGGCGCTGGAGCTACGGCGCGCCGGGATCGACGACTTCGTCATCCTCGAGCGCGGCGACGACGTGGGCGGGGTGTGGCGGGAGAACACCTACCCGGGCGCGGAGTGCGATGTGCCCTCCCCGCTGTACTCGTTCTCCTTCGAACCGAACCCGTCCTGGTCGAAGCGCTGCGCGCCGCAGGCCGAGATCCAGCGGTACCTGCGCGGGCTGACCGAGAAGTACGGGCTGCTCGACCGCATCCGGTTCGGATCCGAGGTCACCGCCGCCGAATTCGACGATGCCACCGGGCAGTGGACCGTACGCATCGCCGACGGCACCGAACTGACGGCCGACATCGTGGTGTCGGCGGTGGGCCAGCTCTCGCGTCCGTCCGTACCGAATATCCCGGGGGCCGACAGCTTTTCGGGGGACACCTTCCATTCGGCCGACTGGGATCACGGGGTCGACCTGCGCGGCAAGCGGGTCGCGGTGATCGGAACCGGCGCCAGCGCAATCCAATTCGTGCCCGCCATCCAGCCGGATGTAGCCGCGTTGACGCTGTTCCAGCGCTCGGCCACCTGGATCCTGCCCAAGCCCGACACCGATTACGGCCCGCTGCGGCAGGCGCTGTTCGATCGGGTGCCGCCGGTGCTGCTGGCCGAACGGCTGGCCTGGTGGATGCTGTGCGAGACGGTGTCGCTGAGCATCGTCGACCTTCCCGCCATCCGGCCGATCGTCAGCCGGATCAGCACCCGGCACCTGGAGAAGCAGGTGGCCGATCCGGTGTTGCGCGCCAAGCTGACTCCCGACGCACCGCCCGGCTGTAAACGCGGGCTGTTCTCCAACGACTACTTCCCGGCCCTGACCCAGCCCAATGTGCACGTGGAGACGAACGGCATCACCGAGATCACCCCGACCGGCGTGCGCACCGCCGACGGTGTTCTGCACGAGGTCGACGTGATCGTCTACGGCACCGGGTTCAAGGGCACCGAATTCCTGTGGCCGATGACCGTCACCGGCAGCCAGGGCCGCAAGCTGCACGACGAATGGGCCGGTGGTGCACGGGCTTTCAAGGGGATCACCGTGAGCGGATTCCCCAATCTGTTCCTGCTCTACGGGCCCAACACCAACCTGGGCGCAGGCTCGATCGTGCACATCATCGAATCCCAGACCCGCTATGTGCGGCAGGCGGTCGAACTGCTGGCCCGCCGTCCCGGCCGCGTGCTGGACGTGCGGCCCGAGGTCGAGGCCGGGTACGACGCGAGAATCCAAGGCCGCCTGGGCCGTTCGGTGTGGAACTTCTGCACCAGCTGGTATCGCAACGACGCCGGACGCATCACCAACAACTGGCCGGGCACCGTCACCGGCTACCGGCGCGAGACCCGCCGCCTGAATCCCTCCGACTACCGGCTCGTGCCGGTCGCCGCATCCCAGGAGTAGCAATGCGATTCGACTACGACGTCCTCGTCATCGGTTCCGGCTTCGGCGGCAGCGTGAGCGCGCTGCGGCTGACCGAGAAGGGGTACCGCGTCGGCGTACTGGAGGCCGGGCGGCGCTTCGAGGACCACGAGTTCGCGCAGACGTCCTGGCGGCTGCGGCGCTACCTGTGGGCACCGGCGCTGGGCTGCTTCGGAATTCAGCGCCTGGCGCTGCTGAAGGACACCTTCGTGATGGCGGGCGCGGGGGTCGGCGGCGGCTCGCTCGTCTACGCCAATACGCTCTACGAGCCGCCGGAGAAGTTCTACGCCGACCGCCAGTGGGGGCACATCACCGACTGGCGCGACGAGCTCGCGCCGCACTACGACCAGGCCAAACGCATGCTGGGCGTGACGGCTAATCCGGCCACCACGCCCACCGACCGCGTGCTGCGGGAAGTGGCCGAGGACATGGGAATCGGTGACACCTACCGGCCCACCCCCGTCGGCGTCTTCTTCGGCGGGCCTGGTCGCCGTCCGGGTGAGGACGTGCCGGATCCGTTCTTCGGCGGGGCCGGACCGGCCCGGCGCACCTGCACCCACTGCGGCGAATGCATGACCGGTTGCCGCCACAATGCCAAGAACACGCTGGTCAAGAACTACCTGTACCTGGCCGAAAAGGCCGGTGCCGCAGTGCATCCGCTGACCACGGTCACCGATGTACGGCCGTTGTCCGGTGGCGGCTATGCGGTGGAAACCGTCCGCACCGGCCGCCCGTTCGGTCGCAAGCGGCGCGAATTCACCGCCGAACAGGTGGTTTTCGCCGCTGCCGCGCTCGGCACCCAGCGGCTGCTGCACCGGCTGCGCGACAAGGGGTCGCTCACCGGGATCTCGGATCGCCTGGGGTATCTGTCGCGCACCAATTCCGAGGAGCTGCTCGGCGTGCGAAGCCGCGACCCGCAGTCGGACTACACCAAGGGCGTGGCCATCACGTCCTCCATCCATCCCGATCACGACACCCACGTCGAACCGGTGCGGTATGGCAAGGGCAGCAATGCCTTCGGCGTGATGAGCACCCTCATGGTCGACGACGAGGGCGACACTCCCCGCTGGCGGCTCTGGCTGCGCACGGCCCGCCGCCGCCCTCGTGACGCGGTGCGCGTGCACAATTCGCGGCACTGGTCCGAGCGGACCATCGGGCTGCTGGTCATGCAGTCGGTGGACAACTCCATCACCACCTACACGAAGCGCGGCCTGTTCGGCCGCCGTATGACCACCAAACAAGGTGAGGGCCAACCCAATCCGACCTGGGTTCCCGCCGGGCACGAGGTCGCCCGCCGCGTCGCCGACGCCATCGACGGCATCCCGATCGGGGCCAGCTCCGGCATCCTGAACATCCCCATGACCGGACATTTCATCGGCGGCTGTGTCATCGGCGACTCGTCCGCCACCGGCGTCGTCGACCCGTATCACCGCCTGTACGGCCACCCCGGCCTGCACATCATCGATGGCTCCACCATCTCCGCCAACCTCGGCGTCAACCCGTCGCTCACCATCACCGCCCAGGCCGAACGCGCGGTCTCGTTGTGGCCCAACAAGGGTGAGCCCGATCCCCGCCCGGACCTAGGTGCGGCCTACCGGCGCATCGCCGCGACCGCACCGCGTAGTCCGGTCGTGCCGCCCACCGCTCCGGCGGCATTGCGGCTGCCCCTGGTCGGCTTCAATGAGAACGTGAAGACACCGGCGGAGTCCTGAAAAGCGAAGGGCGGGCGCGGAATGCGCCCGCCCTTCGCGGTGATTCGGTGCTGCCGGTCAGAGCGCCAGCAGGCGCGCCTTGGCCTCGTCGTATTCGCGGATGAGGCGTTCCACCAGGTCCGCGGCCGGGCCGACGCGGTCCACCGCGCCGATGCCCTGGCCGGAGCCCCAGATGTCCTTCCACGGCTTGGCCCCGGGGGTGGCCGGATCCGCTTCGCCGGTGCCGAAATCCATGGCGGTCGGGTCGGACTGGGCCAGGTTGTCGGGGTCCATGCCCGCGGCGGTGATGCTGCCGCGCAGGTAGTTGCCGTGCACGCCGGTGAAGAGGTTGGAGTAGACGATGTCACCGGCGGCGGAGTCGACGATCATCTGCTTGTAGCCGGGGACGGCATTGGCCTCGTCGGTGGCGATGAACGCCGAGCCGATGTAGGCCAGGTCCGCGCCCGCGGCCTGGGCGGCCAGGATATTGCGGCCGTGGGCAATAGCACCCGATAGCAGCAGCGGCCCGTCGAACCATTCGCGGATCTCGGACAGCAGCGCGAACGGCGACTGTGTGCCCGCGTGCCCGCCCGCACCCGATGCCACCGCGATGAGGCCGTCCGCACCGCGCTCGACGGCCTTGTGCGCGAACACATTGTTGATGATGTCGTGCAGCACGATGCCGCCGTAGGAGTGCACGGCCTCGTTCACGTCGGGTCGTGCGCCCAGCGACGTGATGACGATCGGCACCTTGTGCTCGACGACCGTCGTGAGATCCTCCTCGAGCCGGTCATTGCTCTTGTGCACGATCAGGTTCACCGCGTAGGGCGCGGACGGCTGCTCCGGATTGTCGGCGTCGTGCTTGGCCAGCTCCTCGTTGATCCGCACCAGCCACTCCTTGAACAGCGACTGCGGCCGCGCGTTCAGCGACGGGAACGAGCCCACGATCCCGGCCTTGGACTGGGCGATGACCAGCTCCGGTCCGGACACGATGAACATCGGCGAAGCGACCGCGGGCAGGCGCAGGCGCTCAGAGAGGATGGGCGGCAGGGTCATATCAACTCTCGTAACTCTCAGGGGCTTCCCCTGAAACCCCTTCTAAGGGACAAACGCTACTAGCCGGTAAGTAGATCAGGCGGCGCGGGTCGCGGCCAGCCGGTCGTGACGGGCGTAACTGCGATCGGGGCTGTTCACCTGTGCGGCCCGCAGCATCATGCGCTCGGTGACGCGCCGGCCCATCCGCTCGCTCCATCGTGTCGCGCCCGGAATGAGCCGCCGCGGAATCTCCAGTGCGCCGTTGACCGCGGCCGTGGCCAGCACCGCCGCCAGGAAGACGCGGCTGTAGGGCATCTCCAGGAAGTCGGAATTGGTCTTGCCCAACAGGATTCGGCTGTACGAGACCGAGTACATCGTGAAGATGTGCCGCAACGCCCGCGCGCGCAGGCCGGGTCCGTCGAAGCCGTAGATCGGGCCGAGCGCCGACACCAGCGCCTTCGACAGCGCGCGCGAATCCTCGTCCGGCAGGAACTCGTAGTCGGCCTGCAACCACAGCAGTCGCCAGGTGTCGGTTTCGTCGGCGGGCAGGATCTCCGGATCGAGCCCGATCAGGTGGCCGACATAGCGCCACAGGTGGTAGACCGCCGCCTTCTCCTTCTTGGAGAACGTCAGGCCGACGGCATTGCACCCGGCAATGGTGGCCAGCGAGAACAACATCAGCGTGCCCGCGGTCAGGGACTGGTTGATGGGGTGATCCCAATTCTCGTAGTCCCAGTCCGGCCGTCGGTTCATGCCCGCCCGCACCTGCGCGTGCATGATCCGCACCCGCACGGTGTTCTTGAAGCCCGGCGCGAACCGTTCCAGCCCGCCCGGACCGGTCACGTCGATCCACCAGGTCGCGGTCTCGACGACCCGGCGCGGGGCCATGGCCTCGGCCGAGAGTCCGCCGGTGCCGACGAGCACCTTGCCCGCCCGTGAGGCGAGGTAGCCGCCATTGAGCGAAAACATCGACAGCGCAAGGTTGGTTGCCCACGGCCCGACCCGGCCGCTCACCCGCGCCGCCCGGTCCAGCTTGTCCTGATCGAGCCAGAACGGCACCGAATCCACGTGCGCGAAAAAGGCTTTCAGCTCGGCGGGTGCGTCCGGCACCGCGTCGATGCCGTTTTCCAGGGCCGTCTCGAACATGGCACGACCGGTGCCGGTGGGCAGTCGCCGGAACATCTCGACCACCGCGTCGGCGAGCGGGTCGCCCATCGTGGTGAATCTGCGGTAGGCGGCCTGCTGTTCGGGCGTCGGGCGGATGTCGCCGGGACCGATCAGGCGGATGCCGACATTGAAGGGGAACTCCCGAAAGATCACCGGATCGGGCAGCTGCTCGGTACGCGCCATTGCGTGCCTCCTGTGTGCGCTCAGTCTCTGGTGAAGGTCTTCACCAGAACTTTGGTGATAGTCTTCACCAAACTGAGCGGCCAGGCAACAGACAGGGCGGAATCGTGGAGACACCCCGGGGCCGATACGCCGGACTCAGCGCCGACGAGCGCCGGGCCCAGCGGCGCGAACAACTGCGTGGCGTGGCGCTCGAGGTCATTGCCGAGGAGGGCATCGCGGGCCTGAAGGTGCGCGCACTGTGCACCCGTGCGGGCCTCAACGACCGCTACTTCTACGAGGCGTACGGCCACGCCGACCGACTGCTCTACGAGCTGGTCGACGAGCAGCTCGCCGAGGTCGTCGCCGCCGTCATGGGCGTCATCGCCACCGCCCCCGCCGACACCCGCATCCGTCTGCGGGCCGTCGTCGAGGCCGGGGTGACCGCCATCGCCGACCACCCGGCCCGCCGCCGCCTCGCCATCGACATGCAGACCACCGACGAATTGCGCCAGCGCCGAACCGATCTCGTCGGCGTGGTCGCCGAGGTCATGCTCGACCAGGGCCGCGAACTGCTCGGCGAAGCCGCCGTCGAGGGCCTGCATTCCCGGCTCGCCGCCCGCACCGTCGCCCACGGGGGCCTGGAAATCCTCATCGAATGGCTGCGGGGTGAGCTGGACATCGACCGTGCCCAGCTCGTCGACTTCCTGGTGGCGATGATCCTCACCGCCTCGGAGATCACCACCACCGTGCAGCGCGAAATGGCCGCCAGCTGAACGGTTTTCCCGCTAGGGGGTGACGACCGCGAAGTTCGGGTCGGCCTTGTCGAGCAGGGCGATCAGCCGTTGCCAGACGCCAGTGTCGCCGGTGGTCTGCAGGGTGTCGAACGAACCGGTGGCCATCAGTTGCAGCAGACCGAGTTTGGTGAGGGTGATGTCGAGATCGGCATCCCGCTTGCGGGTGGCCGGGTGGTGGATGAGGGCGCCGTTGCTCAGTTCCATGTGGTAGTTCTCGCCGCTGTCGGTGAAATGCCAAGCGATGCTGAACTTCTCCGCCCACGCTCGGGATCCCACCACGTTCAGCGAGAGGGTGTCGAACAGCTGGGTGATGCTCATGGCCAGCGCTACCGCGGCGCTCGCCGTCAGGGGCGTCGAGGCCACCGGCTGCAGGAGTTCCTGTGCGCCGGTGAGGAAGCAGTTGCGCCAGGTGGCGTTCTCGGAGCCGAAGCCGAGTCGCTCGTAGACCTCGGCCAGGGTCTGCCGGGCCCCGGTATGGGACGGATCGGCGAAGACCGCGTGGCTGCCCAGTTCGGCCGCGAAGCGCAGGTCGCCCTGGTCGGCGAATTCCCTCACCTTGGCCACGGTGGCGTCGACGCCACCGAGCAACTGTACGTAGCGGGTGGCCTGCGCCTGCGGCGGATGCTGCCACAGGTGCGCCGGATTGGCGTCGTACCAGCCGAGATAACGCTGGTAGATGGCCTTCACGTCGTGGCTGATCGAGCCGTAGTACCCGCGGTTGTTCCACTGGGCCGCGAGTTCGGGTGACAGCGGGAAGTCCTCGGCGATCTCGCTGCCGATCTCGCCCTGATTCATCCGCCGTACCGTCTGGTCGTGCAGGTAGGCGTACGTATCTCTTTGCTGGGTAAGGAATTCCAGAATGTTGTCGCGACCCCAGGTGGGCCAGTGATGCGAGGCGAACACCACATCGGCGCGGTCGATGAACATTTCGATCGCTTCGGCGATGTAGCGTGACCACATGCGGGAGTCCCGCACCTGCGCGCCACGCAGGGTGAGGATGTTGTGCAGGGTGTGGCAGGCGTTCTCGGCCATGCACAGGGCGTTGCGATCGGGCAGCAGGAAGTTCATCTCGGCCGGGGCCTCGGTGCCCGGCGTCATCTGGAAAATGAGCCGCACTCCGTCGACCACTTCCTCCTGGCCGGTGGCCGTGATGTCGAGAGTCGGTGCCAGCAGGCCGAATTCGCCACCTGACGCGACCGGTCCGAGTCCCATGCCGACGACACCGCGCGGATCGCGCGGCAGGGTCGCCCCGCTGTAGTAGCCACCGCGCCGCAGCATGGCGGTACCGGCGTACACGTTCTCCGACACGGCGTGTTCCATGAAGTGCTCGGGCGCGATGATCGGCACGGTGGTGTCGGGCTCCACGACCCCGAGCACGCCACCGAAGTGGTCGGCGTGCGGATGGGTGTAGATCACCGCGGTCACCGTGCGCTCGCCGCGATTGGCGCGGTAGAGGGCCAGCGACGCGGCGGCGGTCTCGGCACTCACCAGGGGGTCGACGACAATGACACCGTTGTCGGACTCGATCAGGGTCATATTCGAGATGTCCAGTCCACGAACCTGATACACGCCCTCACACACCTGGTAGAGGCCATGCATGGCGGTCAGCTGGGACTGCCGCCACAGGCTGGGCGTCACGGTGTCCGCGCCCTCGCCCTTCAGGAAGTCGAAGGAGTCGGCGTCGTAGGCCACGCCGCCGTTCTTGCCGGGAATGACCGCGGGGGAGAGCCGGGCGATGAAACCGCGCTCGGCATTGTCGAAATCGGTGCGATCCACGGGTGCTGCTGTCATGACCACCTCACTGTTTGGTTTTACGACCGTTGATCCAGTTGGTTCCGAGGTCGACGGCCTTGGTGACCGGCCCGAAGATCTCGGGTTCGGTCTCGATGACGCCGTCGGGTCCGAGCTCGTCGAGGAGCCCGGTGTGCTTCATGACCTGCGCCAGCTCCGGCTGCACGCCCGCCAGCACGAGTCGTCCTCCGGCGTCACGCAATTCGCGGTTATAGCGTTCGAGCAGGCGAAGGATGGCCGAGGAGGGGATGTCGGGCATGGCGCGCAGCACCAGCACGAGCACCGCGTCGCGCGCGCCGGACACGTCGGGCAGGGCCGATTCCAGCCGGGGTAGTTCGGCGAAGAAGCTGCTGCCGCGATAGTCGATGACGGTGACCTTGCCGGGCGGAAGCGCCTGCGGCACAGTCGTGGTGAGCCAGTGCCCGGATCTGTCGCGGGCCAAGCCGACCAGTTCTATCTGCCCGGCCGCCTGCACGCAGTACAGCAGCAGCGACAGCACCGCGCCGATCACGATGGCCTGCTGCAGCGGCAACTGGGTAGTGGCCGCGAACGTGGCGATCATGGCGGCGGTGGACAGCTTCGAGGTGCGCCACACCAGCTCGATGTCTTTGACCTTGCCCCACACCAGTTCCGCGCCGACCACCAGGATGAGCCCGCCGATCACCGGCATGGGAATGCGCTCGGCCAGGCTGCCGCAGGTCAGGACCACCAGCGCCAGGAATACACCGGAAAAGACACCGGCCCAACGGGTTCGGGCCCCGACCCCGGCCGCGACCCCGGTTCGCGACAGCGAGCCGCCCGCGGGCAGCGCCGAGAAGAGGCCGCCGCCCAGATTCGCGATGCCCTGCGCGGTGAAGTCGGCGATCACCGAGGAGCGGCTACCGTCCGGGTTCGGCATGGAGGGCGCGACGCTGGCGGCCTGCGCCAGCGCAACCAGCGCCACCGACAGCGCGCCCGCCGCCAGGTGCGGCATGGCATCCCAGTTGGGCAGCGACAGTCCGGGCAGCGCGCCGGGGATGTGGGCGATGTCGGAGACGAGCTCGACATCGGTGCCGAGGATCGCGACGCCCACGCTGACCACGACCATGGCGACCAGCAGGGCCAGCGCCTCGAGCTTGGGGGTCAGGCGGGCTACCGCCCACACCGCGACGGTCGCGATGGCGACCCAGGTGGCCGCGGACTGCCAGTGCGAGATCCCGGTCAGCCAATTCCATACCTGCACAAGCTTGTTGTGCCCCGGCGGCTTGTACCCGGTGGCGTCCTTGAAGACGCCGGTCATGATCTGCAGCGCGATGCCGGTGGAGAACCCGACCATGACCGCGTTGGACACGAAGCTCATCACCACGCCCAGCCGCAGCACGCCCATCAGCACCATGACCACGCCGACCAGCAGGGTGAGCGCGGCGATATTGCCCGCGTCGTGCGGGTCGAGTCCGGCGGTGGCGATGGCGGATTGGCCGGTCAGGGCGATGGCGCTGGTCAGGGTGGTGATCATGAGGACGGTCGAGGCGGTGAGCGAGCCCAGGATGGGCGGCACCACGCCCGCGTAGAGACCGGCGACCGGATTGAATCCGGCGATGGAGGCGTAGGCCATGCCCTCGGGAATGCTGAACAGACCGGTCGCCATGCCGGAGGTGAGGTCCTTGGCCGTGGGTTTGCCGAGTCGGCGACCGAGTCGCGCCACACCCTTGTCCACGCGCTGTCTCCTCTATGGCAGATCTGCCGTCGAATTGCCCGAGCCTGTGAATGCACGGTGTCACGTGGGGTCTTCGCCGAGCCTCACACGTGTTGGGTGAACTTCCAGCAATTCTAGGTAGGTGTGTTGACTAGTGGAATTAACACCGAATTGGAAATTCCCTAAAACTGGCTATCAGCCGGGCAGTCATCTGCGCGCCCGCTCGCCGCGCAATCGCCACTGGACGAATCCGGCCGCACATCTCAGGATGAGACCTGATCTTCGCCAATGAGGAGTGCGTATGGTGGCCGAACCTGTCGGGCTGAACGGGCAGCGGGTGGACTGGCTGGCGGGCGGGGTCCGGCGTTCGATCGCCTCGGACCGGATTGTCGGCATCGCGGCGGAGTTGTTCCAGACGCGCGGGTTCGACCACGTGGGGATGGACGAGGTGGCGGGTGCGGCGGGCTGTTCGCGCGCCACGCTGTACCGCCATTTCCCGGGCAAGGCCGCATTGTTCGACGCGGTGATGGCGAAATCGGCGGTGGCCGTGGCCGAACGCGTGACCGCGGCGGTCCGCCGCTACGAGGGTTCGCGCCGGATCGTGGAGGCCATTCTGGCGTCGGTGCTGGCGGTGCGCTCGGACCCGGTGCTGGCCAAGGGGTTCGCGGGCAGCCGCGCGGGCGGCAGTGACGGGGCGTTCGCGAGTTCGCCGGAGCTGGGGCGGATCGCGACCCTGCTCACCGGGATCGCGCCCGATGACGAAGCGGCGCAATGGATCGTGCGCATGGTGCTGTCGCTGCTGACCTGGCCGCTGGCCGACGCCGCGAGCGAGCGGCGGATGGTGGAGCGGTTCATTCGCTGAGCTGGTTCACTTCGCTGAGCCGGGGGAGTGGGAGCAGCGGTGCGTCGGGGTCGAGGGTCAGGCCGCGCGCCTCGGCGGTGGCGGCGAGCGCCCCCCAGGCGAAGGCGGTCAGCTCGTCGGTGAGTTCCTTTGCGGTGATGACCGGTTCGTTGAGCCAGCGCAGCACGCCCAGGCCGACCGCGCCGAGCATGGCGTCCACCGCGAACTGGGTGTGATCGCCGTTCGCGCCGCGCAGCCGCAGCACTCCGGAGAAGAAGTCCGCGACTGTATCGGACAGTGGGCGGCCGTCCTCGATCAAGCGCGCCGCGCCGAAGGCCGTGATCACCTGTGAGCTGACGATGAAGTGAAAAAGGTTGGGGCGCTCGGCGACAAGATCGATATAGGCGGACAGTGCGGTGTGCACGGCATCGCGGATGGGGCCGGTCGGGTCCAGGTGCGGGGTGACCCGCTCGACGATGAGTTCCTGCACCCGCCCGCTGACCGCGGCCATCAACTCCACCTTGTCGCCGAAGAACCGATACAGCTTGGGACGCGGTATACCAGCGGTTTTCACCACATCGTCGATGGAGAGCTCGGCCCCGTGCGTGTCGATGGCGCGGATGGTGGCCTCGATGAGTTCGGCGCGGACCGAGGCGCGATGGGTGTGCCAGCGGTCGCTGCGGGCATCACCCTTCATCTCGGCCGGACGGTCGCGACGGGAGGCCATGCGGCAGATTGTAATTCGATTCGATACGGCCCACCCCTTGTGTGGTGTCTGGGACAATCCTACACTGGCCTTACATCGAACACGTAGTACTAGGTACTTAGTGTTGCACCAAGGATGGTCAGATGACGAATACCCTTCCGGCGCAGGCCTATCCGAAGGCCCGTCGCATCAAATTCCGTTTCGATCAACGCGATTCGCACGACAAGTACTTCGTCGAGAACGACATGGTCTACAGCCATTTCGTGGCCGGCATGTCCGGCGGCTTCCCGGCCGGCGAGGAATCCTTCATCCGCTCGGTCCGGCGCGTGACCGACCGGATCACCGATCCCCTGCTGCGCAAACGGGTCACCGGTTTCGTCGGGCAGGAGGCCATGCACGGCCAGGAACACCGCAAACTCAACGACAAGCTGGTCGAGATGGGTTATCCCATCAAGTGGCTGGACTCCCCGCAGGCCATCGAGCGCATGCTGCGCATCGAGGAGCGCATCTCGCCCGAAGTCCATCTGGCGATGACCGCGGCCGCCGAACACTACACCGCGGTGCTCGCGCAGCGGGTGCTCGGCAGCGACGAGATCCAGAACATTCCGGGTGACCCGGAAGTGTGGAACCTGTTGAATTGGCATGCGCTCGAGGAGCTCGAGCACAAGTCGGTGGCCTTCGACGTCTTCCGCGCGGTCGGCGGCAGCGAACGCACCCGCATCGGCGTCATGCTCGCCATGTACGCGCTGACCCTGCCGCTGACCTATGTCAGCCTGGCGGTGGCGGTCGGCCGGGACGAGAACGCGCGGCGGCAGCCGGTGCGCGTGGCCCGCGAGACCTATCGGCTGTTCACCGGGCCCATCTTCCGCGGCCTGATGCCGGAGCTGGCCAAGTACCTGCGCCCCGGCTTCCACCCCGACGACATCGACACCTCCGAGCTGCTGTCTCGCTGGCAGCGTGAGCTTTTCGGGAAAGACGGTCAGCTCGTCGACCACCTGAAGTAACCACAACTCCATCGCAAGAAAGGACCGACCAATGGCGATCGGTCGGCAGGAAAACTCCACTCTCGCGCCCTATCCGAAGGTGCGGCGCATGCGATTCCGGTTCGGTGAGCCCGAACCGATGGCACATCATTTCGTCCAGGGCGATATCCCACTCACCCATCTGATCGCGGTGCTCTCCGGAGCCTTCCCACCGGGCGAGGAATCCTTCATCCGGTCGGTGCGCAAATTCTCCGGGGAGATCACCGATCCCGTGCTCAAGAAGCGGGTGGCCGGATTCATCGGGCAGGAAGCGGTGCACGGGCAACAGCATCGGCGCTTGAACGACCAGCTCATCGCGAACGGCTTCCCGATCGTCCGGATCTTCACCTTCGGCAGCGACGCGCTGCGGGAGCGGGGTCTGATCGCGGTCGAGAACGCGGTGCCCCGGCAGGTGCACCTGGCCGTGACCGCGGCGGCCGAGCACTACACGGCCACCCTGGCCAAGCGGGTGCTGGGCACCCAGGAGATCCAGGACATCCCGGGCGATCCCGAGGTGTGGAATCTGTTGAACTGGCACGCTTTCGAGGAGCTCGAGCACAAGTCGGTGGCCTTCGACGTGTTCCGCGATGCCGGTGGAGCCGAGACGGTCCGCATCGGTGTGATGGCGGGCATGTACGTGTTCACCATTCCGGTGGTCGCGCTCGGTGTGTTCGCCTCCATCCTCAGTGATCCGCGCAGTTGGCGGCCGTTGAAGGTGCTGCGGCAATCGATCCGGCTCTACCGCGGTCCCATCGTGAAGGACCTGCTCAAGGAGATGCGCCCGTATATGCGGCCGGGCTTCCATCCCGACGATATCGATACCAACGCGCTGCTCGAGCAGTGGCGGCAGGAGCTGTTCGGCGCGGACGGCGAACTGCTGGACCGAATCGGCTGAGCCGGAGGCGAGGGATAGTGGGAAGAAACGGTGGCAGTGGTGTGCCCACCGCCCGCCCCGACCACGAGATCATCGTGGTCGGGGCCGGGTTCGGCGGCATCGGCACAGGGATCGCACTGCAGCGCAAAGGCATTCACGACTTCGTGATCGTCGACAAATGGGATCGGGTGGGCGGCACCTGGCATGCCAACACCTATCCCGGGGTGGCGGTGGACATTCCGTCGTTCATCTACAGCTTCTCCTACGAGCAGCGCGGGGACTGGTCGCGCATCTTCGCACCCGGCACCGAACTGCGTGACTACGCCGAGAGCATGGTCGACAAGTACGGGCTGCGCGACAAGCTGCGGTTGAACACCACCATCGTGGCGGCGGAGTTCGACGACCGGAACAGCCTGTGGCGGTTGAGCACCGACGGCGGGCAGAGGCTCACGGCGCGGTACATCGTGCTGGCCATCGGCGGGCTGGAACGGCCCAAGATGCCCGACATCGAGGGGCTCGACGACTTCGGCGGCACCCTCATGCACACCGCGATGTGGGATCACGATGTCTCGCTCGCGGGCAAGCGGGTGGCCGTCATCGGCACGGGAGCTACCGCGCTGCAGCTGATTCCGGCGATCGTGGACGAGACCGAGCAGCTGACCGTGTTCCAGCGGACGCCGATCTGGGTATTCCCAAAGAACGATGCCGAGGTCGGCCCGCTCGGCCGTCAGGTGTTGGGGAACCGCCGCATCCGCTCGGCGCTGCGACTGGTCGGCAATATCGGCACCGAGGTCGCCATGAGCGGCATGGTGGTCGGGCCGACCTGGCTGACCAATTCCGGACGGCGGCTGGCCGAAGCGCCGATCCGGCGCTGGATGCGGTCGCAGGTGAACGATCCCGAGCTGCGGGAGAAGCTCACGCCGCGTTACGGATTGGGCTGCAAGCGCCCGTCGATGTCCAACGACTACCTGCGGACGTTCAACCGCTCCGACGTCAGCCTGGTCACCGATTCCATCGCGCGGATCACCGAACGTGGCGTGGTCACCGTGGACGGCACCGAGCACGAGATCGACGTACTCGTCTGCGCCACCGGATTCAAGCTGTGGGACAAGGGTGCGATCCCGCCGTTCCCGGTGCGCGGGCGCGGCGGCAAGGATCTCGAACAGTTCTGGGACGAGCATCGCTACCAGTCCTACCAGGGTGTTTCGGTGCCGGGGTTCCCGAACTCCTTCACCATCACCGGTCCCTACGGGTTCGTGCTCGGCTCCTACATCTGGATGATCGAGGCCACCTCGGCGCATCTGGCCCGGGTCATCGCGGAATCGCGGGCGCGCGGCACCACCGAGGTCGAGATCCGCCAGGAGGTGCACGACGAGTACTTCCAGCGGTGTCTGCGGCGGCAGGAGAAGAACTTCCTGTTCACCTCGGTCTGCGAGGGCTCCAACACCTACTACCTCGACAATCACGGCGACTCCCCGTTCCGCCCGTCCACGCACGGCGAGATGTATTGGCAGAACCGCCATTTCGATCTCGACGTGTACCGCTACACCGTCGGCGCGCCCGTCGTGGCCCAGCCGTCCGCGCTCTCCGAAGAGGTCTCGTGAAACTCAACTCCATCGACCCGAAGCTCGTCGTCGTCACCGGCGCGGGCAGCGGGATCGGGCGAGCGACGGCACTTCGGTTCGCGCGCATGGGATCCCAGGTGATCGTCTCGGACATCGACAAGGACGCGGCGCTGGCCACCGTGGCGCTCATCCAGTCCAAGGGGCAGCGGGCGACGGCCATGCAGCTCGACGTCACCGACCCGCACGCCTGGGCGGCGTTCACCCGCGACGTGCACGCCGACCACGGGGTGCCCGACGTGCTGGTCAACAATGCCGGAATCTTGGTCAGCGGAGCGTTTCTCGACCTCGAACCGGAGGACTGGGAGCGGCAGCTGAGCGTCAACCTGCTCGGTGTCGTGTACGGCTGCCGCGCGTTCGGGCGGCTCATGATCGACGAGGGCAAGCGCGGGCACATCGTGAATATCGCCTCCGCGGCGGCCTTCACTCCGACCCCGGTAATGGCGGCGTACTCGGTGTCCAAGGCCGGGGTGAAGATGCTGACCGAATGCCTGCGGCTGGAACTCGCGCCCAAAGGCGTTGGTGTGAGCGCGATCTGCCCCGGTGTGATCAACACCAATATCGGGGAGCATGCCGTCGCGGTCGGTGTGGATCCGGCACTGGTGGAACGTGGCAAGCAGATCGCCGCGCAGATTCAGGAGCTCGCGGAGCGGCTGCCGTTCTCGCCGATGAGTCCCGACCTGGTCGCACGTGCCGTGGTGCGCTCCATCCGCTTCGATCTCGCCGTCGTTCCGGTGCGGACCGAAGCCTGGCTCGGCTACTTCATGCTGCGCATTGCGCCCGGCGTGAATCGCCGCATGACCCAGCCGCTTTCGATGGATCGCATCCAGTCGCTCGGTGAGCTGGTACTGGGCAGAGGGGGAGGCCCCAGGTGAATGCTCGCGCCCACGAACTCAAGGTGCGCGAAGTCATCAGCGAGACCGCCGATGCGGTCTCGCTGATCTTCGATATCCCCACCGACCTGACCGGCCGTTTCACCTACACGCCGGGCCAGTATCTGACGCTGCGTGTGCCCAGTGAGCGCACGGGATCGGTCGCTCGCTGCTATTCGCTGTCGAGCAGCCCGCACGGCGACGAACGCCCCACCGTCACGATCAAACGCACGCCCGGCGGGTACGGCTCGAACTGGTTGTGCGACAACGTCTCCGCGGGTGACATTCTCACGGTCCTGGAACCGGTGGGCAACTTCACGCCCCGCTCGTGGAACCGCGATCTGCTGCTGTGTGCGGCGGGCAGCGGCATCACCCCGATCATGTCGATCCTCAAATCGGCGCTGCGCTTGGGCCGCGGCGAGATCGCGGTCCTCTATGCGAATCGGGATCGGCCGTCGATCATATTCGCGGCGCAACTGCAGGAGTTGGTCCGCCGGTATCCGCGTCGCCTGACCGTGGTGCACTGGTTGGAGTCCGAGCGTGGAATCCCCACCGCCCGCGGCATCGCCGGGCTGGCCCGACCCTACCGGCGACACGAGATATACCTTTGCGGCCCAGTGGGTTTCACCTCGGCCGTGAAACAGGGATTGGGGCAGCTGCGGGTGCCCGAACGGGCCATTCGGGAGGAGAAGTACCGCTCGCTCACCGACAACCCCTTCGAGCATGCCACCGTGGCGCACGCCGATCCCGATCCGGTCGGCCCGGCCCCCGTGGCCTCGGCCGAATCCGCCATCGTTACCGTCGATATCGACGGCGAGACGCACACCCTGCCCTGGCCGCGAAACAAGAAGCTGCTCGACGTCCTGCTCGACCACGGCATCGACGCACCCTACGTCTGCCGCGAATCCGCCTGTGCCACCTGCATCTGCTCGGTCAAGCAGGGCCGCACCCGCATGCTCATGAACGAATCCCTCATCGAGGAGGAACTGGCCCAGGGCCTGACCCTGGCCTGCCAGACCCTGCCCGAATCCGATTCGCTGCACATCTCTTTCGATCAGTAGCGGCCGGACGCGCGAATCAGGCGGCGGGAGTGAGCAGTCCGTCGATGATCCGGCGCGCCATGGCCACGCTGTTCTCGTCGTCCAGGCGCAGCTCCTGATTGACCGTGGTCAGCAGGGCATTGACCTGGAAGGCGGCCAGATCGGGATCGATCGGGGCGATCTCACCGGCGGCGAGGGCCGCGCGGAACTGGGTGGCGAGAATCTCGACCCACTCCCGTCGCTGCCGACGCAGCTCGTCGCGGATCGGCCCGGTGCGGCTGTCGAAGATCGGGAGGTTCGCACCCCAGAAGCAACCGCCGGGGAACAGCGGCGCGACGACGTAATCCATCCAGCGATCGACGAGCGCGCGCAGCCGGGCGACGCCCGCGGGGGAGTCCTGCGCGGGCCGCACGACCGCGTCGAGGAACTCCGCTCGCGCCGCCTCGACGGTCGCGAGCTGCAGCTTCTCCTTGGTCCGGAACAGCGTCTGAATTCCCGCCTTGCTGACCCCGAGATCGTCGGCCAGTCGGCCGAAGCTGAGCCCGTCGAGGCCGTCGGTCGAGGCGATATCGACCGCGCGCTCGGTCACCGCGAGTCGTGATCGCGCCCCGCGCAGCAATCGCCGATCACCGCTTTCGGCGCTCGTCTCGGCCTCGGAAGTGTCCATACAGCCGATCGTATGCCGTTTTTCGATCCGATGGTCGCAACCCTTGCGATGTACATACGCCCGACCGTATTCTTTTTTTTCGTCTGACGAGAAGGGGAGCCTGATGGATGGCGTAACTACCGCACGGAACGCGACCGCGGACGCATCGGCGGCCTCGCCGCCGCCTCGCGATCGTTCGACGGCGATCGTGTGGATCCTGTGTTCGGCCGCGTTCATGGCCATGCTCGACGTCTTCGTCGTGAACGTGGCCTTCACGAAAATCGGTGAGTCCTACCGGGGTTCGTCGCTGGCGGATGTCAGCTGGGTGCTCAACGGGTACGCGATCGTCTATGCGGCGCTGCTGATTCCGGCGGGCCGATTCTCCGACCGGTTCGGGCGCAAGGCCGGATTCCTGGTCGGGCTGGGCGTTTTCACGCTGGCGAGCCTGGCGTGCGCGGTGGCACCGACCCTGTGGGCGTTGGTCGCGTTCCGGGTGGTGCAGGCGGTCGGCGCGGCCGCCTTGACCCCGGCCAGCCTGGGGCTGTTGTTGACGGTGCTGCCGGGAGCTCGGGTGCCGGGCGCGGTGAAGATCTGGGCGACGACGAGTTCCTTCGCCGCCGCGGTCGGCCCGGTGGTCGGCGGGGCGCTGGTCGAGGCGTCCTGGCGGTGGGTGTTCCTGATCAACCTGCCGGTGGGCGTGGCAGCGGCCGTCGCGGCGGTGCGGCTGGTGCCGAATCGGCACGAGCGCATGCCTTCTCGCCTGCCCGACCTGTTCGGGACGGCCTTGCTGATCGTGGCCATCGGTGCGTTGTCACTCGGGTTGGTGAAGAGCGGCGACTGGTCGTGGCACGGTGGCGCGACGATCACCACGCTGGTGATCGCGGTGATCGGGGTGGCCTGGTTCGTGATTCGGATTGTGCGGCAACCGAATCCGGTGGTCTCGCCCGACTTGTTCCGGGTGCCGACCTTCGTCTGGGCGAATATCACCGTGCTGGCGTTCTGCACCGCCTTCGGGGCGTGGTTCCTCAGTATCGCGCTGTGGCTGGAGAATTCGGCCCACTTCAGCACCATCGCCACCGGGCTCGCCATTCTCCCGGGGCCGAGCATGGTGCCGATCTTCGCGGCCGTCAGCCAGCGGCTGATCAAGCGCATGCCGGTGGGTGCCGTTGTCGCTCTCGGGAATCTGCTGTTGGCCGCCGGTGTCCTACTGGTTCTGGCCAGTGCGGGTACGCCGGTGCACTATGCCACCGATGTGCTGCCCGGTTGGGTGATCTCCGGTATCGGTATCGGCCTCGCGTTGCCCAGCATGATCGCCTCGGCCGCCGTCGATCTGCCACCGGAGCAGTCGGCCACCGGCAGCGCGGTGGTGAACACCGCCCGCCAGCTCGGCTATGTGCTGGGGGTGGCGGTGTTGATCGCGGTGCTCGGTTCGCTCGATACCACCGCGGACCGCATGGTGACCGGCTTCCGGCACGGGTGGGTGTTCGTGGCGATCGTCGCGGTGGTCGGTGCCGCAACGGCATTCGGCATCACGCCCCGCTCGCGTCGGCCGGAATAGGAGTCGACGATGCCGAATAGTGCTCTGACAGAACAGAATGACCCCTACTGCCTCTCCGATCTCACCGCCGCGGGCCTGCTGTACGCCGCGCCCTGGCGACGATTCGGGGTGGTCGGCGACAGCCTGTCGGCCGGTGTCGGGGAGCCCACGCCCGGCTACCGAAACCTGGGCTGGTCGGACCGGGTCGCCGAGGTGCTGCGGCGGGTGCGCCCGGATATGCGGTACCTCAACACGTCCGAGATCGGCGCCACCACGGCCCGGACCCTGGCCGACCAGTTCGACCGCATGCTCGACTTCGAGCCGGATCTCCTGCATCTGCCCAGTGGTCCAAACGACATCCTGCGGCGGGAGCCCGATTTCGACGAGATCGAGCGGACCATGCGACGCATGTACCGGCTCGCGGCCGACACCGGTGCGCTACTGACAACCTTCACGATGGGGCGTGCGTTCGTCGTGCCCGCATATCCCGACTGGGACAAGCGGATTCGGACGGTCACCGACATCACCCGCCGACTCGCGGCCGAGTACGGGGCGGTGGTCTTCGATATGTGGGATCACCCCTTCAACAACCGCGACAACCTGGTCAGCGCCGATCAAATCCACTTCTCGACCTCGGGCCAGGCGGTGATGGCGGCCGTAGCGGTGCAGGAACTCGCCCACGTGCTCTCGACCGGCCGCTGATCCTCAAGAGTGCGCGGCAATGCGGGAGAGGGCTCGGGCCAATCGTTCGAGCCACTCCCGCTTGTCGCCGGACACCTGGGGATGCCTGCGCCGGAACCTATCCCAGTCCACCTTCCAGGCCAGGATGTCTTCGGCCTCGAAATCCGCTGTCCTGTCACCGAACACCTTGCGTAACAAGGATCGGGTGAGGTGGGTGCGTGGGGACTCCGCCAGCAGGACGGCGTCGTAGAGATCCTTGCCCGCGCCGCCGTCGAAACCGTCACCGTAGATCTCCACCTCGTGCGCATCGGTGTAGAGCCACAACAGCTTCCAGGCCAGCGACAGTTCCGGCCCGGCCGTGGCGCACGGGGTGGGCGCGCGACCCTCACCGCGCGGGATCAGGGTCCAGACCGGTGAGTCGAAGACGGCCTGGTCGGCCGCGAAATCCAGTTGGATGCGACCGGACATCGGCTCGGGGCCCAGCGTGTACCAGGGGACATGGAGGCGCAGGCCCGGGGTGTCGCCGTAGTCGAGGGCATAGTCCTCGAAGGATCCGGTCTCGATGCCGTCGGCGCTCAGGACCACACCCGCCGAGGCCACCGGTTGCCGCCGAATCGTCTCGATCAGGCAGTCCCGCAAGGGAGTCCAGGTGTGATTCTCCAGGTAGTCCGTGAGATCCACCCAGTGCAGGCCCTCCGGCGGCAGAGCCGGACGCAGCCCGAACGTCTCGAACTGCTCGTCCTCCCACATCTCGCCGTCGACCGCGCCGAACGCCGCCTCCGGCCAATGCTGCACCCAGGACAGGTCTTCCACGAACGGGAACGGATCCGCGGTATCGGTGAACGCGATATCGGTCGGCTCCGGCACGATCCAATCCAGATCCGCCGGCTCCCGCGCCGCCGCACCCACCCACGCGGCCATGGTCATACTCCCGCGCAGCACCAGCCCACGCCCCCACGATGATTCGGCGATCAGCGCCAGTACATGATCCAGCGCGGACCGGTGCGCGGCACGAAACCGCGGTGAGTTCTCCACACCTCGCGACGCTAGGGCAGGGGTGTGACAACGGCGCGAATAACCATGGTGCGCAACGGCATTTCGAACGGGCCGTCGGCCGTCTCGGGTCGGCTGTGCAGATACGTCGAGATGTGATCGAGCAGGACCGTGCGATCGTCCGGCGGAATCACGAGGGTGTGGGAGTGGGTTCCGATGGTGGCGGTGAGGGATTCGACGGTGCGCCGATGCGAATGCGGGAACGTCGCCGTCTCGAAGGGGGTGAACAGGGGATGGCTGGGTAGCTCGCCCGACTGCTTGGCCGAGGGGAAGGACGCATTCGACCGCGAGACCTGTTCGAGCCCGGCCACCCACTCCACGGAGAGGTCGGGTTCGTTCCAGAACGCCGCCAGCACACCGCCGGGCCGCAGCACCCGCGCGATCTCGGGAAACGCGCGCGGCAGATCGAACCAGTGCAGGGCCTGGCCCACCAGTACGGCATCCACCGAATCCGTCGGCAGCGGAATCGATTCCGCGGTCCCGGCGAGCGCGGTCACCTCCGGAAACCGCTCCGCCAGCACCGCACGCATCCCGTCATCGGGCTCGACCGCGGTCACCTGCGCGCCCGCGGCGAGGACCACCCCGGTGAGCTTCCCGGTCCCCGCCGCGAGGTCGAGCACTCGTACCTTGTCGCCCGCCACCGGTTCCAGCGCCCACCGCACTCCGGCCGCCGGATAGTCCGGCCGATGTTCGTCATAGGTGGCCGCCTCCGCTCCGAACGACCGCGCCCGTCGTTCCCGAAGCTCCTGATCCGCTCCCGCATTGCTGAATTGGCTCATTCGGCCAGGATAGGACCGCCGGTCAAGAGAAATAGCGGGCGTTTTCGGCGATGAAGTGGACCTGGTCGGTGGGTACGTCGTCCTCGTAGTAGATCGCCTCCACCGGGCAGACCGGTTCACAGGCGGCGCAGTCGACGCATTCGTCAGGGTTGATGTAGGCCATGCGCTCGCCGATGGCGATGCAGTTGATCGGGCATTCTTCCAGGCAGGCTTTGTCGAGCACATCGACACAGGCGGCTCCGATCACGAATGTCACGGGGCGCTCCTTCGGTTTTCGTCTCCGCGACTTGCGGATACGAATGATCCTGGTGCGGACACGGGGGAGTGGCTAGGGCGCCGAACGCGATCACGTCATAAGGTGGGCTTATGAGCTTGCCGTCGGGGACGCCGGATCTGGAGTCGCTGGAGCTGCTGGTTTCCGTGGCGGAGTTGGGGAGTTTGGGGGCCGCGGCGCGGCGGCACGGAATCAGTCAGCCCGCGGCGAGCATGCGGGTCACTGCGCTGGAGCGGCGGGTGGGTTTGCGGCTGCTGGATCGGGGGCGGACGGGTTCGGTGCTGACCGACGCCGGGCAGGCCGTGGTCGAGCTGGGACGGCCGGTGCTGGCGGCGGCGCTGGAGTTGACCGACGGCATCAAGGCATTGCAGAGCGTTCCGCGCTCGAGCCTGCGCATCCTGGCCTCGACGACGCTTGCCGACCATCGCATTCCGCATTGGCTGACGGCGCTGCGGAAGCTGCATCCGGAGTTGGCGGTGACGCTGGATGTGGCGAACTCCCGTCAGGTCACGACCGCCGTCCGGGATCGCGAGGCGGTACTGGGTTTCGTCGAAGGACCGCAGCCGCCAACGGGATTGGGCAGCCGGGTGCTGGCCGCCGATGAGCTGGTGGTGGTTGTCGCGCCCCACCATCCGTGGGCCACCCGCCGCCGCGCCCTGACCCCGCGCGAGCTCGCCGACACCCCGCTGCTGTGGCGGGAGAAGGGCTCCGGGACCCGGGACACGGTGTGGGAGACCCTGGAAATGCACGGCACGCCCGCCCCACCCGCCGCCGAACTCGGTTCCGCCGCGGCGATTCTCACCACTGCCCGCAGCGGTGCCGCCCCGGCCGTGGTGAGCCGCCTGATCGTGGCTCACGAACTGCGGGCGGGCACGCTCCGTGAGATACCGCTGGCCGAGGAGATGACCTTGACCAGGAAGTTCCGTGCGATCTGGCATCGCCGCACCCCGCCCACCGGCCCCGCCGCCGACCTGGTCGAACTCGCCGCCCGCATCGAAGCGGCCCGTACCCGCAGGCATTAGGCCGACCAGCGTTGTCGGGCAGACGATTTCGACCAGGGCTCGAGGTCAGGGGCGAGTCAGTTCGGCGCGCGCGGCGGTGACCATGGTGGTGATGGCGGTGGGAAGCGCCTGGCCGGGGTCCGGAGCGAAGCGCGGGGAGTGGTTGGATGGGAAGTGTGGCGGCAGTGCGCCTTCCGACAGCATGAACGCCTGATCCTCCGGGGTGAACCGGGCCGGATCGATGCCGCCGATGTGCCAGAAGACGGACGGGGCCTTGGCCGCCGTGCCGAACGCGCCGAAGTCCTCGCTGCCGGTGATGGGGCGTTCCATCGGCATGACGGGAAGTCCCGCCTCGGTGAGGGTGGCCAGCACCCGTTCGGTGTCGCCGGGGGTGTTCTCGGTGACCGGGAAGTGGTCGTAGAACTCGACTTTGGGCTCCTGGGGCGCGCCCGCGGCGGCGGCCTCGGCCTCGGCCATGCGCTGGATGCCCTCGATCATGTGATCGCGGGAGCCGTCGGTGAAGGTGCGCAGGCTCAGCAGCACCTCGGAGGTGTCGGCGATGATATTGGGCCGGGTGCCCGCGTGCAGCGCGCCCGCGGTCAGCACGGGGGTGGACGCGGTCGCGGTCTGGCGGGCGGTGAGCGACTGCAGGCGCACCACCAGCGAGGCCGCCATCAGCAGCGGATCGATGGCCGTATGCGGCTGGGAGGCATGACCGCCCCGGCCCAGGAAGGTGACGCGAACCGAATCGGAGGCGGCCATCAGGGTCCCCGGCTTGGACAGGATGATGCCCGCGGGCAGCGGGCTCACATGCTGGCCCAGCACGATGCGCGGATGCGGAAAACGTTCCAGCAGACCGTCATTGACCATCCCCTGCGCACCCGAACCGGTCTCCTCGGCGGGCTGGAACAGTGCGACCACGGTGCCGGGCAACGGATTCGCGGCCAGCTCCGCACAGGTGCCGAGCAGCGCGGTGACATGCACATCGTGACCGCAGGCATGCATGACGCCGGGCACGGTGGAGGCGTAGTCGAGGCCGGTCTCCTCCTGCACCGGCAGCGCATCCATATCGGCCCGCAACCAGATCACCGGGCCGGGACCGCTCTGCAGCACGCCGACAACGCCGGTGCCGCCGACGTTCTCGGTCACCTCCCAGCCGGGCAGCGCCCGCAGCTCCTCGGCCACCAGGCGGGCGGTGGCGTGCTCCTGGCTCGACAGCTCCGGGTGCGCGTGCAGCTGCCGATACACCTGCTGCCAGTGCTCGCCGTCCAGAAGCCGTGGTGCGGCAGCGGCGGATGCGCTCATGTGAGACTCTCCTTCGAGGGGACGGGCGCCGGTGCGCGCCGGGACAGCTTCGTCCGGAACGCCTCGGCGGTTTGCGGGACCAGGGCCGCTGCGACCAGGGCCAGCAGCGGTCCGGCGGCCATTGTTTCGAAAGCCGTGGTGTACGAAAGCCGATCGGTGATGAACCCGAAGGCCGCCGGGGCCAGCACCCCGGCCAACTGACCGCCGAAGATGATCACCCCGGTGGCCGCCCCGATCGTCGCGCTCGGCAGCGCGCGCAACGGCACCGCGAACGCGGGCATGTAGGCCAGCCCGGCGGCCAGGCTCATCAGCGTGCCCACCAGCACGAACAGCGGGAAAGGCTCGGCGCGCGGCAGCACGAAAAGCAGTGCGGCGGTACAGGCCATCGCCGGGACCACGATCATCCGCGGCCGCCCGCCGATCCGGTCGGAGAGCCGCGCGCCGAGCACCACCCCGGCCGCCGCGGCGAGTGTGGTCGGCACCGCCGCGAAGGCGATGTGGCCCATGGAGATGTGGCGCTGGTCGTGCAGGAAGGTCGGTGTCCACGAGGTGACACCCCACACCAGCACGTCATAGCCGAAGAAGATAACCGCGAACCCCAGCAGTGCGGGGGAGAACAACACCGCCCGGCGTTCGGTCTTGTCGCCGAGGCCCGCCATCGGAATCTCGTCCTGCACCAGCGGTTCCGGCATCCACCGCCGCCACGCCAGGATCACCGCCACCCCCAGCACCGAGATGACGCCGAACATGGCCCGCCAGCCCACCGTCGGCAGCATCACCCCGGCGATCGCCGCCGCCAGCAGCAGGCCCGCGGCGTTGGAGGCATTGGTCCAGCCCGCCGCGGTCGTGCGTTGTTCGGGCCGACTGCGTTCGGCCAAGGCCTTGATGGCGGCCGCGGGAAAGACGCCCTGTACCAACCCGAACAGGAAGCGGATGCTCATCAGCGCCGCGAAAGACCAGGCCACGGCGGTCAATCCGGTGAAGACCGACCAGGCCGTGAGCCCAATGACGCCCACCTTCAACGCGCCGTAGCGGTCCGCCAGCAACCCGCCGGGAATCTGGATGAGCGCGTACGGGATGAAGAACACCGACACCAGCAGACCCTGTTGGGTGTGGGAGAGACCGAGATCGTCGCCGATGGACGGCAGCGCGAAATTGATGACGGTCCGGTCGATGTAATCGACCACCCACGCCGCGAACAGCAGCATGATGGTTATCCGGGTGGTGCGTGGCATCCAAGCCCCTTCACGGCGGGAGGAGTGGCTGAACTGCCACACTGGGCCCCATGCCCGAGGATACGGCGGATTCGCCGGATACCGCCATCGATGAGAGCGTCGTGCCGGAATCCGCCGCGCTCGCCGCTTTCGATGAGCGCGACCTGGATCTGGTGAACGCGCTGCAGATCAATCCGCGGGCCTCCTGGACCCGGATCGGCGCCTCGCTCGGCATCGACGCCACCACCGCCGCCCGCCGCTGGCAGCAGCTGACCGGTGCGGGCCTGGCGTGGATCACCGCCTACGCGCCGGAGTTCGCGACCATCGCCTACCTGCGATTGCGTTGCCGCGCCGAGCACCTGACCGAGATCTGTGACCGGGTGATCGCCATGCCGTGCGTCTTCAGCGTCGACCGCCTCACCGGCAGCTTCGGGCTGCAACTGTCGGTCGCGGTCGACTCGCTCGCGGGCCTGGACGATTTCGTCGCGCGCGAACTGTCCGCCCTGCCCGGCGTCGAGGAGATCCGCACGGCGGTCAACGTGCACGTGTATGTCGAAGGCAGCCATTGGCGTCCGCAGGCCCTCGACCCCGGTCAGCGCACGCTGCTGACCGATCCGAGCACCCCGGCCCCGGCTCGTTCCCGGCCGTTGCCCGGTGATGCGGCACTGGTGCTGGCCCTGTCGGTGGATGGCCGCCGCAGCATCGCCGACCTGGCTCGCGACACGGGGCTCACCGAAACCACGGTGCGCCGCCGTATTTCGGAGATGACGCGTTCGGGGCGGCTGGTGCTGCGTTGCGATTTCGCGGAGCAGGCCGCCGGGTGGACGGTCACCGCCAACTATTGGGCGCAGTTGCCCGCGGCCGGGCTCGACGAACTCGGTGCGGCGCTGGCGAGCTGGCCCGAGATCCGGCTCTGTGTCGCGACCGCCGATGACAGCAATGTCATGCTCATCGGCTGGCTGCGCAGCGCCCGCGAAGGAGTCCTGCTGGAAGCCCGCCTGCAGCGCGCCTTCCCGGAGCTGCGGATCACCGAACGCCAATTGAACCTGCGCACGCTCAAACGGATGGGCCGGATCCTCGGCCCGCGCGGCCTCGCGGTGGGGTATGTCCCATTCAATGTCTGGGGTCGCCGCCTGGAGCGCGCAGCTCGCTAGGCTCGTTCCCGATGACTGAAACGATGACGCACGGTGTGGTCGCGCCGGGATACGGCCGGGTTGCCGACGCCTTCCGACGGAACTTCGAACGCCACGGTGAGATCGGTGCGGCGATCGCGGTCTTCGACGGCGACACCCCGGTGGTGGACCTGTGGGGCGGTTGGCGCGACCCGGTGCGGCGGCTGCCGTGGGAGCGCGACACCATCGCGCCGGTCTTCTCCTGCACGAAAGGCGTTGCGGCACTGGTGCTCGCGCTGCTGGTGTCGCGCGGGCAGCTCGATTACGACGAGCCGGTGGCGCGCTACTGGCCGGAGTTCGCGGCGCGCGGCAAGGCGGAGGTGACCGTCCGGCAGCTCATCGACCATCAGGTCGGCCTGCACATCCTGCGCGACACCCGGATGACGCTGGCGGATCTGCGGGATCTGGATCGGGTGGCGGGGGTGCTGGCCGCGCAGCGACCGGCGTGGACGCCGGGCACCCGGCAGGGCTACCACCCGGTGAGCATCGGGTTGTTCATCAATGAGCTGGTGCGTCGCGCCGATCCGGCCGGACGCAGCATCCGGCAGGTGATCGCCGAGGACATCGCCCGGCCGCTGGGCGTCGATTTCACGCTCGGCTCGGATGCGGAACTGGGTGGTGAGCGGATGGCGCACCTGACCCGCACCACCGGACCGGCGCTGCGCTTCGAGCGGAATATCGCGTGGAATCAAGCGATTCCGGCCTTGCTGCGCCGCGGTCAGCTCTTCCGGGCGCTTGCGGTCCCGGATCTGGGCATGCCGGAGGATTTCGTGCGCCCGGAGATCATGTCGGTCGAACTGCCCGGCAGCAATGGCGTCGGTTCGGCTCGCGCGCTGGCCCGCATCTATGCCGCAGGGCTCACCGGTGAGCTGCCGATCGCCGACGCGGTGCGCGCCCGCATTGCCGATCCGGGCCCGGTGCCCGCCCCCGATGCCGTGCTGAAGACGACGACGCGCTTCCACCTGGGCTTCCGAAAGTCCTGTCCCACTTTCCCGTTCGGTTCGCCCGATCATCGCGCGTACGGCACACCCGGCATGGGTGGTTCGCTCGGTTTCGCCGATCCGGAGACCGGTCTGTCCTTCGCCTACGTCCCCAATCGGCTGGGTCTCACGCTCAACGGCGACATTCGCTGCCTCCGGCTGGCGCATGCGGTATTCGGAAAGTCGACACGCCCATCGGGCACTCGCCGTGAACCGCAACGGGCCGCCATCCGTTGATACGGGTGTACCGGTCCTGAGCCGGTAGCCGTCCAGATGCGGTCCGGGAACCCCCTGCACCCGGACCCGGGCCCCGCCGCCACTGTCCCGCGGCGGGGTCTTCGCGCATCTAATTGCCCTGGCTAACAGCATTTTTCGGGCAACTATGTGATCTGTGACACGTTGATTAACTTACCTTCGAGTAGATACCTTGTGTGCGATGTATCGCGGACGAGTCAAGCGAAACGGGGGACCGTGTCCGAGATCGAACCGAGAACCAGCACCGTGGCCGACCTCATCGTCGACCGCATCGCGGCGCACACCGACCACCTCTTCGGAGTCGGCGGCGCCAATATCGAAGACCTCTACGACGCCGTCCATCGACGCCCCGGCCTCACCGGGCTGATCGCCAAGCACGAATTCGGCGCGGCCACCATGGCGGACGGCTACGCTCGCGCCACCAACCGGCTCGGTGTAGTGGCCGCTACCTCGGGTGGCGGAGCCATGAATCTCCTTGCGGCCCTCACCGAATCGTTCGATTCCCGAGTTCCGGTGCTCGCGCTGGTCGGCCAGCCGCCGACGGCACTCGAAGGACGCGGCGCGTTTCAGGACACCAGTGGACTGCCCGGCAGGCTCGATGCCCGGCGGATCTTCGGCGCGGTGTCGCGGTACTGCGCCAAAGTGACCGATCCGGAGGGCATTTCCGACGAGCTGGATCGGGCGATCGACGCCGCGCTCGGCGGAGGTCCAGCGGTTCTGTTGCTGCCCAAGGACATTCAGGCGGCGGATTCTCCTCGTCATTCCGGCGCGCTCTTGGCCGGAATCCAACGCGGCGGTGTGGATCCCGGCCAAAAGCATGCCGGGATGACGGGTGCGCACGCCGGGATGACGGAGGTAGCTCGCGCTGCGGTGGCGGCGGTAGTCGCCGACCTGCCCGCACCGGCGCGCGTGGTCATCATCGCCGGACCGGAGATCGGCCTGGCTGACGCGCGAGCGGAGTTGGCCGGCGCGGCACGGGCACTGAATGCCAGAGTCCTCGTGACCCCGGATGCCAAGGACGCCTTCCCGAATCGCGATCCGCGCTTCGCCGGGGTCGTCGGCGTCATGGGCCACCCCGGCGCAGGCGAACTGGTCGCCACGGCCGACCTGTGCCTACTCGTGGGTGCGAGCATGTCGATGACGGCCCGCGCCGGACTGGACGGTCCGCTGGCCGCGTGCCCGCGGCTCGTGCACCTGGGCGCGGAGGAGCCCTTCGTCCATGTCCACGCCCGCGCGTGCGGACCGTTGCCCGCCGCCCTTCGGGAGGTGGCGGGGCTGATCCGGTCGGGTTCTGCCGCACAACATGATTCGGCCGCAGCCGATCCGGACCGCGTCGTCCCCGAGTCGCCCGTCGCCCTGCCCGGCGAGGCGGCCGCCCCGGTTGTCGAGGCCGTCCAGGCCACCGGCGTGCAGCAGGATCCGCGCACGGGAGCAGCGCCTGCCGCGCTCGGCCCTTTGGTGGTTCCGCGCGCTTCCGGCCCGGGTGTTCGCTATTGGGAGGCGGTCGCGGCGCTCGAGGCGGCGTTGGAGCCGGGGACCGATGTGGTTGCCGATGCGGGCAATACCGGTGCGGCGGTGGTGCATCATCTGCGCGTTCCCGAGGACGGGCGGTTTCTCATCGCGCTCGGGATGGGCGGGATGGGGTACTCGTTCGGGGCCGGGATCGGGTGTGCGCTCGGGCGGAACCGCCGGACGGTCGTCATCGCCGGGGACGGTGCGTATTTCATGCACGGCCACGAGGTGCACACCGCGCTCGAGTATCAGGCCCCCGTCACCTTCGTCATCTTCAACAACAACGCGCACGCCATGTGCGTGACGCGCGAACAGGTCTACTACTCCGGCGATTACAGCTTCAACCGATTCCGGCCCGCCGAGATCGGCGCGGGCGTTGCCGCCCTGTTTCCGGACCTGCCCACCTGGACCGCCCGCACCCTCACCGAATTCGAGAACGCCCTGGAGAAGGCGCGAGCAATACCCGGGCCCGTCTTCATCGAACTGCAGTGTGACCCCGACGAGATCCCACCCTTCGCCCCCTTCCTGAAGGAGCCCCGCGCATGACCGAAACCGTCAAGGACGAGCCGATCGAGGTACCGGACCTGCAGATTCCGGGGGTGTATCGCATCGAGTCGATGGCCCTCAAGGAGGGCATGCCGCTGGTGCTGGACATGACCCGGGCGGTCTACCCGCACGATGAGATCTACGGGCAGTACTGCACCGTCACCGAGTACATCGACGCGCCGCCGCAGGAGGTGTTCGAGTATCTGGCCGACACCCGCAGCCTGTGCGAATGGACCTACAGCATGCGGGGTTTCGAGCGCACCGAGGATCCGGAGATCTGGGTCTCCGATGACCGCATCGGCTCGCACACCCGCATCTACACCCGCACGGTGTCCGTGCCCGAGGCCCGCACGGTGGACTACCACTGCGCCTGGGACCAGGCCGACCACCTGTGGATGATCTACCTGATGCGGGTCGTGGACGCGCAGCTGGTGCTCAACAAGCCGGGATCCGTTGTCACCTGGACCAATTGCCATCACCCGTTCTACGACGAGAACGGCTACCCGCAGACCGAACCCGAGGGCCGTCCGGTGTGGGTGGGCGACTTCTGGCACCTCTTCGCCGCCGGGCATCTGCTGGAACTGCGCAATCTCAAGGCCATCTGCGAACACCGCCACGCCAATGGCGAGCCGATCAAGCCGGAATGGATGAACTGAGCATGAGCACCGTCAGCCTGATCGACGTGGCCGGGTATCTACCCGAGAACATCGTCCCCGCAGACTATTTCGCGCAGTACGCCGATCCCGACGAGGTCACCTCGAACTTCATGTTCAAGGCGCCCAAGTTCCGTCACCACGTCGCCCCGGGCGAGACGCCCGCCGATATGGCCGAGCGCGCCGTCGCCCCGATCCTGGGCCGTCAGGGCCGGGAAGTGTTGCGCGACATCGATATTCTCATCGTGCACACCCAGCTCCCGGAGCTCGGCGTGGTCGGCAACGGCGGCGAGGTGGCCAATCGCCTGGGCATCAAGCCGGAGTGGCTGATCGATCTGCACAACGGCGGCTGCGCGTCGTTCGTCTACGGCATGAAACTGGCGCGGCAGATCCTGCTGTCCTCCGACGCCCGCTCCGCGCTGGTGGTCACCGTGCAGAACGTCGCCGGGCAGGTGTTCACCCAGGAGCAGGTGCGTGGCAAGGCGCAGGCCGCCATCCCCGGCGACGGCGCGGGCGCGGGACTGCTGGTGAAGTCCGGTGATTCGCCGATCCTCGATATCGAGACCCGGCACCTGCCGGAATTCGCCGGGCAGATGACCGTCATCGCCGACCCGCCGCGCCGCTACTGGGAGGCGGGCACCGGGCAGATGCACGTCGGCTTCACCGAATCCAAGATCGCCAAGGTGCTGCAGCGCGGCAACCGGCTGGTCCCGGAGGTCGCGCAGGCGGTGTGCAAGCGCATCGACGTGGCCTCGCAGGACCTGGACCTGCTGGTCACCAACCAGCCCAACCGCGCCTTCCTGCGCAACTGGCGTGACGCGTTGCAGCTGCCGCCGGAGAAGCATCCCGACACCTTCGACGACTGCGGAAACCTGTTCGGCGCGGGCATTCCGGTCACCTTCGACCGGGCCGTGGACGAGGGCCGGGTGCCCGCGGGGTCGGTGGTGATGCTCGCGGGCTTCGCGCACGCGGGCGACTTCGCCGGGGCCGCCGCGGTCCGCTGGGGTGGGCGCTGAGGAGGCGAGCGTCATGACCTCGCTGGTGACGGCCGGACATCGGTTGCAGCTCAACGAGATTCCCTACGGGCCGCCGCCGTCGGTGCGGGAGGCGCTGAGCCGGGCGCTGGCCTCGGCCAACCGCTATCCGGAGTTCCTGCCGCAGCGGTTGCCCCGGCTCATCGCCGAGCGGCTGGGCTGCGCGCCCGACCGGATCGTGGTGGGTGCGGGCGCGACCGGGGTGATCATGCACATCGTGCAGGAATTCGGTTCCGGCGGTGCGGAAGTCGTGATGGCGACCCCCACCTTCGACGGGTATCCGATCCTGGTCTCGATGGCGGGTGGTCGGCCGGTCGCGGTGCCGCTCACCGGCGGAGGCCGCCAGGACCTGGCGGCGCTGGCCGCCGCGGTGACCGAGCGGACCCGGCTGGTGGTGGTGTGTAGTCCGCACAACCCGACCGGAACACTGATCACGCCAAGGGAATTCGAGGATTTCCTCGGCGAGATCCCGACCTCGGTCACCGTTGTGCTGGATGAGGCGTACGTGGACTTCGTGGCCGCGGGCGACCGCATCGACGTCTTCGCCCTGCTCGAGCGCTACCCGAATCTGCTTGTGCTGCGCACCTTTTCGAAGGCATACGGCCTGGCGGCGCTGCGGGTCGGCTACGGCATCGGCGCACCCGAGCTCATCGAGCGCGTCGCCCGCTGGCAACTGCCCTTCGGGATGACCGCGCTCGCCGAGGTCGCCGTGCGCGCCTGCTACGAGGCGGAGCCGGAGATCGAGGCACGGGTGGCGATGCTCGGCGAGCATCGTGACCGGCTCACCGCCGGACTGCGCGAACTCGGCCTGTGCGTGCCCGACAGCTACGCCAACTTCTCCTATCTCACCGTGGCGGGCCCGCAGGCCGATGCGGTGGCAACCGCGCTGGCGGGCGCGGACATCCACGTCAAGGCCTATCCCACCGGTATCCGCATCACCGTCGGCGATCGCGTGGCCACCGATGCGGTACTCGCCACGGTCCGCAGTACAGTGCTGTAATGCACGAACATCCGCCTTCCGCACCCGACGGGCATCGGGCCGGAGCGGACGAGGAGATCGACTACGCGCTGCTGTCGCTGAACGCCCAGCTGTGCTTCGCGCTGTACTCCACGTCACGATCCATGACCGCGGCCTACCGGCCGTTCCTGGACGATATGAAGCTCACCTATCCGCAGTACCTGGTGCTGCTGGCGCTGTGGGAACGGCCCGGCATCACCATGAAGGAACTGGGTGAGCAGGTCCACCTCGACTACGGCACCCTCTCGCCGCTGGTCCAGCGACTACAGTCGCGCGACCTGGTCGAGAGCGTGCGTAGTGAGACCGACGGCCGCGCGGTGGTGCTGCACGCCACCGAGGCCAGTCGTGAACTGCAGCACGGGGCGCAGCACATGATTCAGACCGTGCTGGACCTGGTCGGCGTGCCGCTCGAGGACATCGAGGCCATGCGCGATCAGGTCAAGGCCCTGGGTGCGCGGCTGGATGCCGCCGCGGCCGCCGCCCGCGCCCGCTGACCGGATCGACCCGCCGAACCGGTCAGGCGAACTTGGCCAGGGCGTCGGCCACGATGGCGTCCAGGCGCGCGTGGTGCGCGCCCTTCCAATAGGTCTGCCCGCAGTCGACGCACTGGGCGAAGGAGTCGTAGCTCTCGCCGGTGTTGCCGGGCAGCCGGTCGCGCACCGCGTCCCGTTCGGCGGCCCGCAGCACCCCGTTGCATGCGGTGCAGCGGGTCCAGGGCGCCAGCCGCGGTGCGAAGCGGGACAGCACGTCGTCCAGCTGTTCGGCCGGCTGATGGCTGTAGACGTAAGCGCCGGAATAGATTTCGCGACGACGCAGCAGGCCGCGGTCGCGCGACAGCAGCACCCGTTGCTCGGCCGCCGAGCGGGCCGCCAGCGCGGCGTCGCCGATGTCCGGATTCTCGTATGCCGCATCGATTCCCAGCAGGCGCAGCCGCCGGGTGAGGGTGCCGAGGTGGATGTCGAGCAGGAAGCGCAGCGGCTCCGAGCTGGGCTGCGGACGCGCCACCGAGGACACCGTGACGGTCTCGCCCGCGGCCGGAATATGCCCGGCCGCAACCGGTTCACCGTCCACCGTCAGCCCGCCCACCTCGGTGAGCGGCACACCCAATGACTCCACCACGTGCCCCAGCGTCGACGTGCCGTCGATCCGGATCGGCGAGCCGTCGCGCTGCCCGACGAAGACGCGCAACTCGGGCGCGAACTCGACGGTGATTTCCCCTGCGTTCACCAGCCCAGGATCCCAGAAACCGGGCACCCGCGAGCAACTCAATTTCGATCTTGATCGGCCCGGGCGCGGCGCGAAAAGTGAAGTAGCGACGAAATTCTGTGGGTTAGTGGCCTGAAGCACAGTCGAAGTAAATGAGAACAATTCGTTAACCAATTGTTTGCACACCTAAGGGTTGCGGTGCTGGAACGTTGGTGTTTTTCTTGGTGCGCAGGTCGATTACGACCCACCGATGGACGAAGGAGTATTTCCCATCGGGTGCCATTCTCGGCAGCGTCGCCGCCGCACACCACCGACCTGCGACCACCAAGTCGCCGTCCCCCGGCGCTTGTCCTGATGAAGGCGAAAGGAAAACAGGCCATGAATGCATCCCGGATGGCCCGTGCGGCCGTACTTCTCGCGGGCATCTGTGTGCCCCTGTTCGCGCCGGCCTTGGCTACCGCCGCGCCGGCGGGCGGCGACTCTCCCGCCCCCGTCGGCGCGGACACCCCCGCACCGCCCCCGCAGTCCTCGGTATTGCCGCAGCTCGGCACGGGCAGTGCCGCACTCGGCACCGGCAGCTCCACCGCCGCCGGACTGGCCGGGGCGCTGGGCACCGGCAGTGCCGCGGGCGGCAGCATCGCCGGGCTCTTCCCGGGGCCGGGCACGGTACTCGGACTGCTCGGCACCGGCAGCGGCGCCGCCAGCGGTTCGGCGCAGGCCGGTGGCACGGCCGCACAGGCATTGGGGACCGGCAGCGCCGCAGCGGGCGCTGGATCCTCCGGTAAGTAGAGCAATAGCTTTCAATTCGCCGGACAGCTTATAAACCGGTTCGGGAGCGAGGGTTTCGCTCGGACTGATTTATTTACGGAATTCAAACAGGCTGTTCCAGGTGGAATTAGATGAGGGAGACCGGTCGTGGATTACACCCATCTGTCCGAATTCGCCGTGCGCCCAGGCGCACTCACCCTGTGGCAGGCCGACCTGGCCGCCGGGTCGCGCTGGGTCACCGATGAGCGACCCTTCACCAGCGTGCATGTGCGGCACTGCCGCGATGCCGACGTCGCCGACCCGCGCCCCGGGCGCGGGCGCTGGATCGGCACCATCTTCGAAATGGACGCGCCCCTCGACGCCGGGCACTGGCGCGAGACGGTGCGGCTGTGGCATGCGCGCCACGAGGGTCTGCGCACCACGCTCGACGACCCGGCCGGGTCCGGCGAGCCTGGGCGGTTGGTTTGCGCGGCGGCCGATGTGACCGTGGTCGACGAGCCGGTGGCTGACATCACCGAATCCGAGCAGATCAACGAATACCTCACCGGCACACTGGAATCGCGGCTCTCCCCGCTGCACTGGCCGCACTGCCTGCTGGCCACCGTCGAGCACGCCGACACCGGCGACTTCACCGTGCTGGTCGCCGCCGACCACTCGGTCATGGACGCCTACTCGCAGGCCATCGTGATCCTGGAGCTGCGCAGCCTGTACCGCTCGGTCGCCGCGGGCGAGCCGGTGCGGGAATCGCCGACCTTCGGCAGTTCGGCCGACTTCGCGCACTGGGAGCGCACCGCCGCCGCGGGCCTCACCACCGACTGCGAGCCGGTGCGCTACTGGCGGCGGTTCCTGGACGGCTCCGGCGGTATGCTGCCGCGCTTCGAACCCGCCATCACACCGTCCGGCGACGCGGTCTCGCACCGGCCGCAGGCCAGCGTCTCCCGAAAGCTGTTGTCGCTGACCGAACTCGAAGCGGTCGAGCAGGCCGTCACCACGCGCGGGCATCGACTCTCGGTCGCCGTCTTCACGGCGCTTGCCATCGCCTACCGCCGCACCTTCGGCTACATCTCGCTGCGCGCCATCATGCCCATCGCCACCCGCCCGGACCTGCGCTACCTGGAATCCATGGGCTGGTTCGTGAATGTCGTGCCCATCGACATCACCCTCGCCCCCGACCTGGACGCCGACAGCGCCCTGGAAACCACCCGCAGCACCCTGCGCCGTTCCCGAATCGCCAACGACGCCACCTGGACCCGCGTGCTGGAGCTGCTCGACTGCGCCGATCGCCCCCGCTTCGGCATCTCCTTCCTCGACATCCGCGTCCTCCCCGACTACGAACTCGTGGAATCCCTGCGCGGCCACACGCTGCGCGCCGAGTCCTACTCCGGCGACGAAGTCTTCTTCTGGATCGTGCGCGCCGCCGACGGCCTCCGCCTCTCCACCCGCTTCCCCGCCTCCTTCCCGGCCGTGGAGATGGATCGCTTCCTCGCCGAATTCACCAGAGCCATGGCGGAATTCGCCCACGGTCTGCTCCCCGAGACCCCCACCGCCCCCGCGATCCCCACCGCATCGGAGATCCAGGGCCGCGAAACCGATCAGGTCACCGCGGCGCTCCCCGGCACCGCCGCCGGGCCCCGAACAGCCGCGGCCCTGGAACCTTTCGGGATTCCGGGCGCCCCGGCCGAAGCGCCCGCGGCAGCACCGGCGCAACCGCCTCGTACCCAGACTCCGGCCAGGGTGTGAGCCATGCGCGCGCTCTCGAAAGTCTCCGGCGCACACCGTGACAACCGCCCGGGTGGCCTGCTCGGCCGCGATTGCGCGGGCCGCACCCACCGGCTGTCATCCGCATCTCCGCATCCGTCCGTCCGACCCTGCCTCGAATCCCGTTCCGGCGGTGCCCGATGAAGGTGCTGTTGGCCTTCGCGGGCAGCCGGGGTGATGCGCAACCGGGCGTGCTGATCGGGCGGGAGCTGGCGGCGCGCGGTCACGAGGTGACGGTGGCCGTTTCGCCGAATCTCGTCGATTTCGCGGAGCGGCACGGGGTTTCGGCCGTGCCGTTCGGGGTCGGCAGTGACGAGTTGTTGCGTGCGCAACGGGATGATCCACGGTTTCGGCAGTGGAATCCGGTGGGGCGGGTGCAGGCGGTGGTGGAGCTGCAGCGTCGCGGATTCGCCGAGGCCGTTCGTGGTCTGGACGCGATCGGCGGGGACAACGATGTCCTCGTCACCGGGATGGCGTGCGAGGAGGTCGCCGCGGAAGTGGCACGCCACCACGCCATCCCGCTCGCGGCCGTGCACTTCTTCCCGATCCGGCCGAACGGCGCCGTCCCGGTGGTGCCCACCGGCTGGGGCCGCAAGCTGCCCGGAGCACTGCATCGCCTCGGTTGGCAGACTCTGACCGCGGCTCGCGCCTGGGCGCTGGCCCCGGAGATCGCCGCCGCTCGGGCGGTCGCCGAGCCGCCCGGTGAGGTGTTGCGCCACACCGTGATTCAGGCCTATGACCCGGCTCTCTTCCCGGGGCTCGCCGACGAGTTCCCCGACCTTCGCTTCACCGGGTTCCCGGTCCCGCCCGCCCCGGCGGGCGACGCTTCCTCGATCGATGTCGAGTTGGCCGAGTGGCTGGCGGCGGGAACCGCACCGGTGTACGTCGGGTTCGGGTCGATGCCGATCGCGGATCCGGTGGCCGCCGAATCGATGGTTCGGGAGGTCGGTCGGCGACTGAGACGGCGAATATTGCTGGTGGGAACCATGTTTCGACCTCGGATCGGCGACGGTCTGGCGGTGGTCGATCAAGTCGATCACGGGGCCGTGCTGCCGCTGTGCGCCGTGGCCGTGCACCACGGCGGGGCGGGTACCACCGCCGCCGTCCTCCGGGCGGGGGTCCCGTCGGTGATCTGCTCGGTGCAGGCCGATCAGCCCTACTGGGGCAGTCAGATCGAAATGCTCGGGCTGGGGGCGACCGCGCCGTTCGCCGACCTGACCGCGAATCGGTTGGAGCGGTTGCTGATTCGGGCGACCGAACCCGAAGTGGTGGCGTGGGCGGCCGCCTTCGGTGCGGGGTTCCGGGACGACGGAGTCCGGCGCGCCGCCGATGTCATTGAATCCATTGTTCCGGACAGCGACGTTCATGGGACACCGACCATGATCGGAGGTGTGCGATGAGTGGTGAGATCGCGATCGAAACCCGGGGGCTGGGTAAGAGTTTCGGCAGTATGACCGCCGTGGACGCGGTGGATCTGCGGGTCGAGGCCGGAACGGTGTTCGGGTTGCTCGGGCCGAACGGGGCCGGGAAGACCACCACCGTGCGGATGCTGGCCACCCTCGTGCGGCCGACCCGCGGCACCGCAACGGTTTTCGACTACGACGTGGTCGGGCAGGCCACGGCGGTGCGGTCGATGATCGGGCTGACCGGGCAGTACGCGGCGGTCGACGAGAACCTGACCGCGTGGGAGAACCTGCGGTTGTTCGGGCGGCTGCTCGGGTTGAGCAAGCGCGCGGCCCAGGACCGGGCGGCAGAACTACTGGAGGAGTTCGAGTTGACCGGCGCGGCGACGCGGCGGGTCGGATCGTTCTCCGGTGGCATGCGCCGGCGGCTGGATCTGGCGGCGACCCTGATCACGGTGCCGCCCTTGATCTTTCTGGACGAGCCGACCACCGGCCTGGATCCGCACACCCGCGAGCGCATGTGGTCGGTGGTGCGCGGCCTGGTGGGGCGCGGCGCGACCATCCTGCTGACCACCCAGTACCTGGAGGAGGCCGACGCGCTGGCCGACCGGATCGCCGTCATCGACCACGGCAGCGTGGTCGCCGAGGGCACCGCCGCAGAACTCAAGTCCTCCATCGGCGAGGAGATGCTGCGCATCGATCTGGCCGATCCGGCACAACGCCCGCTGGCCGATGCCGCCGTCGAGCGGCTCACCGGCAGCACGCCGCTGCACGGAGACAACCCGGCCACCCTCACCGTCCCGCTCACCGATATCGGCACCGCCGCCGATGTGATCACGGCCTGCCGGGACAGCGGAATCCGGCTGCGCGGCTTCGGGGTCGAACGCCCCGACCTGAACTCGGTGTTCCTGGCGCTCACCCAGCGCCCGGCCCGCCCCTCGCTCCCCGTGGAAAGGGCCAGCGCATGACCGCCGTCTCCGCCACCCCCGTGTTCGTGCACCCGACCGCGCGCATCGCGCGGCAGCCCCGCCTCACCCGGATCGGCGCGCGCGCCGGGCTGGCGCAGGCCCTGTTCATGGCGCAGCGCGGCCTGCTGACCTTCCGGCACAGCCCGCAACTGCTCTACGACGCCGTGCTGCTGCCCATCGTCGGGCCGCTGCTGTTCGGCAGCGTCTTCGGCAAGGCCATCGCGGGCAGCCTCGACGCCTACCTGCCGACCTTGATCCCCGGCGTGCTGGTGCAGATCGTGCTCACCTCCTCGGTGGCCATGGGAGTCCAACTCTCCGAGGACATCCGGTCAGGCGTGTTCGACCGCTTCGTCGCCATGCCCATCGCCCGCTCCGCACCGGTGACCGGGGCGCTGCTGGCGGGCGCGACCCGCTACGTGATCGCCGCGGTCATGGTGCTCCTGGTCGGCTTCGGCATGGGCTACCGCCCGGATCACCCGCTCGGCCTGATCGCGGGCGCGGTCCTGGTGGTCTTCGCGACCACCGCCATGAGCTGGCTGTTCGCCTTCATCGGCGTGACCGTGGCCAAACCCGCTGCGGTGCAGGGCATGTCGATGCTGGTGCTGACCTTCGCCAGTTTCGCCTCCAATGCCCTGGTGCCGGTGGCGGCCATGCCCACCTGGCTACGGCACGTCTCGGACTACAACCCCGTCTCGCATCTGGTGGCGGCCGTGCGCACCCTCGCCGACTCCGGCTCGGTCGGCTCCGACTTCGCCTGGTCGGTGGTCGCCGCACTCGTCGTCGCGATCGTGTTCGCGCCCTTGACCGTTCGCACCCTGCGTGCCCGTTGATTCGGAGGACGTTGTGACCGCAGTGCTCAACCGGCTCACCGCCGACGACGACCTGTTCCTCAAACTGCACGACCTGTACGGCAACGCCCTGGTCAACCAGCTGGCCTGGCGCTTCGACGAACCCCTCGACGAGGCTGTGCTGCAACGCTTCCACGCGCACCTGGCACACGGATTCCTGGCCCGGCGGGTGATGACCACCTCGGTCCCCTTCGCCCGGCCGTGGTGGGTCTCGGCAGCCGTCTCCGAGCCGCTGGACTACCAGGACGAGCCGGTGCCCGAAGACTCGGTGCTGGATTGGTTCTTCGCGCAGAGCCGGGTGCAGTTCGATCCGATCACCGGCCGGGTGTGGCGACTCTCGGCCGCGCCCACGACCTCCGGCGGCACCCTGCTGTCCCTGGTCACCTCGCACGTCAGCTCGGACGGCGGTGCGGTGCTCTATGCGGTGGGTGACGCGCTGCGGCGACTCGACGCGGGCGACGCTCCCGATATCGCCACCAGTTCCGGACGGCTGGTGGGTGTAACCCCGGCCACCGGCCTGGTGCGCAACCATCTCGCCGACGGTCTCGGCCAGTTGCGCGCCGCGGCGCGCAGCCTGCGCACCGCCTTCGCATCCCGCAATGTCACCGAGCCCGAACGCAATCCGCGTCCGGCCGATCCGCTCCGCCTGGTCGGAGACCGGTATTCCGCCGCTGATCTGGTGGTGGAAGTCTCTGCGGCCGACTGGAATTCGGTCGCGAAGGCGCACGACGGCACCGCCAACGGCCTGCTGGTCGGGGTGGCGGTCGGCGTCTTCGGCCGCAGCGGCCGGGTGGCCGACGGCTCGGCGGTCCGGGTCGACATCCCGCATTCCATGCGCGGTCTCGACGACCCGCGCGGCAATGCCACCACCGGCCTGCCGATCGCGGTGCCCTACCGCAAGGGTGAGCACACCGATCTGCGCGGCGTGCGCACCGCCATCAAGCAGGCCGCCCGCGCCTACGCCGATCCGGCCACCACCCCCGCCCTGCAACATCTGCAGCCGGTCCAGCAGATGCTGCCGAAGTTCGTGCTCGGCTACTTCTCCCGGACGGCCAAGGCCCCCGAATGCCTGTGCACCAATCTCGGTGAGACCGGTCAGGGCGTGGCGACGATCGCCGGCGTGCGGGCCCGTTCGGTGCTCATGCGCCCGGTGGTCTGCACCGGCGAAACCGACCTGTTCCGCCGCCTCGAGATCGGCCTCAACCTGTCCTGGTCCAGCGACGGGGAAACCGTCACGCTCGCCATCACCGGGGCCGATCCGGACCGCTTTCCGACCCGGGCGGCGCTGCGCGAATACGTCCTCGACGAGTTCGAATCCTGGGGGTTGAGCCCGCGCTTCTGGTCCTGAACGATCTCTTGTTGACGGCTTGCCAGTTTAGGTGTAACCATGGGGAACAGTTACTTAGGTCACTTCCCGAGAGGCTCTGACAATGACGTCAGCACCCGTACACGCCGATCCCACGCTGGAGATTGCCCGGCAGTACGCCGAGAAGCTCCTGCTGCTGTCGCAGGGTTCGGTCGACAAGCACTTCGATCCTTTCACCGATATCGATTGGGACAACCCCGATTTCGCGGTCACCCCGAACGACAAGCGCTGGATCTTGCCCGTCTCCGGTGACATGTTCGCCCGCCACCCCTGGTATCAGGCCCAGTCCGAGGCTCGCAAGATTGCCATCGGACTGTGGCGGCAGGCCAATATCGCCAAGGTGGGGCTGCAATTCGAGACCCTGCTCATCGGCGGCATGGTGCAGCACACCTTCAAGCTGCGCAACGGCTCGCCGGAGTTCCGCTACTGCACCCATGAGGTCATCGAGGAGTGCAACCACACCCTGATGTTCCAGGAGATGGTCAATCGCATCGGCATCGACGTGCCCGGCATGGGGCCGCTCCTCAAGCAGCTCACCTACGTGGTCCCGGCGCTGGCCTCGCTGTTCCCGAATCTGTTCTTCATCGCGGTGCTCTCGGGTGAGGAGCCGATCGACCACGTGCAGAAGGCGATTCTGCGCGCCGGAGAGGACGTGCACCCGATCATGCGCGGCGTCATGGCGATTCACATCGCCGAGGAGGCGCGGCACATCTCCTTCGCGCACGAGTTCCTCGAACATCATGTGCCGCAGGCGAACCCGCTCAACAAGTTCGTGCTCTCACTGGCCTTCCCGATCGTCATGTGGATCGGCGGGCGGGCCATCGTGATCCCGCCGCGCGCGTTCTTCCGCGAGTTCGACATCCCGCGCGAGGTCCGCAAGGACGTCTTCTTCGGCCAGCCGGAATCCAAGGAAGCCTTCGCGGGCTTCTTCGGTGACGTCCGCACCCTGGCCAAGCGCATTGGTCTGATGAACCCGGTCGCCAAGCAGGTCTGGAAAGTCCTGGGCATCGACGGCCCGACGACCCGTTACCGCTCGGAGCCCGACCGGCCTGGGCAGGTGCGCGCTGCGTGATCCGGGGGGTTCGGGGGCGAAGCCCCTGAGAGCCCCGAGAGTTGGCTAGTAGACGTTACCTGAATTCACATGTAATACTCGGTGCGCCCGGACGCCGGTGTCCGGGCGCGACCAGAAGCGAGAACCTCTGATGACGCGGCATGTCGACGTACTGATCATCGGCGCGGGCCTGTCCGGTATCGGCATGGCCTGCCATCTGACCCGGGAAAAGACCGGGCGCAGCTACCTGATCCTGGAGCGGCGGGAAGCCATCGGCGGCACCTGGGACCTGTTCAAGTACCCGGGCATCCGCTCCGACTCCGACATGTACACCTTCGGCTTCGGCTTCCGGCCCTGGCACGGCACCAAGGTGCTCGCCGACGGACCTCACATCCGGCAGTACATCGAGGACACCGCGCGCGAATACGGCGTCGTCGATCACATCCGCTTCGGCCGCAAGGTCACCAAGGCCGCCTGGTCCAGCGAGCGGAACATCTGGACCGTCGAGGTGCTCGACGAGCGCACCGGCCAGACCGAGACCTACACCAGCGACTTCTTCGTCGGCTGCACCGGCTACTACAACTACGACCAGGGTTACCGGCCCGAGTTCCCCGGCGAGGAGAACTTCAGCGGCCAGATCGTGCACCCGCAGTTCTGGCCCGAGGACCTCGACTACCGCGGCAAGAAGGTCGTCGTGATCGGCAGTGGCGCAACGGCCATCACGCTCATCCCGGCCATGAGCACCGACGCCGCGCACGTGACCATGCTGCAGCGCTCGCCCACCTACATTGCCGCACTGCCCGCCGACGACCCGGTCGCGGTCGGCTTCAAGTTCGCGAAAGTGCCTGCGGCCATTGCCTACAAGGCGGGCCGGGCGCGCAATATCGCGCTGCAGCGGGCCAGCTACCAGCTCTCGCGCACCAACCCGAAGCTGTCGGCCAAGCTCATGCTGGCCGCGGTGCGCGCGCTGGTCGGGCCGGACATCGACATGCGGCACTTCACCCCCAGCTACAACCCGTGGGATCAGCGCCTGTGCGTGGTCCCCAACGGCGACCTGTTCAAGGTGCTGCGCAAGGGTGAGGCGTCGATCGTCACCGACACCATCGAGACGTTCACCGAGAACGGCATCCGGGTGTCCTCCGGCGAGGAGATCGAGGCCGACATCATCGTCAGCGCAACGGGTCTGAGCGTGCAGATGCTCGGCGGCGCACAGCTCGAGGTGGACGGTGAAACCCTCGCCACCCGCGACCTGGTGGCCTACAAGGGCGCACTGCTGGGCACCGTCCCGAACATGATGGTGATCCTCGGCTACACCAACGCCTCCTGGACGCTGAAGGCCGATCTGGCCGCCGAGTACTTCTGCCGTCTGCTGAACCACATGCGCGACAACGGTTTCACCGAGGTCGTCGCCGTGCCCGAGGAGGGCGATCGCTCCGAGGCGTCGCTCATGGGCGGCGCGCTGACCTCCGGCTACATCCAGCGCGGCGACGGCGTCATGCCGCGCCAGGGCACCCGCGGACCGTGGCTGGTCATCAACAACTACTTCCGCGACCGCGCTATGCTGCGCAAGGCCCCGCTCGAGGACGGCGTGCTGCGCTTCCGCCGCGGCACCCGGGCGGCCGCCCCGGCCCCGGCCGAAAGCCGTTCCGCCTGATCATCTCCGGACCCGTGAAACCCGGCCGTGCCCTCGTGTACGGTCGGGTTTTTCATACGGGAGGGGAGAACCCATGAACTATCCGGCCGAGTCGATTCAACTCCGGGAGAAGGGGCTGGCGGCGGCGTGCGCGGGGCGGCCCGAGGCCGCGGAACAACTGCTGCGCAACGCATTCGACGCCGGGCACGCGGCCGCCGCGGGAGACCTGGCGGATATCGAACTGCAGCGCGGCAATCGCGACGAGGCGATCGTCTGGTGGCAGCGTGGCGCCGAATCGAATGATGCCGCCTGTCTTTTCGAGGTCGGCTACCTCGACGAGGCGCGCGGGGATCTGACCGCCGCCGAAGGCTGGTACCGGCGCGGCGTCGCCGTCGGCGGCGCCAGCTGCCTGCTCAATCTGGCCACCATCCTGGAGAACCGGGGCGAACGCGCCGAGGCCCTGGAGCTCTACGAACGGGCTTGGACCGCCGGGATGGACAAGGCCGCGTTCAACATCGGACGCATCCTCGACGATGGCGGGCGTGGCGATCTGGAGGCCGCCGCGCTCTGGTACACCCGCGCGGCGGAGCACGGAAATGCCGGGGCCGCATTCAATCTCGGGTTCGTGCGCGGCGATCAGGGCGATCGCGAGGGCATGCTGACCGCCTGGCGGCGCGCCGCCGCCCTGGACCATCCCAAGGCGGCCGCGGCGCTGGCCGAGCACCACGGGCGGTACGGCACCCCCGCGCAAGCGCGGTACTGGTCGGAATTCGCGGACGGGCCAGGCGGTTTCAGCGTCGAGTTCGAGGCTTTCGGCGGCTGGGGTGCGGCCGCCGCCATCCACCGGCAGGACCTGCTCAACGACGCGCTGGGCGACGGCTACCTGGCCTACGACCTCAAAACGCGGACGCTGACGGCCGGGGACACCGGCTACGGCGGTCTCACCGTGCTCGGCAGCTTCTCCAACCTCGATCAGAGCTGGCTGTGGTCCTGGGCCAATCCGCACCTCGACTCCGGGGCCCCGGCCGTCGAGCAGACGGCTGAGATCCGGAAATACGGTGTGCGCAACGGCATTCCGGAGCTGATGACCGGGCGGCTGGACCTGTCGAACTTCCCGAACCCGAAGCAGGCGGCGGCCACCATGGCGATCGCGGCGGCGACGCTGTTGGGCGGCAACGGCGTCAAGGCCTTCGGGATCAATGACGGCGCGGGTGTCACCTATGTGCACGTGGATGATCCACGCTTGCCCGCCGACGAGTACGAGCCGCTGCGCGTGCCTCGTCTGATCATGACGGCCGCCGAGGTCTTTCCCGCCGCGGACGCACGGCTCATCGTGGAGGGTCTGCTGACCAACTACGGGCCCAGCCGGATGCAGATCGGACCGAACGCCATGACCGGCGAGCTGCCCGCGGGCCATCGGCTCACGGTCGCGTTCACCGAGGAGGGGTGGATCAGCGCCATCACCTCCGATCCGGCGCGCGTGGACTCGGGATCAAGCCAGTAATCGTGCGGCTGGCCCTTTCCCGATGACCGGGAGCGGTCGCAGGATGGAGGGATGACCACCATCCCGCCCGCGTTCGCGTCCCTCGTGCACGACGAATTCGCGCCCGCCACCACGTATCTGAATGCGGCCAGCTACGGCCTGCTGCCGAAATCCGTGGTGGCGGCGGTGACCGGGGCCGAGGAACAGCGCATGCGCGGTGAGTTCGACATCCCGGGCGTGGACCCGATCATCGACGAGTGCCGGGCCGCGTTCGGGCGGCTCACCGGATTCGACGCGGCGCAGGTGGCGGTCGGATCGCAGGTGTCGCAGCTGGTCGGGCTGGTGGCGCAGAGCCTGCCGCCGGGCGCGGGCGTGCTGGTGCCGGAGCACGAATTCAATTCCGTGCTCTGGCCGTTCCTGGTGCGGACCGACCTGAACGTGCGGGTGGTGCCGCTGGCCGAGCTGCCCGCCGCCATCGGGCCGGGCATCGATGTGGTCGCCGCCGCCGTTGTGCAGTCGGCCGACGGCGCGGTGCTGGATGTCGCCGCGACGATGGCCGCCGCCCGGGCGCACGGCGCGCGCGTGCTGTTCGACGTGAGCCAGGCGATCGGCTGGCTGCCGGTGCACGACACCGGCGCCGACTGGGTCGTGAGCGTCGGCTACAAGTGGCTGCTCGGCCCCAAGGGCACCGCGTTCCTGGCGGGAACGCCTGCGGCACTGGATGATCTGACTCCGCTCGCCGCGGGCTGGTACGCCGGTTACAACCCGTGGGAGACCTGCTACGACGGTCCGCTGCGGCTGGCCTCGGACGCCCGGCGCTTCGATCTCGGGCCGGTGTGGCCCGCCTGGATCGGGCAGCGGCGCAGCCTGCAGCTCATCGAAGAGGTCGGCGTCGAGACGATTCACCGCCACGATCTGGCCCTCGCCGATCGGCTACGCAAGGGAGTGGGCCTGCCCGAGAGCAATTCGCCGGTGGTGTCGCTCGAGGTGTCGGAGGCGGCGCTGGAGCGGGTGCGGGCGGCACGCATCGTCGGGGCCATGCGGGCCGGGCGGCTGCGGCTGGCGTGCCACCTCTACAACACCGAGGAGGATGTCGACCGCGCGCTCGACGCGCTGGTGGGCTAGATCGGTCGCGGTCGGCTAGATCGGCTGGAAGCCGCTGCCGATGCCCTTGCCGGCGTCCACGGCGAATCGGACGGTGTCGAAGGCCACGGCGATGACGGGGGAGTGGATGGGGTTGCCCGGGTCGGTGCAGCTGAAGCGGAGTGCCCGGGTGTCGGTGAAGAGCGGAGCGGAGACCATGCCGACGAGTTGGTCACCGGCGGTGACGGGCGCGCCGGAGTCGCCGTAGCTCGAACAGGCCTGTTCCATGAAACCGACCGGGCTCGACGCCCACACCACGCCGCAGCCCAGGCCGCTGGTCCGCCCGTTCTGGCAGACCACGCTCCAGGCGGGCGGGGCGGACGCCATGCCGGCGATGGTGCCGCCGTTGACCGTCCGCAGCGGGGTCACCACGCTCGGATCGAATTCGATGACGGCGTAATCGAGTTCCGCGTCGGACTCGCGGACCACGCCGACCACCCCGGCATCCGGGAACTGTTCCCCGCGCACCGGTGTTCCGGCCTCGGCGCAGTGCCCGGCGGTGAAACCGACCAGTCGCCCGGCGGCGTCGTAGCCGATGGTGGTCAGACTGCACTTGGTCGATCGGCCCAGGACCAGGCCGGAACCGCCGCCGAGGGCGGCGACGGTGTCCCCGGGATCGGCCTGTGCGGCCGGGGCGGCGGGCAGTCCGCAGGCTATGAGCACCACCGCCGGTGCGATCCAGCGCTGCGAAAGCTGCATGAGCCAACCACCCATCCGACTAGACGTGTATAGCTACACCGTAGCTCCGTGGTTCAACTCAGCCAGATCGGGCGCTGTGCGGCGAACGGATCGGACTGGACGTGCGGTGCATCGGACCAGATCATGGTCTCGCGCCGGTCGAGAGTGTAGCGGGGCCAGGCCGGGCCCGGGTCTCCGTTGCTCACGAACGCCACCCACGCCCGATGGACAGCATCGGCCAGCGCCTGCGGCGGATTGTCGCCCGCGATCGCGGTCACGCCCTGCGCGCGCAGGCAATCGAAGGCGAACGGGACGTCCAGGCAGTGGAACGAACTACCTTGGAATTTGGGCGCATTCGAGGTCCAGGTGAACTCGTAGAGCCAGGTCGGCTGATCGTGTCCCGCCCGCATCTCCGCCACCCGGTAGGACGGCATCCGGATGACCGCATCGCTCTGTGCCTGTCCCGCAAGCTGATTCGCGCTCAGACCCGGGTAGGCGTGGCGGAAGCCATCGGTGCTCGACGGCGCGAAGCCCAGCGCGCCCAGCGCCAGCGGCAGGGCGGCGTCGGTGACCTCCGGCTGCGTGCCGCTGAGCGACGCGGCGTTGAATTCGTGCGCGGTGAAGCCGATCATCAGTGGAATATCCTGATCCGCACCGGATTTCAGGACGTCGGCGCTGGTGGCCGGGATGAGTGCGCCGTCCGCCCAGGGGGCCAGACCCAGCAGGGTGGCGGCCGTGCTGTCCGGGCCGGGGGCGCGCAGCTTGTCTTCCATGTCCTGCAGCTGCAGCTTGCTGATGTCGCGCAGCGCGGCGGCGGTGGCGGGCATGCCGGTGCGCTTGGTGAACAGCTGCGACATGGCCAGCGCGGTGGCCCGGTCATTGGGCTGGGTGACCGCGCCGGACTCCGAAATGCCCGCGCGGAACAGGCCTTTCGCCGCCGGGGTGTTCATCAGCGCCCACACCGCGCCGCCGCCCGCCGACTGGCCCGCGACGGTCACCTTGGCCGGGTCGCCGCCGAAGGCCGCGATATTGTCGCGCACCCAGGTCAGGGCCGCGATCCAGTCCAGCACGCCGCGATTGTCCGGTGCGTCGTCCAGGTGCAGGAAGCCCTGGATGCCCAGCCGGTAGCCGACCGACACCAGCACCACGCCGTCGCGGTTGAAGGTCGCGCCGTCGTACCAGGGGCTGGCCGGGCTGCCCGCGACGAACCCGCCGCCGTGAATCCACACCAGCACCGGCAGTTTCGCGGTCTTGTCCGGATTCGGGGTAAAGACGTTGACGGTCAGGATGTCGTCGCCCGGGATGGACGGCTCTGGGATGGCGGTGACCTCCGCGAGCTGTTTGATCTGCGCGGTCGGGCCGTAGCGGGTGCAGTCGCGGGTCTCCACCCACGGCACCGGCGGCTTGGGCGCCGCGAAGCGCAGATCGCCCACCGGCGGCTGCGCGAACGGAATGCCCAGGAAGGCGACCCCGGTGTCGCGCCGCACGCCTCGCACTGGTCCGGAGGCGGTGGTGACCGTCTCCTTGCCGTCCTGGTCCGACCGGGATTTTCCGCTCGAACACGCCGCGGTCAGGGCCAGCACCCCCGCTCCCAGGAGCAGGGTTCGCCGCCCGAACTGTTCCGTCGCCATGCCAACCTCGGATTCAACATTTAAGTCAATGCTTGAAATAATTACTCGACACCATAATCTCAACCCCGTGGACCCCGCACCCCCGCCCACCGACTCGGCCGCCATCCGCCGCCGCAACCTCGGCCTGGTCCTGCGGCACATCGCCGACCACGGCCCCTGCGCCCGCACCGAAGTGGCCGCCGCCACCGGCCTCGCGCACGGCTCGGTCACCGCGCTGGTCGCCGACCTCACCGACCGCGGCCTGCTGCGCGAGGACGACGCCCTGCGCTCCGGCACCCGCGGCCGCCCCGGCCGGCCGCTGCGTCTGGAACCGCGCCGTGCCGCCGTGGCCGCGATCCAGATCACCTCCGAACATCTGCGGGTCGCCGTCGCGGATCTGGCGGGCACCGTCGTGCAGCGCGAGACCGTGCCGCACGAGCTGGCCCCCGGGACGCCGGATGCCATGGCCGACGCCATCGCCGCGGTGATCATGCGGATCACGGCGAACCTCGCCGCCTGGACGGACGCGACCGCCGACCGCCGCCCACCTGCGGTCCTCGCCCGTGTCGTGATCGCCATGGCGGGCCCGGTGCTCGACGACGCGGCCCAAACCGTGGTGGTCGCACCGGATTTCGGCTGGATGGCGGAGGTGCGCCTGCGCGACCTGGTCGCCGCCCGCCTGCCCGGTCCGGCCGTAGCGGTCGACGTCGTCAACGACGCCAACGCGGCCGCCCTGGCCGAATTCCATGCCCTGCAACGAGACTCGCGCGGCCTGGTCCTCATCGAGGCCGGTACCGGTATCGGCGGCGGCGTGGTGGTCGACGGTCGCATCCACACCGGCAGCCACGGCATCGCGGGCGAGCCCGGCCACATCCCCGTCGTGATGGACGGCCCCGACTGCGTCTGCGGCGCCCGCGGCTGTCTGGCCTGCTTCGCCGCCCCCGAGGTCGTCTTCGAGGCAGCCGGACTCACGGAACTGTTGCATCACAAGGGATTGCAAGCCGCCCAGACCGAACTACTGACCCTATTGAACTGTGCCGACCCGGCGGCCCTCGCGGCCCTCGACACCGCCGCCCGAGCCTTGAGCGCCGCCATCCTCTCCATCACGGCCCTCCTGGACACCGACGAGGTAGTCCTGGGCGGTCTGCTCTACGACTGGTTTCCCTGGCTGGCCCCCACCATCGACGCGCGCCTCTCCGGCCGCCGCGCCCTGGCCCCCCGCCTCGGCCTCCGCATTACCGCGGCCACCCTCGGTGCGGACGGAATCCTCCTGGGCGCCTTGGGCTTCGCCCGTCGGGCAGTGCTGGCAGACCCATCGGTGGTACCAACCGGTTCGAATGGGTGGTGACGGCTCCCCTCCGGCCGTCACCACCATCCCACCCGCAGCAGCGGGAGCCTCCCTCACCGGCGAGCGCTACCGCCGCGCCGGCGAGTCAACGGGGTCGTCGTGCAGCCATTCCCGACGGGTTCGGGCGCACGGTCCCGCTCGGCGGACCGAATCCACAGCAGCACAACGACTTCGCGCAGGGTGAGCCCGAGCTGAGCCGCCTGCAGCTCGGCCACTTCGAGGGCATCCTCCGCCTTCGCGGGCGCCGGATCGCTCAACACCTCGTCCAGCCCCATCCCGATCGCTGCCTGCTCCAGGCTGAGCAGGCGGTCGGGCAGCCAGGTCAGCTTCCAGCTGTCCATGGAAAGTGTTGTGCGGAAGGCCATCTCGGGCGACTTGTCGGAGCGGATCGTCCAGGGCGTGAATTCGAGGGCCATGGGGTCGGGCACCTCCTCGAAGAGTTGTTGTAGCACCAACGATACTGGAGAGCATCGATGGCACATAGACAGAAGATTTGCTCATGATCGGCACTAGCGGGACGTACGATGCTTAGAAATAAGCACTATCGAGTATGACTATCTGAAATATCGCTCAGTTTACGCATTTTGGGCTGGATAGATCTGAAATCCGCTGTCGGTGGCGGCAATTTGGATGATGGATCAAGAATCCGCTTTGACGTGTTTGTCCACTTAACTCGGCCTGTAAAAGAATCCGCCGCGTTTTGCAAGGCCTGTAATGGCGAAAATGCCACAGCGTGCTTAGGATGGGCTTTGCATGACACGTCTGGGCAACGCAGAACATGATGGGAGACGAGCATGTCTCGCTCGGCCTCGGACGGCGAGCCTATCGGCGCGGTGGTCAAGCGACTGCGTCAGCAACGCAACCTCACGCAAGAGACGCTGGCCAAGCGGGTCGGCTGCTCGCGCAGCCTGATTCAGCAGATCGAGAACGGCACCCGCACCCCTCCGCGCGCGCAGCGCGAGAAGCTGAGCGCGGCGCTGGGTGAACGGCTACCCGGTGACGGTGACGAGACCGACGCCGAGGCGGCCCTCAGCGAGATCCGGATCCGCTTCGACATCCTGCTGAACCAGAAGCCGGACATCGCCACTCGGGCACTCACGCTCGCGCAGAGTCTTGCCGCGCTCGACGACACCGATGAGGCACTCGCGCCGTTGCGGGAGATCGCGGAGCGGCAGCTGGCTCGGGCAGAGGAGGTGTTGACGCAGATTCCCTCCTGCAGTGTCGTTGTGCGGGAGTGGAATACGATTCTCGACTGGCTCACCGTGTTGGTCCGTGCACAGCAGCGAATCTGTGCGATCCACACGGCCGAGCTGGGCGCGATCGGCGGTGATGTCGGCGACGAGTACCACCGGGAGATCCTCTCCAAGGCACGTTCCGGTGTGTTGGTGCAGCGTGTCTATGTTCTCGACGACGTTGTGAACGTGGAACCCTACGAGGACCGGCTCTGGCAGCAGGTCCGGGCCGACGTCGAAACCATCCTGGTGAATCGGGAACTTGCTCCGAACGCGCAGGGCATCCTCATCGTCGACGACAGTTATGTGCTGGCGGGGGATTACGATTTCCGCCGCAAGGAACGGGACAGCAGCAGATTCTCGACGCTCCGACACGACGTGCAAGCCGCCCAACGCAAGTTCAATCATCTGCGTGAGCTCAGGAATCACGGAATGGCCCTGGTAGTCAACGATCTTGTGAAGACGACCGGACTGGCTGGGCTCGAGCGCCTGGACGAGGTCAGTCGTCCCCGCTTCCGAGACGCTCTTCGACGGGCGTGGAACAACGAGGAGCCGGGCATCGAAGGCAACCCCGGATGAGCCGACAGGTCGCGGTGTCGGGACCGTTGGACCCGGTCGAGGTCGCGGACCGCTCCGATCAGCGCAAGCGTCTCGCTCGGGTATATCTCGACAGCGACAGTCGGTTCCCCGGCACGGATGGCCGGAGCTATCGCGGGATCATCGATGCCTACCACGGTGAGACCGGCCTGCCCTTGGCCGACGACGCTGCGGCGGCTCTCAATTCCGCGTGGACGGAGGTGATGACGGGCCAGCTGTCCGGGCCCGGCGCGACATTCGCCGACGAGGACGGATCTCCCTACGACAAACGGCAGCCGCTGATTCTCCGCAAGCTGGCGGCCACGCGGCTCTTCGCGCGGATCTCGCAGCCTGCACCCGGGATGCCGGGTGTCGCTGTCGATCCCGCGCAGGTGATCGTTGGTCCGTACTCGAGCACGGTGCTGTTGGAGGAGGCGGTCGCCACGCTGGCGCGGCCGGGCGGTGTGCTGGTCTGCCCGGAGGGCTATTACAAGAGCGTGGCCGGTCACATCGCCAAGTTCGGTCTGCGGATGGTGACGTCTCCGGTGACGGCCGACGACGAATTTCGCATCGACCCCGAGGCCCTGGCTCGTACCCTGGAACATCATGCGGCACAGGGCGATCTGTGCGGCGTGCTGCTGACCCTGCCCGGCAATCCCGTGGTCGCCGATTACACGGCCGAGCAACTGGTCGAGATCGGCCGGGTGCTGGTCGCGGCCGAGGTGCCGGTGATCTGCGACATGTCGTTCGATCTGCTGGTGGACGGGCACATTCCGCTCGCCTCGATCGTCGTGCCCACCGATCGCGGTCCGGTCCGGCTCTACGATCGGATGCTCACCATCACGGGTAATTCCAAGGCGTTCAATGCCTTCGGTCCCTGCAAGCTCGGTGCGGCCTGTTCCGGTGACAGCCGGTGGCTGGCCGAGATCCGGACGCGGCTGCGGGTCGCGTTCCAGCGGGAGTCCACGCATCTGGTCCGGGCGACCATCGAGGGCACCTCGGAGGACCACCTGATCCAGAACCGCAAAGTGCTCAGGGAGCGAATGGAGTTCGCGCGGGAGCTGATGGTCGGTGTCGACACCCGGTTCGGGGCCGCACTGCTGCGTCCGCTGGGCAGCCGGGACGGCATGTTCCTCACCATCGAATTCGACACCGAGGTGATGGCCGCGGCTGCGGTGCGATCCAGTGCGGATCTCGAGGACCTGCTGTTGCTGGGCGCGGGAATCGACTGTGTCGCTCTCGATCGGACCGGTTCACGGCGAATGGGCGTGCGGCTCAACGTAACCACGCCCCGCAGCACCACGGGCGAAGCGGGTCCCGACCTGATCCCCGAGGTTTTCGATCGCATCGAGCGGCTGCTGCAGCGCATCGACGGTGGCCTGACGTATTCCGGCGCACTGCTCGAACGCCGGATCCCCGCCCGGTCCCCGCAGCTCGCCACCGTCGGGGTGCTGCGTGAAACCGCCGCGCGCGAGCTGCGTGTCGCCGTTACTCCCGAGGATGTGCAGACGCTGGTCGGGCGTGGACTGCGAGTGGTGGTGGAGCAGGGCGCCGGGTGGCGGGCCGATTTCACCGATGCGGAGTATCGGGTCGCGGGCGCGGCGGTGGTACCGACCCCCGGCGCGGTGTTCGAGGCCGCCGACCTGGTCGCCTGGGTGAAACCTCCGGTCTACGAACTGGATTCGATGCCGATCCGCAGCGGTCAGCTCCTGTTCGGATTCCAGGACCCCGTGCAGCGTCGCCGATCCATTCACCGGCTCAGCCGCCAGGGCGTGGAATCGGTGGCCTTCGAGTACATGGTCCCGGATCTCGAGGCGGGCGAATTGGATCCGCTGACCGCCATGAGCCGGATCGCCGGTGAGGTGGCATACCGGGAGGGCCGTGCGCGCCTGCGGGGGCATGCTCCGGATTGCCTGGTGCGTGCCTTGATCATCGGTTGTGGGCAGGCCGGGCTTGCGGCTCTGGACGCTGCGGCCGCCCAGGGGGACGTGCCCCCGATCGTGATCGGGCGCCGAGCGGAGCATCGGGCCGCAGTGCTGTCGCGCGGCGCCAGCGAGTTCTACCTGGCTCCGAGCCCCGACCTGGTCGCCCGGCGTATTGCCGAGGTTCGGCCGAACCTGGTGATCTGCGCCGCGGGCCATCGCGGAACCCAGGCGCCGGTTTTGCTGGACCGCGCAGGTCTGGAGGCGCTCCCCGGCGGTGCGGTGGTGATCGACCTGACCGCGAAATCCGGTGGCAACTGCGTGGCGACCCACGGCGACGCCACCGTGACCTTGGCCGACGGAGTCACGGTGACCCACCGCTCCAACTTCCCGTCCGTCCGCCCGAACCTCGCGAGTCGCGCCTACGGCGCCGCCGCTACGACCGCGATTCTGCGCTACAGTGCGGCGATCTAGATCGATCGGGTTCAGGCGGAGGGTATTTCGTTCCAGGCCCGCTCGAGCGCTTCGCGGAACAGGCGGCGGCAGTCGCCGTCGTCGAGGTGAGCGAAGCGCGCGAGCGGAGGCGCCGCGATCAGCTCGTTGACCTGGATCGCCCGCCCACGCTGGGCCAGCGCGTCGAGTTTGGTGAACCGGTCCAGATGGAAGTCGATGTCCGGCTGTAGTGCCGAGACCCGGGTCGCGACGCGTCCTTCGCGGAAGTTGTCGTATTCGCCTGAAACAGTGAATCTTCCGTCCACCACCAGCAGGCCCTGGGCATTGGGGGCGTGGTCACGTTTGACCACCAGGTTCGTCATGCCGGAGCGGGTCAGCCGCCACAGTCGGTCCTCGTACGGCCAGACGTCCGCGATCGCGTCGATGACATGAATCCGGCGCATGTCGATCCGGGCCGACCCGGTGCGGGCCGCGAGACGCAGCAGGATGTTGTGGTATTCGTCGCCGACCTCGCCGCCGATCGCGGCGAATCCCACGGCATGCACCATCAGCACCGAGCTCGTCGCCTGTTCGAGGATCGTGCACCAGTCGGTGATGGTGTTCCATTCCGGCACCCGGACCATCCGTGACGGGACCTGTGCCAGGACGGTTTCCGCGCGCGTCAGTTGCCGTAACGCGATGGCCCGCAGCGAGGCGGTGTCGGCATCGACCGAGGCCGCCTCCAGAAGTCGTCGGGTGATGCGGAGGGCGTGCTCGGCCATCGCGGGATCCTTGCCCAGCAATACGTTGAATTGCATGCGGAGATTGTCGATTCCGGCACCGGGGGTCTCGGTCGGGACAACAGTTCGCCCGGTGGCCGGCAGTGGGACGCCGAGTATCGCACTCAGGCTTTCCCGCAGGGGCCGCTGCGGCACGCGGGTTCCGGCCTCGATCTGCTGAATCTGGCTGCGTGAGCAATTCGCTCTGTCGGCCAAGGATTTCTGGGTGAGACCGCGTTCCTTGCGCAGCCTCCGAACCAGTTCGCCGATCGGCTCGCCGACCGGGTGAGTGCGCGTCATTCGGCCCCCTGCGCGACCCCGATGCCTTCGGTGTGTCACAAAAGCCTACTTCGTGGCGGTGACCGCGACCAGACGTCCGATGATTCGTGACCGGGCCGCCGGGTGGTCGGAAATCCCTGGCAAATGGCAAGGGACAGTGCGCAGTTCGATGGATGCCACAGGTTCGCGATCGCAGACTTTCGGTACCGGGAACGGCAAGCAGAGAGCGGCGAGGATATGACACTGCACGTGACCGATCGGTCGATAACCAGCGATGTCACCCCGGAGATCGCGTACTACATCCCGGACCCCGACGGCGGGAGATGGATGCTGACGTGGTTGCCGGGGAGATTGTTGACGCACGAGCAGGCGGTCGCGGGCATGCGACTCGACGAGATGCTCAGTGATCCCCTGCTGGAGGGGGAGGCGGCGCTGCGCGCCGGAGGGGAGTGCGCGGCGTCGCTGGGGCTGGAACTGGCGGAGGTGGTGGTCCGGCTGGCCACGCGGATCGCGCAGCGCGATGCGCGGCGGGCGGGGCGCGGCGGGCACCGGCGGCGTGGACCGCGATGTCCGGGAGGGTTTGTGCCGCAGCGATTCCTGCTCGGTTGTCTGACGGTGTCGACGGTGCTGTGGCGGATGCTGTACGCGCTGGCGACCCTGCCGTCGCTGGTGTTCGTGGTGGCGGCCCTGGCGACGGGGCTGGTGATGGCGGGACAGCGTGGGGGCAGCGTGTCGCTCGAGATTCGCTGATTTCCGCTGATCGGGTGGTTCGATAGCGGAATGGACCTGGATCAGGAGCTGAGCGGCGCTGTTGATGGGTTGATGCCCGAGTTGAAGGGTCTGCTCGGACAGCTGGTTTCTATCCCTTCGATTGCGTTTCCGGACTATCCGAAGGAGAACGTGCGGAAGGCGCACGATCTTGTTGCGGAGGAGTTGCGGAAGTCGGGGGTGGGGGAGATTCGGGTGTTGGATCTGCCGGACACCTCGCCGGTGATCTACGGGCGGATTCCGGCTCCGGAGGGGGCGCCGACCGTGCTGTTGTACGGGCATTACGACGTGCAGCCTTCGGGGGATGAAAGTCTGTGGCATACACCGCCGTTCACGCCTACCGAGAAGGATGGGGCGATTTACGGGCGGGGCGCTGCGGACTGCAAGGCCAATGTGGTGGCGCATATCGGGGCGTTGCGGGCGTACGGGGGGAAGCCGCCGGTGGGGGTGACGGTGGTGATCGAGGGGCAGGAGGAGTTCGGGTCGGTCTTCGATGACTATCCGGCAGAGCATCCGGAGCTCTTTCAGGCCGATGCGTTGCTCATCTGCGATGCGGGGAACATTCGGGCGGGGCAGCCGACGCTGGTGACGGCGTTGCGCGGGGTGGCGGATGTGTTCGTGGAGGTGCGGACGTTGGCCGCGCCGGTGCATTCGGGGCAGTTCGGTGGGGCCGCGCCGGATGCGTTGCTGGCGTTGATCGCCGCGCTGTCGACGCTGCACGACGCCGACGGGAATGTGGCGGTGGCCGGGTTGCGCCGTGACAAGTGGAAGGGCGCGAACTACACCGACAAGGAGTTCGCCGAGGTGACCGGGATGGAGCCCGGCATGCCGTTGCTGGGAACCGGTCCGATCGGGGAGCGGATCTGGTACGGCCCGGCGATCACGGTCATCGGATTGGACGCGCCGCCGACGAAAACCGCTGCGTCCGCGGTGGTTCCGTATGCGAAGGCGTATCTGAACGTGCGGGTGCATCCGGAGCAGGATCCGGCCGAGGGGCAACGCGCGGTCATCGAGCACTTGAAGAAGGTGAAGCCCTTCGGGGTCGAGCTCGAGGTGACCGGCGGCGATGTCGGAGCCGGATTCGCCGCGGGCACAAGCGGTCCCGCCTACGCGGCGATGAGCGCGGCCATGACGAAGGCATGGGGTGTGGATGCCGTCGACTCGGCCATGGGCGGGTCGATTCCGCTGACCAATTCGATGGCCGCGGCCAATCCGAATGCCGAGGTGCTGATGCTCGGCGTCGAGGATTCCAAGTGCAATATGCACGGCTTCAACGAGCGGGTGCTGGTGAGCGAGTTGCGGAATGTGACGCTGGCCGAGGCCGAGTTCTTCCGGCTGTTCGCGGAGAGGATGCGCAAGTGAGCGACACCGCCACCGTCGACGCCGCCCCGAAAGCCCCTCGGCATCGCAAGAAGTGGACGTTCCCGTCCACCTACACGATCCTCGCCGGGGTCACCCTGGCAGTCTGGTTGGCCGCCTTCGTGATTCCGCCGGGTGCCTACGACACCGACGCCAAGGGCCACCCGATCGCGGGCTCCTATCACCGCCTCACCGACGCCAAGGGTTTCGGCGCACGGGTGCGGGACCTGTTCCTGGCGCCGATCAACGGCCTCTACGGCATCCAGGACGACAAGACCGGCCAGGTCGCGCCCGACGCGGCCGGTTCGCTCTACGGTGCGGCCGCAGTGTTCCTGTTCGTGCTGGCGGTGGGTGCGTTCATCACCGTCGCCTTCGCCACCGGCGCGCTCGACAGCGGTATCGGCCGGCTGGCCTTCAAGCTGCGCAACCGCTCGTACCTGCTGATCGTCGGCATCATGGTGGTGTTCGCGGTCGCCGGTACGGTCGAGGGTTTCGCCGAGGAGACGCTGGGCTTCTACGCCCTGCTGGTGCCGCTGACCTTGGCCCTGGGCTACGACCGGATGACCGCCGTCGGCGCGATCATCGCGGGCGCGGGCATCGGGGTGCTGTGCTCGACGGTGAATCCCTTCGCCACCGGCACCGCCTCCTCGGCGGCGGGCATCGCCATCGGCGACGGCATCGTGCTGCGACTGGCCATGCTGGTGGTACTGACGGCGGTCACCGTCGCCTACGTCATCTGGTACGCGCGCCGGGTGAAGGCCGACCCCGAGAAGTCCTGGTCGGGTTGGGAACCCGGTGACCGTGACGTGAAAGCCGATGAGCACGAACCGGATCCGATGACCAAGCGGCAGGTGGCGGTGCTGTGGCTGGTCGGCCTCACCTTCGCGTTCATGATCTTCTCGATCATCCCGTGGGGCACGGTGATCAAGGGCCCGGACGCGAAACCCTATGTCTGGGAGCTGGACTGGTACTTCCCGGAGCTCACCGCGCTGTTCCTGATCGGCGCCATCGTGGTCGGCCTGATGGGCGGGCTCGGCGAGGGCAAGATGTCGGAGAACGTGGGCAAGGGATTCAGCGACTTCGTCGGCGCGGGTTTCGTCATCGTGCTGGCGCGCGGGGTCACCGTCATCATGAACAACACCCAGATCACCAGCACGGTGCTGCACGCGCTGGAGGGCGTGGTGTCGGGCACCTCCTCGGCGGTGTTCGCGGTGGCGGTGTTCCTGGTGAACGTGCCGCTGGCCTTCCTCATCCCCTCCACCTCGGGCCATGCCACGCTGGCCATGCCGATCATGGCCCCGCTCGCCGACTTCGCCCATGTGCCACGGTCATTGGTGGTGACGGGCTGGCAGTCGGCCTCGGGCTGGGCGAACCTGGTCACCCCGACGACCGCGGTGGTGACCGGTGGTATCGCGCTGGCGAAGGTGCGCTACGACCGGTACGTGCGGTTCATCGTCCCGCTGATGGCGATCCTGTTCGTGCTGATCTGCGTGTTCCTGGCGATCGCGGCCTGGATCGGTTAGGCGCCCGGGAACGGCATGCCGGTGTACTGGATCCAGAACTGGTGGAGGTGGAACTCCATATCGAGCGAAGGGTCGATGAGCCAGCGCGACTGCAGGCCGTCGGCGAGCGCCATGAACGCCGTGGCCATGACCTCGGGATCCACGCCGGAGGGGATGGTGCCCGCCTGCTGCATGGCGCGCAGCAGTTGGGCGAAGCCCGCCGTCCCGAGTTCGTAGTGGGCGCGCATGTACGCGTGCGCGGGATGGCGGGGGTCGGCGGCCGCCGCCTGCATGTGGGTGAACAGCTCGATCAGGCCGGGCACCTGGGTGTTCCGGCGAATGATCTTGACCAGCAGGTCGGGGCCGGGCTCGCCCGCGGCCACCATGTCGACCTCGTCGCGCTTGCGCAGCACCGCGACGAACAGCTCTTCCTTGGAACCGAAGTAGTGCAGCAACCCGCTCTGACTCAGGCCGACCGCCTCGGCCAGTTCGGCCACCGAGGTCGCCAGGAAGCCGCGCTCGGCGATCGTGCGCAGGGCGGCCTCCAGGATCTGCTCCCGGCGCTCGATGCCCTTTCCGTAGGGTCCGCGTTTCACCACCGGGAAAGTCTAAGCGGACTCTGAGAGTTTCTTGTCCTCCAAAACCGTGCACTGTACGGTTTTCGTTATGCGCTTCCGCCGTCGCACGCTGCCCCTGGTCGTTCTCGCCGCTTCCGCCGCGCTGACCGCTACCGCCGCCCCGGCCTTCGCCCGGCCGGAGCCGCCCGCGCGGATCGCCCCGCTGGGGCCGGACTTCCTCTGGGGAGTGGCGGCGTCCGGCTTCCAGTCCGAAGGCCATGCGCCGGACAGCAATTGGTCGCGCTACGCGGCGTCGGGCAAGACCGACGACCCCTATCGGGACTCGATCGATTTCTACGACCGGTACCAGTCTGACATCCAGCTGGCCAAGCAGCTGGGAGTGAAGGTGTACCGGATCGGCATCGAATGGGCGCGGGTGCAGCCGCAGCCGGGCGTGTGGGACGAGGACGGACTTCGCTTCTACGACAGGGTGATCGGCGCGATCGAGGCGGCTGGTATGCGGCCGATGCTGACGCTGGATCACTGGGTGTACCCGGGCTGGGAGGCCGACCGCGGCGGCTGGAACCACGCCGGAATGGTGGACGAATGGCTGGCCAACGCGCGAAAGCTGGTGGACCGCTACGCCTCCGGCAATCCGCTGTGGGTGACCTTCAACGAGCCGACCATGTACATGATCAACGAGGTCCGGCTGGGCACCCTGCCCGCGACCGCCGTCCCGGTCATGCAGGATCGAATCGCGCAGGCGCACAATGCGATCTACGACTACATCCACCAGGTGCAGCCGGGCGCGCAGGTGACCAGCAATGTCGCCTACATCCCCACCGCCGAGGACGCGATCAACGGCCCGCTCATCGGCAAGATCGCCGCCAAGCTCGACTACATCGGCATCGATTACTACTACGGCCTCTCGCCCGACGCCCTGCGCTCGCCCGCCAGCACCGAATTGTGGAACAACCCGTTGCAGGCCGACGGCATCTACTATGCGCTGGAACACTATTCGCGTGCCTTCCCGGGCAAGCCGCTCTATATCGTGGAGAACGGCATGCCCACCGAGAACGGCGCGCCGCGTGCCGACGGCTACACCCGCGCCGACGACCTGCGCGACACCATCTATTGGGTGCAGCGTGCCAAGGCAGACGGCATGAATGTGATCGGCTACAACTACTGGAGCCTCACCGACAACTACGAATGGGGTTCCTACACCCCGCGTTTCGGCCTCTATACCGTCGACGTCCTGACCGACCCCACCCTGACCCGGCGCCCCACCGACGCGGTCCCGGCCTACACCGCCATCACCCGTGACGGCGGCGTCCCCGCCGACTACCGCCCCACCCGCGACCCCAAGTCCTGCTCCCTGGTCGATCCGCTCACCAGTTGCACGGACCCGGTCACCGTGCCGCACTGACTTTGTCACCGTGCCGCACTGACCCGATCGCGTCCATCGCGCCCGGGTGACCCATTCTCGCCATTCCGGTGTGCGGTCGACGAGAGGCGGCGAACGGTGATGTCGGGAAAGATATCCCGGGCGGTGCGTGATCGAATCGCGTCGCGTCGAAGACCATCCGGCGGCTCGCCGGATCGGCTCGCAGGATCCCGTTACCCGGGTGCTCGGGAGCTTCCCCCCGAACCGTCCGGCCGCGCACCGGGGTCGTCCCACTGCGGGCCGGTCCGGTGGGCGACCTCCGGGGGATGGTCATAGTCCGGTTCTATGGGTGCATCGGAATGGGGTGTCTACCAGCGGGTTCACGTCGGGTGAAAAGTAGGGAGTGACCGAATCCCCGACGAAATCAGGACATCATGTACACCCTGCTCTTTGCCCTCATCCTGCTGTGTGTGGTGGCGGTGGTTCGAAGTTGGCCGCGGGGCTACGCGATGGGTCTGTGCTCGGCGACCTTGGCCCTGTCGGTCCTGGCTTTCCTGCCCCACGTCACCGGCCACCACTTCGAGGTGGGACTGTGACCACCACCGATTCGCCCACCCTGTCCAACAAGCTCGGACTGTGGTTCGCGCACGTCTACGTGATCGGCATGTGCGCCACCCTGCTCGGGGCCTACGTCTTCCAGTTCGGGCTGTGGGAGTACCCCTGCCCGATGTGCCTGCTGCAACGAATGTTCTTCCTGCTCAGTGCGATCGGGCCGACCTACATCATCGTCCGCTCCCGTACCGGGCTGGTGACCACCCGGGAGTTCGCCTCCGGCTGGGGCTGGGCGATCATGGCCGCCATTCTCGGCAGCTTCGTGTCCGGAGCCCAGGTGCTCATGCACATCGCGCCCGACGATCCCGGCTACGCCGGTGCGCTCTTCGGCCTGCACCTCTACACCTGGGCCTTCATCACCTTCGTGATGGCCGTGCTCGCCGCGGGCATCGTGCTCTTCCTGACCGCCTACAGCGAACCCCGCAGGGCCGCAGCGACTTCCGTCGCCCTGCGGCGGGCAGCACGGATCACTCCGGCCGTACTGCTCGCCTTCGCCGCCACCAACCTGATCGCCTGCTTCTTCCTGCAGGGACTGCACTGGAAGATGACCGGCGACCCCACCGGCTACCAGTTCTTCACCGACCTGTTCCGGTAGCCGGTCGGAGTTCAGCGCAGGGCTGGGATCACTTCACGCTCGAAGAGCTCCAAACCGCTGGTGTCATAGGCGGTTTCGGGGAAGTAGTGGATGGAGTAGCCCAGCCCCAGCCGCTTGACCTCCGAGAGCCGCTCGATGATCTGCTCGGGCGTGCCGACGGCGGGGGAGTTGTGGAAGACATCCTTCAGGTGCTGGGCCGCGGCCTCCGCGCCGATGAACGGGACGAGCCGGGCCTCCAGCTCGGCCAGCCGCTGCTGTACCTCGGCCTCGGTCGCGCCGACCAGGGTATTGAAATTGGAGCTGCGGGTAATGGCGTCGAAATCCGTTCCGACCGCGGCACAGTGCTCGCGCAGCAGCTCCGACTTCTGGGTGAACGTCGCCGGATCGCCCGCAAAGTTGGTGTACTGCGCGTACTTCGCCGCAATGCGCAGCGTCACCTTCTCGCCGCCGCCCGCGATCCAGATCGGAATTCCGCCCTCCTGCAAGGGCAGCGGCCGCACGATGGCCCCGTCGACCTGGTAGTGCTTGCCGTCGAGGGTGGCCTTGCCCGTGGTCCAGGCCTGCTTGAAGATCTGGACGCCCTCGTCGAGGCGGCCCAATCGCACTCCGGCGGAGGGGAATCCGTAGCCGTAGGCGCGCCATTCGTGCTCGTACCAGCCGCCGCCGATGCCCATCTCCACGCGTCCGCCGGAGATGAGGTCCACGGTGGCCGCGATCTTGGCCAGGTAGGCGGGATTGCGGTAGCTCATGGCGGTGCACATCTGGCCCAGCCGAATGCGCGAGGTGCTGGCGGCGAACGCGGACATCAGCGACCACGCCTCGTGGGTGGCCTCCTCGGTGGGGGCCGGGACGGTGTGGAAGTGGTCGTAGACCCACAGCGATTCCCAGGCGTCGCCGGAGTCGGCCCGCCGGGCCAGGTCTCGCATCACTCCCCACTGCGCCGCGGGGTCGATCCCGACCAGGTCGAGCCGCCAGCCCTGCGGGATGAAGATGCCGAAACGCACTAGATGTCTCCTCTGTTCGAATCCGGTGGGGTCACCTCGGCCGGGCCGAGCACCTTGCGCAGCGCCGATGCCACGGTCTCGAGTTCGGCCGCGTCCAGTCTGCCTCCGAAGCGCGCTTGGATGCCGTCCAGATAGTGCGGCGCGGCCTCGCGGAAGCGGCGGCGGCCCGCATCGGTGATGCTCACGAAGGCCGAGCGCCCGTCGTCGGGATTGGATTCACGCCGAACCAAACCGTGGGATTCCATCTCGGTGACCAGCCGCGAGACCCGGGTGCGGCTGAGCACGACGCGTTCGCCGAGGTCGCTCATCCGGAGTCGTTGCGGCCCGTCGAGTTCCAGCAGGACGTCGTACCAGCTCAGCGGGAGTCCGGTGGCGCGGCGCAGGGCGGCGTCGAGTTCGGGCACGAGTTTGGCGTGGACCTGCAGCAGGGCGGACCAGGCGTGGACGGCCGGATGGGAGCGGGAGGCGGGCACCCGGCCATTCTAACCAGTTGCGTGCGCCCGCACATAAGTAGTAGCGTGCACACGCACACACTTTCGTGCTCGGAAAGGAATTCCCATGACCGCACTCATCACCCGCGAGGAACTGGTCCAGGAGATCGAGACGGGTTCGGTGATCGTGCTCGACGCGCTCGGCGGCGAGTACTACGCCAAGGCCCATCTCCCCGGCGCCGTCGCCCTGGTCGAGGACGAGGTGGAAACCCGTGCCCCGCAGCTACTCCCGGACCGGGCCGCGGCCATCGTCACCTACTGCTCCAACGCCGCCTGCGCGAACAGCCAGCACGTGGCCACCAAGCTGGAGCAGCTCGGCTACACCAATGTCCGCAAATACCGTGACGGCATTCAGGATTGGACCGAGGCGGGCCTGCCCGTCGAAGGATAATTGTCCCAGACAGATATAGGATGCGGTGGTTGGTTCGATCCACGACGAAGGGGCTCACCGATGAGCACGATCCAGCTGACCACCCCGAACGGCACCATCGACGCCTTCGTGGCCACCCCGGCCGGGGCTGGACCCTGGCCGGGCGTGGTCGTTCTACACGACGGGATGGGGATGAGCGCCGACGTGCAGGCCGCCGCCAAGCGGCTGGCCGACAACGGCTATCTCGCCATCGCCCCGAACCTGTTCGCGCGCGGCCGCGTTCGCTGCGTGCCCGGCATGATGCGTGAGCTGCTCGCCAATGGCGACGGCACCACGGTCAAGGACATCCTCAGCGCCCGCACCCAGCTCATCGGGGATCCGAACTGCACCGGCCGGGTCGCTGTGGTCGGCTTCTGCCTGGGCGGCGGGTTCGCACTCCTGGCCGCCACCAAGGGTTTCGACGCCGCTGCGCCGTTCTATCCCTCGGGCCGTGGTAATTACGACGAGATGCTGCGCGGCTCCTGCCCCATCGTGGCCAGCTACGGCGCGCTCGACCCGGCCAATCCGCGCCGCGGTCCGAAACTCGAACGCGTGCTGAGCGAGTACGGCATCGACCACGACGTGAAGACCTATCCCGGTGTCACCCACTCGTTCGCGAACCTCACCCCGGCCGAGCCGATCATGCGGGTGACCGGGCTCGGCTACAACGAGGAGGCCACCGAGGATGCCTGGAAGCGCATCTTCGCCTTCTTCGAGACCCACCTGGGCTGAATCACGCCGGGCGGGAACGGCTCACGATCGCGAGACAGACCGCGCATCCGGCGGCGAGCACGCCCAGCATGGCCGGATAGCCGATGCCGGTGCTGTCGTGGCAGACCGCCATGACGGCGGGGACGCCGAAGCCGAGGTAGCTGATCGCGTAGAAGACCGCGGTCAGTCCCGCGAGGTCGTCGGGCCGGGCCATCCGCTCGATTTCGAGCAGGCCCGCGACCAGTCCGCTGCCGAAGCCCATGCCCAGCGCGATGGCGGTCAGCACGGTCAGCCACATGGCGAGGGTGGCGGCCGCGGCGGCGGCCAGCACCATGCCGGTGATGACCAGGGTCAGTGCCAGCACGGGCAGGCGCAGGGTGCCCGGGCGATCGATCCGGCGGGCGACGGACTGAATGCCGAAGCCGCAGCCCAGCGTGATGACGGTGATGAGCGCCGAGAACGCGACGGGAGCGCTGTGCACCTTCGGCATCAGGAGGGTCGGCAGGATGGCGTAGGCCACCGCCGAGCAGGTGAACAACCACAGGCACAGCGGGATGGCGACGGTGCGGAAGCGGTGGTGCGATGCCGCCGGGACCTTCAGGTCATCGCGTAGTCGTCCCGGGTGCTGCTGCGGGGCAATGGTTTCCGGGGCGCGGAACAGCCACACCGCCGCCAGCAGGCACAGCGTCACATTGATCAGGTAGGCGAAGGTGTCGGGCCAGGGACCCCACTGGGCCAGCACGCCCGCGACGCCCGCGCCGATGCCGAAGCCGCCGGTCAGGCTCATGGCCGAGCGCCGCGCGCCCGTACCGGACACGGTCTCGGCGGTGAAGGGCGACTGCGAAAGTTCCTTGAGCCAGCTCGATCCGACGGCCATGGCCAGGCCCAGCGCGATACCGCAGAGCACGCGCCCCGCGGAAAGCATGGGGACGGAATCGGATCCGAAGGCCAGCAGGGTCGAACCGAGCGCCGCGATCAGGGGAGCGGGTCGCATGAGGACCCGGCGGCCGAGGCGGTCCGAGAGCGGGCCGCCGATCAGCAGGGCGGGAATGATGCCGAGCACGTACTCGAACAGCAGCAGATCCACCGTGGCGACGGACAGGCCGTCGCGCTTGTACATGACCAGTAGCGGGGTGAATTCATTGCCGCCCCAGGCGATCGCGAAGATCGCGGCGGAGACGCTCAGCCAAGCCTTGGGGTGCGTGCCGATGCCGGTGGTGCGGGTACCGGCGGCGGTCAACGTCGCCATCACAGTCCTCTCAGGGTCACGCCGTGCACGTGGGTGAGGTGCTCGGCGAGTGCTTCGGCGAAACCGGCGCCGTCGGCGGCCTCGATCAGATCGGTGAGTCGGGTGTGCTGCGCGATGATGCGCTCGGGATTGGTCTCGCCCCGGTGCAGCGCCACGCTGTTCATCCGGCGCTGGCGTTCGCGCAGCGAGTCGTAGAAGCCGGTGAGCAGCGGATTGTCGGCGGCCACCACGTATTCGCGATGGAAATCGGCGTCCACGATGGCGAATTCGTCGAGATCGCCGAGCTCGGCCAGTTCCTGTTGGCGGTCGAGGGAGGTGCGCAGCCGGGGGATGAGTCCGGCGCGCGCGACGCGGGTGAGCGCGTCGACCGCACCGGTTTCCACCACGTAGCGGGCGTGGATGACGTGCTCGGCCTCGTGCGACGGAACGGGTACGACGAGCGCCCCGCGCTTGGGGTACAGCCGCATCCAGCCCTCGGTCTCGAGGCGCAGGAACGCCTCGCGCACGGGGGTGCGGGAGGTACCGAGTTCCCCGGCGATCTCGTTCTCGCTGACCAGCTCCCCGCCCGGCAGGTCGCCGTTGAGGATGCGTTCCTTGATCTCGCGATAGGCCCGCTCGGCGGCGGAAAGCGGCTTGGACACGACTTGCATACTAGTTGCGTCGTAGGATGATTAGCTCAGATGTGGCGGGGTTCACGCGCAGCGGTGAGGGAGTTGCGCCACAACCCTCTCACCCACGATGATTCATCCTGTTGGCACTACGTCAGTAAGTGTCCGTATCCAGGACGAGGAGGTCCGCATGGCGAACGACGCCCCGCCGCTGAACGAGGTCGTGAACGGTGGCATGGAATTCACGATTCCGGTCGCGCACAAGATGGGCGTGCGAGCCGACGAGGTGCGCCCGGGCTTCGCGGCCACCACGGTGCCGATCGAGGGCAATGGCAACCACTTCGGCGTCATGTACGCCGGGGTGCTGTTCACCGTCGCCGAGGTGCTCGGTGGCGCGCTCGCCATCGCGAGCTTCGATATGAGCAAGTACTTCCCGCTGGTGAAGGACCTGCACATCTACTTCCGCAAGCCGGCGGCCACCGATGTGCGGGCCGAGGCGTCGATCTCCGCGGAGGAGATCGCGCGCATCGCCGAGGAGGCGGAGGCCAAGGGCAAGGCCGACTACGTGCTGAAGGCCGTCGTCACCGACGCCAACGGTGTGGTCGTCGTCGAGACCGAGGGCCTGTACCAGCTGCGCGCACACGCCAAGTAGGCCGTGGACACGAGCGAGCCCCGGGAGCATTCTCCCGGGGCTCGCTCGGTGTCGCGGTCGGTCGATCGATCGTGTTCTCGCTCAGGCGACGATGATCCAGCCCTCGCAGCCGGTGCCCGCGCTGCCCGGCCACTCCGAGCCGGACACCTTGAACGGGATGGCCCCGGGCATCGGGGTGCCGAGGTCGATCTTGGTGGTCTGCGCGCCGTAGGTGTCCGGCAGCGCGACCCGCTGGCCGTTCATGTCGATCTTGGCGTCGTCGGTGAAGTTGTTGGAGGTGGTGATCTCCAGCGTGGTGGGCGTGAACGAGTGCGCGGTCAAGGTGGTCTGGGCGCACTTGCCCTTGGAGTAGTCGAGCGTGATCCGCTGCGGCGCGGCATCGGCCGACGCCGGTGCGGCGAGGGCTACGGAAACGGCGCAGGCGAGCGCGGCCAGGGTGACGCGGTACACGGTCTTCACGAAACAAAACCCCTTTCCTATGGTCACGGCTGTAAACCCCCCGATCGACGACGATCTTGCCGTGACCCGGTGGCGGGTATGCCGCAGACGCGCGGAAGAATTTCGACGAGTCAGCGCAAGCGCAACGGCAGGCTGCGATGGCGACGCACGAAGATGCTCGGAAACCACTGCGGCGGGGCGTCTTCGACGAGCGTGAACGCGCTCGTGCGCTCCAGCAGCGCGGTCAGGGCGGCGGTGGCCTCCAGCTTGGCCAGCGCCGAACCGATGCAGAAGTGGATGCCGCGGCCGAAGGCGAGATTGTTGGCGCCGCTGCGGCGATCCAGATCGAGGGCGTCGGGACGATCGAAGCGGGCCGGGTCGCGATTGGCCGCGCCCCACGACAGCAGCACGTGACTGCCCGCGGGAATCTCGGTGCCGCCCAGCACCGTATCGGTGGTGACGTGCCGATGATGGCCGCGGAAGGGCGATTCCAGGCGCAGCGCCTCGTCGAGGAAGGCCGGGAGCAGCGCGGGTTCGCGGCGCAGTTCGTCCTGGAGTGCGGGGTCGGCGGCGAGCAGGCGGGCGGCATTCGCGATCAGCCCGGCCGTGGATTCGCCGCCCGCGCCGACGAGTTGGACCAGGACGAGCACGGCCACGGGTTCGGTGATGTCGCCGGTGCGGCAGGCCGCGGCGAGCACGCCGAGCAGGTCGGTGGAGGAGTCGGCGTCACCCGGATCCGCCAGGGCGGTCTGGACTTTGGTGTACAGGTAGCCCGCCAGATCCGCCGCGGCGGCGGCCAATTGCCCGAAGCGGTCCGCCTCTACGATGCCGCCCAGCATCTCGGTGCTGTCGTAGGCCCACGTAAGCAGTTGCGGCACATCGGAGTCGGGCAGTCCGATGATGTCGGCGACCAGGGCGAGCGGCAGCCGGTCGGCCATGCCCGCCGCCCATTCGATGCGGTCGCCGCGCAACTCCTCGCGCCACATTCGATCCACCAGGTCGGTGGCCGTGGGCCCGAGTCCGCGAATCCGCTTGGCCAGCAACGGCTGTACCAGCTTGCGCTGCGCCTGATGGCCGGGATCGTCCGCGGTGGCCAGCACGTGGATGGCCTGGCCGCCGCCGTCCATGTCGAAGGTGGCGGGCGGGCGTCCCGGCTGCCGCAGCAGCGCGCCGGTGAGGTGGGAGGAGAACTCCTCGACGCGACTCACCGCCTCGGTCACCAGATCCCAGGACGTGACCAGGTAGAAGTCGGTGCCCGGGATGCGATACACGGGCGACTCGGCACGCAGCCGGTGATACAGCGGGTACGGATCGTCGAGGTGCGCGGGATCGAAGAGATCGAGGGCGGTCCTGGTCATCGCTGGGACTCCGAACGGTGGAAGGTCTGGTGTGCCCCACCGTTTCCCGGCCGTGAACCGGCTGTCAACGACCGTCTCGCCGTGAGACATGTGAGTGCGATCGTCACACCCGTACGCAGGGGTTTCACCGCCGTCTCGAGACTCCGGACCGGTCTCCGAACCGGCCGACTAGTATCGAACGCCTACGCGAAACGCTGCAGGCCGAGGAGGCTCGGGTGATCGTGCGCAGACCGAAGTGGGCGGGATTCGGAGTCGCGGCGGTGCTCGCGGCGGTCGGTCTTCTCGTCACGATATTCGTAGTGAATCCCTCGGTGGCTCGGGCCGCGCCCGCCCCGGATGTGGTCACCGTCGACAGCGGTGCACTGCACGGCGTGGTGGCCCCGGACTACCGGCTGTTCAACGGAATCCCCTATGCCGCACCGCCCGTCGGCGACCTCCGCTGGCGGCCGCCGCAGCCCGTCGCGCCGTGGCCCGGCGTGCGGGAAGCGCGGGACGCGGGTCCCACCTGCCCGCAGACCACCGGCCTGGGCGGGCCGCGCTCGACGAACGAGGACTGCCTGTCCCTCAATGTCTGGACCCCGCTGACCCTGCCCGCCGACGGTCGCGCACTCCCGGTGATGGTGTGGCTGCACGGCGGCAGTCTGCAGGTCGGTACCGGAAGCATGTACGGCGCAGCGCCTCTGGTTTCGCAGCCCGACGGTGACGCCATCGTGGTCACCATCAACTACCGGCTCGGGACGCTCGGCTTCCTGGCCGCCTCCGCACTGGACGAGGGTGCGGGCGCGGGCGATTACGGACTGATGGATCAGCAGGCCGCGCTGCGCTGGGTGCAGCGCAATATCGTGGCCTTCGGCGGCGATCCGGGTCTGGTCACCGTGGCCGGTGAATCGGCGGGCGGGATTTCGATCTGCGCCCAGATGGCCGCACCCGGTTCCGCCGGGCTGTTCAAGGCCGCCGTGCTGCAGAGCGGACCGTGCACGGATCAGGCGCTTCCGGCCGCGAAGCGCGCGGGTGACGCCTGGGCGGCCGGAGTTGGTTGTGCCGGGCCCGATACCGCCGCCTGTCTGCGCGCGCTACCGGTCGACACGTTGATCGACCGTGCGCCCGATACGGCGAGTGTGGTGTATGGCAACGACTTTCTCCCGCAGAGTCCGACCGCACTGGTGAAATCCGGTGGCCTGATGCGGATTCCCACCATCATCGGCTCCAATCACGACGAGATGGCGCTGTGGGTGTGGATGAAGTACGGCAATCCGCTCGGCCCGCGTCTGGACGCGGCCGACTATCCCCGGGTGCTCGGCGCGCAGTTGAGCCTCGACGGGGACCGCCTCGATCAGGCGCTGCGGGAGTATCCACTGTCGGACTATGCCCAGCCCGCCGTGGCCTTGACGCGCGGCTGGACCGACAAGGTCGTCTGCAACCTCATCGACCAGGTCCGTGACATCAGCCGCCGAAACCCCACCTACGTCTACCAATTCGACGATCTCGCCGCGCTGGCCCCGCCGAGCAGCTTCCCGATGGGCGCCTACCACGCCTCCGAACTGCCCTCCCTGTTCGACCTCGCCCAGTCCGGCTGGTTCCTGCACACCGCCATGACTCCCGACCAGCAACGCCTGCAAGCCGAAATGCGCCGCTACTGGACTCGTTTCATCACCGCGGGCACCCCCGACCCGCAGGGCCTGCCGCCGATCCCGCAATACTCTCCGGCCGACCCGACCTATATCTCCTTCCGTCCCACCGGCAATCAGCTCACCGACACCTTCGCCGCCGACCACCACTGCGCCTTCTGGAACACCCTGCCGCAGTGAGCCGATGACGGGTTCGGTGGTTATAACCATTGGGAAATTCGGTGCCGCGGCGGTAGTGCCGATGGATCGCGGAATCGACTGGGGCGCAAGAGGAAATTCTTTCGTCCTGTGAATTTCCTGTGACGATAGTTCGACGATGGACGGATGATCAGACGAATTACCATGCTTGCCGCCGGAACCGCCGCTGCCGCAGCCATGTTGGCGGTGTTGGCCGGGCCTGCCGACGCGGCGCCGAGCGTCACCATCAAAGGCAAGAGCGACGGCACGATCACGGCGCAGGGCTCCGGGCTGGAACCTGGCGCCTCGTGCACGCTGACGGACTACTCGCTCACCCGGAAGGCGGATGGCACCGTCGCCGCCGACGGCACCGCCGTCATCGTGCTCACCAAGGTCCGGCACGGGTCGCACTCGGTCGCCTTCAGTTGCGATTTGGCCGACGGCAGCACCGTCGTGCTCGTCAGTCACGCGACGGCGCCGGTCACCGGCTGAGCCCGGGGTTCGGTAGCCGGTTCGGCGATTAGTTCCGGTGCGGAATCCGCCCTACACAGACAGGACCGGAGCTCTGGTCCGCGTCGACAGACGCCGATGTAGGGAGCGGGAATCATGCAACCAACCGGAACGACCGAGGGGCTCGCCGTCCCCGGCAGAGCCGTCAATCGCTTTGCGGTGCTTGCGCTGGCGAGCGCGGCCATGTTCATGACGGTGGTCGACCTGACCATCGTCAATGTCTCCTTGCCGACCATGGCCGCCCGCCTGGGGCTCGGCGAGGACGCCCTGCAGTGGGTGGTGATCGGCTACGGCCTGCCGTTCGGCGGTCTCCTGCTGCTCGCGGGGCGCCTCGGCGATATCTGGGGTCGCCGCCGTGTGCTGCGGGCGGGGCTGGTGGTGTTCACGCTGGCCTCGCTGGCGGCCGGATTCGCCGACGGCAGTGCGGTTTTGATCGTGGCCCGCGCGGTGCAGGGTGTCGGCGCGGCGCTGATCGCGCCGACGGCGCTGGCCGTGGTGGCCGACACCTTCACCGAGGGGAAGGAACGCAACAACGCGCTCGGCATCTACGGTGCGCTCGGCGGTGCGGCGGCCTCGGTCGGCGTGCTGGGCGGCGGTCTGCTGACCGACGGACCGGGGTGGCGGTGGATCTTCTTCGTCAATATTCCGATCGGCGTGCTGCTGCTGGCGGCGACCTTCGCAGTGCTACGCGAGAACCGGATCGCGCTGCCCGGCAGCGGTTTCGACCCGCGCAGCGCGCTGGCCGTGACGGCGGGACTGGTCCTGGGCCTCTACGCGATCAACAGCGGCGTGGTGCACGGGTGGACGGCCGCACGCACCCTGGCCCCGGCGGGGGTTGCGGTCCTGCTGCTGGCCGCGTTCCTTCGGTCCGAGTCCCGTACGCGCACACCGCTGGTGCCGCATGCCCTGCTGCGAAACCGGCGTCTGGTGATGGCGAATCTGAGTGTCGCCACCGGGTTCGGGAGCTTCTACGGCTTCATCTTCCTGACGACCTTGCTGATGCAGCAGCAACTCGAGTACTCGCCGACCAAGACCGGTGTCGCCTGGCTGGCGACCTCGCTGACCGCTTTCGCCGTGGCAGGTCTGACCGGTGCGGTCCTGGTCCCGAGGTTCGGCGCGCGGCCGGTGCTGGTGGTGGCCTCGTTGCTGATGATCGCGAGCGCCACCGTGCTCGGATTCGTCCCGGCGCATCCAGACTTCGCCACCGGGATCCTGCCCGCGCTGCTGGCCGCGGGCGTCGCGGTCGGTCTGTTCGCCCCGTCCGTGCAGATCGCGACCCTGGCCGACACCGCCGAGACCGACTTCGGCGCGGCCTCCGGACTCATGGAGACCGCACGGGAATTCGGTGGCTCGACGGTGATCGCCGCTACGTCGACGGTCCTGCTGGGTGCCGGAACCGACTTCTTGCACGGCGTGCGTGGCGGATTCGTCGCCATCGCGGTCGCGGCGGCGCTCGGGGTCGTCTCGGCAGGCACCCGGTTCCGTTCCCCGGCAGGGGAAGTCACGGACCGGGATCTAGATCGGGCCGAAGCCCGATAGGGTTCCGGCGTCGCCCTCGCCCGAGGCGGGCTCCACCGAGACGCCACTGTTGTAGGTCCGCAGGTACTCGGCCTTCCACCGCGGCCAGTCGAGATAGGACTCGCCTGCCGTGGTCCGGTACCTGCGGTACTGCCGTCGTTTGGTCAGCGTGAACGACTGCCGGGAGTCCAGGGCCGCGCGTCTGGCGGCTCGTTGGCCGCGTCGCAGTTCCGCCCGCGTGAGTTCCACTGGTGGATCGGTGAATACGCTCGACGGCTTCCACCACATGGTGGCCCCTCTCGACAGCGTCGGTTCCCCGATTCTATCGCGCGGACAAGGCCCCCAGGATGAGAGTTTGCAGCGCCCGGTCGATGGGGTGGGGCTGCGGGATTCCCGTGGCGTCGAGGCGATTCCAGCGCTGCAGGTTCACCGCAAGGGTCAGTTGGCGGGCGCCGTCGGCGCTGGTCAGGGTGATCGCACCGGCGCCCCAGACCGAACCCTCGTGGCCCCAATGGATTCCGGAGGGCAGGGTGGTGCGTTGCAGGCCGAGGCCGTAGTCGATGAGCTTGCCCTCGAAGGAGACGACGGGTGCGGTTCGTTGCATCTGTTCCAGGGCGGGGCGACTGATGATTTCACCGGCCAGTAGCAGGCTGTAGAAGTGGTTGAGGTCGGAGACGGTCGAGATCAGCGACGCGGCCGGGCCGACGAAAGACATGTTGTAGACGCTGAAGTCGCGGGGCGGCTCGAACATGCCGAACCAGGACTCGTAGTGCAGGGCATGCGGCCCGGTGATCTGCGTTCCGGCCGGAAATTCCGTGTCGCGCAGTCCGGCGCGTTCGATGATCTCGCGGGTGATGAACTTTTCGGCCGCGACGCCGGTCACCGACTCCAGGAGTTGGCCCAGCAGTAGGTAATTGGTGTTCGAGTACACACCGGGGTGGCCGCCGGGGGTGCCGGTAGGGGGAGCCGAGACGCCCAGCGCGATCAGATCGGTCGCGTGGAACTCGGTGAATCTGTTGTCCGCCAGGCTGTCCGGCGTGGTCTGCGCGACGTTCGGGAAGGCCGCCAGGGACGTATAGGCGTAGGGAAGGTATTCGTGCAGGCCGCTGGTGTGGCTGATCAGCATGCGGACGGTGATCGCTGCCCCGCGTTCGTCGGGAACCAGTTCCGGCAGGTAGTCGCCGATGGGTGTGTCGAGACCGATCGCGCCGTCGTCGACCAGGCGCAGTATCGCGGCGGCGGTGAAGGTCTTGGTGAGGCTGCCGACCCGGAACCGCATGTCGGCGGTGACGGGACTGCCGGTGGCGGTATCCGCTACTCCGGCTGTCCCGCACCAGATCTGGTCGCGGTCGCGCACCTCGGCGACTATGCCGGGTACGCCCGCGTGGTGCACGGCGTCGAGGGCGGTCTGTAGCTGCTCGGGATCGAATGTGGTGGTCATTCGGACCACTATCGGCCGGACGGTACCGCCCCGTATTGGAAGAAATTCCCCCACTCCGAATACCGGTATCGGGCGATGGCGGGCAGATACTCCGCGGTCAGCGACCCGGGCGTGAGCTCGGCGAATATCCCTACATCCCGGCACAAGTGGGCTTGATCGACATACCCGCAATCCACCGCGACCTCGGCCGCGGCCCGCCCCGCCAGCAGCCCGTCCACCGCCGCTCGAAACCGCACCAGCATGGCCGCCCGCTTCGGCGTCAGCCCGATCTGCGCCTCGAACCGTGCCCCCAACCGCTTGTAACTCCATCCGGCGGATTCCACCAGCTCGCCGATCCGCACCTGCCCACCGGAGGCGAGGATTCGCCGCCACCCGTCGAGCACCTCGGGATCGGGCGTCGCCGTCCGCTGATCACCCTGCGCCAGAAACGATTTCATCAGGCCGAACCGCTCGTCCCAGGTCCCGGCCTCCGCCAGCTGCGCACGCAGCCGCCCGGCCCGCGCACCCCACAACTTCTCCAGCGAGACCGCGCCCCGCCCGAGACCTCCGGGCGGCACCCCCAGCATCGAATACGCCCGCACCGGCGACAGGCGAACCTCGATGCATTCGACCCCCGCCCCCTGTAACCGCATCGCGCCGAGGGGCAGCCCCGCGACGAATCCTCCGAGTTCGCGTCGCCCCACCGCGTCATCGACGGTCAGCCCCGCGCCCCCGAACTCCACCAGCACCGTCACCGCCGCAGTCCCGGCGACCTTCAGATCCAGCCCGGCCCGGCCCACGTCGCGGTACCCGATCATCGCCCCACCGCGGACGGCAGCCCCGGCCCCGGCGACTTCCCATCCCTCGCCGACCCCTCGCCCGAAGTCCGCATGTTCCACCCATTCAGGCTACGCACGAGGGCGGGAATCTAGCGGACCGTCGGAACGACGGAGGGCTTTCGCGGTGGATTCGGAATTGTTCACAGGCGGGGTGTGGGTTTGCTTTCGCACTGCCCAATGACCGGCGGGGTCGGGGCTGGACACCATGCTGGGTGTGAGAATTTCGTTGGGGTGGGGGACGGTGGCCGTTGCGGCCGGAACGCTTGCGGCCCTGGTATTGCCGGTGTCGCCGCGGGCCCATGCGGTCGCGCCGCTGAGTGCCGCGACGGATCGGCAGGAGACGGTGCTGGATCGGCGGGACGGGGTGATCGTCTCGCAGGTCAGCTTCCTGCTGCCGTTGCCCGCGAACGCGCCCGCGCATCCGGCGGAATGCGATCGGGCGGGATTCCTGCGGTATCGCGCGGCGGATGGGCCGACGGATTCCGCCGATGCCGATTCGGTGGTGGTCCAGCAGCAGGGGCTCAATGGCGGGGCCATGAATTCCGATGGGGTGGCCACGAATACGGTGCGGTCGGCGGCGCAGTTGGGGCGCAAGGTGGAGTTCTGGGCGCTGGCGCGGCGCAGCAGCTGCCTGGATGAGACCACCGGATTCGACTACGCGCTGCGGACGGGGAATTACCTCGATGCCGTCGACTACTACTTCAATGGGATGCCCATCGACGGCCGGGTCTTCCCGGGCTTCAAGAACTCCCAGGATCTGCCGCTGCTGGATTCGATGGGGCTCGAACGGGTGCTGCGGGATCAGTACGAGATCATGCTGCACGAGATACCGGATCAGGTGGTGCGGCAGCACAAGTACGTGTGCACCGGCATTTCCCTGGGCGGGCTGGTGACCGGATTCTTCGCGGACTGGGATTTCGGCAACGGCGACCCCGACACCGCGGGCTACAGCCAGTGCGCGGCGTTCGTCGCGCAGGATTCGATGGTGTCCTCCGACCCGGCGGCCATTCAGAACACGCCGTTCCTGCACGACCTCACCAATGCGATCATCTCGCCGGTCAACGATGTGCTGAAGGCGACCCAGAACGTCGGGGTGCTGCCGCGCACTCTCGGCTCGACGCCGGTCATCGGGACCAAGGCGTTCCTGCTCTACCGCCTGGCCGGATTGGCCGCGCACCTGGATCCGGACGGGGAAAGCCAACTGCTGGCACATATTCCACACGATCCCGAGATGGACACCACCCTCAATTTCCTGTTCGCCCCCACCTGGGCCGATTTCGCCACGAATGGCGCGGCCGGTGCCGGGACCATCCGCGACTACCGTTTCACCAATACCGCGCTGCTGGGTGAGCTGCTGGACAACAACTCCTGCAATTTCGAACTGCTGCAGCAGGGCATGGGTGCGCTCGACGGCGGGCCGGTGCGGTCCAAGAGTTTCCCGAATCCCGGTGACGCGACGCAGATTCCGATTCTCGGCAACTATCTGCGGTTGAGTGCGGGACCGCAGGATCGGGTCGCACCATCCGACCGGTCGGTGCTCTACACCTGGCGGAACTACGACAACGTCCAGGGCGTGCCCTACACCTCGCCCGGCCACGAGGTCGCCGACATCCGCGACGTGGCACGGCAATTGGCCGCGGGCGCGCCCTACGCCTACTGGGAGACCTACTTCCCGCTGCGCGTCGTCCTCGACATCGCCGCCGGCTACGGTGGCGCCCGCACCGGCGACATGGGCGACCTGCGCTACCACGGCATGGAGCGCACCAAACCGAACCTGGTGCTGTGGGCGGGCGACAGCGTGGTGCAGTTCGGCCCCGGCCTGGTCTTCCCGGTCCCGCAGTCCGCGATCGTGCAGACCCTGCCCGGCTACAACCACATCGACACCATCGGTGCGGCCGCCGTGCAGAACAACGGGCTCACCGACTACAGCGGACGCTATCTGGCGGAGTTCCTGCGCTCCCTCGGATGACCTGTCGTGCAGGTACATTCGAGGTGTGACGCTCGGTCAGGGGGAGCCGCGGTGGGGCCTGGTGCCGATTCGCTCGGACGGCCGGGAGCTGTCCGCGCGGCTGCGAGCGGCGGTCTTCGACGCCCACGCCGAGGCGGTGCGCGCGGTGGCCGCCGCCGATCCCGCGGGCCCGCCGATCAACCGCGATCTGATCGAACTGCTGGCCCTGCAACGGCGGATCACCGTCCTCGCCGAACAACTCGGATCCCGGGGCGGAGAAGCGGTGGCCGCGCTGGCCTCCCGCGAGGACGATCGGTCATGGAGGTATCGCTCGCGAAGGGAAGGCAATGCGATGAGTGTCAGTTTGGCCAAGGGCGGCAATGTCTCACTGTCCAAGCAGGCGCCGAATCTGACGAAGGTGGCGGTGGCCCTGGGCTGGGATGTCCGCAGCACCACCGGAGCCGATTTCGACCTGGACGCCAGCGCGCTGGCCTGTGGACCGAATCAGCGGGTCGTATCCGACCGGCATTTCGTGTTCTACAACAACCTGCGCTCCCCGGAGGGCACCATCGAGCACACCGGTGACAACCTCACCGGCGCGGGCGAGGGCGACGACGAGGTGATCAATGTGGATCTCGCGGCCATGCCGCCGACCATCACCAATGTCTTCTTCCCCGTGTCGATCTACGAGGCCGAGACGCGCCGGCAGGCTTTCGGTCAGGTCCGCAATGCCTATATCCGGGTGGTCGATGCCGTCACCGGAACGGAGCTGACCCGCTTCGACCTCACCGAGGACGCCTCGAGCGAGACCGCCATGGTGTTCGGCGAGCTGTACCGGCACGGCAACGAATGGAAATTCCGCGCCATCGGCCAGGGCTACGCCTCCGGATTGGCCGGTATCGCCCGCGATTACGGCGTCAACGTCTGATCCGCCAGCACGGTCACCACGCGCGTTCCCGGACCCAGCCGCTGCCCGATCCGGATGGCGGCCAGCACATTCGCGCCCGAGGACGTGCCCGCGCACAGGCCCTCGTCGTCTGTGAGGCGCCGGGTCATCTCCTCGGCGTCCGCGCTGGACACCGCCATCACCTCGTCGACCAGACTGGCATCCCAGAGCGGCGGCGGATAGCCGATGCCGATGCCGGCGATGCGATGTGTGCCCGCCGGACCACCCGACAGCACCGCGGATTCGGCGGGTTCGACCGCGACTACATGCAATCGTCGCTGTCGGTGATAGCGCAACAGCGACGCCGCGCCCCGGAGTGACGCCGCCGTGCCCACGGCCTGCACGAACGCGTCCAACCGGCCCTCGGTCTGCGCCCAGATCTCTTGTCCCAGCGCGTGATAGCCGGTGATGCTGTCGGTGTTGTGCAGTTGATCGGTCCAGAAGATGCCTGGTTCCCGGCTCAGCTGTTCGGCCGCCTCGACCGAATTCACGATCCGCAATCGATGGCCCTTGGCCGTACAGACCAGTGCGAGCGCCGCGCCCGTGTGTCGGTCGGCGTATTCGACCACCGTGTCACCGGGTTTCAGGCGGCCGTCGCGTTCGGCCACGCGGATCACGGCCTGCGCCATGCGATCTTTCATGCTGCCGGTCGGATTCCGGCCCTCGACCTTGACCAGGATCTCCGCGCAGTCCGGCGGCGCCACCCGGTGCAGCCGCACCAGCGGTGTATGGCCGATCGCCGCCAGGACATCGTCGCCGACGAACATGATTCGCACCGACCTTCCCCGCCCCCCGGTGGGCTCAGGTCGATTGTCCGGCAGTGCAGCAGGTCTCGGTGCTGGATTCGACCTCAGTGCGGGAACGAGGGAGCTCCGCCGTTCCAGACCGGTAGCGGCTCCGGGCGTTTGGCGGCGCGGTCGTCGCCCGAGGACAGGCCGCGCAGCCGACGCATCACCCAGGGGCCCAGTGCGACCGCCGCCCACTGCAATTCGTTCGCCATCGTGCGCAGCGCGTTCTGTTCGGGCAGCGCGGGCAGCAGCGGGCGGGTCCAGGCATCGTCCGCGCCGGGCAGGCGCAGCGCCTCGGCCACGGCGTCGGCGATGCGCTGATGGCCCAGCGGGCTGGCGTGCAGGCGATCCGGATTCCACATGCGCGGGTCGGAAACCACGGCGTGGTTGCCGGTTTCGGCCACGATCACCCCGTTGCGCCGGGCCGCGGCGCGCAGCCGATCGTTGAGCTGGGCGATGCGGCCGCGAATCGGGCGGGCCAGCGGGATGGTGTTGCCGATATCCGGGAAGGTCAGCGTCGCCACCACCGCGCCGGTGGCGGCGAAGGCGGCGAACATGGCCTCGACGTGCCCGGCGATCTCATCGGCGTCGAAGTTCGGGCGCAGCAGATCGTTCATGCCCGCCAGGACCGTGACCAGGTCCGGTCGCAGGGTGAGCGCCGCGTCCAACTGGTCGGTGCGGATCTGGTGGGCCAGCTTGCCGCGGATGGCCAGATTGGCGTAGCGCAGTTCGGGATTGGCGACGGCGAGTCGTTCGGCCAGCCGGTCCGCCCATCCCCGCAGGCCGGTCAGGTCGTCGCCATCGCCGACACCCTCGGTCTGGGAGTCGCCCACAGCGACATAACGGGTGTATGTGCCATCGGTCATGGCGGTTCGGCCTTTCGGTGACTGTGGGTGGATCATCCCAGGAAACCGGCGGGCTCGACGACCCTGTCCGAGTCATTTCACCGGCCCGCCGCCTGCTGTCACGAACCCGCTGCCTCCCGTTCGATTTGCGCGACGGCTTCGCGCTGAATTTGCTCGAACTGGGCCGCCATCGCCTCGGAGAGTGCCTGGGCGCCGGACAGCGGCCGCACCATCACCATGAACTCGTCGATCTTGCCGTCGGCGTCGAGGTGGATGAAGTCGCAGCCGGTGAGCTGCTTGCCCGCGACGGTCGTCTCGAAGACCAGCGCGTGATCGGTGGCATCCTCCGCACCGATCTCCTTCACATAGCGGAAGTCCTCGAACACCCGCAGGACTCCGCGCAGAATAGCCGCGGTAATCGCCTTGCCGGGATACGGCTTATGGGCAACGGGGCTGGTGAACACCACATTGTCGGCCAGCAGGGCCTCGATCGCCGCCTCGTCGCGCGCCTCGACGGCCTTCCGGAACGGGTGCATGATCCCTCGATTCTCATAGTCAACTAATTGACTATCCGATAGTAGCGCGAGGAAACCCCGGCCGGGCAACCTGAAACCTGTTACAGTTCCGGTGCCGAAGGGGTGGGGGCTTATGTCTTTCTTCATGCGGGTGATCCGGATCTTCGGACCGATCGCCGCACTGCTGGTCACGTCGGGCGCGATCGCGCAGCCCGCGGTCGCGACTCCGAATACGTCCGATCCGTTCTATGACCCGCCCGCGGATTTTGCTGCGGCACAGCCGGGTTCGATACTCCGAGTGCGGCCCATCGAGGCCAGTTATTCCCAGTTGATCCCCTGGCCGGTGCAGGCGTGGCAACTGCTGTACCGGACCACGGGCGCGGACGGGCAGCCGTACGCGGCGGTGACGACCGTCCTGAAGTCGGCACGGACGTCGCAGCCGTCGGCGCTGCTGTCATTCCAGAACGAGACCGACTCGATCGCACCGCAGTGCATGCCGTCGCAGGCCCTGCAGCAGGGACACGTGCCCTGGGTCGATCCCTCGAAATCGGGTTCGATTCAGCTCACCACGATGTCGGGCGAGACGCCGATGATCGCGGCCGCGCTCGCCCGTGGCTGGGCGGTGTCGGTACCCGACACCGGCGGCGTCGGCAATCACTACTCCACGCCGCACGAGCCCGGTTACGTTGTCCTGGACGGTATTCGGGCGTCGGAGAGTTTCGACCCGGCGGGGCTGTCCGGTCCGGGCACCCGGGCGCTCCTGTGGGGATATTCCGGCGGTGCGATCGCCAGCGCCTGGGCCGCGCAGGAACAGCCGCACTACGCACCGGAATTGAATATCGTCGGTGCGGCGCTGGGCGCGCCGGTCGGTGACCCCCGGCCGACTCTCCTCGGCATCGATGGGAACCCGGTGGGCGGTTCGCTCATCCCGGTCGCCTTGATGGGGGTCATGCAGGATTCGCCGGAGTTCACGGCGGCCCTCGACCGGTACCTCACGCCCGCGGGCAAGCAGACGATGGCCGACGCGATGGGCAACTGCACCGTCCAGAACATAGTGTCCAACCTGGGTTTCGACGTGGACCAGTTCCTCACCGAACCACTGGCACGGGTGCTGGCGGACCCGGCGATCAGCGCCGCGTTCGACGCGCGCACCCTCGGGCGGGCCATCCCGACCGCGCCGCTGTACGTCTACAACTCGATCGGCGACGAGGGCAGTTTGATCTCCACTATCGATGGACTGGTCGCCACCTACTGCGACGGCGGGACCCCGGTCACCTATCGCCGGGAGGAGATCACGATGCCCGTCTCCGGCCATACGGGTGAGTGGTTCCTGGGTGCGCCGGGAGCCTTGGCCTGGCTCGAGCGCCAGGCCGACGACCCGAGTGCTTCGGCGGGCTGCGATATCCAGACCGTGCCCGCGACCATGGCCGACCCGGCCGCCCTCGAGGCCCTTGCCTCGGGGATCATCGCCGGGCCGGTCCGATCGTTCCTCGGTTTCTGACTACTTGGAGATCACACCGTACTGGGCAAGTAGCTCCCCGATCTCGTTGTTGCCCAGGCGCTTTGCCAGGCCACGCCACAGCAGTTCGGGGCCGGGGAGATCGATCGGGTCGCCGTCGCGGAGGCGGGTCATGGCGGCCAGGAGGACTCGGATGTCGTAGGTGGAGTTGAAGACCTCCGGGACGCCGCGTTCGATGTCGAGGAGTTGGTAGGCGGCCTCCATGCCGGTGCGGACCGAGTACTCGGTGGTGAAGATGCAGTCGCGGCTGGTTTCGGCGAACTGGCCGATGAAGGCGAAGTTGACTGCGCCCTCGGGGACCACCTGGGGGCGGTCACCGGCCTTGCGGGGCATGAAGAACGCGGTCACGTACGGCATCATGACCGGGACGGTCTTGGCGGCGGTCGCGGCCAGCTCGGGGATGTCCGCCTCGGGAACGCCCATGTGGTACAGCCATTCCTGGGTGATTTCCTCGCCGGTGCACTCCTGCATGGTCTTCTTCACGTAGTCGCCGGGCTTGTCGACGAACAGCGAATAGACCCACACCACGATCTGATCCTTGGGCTGCTGCTTGAAGTGCGGCTGCCGGTTGACCGTCCAGCTCAGCAGCCAGCTGGAGTCCTTCACGGTGACGATGCCGCCGGTGACGACCTTGCCGCTGAAGGGATCCCGCTTGCAGATCTTCTGAATGTATTCGGGGATGCGCTGATCCAGCGTGGTGACGGTGGCCGACTCCCACTTGGTCTCGGGGATGTGGCCGCCGAAGACGTCCGGATTGCCGAAAGCCTTGTCCTTGGCCGCCATTCGCCGCCAGAGGTCCCAGGCGGGAGCGGGGCCCTCGTCGAGCTTGGCGGGCGTGTGGTGGTCGCCCTCGTCGGAGTTCTCGGTCAGCGAGCCGATGGTCATCAGCAGCAGATCGTCCGGACCGAGGTCCACGCCGCCCTCGACGCCCTCGGAGACCCAGTGAATCCTGGTGGCCTGCTTGCGATCCTTCTTCAGATCGAAGTCCACGTCGGTGACGGTGGTGTCGAACTTGAACACGACCCCCTGGTCCAGCAGCCAGCGATACAGCGGCAGCACCAGCGACTCGTACTGGTTGTACTTGGTGAACTTCAACGCCGAGAAGTCCGGTAGCCCGCCGATGTGATGCACGAACCGATGTAGGTAGAGCTTCATCTCGAGCGCGCTGTGCCAGTCCTCGAAGGCGAACATGGTGCGCCAGTACATCCAGAAGTTGCTCTCGAAGAAGTCCTTCGAGAACACCTCGTTGATGCGCTTGCCCTCCATCTCCTCCCGGGTGGCCAGGAAGATCTTCGTAATGTCCTTCTGCGCCTTGTCGTTCAGCGTGAACAGGTCCTTGGTCTGGGCGCTCTGGCCCCGATTCAGGGTGGCGCGCTCCAGGGAGAAGTTCGGGTCGTCCTTGTTGAGCCAGTAGAACTCGTCGAGCACACTGCCCTCGACCTCGATGGACGGGATGGTGCGGTAGAGGTCCCACAGACACTCGAAGTGGTTCTCCATCTCGCGGCCACCGCGAATCACGAAGCCCTTCTTGGGGGCCTTGATGCCGTCCAGCGCGCCGCCGGGGAGCTTCAGCTCCTCCAGGATGGTGATCTTGTTGCCTGGCAGCTGACCATCACGAATCAGGAAGGCCGCGCCCGAGAGCGAGGCGAGCCCCGATCCCACGAACCAGGCCGTCTTCCCGTCTACCCCGGCCGGTTTGCGCGGCCGGGCGAAGGCTTCGTAATTGCCATTGCTGTAGTACATAAGAACTCCTGTCCCAAGGGTTGGAAGTGCTTGCGCTGCCGTGGATGTCGAGTCAGTACTTGTAGAACCCCTCTCCGGTGGCGATCCCGAGCTTGCCCTTGTCGATGTAGTTGGTCTTGAGCCACTGCGCGATGCGCTGCGAGGTCTCGTCGCCGTGGACCATGATGTTGTAGGGCGTGGTGAGCCCGATGATGTCGAGGATCCGGAACGGCCCGGCCGGTGCGCCGGTGCCGATGGACCAGGTCTTGTCCACGTCCTCCGGGCTCGCGTAGCCGCCCTCGGCCAGGTTCATGGCCGCGTCCAGCAGCGGCACCAGCAGCGAGTTGAGGACGTATCCGGCCTTCTCCTTGTGCAATTCGATCGGCACCATGCCGATGGCGGTCGCGAAGTCCACCACCGCCTGATACACGGCCGGATCGGTGTCGGTGGTGCCCATCACCTCGGCGGTATTGAAATGCCACACCTGATTGGCGAAATGCAGCGCCAGGAACTTGTCCGGGCGGCCGGTGAAATCCTTGATGGCACTGGGCAACAGGGTCGAGGAGTTGGTGGCGAAGATGGTGCGCTCGGGGGCCAGCTTGCCCAGCTTCTCGTAGGTCTCCTGCTTGATCGTGAGCACCTCCGGCACCGCCTCGATCACCAGGTCCGCATCGGAAGCCGCCTGTGCCAGATCCGAAGTCAGGGCGATACCGGCGGCCGTGGCCTCGGCCTTGCCGTCGCCGCCGCCCGGCACCTGCTCGCGATACACGCCGGCGAGCGTGTCGAGGCGTTTACGGGCCGCGGCCAGCGCCTCGTCGCTAATGTCGTAGGCGGTCACCTCGAATCCGCGGAAGGCGGTCTGGAACGCGATCTGGGAACCGAGCACACCGGTTCCGAGCACGGTGACCTTGCGGATGTCGATGCTCATTGTTGTTGCCTCCCTGAGGATGTGAGATATCCGGCGATGATCTGATCGATCTGCGCACGCAAATCCGCCATGGCGTCGTGACCGGGATGCGCCCCGGTGGCCGGTTGGACCAGGGCCAGGTGCACCACGGCGAAGATACTGCGCCCGGCCACCCGGGCCGGTTGGGTGTGGGACTCGGAATCGCCTGCACCGCCCGATATCTCGGCGACAAGACGTTCGGCGATCATGGCCTCCAGCCGCGCCACCAGCGCCAGCCCCTCGGAGCGGTACTTGTCGGTGGGTGCGCCGAAGAGCAGTTCGCGCTGATAGACGATGGTGTTCTCGGGCCGCTGCGCGGCGGCCCGCAGCAGCGGTGACACCATGGCGAAGACCGCCTCTGCGGGCTCGGGCCGGGCTCGTGCCGCGGCCGCCCCTTGCTCGAGTGCCGTGCGCAACTCCTCGTTGTAGACCATCAGCAGCAGTTCGCCCTTGGAGGCCGCGTACCGGAACAAAGTGCCCGCCGCGATATCCGCGCGATCGGAGATCTGCTGGGTCGTGACCCCTTCGAATCCGCGCTCGGCAAACAGTGCCGCGGCGGCCTCGAAGATCCTGGACTGTTTGTCGAGCATGGTGCGCTGTCGACGGCTGACGTGCGCCGATCTGACCGTCGTGGCCATCGGACACCTCCAACCCGGATCGAAAGAAATGAGTGGACTCAGAAATGAGCGTACTCCCGGCTACCGATTCCGCAAGGTCATGATGTCACCGGCCGCGCGTACCTTGGTCACATGGGCACGCATCTCACTCATTGGGGCGTTTTCGAGGCGGACAGTGACGGCGACCGATTGACCGCGGTGCGGCCCTGGCGCGGTGATCCGGAACCCATGCCGTTGATCGAGAATGTGGCCTCCGCACAACATCATCCGGCGCGCATCGCGCAACCCTATGTGCGAAAAGGCTGGCTGGAGAACGGTCCCGGGGCCGCGGCGCGCGGCGACGACGAGTTCGTGCCGGTCTCGTGGGAGACCGCGCTGGATCTGCTGGCCGGTGAATTGTCCAGGGTGTACGGCGAATTCGGTCCGTCGGCGGTGTACGGCGGCTCCTACGGCTGGGCCAGCGCCGGGCGCTTCCACCACGCGCAGAGTCAGGTGCATCGCTTCTTGAACTGCCTGGGTGGCTATGTCTCGCACCGCAACAGCTACAGCCTGGGTGCCTCGACGGTGCTGTTGCCGCACATCCTCGCCGATATGGGCACCATCATGTCGCGGGCCACGACGAAATCGGTGCTCGCCGAGCATTCGAAACTGGTCGTCTCCTTCGGCGGTCTCTCGCCGAAGAACGCGGCGGTCTCACCGGGCGGGGTGTCGCGACACAATGGCCGCGGCTGGATCCGGACGGCGCGGGAGAACGGGTGCCGATTCGTCACCGTCAGTCCGCTGCGCGACGACATTCCGGGCGAAGCGCAGGCCGAATGGATCGCGTCCCGGCCCGGCAGCGATACCGCGCTGATGCTGGCGCTGGCGCAGGTGCTGGATGCGGAAGGGTTGGCGGACAAGGCTTTCCTGGACCGCTACACCGTCGGCTACGAGCGGTTCGCGGACTATCTGCGCGGCGGCGAGGACGGGGTCGTCAAGGATCCGGAGTGGGCCGAGCCGATCACCGGCATTGCGGCGGAACGGATTCGATCGCTGGCACGGGAGATGGCGGGCACTCGGACGCTGGTCACGGTTAGCTGGTCGCTACAGCGCGCCCAGTACGGCGAGCAACCGCTGTGGCTCGGCGTGGTGCTGGCGGCCATGCTCGGTCAGATCGGCCTGCCCGGTGGGGGATTCGGGCACGGGTACGGTTCGGCCGCGAATGTCGGCCTGGCCGTGCGGCTCACCTCGCCGCCGAAGCTGCCGCAGGGTGTCAATGGCGTCGACGATTACATCCCGGTCGCGCGCATCGCGGACATGCTGCTGAATCCCGGTGCGCCCTATGAATACAACGGCGAGCACCGCGTCTATCCGAGTATCCGGCTGGTCTATTGGGCGGGCGGCAATCCCTTCCACCACCACCAGAATCTGGCCCGCCTGCGCACCGCCTTCGGCCGCCCGGACACCGTGGTGGTGCACGATCCGTTCTGGTCGGCCACCGCGCGGCACGCGGATATCGTGCTGCCCTCGACCATGACGATCGAGCGCGACGACTACGGCTCCGGCGAGGGCGACCGCTTCCTGTTCCCGATGCCCGCCCTGACCAGGCCGCACGGCGAGGCTCGCGACGACTACTGGATGTTCGGTGAGCTGGCCGAAAGGCTGGGCTTCGGAAAGGAATTCACCGAGGGCCGGACGGCCGAGGAGTGGCTGCGCCACCTCTACGACGAATGGCGCGAGCGGCTCAGCGACAAGGGACACGAGGTGCCGGACTTCGACACCTTCTGGGCCGGGGAATCCATCGACCTGCCACTCGAGGCCGAGCAGCACATCGCCTTCGCCGACTTCCGCGCCGACCCGGCGGCCCACCCGCTGCACACCCCGAGCGGCCGCATCGAGATCTTCTCCGAGACCATCGCGGGCTTCGGCTACGACGACTGCCCCGGCCACCCGGTGTGGTTCGAGCCCGAGGAGTGGCTGGGCAGCTCGAAGGCGGCCCGCTTCCCGATTCAATTGGTGGCCAACCAACCTCGCACCAAACTGCACAGCCAGCTGGATATCGGCGCACACAGCCAATCCACCAAGATCTCCGGCCGCGAACCGGTCCGCCTGCACCCCGACGACGCGGCCGCCCGCGGCCTCGGCGAGGGCGACATCGTCCGCATCTTCAACGACCGCGGCAGCTGCCTGGCCGGACTGGTGATCAGCGACGGCGTCCGCCCGGGCGTCGCCCAACTCTCCACCGGCGCTTGGTACGACCCCGACCCCGAAGACCCCACCTTCTGCCGCCACGGCAACCCCAACGCGGTCACCAACGACCGCGGCACCTCCCGCCTCAGCCAGGGCTGCACCGGCCAGCTCTCCCTGGTCGAAATCGAGCGCTACACAGGAGAACTCCCGCCCCTCACCGTCACCGGCCCACCCCGGATCACCGCTCCCTGAGGTCGAGCCTCACGACCGCAATGCCGTCTCGATCAATGCTCGGGCGCGCGCACCGTAGGCGGCTTGTTTGTGCAGGGTGGTCCAGGCCTTCTCGTAGAAATCGAGTTCGCGTGCCTGGGTGATGGTGAGGGCGGCGGAGATGGTCTCGACCATCGCCATCCGTCGGTCGAACAGCACGAAACACGTGGTGGTGTAGACGAATGGCGCGGTGCGGGGAACGATTCCGAGGCTCAGCCGGGGGAGCGCCATCACCTCGAGGAGGTGTTCGAGCTGGCCTGTCATGGTCACGTCGTCGCCGACGCGCGTGTAGAGCGTTTGCTCTGCGAGCAGGATGGTGATCTGTCGTTTGCCTTGGCGGAGAATCCGCTGCCGATCCAATCGAGCCGACACCGCACGGTCGATGTCGTCCAAGCCGCCGACGAACTCGATGCATGCCGTGAGGACCGCGCGCGCGTACGCCTCGGTTTGCAGCAATCCGGGGATGATGGTCGGCTCGTAGTTGCGGAAGGTCTGGGCCTGGGCCTCGATCTCGAGCAGGCGGCGCTGACCTTGAGAATGCCCGGCGGCCGCCAGGCGACGCCACTCCGCCCACAGCGCTTCGACATTGGACAGGGCCGCACGAAGATCGGGCAGCAACAGCCGCGCATCGCACAGCTGACACCAGGCGACCAGGTCGGTGTCGCTCGGCATCTGGCGGCCGTGTTCGATTCGGGAGATCTTCGCGGAATGCCATCCGGTGCGGGCGGCCAGCTCCACACCGGAAAACCCGGCGCCCTTACGGATTTCCCGCAGACGGGCGCCGAAGGCTTGCCGTGCTTGCTCGACCCCTGTCACTCGCCCGGTGCGTACTCGTCGTGCGGGATCGCCATGCCCCACAGTTTGTCGCGGACTTCCCGGCACCGCGCGACGATCACCGGGTCGATCGTGACGGCGACCCCGCTGAAGTCACCGTTGCTGCCGAAGAGGGTGAACGCGACGGTCACATCGTCGATCAGCCACCATTCATCGGCGGTGTACTCGGTCTCGTCGACGGTGTGCCGCGGCAGCCAGCGGATTTCCTCTCCGTAGCGTTGGTTTCTTCCGGTGAGGGCGTGCAGGAATCGGACGTAGTCGGTGAACGGTTCGGTGACGACGCGGACGCGGCGCATGGTGACCCCGTGGCCGGTCAGCTCGCTGATGAGGTCCTCCCAGGCGCTCCATGTCGGCGGGTAGTCGCCATCGTCGAACGGCGGCAGTCCGGCCAGCACCCGGCGCATGGGTTCGCTCTCGTCGGAGACGCTGGAGTGATCGTCGGAGACCTCGAGGTGAAACGCGTCGTGTCGGGCGTGCCGGATGAGGTCGTTGGTCTCGGAAGCCGTGAGGTGGAGCATGTTTCACCAATTCCAGCGACTCTTGGCGATGGGGGCCTCGACGGCGGTCTCGTGTTCGGGGATATTCATCTGCCGCAGTGCCTCCGTGTCGGCGACGGGTGTGCCGGTGACGGTGAACGCCCCCCGTCCGGAATCATGAAGCCGCACACCGATATACGTTCCGGGTCTCAACCATCTCAGCAGCATTTGGGGAATCTCGACCTGGTTGTCGTGGCCGGGGACGCGGTAACCCTGAACGATGTACAGCTGACGTTCGTCGTCCACCCAGAGTCTAGGTGATCCGCTGTTCTGGGTCGGTCCGCCCAGGAGTTGAACAGGCATGACAGAACCTCGATCTCAGTCGTAGGTATGCACCGTCAATTCAGGATACGACCAGGTCAAAGCCGGGTACAAAAAGTTGTCGCGCAAAATACTGCAAAATCGTTGTCCGCGATCGCCGCGGTTCCTAGGTTCGACCTACGGCATCGGAGACGAACTTCGGAGGGAGGCGCGGGCGATGAAGTTCAGGCCAACGGCTGTCGGATACGTGCGCAGTGATATCTCGGGCGCACGACAGGCGTGGGACGAGGAGCAGATCCGCAGTCTGGCACGGCGATTGGGGTACGACTTCGCGAAGATGGTCGTGGTGGACGGTCGCGCGGGCAGATCCCCCCTCGCGGCATTGAAGGCCACCGTGACGCGCTTGGCCGCCGAGGCGGTGGTCGTGCCGACCGCCGAGCATTTCGACAGTGAGGCCGCGCTGACCGATCTGGTCAGAGCCGCGGATGTGATCACCGTGAACCCTGAAAACACCTATGCCCGTTGGGTGATTCCCCCGATGCCCAACGGCGCCTAGCCACCGGTGAGGGCGTCGATGACGGTGCGGGCGGCGTTGGAGGGGGTGCGGTCGGCGGCGTGGCCGATGCACAGCTTCCAGGGGAGTGGGCGGGGCGCGAACTCGGAGTAGGGGACTTCGGGGGAGAGCAGGGCCACCGAGCGGGGGATCAGGGCTACACCGAAGTTCTTGGCAGCCAGTTCCACCGCGAAGGATTGGTCGGCTACTTCGATGACGGGGTCGCGGGCAGGGAAGAGGTCGTCGGCGATGCTGCGGATGCCCCAACCCGGTGGGTAGTCGATGAAGCGAACTCCGGCGAGGTCGGGGGCGCGGAAGGGCTTGCCTGCCAAGGGGTGTCCGGGCGCGGTGCACAGGACCAGGGTTTCGGCGGTGATGAGGTGGGTGGTGATGCCGGGGAATTGGTCGGTGCGGCCCGCCAGCAGGGCCAGTTCGAGGGAGTTGTCGCGCAGGCCCGCGAGGTTGCCCGCCATGCCGGAGATGCTCTGCCGCATGCGCAGGGTCACGCGTGGGAAGCGTTGGTGCAGTTCGGCGATGCTGCCCGCGAGGTCGAAGTTGTGGACGTTCATGAGGTTGCCGATGACCACTTCGCCCTGGATCTCGCCGCGGGCGGCGTCGATGGCGTCGACGATGTCGGCGCGGGCGCGCAGCAGGGTGCGGGCGGGGGCGATCATGGCCCGGCCCGCCTCGGTCAACTCCAGGGTGCGCGGCGTGCGGTCGAACAGCCGGGTGCCGAGTTCGTGTTCGAGCTTGGCGACGCTGGTGGAGACGGCCGACTGCACCAGGTTCAGGGCGCGGGCGGCGGCGGTGAAGGAACGGTGGTCGCAGCAGGCCAGGAAGCATTCGATCTGACGCAACTCCATGCCGGGGAGCCTACTCGTGCCATCGATATCAGAGATGGTGGCATCAAAATGTATCGCTTTTGTTGATCCCTGTGAGCGCTCACCATGAGGTGGTGACTGTTTCTGTGACCCGTGGCGCCGAGGAGACTCGGCCCGAGGTCGGCACCGCATTGAGCCGGACCACCGTGCTCGTCTTCGCCATCACGGCCGGTTCGTCCGCGGCCGGGAACTACTATTTGCAGCCGCTACTGCACGAGGTCTCCGGAGACCTGCGCATCTCCACGGCGACCGCCGCCCTGCTCGTCAGCGCCGCCCAGATCGGCTACCTGTGCGGACTGGCCTTCCTGGTGCCGCTGGGTGACTTCTTGCGCCGTCACCGCATGGTCCCGGCCCTACTGGTGGCTTCCGTTGCAGCCCTGATGATCTCGGCGTTCGCACCCAACTTCCCCGTGTTGTTCGCGGGCGTCGTCGCCACCGGCGTGACGGCCTCGGCGGCGCAGGTGGTGGTCCCGTGGGCCTCCGCGCTGGCGCATCCGGAGCGGCGCGGGCAGGTGGTCGGCACGGTGATGAGCGGTCTGCTGCTCGGCATCCTGCTGTCCCGGGTACTGGCCGGGGCGGTGGCGCAGGTGGGCGGCTGGCGATCGGTGTTGTTGGTGGCGGCCGGTTTACAGGTGGTGATGGCGATCAGCCTCTACCTGCTCGCCCCCGCCACTCCGCGCGCCGCGTCGGGCGAGAGCTACCGGCAGGTGCTGGCCTCGATCCTCACCCTGATCCGGCGGCACCCGGTGCTGCGGCATCGCATGGCGCTGGGATTCATTGTGATGGCGAGCTTCTCACTGGTCTGGACCGCGATCGCGTTCCTGCTGGCCGGATCGCACGGAAGTTCCTACCACTACTCGGAATTCGTCATCGGCCTGTTCGGCCTGGCCGGTGTGCTCGGCGCGCTGGGCGCACCGGTGGTGGGTCGTTTGGCCGACCGCGGCCACCTGCGCCGGGTCACCACCCTGACTTGGCTTGTCCTGCTCGCGAGTTGGGCGCTGGTGGCCTGGGGTGGGCACAATGTGATCGCGCTGATCGCCGCGCTGCTGGTGTTCGACTTCGGCATCCAGGGCTCGCACCTGACCAATCAGAGCGCGATCTACGCCCTGGACCCGGCCGCGCGCAGCCGCTTGACCACCGCCTACATGGTCACCTACTTCCTCGGCGGCGTCGCGGGTTCGGTGACGGCGGGCGTGGCCTATCAGGCGGGCGGCTGGGCGCTGGTGTGCGGCATCGGTGCCGTCGCCGCGGCGGTGGGGCTGGCGCTGTGGGCGGTGTTCGCACTCCGGCCCACCGTGGCCCGCGCAATCTGAAAAGCCGGTGATGATCGGGGCTTGCGAGTGGGTCCCAGCGGCCTATATTGAGATCCCGAGGCATTGCCGCCTGCGGTTCTCCTTACGGCACAGGGGTTTTGATGGACGCGAGATACAGGATCAGGTGGGTCGCGGAGCATGGGTTGCCGCGGCTGTCGTTTCTCGTGCTGCGTGGCAGAGGGGATACGTTCGCGCGGCTGATGAGCGGGGACGAAGGCGCTGCGGATCCGTATCCGCTGATCGATGAGTTGCGCGGTGAGGGCGGGGTGCGGGACACCCCGGTGGGTTATGCCGTCTATGACTATGAGCTGTGTCGGGAAATTCTGCGCGACAGGCGATTCGGTGTGCGGCGGTCGATCGATCCGGGCGTGCCCGGGCCGTTGCGCCGCTATGCCGAGCGAGTCGTGTTGCCGCTCAGCCCGATCGAAGCCCCGTCCATGCTCGCGCAGGATCCGCCGGAGCACGAACGCCTGCGCAAACCCGTCGCCGCCGCCTTCACTCCCCGCGCCGTCGCGCGTCTGGGCGATCTGGTCCGCGAGGTCACCACGCAGCAGCTCGATGCGATGGCCGCGCACGAATCCGTGGATCTGATAGCGGATTTCGCTGCGCAGGTGCCGGCCGCGGTCATCATGGAAATACTGGGTTTCCCGGCGGCCGATCGCGAGCAGTTCTTGCGCTGGGGGGCCACTGGCGCTCCGCTCATGGACGTCGGAGTCCCCTGGCAGACCTACCGCAGCGCCATGGCCGCGAGCGAGGCGATGCAGGCATACCTCGTCGCCCACATCGAGAAGCTGCGCCGTGAACCGGGGGACGATATCTTCAGTGTCCTGGTCTCCACGGGCGATCTGACCGACACCGAATTGATGGCCAACGCCAATCTGCTGATGGCCGCGGGTTTCGAGACCACCATGGACCTGATCGGCAATGGCGTCGCGCTCCTGCTGTCGCACCCCGATCAGCTCGAGCTGCTGCGCGCCGAGCCCGAGCGCTGGCCGCTGGCGATCGAGGAGCTGCTGCGCTTCGACCCGCCGTTCCAGATGACCGCCCGTCGCGCCCTGGAACCCGTGCAATTCGATGGCGGCGCTCCCCTCGTGCCGGGAAAGTCGGTGCTCGTCTCCCTCTCCGGCGCCAATCGCGATCCGGTCAAATTCCCTGACCCGCACCGTTTCGACATCACCCGCCCCAATGCCAGGGAACACCTGTCCTTCGGCAGCGGCATCCACGCGTGCCTCGGCGCGAGCCTGTCGCGCCTGGAGGTCCTGCATGCCTTGCCCGCCCTCTTCGAACGTTTCCCCGACATCCGCCTCGACGGCGAGCCGACCCGCCGCCGACTGTTCAATGTGCGGGGTTACTCACAGATGCCCGTTCGGCTGAAGTCCCTTTGATACTCGGTGGTAAGTTCCGCTGTAATACGACGATCCCCAGTGAAGTGGTGTCGGTGAGGTGGGTCGTCCCGCCTTGCCTTTGATGGAAAAGATTGAGGCAGTGCGGGGTTCGCCCCGAGGCTCGGGAGGGTCCTTGAATACCGAGGCGATCGTGCTGGATCCGACCGGCGCCGATGTACAGGCCGAGAACGAGCGGATTCGCCAGCGCGGGCCGGTCGCGCTGGTGGGGCTGCCCGGCGGGGTATCGGCGTGGGCGGTCACCGACGCGGCGGTGTTGAAAGAGCTGCTCGCCGATCCCCGGGTATCCAAAGATCCACGCCAGCACTGGAATGCCTTCAAGAACGGTGAGATCGATCAGCAGTGGCCGTTGCACCCGTGGGTGGCGGCGGACAGTATGTTCACCGCTTACGGTCCCGAGCACCGCCGCCTCCGCAAACTCGTGGCGCCGACGTTCACGAATCGTCGAACCACCCTGATGCGCCCGAGAATCGAAGCCATCGTCGATGGGCTGCTGAGCCGACTGGAGGCCATGCCCGCCGGTGCGGCCGTCGACTTGCGGTCCACCTACGCATACCCGGTGCCGATTCGAGTCATCGGTGAATTGCTCGGCGTGCCAGAGCATTTGGATGCCCGGATCCATGCGTGCGTCGACAGGTTCTTCGACACGTCCCTGTCGTCGGCCGAGATGCGGGCCAGCGTCTTCAAAATGGTCGGACTCATGGGGCAGTTGATCTTCTACCGGCGCGCCAACCCCGGTGACGACATCACGAGTGCGCTGCTCTCGGCCAGCGACGAGGACTCCAACCGGCTGTCGCAAAAGGAATTGATCGACACCCTGATTCTGATCATCAACGCCGGTCACGAGACTACGGTCAATCTGCTCGACCATGCCATCGTCGCTCTGCTGACCAACCCGGAACAACGGGCCGAAGTACTCGCCGGCCGGGTGCCATGGTCGGAGGTGATCGAGGAATCGCTGCGATACCAGTCGCCGTTCACGCACCTGCCCCTGCGATACGCGGTCGAGGAGATCGAGATCGCCGGCGTTCGGATCGCTGCGGGCGAGCCGATTCTCGCGTCCTACGGGGCTGCGAGCCGCGACCCGGGGATTCACGGTGGCACCGCTGGGGAGTTCGACGTGCACCGGGAAAACAAGGAGCACCTCGCCTTCGGGCACGGAGCTCACTACTGTCTCGGTGCACCCTTGGCCCGGCTCGAGGCGGGGATCGCACTACCGGCACTGTTCGAGCGGTTTCCGAACATGCGACTGGCGGTGGACCCCACCGAACTCCGGCCGCTGGGCAGCTTCGTTTCCAACGGTCACCAGTCGGTCCCCGTCCTGCTCTAGGAGGTTCCATGGGAAACGCCGGCTGGTTGCGTTCGTTGTCTGCCGCATCGGAGCCTGACGCCCACACTCTGATCTGTTTTCCCCACGCGGGCGGATCGGCCCTCTCCTACGGACCGCTGGCCAGAACGCTGGGGCCGCGATTCCGTGTGCTCGGCGTGCAATACCCCGGGCGCCAGGATCGCAGGCGGGAGCCGTTGCTGGACAACATCGCCGACCTTGTCGAGGGTGTGTTGCCGGAACTTCGTGAACTGCTTCCGCAGACTGCGGGCTACTCGCTGTTCGGCCACAGCATGGGTGCGGTGGTGGCGTTCGAGATCTGCCGTCGTCTCGAACAGGACCGGGCGATGCCGCCGAGCACGCTGTTCGTGTCGGGTCGAATCGCACCGGCACGGAAGGGCTTTCACGGTGTCCACCGGTACAGCGATCAGGAACTGATCCGGCACCTGCTGGACTTCGGCGGGACGCCGGCGGCGCTGCTGGAGGATCCCGAGTTCCGGTCGATCATTCTCGCGGTCACCAGAAGTGACTACCGCGCGATCGAAACCTACACGTGTGCACCGGAAGCCGTGGTCGAGTCTCCGCTCGTCGCACTGGTCGGCGACAGCGATCCCGCCACCAGCATCGCCGACCTGAACGAGTGGCGGACGCACACCACCGGACCGTTCACACAGACGTCGTTTCCCGGTGGCCACTTCTACATCGATGCCAATTCGCACGGTGTGGCCCAACTGATTCGTGATCAGAGAGAAAGCAATTATGCCTGAGACCGCTGGCCCTGTTTCGCATGTTTCGGACACCGCCCACTGGGTGGCCGCGCACCGCGCGATCGAAACCGCCCGGCCCAATGCGCTCTTTCGCGATCCGCTCGCGGAGCGGCTCGCCGGAGAAACCGGTAAGGCGATTGTCGCGAACGAGAAATGGTACGCGCTGATCCGCTGGTCCTTGGTCACCAGAACCAAGGTCATCGATGATCTGATCGCCGAAACCATCAGCGAGGGCTGCGATCTGGTCATCAATCTGGCGGCGGGCCTGGATGCGCGGCCGTATCGTCTCGACCTGCCCGCCGACCTCCGCTGGATCGAAGCCGACCTCCCCGACTTGATCGCCGAGAAGAACCGCCTCCTGGAAGGCGAGACCCCGCGCTGCGACCTCACCCGCGTCGCAGTAGATCTCGCGGACTCGGCAGCGCGCGAGGAATTTCTGGACAAGTCGCTCGACGGCGTGAAGAAGGCGCTCGTACTGACCGAAGGGCTGGTGTATTACCTGTCCGAAGACGAGGTCTCGGGATTGGCGGCGGCACTCGCTCGGCCCGAAATCAACTGGTGGATAATGGATGTGATCAACAAATCCATTGTCGATCGGAACAATCGAGCGAACAAGAATCTGCTGAAGAATTCACCGTGGAAGTTCGGCCCGGCCGATCCGCTGCGATTCTTCGCCGGGCGGGGTTGGACCGCGGACGAGGTAGTCGGATTGTTCCGTGCGGCAGCCCGATTCCGCCGGTTGCCCCCGGTCCTGTGGTCGTGCGCTTTCGTGCCCGTAGGCCCCCGGAAACCGGCCGGCACCTCGTGGCTGCCGTGGTGTGCGGCGGTTCGGCTTACGCACGCCGCCGATCCGACGGCCTGATCGGACCGGGAGGGCGAATCGCCCTCCCGGCCAAATCGTCACTCCAGGCTTTCCAGCCACTCGTCCATCGCCGCGGCGACCTGACCTGAGCCCTCCTGCAGCACCGTGAAGTGATGGGCGTCCACCTCGACCACGTGATGGCTGTCGTTCCACGGCTGGGCTTGCCATTCCATGAAGTCCTCGGGGACTCCGGGAATCCGTTGTGCGCATTGGAGGAACAGGACGGGCGCGGTGATCTTACCCGGTGCGATAGCACGCAGCACCTGGGTGTACTGACCCATGGCGGTCAATCTGGCGGGGTCGAATCGATCGAACGCCGCTTCGTTGGTCACCATGTTCTCGGCGACCGGGCCGAGAATCCACTCGGTGCCCGCGGCCTCGTCCGCCCGGTAGCTGTCCACCAGCACCACTCCGACCGGTGCGGGTCCGCCGAGAGCTTCCATGCGCTCGGCGACGTTGTGGGCGAGCACCCCGCCCGAGGAGAAACCGAACAGGATGAACGGCTGACCCTCGGCGGCGTCGAGGATGGGCTGGATCAAGGCCGTGGTGGCCGCGGCGTGGTCGGCGGGCAGCGGCTGATCCGCGTGGGACCCGATCGGTGCGACGCCGACCACGTCGCGAGGTGTCCGCAGTTTGGCGGCCATTCTGGCGTATTGGCGCACACCGCCCGCCGCCATCGGCGGGCTGATGCAGATGATGCGCGGTGTGGCTGCGCCAGAGGTCAATCGGATGATCTCCGGATTGATGGGCTGCTCGTCCTCGGCGTGGAATTGGTCCCGCGTCTGCGCCGCCGTGTACAGGAGCAAGAAGCCGATCGTGTACTGCGCCCGCCCCACCGCGGTGCGAAACATTCCATACAGCGAGTCGTCGGCGACGCCTTCCATACGATCTCGTTCGGTGGCCGTGCGGACATCGCTGGCAAGGGCTGATTCGTTGCCCGCCAATCTTTCTGCGAGATGCTTCGCGAGAATATGAGGCGTCGGATAGTCGAAGACGAGGGTGCCGTGCAACTGCACGCCCGTGGCGTCGCGCAGTGAGTTGCGGAATTCGATCGCGGTGACCGAGTCGAATCCCATTTCGCCGAACACATTGTCGACCTCGATGAGTTCGACGTCCACGTAGCCGAGCGTCGCGGCAGCCTGCTGGCGCACGAACTCCACCAGTCGCGAAAGCTGCTCATCGGGCGACAGACCGGCCAGCTGCAGCAGCGGTGACATCTGCGCACGCTGCGCCGTCAGCGGTACCAGCCCGCGCACCAGGGCGGGTGCGTGTTCGCCCCGCGTCCGGAGCACGGCCCGGTCGACAGGCAACGCGGCCAGCTGGGCGGCGCCGGAGGTCACCGCGGCATCGAACAGGGCCAGTCCGTCGGATTCGGACAACGCCGGAAAGCCTTGTCGCCGCATCCGTTCGAAATCCTCTTCCGACAGTTCCGTGCCCAGACCGCTCGATCGTTCCCACAGCCCGTAATCGATCGACGTGGCCGTCCACCCGGCCGCCCGGCGGTAGGTGGCGAGGGCATCGAGGTACACGTTGGCCGCCGCGTAGTTGGCCTGCCCGGCGGCCAGCACCAGCCCACCGGCGGAGGACACCAGGACGAACAGCGACAGCGGCTTGTCACTGGTGAGTTCGTGCAAATGCCATGCGGCGTCGGCCTTGGGCGCGAAGACGGCATCGATGCGACGGCTCGTCATCGATTCGATCAGGCCGTTGTCGGCGACGCCCGCAGCATGCACGACACCCGTCAGCGGGTGCTCGGACCCGATCTCGTCGAGCAGTGCTTTCAGTGCGTCGCGATCGGAGACGTCGCAGGCGGCGACAGTCACCTGCGCACCGAGTTCGGTCAACTGGGCGCACAATTCGTCGGCACCGGGAGCTTGCGGCCCCCGCCTGGACGTCAAAACCAGTCGCCGCACACCGTATTCGGTGACCAGGTGCCGTGCGAACAGCGCACCCAGCCCGCCGGTTCCGCCGGTGATCAGCACGGTGCCGGTGTCCAATGGCTCGACCGGCTCGCGGTTCGTCTCGGTGAGTTGATGCGGAACCAGCCGCGGCACCAGGAGTTTCGCGCCGCGCACGGCGCCCTCCGGCTCGGTCGCCAGGGCTGCGGCGGCGGTGGTGACGGCGGCCGGATCGTGGTCGGCCGAACCCTCGAGGTCCAGTAGTTGCAACCGGTTCGGATGTTCGGCCTGGGCCGCGCGCACCAGGCCCCAGACCGGTGCTTGCGCCGGGCGCAGCTGCTCGTACTCGCTGGTGCGTACCGCGTTGCTGGTCAGGATCACCAGGCGGGATTCGGTGAATCGAGGGTCTGCCAACCACTGTTGAACCGTGGCCAGCACGCTGTTCAATGCCTCGCGGGCGGCGTGCGGGGAGGCGACGCCGGTATCGGCGCAATGGAGCAATACGAGTTCGGGGACGGCGGATTCTCCGGCTGTGTCGAGGTCTTCGACCAGCGCCGCGAGGTCGGGATAGCCGCCCGGTGCGCCGATGCTCGCGGTGCGCGCCGGGGCTACCGAGCCGGTGGCCGACGTCGGGGCCATCCACTCCACGGTGAACAAGGCATCGGCCACGCTGTCGGCACGCAGTTGGCCCGCGGAAACCGGTCGCGTGTCCAGCGTGTCGACCGACAACACCGGGCTGCCGGTGCCGTCGGCCAGCTGGAGCGCGAAACGGTTGTCCTGCAGCTGGATTCGCACGCGGACGGCACTACATCCGGCCGCATGCAGTGCGACGCGACGCCAACTGAACGGTAGTTCGGGCGCGTCGACGCCGCCGGTGCGCATGCGATGCACGATGACCGCGTGCATGGCCGCATCGAACAACGCGGGGTGCAGTCCATATCCCGCGGCGGTCTCCGCGTCCGGCAGGGCCACCTCGGCGAACAGCTCGTGACCATCGCCGCCGTGATCGCCGCGTCGCCACATTGCCCGCAGGCCCTGGAAATAGGGGCCGTATCCGTAACCGGCATCGAGCATCTCGGTGTACGCGTCGGCGACGTCGATCGTCTCGGCGTCGGCCGGAGGCCAGCCGGAGAGATCGAAATCGGGCTGGACGTTTTCTGCGGTGAGGTCACCCTCCGCGTGCAATGTCCAGGTGACGGCATCCGGCTGGCGCGAGTGGATCCTGATGCGCCGTCGGCCGGAATCATTCGCCGCGCCGACCACCACCTGTACCGTCACTCCGTCGTGGGCGGGCAGTGTCAAGGGCGCCTGCAGGATCAGCTCGTCCACCACGGGGTGACCGAGCAGTCCGCCCACCTGGGTAGCCAGCTCGACGAAACCGGTTCCCGGCAGCAGTGCGGTGCCGAGCACGCTGTGATCGGCCAACCATTCGACCGAGTCCAGTGACCAGCGGCCGACGAAACTGATCCCGCCCGAATCGGGCTGCGGGACAGCCGCTCCCAGCAAGGGGTGGGAGACCGGATCCAATCCCGCGGCGCCGGTGCCGTCGGCGCCCAGCCACGTCGTCGACAGATACCGCTTCGCATCGAGCCAGAACCGCTCGTGCTGAAACGCGTAGGTGGGCAGGTCGATCGGTTGCGCACCGGAATAGAACGCAGGCCAGTCCACCTCGGCGCCCGACACGAACAACTTCGCCACCGCGGTCGCCACGGTGGCGGTCGACGCCGCGTCACGGCGCGCGACGGCGACGGCGACGGTGGCTTCCCCGGGACCGTCGTCGACGGTCCCGGCCACCATCGGCGTGAGGACCGCGTCCGGCCCGACCTCGGCGAAGCGCACCACACCCGCGGCCGCCATCGTGGTCACCGCGTCGGCGAACCGCACCGTGGCGCGGACCTGACGCACCCAGTACGTCGGGTTCGACATCTCATCGGTCACCCGGGCGCCGGTCACGGTCGAGACCAGCGCGATGGTGGGTCGACCGAAGCTCAATCCCTCGACCACCGACGCGAACTCCGTCAGCATCGGTTCCATCATCGCGGAATGGAAGGCATGCGAGACCCGCAAACGGCTGGTCCGCCAACCCTTCTCGGCGCATACTCCGGCCAGCGCGTCGATCTCTGTATCGACGCCGGAGGCCACCACCGAGGTGGGGCTGTTCACCGCGGCGATCGACACACCAGCGGTGAGCAGCGGTGCGACCTCGGATTCCGGAGCTCCCACCGCGAGCATCGCGCCACCTGCGGGCAGTGCCTGCATCAACCGGCCGCGTGCGGCCACCAAGGTGCATGCGTCCGAGAGCGACAGCACTCCGGCGATATGCGCGGCGGCGATCTCGCCGATCGAGTGACCCGCCACCAGGTCGGGGCGCAGTCCCCACGCTTCGAGCAGGCGATACAGTGCGACCTCGAAGGCGAACAGTCCGGCTTGCGCGAAGACCGTCCGGTTGATCAGGTCCGTGTCGTTCAGCGCGTCATCGAGCGAAATCGTTTGATCGAGTGACGGATTCAGCTCCGCGACGATCTTGTCGAACGTCTCCGCGAAAACCGGATGCGTACGCAGCTGCCCGGCCATACCGGCCCACTGCGCGCCCTGACCGGAGAAGACGAATCCCGTCGAGCCCGAAGCCGCGCGACCCGACACCACACCGGGTCCGGAGTCTCCGCGGCCCAATGCCTCCAGACCCGACAGCAGTTCGTCGCGATCGGCACCGAGGACCACCCCTCGATGGCCGAGCGTGGCGCGGGTGGCGGCGAGGGAGTATCCGACATCCTGTGCCGCGAAGTCGTTTTCGCGGACATGCGTCCGCAAGCGAATCGCTTGCTCTCCGAGTGCACGCGCGTTGGCGGCGGTCAGCACCCAGGGTATGACCGGCTCGGCCGGGGTGGTCGCGGCGGGGGGAGCCGGTTCGAGGACGGGAGCCTGCTCGAGGATGACATGTGCGTTGGTGCCGCTGATGCCGAAGGACGAAACACCTGCGCGGCGTGGACGATCGGCCGACGGCCACGGCACCGACTCGGTGAGCAGCCGCACCTCGCCCGCGGACCAGTCGACCTTGGTCGACGGCCGATCCACATGCAGGGTGCGCGGCAGCGTTCCGTGGCGCATCGCCATGACCATCTTGATCACGCCACCCACACCGGCGGCCGCCTGTGCGTGCCCGATGTTCGACTTGAGCGAACCCAGCCACAGCGGCCGCCCCGGCGCCCGATCCCGGCCATAGGTGCCCAGCAATGCCTGTGCTTCGATCGGGTCGCCCAAAGTCGTTCCGGTGCCGTGTCCTTCGACCGCGTCGACGTCGATGGCGGATATTCCGGCATTGGTCAGGGCCTGCTCGATGACGCGCCGCTGCGCCGGACCGTTGGGCGCGGTCAGACCATTGGAGGCGCCGTCGGAGTTCACCGCCGAACCGGTCACCAAGGCGAGAATTCGGTGGCCGTTGCGTTGCGCGTCCGACAGTCGTTCCAGCACCAGCACACCGGCGCCTTCCGCCCAGCCGACGCCGTCGGCGCTGTCGGAGAACGACTTGCATCGTCCATCGATGGACAGTCCCCGCTGTCGACTGAACTCCACGAACGTATCCGGACCCGCCATCACGGTCACGCCGCCCGCCAGGGCCAGGTCGCACTCGCCCGAGCGCAGCGCGGCGGCGGCCGAATGCATGGCTACCAGCGATGACGAACATGCGGTGTCGACGGTGACCGACGGTCCCTGGAGGCCGAAGGTGTAGGAGACCCGGCCCGACGCCAGCGATCCCGTGTTCGCGTCGCCGGGGTAGTCGTGATACATCTTGCCGATCCACACGCCGGTTGCGCTGCCGCGCAGGGTCGCCGGGGCGATTCCGGCGCGTTCGAATGCCTCCCACGAGGTTTCGAGCAGCAGGAACTGCTGCGGATCCATGGTTGCCGCTTCATTCGGGCTGATGCCGAAGAACGTGGGGTCGAAATCGCCTGCGGTGTGCAGGAATCCGCCGGATCGAGTGTGGGAACGGTTGGGTTGTTCGCCGGTGGGGTCGTAGATGCGGTCGATGTCCCAGCCGCGGTTGGTGGGGAAATCGGTGGTGGCATCGACACCGTCGGACACCAGTTGCCACAGGTCTTCGGGTGATTCGACGCCGCCGGGGTAGCGGCAGGCCATTCCCACGATCGCGATCGGCTCACGCCGGGCCGCGTCGAGCTGTCGGTTGCGCGCCCGCAGCCGGTCGGTTTCCTTCAGCGAGGCCCGTAGCGCGTCGGCGAGTTTTGCGGTGCTCTCGGTATTGGTCATATCGCTGTCAGTCCTCGGAGTTGTAAGCCAGATTGATCAAGTCGTCGATATCGAGTTCGTCGATGAATTCGTCGGTGCTGTGCTCGTCGATCTCGCCGGGGTTTTGCTGCCCGTGAGCGAGGTGCAGAAGCGCCTCCAGCAGACCGGCTTCGCGGAGCTGGGTCAGCGAAATCATCTGGAGCGCACTGCGAATCTCGTCTTCCGACGGATCCGCGGACGCGTCGGGGTGGTGGCCGATGAACTCTTCGGCCAGGTATTCGGCCAGCATCTCCGGTGACGGGTAGTCGAATACCAGCGTCGCCGGCAAGGGCAGGCCCGTCGCGGTTTTGAGGGCGTTGCGGAATTCGATCGCGGTCATCGAATCGAAGCCCAGCTCGTTGAAGGCCCGATCGGCCGCAATGGCATTCGCGTTCCGATGCCCCAGTGCCGCAGCCACGTGGTCCCGAACGAAGTCGACGAGCACACCGAGGCGTTCGCCCTCGGGAGTGTCGGCCATCCGAGCCCGCAGTGCGGCCGGGGCGTCCGATGCTCCCGACGCCGTTGCGCGGCGATCGGGGACGAGCCCGGACAGCAGGGTTGTCGCGAACCCCGCGCCGCGGAGTCCCGCCCGGTCGAGCCGGGCGAGAATGGGTGTCGGCGTGTCGATTTCGGCGGCGGCGTCGAACAGCGCCAAGCCCTGCTCCGCCGACAGCGGCAGCAGCCCCGAACGGGCCACGCGCCGCCGGTCGACGTCACCGAGCTCGGCGCCCATGCCGCCGTCGCTGTTCCACAGCCCCCACGCCAGGGACTGCCCGCGGCGCCCGGATGCCCGGCGGTGCGTCGCCACCGCGTCCAGGCAGGCATTGGCCGCTGCATAGTTGCCCTGCCCCGGATTGCCGAGCGCTGCGGCCACCGAGCTGAACAGCACGAACGCCTTCAGCGGCAGCTCGGCGGTCAGCTCGTGCAGGTGCAGGGCCGCATCGACCTTGGGCCGCAACACCGCATCCATCCGATCCGGGGTCAGCGAGGCGATGGCGCCGTCGTCGAGTACACCGGCCAGGTGGAACACACCGGTGAGGGGGCGGTTCGCGGGGATGGCGGACAGTGCCTCGTCGAGCGCGGCACGGTCGGCGACATCGCAGGCGACGAAGTCGATTTCGGCGCCACCACCGCGTAGCTCGGCCGCCAGCTCGGCGGCGCCGGGAGCCGATCCACCGCGGCGGCTCAGCAGCAGCAGGTGCCGGACGCCGCGGGTGTGCACCAGGTGTCGGGCGAACAATCCGCCCAGGAATCCACTGGCACCGGTGATCAGCACGGTCTCGTCCGGACCGAAAGCGACGCTCGGGGCCGACCCGGTTGTCGCCGCTCGCACCAGTCGCGCCCGGTGCACTTGCCCGCCGCGCACGGCCACCTGCGGTTCCCCGGAAGCCAGAATGCCGCCCAACGGCCCGGCGGCGTCGGAATCCATGTCCACCAAGACGATTCGACCCGCGCTCTCCGCCTGGGCGGAGCGAACCAGGCCGGCGATGGCGGCCCCGGCGAGATTCGTAATATCCTCCCCGGCAACGGAAACGGCGCCGCTGGTCCGAATCACCAGCGCCGACTCGATGGATCGAGGGTCGGCGGTCCAGGTCTGAAGTACCCGCAGCACGGCGTGAGTCGCCGCACGAACAGCGTCGGGATCATTGCCGTCCGGAGCATCCAGCACCACCGCGGCCGGAACCTCGTCACCGAGATCCGCCCACGACACGGTGCGTATCTCGCTGTCGGACACCGACATCGGTGTCCATTCGACCTGATACAGGGCGTTATCGACCGTCGCTACGCTCGCCGCGAGCTGCGCGGGATCGATCGGCCGGGCGGCCAGTCGGCGCACCGTCGCCACCGGCGCACCGGTCGGATCCGCGAGATCCACACTGACCGTATGGTCGCCGATGCGGGTCGCCCGAATGCGCAAGGCGTCGGCTCCCGCCGCGTGCACGGTGACCCCGGACCATTCGAACGGCAACGCCGGCCCGGCCCCGTCAGCGGGCCCCGAGTCGCCGATGAGCAGGGCGTGCAGGGCGGAGTCGAGCAGTGCGGGATGGATGCCGTAGTTCGCGGCTTCCCGCGGGTCGGCTAGCGCGACCTCGGCGAACAATTCGTCGCCGCGCCGCCATGCCGCTCGCAAACCCTGGAAGGAGGGCCCGTACTCGTACCCACCGGCGAGGAGTTCGTCATACACACCGCCGACCGGCAGCGGCTGCGCTCCGATCGGAGGCCACGCGGTGAGTTCGGCAGCCTCCGAAGCCGCCGAGGGGTCGGCGGTGAGCGTGCCCTCGGCATGTAGCGTCCACGACGATGCCGGTTCGATCTCGCCTTCGGGGCAGGAGTAGACCCGCACCACGCGATGGCCCGTCTCGTCCTCGGCGCCAACGACACTGCGCACCGCGACCCCACCGGCCTCCGGCAGTACCAGCGGCGCCTGCAGAACGAAGTCCGCCAGCGTCGAAAGGCCCACCCGGTCGCCGGCCCGCAGGGCGAGTTCGACCAGACCGGCTCCGGGGAACAGGACCGTGCCCAGCACGGCGTGATCGGCCAGCCAGGGATGCGTCTGGACCGACAGGCGGCCGGTAAGGATGACCCCGCCGGTGTCCGGTTGTGCGATCACCGCGGGAACCAGTGGGTGTCCGGTGGTGACGAGGCCGAACGATTGGGCAGCACCCCTGGCGGATCCCCCGGGCATCCCGCCGACGCCGGGTTCGAGCCAGTAGCGCTCGCGCTGGAAGGCGTAGGTGGGCAAGGCTGTTCGCGGTGCCGGGCGGTCGCCGAAGAGGGGCTTCCAGTCGACGGCCAGTCCGGCGGTGTGCGTGTGGGCGAGCATGGTCACGAACTGCTCGACCTCGTCGCGGTCGCGGCGGGCCGCCGCCGCGACCACCGCTCGGGCCTCGATATCGGCGGGCAGGGTCTGCCGGGTCATCGTCGCCAGGACGGCGTCCGGTCCGATTTCGAGGAAGCGGCGCACGCCCGAGGCCACCAGCGTCTCCACGCCAGGTGCGTAGCGCACCGCGCCACGCACCTGTGCCACCCAGTAATCCGGCTTCAGGATCTCGTCTCCGGCGAACTCGCCGGAGACATTGGATACCAAGGGAATCCGCGGCGGATGGAAAGTCACCGTCGCAGCGACGGTCTCGAACTCACCCAGCATGGGTTCCATCAGGTGCGAATGGAAGGCGTGCGACACCCGCAGCCGGTTCGTCCTACGGGCCTGCGCGGTGAATTCCTTCTCGAGGGCTTCGACGGCGTCGGCGTCACCGGAGATGACCACGGCGGCAGGCGCGTTCACCGCCGCGATCGAGATCCGATCGCCGTACTCGGCGATCGCGGCGAGGACCTCGTCCTCGGGGGCGGCGACCGCGAGCATCGCACCGCCCTCGGGCAGCGCGTCCATCAGGCGGCCGCGGGCCGCGACCAGCGCGCAGGCATCCTCCAGCGACCAGACCCCGGCCAGGTATGCCGCGGTCAGCTCGCCGATCGAATGGCCCACCAGGACATCGGGTGTCACGCCGAAGGACTCCAGCAGCCGGTAGAGCGCCACCTCGAACGCGAACAACGCGGGCTGGGTGAAACGGGTGCGATCGATCAGCTCTCCGGTGAACATCACCTGCCGTAGCGAGTTGTCGAGCAACGGATCGAACTGCGCGCACACCTCGTCCAGCGCGGCGGCGAAGACGGGGAAGGGCGCGGCGAGTCCCGCGCCCATCCCGGCCCGCTGCGCGCCCTGGCCGGTGCAGAGGAAGGCGGTCTTCCCCGCACCCACGGTGCCGGAAACCACTCCGGCAGTAGCCGTTCCGGCCGCCAATTGCGCCAGGCGGGTGAGCAAGTCGTCGCGATCGGCACCCAGCACCACCGCCCGCACCTGGTGCTGGGCGCGGGTGGTGGCGAGCGCGTGCGCGACCTGCGCCGGATCGGTGTCGGGGTGCTCGATCAGCCACCGCTGGAGTTTCGCCGCCTGCGCCCGCAGTGCGGTGTCGTTCTTGGCCGACAGCAGCCAGGGCACCGTACCGAGCTGCGGCTCAACGGTTTCCGCCGGAACGAGGGTGCGGGGCGCCTCTTCGAGGATGGCGTGCGCGTTGGTGCCGCTGACACCGAACGACGACACCCCGGCGCGCCGCGGCCGGTCACCGGCGGGCCACGGGTGCGCCTCGGTCAGCAGTGCGACGTCCGCGGCGGTCCAGTCCACGTGCGGGCTCGGCTCGTCGACATGCAGTGTCTTGGGCAGGGTTTCGTGCCGCAGCGCCTGCACCATCTTGATCACGCCGCCGACACCCGCGGCGGCGACGGTGTGGCCGATATTCGACTTGAGCGAGCCGATCCGCAGCGGGTTCCGTGCGCGGTCGCGACCGTAGACCGCCATCAGCGCCTGTGCCTCGATCGGATCGCCCAGCGTGGTGCCGGTGCCGTGCGCTTCGACCGCGTCGATATCCGACGGCGACAGCCCGGCATTCGCCAGCGCCGCCGTGATCACGCGTTCCTGGGACGGGCCGTTCGGCGCGGTCAGGCCGTTGCTCGCGCCGTCGGAGTTGATGGCCGTGCCGCGCACCAGGGCAAGAATGGTGTGCCCCAGGCGTTTCGCGTCGGAGAGCCGCTCGAGCACCAGCACCCCGGCGCCCTCGGAGAAGGCGACGCCGTCGGCCGCCGCGGAGAACGCCTTGCACCGGCCGTCCGGCGAGAGTCCGCGCTGCCGCGCGAAATCGACGGACAGATACGGGCTGGCCGCGACCGTCACGCCGCTCGCCAGCGCGAGGGAGCTCTCGCCATTGCGCAGCGCCTGCGCGGCCAGGTGCAGCGAGACCAGCGAGGAGGAGCAGGCGGTGTCCACGGTGAGCGTCGGACCCTCCAACCCCAGCGCGTAGGCCACCCGCCCCGACATCACGCTGCTCGTCGTGCCGGTGAGCCGATAGCCCTCCAGATCGCCGCCCACCAGGTCGACGTAACCGGATGCGCCCGCCCCGACGAACACCCCGGTATCGGTGCCCCGCAACGAGTTCGGGTCGATACCGGCGTCTTCGAGTGCCTCCCAGGACGTTTCGAGGAGCAGGCGCTGCTGCGGGTCCATGGCCGACGCCTCGCGGGGACCGATCCCGAAGAAGCCCGGATCGAAATCACCCGCGCTGTCGAGGAATCCGGCGCGCCGCGCATAGACGGTCCCGGGCTTGTCCGGATCCGCGTCGAACAGTCGCTCCAGATCCCAGCCCCGGTCGGTCGGGAAATCGCCGGTCGCGTCGATGCCGGCGGCAACGAGATCCCAGAGCTGATCGGGTGATTCGACACCGCCGGGGAACCGGCAGGCCATGCCGACAATGGCGATCGGCTCATCGGCCCTGACCCGGCGCACCGTCTTCTTGACGGGTTCGCCCACCGTCGGCTCGACGCGGGACAGCACCAGCTTCGCCACTGCCGCCGGAGTCGGATAGTCGAACACCAGCGTCGATGGCAGTTGCAGACCGGTGGCCTTCCCCAGTCGGTTGCGGAACTCCACGCCACCGAGCGAATCGAAACCGATCTCGTCGAAACGCTGATCAGAGCGGATGTCGGCCGCGGAATCGTGACCCAATACCGCTGCGGCCGCTGACAATACGGTGTCCAGCACTATGTCGCCGCGCTGTGCGACAGGTGCTTCGGCCAGCCGAGCGCCGAGTGTCCCGGCCGCCGCGACGGCAGTCGGGGCGGCGGCGCGCGCCCGGCGGGGGAGAAATCCGCGCAAGACCTCGGGCACCGCGGACTCGTCGGCGGTGCGCAGCGCACCGGCATCGAACCGGATCGGCGACAGCCGCGCCGCGCCGTGCGCGAGGGCTTCGTCGAACAGGCGCACACCGTCGGCATTGGCGAGTGGCCTCAGCCCCAGCCGTTCCCAGCGTGCCACCGCACCACGATCCAGAGCGCCGGTCATACCGCTCGACTGATTCCACGGACCCCACGCCAGCGAGGTCGCCGCCAGACCGGCAGCCCGGCGGCGCTGGACGAGGGCGTCCAATGCGGCGTTGGCCGCGGCGTAATTCGCCTGTCCCGAGGTGCCGAGAACGGCCGCGACCGAGGAGAAAACCACGAAGGCCCGAACCTCCCGGCCCCGGGTCAGTTCGTCCAGATGCCAAGCGCCATCGACCTTCGGCGCGAAGACACGGTCGATCTGCGCGCCGGTCAGGGCCGAGACGGTGCCGTCCTCGAGCACGCCTGCCGTGTGCACGACCGCGATCGGAGCGTCCTCGGAGCCGAGATGGCCGAGCAGTGTGCGTACCGCGTCGCGATCGGCGACATCGCACGCGACGACCCGGGCCCGCGCCCCCGACCGGCCCAGCTCCGCCACCAGGTCGGCGGCTCCCGCCGCATCCGGGCCACTGCGCGAGGTCAGCACCAGCTCGCGCACACCGTATTCGGCAACCAGGTGCCGGGCGAACAGCGAACCGAGGCCGCCGGTCCCGCCGGTGATCAGCAGGGTCGCGCCGCCGAAACTCGTCGTCGACCATAGGTGCTGACCGTCCGGACCGGTGGTGGCACCGGCGGGATGGCCGCGCCGATCATCGCCACCGCTGCGCACGGGTTCCGTTGCGGCACTGGAAGGCTCGGCTGCTCGCCCGAGCCTGGGAACCAGCACGCGGGTACCACGCAGTGCGATCTGCGGTGCGCCCGAGGCCAGCGCGGCGGCGATCAGATCGGGATTCGCCACGCGGGCCGGGCCGGAAGGGCTGGAGGATAGAGAGAGTCCGGGTGCCTGAGGATCCTCGTCGATCAGAACGAATCGATCGGGATGCTCCGACTGTGCGCTGCGCAGCAGCCCCCACACCGCGGCCGCCGACGGATCGAGCGTTTCCCCCGGGAGACCCGCCCCACCGGAGGTCAGCACGATCAGCCGGGAGTGGGCGAGTCGTTGCTGGGCAAGCCACGAGCGCAGTAGCGCCAAGGTCGAGTTCACCGCCGCACGGATCGTGCGCGGCTCATCGGAATCCGTTGTGGCTGACGGTGAAACAGCACGCCAGACGACTGCTCCGGGCAGGTCGGTGGCAGCACTGACCTCGGCGACCGACGCGTATCGCGCAGCGAAACCCGGTGCCGTGTCGGCCGATTCCACATCGACGAGCACGGCCAGCGTCGGCGCCGACGTGGCGATCGGTGCGCTCGGGTTCGCATCCTCTTCCCAGCTCACTTCATACAACGCGGCGTTGTCGGCTGCGAGCCCGGTGCGGAATTCCTTGACGTCGTACGGCCGCATCACCACGGCGTCGACCGAGACGATGGGATTGCCGTCCGGGTCGACGGCCGCGACCGCCACGGCTTCCGGCCCCTGGGTGACCGCGATGACCCGCAGGGCGGTCACGTCGACGGGTGCGGTGGTCGAGGCATGGTGGAATCGCGCCCCGGCCCAGCGGAAAAGCAGTTTGCCGGTGTTCGGATCGGGGTTGCCGTCGCGCCAGATCAGCCGCGAGAAGGCGGCGTGCATGACCATGTCGAGCAGTGCGGGATGCAGCGTGTGGCGTACCGAATGCGTTGCGGCCGTGCTGATGTCGGAGTTCAGGGCGATCTCGGAGAAGACCGCGTCGTCGCGCTCCCACACCTGCTGTACCCCGAGGAACGCCGCACCGTATTCGAGCCCGGCGTCCGCGGCGATCTGCGCGGGTAGCCCGGCACTGTCGAGGTGCTGGGCGTCGGCGGGTGGCCATGATTCGCCGCGCAGCCGGGAGAGCACTTCCGGTTCGGGCCCGGCGGTCGTGGCGAGCGAACCCGTCGCGTTGTGGATCCATTCATCGGAAGTCGATGTGCGGAAATAGAATTCGAACGACCGATGCCCGGTCGCATCGGGGGCCTGAACCAGTACCTGGAGTTCGATCTCATCGCCGTCGGCGGGCACGATCGGTGCTTGCAGGGTGAGTTCTTCGACTGCCTGGCAACCGATTCGGCCACCGGCGACGAGCAGGAACTCGATCAGCGTGGCGCTCGGCAGGACCATCGTGCCGTACGACAGGTGGTCGGCGATCCACGGATGCGTCGCCACAGATAGTCGGCCGGTGAACAGCCACTCGTCCGAACCCGCCAATCCGAGCACGCCGGTGAGGATCGGATGGTCCGACAGGTCCGCGGCCACCCCGTGGTCTTGGTTCAGCCAGTAGCGGCGACGCTGAAAAGCATACTTGGGCAGGGCAATCGGTGCCGCACCCCACTCGGCGAAGGTCGAGCGCCAGTCGACGCGCGCGCCGGTGACCTGGATCTGCGCCAACGCCGCGACGAACTGCCCGACTTCCTCGGCGGACCGTCGCGCCAGGGCCACCGTGGCCGGGGGAGCCGGGAGATCGGTGTTCTCACCGAGGCATTCGCGGGTCATAGCGGTCAGTACCGCGTCGGGCCCGACCTCGATGAAGCGGGTGACCCCGTCGGCGCGCAGGGTGTCGATCGCGGGCGCGAAGCGCACGCCGACGCGGACCTGCTGAACCCAGTACTCGGGATCGGTCACGGAAGCCCCGGCCGACTCTCCGGTCACGGTCGAGACGATCGGCAGGGTGGGGGCGTTGTAGGTGAGTTTCTTTGCGACCACGCGGAACTTGTCGAGCATCGGCTCCATCAGGGCCGAGTGGAAGGCATGGCTCACCCGTAGGCGTTTGGCCCGGATGCCCGCGGCGATGAGTTCGCGCTCGAGGCCCTCGATCGCGTCGGCATCGCCGGACAGGACTGTCGAGGTGGGACCGTTCTCCGCGGCAATCGAGACGCGATCGGACACTGCCGCAATGATTTCGGACGCGCGCGTCGCGTCGACAGCCACGGCCAGCATCGCGCCGCCCTCGGGCAGTGCGCCCATCAGGCGGCCGCGGGCCGCGACCAGCGCGCAGGCGTGCGGCAGGGACAGCACCCCGGCGACATGTGCCGCCGCCAGCTCGCCGATGGAGTGGCCGACCAGCACATCCGGTGTGACGCCGAAGGATTCCAGCAGCCGGAACAGTGCCACCTCGAAGGCGAACAGCGCGGGCTGGGTCCATTCGGTGCGGTCCAGCAAGCCCTCGGAATCGGTGAACATCACCTCCCGCAGCGACCGTCCGAGCACCCGATCGAACACCGCGCACGCCTCGTCCAGCGCGGTGGCGAAGGCCGGGTAGGCGCGGTAGAGGTCCGCGCCCATCCCGGCGCGCTGCGCGCCCTGCCCGGTGAACAGGAATGCGGTGGCACCGGAATCAGCCTTCGCCACCGGCGCATCCGCGGCCAGATCCGCCAAACCGGCCAGCAGCTCGGCCCGGTCGCGCCCGGTGACCGCGCCGCGCCAATCGAGCAACGCCCGCGAGCTCGCCAAGGCCCGCGCCACCTCGTGCACATTCACGTCGGGGTGCTCGGTCAGCCAGTGCCGCAGCCGATCCGCTTGCGCCCGAACGGCGGCGTCGGATTTGGCCGAGACCACGAGCGCGACACTGTCGGCCGAAACACGCGGCGCGGCAACGGACTCGGCCTCGATCTCCGTCGGGGCCGGAGCTTCCTCGAGAATGAGGTGCGCATTGGTGCCGCTGGCACCGAAGGAGGATACGCCCGCCCGGCGCACCCGTTCGCCCTGCGGCCACGGGTGACTGTCCTGCAGCAGCCGGACGGTATCGGCGGACCAATCCACGTGTGGCGTGGGCTCATCCACGTGGAGCGTCTTGGGCAGCACAGCGTTGCGCATGGCCTGCACCATCTTGATCACGCCGCCAACACCCGCGGCGGCCGAGGTGTGGCCGATATTGGATTTCAGCGAGCCCAGCCGCAGCGGTTCACCCTGGCGGCCCGCGCCGTAGACGCCGATGAGCGCCTGCGCCTCGATCGGATCGCCGAGCATCGTGCCGGTTCCGTGCGCCTCGACCGCGTCGACGTCGGCGGCATCCAGTCCGGCATTGGCCAGCGCCTGGGCGATGACCCGTTCCTGGGAGGGCCCGTTCGGCGCGGTGAGGCCGTTGCTCGCGCCGTCCTGATTGACCGCGCTGCCGCGAATGACGGCGAGCACCGGGTGGCCCGCGCGCTGGGCGTCCGAGAGTCGTTCCAGCACCAGCATTCCGAGTCCCTCGGAGAATCCGGTGCCGTCGGCGGCGGCCGCGAACGCCTTGCATCGGGCGTCGCTGGACAGGGCCCGCTGGCGGGCGAAGGCGATCAACAGCGACGGGTCCGACATCACGGTGACGCCACCGGCGAGAGCCACCTCGGCATCGCCCTGCCGCAGCGCCTGGCAGGCGAGATGGATGGCCACCAGGGAGGACGAGCACGCGGTGTCGACCGCGATCGCCGGGCCGGTGAATCCGAGGGTGTAGGCGATGCGTCCGGCCAGGACGCTGTTCGAAACACCCAGGTAGGCGTGGCCTTCGGTTTCCGCGCCGATGGTGGGCGAGCCGATGCGGGGACCGTAGTGCTGATGAATGACACCGGCGAATACCCCGGTTCGACTGCCGCGCAGCGATATCGGGTCGATGCCGGCGTCCTCGAGCGCCTCCCAGGACGCCTCCAGCATGAGCCGCTGCTGCGGATCCATCGCGGCCGCCTCGCGGGGGCCGATGCCGAAGAAGGCGGCGTCGAAATCACCGATGTCGTCGAGGAATCCACCGTCGCGCGTGTAGATGGTGCCGGGCGCGTCGGGGTCCTGGTCGAACAGCCGCTCGAGGTCCCAGCCGCGATCGGTCGGATAGCCGCCGATCGCGTCGACACCGTCCGCGGTCAGCCGCCACAGCTGCTCGGGCGAGCGCACGCCGCCCGGGTACCGGCACGCCATACCGACGATCGCGATCGGTTCCTGCATGCGATCGGTGAGGGTGCGCAGCCGCTGCTTGGTCTCGTAGAGCTCCTTGGCCGTCTTCTTGAGGTACCGGCGCAGTTCGTCGTCGTCAGCCATCGGTGAATCTCCTGGTCTATCAGCTCAGAGGCTGTCGATGAATTCGAAAAGCTCGTCGTCGTCGGCGGATTCGAGATCGCCGGCGTCATCCACTCCCGGTGGGTGCAGGGGGCCGCGATCGGCCGCTGCGTCCTCGAGCTTGCGGAGTAGCGCCGACACCTTCTCGGCCAGGCCGGAACGTTCGGACGAGGTCAGTTCCGCCGCGGCGAAACTTCGGGTGAGCGAGTCGACTTCGGCGGCGAGCGCCCGTGCGGCCGCGTCGGCGGGCACCAACTCCTGACGCAGGAACTCGGCCAGGGCGGCCGGGGTCGGGTGGTCGAACATCGCGGTAGCCGACAGCTGCACTCCCGCAGCCGATTTCAGCCGGTTACGGAATTCCATCACGCCGAGCGAGTCGAACCCGATGGCGCTGAACGGTTTATCCGGCTCCAAGGTCCCGTCACCGGTGTGCCCGAGCACCGCCGCGGCATGCACGCCGATCACGCCGAGCAGCACCCGCTTCTGCTCCTCGGGGGAACGACCGAGCAGGCGAGTGACCAAGTGATCCGAGCCAGTGGCGATCTCCGCCGTCACGGGTTCGGCGACCGGCCCGCGCCGCGCGGCGGGCCTGGCCAGTGCCCGCATGATCGGGCGGATACCGGCCGGATCGCCCTCGCCCAGCGCGTCCCGATCGATCCGGACCGCCACGGAGGTGGGACGGCCGGTAGTCGTCGCCGCATCGAAAAGATCCATGCCCTCGTCCGCGTTCAGCGGGAGCAGGCCCTCTCGTCGCAGCCGCGCCAGATCGGCTTCGGTCAGATCGCCGGTCATGCCGCTGCTCTGCTGCCACGGCCCCCACGCAATGGAGGTCGCGGGCAGTCCCTCGGCGTGCCGCTGCTGTGCCAGTGCGTCGAGGAAGGTGTTGGCGGCGGCGTAGTTGGCCTGACCCGCCGTACCGAGCACCCCCGCGATCGAGGAGTAGAGCACGAAGGCCGACAGGTCCAGGCCCGTGGTGGCTTCGTGCAGATTCCAGGCGGCATCGACCTTGGGGCGCAGGACCTGTGCGATCTGCTCGTCGGTCATGGTGGCGAGCAGGCCGTCGGCCAGCACACCGGCCGCGTGCACGACCGCGGTCAGCGGATGCTGCGCGGGGATCGTGGCGAGCAGCCGGTCGAGCGCCGCCCGATCGGCCGTGTCGCACGCCACGACTTCCACGTGCGCGCCGAGCGCGGTGAGTTCGGCGACCGTTTCCGCCGCACCGGGCGTGTCCGCGCCGCGTCGACTCGCGAGCACGAGCCTGCGCGCACCGTGGGCGGTGATGAGGTGGCGTGCGGCGATCACCCCCAAACCGCCGGTGCCGCCGGTGATCAGTACTGTTCCGTCGCCGCGCAGCGGTGTCGGGACGGTCAGCACGTTCTTGCCGACACCCCGAGCCTGGCTGAGGTAGCGGAAGGCGTCGGGGGCCCGCCGCAGATCCCACGCGGTGATCGGATACGGCTTCAGCGCGCCGCGGTCGAACAGGTCCACGAGGGCTGTGAGGATCTCCCGCAGCCGCTCGGGTCCCGCTTCCATCAGCATGAAACTGGCGTAGCGGACACCGGGGTGCGTCGCGCCGACCTCGACCGGGTCGCGCCGGTCGATCATTCCCATCTCGACGAAGCGGCCGCCGCGGGGGAGCAGGCGCAGCGAGGCGTCCACGAATTCGCCTGCCAGCGAATCGAGCACGATGTCCACGCCCGCGCCGTCGGTGCGCTCCAGGAACTCCTTCTCGAAGTCCAGGGTGCGGGAGTCGGCGATATCCGCATCGTCGAAGCCCATGTCGCGCAGGACGTTCCACTTGGGTTTGCTCGCCGTCGCCAGGACCCGCAACCCCAAGTGCCGGGCGAGTTGTACCGCCGCCATGCCGACGCCGCCGGTCGCGGCGTGCAGCAGCAGCGTCTCGCCGGAGCGGGCGTCGGCGAGGTCGACCAGACCGTAGTAGGCGGTCGCGTACACGATCGGCACCGCGGCGGCCTGTGCGAACGACCAGCCCTGCGGCATCGATGCGAGCAGTCGCCGGTCCACCACGACCGTCGAACCCATCCCGGGGGTGAAGCCGAAAACGCGGTCACCGACGGCGAATTCGGTGACATCGGCCGCGACCTCGAGCACGACGCCCGCGCCCTCGCCACCGATGCGGCCGAGCGGATCCGGATAGGTGCCCAACGCCATGAGCACATCCCGGAAATTCAGGCCCACCGCCCGCATGCTCACCCGGACCTGGCCGGGTTCGAGAGTGCCTGTCGCACCCGTGGTTTCGTCGAGCCCGAAGTTCTCCGCGGCCAGGGTGCCCTTGTCGCGGAGGGTAAGCGCCCAGCCCGCGGCGTCGGGCGCGGTCAGTGCGCCGGAGTCGCGCGTGACGCGCGGGACGTACACCGCCGAATCCCGCACGGCCAGCTGGGATTCGTCGGCGATCGCCGCGACCGACTCCACGCCTGCGCGATGGGCACGGTCCCCGCCGATGTCCACGATCCTGATCCGGTCCGGGTTCTCGCTCTGCGCAGTGCGGAGCAGGCCCCATACCGCTGCGCTCGCCGGATCGATGTGCTCGCCGACCTCGGCCGCGACCGCCCGACGGGTGACCACCACGACGGGATCAGCGCCGGCCAGCAGTCCGCGAACGCGTGCGGCGACGCCAATGACGGTCTGGCGCACCGAATCCGGCAGGCTCGGACCGGTCACCGGTTCGATGTAGGCGACCACATGCCTGCGCCCGCCGATCGTGGCGATCTCGGAGACACCGTCGGGTGCGATGTCCCCCCACATGACATCCACTGTGCCGCCGTCGGTTTGCGGTCGAGCCACCCAATCGACGTGGTAGCCGAGGCTGTCGCGCGGGGATTCGGTGAGCGCGCCCGTCGCGATGGCGCGCAGGGTCAGCGCTCCCACCTCACCGACAGGCGTGCCCGCCTGGTCTGTGAAGGTCAAAGTGATGCGGTACGTGCCGGAGTCGGAAACCCTGGCGTGCACTCGCAATACATTCGATCCGGTGCCACGCAGGTCGACGTGTTCCCAGGAGAACGGCACGGCGACCGAACCATTCGGCGGCGTGGGAATCAACCCGCCCAGCAGGATCGCGTGCAGTGCCGCATCCAGGAGGGCGGGGTGCATCCCGTACTCTCCGGCCTGATCGCGCACCGAATCCGGCAGTGCGATCTCGGCGAACGCCTCACCGGTACGTGCCCACAACGACCGCACACCTCGGAAGGCGGGCCCGTAGCGGTAGCCGCGTTCCTCCAGTGCCGCATAGCCGTCGTCGACGGCGATCGCCGTGGCGTCCGTGGGCGGCCACTCGTGCGAGCCACCCTTCGACGGCGCGAACGCGTCGTCGGTGAGGGTCGCGGTGGCGTGGCGCACCCACGGTGATTCACCGTCGGCTCCGCCGTTCTCGATTCGCGAATAAATCTGTGCCGTAACGCTGTTCGAATCGTCGGGTGCATCCGCCACCAGGCGCAGCTGGACCCCCGTGTCCGCCGGTATCGGCAGGGGCGCCTCGATCACCAGCTCGGCCAGACGCGGCCGCCCGGTGACCGCGCCCGCATGGAGCGAGAGTTCGGCGAGGGCAGCGCCCGGCAAGAGCACCGTGCCCGCGACCGCGTGGTCCTCGAGCCATGGCTGCGCGCTGCGCGACAGCCGACCGGTGAACACCACCTGCTCCGAACCCGGTAGTCGGACGATCGCGCCGAGCAACGGATGACCGGCCTCGTCCAGGCCAGAATGCCGGACATCGTTGGCTACGACGGGCCGGGCCCAATAGCGCTGGCGCTGGAATGCATAGGTGGGCAGGGCAACACGGGCAGCAGGCCGGTCGTGAGCCTGCGACCAATCGACCGGAATACCGGCGGCATCCGCCCGCGCCAAGCCGGTGACGAAGGCGGTCGACTCGTCCATCGACCGCCGCGATGCCGCCACCGCAACGGATTTCGACTCCATCTCGGGGTGCTGCGCCAAACAGGCCGACGTCATGGCGGTGAGCACCGCATCCGGCCCGACCTCGACGAACTTCCGCACGCCGCGCTCGATCAGGGTGTCCACGCCCGGCGCGAAACGCACGCAGCCACGCACCTGCGCCACCCAGTACTCCGGGTCGCGCACGGCCTCGACCGCCTCGGTGCCGGTGACATTCGAGACGATCGGCAGCAGCGGCTCCCGATAACTCAATCCTTGGGCGACAGTGCGGAATTCGGCCAGCATCGGGTCCATGCGCGCCGAATGGAAAGCATGGCTGACCCGGAGCCGACTGGTCCGGACACCGCGCTGTTCGAACAGCCGGTCGACCTCGGCGACGGCGTCCTCATCACCCGAGAGCACCACGGCGGCCGGACCATTGACCGCCGCCACCGACAGGCGGTCGGCATAGTCGGCCACCACCGCGACCGCCTCCGCCTCGGAGACGGCTACCGCGAGCATGGCACCGCCTTCGGGTAGGCCACCCATCAACCGTCCGCGTGCCGCCACCAGCGCGCACGCATCCGGCAGCGACCACACGCCCGCGACATACGCCGCGGCGAGCTCACCGATGGAATGTCCGGCGACCACATCCGGGACGACACCGAAGGACTCCAGCAGCCGGAACAGCGCCACTTCGAAGGCGAAGAGCGCGGGCTGCGTGAATTCTGTTCGGTTCAGCCCGCTTTCGGGTGCATCGAACATCACCGCGCGCAGCGATCCGCCGAGAATGCCGTCGAATTCGGTGCACACCTCGTCGAGGGCGTCCGCGAAGGTGGGGTAGTCGCGGTAGAGTCCGGCACCCATGCCGCGACGCTGCGCACCCTGCCCGGTGAACAGGAACGCCACCCGCCCCGGTGTCGTCGTGCCCGCGACGGCGCTCGTGGTGGCCTGCCCGTCGGCGAGGGCCGCCAATCCGGCGAGCAGTTCGTCACGGTCGCGACCGATGACTCCGCCGCGCCAATCCAGTCGTGCCCGGGTGCCGATCAGAGCCGACGCGATATCCCGCGCGGCGAGTGCCGGGCGTTCGATCATCCACTGCCGCAACCGATCCGCCTGCTCGCGCAGCGCCGCCTCGGAGCGCCCCGAGATCATCAGGGCGGCGACGGTCGGATTCGCCGGGGCGGGGGCGGGTTCCGCCGCGCTCATGGGCGGTTCCTCGAGAATGACGTGCGCGTTCGTCCCGCTGATGCCGAAGGACGAGACACCGGCGCGGCGTAGCCGGTCACCGCCGGGCCACGGCTCCGCGTCGGTGAGCACCCGCACGGCGCCCGCCGACCAATCGACATGCGGTGACAGCTCTTCCGCGTGCAGCGTGCGCGGCAGCACGCGATGGTGCATGGCCTGCACCATCTTGATGATGCCGCCGACGCCCGCGGCCGCCTGCGCATGCCCGATATTGGATTTGAGCGAGCCGATCCGCAGGGGCTCGGCGCGATCGTGCCCGTACGCGGCGATCAGCGCCTGCGCCTCGATCGGGTCGCCCAGGGTGGTTCCGGTGCCGTGCGCCTCGACGGCGTCCACCTCGGCGGGTGTCAGACCGGCGGCGGCCAGCGCCTCGGTGATCACCCGCTCCTGCGCCGGACCGTTGGGCGCGGTCAGGCCATTGCTGGCGCCGTCCTGATTGACCGCGCTGCCCCGCACGACCGCGAGCACGGGGTGGCCGAGTCGCTGTGCGTCCGAGAGCCGCTCGACGACCAGCACGGCCGCACCCTCCGACCAGGCCACGCCGTCGGCGTCCGCGGAGAAGGACTTGCAACGCCCGTCCGGGGCGAGACCGCGCTGCCGGGAGAAGTCGAGGAAGACCGCGGGCGTGGCCATGACCGTGGCCCCGCCGACCAGAGCCAGGGAGCTTTCCCCGTCCCGCAGCGCTCGGCACGCCAGATGCAGCGCTACCAGCGAGGACGAGCACGCGGTGTCCACCGTGAGCGCGGGGCCGTCCAGGCCCAAGGTGTAGGCGATGCGCCCGGAGACCACGCTGCCCAGCGATCCGGTGAGTGCGAATCCCTCGACCTCCGGACCCGCATGGCGGGTCAATGATTCGTAGTCCTGGTACATCACGCCCGCATAGACACCGGTGTCGCTGCCGCGCAGCGAGGCCGGGTCGATGCCCGCGTGTTCGAGTGCCTCCCACGACACTTCGAGCAGCAACCGCTGCTGCGGATCCATGGCGACGGCCTCGCGGGGACCGATCCCGAAGAAGCCCGCGTCGAAATCGGCTGCACCGGTGATGAATCCGCCGCGGCCCGAATAGGTGGTGCCTGGGTTATCGGGGTCCGGGTCGATGATCCGGTCCAGCTCCCAGCCACGATCGGCGGGGAAGTCGCTGGTGGCATCCGTTCCCGTGAACACCAGATCCCACAGTGCGTCGGGGGATTCGACACCGCCCGGGTAGCGGCAGGCCATGCCGACGATCGCGATCGGCTCATCGGTGCGGGCGTGGTTCGACGCCACCGGCTTCGCCACCGGGGTCGCCGTCGGCGCGATTCTCGACTGGACCAGCTTCGCCACCGCCGCAGGGGTCGGGTAGTCGAAGACCAGTGTCGAGGGCAGCGTGAGTCCGGTGGCCCTACCGAGGCGATTGCGGAGATCCACTCCGCCCAGCGAATCGAAACCCAGTTCCCGGAACGGTTTCTCGGCATCGATCACGTCACCGGAATCGTGTCCGAGTACCGCGGCGACCTGGGCGAGCACCGTCTCGAGGGCCAGGTCGGAAGAAAATGCTGTCTCGGCCGCCGCGCCACCGGATTTGGCGAGGTCGGCGGGGCGGCGTCCATACCCGCGCAGTACTGCCGGAAGTTCGCGACTGTCGGATTCGCGACGCAGAGCGGCGGCATCGAATCGCAGCGGAACCAAGCGTGCATCCCGATGTGCGAGTGCGGCACCGAACAGCCGCATGCCCTCGGTGCGCTCGATCTGCCCGAGTCCGAGGCGATCCCAGCGCGCGACGGCGACCGGGTCCAGGTCGCCGGTCATGCCGCCCGCCTCGCCCCACGGTCCCCAGGCCAAGGATGTCGCGGCCAGTCCCGCAGCGCGTCGCCGCTCGGCCAGCGCGTCCAGGAAACTGTTCGCCGCGGCGTAGTTGCCCTGCCCGGCCGAACCGATCACGCCCGCGACCGAGGAGAACAGCACGAAGGCCGAGAGGTCGAGTCCGGCGGTCGCTTCGTGCAAGTGCCACGCGCCCGCGACCTTCGGGGCCAGTACCCGGTCGACCTGCTCGGACGTGAGGGAACCGATGGTGCCGTCGTCGAGGACACCCGCGGCGTGAATCACCGCGCTCAGCTCCAGGCCGCTCACCAGCTCTCGGACCGATTCCCGGTCGGCGATGTCGCAGGCGATGATCCGAGCCTCGGCCCCCAGGGTTGCCAATTCTTCGACCAGGGCTGCCGCGCCGGGAGCGTCGGCGCCGCGCCGGGAGGTCAATGCCAGACGCTGGACGCCGTATTCGGTCACCAGCTGCCGGGCGAACAGCGCGCCCAATCCGCCTGTCCCGCCGGTGATCAGCACCGTTCCGGTCCCGAACGGGGTGTCAGCGACCTCGCCGTCGGTCGCCTCGGCGCGAACCAGTCGCGGTACGAGCAGGTCGGCGCCGCGAATCGCGACCTGCGGTTCCCCCGTACGCATGACGGTGACGAGCGCTTCGGTATCCAAGGGTGCCGCCGGGTCCTCGTCGACGAGGACGAAGCGCTGCGGATTCTCCGTCTGCGCGGTGCGCACCACACCCCACACCGCCGCCCCGATCAGATCGGGGGTTTCGTCGGCCACTCCGACCGCGCCGGTGGTGATGACGGCCAGCCGTGCATCCGATGGCTGTTCATCTCCCAGCCACGAATTCAGCCGGGCGAGCGTCTCGTTCACGGCCCGTCGGATCGCCGACGGGATATCGGCCGGTTCGCCGCCCGCGACCTCCGGACGGTAGGCGACCGCGGTCGGAATCGGGTCGTCGCTGGCCTGGTCGCCCGTGCGCTCCCAGCGCACCCGATACAGATCGGTCGTGTGCTCGGACAGCCCGTCGAAGAACCGTCGCACGTCGTAGGGGCGCATGACCACGGCATCCACCGAAACAACCGGTCGGCCAACGGAATCGACCGCGGCGACGGAGATAGTCTCCGGCCCCGTCGCAACGGCCGCGACTCGCAGTGACGTCAGCTGCGCCGATCGGTCGGGCAGCGGCCGGTGGAATCGCGCACCGCCCCAGCGGAACAACAGTTTCCCCGAGCCCGGCTCGTGATCCTGTTCGCGCCACAGCAATTCGGCCAGCCCGGCGTGCACCGTCATATCCAGCAGGGTGGGGTGCAGACCGAAACCGCGGCCCGCGTCACCCGCATCGGTGCGCAGGGAGATCTCGGAGAAGACGGCGTCCGCCTGTCGCCATGCGGCAGTGATGCCACCGAACGCCGGGCCGTATTCGAGCCCGGAGCCCTGCGTCATCAGGCTGGGAATCTGTGTCGCGTCGAGCGGTTCGGCCGCGGGCGGCCAAGGCTGGTCGAGCAACCGCAGCGCCTCCGGATCACCCGAATGCTGTGGTGCGAGAGCGCCGGTAGCATTCAGCACCCACGGCTCATCCGCCGACTTCCGGAAGTAGAAGTCGAAGGGCCGACGCCCGGACTCGGGAGCCCGGACAGCGACCTGGAGCTCGATCTCATCGTCGTCGGCGGGCACGATCGGCACCTGCAACGTGAGCTCGTCGAGCACCGCGCAGTCGATCCGTTCGCCCGCGACGACCAGGAATTCCACCAGAACGGCACTCGGGACGACCACGACACCGTGTGCCGCATGGTCGGTGATCCACGGGTTTTCGCGCAGGGACAGTCGGCCGGTGAACAACCATTCGTCGGCCCCCGCGACACCGACGACACCGGTCAGAATCGGGTGATCACCGGACACCGCAGCGGCGAGACTCGGGCGCAGCCAGAACCGTTGATGCTGGAACGCATAGGTCGGCAACGGGATTCGTTGCTCGGCGGCGGGCAGCAGCGGCCGCCAGTCGACCGGGTCACCGGTGACATGGAGCTGCGCCAGGGCGGAGAGCAGCTGCGGCACTTGCTCATTCGACCGTCGCGAGGTCGCCACGACCGAGGCCGACGACTCGATGGCGGGGTCGGTGGCCAGGCACCGGTTGGTCGCCGCGCTGAGGATGGCATCCGGCCCCACCTCGACGAATCGCCGCACACCGCTCGCGAGCAGGGTAGCGATCGCGGGTGCGAAACGGACGGCGTCGCGCACCTGCCGCACCCAGTAGTCGGGGGTGGCGATGGTCTCGTCCGCGAGGTCTCCGGTGACGGTGGAGACGATGGGCACCCGGGGCGGGTGATAGGTGAGGCGCTCCGCGATCGCGCGGAATTCCGTCAGCATCGGATCCATTCGCGCCGAATGGAAAGCGTGGCTGACGCGCAGTCGGGTGGCCTGAATGCCCTCGGCGGTCAGATCTCGTTCGACGGCGTCGATCACGTCGGCATCACCGGAAAGCACCGTCGCGGCCGGGGCATTGACCGCGGCGAGCGAGACGCGGCCATCGAGTCCGGCGATGATGCCGTTCGCTCGAGCCTCGTCGACGGCGACGGCGAGCATCGCCCCGCCTTCGGGAAGCTCGCCCATCAAGCGGCCTCGGGCCGCCACGAGGGCGCAGGCGTCGGACAGTGACAACACTCCGGCCACGTGGGCGGCCGACAATTCGCCGATGGAGTGGCCCGCGAGGACATCCGGTGCCGTGCCGAACGATTCCAGTAGCCGGTACAGCGCGACTTCGAAGGCGAAGAGCGCGGGTTGCGTCCATTCGGTGCGATCGAGCATGCCGGTCGCATCGGTGAACATCACCTCGCGCAGTGATTGTCCGAGCAGCGGATCGAGGTGTGCACACACCTCGTCCAGTGCGGTCGCGAAGGCGGGGAAGGCGCTGTAGAGATCGGCACCCATGCCGACTCGCTGGGCGCCCTGCCCGGTGAACAGAAACACGGTCTGGCCCGCGACAGGGGTTCCGATGACGATGTCGGCGCCACTGCCCGCCTCGGTGAGGCCGTGCAACCGTTCGAGCAGCTCGTCCCGGTCACGCCCGAACACCACTGCGCGCGAATCGAGTTGTGCCCGAGTCGAAGTCAGCGCAGCGGCCACCTCGGCAATATCCAGCTGGGGACGTTCCTGCAGCCACATCCGCAAGCGAGCGGCCTGCGCACGCAGCGCCGCCTCGCTCTTACCCGAGACGACCAGCGGCACCGCGCTCTGGTCCGGGAGATCCGTCCCGCTGCGCCCCGTGTCCGACGCGGCCGCGTCGACGGGCGCTTCCTCGAGGATCACATGGGCGTTCGTTCCGCTGATCCCGAACGACGACACTCCCGCTCGGCGCGGCCGCTCCCCGCGCTCCCACGGTTCCGCCTCGGCCAGGAGCCGTACCGCACCCGCACTCCAATCCACGTGTGGGGTCGGCGTTTCCGCATGCAGGGTGCGCGGCAGTTGTCCGTGCCGCATCGATTGGACGGTCTTGATCACACCGGCGACACCCGCGGCCGCGACCGTATGGCCAATATTCGATTTGAGCGAACCGATCCGCAGGGGCTCTCGGTCGCCGCGATCCTGTCCGTAGACGGCGATCAGCGCCTGCGCCTCGATCGGATCGCCCAGTCTCGTCCCGGTGCCGTGCGCCTCGACGGCGTCCACCTCGGCCGCCGAGATTCCGGCGTCGGCGAGGGCCTGTTCGATCACGCGTTGCTGCGACGGGCCATGGGGTGCGGTGAGCCCATTGCTCGCACCGTCCTGGTTGACCGCGCTACCGCGCACGACCGCCAGTACATTGTGTCCGAGTCGGCGAGCATCGGAGAGCCGCTCCAGCACGAGTACCCCCGCGCCCTCGGACCAGCCGACACCGTCGGCCGCGGCAGAAAAGGCCTTACAGCGGCCGTCTCGCGAAAGCCCCCGCTGCCGAGCGAAATCGACGAACAGGTCGGGAGTCGCCGCGATGGTCACGCCTCCGGCCAGCACCAGAGAGCTCTCGCCCCGGCGCAGGGCCTGACAGGCCGAATGCAGCGCCACCAGCGAGGAGGAGCACGCGGTGTCGATCGTCACCGCCGGGCCTTCCAAACCGAGGACGTAGGCGAGCCGCCCCGAGATGACGCTGTGCGAGGTACCGGTCAGCCGGAAGCCCTCGAGCTCACCGGTGACGAGACCGGAATACCCTGACGCGCAAGCTCCGACGAAGACACCGGTGTCACTGCCGCGCAGCGTGGTCGGGTCGATTCCGGCGTCTTCGAGTGCTTCCCAAGCGGTTTCGAGGAACACCCGCTGCTGCGGGTCCATCGCCAGCGCCTCACGTGGACTGATCCCGAAGAAGCCCGGGTCGAAATCACCTGCGCCGCTGAGGAACCCACCGCGATGCGTGTAGACGGTGCCCGCCTTGTCCGCGTCGGGATCGTAGAGACGATCCAGATCCCAACCGCGATCGGTCGGAAAATCACCGATCACGTCGCGTCCCGCCGCGACCAGCTCCCACAGCTCCTCGGCAGACGAGATACCGCCCGGGAATCGCGCACCCATACCGACGATCGCGATCGGCTCCTCCGACGAGGTCCGCCGCGTAACCCGGCCGCGCCTTTCCCCGCCCGCCGTGGCGCGCGACCGCAGCAGCTCGGCCACCGAGGTGGCAGTGGGGTGATCGAAGATGAGCGAGGGCGGCAACTCGACCCCCGTCACCCGGGTCAACCGCTTCTGCAACTCCACGCCACTGAGCGAATCGAACCCGAGATCGGTGAACGGCAACTCCTCACGGATCGACCCGACCGACTCATACCCGAGCACCGCGGCCGCCTGCTCCCGTACCACCGCGAGCACCGCGGCGCGACGCCGAAATTCAGGCATCGCCCGCAGCTGGTGCGCCAAGATGCTGTCGTCGGGCCTGCCATGGTCGGTGTCGTCACCGGCATCGCGAGCCCGGTCCGCAGCGGTGGGTGCTATCGCCCGTGACTCGACCGACACGAGAACCTCGGTGTTCTCCCGTCGGCGAAATGCGTACGGCGGCAGATCCACCCGGACACCGGTCACCGTGGCCGTCGACTCCACCGGCAGTCCGGTGCGGTCCGAACCGCCGCCATGCTCGGCGAGCGCTCCGAGCTCGACCAGCAGCTGCTCGCGGCTGGAGACGAAAAGGTCTGCCCGCCAAGCCATCTGGGCGCGGGCCGTGATCAGTGAATACGCCACGTCGGCGAGGGCGAGCTCCGGGTGGCGCACCAGCCACTCACGGAGTCGGCTCGCTTGCGCGCGGAGGCCGACCTCATCGCGCGCGGAGAGCACGATCGGCACCTCGCCGGCGGCGTCCGGCTCGATGGTTGCGGCGCGGTCCGTGACCGGGGCCTCGTCGAGGATCAGGTGGACGTTCGAACCGCCCATGCCGAACGCGGAGACGCCCGCCCGCCGGATGGTGGGCGCCGCCCACTTCTCGGGTGCGCCGACCACGCGCAGGCGCAGATCGTCCAGGGGAATCGCCGGGTTGGGGTGTTCGAAATTCAGGCTGGCCACGAGTTTGCCGTGCCGCAGGCACAGCGCGGTCTTGATCAGGCCGATGATCCCGGCGGCGCCTTCCAGATGGCCGACATTCGTTTTGACCGACCCCACCGCCAGCGGCGAATTCGGGTCACGATCGGAGCCATAGGTCGCGCCGAGTGCGGCGGCCTCGATCGGATCGCCCGCCGGAGTTCCGGTGCCGTGCAATTCGACGTACTGCACCGAATCGGCGGGCACAGCGGCCGCCGCGAGCGCGGCGCGAATCGCGGCGGCCTGCGCTTCGCGACTCGGCGCACTCAATACCCGCCGCTCATTACCGGTATTGACCGCGCTACCGCGGATTACCGCGTGAATTCGGTCGCCGTCGTCGATCGCCCGTGCCAGCGGCTTGAGCACGATCACGCCGCCGCCCTCACCGCGCACGAATCCGTCCGCCCGCGAGTCGAAGGTGTAGCAGCGGCCCCGCACCGAGTGTGCACCGAACTGTTCGACCCGTTCACCACTGGTCGGCGACAGGATCAGATTGACGCCACCGGCCAATGCGATATCGGTTTCGCCCGCCCGTAGGCTCTCGCACGCCAGGTGCACCGCGACGAGTGCGGAGGCCTGAGCGCTGTCGACCAAGAGGCTGGGGCCGGTGAAACCGAAATAGTTGGAAACCCGGTTGGCGATGATTCCGCGGGTCGCACCCCACAACGAGTGGCGCGTGATGCCGGGCCCCTCGGCAACCGTGCCGAGTTCGGCGAAGTCACCGGCGGTGCAACCGAGAAATACCCCGCCCCGGCGCGATTCGCGCGCCGCCTCGGCCAGCCCGGCGTCTTCGAGTGCCTCCCAGCTCAGCTCCAGGGCGAGCAATTGCTGTGGATCGATCGATCGGGCCTCGTGGGGTGCGATCCCGAAGAACTCCGCGTCGAAATCGCTGACGGAATCGAGGAAGCTCGCGCGTTCGGTGAGATTCGCGCGGGCCGCCGGGGCGGCGCCGACGGTGGCGCGTCCCGCGCCGAGCAATCGCCAGAAATCGTCGAGATCAGCAACTCCCGGCAGCCGGCACGCCATTCCTACGACAGCTACGGGGAAATCCGATCGGGTCACCACTCGAGAACCTTCCTCACGACGAGCACGCACCTGCGCCGCTCGCCATCGCGCATGTGTGAAATGTCTACTACACCAAGAGCTTCAGAGATTGCTCGAGGTTGCCCGAAGTTTCGGGGGCACTGTCGTACACGGAGTCTCCTCGGTAGCTCGAATCCCCCCGAGAAAGTGATGTGCGGGATCGCGCCCCGCGAGTGCGCTGCGATGTGACACACCACATCTATTCGCGCGCAACAACATTCAAGCCAAGTCCAGCGCAGCTCATCGATATCACGCTGCGTCGCAAGCCGAATGGCAATTTCGACCGGCCGATCAACACCTGTACCCCATCCTGGCTTGCTTCGCCCGACCTCCCCGTCGGACCTTCCCTCGGGCCCTCGCCGGGCCGTTACCTACATCAAATACTGGCCAGTAGCTTACCTGAGGGTAGACATGGACGCTTGGCTAGTTTTGTGCCGTATCGCATTTCGGCTGCCATTGATTTGCGATCGATAATCACCTATGGCCGCGCCCCGGCGGCCGTTGCCGCCCAAGGTAATTGACCCAGACAATCCCGGCGGATCGGACAATGATCCGGGCGGCGGGCGCGAGGAAAAGCGGTATGGCTTCGTTTCATCCAGGTGACGGAGCATTCCCATAGAGTGGGAGGGTGGCCGCACTTCTCACCCAGGGGCAGACCGGGGAACTCGGCGTCGCGGACGTCACCGTGACGGTGCACTTCAGCGCGGGGATCGACCTGTCCGCGCTGTTGTTGACCGACCGCGGCATGGTCCGCGGTGACAATGATCTGATCTTCTACAACCAACCGTCCGGACCCGGCGTGCGACTCGTGCCCGGCCAGAACGCCGTCGCCGTCAGCCTGGCGGCGGTGCCGCAGGGCGTGGCGCACATTCGGATCGTGGTCACCCTCGACGACCGCAACGGCCGGCTCGGTGACTTCCCCGCGCCGCATATCGGCATTGCCGACGACCGGGGAAACCAGCTGTACGAGTACGTGATCGACAATCTGGGCAATGAGACGACGGTGGCCGCGGTGGATCTCGACCGCGGCGACGACGGCTGGTACGCCCGCGCCGTCGGCTTCGGGCATCCGCGCGGATTCGCGGCCCTGGTCGCCGATCACGGCGTATCCGTGAGCAATTCCTCCCAGGCGGCCCGCCCGGCCACTCCGGTGATCGCACCCGTGCTGAAGACCGGCGACACCGTCGCGCTGCGGCGCCAGGGCACCGACCTGACCTTCGTCAAGATGGGGTTGGGCTGGGATCCCGTTCATGTGCAGCACAAGTGGGGCACGCGCCCGGTCGAGATCGACCTCGACGCCTCGGCCCTGGTGTACGCCGGGAACGACCTGATCGATGTCGCCTACTTCAGCCAGTTGGTCACCAAGGACGGCGCCATCCGGCACTCCGGCGACAACCTCACCGGTGAGGGCAAGGGCGACGACGAGGTCATCACCGTCGACCTGACCCGGGTCGGTTCGCACGTCACCGCCATCGTCTTCGTGATCACCTCCTATGCCGGGCACACCTTCGAGCGGGTGCGCAATTCCTTCTGGCGCTTGATCGACGGCACCACCAGCACCGAGCTCACCCGATCCAATCTGAGCGCGGGCGGCGCGCACACCGGCATGGTGGTGGCGAAAGTGCATCGGGAGGACGGCATCTGGAAGGTGCAGGCGCTCGGTCATCCGATCCAGGCCAGCCACCCGGTCGAGGCGGCCGCTCAGGTCGCGCCCTTCCTGTGACGGCGGGCCGCCGCTGATCTTAACGGCGGGTCGCCGGTGCGCCGCGGGTGAACAGGTTCATCCCGGCCCTGCGGATGCTGATTCCGGCCATACTGGTCGACGTTCTCGTGGCTCTCAATCTTGTGCTGCTCTACCCCCTTCCATTGTTGAAACGAGGTAGCTCACATGTTGCGCACGTCCCGTCGGCTCGGATCAGTGCCGAAAGCGATCTTCGCTCCGATATTCGTCGCCATTGCCGGACTCACCATCAGCGCCTGCGCCGGCGCCCACGGCACCTCCATCTCCGCAGGCGTCCTGGACTCCGGGTTCGGCTCCGGCGGCAAGGTGTCCACCGATCTGGGCTCGGCGGCTGACCGTGCCAATGCCGTCGTCGTGCAGCCGGACGGCAAGATCGTCGCGGTCGGCAGCACCCAGGACCCGGCCCAGGGCGACAACTTCGCCGTCGTGCGATACACGTCGGATGGCAAGCTGGACAACGGTTTCGGCAACGGTGGAAAGGCGATCACCGACTTCGGCGGCAAGTCGGACGTGGCGGCCGCGGTCGCCATTCAGTCCGACGGCAAGCTCGTGGTCGTGGGCACCAGCCACGGCACCGCCACCGGGGACAATATCGCGGTGGCCCGCTACGGCTCGGATGGCAAGCTGGACGCAGGGTTCGGCACCGGCGGCCAGGTGAGCACCGATCTGGGGACGGCCGCCGATCACGGCAATGCGGTGGCCGTGCAGTCCGACGGGAAGATCCTGGTGGCGGGCAGCACCATGGATCCCACGCAGGGCGACAACTTCGTGGTGGTGCGGTACGCGCCGGACGGCAAGCTGGACAGCGGATTCGGTGACAACGGCAAGGTCTCCACGGACTTCGGCGGCAAGTCGGATGTGGCGAAATCCATTGTGGTGCAAGCCGATGGGAAGATCGTCGTCGCGGGCACCAGCCACGGCACCACCACCGGGGACAATATCGCGGTGGCCCGCTACGGCTCGGATGGCAAGCTGGACGCCGGTTTCGGCACCGGCGGGCTGGTGAGCACCGACCTCGGTACGGCCGCCGACCACGCCAATGCCGTGGCCGTGCAGTCCGACGGGAAGATCGTGGTCGCGGGCAGCACCAAGGATCCGGTGCAGGGTGACAACTTCCTCGTGGTCCGGTACCTGCCGGATGGCAAGGCGGACACCGCATTCGGATCGAACGGCTCGGTGACGGCGGACTTCGGCGGCAAATCCGATGTGGCGGCCGATGTCGCGCTCGCGACGGACGGGAAGATCGTCGTCGTCGGCACCAGCAGTGGGACCGCGACCGGCGACAATATCGCGCTGGCCCGCTTCACCCCGGATGGCAAGCCGGACAGCGGTTTCGGGCAGAGCGGGCTGGTGAGCACCGACCTCGGCACGGCGGCCGATCACGGCAATGCCCTGGCCCTGCAGGCCAACGGTGAGATCGTGGTGGCGGGCACCACCAAGGACGCCACCCAGGGCGACAACTTCGTGGTGCTGCGGTACGGGGCCTGACACCCCGGCTCGAAGGATTGGGGGCGCGTCCGAATGGACGCGCCCCCACCGTCATTCGACGGTGATCAGGTCATTCGACGGTGATGAAGCGGCCGAGTTGCGGCACCGCCTCGCCCGGATGCTTGGCCTGGAAGCCCTCGCCGATGGCCTCCAGCCGCCACTCGCCGCCCGCCCGCAGCACCTTCGCCATGGCGATCGCGGTGAACGGCATGCCGCCCGCCAGCGCGTAGCGGGCCAGCTCGGCCTGCGTGGTGTCGTCCACCAACCGGCAGTAGGCATTGCTGACCTGCTCGAAGGTGTGGCCCTGATACGAGGTGACGATGAACAGCAGCGTATTGACGTGGCGCGGAACGCGAGTCAGGTCCACGGCGATCTGCTCGTCGTCGCCCACCCCGCCGCCGCCGACCAGATTGTCCCCGGAATGGCGGATCGAACCGTCCTTGGACGTCAACTGCCCGTAGTAGGCCACATCCACCAGATGCCGGTCGGAGAACAGCGCCACCCAGGCATCCAGGTCGATATTCACCGCGCGCCGCCCGAACAGCCCGCCCTGCTTGGCCGGATCCCAGCCCAGCCCCATGCGGATCCGGGTCAGTGCGACGCCGCCCTCCTTGCGCAGGGTGACGCGCTGGCCCTTGGACAGATTCACCGGCCGCCCACGCGACAGCTCGCCGTTCGCAGCGGGCGGGGGCACGGCCGCGGGCCCGGGTTGCGGGGTTGCGTATCCGGACGGCGCAGGGGTGTAGGCCGGATTCGGCTGGGGCGGGTAGGCCGGATTCGCCGGTGGCGGAGGGGGATACGAGGGCGTAGACGGTGGTGTCGTGGGGTACGGCGAACTCGGTGTCACATAGGTCGGTTCGACCGGCGGCGGGTACGCCGACACCGGAGGCGGGGGAGGCGGCGGCGGGGCGGTCGCCGAGGGGGCGCGTTCCACGGGCGCGGGTTCCTCGACACTCACCCCGTGGTCGGTCACCAGCGCCGCGAACCCGCCCGCATACCCCTGCCCGACCGCACGGACCTTCCAGGCCCCGTAGCGCCGGTAGAGCTCCAGGGCGATCACGATCGACTCGGTCTGCAGATCCTCGATCCGGTACTCGTAGAGCCGATTCCCGCCCTGATCGGTGACCACCGCGACCGGCGGCGCAATCCGCCCGAAGGTCGCCCCGGCCCCGTCCAGCGTGATCACCGCCCGGATCTGCGCGATATCCGCGGGTATCTGCGCCAGCGACACCACCAGCTCGGCGGGCTGCCCGGCGACCCCGTTGCGCAGCCGCACCCCCGGACCCGCGGGCTGGTTGTAGAACACGAAATCGGCGTCCGAGCGCACCTTCCCCTGCTCGGTCACCAGCAGCGCGGACAATTCGGCGGGCACCGCGACCTGCACGGTGACCACCACCTCCGCGGCATTCAAAGCCCCGTTCTGGCCCTTGATCAGTGCAGTGGACAAGGCCGACCCTCCCGTATCGAAACGCCTGCTGCCACTCTAGGAGCCTGCGTGGCGCTCAGCACCCGAGCTGGTCGGCCAGATCCAGGAAATCCACTGCATTGATATCGAACTCGGGGGAGAACTCGGCATCACCGAGCGCCGGATCGCCGTATTCGAGCGGCCGGGCCACGAACGCCGTCGCGAATCCCAGTTCCCGGGCCGCGCGGATGTCGTACTTGTGGCTGGCGACCATCATGATCTCCGAGGGCTCGAAACCCAGATAGCGTGCCGCGAGACGGTAGGTGCGCGGATCCGGCTTGAACACCCCCACCATCTCCGCCGCGAAGATCGCGTGCCAGGGCAGCTCCGCCCGCCGCGAAATCTCCACCACCGCACTCACATCCGCGTTCGACAGGGTGGCCAGTGTGAACCGCTCACGCAACCGCGTCAGTCCGGGCACGGTATCCGGCCAGGGTTGCAGTCGCGACCAGGCCCGTGCGAGCTCGTCGCGTTCGGCCTTACCCAGGTCGATGCCGTCGGACTCCAGCAGCGGGTCCAGGGTCGCGCGGTAGATCGAGGACACGCTCACCCAGGTATCGGATTCCGGGTGTTGCGACGTCTCGGTGAAATAGGCGGCCCGCCACCTGTTCACGAAGTCGGACCAATCGTGGCCCGGCGCGAGCGGGCCCGCGATCGACGCGGCCGCGGTTCGAATCGTCGAATGGAAGTCGGTCGCCGTTCCCTGCACATCGAACAACAAAGCCCTCAACACAAGATCGATCCAATCACGACCGGCCTAGGATGGCCGCCATGGAGACCGGGAGGGCCAGCCGCACCGCGCTGGCGACGGCGTACGCGCGTGCCTATCACCAGCTTTCGGGGGAGCCGCGGGTCTTCACCGACCCCTTGGCGGCACGCATTCTGGGGGTGCCGCCGGAACGGATCGGCGACCTGGACACCGCCACCCTCGACCAGCCCGGCGGCAATGATCCGCTGCGGCGTGGGCGACGGTACTTTCTGGCAGCGCGCGCCCGGCTCGCCGAGGACGTGGTCGCCGAGGCCGCCGCGTCCGGCACCCGGCAGGTCGTGATTCTCGGGGCCGGGCTGGACACGTTCGGCTATCGGAATCCCTATGTCGGGCTGCAAGTTTTCGAGGTCGACCACCCCGACACCCAGCAGTGGAAGCGCGAACTGCTCGCGGACTCCGGCATCGAGATCCCCGCATCGCTCACCTTCGTGCCGGTCGATTTCGAAACCGGCACGCTGTCAGCGGGTTTGGCCGACGCCGGCTTCCGCCGCGACGAACCGGCCGTCTTCGTCTGGCTGGGCGTCGTGATGTACCTGACCGGCGAGGCGATCGCGGACACGCTGCGATTCATCGCCGATCAGACGCAGCCGGTGCGGGTGGTGGCCGACTATCTCGGCCGGGGCGCGAATGCCGAGGAACGCGAGGCCCTGCGGCAGCGCATCGAACGGATCGCGAAGACGAACGAACCCATTCTCAGCTTCATGGAGGCCGAGGATTTCGCGGAGTCGGTGCGGTCCTTCGGTTTCGACACCGTCGAGCAGTGGACCTTCGCCGAACTGATGGACCGCTACCTCGGCGCGGACCACGGGGTGGGCACGGCGGCCGGTCCCGCCCGGCTGCTGTGCGCGAGCCGCGGTCTCGAGCCGGGTCTGAAGATTGACTGAAACTCCGTGAGACACCGCCCGGAACCGGCCTCCGGGCGGCCGATACTCGGAGCATGGGCCTGTCACCGGACTGGATGCGAACCGCGCGAGTGCTGCGGCGAACCGGCTTCGGGGCGACCGGGTCCGAGATCGACGCCGTCACGGATGTGGCGGCCTACCTGCGTACTGCGCTGATCGGCGACCCGGAGTCCGATCCGGGCGCGCAGGCCACCCCGATACCGCGCTTCGAGCCGCCCGCACCGCCCGGCAAGAGCGCGACCGCCGAGGTCCGCAAGCAGTACCAGGCCCACATCACCGGCCAGCTCGACACCCTCACCCTGTGGTGGCTGCGACGGATGGCGGCGGTGCGGGTGCCGGTCCGGGAGAAGCTGACCCTGGCCTGGCACAACCACTTCGCGACCTCCGCCACCAAGGTGCGCAATGCCGCCGAGATGGCCGCCCAGAACGCGACCCTGCGGGCGCACGGCGCGGGCGACTTCACCACCCTCGCCTACGCCATGCTCGTCGATCCGGCCATGCTGCGCTGGCTCGACGGCGTCACCAGCACCGCGAAAGCGCCCAACGAGAACCTCTCGCGCGAATTCATGGAACTGTTCGCGCTCGGGCACGGCAACGGGTACACCGAAGCCGATGTGCGCGAGGGCGCCCGCGCCCTGACCGGCTGGACCATCACCGGCGGGGCCGCCGCCTTCCAGGCCGCGCGCCACGACGGCGGCTCGAAAACCGTGCTGGGAGTGACGGGTCCGCTCGACGCCACGGCCTTCTGCAATGCCGTGCTGGCCCGGCCCGAATCCGCGGCCTTCGTGGCGGGCAGCCTGTGGCAGCTGCTCGCCTCCGACGATCCGCCCTCGGATGCTGCCCGCGCCCGGCTCACCACCGCCTACGGCCCGGGGCGTGACCTGTCCGCCCTGATCACCGCCGTGTTCACCGACCCCGAATTCACCTCTGCCCGAGACACCGTCGTGGTCGGCCCGGTCGAATGGCTGATCGGCGCGGTACGCGCGCTGCGGGTCCCCCTCACCGACGACGCTCAGGTGCGCACGCTCGTCAACACCCTGCGCACGCTCGGCCAACTGCCGTTCTATCCGCCCAGCGTCGGCGGCTGGCCGCGTGGCCAGGGCTGGATGTCCAGTGCCGCGGCGCAGGTAAGACTCACGGCGGCAACGAATCTGGTGAAACAGGCGGACCTGTCGCCGATCACCGGGGCGAGTCGTGCCGATCGCTTGGACGTCACCGCGCATCTGCTCGGCGTCGGGTCCTGGTCCGACCGCAGCGCGAAGGTGCTGACCACGGTCGTCGATCAGCCACCCCGGTTGGCCGCCCTGGCCGTCAATACGCCCGAATACCTCACCAGCTGAAGGCGATGCACCATGGCACAAGTCAGTCGCAGGCAATTCCTGGTCGGCACCGGCGTGCTGGGTGTGCTCGGCGTGGCCGGTGCGTCCGCCATCACCTGGGACGAACTCCGGCAGCGCGCCAGCACCACCCCGCTGGCGGCGGGCTCCGGAATCCTGGTGGTGCTCACGATGTACGGCGGCAACGACGGCGTCAACACCGTGATCCCCTACGCGGACAACGCCTATCACGATGCCCGGCCCGAATTGTCTTACCGCCCCGAGGAAGTTCTGCACCTCGATGACCAGCTCGGTCTGAACCCGGCGCTGAAGGGGTTGCAGGGACTGTGGCAGGACCGAAAACTCGCCATCGTGCGCGGCGTCGGCTACCCCAAACCCGACCACAGCCACTTCCGCTCCATGGATATCTGGCAGACCGCCTCGCCGGGGGAACCGGTACCGACCGGCTGGATCGGGCGCTGGCTGGACGCCACCGGCGACGACCCGGTCCGTGCCGTGAACATCGGCGCGGTACTGCCGCAACTGGCGCTCGGTGCGAAACACACTGCGGCAGCCCTGGATCCGGCCTCGGCGCCGCTCTCGGCCGACCTGGCCGCAGCCCTGTCCGGGCTCGCCACCGCCGATCCCGCCGACAGCTCGGCCCGCTTGCAGGTCTGCACCGGCTACCAGGCCGAACAGACTGTCCGGCAAAGCCTTCCGGCCCCGCAGCGACCCGGTAAGCAGATCGACGCGCTGACCGCCCAGTTCGACCTGGTCTCGCAGTGCATCAAGGCCGGTGTCCCGACCCGGGTCTACTCGGTGAGCCTCGGCGGCTTCGACACCCACGCCGACGAACGCCACACCCAGGAGCAGTTGCTGGGCCGCCTCGACACCGCGGTCACCGCGTTCCTGAAGGACCTGTCCACGCATCCGCGCGGCCGCGACGTCGTGCTGCTCGCCTACAGCGAGTTCGGCCGCCGCGTGGTCGCCAATGCCTCCCAGGGCACCGACCACGGCACCGCCGGACCCGTCCTCCTCGCCGGTGTGCCGGTGGCCGCCGGTTTCCACGGTGCCGAACCCAGTCTCACCGACCTCGACAACGGCGACCTGAAGGCCACCGTCGACTTCCGCGACATCTATCACGAACTGCTGCACCGGGTCCTGGACGCCGATCCCACCCCGGTGGTCGGCGCGGGCCGCACCGACCTGGGCCTGCTCTCGGCCTGAGACCCGGCCCGGAATCAAACTCCGCCACCGGCGTTGGCAATGGGCATGACTCCGGCATGGCAGGCGATTCGCTTCTCGATCCTGGACCGTTCCCGGGTCCGCGCCGGTCAGCCACACCCCGAGGCCCTGCGCGAGACGGTCGACTTCGCCCGGCTGGCCGAGGACTGGGGCTACCACCGCTTCTGGGTATCCGAGCACCACAGCGTGCCCGGGGTCGCGGGGTCCGCGCCGACCGTGCTGGCGGCCGCGGTCGCGGCGGCCACCTCCCGCATCCGGGTCGGCACCGGCGGCGTCATGCTGCCCAACCATCAGCCGCTGGTGGTCGCCGAACAGTTCGGCACGCTGGAGTCGCTGTATCCGGGCCGCATCGATATGGGACTGGGCCGGTCGGTCGGCTTCACCGACGGGGTGCGGCGTGCCCTCGGCCACGACAAGCGCGACGCCGAGGACTTCGACGCGCAATTGACCGAGCTGCTGGCCTATTTCGAGGGCGCTCGCCAGGGCGTGCACGCCTGGCCTGCCGAGGGCCTGCGGGTGCCCGCGTTCCTGCTGGCCACCGGATCGGGTGCGGAGCGGGCCGCGCGTTTCGGCCTGCCGCTGGTCATCGCGGCCGTGACCGGTGAGGACGCCATGGTCGAGGCGATCGAGGGCTACCGAGCCGCGTTCCGGCCGGGCCCCGGCGGCGACGCCCCTTATGTAGTGCTGTCGGGTTCGGTGGTGATCGCCGACACCACCGAACAGGCCCATCGCCTGCTGCTGCCCGAGGCGTGGTCGGCCGCCTGGTCGCGCACCCGCGGGGAATTCCCGCCGCTGCTGCCGCCCGAGGTGATCGAGCGCGAACCGATGACCGAGCGGCAGCGCCGGATCTTCGAGGATTCCCTGCGCGGCCACCTGGCCGGGACCGAGGCCGAGGTGCTCGCCGACCTGGACCGCCTGCTGCGCCGCACCGAGGCCGACGAATTCCTGGTCCACACCAGCACCTATGACCGGTCCGCCCGGCTGGAATCGCATCGTCGGCTGGCCGCCGCGGTGGGTCTGCGCACGGCCGCCGTAAGCCTATGAAGGTGAACAGAAGGTGAACAGAATTTGACTGGTCGGTCGAATTTAGGTAATAATGGCCGTTCTGTGCCTCGTGACGAACGAGGTAGGTAAATCGGTATCACGGCGAGCATGAGGAGGTGAGGGACGAATGAATCACGGCGACAGTCCGTGTCCGAGACCGATTCACGCACTCCCATCTACCCCGGCCCACCGCATCGGAGCCAACTTTCTGTAGCGGGATGAGCCGGCCTATCTCCTGAAGGAGGGCTGTCATGGCTTTCATCAACTTCTCCCGTAATCCACTCACCGTGTTGTCGGTACTGGGTGATGCGCCGCGGCGCTCCCGGTCCGCGCTGAGCGCTCAGGAACGCGCCAATCTGCGCGCCTCGCTCGCTCGGCCCGCGATCTTCACCGCCGCCCTCGGCGCCCACGCCGCACGCTGAGTCCACGGGATAACCAACTCCGCCAACTGCCCCGAATCGCTCGGGGCAGTTGGCTTTTCGCTATTCGGCGGTCCGATGCAGCCGGGCGTTCAGCTCGGCCGGGGGCGGCACACGCCAGTGCGCGAACGCTTCGGCGGGCGTGAGCGTGCGCGGGTCGCGCGCGGGAACCTTGCGCAGGAACGGCGCGGCGATCGGGGCCGTCGACGGCGACAGCCAGGCCAGCAGCGTCAATTGCAGACGGCCGCTCTTGGACAGCCCCCAGAAGACCGGCTTGGCCAGCATCCGCACCAGCAGATCGGCCATCCGGCCCTGCCGGATCGCGGCCAGATCGCGCTGCCAGTGCGGCAGCGTCGCGATGGTGGCCGTGCGCAGGAATTTGTTCGCCACCCAGGCGAAGGGGCCGAGGCGGCCCAGCAGTGGCGGGTACATGACCCGCGCGTTGAGCAGGTGATCCATCATCTGCTGGGTGATCTCGCTGGCGGCCAGGCGCGGCCGGATGTCCTCGAAGTAGGCGCGAATTCCCTCCCGGGTGCGCGGTACCTGCTCCGGATCGCAGGTCTGCAACTGCGCGGCGATCGCGCACTCGTTCCAGAACTGATGCTCCTCGGCGTCGGAGAGCGGTCCGGGCCCGAACTGCTCGTAGACGTAGAGGATCGAATGCCACGCGGTGAGGTGAATCCACAGCTGGGAGTCGGGATCATTGGCGTCGTAGGGCAATCCGGATACCGGTTCGATGCCCACGCCGGTCTTGGCGTGGATCTTCATCAGCACCGAAGACGCCTTGGTCGCGGTCTCGGTGTCCCCGAACAGCACCGTCGAGAAGTACGCGAGGGTGTGGTCGTAGCGAGTTCTGGCCTGGCTGTACACCTTTCCGGTGTGCTGCACCGAGGCCACCAGGAACGGGTCCAGTTCCTCGATGACCACCGCCCGCTGAAATCCCACCGACAGCCCGGTCGGATAGCCCCATACCTTCCAGGTCACCGACCCCGGACCGAAGAATCCGTTGTCCCCGGCAGGTTCCACCGGGGCCGTCAGCCATGCCAGTGGTTTCGTTCGCGCACTGCCCGTCTCGCCACCCGTCGACACCCAGTCCGTCATAGCCGAAAAGTATCAGTTCCAGGCATTCGAAATGTGTCCGGGCTCACTCTTGAAACCGACGTAACGTCAGGTTCTAGCGTGGGTTGAGCACACCGAGGAGGCTCGATGGACGTTCGAGGGGAGGCTGCGATGACCGAGCGGACCTGGCGGGTCGGCGAATTGGCCCGCGAGACCGGGGTGACCGTGCGCACGCTGCACCACTACGACCGGCTCGGGCTGGTGAGCGCGTCCTCGCGGACCGGGGGCGGGCATCGCTGCTACACCGCCGCGGACGTCCGGCGGCTGCATCGAGTGATCGCGTTGCGCGGCTTCGGGTTCGCGCTCGACGAGATCGCCGGGCTGCTGGCCGAGACGCCCGATCACGACCCCCGGGAACTGATCCGGCAGCAGGTCGAGGTGCTCGACGAGCGGATCGCGCGGGCGCTGCGGCTGCGGGCCCGGCTGCTCGGTGTGCGTGACGGTCTCGACCGGGTGGCCGAGCCGTCGGCAACGGAGTTCCTGCGATTGATCGAGGAGATGGTGACCATGAATCAGCCGATGACACCGGAAGAGTTCGCGCGTATGGCGCAGCGCCGCGAAGCGGCGATGGCGCAGCTGACCGAGGAGCAGCGGGCGGAGATGTTCCGTCGCCGTGAGGCGGCGTTCGCCGCGCTGAGCCCGGCCGATGTGGAGCGTATGCAGGAGGAACGACGGCGGTATCTGCCGACCAGTTCCTAGGTTGTTACTAATGTGCCATTGACAACTGGCACATTGAGCGGCGATGCTTCGCTCATGAGTACAAGGTCAATGGCGACCTTCCCGTCCGAGGCGGTGCCCACGCGGGCGGCGACGCGCACGCGCATCGCGGCCGCCGCCTCGGTGGTGGGGTTGCGGCAGGTCAACGGGTTGTTGCCGAACAATCGAATCGGAATCGAGGCCGGGCGCGGGCTCATCGCGGGCATCATGGCCGCCTTCGGGCCGACCCTGCCCGGAACCTCGGTCATGCCGGTCGACTCCGGCGGGGTACGCGGCGAATGGGTGCGCGCGGCCGGGGTTCGGCACGGGGATCGGGCCATCTACTACATCCACGGCAGTGGGTACGTGGTGTGCTCGGCGCGCACCCATCGCGGACTGGCGTCGCGGCTGTCGAAGGCGACCGGGCTGCCGGTATTCGTGATCGACTACCGGCTCGCGCCGGAGCATCCGTTTCCCGCGGCGGCGCAGGACGCGGCCGCCGGGTATCGGTGGCTGCTCGAACACGGTTACCGCGCAAGCGATCTGGTGATCGGCGGCGATTCGGCGGGCTGTCATCTTACCTTGGATCTGTTGTTGCAGAACGCGATCGCCGGGGTCGCGCAGCCCGCCGGGGCGTTCATGTTCTCACCGCTCATGGATCCGACGCTGACCCTCGCCGAGCGGCGGGACCGGGTGCTGCCCGATCCCATGGCCCCGGCGTGGGTGGGGCGGCGGCTCATCGAGCTGTATACGGCTGCGGAACCGGCGGATTCGCCGCGACTGCGGCTGCGGATTCCCTCCGGTATCGAGCTGCCGCCGCTGTTCGTGCAGGCCAGCGCGGGGGAGATGCTCGCCGACGACGCCCGGCACCTGCGGGAAATGGCCGCGGCGGCCGGTGTTTCGTGCGAGCTGGAGCTGTGGCCCGGCCGGATCCATGTGTTCCAGGCGCTGCCGCTGCTGGTCCCCGAGGCGGCCGCGGCACTGCGCCGGACCGCGCGTTTCGTGACTTCGACACTGGCGCGGTCGGATTCGCCCGCGCGGAAGCAGGTGAGCTGAGTATGTGGCCGATCGATGAGATGGTGTTCGCGCTGGGCGGCAAGCGCCGATCGCACCACGCCAAGGCCGTGGTCACCGGCGCGGGCAGCGGTATCGGGCGGGCTTTCGCGCTCGAACTCGCCGCGCGCGGTGGGGAAGTGGTGTGCGCGGACATCGACAAGGACCGCGCGGACGAGACGGTGCGGCTGATCGAGCGGCACGGCGGCACCGCCCATGCGTTCTTCTGCGACGTGTCGCGGCGCGAGGATATCGAGAGCCTGGCCGGATACGCGGAGTCGGTTTTCGGCGGCGTGCCGACCCTGGTGATCAATAACGCCGGAGTCGGCATCGGGGGAAAGCCCGTGGGCGACATCGGCTTCGGTGACTGGGAGTGGGCGCTCGGCATCAATCTCTGGGGCGTGGTCTACGGCTGCGAGATCTTCGCGCCCCGGCTGCGGGCGGCCGGGCGCGGCGGCATCATCAATGTGGCCTCGGCGGCCGGATTCGCCGCCGCGCCCGGCATGGCCGCCTACAACGTGTCCAAGGCGGCGGTGGTGTCGCTGTCGGAGACCATGGCGGCCGAGCTGGCGGGCACCGGGGTGGCAGTCACCGCGCTGTGCCCGACCTTCGTCAAGACCAATGTGGTTGCCGACGGGCGGATCACGTCCGGATCCTCACGCCTGGCCGACGAGCTCATGCGCTGGACCGGGTTCTCGCCCGAACGGGTCGCCCGCACCACCCTCGACGCACACGACCGGGGCGGACTCTATGTCGTGCCGCAGTTGGATGCTCGCGTGGTCTGGCATCTCAAGCGCCACTTCCCCGCCCTCTACACCCAGGCCCTCGGTGTCCTGAATCGCGTCTTGCCGCAAGCGGATTCGGCAAAGACCCCCTCGACCATTCTGAAGACAGGAGTGTGACATGTCCTTCGACTTCGACAATATGCTGGCCAAGATCAAGTCCAAGCAGTGGGCACTGGCCGATATCGACTGGGACGCACCGGGAGCCGAGCTCATCGACCCAGCGCTGCACGCCAAGCTCAAGCCGTTCATGGCCGATCTCATGTGGATCGAGAACGTGGGCGCGCGCGGCTTCGCGGCCATGGCCAAGAAGGCCCCGACCCCCACGCTGGCCGAGATCTACCGCTACTTCCATGCCGAGGAGCAGCGGCACGCCAATGCCGAACTGGCGCTCATGCGGCGTTGGGGCATGCTCGACGGTGACGAGATCCCGCAGCCCAATATCAATGTGAAGCTGGTGATCGACTTCCTGGACAAGTATTCCGACGGGATGTCGCTGTCGTTCCTGGGCACCGTCATCCCGATGCTCGAGGTGGCGCTGGACGGCGCGCTGATCAAGTTCATCACCGACGAGATCACCGACCCGGTGGCGCAGGAGGTGTTCAAGAAGATCAACAATGACGAATCCCGGCATCTGGCCACCGATTATGCGGTCATGGAACTGCTCGGGCACGGCAGTGCGCGCAAGTTGGCCATCGATCTGGTGGGCGGCTGGGTCAAGCCCTCGCTCATGATCGGGGTGCTCAGCTATGTGCCGCTGCTGAACAAGATGCGCGACAACATTGTCGAGATGGGCGTGAACGAGGAGAAGCTCTACGCCGCCATGGCCCGCTTCAAGCAGGTCGGCGAGCGGGCGCCGATCGCCAACCGGGTGCCCATGTACCGGATCGTGAAAATGCATGCGGGCTGGGTGATCAACCGCGATCACCCGTATCACCTGCTCGCGGACGCGCTGGTCAAGCTGACCGGGGCGATTCCGGAGCGGCTGCTGCCCGCGCAGCCCACCTGGTCCAAGGAACTCACCTACGAGCCCGTCGCATGAACGCCGTGAGCAAGCCACTGGATGTGGCGATCATCGGCGCCGGATTCGCGGGTATCGGCGCGGCCATTCGACTGCGGCAGAAGGGGATCGACGGCTTCGCGATCTTCGAGCGCGGCGAGCGCGTCGGCGGCACGTGGCGGGACAACACCTATCCCGGTGCGGCCTGCGATATTCCGTCGCGGCTGTACTCCTACAGTTTCGCGCCGAACCCGGACTGGTCGCGAACCTATTCCGGCAGTGGCGAAATCCTCGGGTACATCGACTCCATGGTCGAGGATTTCGGCATCGCGCCCTATATCCGGTTCGGCCACAACGTGACCGGGATCGTGTACGACGAGGACGCCGGGCTGTGGAGCCTGTCGTTCGGCGGCAGTCGGCGAAAGGTGCAGGCGCGCACCGTGATTCTCGCCTCCGGGCCGCTGTCCAATGCCGGTTACCCGAACATTCCGGGTATCGACAGCTACGAGGGCCACAAGATCCACAGTGCCCGCTGGGATCACGACTACGACTTCACCGGTAAGAAGGTGGCCGTGGTCGGCACCGGAGCCAGTGCGGTGCAGATCATTCCGGAACTGGTGAAGCAGGCCGCGGCGGTGAAGGTCTTCCAGCGCACGCCCGGCTGGGTGCTGCCGCGGGTCGACCGGGCCACGAACGGGCTCACCAAGCAGCTCTACCGGCAGGTGCCGGTCACGCAGACGCTGGCGCGCGAGGCCTGGTTCTGGGGACATGAGTCGGTGGCACTGGGCGTGGTGTGGAATACGCCGCTGACCCGGGTCGTCGAGTCGGTGGCGCTGCTGCACCTGCGCAATCAGGTGCGTGATCCGTGGCTGCGCCGCCAGCTGACCCCCGACTTCCGGGCGGGCTGCAAGCGGCTGTTGATGAGCAGCGACTACTACCCGGCCTTGCAGAGCCCGAACTGCAAGCTCATCACCTGGCCGATCGCGGAGCTGTCGCCGCAGGGCATTCGCACCGCCGAAGGCATCGAGCATCGTTTCGACTGCATCGTGTTCGCCACCGGCTTCGAGGTGTCCAAGGCGGGCACGCCGATTCCGGTGACGGGTCGCGACGGGCGGTCGCTGGCCGAGGAGTGGCGCGGCGGCGCGTACGCGTTCAAGAGCGTGACCGTGGCCGGGTATCCGAATCTGTTCCTCACCTTCGGACCGAACTCGGGGCCGGGGCACAATTCGGCGCTCGTTTATATGGAGGCGCAGATCGAGTACCTCACCGATGCGATCAAGATCGTGTTGGATCGGGGGCTGCGCGCGCTGGAGCCGCGGCAGGATCGGCAGGACCGCTACAACCGGCGCATCCAGCGGCGGTTGAACGCGACCACCTGGAACTCCGGTTGCCGCAGCTGGTATCTGACCGAGGACGGCTTCAACGCCACCATGTACCCCGGCTTCGGTACCCAGTACGCGCGGCAGCTGGCCACGGTGGACCTGGCGGATTTCCAGCTGCGCTAGTGTCGTGACCATGGCGGACTACCGCATCGACGATCTCGCCCAGGCCGCCGGCACCACCACCCGCAATGTGCGGGCGTACCAGGAGAAGGGCCTGCTCCCGACGCCTACTCGGCGCAGCGGGCGGGCCCTGATCTACGACGACGCGCACCTGGCCCGGTTGCGCATCATCGACGCGCTGCTGCAGCGCGGGTTCACCATCGCGCACATCGCCGACTTCATCACCAGCTGGGAGACGGGCAAGGATCTCACCGAGATCCTCGGCCTGCAGAGCGCGGTCACCGATACCTGGGGCAAATCCCATGAGCCGGTGGAGCTTCCGCGCGAACTCGTCGACACCTTCTTCGGCGACACCCCCGAGCATCAGGTCGACGGCGCGCAGCTGGCCCGGCTCGAGGAGCTCGGCCTGCTCCATGTGCACGGGGACACCGCCGAACTCACCCGCCCCGACCTGCTCGAGACCTTCGCGGGCCTGAGCGCCTACGGCATCCGCCTGCCCGGCCTCATCGACCTCTACGCCGCGGTGGTCGCCCGCCTCGAGGACATCGCCCGCCTCATGGTGGTCGCCGCCAAGGACCACATCGTCGAGGAGCACGGCCCCGGCTGGCTCCCCGACTCCGACGCCGAGATCGCCGAAACCACCGAAATGCTCAACCACATGCGCGAACTCGGCACCCGAGCCGTCCGCGACGGCCTCGACGAGGCCCTCGACAAGGTCCTCCAAGCCGAACTCGGCACCTACCTCGCCACCGCCGCCGAACGCCGCACCAAGGACGCTTGATCCCAGCGGTGGACCAGCGGCGATGAATCGTCCTATGATCAATCTCGAATTCCGTTGTACGGATAGATAATTCCGATCTGCGGAATCGTATCGGTGGTAAATCGCTGCGCGAGGGGTCATTCGATGAACGTCACTGTATTCGGTGCAGGCGGGATGGGGCTGTACTTCGCGGCCATGCTGGGGCGCGCCGGGCATCAGGTCACGGTGGTCGGCCGTGCGAGCACGGCCGCGGCGGCCACCGAGCCGCTGGTGCTCGGTCTTGGGGCGGAGGAGATTTCGGTTCCCGGCATCCGCGCGATCACCGAGATTCCGGCCGACGCCGAACCGGCGGATCTGATCGTGGTCACCGTGAAGGCGTGGCAGGTGGCCGAGGCGGCGAAGGCTTTGCAACCCCTGATCGGCCCGCGCACCGCGGTGCTTCCGGTGCAGAACGGCGTCGAGGCCGCCGCCGATCTCGCCGAGGTTCTCGGTGCCGACCACATTCTCGGCTGTACCTGCGTCGTGATTGCCCAGCGCATCGCCCCCTGGCAGGTCCGCTGTCTCGGCGCCCATGCGACCGTCGAAATCGGCGCGCTGACACCGGATTCCAACCGACCGGTCGGGGACTTGACCGCGTGGGATGTGGTCGGGGACGTGGCGTCGGTGCTCACGGCCGCCGGTATCGGGGTGACGCGGTCGGCGGATATTCAGGTGACGCTGTGGCGGAAGCTGATGCTCATCGCGTCCTATGGGGGCGTGGGTGCGCTCGCGCGGCAGCCGGTGGGCGTGACCCGCGCCGAGCCCGCGACAGCCGAGTTGGTGCGCGCGGCCATGCAGGAGGTGGCAGCGGTGGCGCGGGCGCGCGGCATCGCACTGGGTGACGCCGATGTCGAGCAGATGCTGGCGGTGTACCGCGGATTCAGCGCGGACACAACATCATCCATGCAGCGCGACCTGGCCGCGGGCCGACCGTCGGAACTGGAGTACCAGAACGGCGCGGTCGTCCGCTTCGGCCGGGCCGCCGGAGTGGCAACTCCGATCCACGACACCATCTACGCCTCACAGCTGCCGGGCGAACTGCTCGCCCGGCAAGCGTGACTCGGTGAGACCACTCAGCGGAGGGCGGCTCGGGCTCCGGCCGCTTCGAGCTTGATGCGGGCCGATTCGGCGGAATCCTTGTCGACCTTTTCGAGGACCGCCTTCGGGGCGGATTCGACGAGGTCCTTGGCTTCCTTCAGGCCGAGGCCGGGGATGATCTCCCGCATGGCCTTGATGACCTGAATCTTCTTCTCGCCGAAGGATTCCAGCACCAAGTCGAATTCGCTCTGCTCGTCGACCGCTTCGGCTGGGGCGGCATCGGTCACGGTTTGGGCGGCGACCGGTGCCGCGGCGGTGACGCCGAACTCTTCCTCGAACGCCTTGAGGAACTCCGAAAGCTCCAGCAGCGTCATATCTTTGAACACGTCGAGCAACTCGACAATGGTCATCTTGGCCATGATGCACCCCTTGTAACGCTGACCAGGCGATACAAGCAAGTCTAGACGCGTGGGGCAGCCAAGGTCATCAGATATACCCATTCGCTATCTGTCAGTCGGCGTGGCGCGTTCCCGTCGATGGCGACCAGGGTGGAAGTCGCGGACAGGTAAAGGTATTCGCCGTCGCGAATCTCGTGCGTCAGGGTGAACGAGGTGGTGCCGACGCGCTCCACCACCGAGGTCACCGCGACCGGTGCGTTGCGGAAGATCAACGGCATGCGGTAGCTCAGTCGCTGGCCCGCGACGACCACCCGCCACGGGGTACCCGAAGCCTGGTGGCCCTCCAGCAGATTGGTGCGCGCATCGTCCAGGAACTGTGCGAAGACCACATTGTTCACATGGTTCTGGGCGTCGATATCGGTGCGCCGCAAGTGAATGTCGTAGGTATGCATCAGGCTCCCAAATCCTTCAGCAGCACGCGCTGATCCTCCGGCAACGGCCGCGACCTCTGGGTCTCCTGGTCGAAGGCGACCATCGTGCACACGGCCGACGAGTACACCACGTCGGTGTCGCGGATCTCGTGCTGCAGCACGAACGAGGAGGTGCCGACCCGGGTCACCCAGGTCTCGACCCGCACCGGTTCGCGGCGGTAGCGCAGCGGCGTCAGGTAGTCGATGTCCATTTGCGCGACCACGTTGGACCCGCCGAAGCCTCGCGACCAGAACAGGTCGATGCGGGCTTCCTCCAGGTAGCGCAGGTGCGATGCGCCGTCTACGTGCCCGTCGCTGTCCATATCGGACCAGCGCAGGGGGCATTGGAAAAGATGTCGGGCCACCGCGTATTCATATCACTTGATCAAACACTGCAAAGCGCACGCTTACCACTAACGACCGGCCACCTCGCGATGGCCGAATCTGCCAGAGTCGTGTCATTGACGCCATGGCCCGCAGGTCGCAGGCTGAAGGACATGCGGGTGGTGCTGATCGTCGTCTTCGACGGTTTCCAGTTGACGGACCTGGCCGGCCCGGCCGACGTCTTCAGCGGTGCCGCCGCGCTCGGCACGACCCCGGGCTACCGGGTCGAGCTGGCCGCCGCGCAGCCCGGTCCGGTGCGCTCGTCCTGTGGCATCGAGGTGACGGCCACCCACGGGCTCGACACCTGGGACGGTCCGGTGGACACCCTGCTGGTGGTCGGCGGCGTCACCGTCTGGATCGCGGCGCAGCTGCCCGAGCTCGTCACCGGCATCCAGCGCATGGCGGCCGCGGCGACCCGGGTGGGCTCGGTCTGTTCGGGCACCTTCCTGCTCGCCCGCGCGGGACTGCTCGACGGTCGCCGGGCGACTACGCACTGGGCGGGCGGCGAGTTGCTCGCTCAGCAGTTTCCCGCGATCACCACCGAACCCGATCGCATCTATGTGCGCGACGGGCCGATGTGGACGTCGGCCGGGGTGACCGCGGGCATCGATCTCGCGCTGGCCATCGTGGCCGCCGACCACGGGCCGGATCTGGCCCGGGAAGTGGCCCGCTGGATGGTCGTCTACCTGCACCGGCCCGGCGGCCAGAGTCAGTTCAGCGCGCCGCTGGCCGCCAACCCGCCGAAGCGGGATTCGCTGCGCGCACTGCAGGTCTGGATGGAGGAGAACCTCGAGGCCGACCTGTCGATGCCCGCGCTGGCGACGCAGGTGGGGATGAGCACGCGGCACTTCTCCCGGGTCTTCGCCAGCGAGATCGGAACCACGCCCGCCCGCTACGTCGAACAGGTGCGGGTGGCCGCGGCCCGGCGGATGCTGGAAACCACCGATCAACCTCTGGACCGGGTCGCGGCGGCGGTGGGACTGGGCTGCCCCGAGACGCTCTATCGAATCTTTCACCGTCACTTGGGAATACCGCCGGGCGAGTATCGCGCACGGTTCACGAAGTTCTGAAAGGGGGAGTGTCCCATGACATTCCAGATGGCCATCGTCCTCTACCCGGGCATGACCGTGTTGGACGCGATCGGGCCGTACGAGGTGCTGCGGGTGCTGCCCGACAGCGAATTGCGGTTCGTCTCCAATGAAGTCGGCCCGGTGGTGTCCGACAGCGGCGTGCTGGCGCTGGGCGCGACCCACACCTTCGCCGAGACGCCCGCGCCCGATCTGGTGCTGGTGGGCGGTTCGGAGGCATCGACCACGGACGCCATGGCCAACAAGGAACTGATCGAGTGGCTGCGCGCCGTGCACCCCGGCACCCAGTGGACGACCTCGGTCTGTTCGGGCGCGCTGGTCTTGGCCGCCGCCGACATCCTGCGTGGGCATCCGGCCACCACCCATTGGGCGGCGCAGTCCTCGTTGGCCGCGTTCGGGGCCGAATCGCGTCCGCACGACCGCATCGTGCGCAGCGGCAAGATCGTCACCGCCGCAGGTGTTTCCGCGGGCATCGACCTCGGGCTGTGGCTGGTCGGCGAGATCGCGGGCGAGGAGTTCGCCCAGATGACCCAACTGGGCATCGAATACGACCCGCACCCGCCGTTCGACACCGGTCACCCCGACAAGGCGTCGCCCGCCCTACTGCGCAAGGCCCGCCTGGACATGGTCAAGCGCGCCGCCAAGCCGCGCGTCCCGGTGGACATGGCCACCGTCATGTGGCGACTGACCCTCAACCGCATTCGCGACAAGGCCGCCGCCAAGCGCTGACCCGCGCGGCGGATTTCCCGTACCGTCGGAGGGGTGACCGAGCTGCTCGGCGACCACTTCTTCGCCAATCCGCATGCGTACTACCGGCTTTGGCGCGAGGACGGCCCGGTGATCCGGGTGCACTTCGGGGACGGGGTGGAGCGCTGGCTGATCCTCGGCTACGAGGAGGCCCGCGCGGCGCTCGCGGATCCCCGGCTGTGCAAGGACATCGACGGCCTGGAAGCCGTCATCGCCCGCAAATATCCGGGCACCTGGCAGGGCCCGCGCACCCACGATGGCCTGCGGCACATGCTCAATGCCGATCCACCCACCCACACCCGGCTGCGCAAGGCGGTGTCGCGAGCCTTCACCCCGCGCCGGATGGCCGCCTTGCAACCGGTCATCGAACAGACCGCCCTCGGTCTGCTGGACGGCATGGCCGGGCACGACGAGGTGGACCTGCTGCAGGCGTTCGCCGCGCCACTGCCGGTGGCGGTGATCTGCCACCTTCTCGACGTCGACATCGAGGATCACTTCACCTTCCGGGAGTGGACGAAGGCGCTGGTCGGCACCCTGGAACCGGGCGTCGACCAGGCCAGGGCGCACCAGGAGATGGTGGCGTTCCTGCGGAAGATGCTGGAGCGCAAGCGACTCGAGCCCGGTGAGGACATGCTGTCGGCCCTGGTCGGCGATGACGCCGCCCTCGACGAGGGCGAACTCGTCGGCATGGCCCTGCTGTTGCTGATCGCCGGGCACGAGACCACGGTCAACCTGATCGGCAACGGCATGCTGACGCTGCTGCATGATCGCCCCTGGCTGGATCGTCTGGTCGAGGACCCGGCCCTGATCCCCACCGCCGTCGAGGAGCTCTTGCGTTTCGACGGCCCGGTCAACATGGCCACGCTGCGCTTCACCGCCGAGCCGATCACGGTGGGCGACACACTGATTCCCGAGGGTGAGCTGGTGCTGGTGGCCCTGGCCTCCGGCAACCGCGACCCCAAGCGCTTCACCGACCCCCAGCGTTTCGACCCTGCCGCCGACCATGCTCAGCACCTGGGCTTGGGCCACGGCATCCACTACTGTGTCGGCGCCCCGCTGGCCCGCCTCGAGGGCGCGATCGCCTTCACCACCCTGCTGCAACGTTTCCCGAACATCGAACTGGCCGTCGACGAGTCCGACCTGCGCTGGCACCCCAACGCGGTCATCCACGCCCTGAAGCGACTACCGGTCCGGTTGCGGAAGTGATCGAGGGCCGGAAATAACCGAAGTCTGACATCCGCCGGAGACCCATCGCGCACGAGCTATCGCGGTGCTCGAATGACATCCATGAGCAAGGCGGTATCGAAGCGAGGCAGCGTCATTCGACGAGGGATCGCGGGGGCGGCTGCGCTCCTGCTGACCGGGCTGCTCGCGGCCTGCGGACCGAGTACGAACGGAAAGCCGGTCGCGATCGACACGACGGCGGCCACACCCTCGACGGCGACCTCGGCCACTGTCACGACCACCGCGACCGCGGGTCCCGCCGTGCGGGCGATCGGAAAGACCGGTTGGGCGGACGGTTTCGCGATCACCGTCGACCAGGCGAGTGCCACGCCCGACAGCGGCGCGGTCCGCATCGACCTGAAACTCACCTACAAGAACCTGGTGGCCGTCAGTCACACACCGACCGACACCGCGTATTTGATCGTCAACGGCGCGAAGGTCTCCGTGCAGTTCAAGAGCCCCGAGGTGGCGGGCAGCGAAACCGCCACCGGCACGGCGACCGCGTCGATCGACACCCTCGATTCCGCGCTCACCCCGAACCAGGTGCTCGACAGCGTCACCCTGGTCTACGGCAATGCCGATGACAACCAGACCAGAATCCCCTTCAAAGCCGGTGTGGCCGTGACCAGTCTGGAGCCGCGCGGCATCACCGTGGGCCAGATCTTCGGCGACGCGCCCTCGTTCGAGCTGTCGAACTCGTATCTGTGGCCCAGCTATGCCAGCGGCGAGAAGGGCAAGTTCGAGCTGTGGGTCGAGTTCAATGTCCGCTGCGCCAACAACTTTGGCGATGCCTACCTCGATCGCGGCTCGTTCTCGGTGACCCAGCCCGGCGGCAAGACCGTCAGCGCCGACCACCGCTCGCCGTTCTGCTGCCAGGCCTTGGGCGGCATCGACAGCAGTCGCGACAACTGGCTGGTCTTCGTCATCGACTCACCGGCCAAGGGCGACTACCTGTTTCACGTCCTCGTCACGCAGACCGGATCGATCGACGCGTCGACGCATGTGAGCCTTTGATGATCGTCCGGCGATGAGTTTTCGTCGGTCGGCGAGTCTATCTTCTTGAACAGACGTTCGAATTGTCCGTCGAGTCGAAGAAGTTGATCTCTTATGACCGTTTTCGCCATCTACGGGGCCACCGGTCACACCGGTCGCCTCGTTGCCGCCGACCTTGCCGCGCGCGGGCAGGAGGTGGTGGTGTCCGGGCGGGACCCGGATGCTCTTGCCGCGCTGGGGTATTCCCGAGTGATGCCTGCGGCGCTGGATGATCCGAGTGCGTTGCGGGCGCTGGCCGAGGCCGCCGATGTGCTGATCCACTGTGCCGGGCCGTTCGCCGCCACCGGGCTGCCGGTTGCCACCGCCGCCGTCGAGGGTGGGTGTCATTACGTCGATCACGCGGTGGAGGTGCACCACGTGAAGCGGCTGTTCGACGAGTTCCAGGAGCCTGCTCAGCGGGCCGGGATCACCATGTTGCCCAGCGTGAGTTTCTATGGGGGACTGGGGGATCTGCTGGCCGGGGCGGTGGCGCGCGGGGTCGCCGATATCGAGCGGATCACCGTGGCCTATCACGTCACCAACTGGATGATGACGCACGGCGCGGTGGAGACGGCTCGGCTGTTGTTCGCCGACACCGATCGGATCGGGTTCGAGGATGGACAGCAGCGGTTCGGGTTCGTGGAACCGCGGCAGGCCATCTTCGCGTTCCCGCCGCCGGTGGGGCCGCGGTCGATGATCGCGCCGGTGCCGTTCCCCGAGGCGGTGACGGTGCCGCGGCACACCCGCACCAGAGCGGTGGAGGCGCAATTGACCGCGCACACCTTTGCGGAGGAGCAGGCGTTCGCCAGCGAGGATGTCGATCCGGCGGATCGGGCCGCCAGTCAATTCATGATCGCCGCACAGGTTTTGGCGGGATCCGGATCCACGGCCGGGACGGTGAGCGGTCGGGATCTGTGGTCGGTGGCGGCACTGGCCTCCGTCGAGGCGGCCGTGCGGCTCGCGGAAGGCACGGCCAAGAGTGGTGTGGCCAGCCCCGCAGAGGCTTTCGATGCCGTGGACTTTCTGACCGTTCTCGCCGAGCGCGGGGTCTTCGACCTCCGGTTGCCGGAAAAGGCGTGAGGAGTACAGCGATGGAACCGATTCTCGTCACCGGCGCAGCCGGTGGAAGCCAAGGCGGCACCGGACGATTGGTCACGGAGTCACTGCTGCGCGCAGGGCTGCCCGTGCGCGCCTTCGTGCACAGCGACGACGGCCGCGCGGCCGAGCTGAAGGATCTCGGTGCCGAGGTGATAGCCGGTGATCTGCGTGAGATCAGCTCGGTGACCCCGGCCCTGGAGGGCGTGCGGCAGGCCTACTTCACCTACCCGGTCAAGGCCGGAATGATGGACGCCGCAGCGGTTTTCGCTGCCGTCGGGAAACAGCGCGGGCTGCAACGGGTCGTCGTGACCTCCCAGCTCGGCTCCGATCCGCAGGCGGGAACCCCGCATATGCGGCGGCACTGGGTGGCCGAGCAGATATTCGACAATGCCGGAATCGGTGCCGTGCATCTACGGGCGGCGGTGTTCTACGAGAACCTGAAGGTCGCCATCGGCGACCGAGGTGAGCTGGCCCTGCCCCTGGGCTCACCCGATACCGTCCTCCCGTTGATCGCGGGCGCGGATGTCGCCGGCGTCGGCACCGGCGTGCTGCGCACCGAGGGCCCGGTCGATCCGGTGCTGTGGCTGGCCGGGGAGGTCATGACCGTCGGGGAGGCCGCCGAATTGTTCGGTGTCCCTTACCGGAACGTCGATCCCGGCGAATGGTCCGAGTGGGCCATGACGCTCTACCGCGACGAGGTCGTCGTGGAGCACCTGACCCACCTGTGGACCATGTTCGCCGCCATCGGGTCCGGGCACGAACTGTTCCGGGTCACCGAATCGATCGAGCGGTACACCGGTCGCCCGCCGATCACGCTGCGCGAGTTCGTCAGTGCGGGGTGACGAAGTCATCCAGGAAGTTGCCCAGGCGCTCGGCCTTGGCCGCGATGCTGCGCTGCGATTGCAGGTAGTCGTCGATGCCTTGCTCCTGGGCATCCTTCAGGTAGGCCGGCAGCGGCTGCTGGATCTCGGTGTCGATCGCCTGGGCCAGCAGCGGTTCCATGGTGGCGCGCAGGGGATTTCCGGTCGCTGCCTGATTGTCGAGTTCGAGACGGCCGCTGTCGGTGGAGTAGTCGTAGAGTTCGAACTCCTGCTCGGCGGAGGCATCGATCTGGATCCGGCCGTCGACCCATTTCGAATAGGACGCGAACTTCGCGTCCGCGGTGCGCACCATGGTCACGTGGCCGGGGGCATTGTGATCGAACAGGATCGCGGCCTCCTCGATCGTCGACTCATCGGTGGTGTGTGCGATCCACGGGCGGCCGGCGGCGGACGCATTACGGCACAGCGCGGTCAGGTCCAGGCGACCCTGCAGATGCTGATAGCGGTCCTGTCCCCGCCAGTCCGAATTACCGGTGGCGATGCTCAGCAGCAGCGGCGCGAGATCGACGCTGGAGGTGAGTTGGCTTCGGGTGCTGGTGGAATCGGTCGGGCTCAGGTATCCGCGCGGGTCGTGGACGTAGAGCGGCACCCGCACCGCCTCGTCGTAGGCGCCACCACCCTTGCCGTGCAGGCCGTGGGAACCGGCATAATCACCGTGGTCGGAGGTGAACACGATGACCGTGTTGGCCGCGACGTCGGGGCGCGAGTACAGGGTGTCGAGGACGCGGCCGATCTGGGTGTCGACCTGCTGCTGCAACCATAGGTACAGGTTGCGCATGTCGATCCAGGCCTGGGTGGCCTCCGGGGTCCCATTGGGAACCAGCCCGAATGCCACGGTCGACACCTGTACGAGGGCCGTCTGTAGTCGCGGCTTGGTGGAAAGCTGTTGCAGCGATTCGAAATTGCCGGGTAGCTGGTCCATCCACTTCGGGATGTCGAAGTTGGCCTGATCGCGGCGGGTCCAGCGCGGCCAGTACTGGATGTCGTGGGGGTTCACCAGGGAGACCGTGGTGCACCAGGGGGAACCTCCGGAGTCGTGGTCGAACCAGTCCACGAAATCATCGACGATCTTCGGATCCGCTTGCAGGCCTTGGCCGGGCGCACCGTTGGGGGAGGGGTAGGTGCCGCCTCCGAAACCGTAGGCGTCGAGCGCGCCGGGAGTCCGATCGGGATAGTGGCCCAGATGCCATTTGCCCCACCAGGTTGTCTCGTATCCGTGCTCGCGCAGCATCGAGCCCCAGGTCGGGAACCTGGGGGAGAGGGTGGATTCCGAGACGACCATGCAGCCGGTCTGGTGGCTGTAGAGGCCGGTCACCAGCGCGCCCCGGGAAGCGGTGCAGTCATTGGCCGCGGTGTAGTGCTGGTCGAACGAGACGCTGCCGCGCCGGATTCGGGCCAGGTTCGGGAGCAGCTGGTCGAGGGTCTGCTGATCTGGGAACCAGACCGGTGCGCGCATCTCGTCGACGATGACCACGAGGATGTTCGGCTGGTCAGGATTGACGTCCGCGCGTGCTCTGGCGGCCGGTCCCGTCGCGGTCGTGGCTACCGCTGCGGTGACCGAAGCAGCTGCTCCCGTGATAAATCCGCGTCTGCCGAACAAGGGGTCTCCTCTAGCCGAAATGGCGATTCGTCAGGGAGCGTAGGGGAGTGCGGTCGGCTCGTCATCACGCCTGCGCGGGATGCGTTCTCCCCCGTTCGGGGGATGCCAGGAGATCGGTGACCTGGACGGTCGGGGTGAGGCGGTCGCGCAGGGTGAGGTCGATCTGCCCGGCTACCGGGATCACCACGGCCGCTGCGGAAGTCGCGACGGCGTCGGTCAGGACGGCGGGCCAATCCGGTTCCCGGGTCGCGGCGAGCGCGCGGATCACCGCTGCCGCGGCGGCGTCGCCCGCACCGGTCGGGTTGCCCGCCAAGGGTTTCGGCAGGCGGGCGGACCAGGCCCCGGCGGTGGTGACGGCGATCATGCCCGCCGTGCCGCGGGTGGCGATGACGGCGCGGACGCCGGCGTCGAGCAGCGGGCGGGCCGCGCGCACCACGGCCTCGGGGCGTTCGGCCACCACGCCGGTGAGCCGTTCGAGCTCGTCCTGGTTGGGCATGAGCACGACGCCGGGCACGGTCGCCGCCAGTTTCAGGGCCGGTCCGTCGACGTCGCAGACGGTCGGGACCCCGGCCGCGACGGCGGCACGGGCCAGGTCGGCGGGGACGCCGTCGTCGATGCCGCCGGGCAGTGAACCCGACACCACGACGCCGCGCAGCTCCGGCAGCAGGAAGGCGATGCGGTCGGCCAGCCGGTCCACGGCGTGCGGTTCGTGGACGTAGGCGCCGGGCTCCCAGAGTCCGGTCGCGGTGCCGTCGCAGGATTCGCTGATCACCAGGGTGCGCCGCACCCACGGCAGGGCGGGCACGAAATCGGCCGGGAACTCCGCCGCGGCCGCGGCGGCGAAGGTGTGGTCGGCGAAACCGGTGGCGCGCGCAGCACTGCCGAGCTGGGTGAGCACGCGCATGACATTGATGCCCTTGCCGCCGAGCCGCTGCTCGACCGACAGCACGCGTTGGGCGCGGCCGCGTTCGAGTTGCTCGAGCCGGTAGGTGAGGTCGTAGGCGGGGTTCATGGTGACGGTGAGGATCACGCCAGCCACCGTCCGCGCCGCAGGACTCGCAGCAGGTTCAGCTCCTCGTCCAATACGACGGCGTCGGCGTACATGCCGGGCCGGAGATCGCCGACCTCGTCCAGTCCGGCCGCGGCGGCCGGGGTCGAGGTGACGGCGGCGACCGCGTCCGCCAACGGCACCCGGCATTCGCGCACCGCCCAGCGCAGGCCCTGCAGCAGGGTCGAGGTGCCGCCCGCGAGGGAACCGCCCGCCACCCGCGCCACCCCGTCGGTCACGGTGACCTCCTGCGGGCCCAGCCGGTACTGGCCGTCCGGCATGCCCGCGGCCTGCATGGCATCGGTGACCAGGGCGACGCGTTCGGGGGCGGTCGCGAAAACCAGTGCGCCGAACCCGGAATCGACGTGCACGCCGTCGCCGATGAGTTCCACGTACGCCTGCTGCTGGGCCGCCGCGACCAGCGCCGCGGCCACCGGTCCGGGCGCGCGATGGTGCAGCGCGGGCATGCCGTTGGCCAGGTGGGTGACCAGGGTCGCGCAGCCCTCGGGGCTCAGCGCCGAGCGGAAGCGGGCGAAACTCGAATCGCTGTGTCCGACAGCCACCACCACGCCGGCCTCGGCCAGTTGTTTGGCGGCGGTGTCGAATCCGGGGCGTTCCGGGGCGAGGGTCATGACGCGCAGGCGGCCGTCCGCGGCCTGCAACAGGCGGTCGACCAGGGTGGGGTCCGGGTCGATGAGGTAGTCGAGATCGTGTGCCCCGCAGCGGGTTCGCGCCAGGAAGGGGCCCTCGATGTGGATGCCCGCGATCGCGCCGTCGGCGGCCAGCGCGCGCAGCGTGGTGACCTGGGCGATCATCGCCTCGGGGGCGGCGGTCACGATGCTGGCCAGCACGGTGGTGGAACCCTGCCGATGATGGAAGGCGGCCGCGGACCGCGCCTGGGCGGCGTCCTCGGTGTCGAAGCGGTGGCCGAAACCGCCGTGCGTGTGGATGTCGACCAGGCCGGGCACCACGGTTCCGGAGTATTCGGGCGGTAGTTCCCGGTGGGTGGTGGCCCACTCGGTGGCCGGTCGCACGGCGGCGACCCGCTCGCCCTGGACGGTGACCACGGCATCCTCCAGGACGCCAGCCCGGGTCACCACCCGGCCGCGTAGTTCTAGACCCCGTCGGCCGTTCACTGTAGCGACCCCGATCGGGCCAGCTCGGCCGCGCCGATCAGTCCGGCGCGAATACCGAACTCGCCCAGTGCGACCCGGGGCACCGGAATCACCCGCAGCAGTTCGGTCAGGCGGGCGTGCAGGGCATCGGTGAGTACGGTGCCCGCGCGCGCCAGGCCGCCGCCGATGACGATCAGTTCCGGGCAGCTCGCGTGCAGGACGCCCAGCAGGCCCGCGGCCAGGGCGTCGACGGCGTCGGCGATGACGGCCTGCGCCTCGGGGTCGGTGTCGAGGGCGGCGAAAACCTGGTCCGCGCCGGTGATTTCGCGTCCGGTCCGCGCGGCGTAGGCGCGGGCGATGGCGGGGCCCGCCGCGACGGTCTCCACGCAGCCGACATTGCCGCAGGGGCAGGCCAGCCCATCGCGGTAGCGGACCGGGATGTGGCCGAATTCCCCGGCCTGTGCGACACCCGACTGTCCGGCGGGTGCGCGCACCAGTCGTCCGCCCACGGTCAGGGTTCCGCTGATCCCCGTGCCCAGGATGAGCACGCACAAGTCGTCGACCCCGCGGCCCGCGCCGAAGCGGGACTCCGCCCAGCCCGCGACCGTCACGTCGTGATCGATCAGCACCGGCATGCCCCAGCTGTCGGTGAAACGGCTGCCCACCTTCGCATTTCGCCAACCGAGATTGGCGCTGAACACGGCGACGGCGCGCTCCGGATCGACCAGTCCGGGCAGGATGACCGCCGCCCGGGTGACCTGATCGCGTACGGCGGTAGGCAGTTCGTTCAGCAGCCGGGTCCCGAGTGCGTCGATCGCGTCGAAAGCAGCCTCACCGTAGGGGGTCTCGATGGTGGCGGCCGCGAGCACGACCCCGTCGACATCGCTGATCTCACCCTTCGTGGTGCCGCCGCCGACGTCCACGGCGAGCACCAGATCTCCGACCGTGTCAGCCATCACCACGCACCCATCAGCCCAATATGACCGATCTGGTCAGGTTGCGTGGGCGATCCGGATCCAATCCCAGGTCGGCGGCCCGCAACAGGCACAGCCGGTGCACCCGGACCAGTTCCACCATGGGGTCCAGCGGGCGATGCTCGAAATGCGCTCCGGTGGCGCGGATCTCGTCTTCCAGGCCCGGAATCGGGGTGCCGAGGGCCCACACCGCCCGGCCCGGTCCGGCAATGCTGATCGGGCCGTGCCGGTACTCGGTGGCGAGGTAGGACTCCGTCCAGGCGCGTGCGGACTCCCGCAGTTTCAGGGCTGCCTCGTCGGCGAGCGCGGCGGCGAAACCCATTCCCACGAAGGTGATCTGCTCGACGTGCCGGACATTCGCCGACACCTCCGCATCCCACTCCGCCAGTACCGCGCGGGCCTGCGCGATGACCGGTGTCAGGTCCTCGCCCAAGTATGCGCGCAGCATCGCCAGCGTCGTTGTGGCGAACCGGGTTTGGACCACCGACTGCTCGTCGAATTCGTCGAGCAGGATCGGGGCGGCCAGCTCCAGTACGGGGGTGCCCGGGCTGGAGCTGATCACGGTGCGCGGAATCGATTCCGGCAGTGCGGTGATGGCGTGCAGCACCTCGGTGGTGGTGCCGGAGCGGCAGATCACCAGGTAGCGGTCGTAGTCGCGTCCGGCGGGTACCGCGCTCGCGGGCCAGGCGTCGGTCAAGCCCTGACCGGCGGCTTCCCGCAGGGCCGCGAAGGCGCGCGCCATGAACAGCGAGGTGCCGCAGCCGAGGACGGCGACCCGCTCGCCCGCTGCGGGTAACAGGTCGCGGTGGGCGGCGGCCAGGGCGGCCGCGCGGCTCCAGTCGTCGGGTTGGGTGGCCACCTCGGCGGCCAGATGGATTGCGGGGGCGGAGATTCGATTCGCATCGGGCGGCACCTACCCAGCATCGACCCAGTGACCGTTCATGTCAATTTTACAGATCAAACGATCACATTCGGGCACTGTTCGCGTTAGATTCAGACAAAACGAATCATCCGCGATTCGTGTCCCGGGGGGTGGCAGATTGAGAGGCCTTGACGTGAAACGTCCACTGCGCAGCGCGCTTTCCACGGTAGCGCTGACCACCGGCCTGGTCCTGACGATGTCCGCCTGCGGCTTCGGCTCGAGCAAGTCGGACGATTCGGACCCCAACACCCTCACCTTCCTGGCGCCGACCTACAGCGACGGCACCAAGGCCGAGTGGAGCGGCATCATCGCCGATTTCCAGAAGGCCAACCCCGACATCAAGGTCAAACTCTCGATGGAATCCTGGGATTCGATCAATGACGTGGTGCGCACCGACCTGCAGACCAAGAGCGCCACGCCCGACATCCTCAATATCGACGCCTACTCGACCTTCGCCACCGACGGGCAGCTGTATCCGGCCTCCGACATCGTGGACGCGTCGGTGATCGGCGATATCCAGCCCGGCTTCGCCAAGAACGCGTCCATCAACGGAACCCAGTGGGCGCTGCCGCTGTTCGCCTCCACGCGCACGCTGTACTACAACACCGACCTGTTCGCGAAGGCCGGCATCGCGGCACCGCCCAAGACGTGGGCCGAACTCACCGACGCCGCCAAGAAGATCCAGGCGCTCGGCGGCGGGGTGTCCGGCTACGGGCTGCCGCTGGGCAGCGAGGAAGCCCAGGGCGAGACCTCCATCTGGACGTTCGGGGCGGGCGGCGAATGGTCGGCCGGTGACAAGGTCACCGTCGACACTCCCGCGAACCTCGAGGGCGTGAAGGCCATGAAGGCCATGGCCGATGCCGGTGTGACCGAACAGAATCCGGGTGCGACCAACCGGCTCGACGTGATCAACGCGTTCATTCAGGGCAAGATCGGCATGATCGAGGGCCTGCCGCCCACCATCAGCCAGATCGCCGCCAAGAACCCGAGCCTGAAGTACGCCACCGCGCCGTCGCCGACCAAGACCGGTGATCCGGTCACGCTGGGGGTGGCCGATCACCTGATGGCGTTCAAGAAGGACGGCAACAAGGCTCCGGCGATCAAGAAGTTCCTCAGCTACTTCTATTCTGCGGCCGTGTATTCCAAGTTCGTGAGCAGCGAACACTTCATCGCGGTCACCAACAGCGGCGCGGCCGCGCTGGCCGACGATCCGGTCACCAAGGCGTTCGCGGCGACGCTGCCGGTAGCGAAGTTCTACCCGAGCAACAACCCGAAATGGGGCGCCGCGCAAGGGGCGATCCGGCAGCAGATGGGCACCATCGCGCAGGGCAGTGATCCGGCCTCGGTGCTGCAGAAGATTCAGCAGGCGGCGAGTTGAGGGGCGCCGCCTCGCATCGGTCCACGGCCACGCTCCGTGCGTTGCCGTGGATCGGCCCGGTGCTCATCCTCATCGCGGCGGTGGTGGCCTTCCCGGCCGCCTACATGTTCTGGACCTCCACCCGCGACCTGAGCGCCTACGGGCAGGATCGCGGCCCGGCCGGATTCGCCAACTTCCGAAAGCTTTTCGCGATCGAGGAGCTGCCGTCGATCCTGCTGCACACCGTGGTGTGGGTGGTGGCGGTCGTGGTCATCACGCTGGTGCTCTCGGCCGGGCTGGCGCAATTCCTGAACAAGGACTTTCCCGGGCGCACGGCGGTGCGGCTGGCGATTCTGGTGCCGTGGGCGGCGTCGGTGGTCATGACGACCACCATCTTCGAGTACATGCTGGATCCGGATGTGGGCATTGCCAACCGGTTTCTCGTCGATATCGGGGTGCTGGACCGGGGTTTCGGGTTCACCAAGCAGCCCGGCCCGGCGTTCCTGGTCGCGATCGGTGTCGCGGTGTTCGTATCCGTGCCGTTTACGACCTACACGATTCTGGCTGGGCTGCAATCGATTCCGGCCGATCTCGACGAGGCGGGTCGCGTCGATGGCGCGAGCCCATGGCAGCGCTACCTGTATCTCACACTGCCGCAACTGCGTCCGGCCATGGCGGTGGCCACCGTCATCAACATCATCAACTCGTTCAACTCGCTGCCCATCCTGCAAGTGCTGACCGGTAGCATCGCCGGCTTCTCCGCCGACACCACAACCACGTTGACCTTCAAGCTGATCCGTCAGAACCAGCAGGTCGCCACGGCCGCGGCAATGAGCGTCCTGAACTTCGCCCTGATCCTGGTGATCATCGCGATCTACGTGAAACTGATTCGCCCCGCCGGTGAGGAGGCCCGATGATCACCCGACGCCGCTGGGGCCTCACCGCCGTGGGTACGGTCCTGGCCGCGATCTTCCTACTCCCGTACCTGGTAATGGTCCTGGGTTCCCTCAAACCCCGCTCCGAAATCCTCCGCATCCCACCCACATATCTCCCCAACCACTGGCAACCCGACAACTACGCCACCATGTGGCACACCCCCGAAACGCCCCTCCCGTTCAATCTCATAAGCACCGTGGTGATTTCGGTCTTCGGAACGGTGCTGGTCCTGGTCGTAGCCATCCCCGCCGCCTACTACACCGCCCGGCGGCGGTTCCCCGGCAAGGCGTTGTTCCTGGGCTTGGTCCTGATAACCCAAATGCTGCAGCCCACAGTCCTGGTCACCGGCTTGCTACGAGAGTTCTTCACTCTCGGCATCAACGACACCTGGCTAGCCATGATCCTCGTCAACGGCGCCTTCAACCTCTCCTTCGCGGTGTGGATCCTCCACAGCTTCTTCGCCTCGATCCCGATCGAGGTAGAGGAGGCTGCCCAACTAGACGGTCTCAACCGCTGGCAGATCCTGACCCGAGTAAGCCTCCCTCTGGTCTGGCCCGGCATCGTCACCGCCACGGTGTTCGCCTTCGTCTCCTGCTGGAACGAATTCGCCGCCAGCCTCGTAATCCTCACCACCCCAGAGAACCAACCCCTCTCCGTGGCCCTAACGAAGTTCATCGGCCAATACGACACGGCCTGGCAGTACGTCTTCGCCATCTCCACGGTCGGCATAGTCCCGGTAGTAATCCTCTTCGCCCTAATCGAAAAACGCCTCGTAGCCGGCCTGACCGCCGGCAGCGTCAAATAGCGCTGTGCCAGTCAGCGCAAGTCCGAGCGCAATCCCTCGATCCCCGGGTGATGGGTGGCGGGCAGCTCGTCGAGGGCGGTGGTGATGCGGCGTTCCTCCCATTGGAAATGGGATTCGAGGATGGCGCTGAGGCCGCTGACCTCATTTCGCACCGCCACGAGATTGTCGGTGGAGGCGTCGGTGAGCAGTTCGGTCATCCTGGCGAGGATGTCGGCGACCAGGCGGTGGTCGGCGGCTAGCTCGGTCAGTACCGGCGCGAGGTCGGGAAACTGTTGGGCCAGAACGGGAAAGACCGTCTGGTCCTCGCCGGTGTGATGATCGGTGACTGCTTGGCAGAAGGTCAGGCAGTGGGCGCGTAGGTCGCGTGGTGGGAGTGTGGCGCCGCCGGCATGCTGGTCCAGTTCCTTGCTGACTCGGCGGAGTTCGGCGCGGAGCCAGTTGTGGGTTTCGATGAGTTCGCGGCCTAGTGCCCGCGCGCGGTCGTTGTGGGTGGACATGATGTCAGCGGGTATATCAGGCCGGTGTCAGGGCCGTGTCAGCCGGGGCGGCGACAGTACTCACATCAACAACGCAGCAGCGAATGAGGAGTACAGAGACATGAACGTTTTTCAGACCCCCGCCCCGATCGATGTCACCCTCGAGGTTGGCGCCGGGACCGTCAGCGTTATCGCCTCCGACCGGATCGACACGGTCGTTCAGGTTCGGCCTGCCGATGCCGGGAAGAAAGACGATGTGAAGGCTGCGGAGCAGTTGAAGGTGGAATTCGGTGCGGGTGGTCTCGGCGTGAAGATGCCGAAGGGGTGGAAGGTGATCGGGCCGTCGTCCGGTAAGGGCTCGGTCGATGTGAGCATCGAGGTGCCTGCCGGGTCTCGGATCAACGGGAACCTCGCGCACGGAAGCTTCCGTACCGCTGGTGAATTCGGCGCGAGCACCGTGGACGTGGCGGCGGGTGACATTGTCATCGGGCGTGCGGTTGCCGCGGTGACCGCGACTATTGCCAAGGGGGACATCACTGTCGAGGACGCGGTGCACGGAGTGCTTCGCCTGGAGACTTCCGTCGGCGACGTGCGGGTCGGAATTCACCCGGGCAGTGCGGCGAGCGTGGCCTCCAAGACCTTGGGCGGCGGTATGAGCAGCCAACTGGCACCGGTCGATCCGGCACAGAGCAACGTCGTAGAGGTCCACGCCCACACCGCTTCCGGCAACGTCGTCATCGGCCACTCCACTGCGGTCTGATTCACCGAGACCCGCAGATCCGTTCACCATGCGGCGGCACCACAACGGTGCCGCCGCCGATCATTCCGATCGAACTGACCAACACTATTGGGCGGCACACAATTTCGGGCGTCGATCAGGCTTCGACCCGAACGTGCTACGGCACGTGAATCACCGGGTGAACAATCGGGATGCTTTTCCACCTCCGCGCGGACCGAGCGGCTCCGGGTCAACAATCTCTTCATGCATGTCTTCGCGAGTTCACGCACCTTTGAGGTTTGGCAATGGGGCCCAGGCCATACCGGTCTGTTGCTGCGCAGTTGGGGCGGCTCCGCCGACGAGCCCCGCATCGAAGTTCTGTTCAAGCCCGCCGACTTCGCATGCCTGCCGAACAGGTTGACCGGCATCGACATCGCCATGGTGACCGACGGCGACGTCTATGCAACCGTCCTAAGGTTTCTCGGACGCGACCTGAAACACTCGGAGAACCTGTTCGCCGTGATGTCCGAAGACGTGTCGGGTTGGGTGGTCGGGGGATCCGCGAATGGCCGCACCGGTCCCGAATCCGGCTCCCGCGAGCCGATGTTCGACGGCTGGGAGGCCAAAGACCCAGTCAGGGATCTCTTCACCACCAACATCACTCCACACTGACGGCCCGGCACAACGCACTACTCTGCCGCTGGTCGCGCAGACCGAACCGGCCAGCGACAGCGGGCCGAAGATCAACGCGCCGAGACGATCCGAGACCGGTGAAACATCCTCTCTTGCCGAATGCCGAGTGGCACAAAATGGAGGACAGACCAGACGAAACCCCTCCAGGATGCGCCACTCGGCGACGAGATGCGCACCGTTGCTCGCGATCACGACGTTTGCGGTGGTGGCGAGCGTGAGGATCGACTGCGGGTCGGGCGCCCTGAACAGCCGCATACCGCGCGGTTTGAACGATTGTGGCGTCTAGTTGCCGAGGCGGCGCACGTAGAGTTTCTGGCTGGCACGAGCAACCAGGGTGCCGGTTTCGTCGAGGATCTCGGCGGTGTGGTCGGTGATGGACTTGGCGCCCGAGGTGGTCGTGTCCCTTATCGCGTCGACCTGCGCTCGCGGGAGTCGCATCGTCGCGGTGACCGTTCCTCGACCTGGCGCGAGGAATTCGATGCTTCCGACCGTGTTCCATACGCGATAGTCGCGGCCGAGCTGTCCGTAGGCCATGATCCCGAAGAAGGGATCGGTCATCGAGTACAGAGTGCCTCCGAAGGCGGCACGGTTGGGATTGTTGCGGTTCCACGGACGAATCCGGTAGGTCACACGCACGGTCGTCCAGTCGTCGGATATCTGTCGAACTCGCACACCGGCGAACAGATAGGGCGGGAAGGCGTTGAACAGCAGCCGATACAGGCGCGGCGATTCGCCCGGATAGAGCATCCCCTTCGACGGGTCCTTCGATGGCCTATCAGGGTGCGCGGCACGGTCATTCGACATCGCTTTCAGACCCCTCCCCGCGGTGATCGGTATGTATCGACACCGCTTTCCACTGCTCCGTCACGATCATGGCACAGGCAGGTCGACCCGGCCGGTCCTCGCGAAGAACGTCCGCTTCTGCCGCGACCCGCGCGGTCCGAGGCGGTCAGCGAGGGTCTGTGGAAGATCAACGGGCCGAGCGCATCACGGTCGCCGAAAACGCACCATCATGCCGAATGTCGAGTGGCACAAAATGGAGGACAAACCAGCCGAACATCTCCAGAATGTGCCACTCGGCGACGAGATATCTTCTGGTGCTGGTGATTACGACTTCGGTATTGCTGGGGAGGGTGTGGGATCGGCGGCGGTCGGCCAGTGCCCGGGGATCCGGAACGCCGCTTACAAGCCTGTTCGGACCGGCCCGGCCAGTGCCGGTTGAACGCGCTTACCTGCCGATGCGTATGCGTCGTACTCATAAGTGGTGAAACCGATTTCGCGTATCGGGTACGTCGTCATGGGACCATCGAAAGGTCGGCAACGAGCCGGCCAGGGAGGAAGGAACGCGATGACCGACGACTCCGCACCCGGCAGCGGCGGGGCGAACTGGGAGGACCAGCAGGAGGANGTAAGCGAGGTAGTCCACAGGCTGCACGTCCGCGGACACTTCAGGACGTCCTGACCGCTTAGTGGTTGGTCGAGGTAGTAGATGTGTCATACCGGAAGCTGCCGAGAGTGCATTCGTGAGCGAGCGCTGCTGTCGCATGCCGCACGTCCGGTGGGGAGAGGTCGACCGAGAGAACGCCAGCGGCGCAGGAGCATCCTGTACTGCATATCGCGCTGACCGAACCGGCCAGCGCGGTGCAGCGGAAGATCAACCGGCCGAGCTGATCTGAGCGCCGCGAACGTCTGCTACTGGCGGCCCTCTATGCCAAGACATCGGTGTGGGTACAGGCCCTAGTCAGTGAGATCGACTTCGGTGTACGAAGGCAGAGTTTCCAGCACTCGGTCTTTCAGCTCATTCAGGATTGGGTCGCCAGCCGCACTGGAGTCGTCGGTGGATGTCTCTTTCGGCTGTTCCGGATTCGTCATCGCAGGTACCTACTCTCCCGAGTGCGGATGGGCGTGCTCGACCTCAATCATTCCACTCACGCAACGTTCGCGTAGGACTCCTGCCGCCCTGACGCGCAACAGGATGGCATCCTGCGAATTCGAGAGCGAGATGGTCGATCGAGATGAGGCGATCGAGGTCATGGACCGTTCAGCCGACACAAGGGTGCGGCTGTGGCACCGCACCGTTCCATACAGCGACGACTTCGTAGCGGTCTGCGTTGAATTGTCTGGGGACGGGATGGCGGCGTCGATGCACGGACTCATCCTCGATTACGTCAACGGTCGCTCGCTGCCCGGCTTCCTCAACACATTGGAACGGGATTTCGCTGGCTGGCAAGGCATCCGAACGTGGGAGAGCATGGACCACGAGCTGCGGATCGAAGCGCGACATTTGACCTTGGGGCATGTTCGGCTGGACTGGAGCCTGAACCGTCAGCCAAGTGAATCTCTTTCCTGGGCGGCAACGGTCGTGACCTACCTGGAAGCTGGTGAGCAGTTGCGACAGTTCGCAGCTGCCGTCCATCGATTCGTACTACCCGATGACGCCGAGCGCCGACCGTAAGCGTGTGTCCGCTTCTCTAGGTAGCCGCTGATCGCTCGGTTCAGGACGGCTGGCACCCGCCGGCGAACGCACTGATCTGGCACCCCTCTATGTCAAGACGTCGGTGTGGGTGCAGAGCTGGTCTCGAGGGCTGGTCCGGGATGTGGCTTGTCCGAAGGGCTGGTATGCGGGTTGAAGCCGGTCACGCTGGAGTTGCTGTTGCTGCCCGCCCCACGGATGACTGTGCACCACAATGCCGCTACAAGGCTGTTCGGCAGGCCGACGCGCGGCCGACCACACGCCAATTCTGTCGAGCCAGTGCGTTGCGTCTGCACCGGATCAGGCTGTGCGAACTCTTGTCTCGTGTGGTTCGGCTCGGCATGGTGGACTCGCGGGATGGAGAAGAGCATGGGCCTCGACGCTCATTTCGCCCAGCGAGCACGAAAGATCGCGCCGAAGCCGACCGACCCGACTACGCCGCACGCCGGTCGGGCGGTCGAGGGCTGGGGGGTTTCGTGACTGGCTCCTGGCCAATCATCTTCGTCGCCAAAGCAGTTTGGTCTGGTCTGGGTTGATCACGCAGATCGCGCTGCCCGAGTGGGATTTCGTCACCGATCTCACTCCCGAGCAGGAGACCCACCTGCTCGACGTGCTGTTCGATCTGCTCGATCGCTATTTCGCAGAGTGCGAAGCGTCAGCTGAACTTCCGCTCTAGGTAGGCACCCTTTCGGTCAAGTCCTTGTTGGGGTGCGGGAGTTAGTCTGCTCGGTGACCGAAATTGTGCTCCTGCACAGTGATTCGAGACACACTCCGTTATCCGACGTTGATCTAGTGGGTCCGGATCCGATACGAAGTATCGACGTAGTTGTGTGGGCATTCGGTTCAATTCGGATCGATGCCGGGGATGTGGAGGAAATTTATGAAGCGTCGGGTCCTTTCTGCTGGTGTGCTGGCCGTGCTGCCGGTCGCGGCCACCATCGCGTTCGCGGGCAACGCGCAGGCCGCTCCGGTCGCGCAAGCTCCGCAGTTGCAGCCGGTGGCGGCGGGCATCGACCTGCAGCCGGTCACCACAAACCCGGACGCGGCGAACTCGGATCCGGTGATGAATGGTGCCGCCGGCGGCGCGCTCGTGGGATTGGCTGTTGGTTCGGCGGTGCCGGCCGTGGGTAGCGCGACCGGCGCGCTCGCCGGTGGACTGATCGGTGCTCTCGTCGGCGCGACGAACCCGTCCGTCGTCCCGCAGGTCCTGCCCTGATCCCACACCAAGCGGATCGGTGAAACGGCCGCGCACCCCAGAGGTGCGCGGCCGTTCGCATTCCCGGGAAACCCCTGTGTGAGTCCACTGTCTGAAGATCAACGGCCCCGCTGGGTGTCGGTCAATCCGGGTGGGGCGCTCCGCCGAAGTCGAAGGCGATGAAGAGCAAAGAGATCACGGCACCACACACCATGAAGAAGGTTGTCGCCGTCACGCCCAACAGCCGGATGCGGCGGACCTTGGAAACCGCGACCCCGACCGCGACCACTGCGCCGAACGAAATGATCCAGGCTGCCCAATAACCCGCCGTTTCGAGGCCGTTCCCGGAGGGTGTGGGCGTGTCGGTACCGAATACTCGTCGAAGCCGAAAGTCGATCATCGGGTAGACGCGGAATGCCATCAGGCCACCGATGAACAGCCCACCCGCAAGCTGCACAACAGTTCCGAGCCACTCACGAAACCGAGACACCGGTCCAAATTTACCTGACAGGGTGGGGAATTCGGCTATGAGACGCCGGATCCATGGCCTGGCTCGGGAACGAGGATGTGGCCGAAGATGATGGAGAGTAGGGCTCCGATTCCGGTTTGTGCCGACCCGGTGGCCTGGTCGGCCGAGCCGGTTGCGGCGACGGGCTGCGGGGTGGTCGGGGCGGCGTAGGCCACACCCTTGGCGGCGGCCAAACCGGTGAGAAGCACTGCGACAGCCAGTGTTCCACGGATCTTGGTTCTGGCGTTGACCTTGGACACTCGGGGCTCCTTCGGCGGTCGGTGTACGAGGCCTCGAGGCTAGCAATTCTGAACAACGCTATTTTCAGATTGCGTGCCCGTAATTCCAGGGGCACCGGTCGGTGTCGCGTTCTTACAATCGCGGGCGGCGTGGGCGCTGCAGACTGAGCCGACAGCAATGTTGTTGCGGGAAGGGACGAAACCATGGCAGTTGCCACGCTGAAGATGCTCACCCTGGACAGTGCCGATGCGCGGCGAGACGCGGAGTTCTGGGCGGCCGCGCTCGGTTGGAAGATTGCCCACGTGCAGGACGAGTACGCCATGCTCACCGGTCCGGACCATGCGCTGGGATTCGGCACGGTCCCGGATTATCAGCCGCCTGCCTGGCCGAACGAGAATGGAAGCAAGCAGTTCCATCTGGATCTGGCGGTCGAGGACCTTGAGATGGCCAGTAAGCAAATGGTCGAGTTGGGCGCTACGGTGCCGGCGTTCCAACCCGGTGAAACCTGGCGGGTGCTGCTCGATCCGAGTGGCCACCCGTTCTGCCTCACCCTCGCCGCCAATTGGGGCTAGTCGGCTGATCTACGGGCAGTGGGCGTCGGGGACGACGCCCTCGAACTTTCCTTGGCCGCCGATTTGGGCCAGGCCTTGTTTGCCGTAGGCGAGGGTGCCGGTGGCTAGGAGGTTGTTCGTGCCGCTGGTTGCGCAGTTGATTTGGACGGAGTAGGCGCCCTCGGGGAGGGAGGGCTGGAGGGTTCGGGCCACCTGGTTGTAGGTGTTGAGGAGGTCGGTGGGGTCGGCGCTGGTGGTGGCGACGTGGATCTCTTTGCCTTGGACATCGACGGTGTAGGGCGGTGGTTCGGGGAAGCCGGCCATGGTTGACGTGGACTTGGTGGTGCCCGGCGGTTTGGCGGTCGGCGCGGCCTGGTCGGTGTTGCTGGACGAGCAACCGGCGAGGGTGACGGCGGTAGCGGCCACGCTGCAGGCGAGGGCGGCGATCCGGGCACGGTTCATAGTCCGCATCCTGCCAGTCACCCCTGGCGGAAGCCCGCAGCATCGGGGGTATTTCGGCAGATCGATAGGCGCTACTCACTGAAAAGTAAGCACTTGTAACGGTGTAATCATGGGGCTTACATGGGTTCTCATGAAGGTCATTACATTCGATCGATTCAAGCCCGGTGTCACGCTCGAGACGATTACGCCGTTTCTGCCGGAGGAGGTTGCCAATGTGTGGCGGCTGTGGAAGGCGGGGATTGTGCGGGAGAACTATGCGCGGGCGGATGAGCCCGGGGTGGTCATTGTGTTCGAGGTGGACACCGTTGAGGAGGCCAAGCGGTATATCGACGACTTTCCGCTGAGCAAGAAGGGTTTTCTCGAGTGGACGTTGATTCCGGTGATGGCGCCGCTGCCGCTGGAGGCGTTGATGGACGCCTCCGTGGATGTGGCGGAACCCTACGATCGCACCGCGTGAGGGCGGCATGCGACACGCTTACGGACTGACGATCCCGCAAACCGTCGAGGACGCTTGCCATCCCGAGCGGATGGCGGTGTTGATCTATGACATGCAGGTCGGCATCGTTGGGCAGCTCGCCGATGGTGAGCGCATCGTGAAATCCTGTCTGCAATTGCGGGATGCAGCGCGTGCCAACGGATTTCGGGTGTTCTACACACGCCACATGTCGATGCCACCGGCCGCGGCGGGAGCATCGCAGCTGCGAACGGCGATGGAGTGGCAGCGCCTGGACGATCCCGCCGAGGTGCGCGCCGCCTTCCCGCAGGGATCACCGCAGTATCAGCTGGTCCCGGAGCTGTCGCCGGGGCCCGACGAGGTGGTCTTCGACAAGCTCACCATGTCGGCCTTCGCCGGTACCCCGCTCGATATCGCCTTGCGCGACTTGGGAATCGGCGCGTTTGCGATCGCCGGTATAGCCATGGAAGTCGGCATCGAACCGACAGTCCGCCACGCCACCGACCTCGGCTACCTGCCCATCGTGGTGACCGACGCCTGCGGCGCGGGACATCCCGAGGAGGCCGAACGTTCCCTGGCCGCACTGGCTTTCGCGGGCGGCTCTCGAACAACCGACACCGCTGCCCTCGCCGCACTCATGAACCGGCGATAGCGGGCAGTATCTCCCTGTAGGACAACGAGATCGCCGAAGGTCCGCGCAAAGTCACATGCTCCCGGTACGGCGGCTCGCCGTCGAGCCGCGGATCGACCACCCGCCGCGCCAACCGGGTGAGCGCGATATCGGCTTCCAGCCGGGCCAGCGGCGCACCCAGGCAGAAATGCTGGCCGAGTCCGAAGGCTAGGTGGCGGTTCTCGCGGGCCGGGTCGAAGCGGCCCGGGTCGGCGAACATCTCCGGGTCCCGATTGGCGGCGGCCAGCAGCATGACGATCATGTCCCCGGACTCGATCTCGATGCCCGGCAACGAGATCGAGTCGCGAGCGATGCGCGGTACCAGCTGTACCGGTGGGTCGTAGCGCAGCGTCTCCTCGATCACCGGCCCGGCGAAGGACCCGGCGGCGCGCAGAATGGCCAGGTGATGGCGGTGGCCCAGCAGCGCCAGCGTGGCATTGGCGATGAGGTTGACGGTCGTCTCGTGTCCGGCGATGAGAAGCAGGCCGCAGGTGGCGATGAGCTCGTCGTGGCTGAGCGCGTCACCGGATTCCTCCGCCGCGATCAGCGCGGACAGTAGGTCGTCGCCGGGGTGCCGACGCCGGTCGCGGGCCAATTGTTCGAAGTACTCGTGCACGTCGTTATTGGCGCGCACCAACTCGACCGGATCGGGGCGACCCGTGGTGGCCGTCCCCGACACCGGGTCGAGGGTGCGGGCCAGCATGCTCGACCACGCCCGCAAGCGCGGCTCGTCCTCGACCGGCACCCCCAGCAGCTCACAGATCACCGTGATCGGCAGCGGATACGCCAGATCCGCCACCACATCCAGCCGCCCACGCTCGGCGGCCCGATCCAGGGCGGCGTCCGCGATGGCGGTGATCCGCGGCGCCATCGCCCGCACCACCGCCGGGGTGAACGCCTTGGCGACCAGCCGCCGCAACCGTGTGTGGTCGGGCGCGTCCCGGAACAGGAACGAGTGCGTCCCCGCCAATTCCGCCGCCCGCTCCCCGGCGAGATCGTGGGTCGGCGTCGGCCCCAACGGCAATGCCGCGTGCCGCCGATCCACCACCGCCCCCGGATGCCGCAGCACCGTCGCGCAATCCCGATAGGAGGTCAACACCACCACCGGCCCGCCGCCGAGCCGCACCGGCCCGTGCTCGCGCATGCGGTCGTACAGCGGATAGGGATCGGCGCGATTGGCCGGATTCAGCAGCCCGGCGAAGAAGCCCGGGGAGGACGCGGTGGTCATGGATACCGCCTGGAGGTCAGCCGTGCCGGATGGCGCGATGGGTGAAGGTGGGCGAGGTGCCGGGGTTGAGCAGCGCGCCGGTCAGCTCGCTGGAGGGGAAGAACTGCAGGAACCTGGAATCCTGTTGGGACACATCCACGATTGTCTTCTCGATGACGAGCGAGTTGTACTGCTCGTAGGTGGTCTCGATCGTATTGGCGTTCAGGACAACCTCGTGCCCCCAGGACTTCGCCGCGTGCGCGAGCCCCGGAATACGCGAACGCTCGGGCGTGAGACATTCGGCGGCGATGGCGTTCTCGCTGATCGCCCAGATTCCGGTGTCGGTATTGAGCACCAGCGAGTGATTGCCCATGGCATGTCCGGGCGTGGAGATCAGCGCTACCCCCGGGCCGAGCAGCACGCTGCCGTCCAGCGGCAGGATCTTCTCCGGCGGCAGATCCACGAAGGTGGTCGGCTGATACCAGGGCCGCTGGAACGGATGCAGATCCGCCATGGCCTCCAGCTCATCGCGCTGCGCGAGCAGCTTGGCGTTCGGGAAGGCCGCCGCTACCGGCCGATCCGGGCTGATGTCGGGCTGCGGGCGGGTAGTGCCCAGCCAGCGCCGCACATCCTGGGTGTGCAGATGGTCGAAGGCGAGGTAATCGACCGAGGCCGGATCGACTCCGGCTTGTCGGCACGCGGTGAGCACATCGGAGTGCGCGGTCACGAACAGTCCACGCAGCGGTCCCGGGGTCATCTTGTCGAGCTCGGCAAAATACGGTGTGTAGGAGTCGAGTTCGTGATCACTCGGCTCGAACAGCAGCGTCCGCGGCGTGCCGTCCGACTCGGTCCAGCGCACGATCAGCATGCGATTGCTGATCGTGACGAACGGTGTCGGACTGATCGCGGCCCGGAACAGCCCGTACCGCGTCGGATACGGCAGCGAGATCAGATCGTGCGTGCGCACCGAGTCCGGACGACCGGTGGCGGCGAACTCCCGCTTGAAATCCAGTGCGGCCGTGCGCACCGCGCGCAGCCGCGCACCGAAACCGCCGGGCGCGGACAGTGCCTTGTCGAAGGTATCGATGCGGGCGAACGGCGCGGTGGTGGCCGGGCGTGGAATGGCCAGCGGTTCGGTACTGAGGCGTTCGGCGATGCTCATGCGAGCCTCCTGGGTGCGGTGGTCGATGCGGTCACAGGATTCGAGGCCGCATACGAGTCATGCTGAACAGCGGGGTGAGCGGGCGCAGCGGAATCGGCGGAACCCACACGCCAAGCAGGTCGACGCGGTGCAAGCGCGCGTCGAGTACCCGGCCGATGCCCATCTGATCGAGCGGATCACGTTCGGAGCCTTGCACTTCGAGGTAGAAGTCATCGATCCGACGCACCTCGACCACGCTCTCGCGCGGGGTGAAGCCGACCAGCCAGGACGGGAACAACCCCGCGAGACCGACGACATTGCGGTGCGGGCGAGCCAGGATCGGCGGCGGATCGGTGATCACCTCGCCCAGCCGCCCGCCCATGCCGAGCAACTTGTGCCCGCGACGGGTCGCGGTGGCATGGATCTCGGTGTCGGTGACCGTCCAATCGACCTCGCCGAGCTTCTTCGGATACCCGAGCAGCTCACGCCCGATGATCAAAGCCACGTCATCGTCGAGAATCATCCAGGGACAATGGATTCCGGTGCCCTGCACGGTCTTGATGTGCACGAACAACCCGGCCTCGTGATACCCCGGCGACTCGAAGTTGTTGTCCGGGAAGCACGCGGTGAACAGGTCAGCGCGGGCCGGTTCGGTCAGGCGGACACCGGCGGGCAGCCACTTCCTCATGGCCTCGGGATCGATTTCTACTGTGGCACTGAAGTAATGGGCGTCCCGGTACAGGCTGCGGCGCGGATCGCCGATCGCCAGCACCCGGCGCAGATCATTGCCGAGTGAGCGGCCGACCGTGCGAATGGCGGGTTCCCAGCCCATGATCACTTCACCTTCCGGTAGACGGTGCGCAGGATCGGGCCGATCAGCGCGCGCGGGGTGTACTGGCCACTGACCGTCTGGACCTTGGCGAAGGCCCCCGGCACCACCCGACGGCGACCGGCGGCCAGACCCGAGACCGCCTCGTGCGCAGCCTGTTCCGCGCTGACCCACAGTGGTCCTGGAACCAGCCTGTCCAGCTTCGGTACCTCGGCGACCTCGGCGTACTCGGTGCGCACCGGCCCGGGCGCGAGCAGCGTGCAACTCACCCCCGTGCCCGCGAGCTCGGAATGCAAGGATTCGGCGAGGGTATTGGCGAACGCCTTCGTGGCCGCATAGGTGGCGTTGCCCGGCCCGGGCTGATTGCCCGCGGTGGAACCGGTGATCAGGATCGCGCCCGCACCCCGCTCCACCATGCCGGGCAGGACGGCCAGCGTGAGGTCGTGTACGGCAACGGAATTCAGCACGACTTGCTGACGCTCGCGGGCAGGGCTCGCGTTCGCCAGATCGCCGTAGGTAGCGAACCCGGCGTTGTTGCAGAGCACCGCGATATCCCGCACGGCCAGCTCATCGCACAGCTTTCCGCGCTCGCCCGCGTCGGACAGATCAACGGTCCGCACCTCGGCCTCGACGCCGTGGCGTGCGCTGAGCAGCGCGGCCAGCTCGCGCAACCGGTCCTCGCGCCGGGCCACCAGGACCAGCGAATAGCCCAGGCGGGCAAGCTCCTCGGCCAGAGCGACGCCGATGCCCGAGGAGGCCCCCGTGACGACGGCCCGCGAGGTGGCGGTGGGTGTGGGGAGATTCATCGCGGACTCCTCGATCGGAAGTGGTTCAGGGCGCGGCCGGAGACATTGGGGCTCATGGAGATTCCTCGGCTCAGAACTGGGTGAGCGCGCGGGCGGTCACGGTGGCTCCGGCCGCGGCCAGGGTGCGGATCGCGCCCGGCCCGCTGACCTGCTGGTCTCCGCCGGCGATGCGACGGAAATTCGCTGCGTGCCAGGCGAGTTGGAGGTAGGAATTGACCGGCGCGAGGGGGAGTGGGATGCGTGGCGCGGTGGGTAGCACCAGCGGCTCGGCGGTGCCGGACAGCAGGTCCGCGGCAATATTCGGGCGGATCGCGAACGGACGGCCGAGACCGATCACGTCGACCGCGCCCCCGGCCAGCACCTCGTTCATGAAGTCCAGGGTGCGAATGCCTCCGGTGAGCATGAGCGGCATCGTCGAACGCCAGCGCAGCTCTTCGGCATAACGCAAGAAATAGGCTTCGCGCTCGCGCGTGCTGTCCTGCACCACACCGGTCATGGCCGGGGCCTCATAGTTGCCGCCGGAGATCTCCAGCAGATCGATCCCGGCCTGTTCGAGCGCCAGCGCCACGTCGAGCGACTCGCCTTCTTCCAGCCCCCTGCGCTGGAAGTCGGCTGAGTTCAGCTTCACCGAGAGAATCGCGTTGGCGCCGATGGCTTTCCGGACATCTGCGACCACCTCGAGCAGCAACCGGCGACGGTTCTCCGGAGAGCCGCCGTACTCATCGGTGCGCTGATTGGCCAACGGAGACAGGAACTGCGACAGCAGATAGCCGTGCGCCGCATGTACCTGAACCCCGGAGAAGCCCGCCGCCACCGCCAGTTCCGCGGTCCGCGCGAACCGCCGCCGCAGCTCGGCAATGTCGTCGAGCGACAGCGCGCGCGGCTTGCGCAGGTTGTAGCCGATCACCTCGGGCCGCAGCGCCGACGGGCCGACCGGACGCCGATTCAACGGACCGACCGCCACCCGTCCGGGGTGATTGATCTGCATGATCATGACCGCGCCCGCCCGGGAACCCGCACGCGCCCAATTGCTTACGGCTTCCAAGTGCCGATCGTCCTCGAGGGTGACATTGCGCGGTTCGACATAGGCGCGCCGATCGATCATGACATTGCCGGTGACGAGCAGGCCTGCACCGCCGCGTCCCCATGCGCTGTAGAGGCGGGTCAGGGTCTGGCTGGGCGCGCCGGTGATCTCGCCGAGCTGCTCGCTCATGGCGGCCTTGGCCAGCCGATTGGGCAGCGTCACCCCGCAGGGCAAGGTGAGCGGACTACCGACGGCAACGATGCGAGGTGTGCGGGTCTTGGGTGGCATGAGTGGCTCCTGGTGTGGCGCAGGCGGATTGGTGTGATCAGGCGATGCGGCGGGCGACAGCAAGCAGCGGGCGTAGGACACTCACCGGGAGGCCGCCGGGCGATTCCTCGTGCGAATCGGTGGTTTCGGCCGACCGGCCGCCGCGTTCCGAAACACCGGACAGCAGCGCGCGAATCGTTGTGAGCTGGGTCAGCCCGCGCACCAGCCAGCGGCCGCGCAGCGCCTCCCAGCGCAATTCCGGTCCACCCGCGAGGATTTCAGCGGAGGGCTTGGACACGTGGGCGTAGAGATCGCCGATCGGGCTGTCGAGATCCTGCTGCAGCAGCGCGGATTCGGCGATCAGGCGAGACGAGTTCATCAACAGCATGCCCGCCCCGGAGCGCGGCGCGACCAGGCCCGCGAAATACAGGTTGGCCAGGCCCGGGGCGAAGGTGTGCGCCACCAGCCGTGGCTGGCCGTGCTCCCATTCGAGCAGCCCGTCGCGCAGGAACGGGAAGGTGGTCTTGAAACCTGTCGCCCAGACGATGGTGTCGTACTCACCGACGGTGCCGTCGACGAAAGACACTGTGTGACCGTCGAATCGGGCGATCTCCGGCCGGACCGCGATGCGGCCGTGCTTCAGGAAGTACGGCAATTGCTGGTTGACCACCAGATCCTGCTCGAAGATCCGGTGCTCGGGCTTGCGCAGCCCGAAACTGTCGAAGCTGCCCATGCCCAGCGCGACGAGGGACCGGAAGACGGCCTCCTGGGCGAGCTTCGGGACCGGCACCGAGCCGACATCGAATTTCCCGCTCGGGATGCCGAAGACGTACTTGGGGATGAACCAGTAGCTGCGGCGCAGCGAGATCTCCGAATTGCCGAACGTCACAGCGGCTTCCACCGCCAGATCACAGCCGGAGTTCCCAGCCCCGACCACCAGCACCCGCGATCCTTCCAGGTCGGCGGGCCGCTTGTAGTCCTTGGAATGGATCTGCTTGCCGGTGAATTCGCCCGGGTACGACGGGATATTGGTGTCCCAGTAGTGGCCGTTGGCGACCACCACGCCGGTGTACTCGCGCACCTCGCCGCTCGCGAGTTCGACCCGCCACCCGGCTGCTCCGGTCGCGTCCAGCGGGCCGACGTCGGCCACCAGCGCGCCGAATTCGATGCGGCGGTCGAGCCCGAATTCCGCGGCGAAGGATCGCAGGTAGTCCCGCATCTGCGCGGCGCTCGGGAAGTCCGGGTAGGCGTCGGGCATCGGGTGGTCGGGGTACTCGGTGACGTCCTTGGAACTGATCAGGTACGTGGAGTCGTACACCCCGTGCGACCAGTTGCCGCCGATGGCATCGGTGGCCTCGAGCTGGTCGTAATCCAGGCCGAGATCGGTAAAGGCCTTGGCCACGGCCAGGCCGGTGTATCCCGCTCCGATGATGCAGTAACGACGCCCCATTGCGACCTCCCTCAAAGCTACGGTCCATGTAGCTACAGTGAGTGTAGTATTTGGGCGGCGAGGGTTGAATGTCAAGACCGGCGTGGACATCGGGGAACATCCGGATGGCCGCCGCCGCGGACATTCGACACACTGGATCCTGTGAATCGGGTATTGCGCGAACAGGTCCGTGCCGAGGGGGCGTGGTGACGGCGCTGGCACGCGGGGAGAATCGGCCCGCGCCCGCCGAACGGCTGACGGTCACCGTGACCTGCGCGGCGGCCGTGGACGTCTCGGCGTTGCTGCTGGGAGCCGACGGGCGGGTACGGTCCGACGGCGATTTCGTCTTCTTCAATCAGCCGGTCGCACCGGGTGTCGTGTATCGGCACGGGCGCGGGGCCGGGGACATGGTCCAGATACAGACCTCCGCGCTGCCCGCCGCTGTCGATCGGGTCGCCGTCACCGCGAGCCTCGACGGCAGCGGGCCCGCCACCTTCGCCGGGGCTGGGACGTTGACCGCCACCATCGGATCTGCCGCGGGCACACTGACTTTCCCCATGAACGGCCTGACCACCGAGGCGGCCGTGGTCTGCGTGGAGATCTATCGGCGCGGCGATGCGTGGAAGGTGCGGGCGGTCGGCCAGGGCTATGACGACGGGCTGGCCGGGCTGGCCGCCGCGTTCGGCGTGAACATCGACGACGAGCCGGAACCGGCACAGCCGAGTAGCCCGCCCCAACAGTCCGTACCGGCGAGCCGCGTCGCGCCGACCCAGGTGCTCTCGCGCCCAGAGCCTTTCGCGCCGCCGCCCTCACCGGTGCCTGCCCAGCCGTTCCCCGCGCCGCAGCCCTTCACCCCGCCGCAGCCGGTCCCACCGCCGCCGTATCCGGGGTCGCCGCCGATCGCGCCCACCATGCCTAATCCCCGAGCCGCACAGTATTTTCCAGCCCCACAAGGAGTCCCGTCCGTGCAGAGTGAGCTGTTCCATCCGAATCACGCCGAGGTCAGTGGTGTCGGCATTCAGAAGCAGGGCAGCAAGATGATTCGGGTCGCGGTGAATGGGGAGACGCTCGCGCGTGCCGGATCCATGGTGGCCTATCAGGGGGATCTGCAGTTCAAGGCGCTCGGGTCCGGCGGCATCGGGCGGGCCATTCAGCAGCGGCTGACGGGTGAGGGCGTGCCGCTCATGCAGGTGTCCGGGCGCGGAGATCTGTTCCTGGCCAATGCCGCTGCCGATGTGCATACCGTGGATCTGGACGGCACCGACGGGCTGACCATCAACGGCGCGAACGTGCTGGCCTTCGATTCGACGCTGTCCTACAACATTCAGCGGGTGCAGGGCGCGGCCGGATATGCCAGCAACGCGGGCTTTTTCAACTGTGTCTTCACCGGTCGCGGCCGCATCGCCATCACCACGCACGGCTCCCCGGTGGTGCTCAATGTGGACCAGCCCACCTATGCCGACCCGCAGGCCGCGGTGGCCTGGTCGTCGAGCTTGCAGACCGGGATCAAGCGCAATGACTCGTTCGGATTCGGCCGGTTGATCGGCCGCAGCACGGGTGAGGGTCTGACGCTCGCGTTCTCGGGTCACGGGTTCGTCATCGTGCAGCCGTCCGAACTGCCGCCGGGCGGCATGATCGGCGGCACCGGCGGCGGTCAGGAAGCCGGGCAGTCCGGTGGATTGCTGGGCGGACTGCTCGGCTAGGAGGGGCCTGACTCAGGACGGGCTCACCCGAACAGGCGAATGAGCCAGGCGGCGCTGATCACGGTGGTCACGCCGCCGATGCGGGTCGAGATCTGCGCAAACGGCATGAGATTCATGCGATCGGCGGCGGACAGGATGGCCACGTCACCGGTGCCGCCGAGCCCGCTGTGACAGACGGTGACGAGCGCGGCGTCGACCGGATACATCGCGATGGCGCGGCCCACCAGAAATCCGGTCAGCGCCATCGCGAGAACCACTGCGGTGCAGGCGATCACATAGCCGACCGACAGCACCGCCATCACATTGTTGAGCGGCAGGTACACCATGCCGAGCCCGATCATGGTGGGAAAGATGAACCAGCGGGCGATGATCGCGTACACCGCCCGCGCGTCCGCCTCCACCGAGGCCGGGAACACGCCGCCGAGCTTGCACAGCACCGCCAGAATGATGACCAGCACCGGGGCCGGGAGATGGACCGGCTTCTCCAACAGCGAGGCGAAGACGAACAGACCGGTGATCATCAGGACACCGAGGGCGTAGTTGGGCTCCCGAGTGGCAATGGAATCCGTTGTCAGCGATGGGATCTCGGTGCTGGGACGCAACTGGTCGCCACCGACACGCACCAACCGTCCGCCGCCGTCCAACTCCGGCTTCCGGTCACCGAGCCGCCGCAGCACGCCCGCCGTGATGATCGCGGCGATATTGCCGATGATGGCCGCCGGAATCAACTGCGCCACATAACTTCCCGGCTCACCGCCGAGCGCGGAGGAGTAGGCGGAGGACAGCGGGATGACGCCCTCGCCGATGCCGCCGCCCAGAATTGGGATCACGATGTAGAACAGCGCCCGGTGAAAGCTGTTGCCGAACAACATCGCGACCGCCAGCCCCGCCGCGACCGCCGCGACCGTGCCCGCCAGCAGCGGCGGGAAGATCCGGATCAGGCCGCCCACCATGAGCTTGCGGCTCATGCCGAGAATGCTGCCCACGACCAGGGTGGCGATCACGAAGTACAGGAAGTTGGCCTGCTTCATCAGCGCGGACACGGCGCGCACGGTATTGCCGTCGAACACCTTGGCGTACACCAGGATCGACGGTGTCAGCAGGCACACCAGCGCGCCCCCGCCGATGCGGGAGACCACGGGCAGCCGATTGCCGAGCGGACCGAGCAGCATGCCCAGCCCGACGATCACCGCCAGCCCGCCGATCATGTTCTCCGGAATGGTCCGGAAGTGCCCGGCCAGCAGCACCGCCGCGGTCAGCGCCACCGGGATCAGCAGCGGCGCACCGTCCATCTCGGGCATCGACCGCCGCGAGACCCGGCGGATCCGGTCAATGGAACTCATGGCGGCTCACCGGATTTCCAACGCTGCCCGCACGGCCTTGCCGAGCGATTCGGTGGTCCCGGTGCCACCCATGTCGGGCGTGAGCGCGGCCCCACCGGCGGCGAGCACGGTCTCGATCGCGCTCAACACCGCGGCCGCCGCGACCTGCTCGCCCAAATGCTCGAGCATCATGGCCGCGCTCCAGATCTGCCCGATCGGATTGGCGATGCCGCGCCCGGCGATATCGGGGGCCGAACCGTGCACCGGCTCGAACAGACTGGGAAACCGTCGCTCCGGGTTGATGTTCCCGCTCGGCGCGATCCCGATGGTGCCGGTGCAGGCGGGCCCGAGATCGCTGAGGATGTCGCCGAACAGATTGCTGGCCACCACCACGTCGAACCAGTCGGGGTGCAGCACGAAATTCGCGGCCAGAATATCGATGTGGTATTTGTCCACCTCGATCTCCGGGTAGGCGCGAGACATTTCCACGACCCGCTCGTCCCAGTAGGGCATGGAAATGGAGATGCCATTGCTCTTCGTCGCCGAGGTGAGGTGTTTGCGCGGCCGCCGCTGTGCCAGTTCGAACGCATAGCGCAGAATGCGGTCGACGCCGGTGCGGGTCATGACGGTTTCCTGCACCACCGTTTCCCGTTCCGTGCCTTCGAAAATGCGCCCGCCGATGCTGGAGTATTCGCCCTCGGTGTTCTCGCGCACCACATAGAAATCGATATCGCCGGGTGCGCGCCCGGCCAGCGGGCCGGTCACGCCGGGCAGCAGCCGCACCGGCCGCAGGCTCACGTACTGGTCGAAGTGCCTGCGGAACTGCAGCAGGCTGCCCCACAGCGAGATATGGTCGGGCACCACCTCGGGCCAGCCGACCGCGCCGAAGAAGAGGGCGTCGAAGGATTTCAGCCGATCGAACCAGTTGTCCGGCAGCATTTTCCCGTGCGCGATGTAGTAGTCGGCGCTGGCGAAGTCGAAATATTCGAGTTCCAGGCTGAAATCGCAGGCGGCCGCCGCACCCTCCAGGACCCGGATTCCCTCCGGCACGACTTCCTTTCCGATGCCGTCGCCGGGAATAACCGCAATGCGGTGCACGGTCGCCATAATTCCGCCTTCCTCGCTGCCGATCGAACGTCGTTGCTGTCGGCTGGATCACAACGGTAGGCTCGGTGACCCGGCGCGGAAAGTACGAACGGCGCAAGAGACCTTTTCCGAAATGGAAAGAATGACAGGAGGTTCCGATGCGCGCCGGTGGCAGTGACGACATCCTGTTCTTCGACGTCGTCGCCCGGTCCCGCAGCCTCACCGAGGCGGCCCGCGAATTCGGGCTGTCGGTCTCGGCGGTCAGCAAACGCCTCGCGCAACTGGAGGCACGTCTCGGGGTGCCGCTCATCCAGCGCACCACCCGTCGCTTCACGCTCACCCCGGAAGGGGAGCGGTATGCCGCGGGTGCGGCCCGCCTTGCCGCGCAATGGGAGGAGCTCGAGGATTCCATCGCCGAGCAGCACGGCGAACTGCGCGGCAGGCTGCACGTGCGCTCCACCATCGGGCTGGGCCGCGCCCACATCGCCGACCTGGTGGCCGAATTCGTGGCTGCGCATCCGCTGGTGCAGGTCGATCTGGAGCTCTCGTCGGTGCCGCTCAATATTGCGGGCACCGGTTTCGATCTCGATATCCACGTCGGCACGCTGCCCGATTCCCGGCTGAACGCGCGGCGGTTGTGCCGCAATCGCCGAATCGTCTGCGCCGCACCGGAATACATAGGTCAGCACGGCGAGCCGCAGCGGCTCTCGGAGTTGGAGCGGCACAACTGCATCGTGCTGCGGGAGAACGAGAGCGATTACGCGCTGTGGCGTTTCGAGCAGCCGGACACCGCGGTGCGGGTGGCCGGGAACCTGGTCAGCAATGACGGTGATGTCATCACCCGCTGGTGCCTCGAGGGCCGCGGCCTCATCATGCGTTCGCTGTGGCAGGTCGCCCCGCTGTTGCGCGACGGCAGCCTGATCCAGGTGCTGGCCGACATTCCGACCCCCGGCGCCGACATCTACGCCACCTACACCGATTCCCCCGCGCTGCCCCGGCGCACCCGGACCCTGCTCGACTTTCTCGAGCAGGGCCTCGATGCGCGAATCACGGGGTCTTGACGGCCGTCACGAATTGCACCGCGCCGGAAGACTTCCGGCTGGTGATCTCACAGTCCGCCGCCGCGAGCAGATCCGGCACGACGTGGTGGGCGAGGCTGCGCGCGCCGCCGAGCTGGTAGGCGCGGCGGAACAGCGGGAAGTCGAGCAGTTCTGGATGCGCCAGCGCGGTAACCGCGATCCGCCCGCCGGGCACGGTGACCCGGGCGATCTCGGCCAGCGCGCCTTCCGCGTCGGGGAAAAAGTGCAGGGCGAAGAAGCAGGCCACGGCGTCGAAGGTCTTGTCGGCGAACGGGAGCCGCCCGGCGTCGCCGCGCACGAAACCGACCGATCCCACCGCATTGGTGCGGGCCGCCTCGGCCAGCATGGACTGCGACGCGTCGAGCCCGACGGCCAGCCCGGCCGCACCCACCGCGTCACCGAAGGCCCTGGTGAACAGCCCCGGCCCGCAGCCGACATCGAGCACCAGCGCGCCCTCGGTGATCGCGAGCGAATCCACCGCCCGCTGCTTCTCCCGATTCACCCCGACGGCATTGCTGCCCATGGCGAGCCGGAAGAAATTTCGCCAGATGGGTTCGTAGATCCGGGACACCAGCGGCACCCGCATGGCGGCCTGGCCGATGCCCTTGATGGGCGGGGTATCCGTACCGAGTACGTCGAGGTAGCCGTCCACGACGGTAGATTCGGTGTCGAGCAACTCCGCGATGCGCTGTTGCGGAGCCTTTGTCGTGATCATGCTCGGCAGCCTACGCAGGGATCGACGCTGGTGGAAGGATTGTCTGGGACGGAAATTCGGTGTTAGGTTCGATCTGCACGTCTCGTTCTGATGGAGGGGTTTTGCGCACTGTCACCCGCGTTCTACTGATGCTGGTCACGCTCGTTTTCGGGCTGGCGCTGCTGCCGGCGCAAGCCATGGCCACGCCCGCCGACGCGAACCTGGACGACTCCACCTCCCGGCAGCTCGACGATCTGCTCGCCCTGCGCAACTCGCTGACCGGTCCCCGCACCGACGCGATCGCGCAGCTCTCGGCCCGCTTCCTCGGCACCCCGTACCGCGCGAACATGCTCATCGGCTCGGCGTCCCAGCCGGAACAACTCGTCGTCGACTTCCGTGGCGTCGACTGCTTCACCTACCTCGACTACGTGGAGGCGCTGAGCCGCTCGGCCGACCGCGGCCAGTTCACACAGAACCTCATCGCCACCCGATACGTCGATGGCCAGGTCGAATTCACCCACCGCAAGCACTTCTTCACCGACTGGGCGAACACCAACCGGGTCGCCGCCAACGACATCACCGCGAGCCTGACCCCGGCCGCCGTCACGGTGACCAAGCACCTGAACGCCAAGGCCGGTGGCGGCTACTACCTCCCCGGCATTCCGGTGGTGGACCGCAACATCACCTACATCCCCAGCGCGTCCCTGGACAACGGGGTCATCTCCGCCCTCCACACCGGCGACTTCCTCGGCGCCTACACCGATGAGGCCGGTCTCGACGTCTCCCACGTCGGCATCTTCATCAGCACCCCCAACGGCCCCATGTTCCGCAACGCCTCCTCGCTGTCGGCCAACAACCAGGTGGTCGACACCCCGCTCACCCAGTACCTGAACACCGTCCCCGGTCTGGTTGTCCTGCGCCCCAACTAGTTCGGCCGTTCGCGTTACCGTCGGATATGGCTGGGAAGCGGTACAACTGCGCGGTCGAAGTGACCGTCGATCTGATCGGCGGCAAGTGGAAGCCGGTGATACTGGCGCATCTCAAGGAAGGGGTGCGGCGGTACGGGGAACTGCGCAGGCTGATGCCCGATACCAGCGAGAAGATGCTGATTCAGCAGTTGCGGGAGCTGGAGGGGGATGGGCTGGTGCGGCGCACGGCTTTTCCGACCGTTCCACCGCAGGTCGAGTACGAACTCAGCGAAGAGGGGTGGAGTCTGGTGCCGGTGCTGACCGCGCTCTACGAGTGGGGTGAGAAGCGCGGTGCGCGGGCGGGGCTGGTGATCCAGGCCCCGTGATGCTCAGGCGGCCTCGCGGTGGTCGGTGCGCTCCGGCAGCAGGCCCTCGGCCTCGCACTGGGCGCGGTGCATGGCGCACCGGAATTTGGGGCCCGGTTTGATGTAGGCCGGATCCAGGCGCTGGGTGAACGTGAGGTTGTCACGCCGCCAGCAATCGATGCACACGGGCTCAGACATGGCGTCCTCCTCGAGTTCTCGCTCGCGAAATGTTTGCGACAGAGGGATTCCCATTGCGGGCTCGATTCGGATATAGGTTGTGGCTCTCTTGCGTAACGGATGCGGTCGGTTAGCCGACCGGTCGGTTGGCTAGCAGGAAGTCCCGGGCCGCGGTCAGGATGCGATCGGCGAGTTCGTCGTCGGCGCTGGCACGCGCCAGCATGAGTGCGCCGGACATCAGCGCGACCTCCACCAGCGTCTCGTCGTCGACCGCCTCGGAGCGTTCGGCCAGGTCGCCGAGCTGGCCGACCATGTCGTGCAGCCCCTTCGTGTACGTCTGCCGCAGCGCGCTGTCGGACTCGGTGTGCGCGACATCGCCTGCGAGCGCGGCGATTCCGCAGCCGTGCGCCGGGTGGTCGCGATGCTTGGCGGACAGGTAACGCTCCACGAAGGTCCGCCGCGCCGAGGCCGCGTCGGGCGCGGCCGCGCGGATCTGCTCGCGCTCGAGGTTCTTCTCCTCGCACGCCGCGGCGCACGCCTGTGCGACCAGGTCTTCCTTGGATTGGAAGTGCCGGTAGAACCCGCCGTGGGTGAGCCCGGCCGCGGACATCACCTCGGGCACCGTCACGCCGCCCACCCCGCGCCGACGCACCAACGCGGCGGCCGCGTCCAGCACCTCCTGGCGGTTCGACTCGGCCTGGGCTCGGGAAGAACGGGGCATCGTGGATCTCCTTAAGTTCTTGTGTGTTCAGTACGTTGTGCTGGATACCCGGGCGGGTCGGGTGAGG
>NZ_BAAGTC010000026.1:0-226400 GCF_054782115.1 Nocardia heshunensis | reverse complement strand
CCCCACAGCCCCTTCCTCCGCCCCCACCCCGGCGTAGTCACCGAATCCGGCCCAGCACAGACGACCTGAGTCTCGCGGTCAACTCGCCATCACCGCGATGAGAACCACCAGCAGTACGACCGCAGCAATGACGGCCAGCCACTCACGGTGAGTCCACCACGCGTCCGGCGGCACGAGGTGCCGGACGTCGATGCGGTCCGGGACGGATGAATGCTGTTCGCCGAACACCCGATTGCCACCCGCCCGACCAGTTTTGGCGGCAAGGTTCGCGAAGGACTGCACGCCCTGCCGATCGATCGGCGGCGCCGGGGCGGCTGGGGTCGGAGGCGTCCACCGCGCCTTCGCCGCGCTCTCAGCTGCTCGGCGTTCGGCCTCTCGGCGGGCACGGTCCGCCTCCGCCTCTGCCTTGAGCCGCGCAAAGGGTGTATCGGGGGCGGCCGGGGCGACATTGCTGAGCAGGCCCGCGAACGAACGGGCACCGGCGACGGCATCCGCGGGCCGAGCAGGGTCCGACACTCGTACGGTCGCGGCAGTTCGCCGCGATGCGCCCGACATCGCTTCCATTGTGGCGGTGGTGAATTCGAGGCAGGTGGCGAACCTGTGCGCCGGGTCCTTGGCGAGGGCTTTTGCCAACACGCCGTCCAACGCGGGCGGCAGCGCCGGACGCAGGGCGGTGATGCGGGGTGGGGGCTCGTTCAGGTGGGCGAGCATGACGTTCAGGGCCTCGGTGCCGGGGTAGGGGTTTTGGCCGACCAGTAGGCGGTAGAAGGAGCAGGCGAGGCTGTATTGGTCGCTGCGGGGGTCTAGTTTGCCTGCCGAGAGTTGTTCGGGGGAGGCGTAGGCGACGGTGGCCATGAAGGCGCCGGTGCGGGTTAGTTCGGTGGAGCCGTCGGTGGGTTTGGCTATTCCGAAGTCGGCCAGCAGAACTCGCTCAGGGCCCTGCGGCTGAGGAGCCAGCAGGAAGTTCGCGGGTTTGACGTCTCGGTGGAGCATGCCGTGGTGGTGGGCGTGGTCGAGGGCCTTGGCGATTTCGGTGGTGATGTGGAGGACGCGCATCGGGGTCATGGATGCGGGGTCGTGGGTTTGGGCGGTGGCGGCGTCGGTGCCTGCGACGTATTGGAGGGCGATCCAGAGGCAGCCTTGGTCCTCGCCTCTGTTCTGGACCGCGACGATGTTCGGGTGGTCCAGGGTCGCAGCGAGATTCGCTTCGCGTTCGAAGCGGGCGCGGAACTCCGGGTCGGCGGCCATGTGGGGCCAGAGGACCTTGATGGCGTCGTGGCGGGGCAGGGCGGGGTGGGCGGCCAGGTAGACCGTGCCCATTCCGCCGCTGCCCAGCGCGCGTTCGATGCGGTAGCCGCCGAGTATCGAGCCGGGGCCGATGTTCATGCGGCTTCCTTGTCCTCCACAGGGTTACAGGCGTCCTCTCCTGGGTTACAGGGAGGGGAGGTCGGCGATTTGGATCATCTCGTCGCCGCGGGAGCGGGACCAGAGGATGCCTCGGCCGGGGGGCAGGCGCATGGGGCGGATGTCGCCGATGAGTTTGCCCTCGTCCCGGGAGCCGCTCATGAGGAGGGCGGGGACGGAGAGGTTCTTCATCGAACCGAGCACCTGGTCGTAGAGGGCGCGGGAGATGCCGCCCATATTGCGGGAGATGATCACGTGCAGGCCGATGTCGCGGGCCTGTGGAAGCAGTTCCACCAAGGCGCCCAAGGGGTTTCCGCCCGCGACGACCATGTCGTAGTCGTCGACGACGACGTAGATCTCGGGGCCGCTCCACCAGTCGCGGTCACGCAGCTGCTGCGGCGTGATGTCGGAGCCGGGGATGCGCTTGGAGAGGTAGTTGACGACTTCCTTGATCATGCCGCCGCAGGTCTGCGAGGACGTCGAATACCCGGCCAGCTGATCACCTTCCAGCACCCCGAGCAGGGTGCGGCGGTAGTCGATGAGGATGACGCGGGCGGTGTCGGCGTTGGAACTCTCGGCCAGGCCGCGAACGATGTTGCGCAGCACCGTGGTTTTGCCCGACTCGACTTCGGAGAACACCATGAAGTGCGGGTCGGAGGCGAAGTCCAGGACGATCGGCTGCAGTTCGGATTCGCCGATGCCGATGACCACCTTGGTCGGGCTCTGCACGATGCCGTTGCGGCGAGCCGCTTCCAGCAGCTGGTCGCGAGGCACGCTGGGCGGCAGTGTGCGGACCTCGGGTGCGCGCCGCTCGCCCCACAGGGCCTGCATCTCGGTGCGCGCGGCGGCGACGCCCTCGGCCAGGTTCTGGGCGTTGGTGTCGGAGTCCAGGCGCGGCATGGCGATGAGCATGTGCAGCTGGTCGGGGGTGAGACCGCGGCCGGGCCGGTTGAGCGGAACGTTGACGGCGACGCGGCGGCCCATCTCGGAGTCCGAGGGGTCACCCAGGCGCAGCTCGATGCGGGTACCGATCATGTCCTTCACGGAGGCGCGGATCTCGCCCCAGCGGTTGGCACCCAGGATCACGTGAATGCCGTACGAAAGACCCTGCGCGGCAAGCTGTCCGACCATCGGCTCCAGGCTGTCGAACTCCTCGCGGACGACCTGCCAGTTGTCGATGACCAGGAACACGTCGCCGAACCGGTCGACCAGCACCGGATCGTCGGCCCGCTCCGCGGCGAGCGCGGCGTGTCGACGCCGCCGGAACTCGGCCATCGATTCGATGCCCTGCGCGGCGAACCGCTCTTCGCGTTCCCGCAGCAGGGTGGTGAGCTCGGCGATGGTGCGGCGCACCCGATCCGAGTCGATCTTGCCTGCGACCGAGCCGACGTGCGGCAGGCCGACCAGACCGGCCATCGAGCCACCACCGAAGTCGAGGCAGTAGAACTGCACTTGCTCGGGCGTGTGCGTGGCGGCCGCGGACATGATGATGGTTCGCAGCGCGGTCGACTTGCCCGACTGCGGGCCACCGACCACGGCCACATTGCCTTGCGCGCCAGCGAGATTGATGGTCAGCACATCGCGGCGCTGCTCGTACGGCTTGTCGATGATGCCGATGGGCATCCACAGCTGCCCGTGCCGGTTGACCGACGAGCGCCAGTCCGGATCCGGCAGCAGCATGTCCACGGTCGGCGATTCCTCGAGCGGCGGCAGCCAGACCTCGTGTGCCGGGCGACCGTGACCGGTCAGGCGCTTGACGACCGTCTGCAGCAGGCTGTCGGGCAGCCCCTCGTCACCGGACGGCGGCGGGGGCGGCAGCAGGTCGAGCGGATCGAACGGGTTCTCCGGCTCGGGCTGCTCGAGGATTTCGACCGCGGCGGCGGTGAATTCGCGCGGCGGCGCGTCGACGACCGTGGTGCCGTCGGCGGCCTGCCGGGCGCTACGGGGCGCGACGTAGGGCCCCGACACGTAGGTCGCGTTGAACCGCAACGGATCCGACGCGTCGCTCTTGAGGTAACCCGAGCCGGGCACACCGGGCAGGTGGTAGGCGTCGGTGATGCCGAGCACCGCACGGGATTCGTTGGCGGAGAAGGTACGCAGACCGATGCGGTAGGACAGGTGCGAGTCCAGCCCGCGCATTTTGTTCTCTTCCAACCGCTGCGAGGCGAGCAGCAGGTGGACGTGCAGCGATCGGCCCAGTCGGCCGATCATCACGAACAGATCCGCGAAATCCGGCTTCTGCGAGAGCAATTCGGAGAACTCGTCGATGACCACGAACAGCGCGGGCAGCGGGTCCAGCGGCACACCGGCCGCGCGGGCCTTCTCGTACTCGACGACATTGGCGAAGTTACCCGCGGAGCGCAGCAGTTCCTGCCGCCGGTTCATCTCACCGGCGAGCGCGTCGCGCATACGGTCGACGAGTTCGAGTTCCTCTTCGAGGTTGGTGATGACCGCCGCCACGTGCGGCAGCGGGTCCATGCCGAGGAAGGTCGCGCCACCCTTGAAGTCGACCAGGATCAGGTTGAGCTGATCGGGCGAGTGCGTGGCGACCATCGAAAGAATCAGTGTGCGAAGGAATTCCGACTTACCCGAACCGGTCGCACCGATGCACAGGCCGTGCGGGCCCATGCCGTTCTCGGCGGATTCCTTGATGTCGATCTCGACGGGCGTGCCGTCCGGGGTGATGCCGATGGGCACCCGCAGGCGTTCGCGCCCGGCGCGGGGCCGCCATACCTTGGCCGGATCGATCTGCGCGGCGTCCGGAATCTTCAGCAAGGCCATCAGACCCGGGTCGGCGGCCGAGGTGTTGTCGCCGAGGCTGACGATCTGCGCCGCGGTGGCGATGCGGAAGCGGGCCAGGCTGCGCGAGAAGGCTTCCGCCTCGGCCAGGGTCACGCTGTCGGCATTCGCGAACTTCTCGGAGCCGGCCGCACTCTTGGCGAACACCTCTCCCCCGACGGCGACGAGCTGCAGCCCGCGCCGCGCGGCCAGGCTGTTCTCCGCGGAGCTGAGGTCGATGACGGTGACCGCGTCCAGACCGGACTCGCTGATCAAACGCTCACTGCCGCTGACGTATCCGTCGTCGATAATGACGACCAGGTGCATGCGCCCGGCGGTCGGCTGCGGGTTACGCATGAACCGCCCACGCTCGAGCAGGTCGTCGGCGAGCGCCGTCTCCAGCTCACCGAGCGAGCCGTAGATCATGCGGGCCGCGCCCATGCCGTCGCGCTCGCTCGCGTGCTGCACGTGCGGCAGCCATTTCGCCCACGCCCACGCCTCGCAGTCGGGTTCGGCGGTGACGATGGCGACGCCGACGTGGTCGGGTCCGTGGAATGCGGTGAGCTCCATGAGCATCGACCACACCAGCCCACGCGTGTCCTCGACCGGCCCCTCGACATTGATGGCGGGGAAGGCGCGCAGCGACACCGCCGTCGGCAGGTGGTGCACCACGGAATGCGTTCGCACGAAACGACGCAACGCTACGGTGGAGACCGGCTCCAAATCCTCGAGCGGACCGGTTTCCGGCCGCGCCAGCTTGGCCGCGAGCCGGTGCGTGCCGATGCCGACGCGCACGTGCCCGAAGTCCGGATCGTTGGGGCGGCGCTCCCACATGCGCCGGGAACCCACGATGGAGGGCAGGTCGGACGGTTCCGGGTGACTCCAGACCAGGGTCTCGAGCTGCTTCTGCCCGGTGCGCCGCACCTCGCGGCGGGTCTGGTCGAGGTAGCGGAAGTAGTCCTTGCGTTCCTCGTTCAGTTCCGCGGAGCTCTTGCTGCTGCCGCGCTGACCCATGAGCATGCCGGCCATCGACATGATCATCATCATCGGCATCATCATCATGTACGGGTTGGACAGCATCGAGCGGCCCATCAGGCTCATCATGGCGAGCATGCCGATCATGGCGACCACCATGACGACCGGCATCAGCTTGGCCATCAGTGGCGCGGCCACCGGACGCGGGATCTCCGGCGGCGCGGTCAGCGCCATCTCACCGCCCGGGGCGCGCGGTGGCGCGATGCGGGGCCGACGCACGAAACCTTCGGTTGCCATTGATAGTTCTCCGGTCGTTAAGAATCGAGGTCGGGCAGTTCGTCGTCGCTTCGGCGCTTGCGGAACGGAATCGAGATGGCGAGACCGATTCCCAGCGCGGACAGGCAGACGAGGGACCCGACGGTGGCGACGAGGCGCGGCAAACGTGGTGGGCCGATGGGCTTTTCGGGGGTGGGGAAGGCCAGCGACTTACCGGCCCCGGCCTGGCTCTGCAGCTTCGGCGTCTCCGCGGTGAGCACGTCATCGGGAAAGTACGTGCTGAGCGCGGCGACCGGATCGATCATGCCCGCGCCCACCCGATCATCACGCCCGGTGCCGGGCTGATGCGCGGTGAGCATGATCTGGTTCATCACCTTCCGCGCGAGTGTCTCGGGGTGATCGGACCATTCCGGGTGCTGAGCCTTCACCAGCGCGGCCAGTCCTGCCACGTAGGGAGCGGCGAAACTGGTGCCCTGAATGCCGACGTACACCTTGTTCTGTTCGTCGAATCCGGAGGTGTTGACGATCCCACCGGTCTTGCTGTCGAATCCGAGCACATCCTGCCCGATCGCGGAAACCCCGACCCACGGCCCGTAGAGGGTCTTCGTGGACGGGCTGCCGTCGCGGGTCATCCAGCCGACCGACAGCACATACGGGCTGAACCAGGCCGGACTCGCGATGGTGTTCAACGCATTCCAGCTGGCCTTCGGATTGGACTGCGCACCGTTCTGGGTGCCGCAGCCGTTGGCCGAATCGAGATTGCCCGCGGCCGCGACCACCACCACGCCCTGCTCGTATGCGAAACGCACTGCGGCGCCGAGCGCGTCGTCGCCGGTCGCGGAGCCCGCGGTCGTGCAGGCGGCCGCGGAGATGTTGATGACGGTGGCGTGCATATGAACGGCGCGCACGACGGCGGCGGCCAGGGTCGCGCTGAGTCCGTAACCCTGCTGGCTGGTGCTGCCCGGCGGTTTGTCGCCGCTCTGTTCCTTGGCCTGGTAGTGCTCGCTGAGCTGACGGATGGCCAGGATCTGTGCGTCCGGCGCGACGCCGACCAACCCGTCGTCGGGGCTGGGCTTGGCGGCGATGATGCCCGCGACCACGGTTCCGTGCCCGTCGCAATCCTCGGTGCCGTCACCGGTGGAGACATAGTCGCCGCCGGGCTGCACATCGATGCGCGGATTGCGGCTGACGCCGGTGTCGATGACCGCGATCGTCTGGCCCGCACCCCGATTCGTGGGGCCCGAATTGGCCTGCCAGGCCGCGGGCAGATCGAGCACCTTCTGCGAGACCGGCTCGTCACGCGGGACGCCGCCCGGCCGCAGGTAGAACTCGCTGCCGCACTCGATCTTCAGCTCGGTGACCGACAGCGGCGCGGGCTTGTCGGCCTGCCCGAGCGTGTCACCCGGCACCGAATCCGCGGGTGCCGGCGGCGTGACGGCGGTCGCCGTCTGCCCGGCCCCCGCCGTGGCTTGCGGTCCCAGCAATGCACCGCCGAGAACCGCCGCCGCACACAGTATTCGCGCCCAGTTTCCAGGACGCCGGCTCATATGTTCCGAGCCGTCGAGTAGACGTCCATCATCCACAGCACCAACGGGACGATCGACACGATCAGGCCGTATTCGAAGATCTCGTTGAAGCGTCGCTGGATCGGGGTGACCTCGACGTGCGGGCCGATGATGCCGAATCCGATGGCCCCCACCGCGAATGCCAGCAGCAGGCCCGCCGAGATCAGCAGCATGCCGTCGTCGTTCAACGCCAGTAGTACGGCCAGGCCGACGAAAGTGATACAGCCGCTGGCGATCAGCGTGGCGGCCTGGGTGAGATCGGCGAAGGAGCGGCCGCGCAGGCACAGAATGATCGAGATGACGACCGCGAGCGCGATGCCCTGCCAGCGCGCGGAGTCCAGCGGATCGGCCGCGCCGAGCGCACCGGCGACCGCGCCGATCGCGCTGCCGACCACGATGCCGGTCTGGAACTGATTGGCCGTGCGGGCGCGCTGCCCGAGACCGTGCGCGGACGGCAGTACCGTCGCACCGATCGCGCCGATGCCTTCGATGGTGGGCCGGGGTTCGTGGTCGGCCGGGTCGATGGCGGCACCGGCGGTGGGCACCGGCGGCACGGGTAGTCGGGCCAGCATGGCGGCCAGCCGCGGGACCATCGAGAGCACGATGATCGAGGTGACCAGTACGCCCGCAGCGACTTTCGGCACCCCGGCATCCCAGATCATGCGCACGGCGGCGCCGACTCCGGAGAGGATCACCACGGTGACGACGGCGGACACGACCGCCGCGCCCGCGCCGATGATGCGGTAGCCCACCACGGCGAGCAGCAGGGTCGCGGCCGCGCCGAGCATCAGGTGCGGACTGCCCACCGAGCCGGGTACGGCCAGCGCCGCACCGCCGAAGGTGAGCAGCAGCATGCACAGCGTGAGCCCGGTGGCGGTCAGCTCGTCGGCGTACTTGCGCATGGCGATGGCGCCCGCGACCAGTGCCGCGATCGCACCGCCCAGCAGCAGCGCCGGCGCGACGAATTTGTCACCGGCGGAACGTGAGATCAGTCCCAGCACGACCGCGAAGACCACCGCGGCCACCCCGGACACCAGTCCGGTCCAGCGGGCGGCGGTCGGCGACCAGCTGCGGAACTCCTCGGCCGTGAGCCTCGACACAGCGTCGATGACGTCGTCGAACAGTGCCGGGGCTTCCTTGGCGGAAACCGCGCGCAGCACGAGCAATTCGCCGTCGTAGATCTCGGCGTCATTGAGGGTTTGACTCGGCGCGATCATGTCGCGGCCCAATTTGGCCAGTGTCCAATGCTGCGACTGGAGGGGTGTTGCACCGTCCTCGCCGCCGATCGGATCCGGATTGCGGGATTCGATGAGACGCACCAGATCACCGATGAACGCGGCGATCGGCACGTTGGCCGGCAGACCGACGTCGAGCTGGGTATTCCCCCCGATGACGGACACTCGGCACAATTCGGGTTCAGCTGCCCGCGGGCCGCCGATCGACTGTGCTGTCACTGACTGAACTGCTCCCCTGTAGCTCTCAACAGTTGCCCGCCCAGGGCGGTTAACCATAATGTATCCGACTGTCCGCAGCTGTGCGATTCGCACGGTGTGGGTGGGGATTGTGAACGAAAGACCAACCAGGTTCGACGAATTCGGGGTTCGACTAGGATGATCGACACTCGCCAGGCCCAACGCGCCTTCGATGCGGGAGTGCTGTCCCTGGGGTTGAGCATCGAGGGCCAGGAATCGAACCGGGACCTCGACTACGCCAAACTCGCCTTCCAGCGCGCCACCGAGTGGGATCCCACCATGGCCGACGCCTGGCTGGGGCGAGCCGCCGCGGGCGAAGTCACCAAGGATGTTCTGAGCAACCTGTACAAGTGCAGCACCGTCTCGCTGGGACGGGAACAGCGCCGGTTGGGGCTGCAACCGCGACAGCTTGCCGGACGTTTTCTGCCGGGGCTCTACATCGACTACCCGCTGTCCAGTTTCAGCGAGATCCACCTGGCGTGGGCCGCGCATCTGATTGCCGAGAAGTCCTACGACGAGGCCGTCGAGGTGCTCGACGAACTCGAAAAGCACCGCCGCGCGCGGGCTTCGGAACCGGACTTCGACATCGATACGCGCATCGCCAAGTACGTGCGCGGCATCCTGCACTACAACACCCAGCGCTGGCCGGACGTGATGGCCGTGCTCAACGGCTCCGACGCCTGGGAAGACCCCTATCTCGCGGCCGGCGCCCACGTGATGGTCGGCACCTCCTGCGCGCAGCTGGGTCTGTTCGGTGAGGCGATTCGCCGGATGGAGGCCGCGGAGGCGGGACCGATTCCGGCCGCCCGCACGGCCGCCATGTTCTGCCGCGGCCTGTGCCTGCGCGAGAACGGCGCGGCCGAGGAGGCGCAGGCGCTGTTCGAGAAGGTGTATTCGCAGGCACCGGATTTCGAGGCCAATGCCTCCGCCATGCGCGACCGCACCTACCGGATCACCCTCACCAGCAAGGAGGTGATCGAGGCCCGTACCGACAAGTGGGATCCGGCCTCGGCCCCTTCGCTGGAGGAGAAGCAGGCCGCCGAGCACGAGGACCGCGCCAAGGAGATCCTGGCCCAGGCCCGCGCCGAGTTGGACAAGCAGATCGGTTTGACCGCGGTGAAGACGCAGGTCGCGAAGCTGCAGTCGAGTGCGCAGCTGGCGAAGATCCGCGCGGAGAAGGGGCTTTCGAGCTCGGCGCGCGGTCAGCACCTCGCCTTCACCGGTCCGCCCGGAACCGGTAAGACCACGATCGCGCGGGTGGTCGCCAAAATCTATTGCGGCCTGGGCATTCTCAAGACCGACAAGGTCGTGGAGACCAAGCGTTCCGATTTCGTCGGCCAGCACCTGGGCTCCACCGCCATCAAGACCGACACGCTGATCGATACCGCGATGGATGGCGTGCTGTTCATCGACGAGGCGTACACCCTGATCCAGCAGGGCCTTTCGGGCGGCGACGCCTTCGGTCGGGAGGCCGTCGACACGCTGCTGGCCCGCATGGAGAACGACCGTGACCGCCTGGTGGTCATCATCGCCGGATACGACGGTGAGATCGACCGCTTCCTGGCCGCCAACGACGGTCTGGCCTCCCGTTTCGCCAAGCGTCTCCAGTTCCCGTCGTACACCGCGGAGGAACTCGGCGCGATCGGCGGAGTGGTGTCCTCCAAGCGTGATTCGGAGCTGTCCGAGGACGCTCTGCGCACGCTGATCGAAACCTGCCAGAAGCTCTACGACATGGAGAGCACCGACCAGAGCGGGCAGCCCCGCCGCGGTGTCGACCTGGCCGGCAACGGCCGTTTCATCCGCAACGTGATCGAGGCCGCCGAGGAGGAACGCGAGTTCCGGTTGGCCAATGACGAATCCATCGATTTGAGCGCCATCGACGACGCGGTGCTCATGCGGATCGAGGGTCCCGATATGCGAGCCGCGTTGAGCACCCTGCTCAGCGGGCTCAACCTGGCGTCGGCCGCCGACTGAGGGGCATCTGAACTGTGAACGACTTTCCGCGGGGAGCGGGCGGCTATCAGCCGGGCGGAAACGGTGGGAACGGGGGCTACCCCGGAGACGGGCGATTCAATCGGCCACCCGGCGGTCCGCCACAGGATGGGCCCGGCGGTTACCGGCCCGGTGGCCAGCCGCCGAATGCGCCCGACGGCTACGGACAGCGCGACCCGCGCGAGTTCGGCCGGGGCGACCAGGGTTTCGGGCCGAACGGTCCGGGCAGCCGTCCGCCGGGCGGGCCGGGCAATTTCGCGCCCGCACCGCCGGGTGGTCAACCCCGCGGCGAGGTCGGGCAGGGTGGGTTCGACGGATTCGCGCAGGGCGGCTCGAGTGTCGCCGCGCCGCCGCGACCGGCGCCGCCGCAGCCGTCACCCGAACCGCGTCGACCGGCACCGCCCGCGCCGGAGCCGCCTCGGGCAGCACCCGCTTCCGCCGACCGTCCCGCGAAGGCCATCGCGTCCGAGCTGCGTTCCGATGATCTGTGGCTGCTGCGGAATCTGCCGCTGCAGCTGGTGATTCCGGTGGCGTTGATCGGCGTCGCGGCCTCGCTGGTCGCGGTCGCTCTGCATACCCCTTGGTGGGCGGCGCTGATCGCCGGGGTGGTGCCCATGCTCATCGGGCTGGCCCCGCTGGCCGGGACGCCGATCGGGCTGCGGCTGGGTCGTTGGGTCGCGTATCGCTGGAAGCAGGCGCGCCGCCGCAGTCTCGACGAGAACGCGCTGGTCGATGTCCCGATGCCGGATGGCGGCAGCTGTGGATTGCGCTGGGACGGCACGCTGTTGACCACCATGCTGCGGATCGATCCGCCGCCGGACACGCTGACGCTGCTTCGCCGTGGTTCGCTGAGCACCGATCAGTTGTTGCCGCTCAACGAGATCGCGGCGTGCCTGCGGCAATACGATGTCGAACTGCATTCCGTCGATGTCATCTCCACCGGCACCCGCACCGCCAGCACCGAGGCGGTGATCTCCGGTTACGCGGCCAGCATTGCCCCGCTGGGCCGTCTCTACGACGAGATCCTGGGCCCGCTGCCCGCCATCGCGCACCGCACCATGTGGCTGGTGCTGCGGTTGAATCCGCTCGACAACGCCAAGGCGGTCGACAATCGCGGCGGTGGGCCGGAGGGCGCGCTGCGCTCGGCGCTGGTCGCCACCCGTCGGGTCGCGAATCGCCTGGCCGGACACGGCATTACGGCCTCGGTCCTGACCACCTCGGAGATGACCTCCGCCATCCGGGAGCTGACCCGCGGTATCCCGGTCGGTGAATTCACCGAGAACCCGGACAATCTGGAGCACAACGGGGTTCACCTCACCAGCTACCAGATCGATCCGCAGCTGTTCAATTCCGATGGCCTGGCGAAGATCTGGGCGGTCCGCAGCCTGGGCACCACGGTGACCGTGCGCCTGCAGCCGGTCCCGGAACCGGGCGCGAAGCCCGGCCAGCCCGCGAGCGTCATCGAGGTGGATGCCCGCGTCCGCTACGACACGCCGTACGAGCACGGCGAACCCCCGGTGGCCGGGCTGAAAGAGCTTGCCCGCCGCCAGATGTGGGCGCTCATGGACATCCTGTCCTACGGCACCCAGGAGATTCGCCCCAGCGGCTACCGCGGCCCCGTCGACGTGCTCACCGACATCGCCATGCCGACCGCCGGCTGCGGCCAGTTGATCGGCGCCGACGCCAGCGGCAGCGGCATCGCCGTCCCCCTCATCGGCGACGGCTCCCGCCACATCGACATCATCGCCAGTCTCCAGCTGGCGCAGCAGGTCATCCTCCGGGCCATCGCCCTGGGCGCGGGTGCGGTGATCCACACCGCCCGTCCCGGCGCGTGGCAGGCCATGGTCTCGAATGTCGCCGCCCCCCATGCGCTCTCGCTGGCTTCCTCGGTCACCCACAGTTCCCGAGGCACCGCCATCACCGGCCGCCTGCCCAACCCCGCCGCCACCGTCATCGTCTTCGACGGCGTTCCCGCCAGCGCTCCCCCGGGTTCGGCCACCATCGTCACCGTCCACGAATCCATCCCGGCCGACTACGAACCCGACGCCGACGTGACGATCGTCCAGCACCCGGACGCCCCGCGCACCATCACCGTGCACACCCCCGCCACCATGCAGACTGCTCAGCTGGTCACCACACCCGCCGAGCAGCATTACTTGAGCGGGACCGCGGTACGGCGCTGATCGATCGACCAGGGGGGAATTTCATATGGGTTATCGCGTCGGCCGACTACGGTCGCGCCGTACCCGGCTGCGTGTGCTCGCCGTCGCAGCGTTGTCGGTCGCGGCGCTGACGAGCGCGGGCTGCGGGTCGGAATCTCCTGCGGCCCAGGATCAGACGGTCGATCTGGGCAAGCTCGACACCGGGAGTTACGCGACCAGGCCGCAGGATCCGAAGGCCGCCGATCCGGCGTCGCGGTCCCGCGTCATCGAGGCGCTGCGACTCGGTGATGTCGTGCCGCTGCCGTCGGAGATCGATCCGGCGCTGACGCACAGCACGCACGGCCCGCACGTGCTGTTGCAGGGGAATCTGTTCGACGGCTTCGTCAAGACCGATCACTTCGACGCCGACACACCGGGATTCATCGCTGGGTTCGCGACCGGGGCGCAGACGATGCCGAACACCGGTCTCTACTCCCTCGACGCCGAGGTGATGATTTTCGACAGTGACGGCGACGCCGCCAATGCGGCTGCCGCGCTGGCGCGCACGGGTCTCAGCGTCGACGACGACAAGCGCGCCGACGTGGTGGCCTTACCGCCGACGAAATACCCACAACAGCAGCTTCGCTGGGACTCGAAGAGGCAGCTCCTTGCCTCCTGGTACTCCACCGGACGGTTCGTCATGTTCCACTTGGTCCACAATCCCGAGAGCTTCTACCTGCAGAAGTACTGGAACTCCGCGCCCGATCCCGCGCCGGTGGCCTTGGTAGACAAGGCGATCGACCTCACGGCGGACCGTCTGAAGTCGTTTCAGGCGACGCCGCCGGAAAAGATCGCCGACCTTCCGGTCGACCCGCAGGGCATGCTCGCGCTGACCCTGGCGCGACCCGAAGGCGATCCGACCCCCGATGCCTTCACCGGAACCCTCGACCGGCACGGCGCGCTGCACGACGTAGAGGATTCGGCGCTGAGTCAGGCGCTGTTCGACCAGGCGGGCGTGGATCTCGTGAGTTACGGTGCGGGGCAGCTGGTTCGGACCCACGATGCGGGGGCGGCGCGGAACTATCTCGATACCGCGTTCGCTGACCGGCTGAGCCATCCCCTCGCTCCACCCACCGGGCTGCCGAGCGCGCGCTGCGTCAAATACAACGAGCCCGGCCGCGGTCAGTTCCCGTTCGTCTGCCACGTCGCCTTCGATCGATACGTCGCCTCGGTGTGGTCTCAGCAGCTCCAGGACGTGTATCAGCGGGTCTCCGCGCAATACGCCATCCTCGCCAACAATCAGAAGTAGGGCAGTTGTGAGGAATCCTGGAGCTCATCGGTCCAGCGCCAGAGCGCTTTTCGGTACGCTCGCCCTCGTCGTGGCGTCGACCGCGCTTGCCGGATGCGGAAGTGTGGTGGCGGGTGCCCCGGCAGCGGGCGAGATCGATGTCCGTACCCTCGCGGTGGGCAACTACCCGACCGATTCGATCGATCTCAGGGTCTCGAATGACTACGGCTCGAAGCCCGGTACCTCGTTGGCCATGGCGCGGTTGGGCGACAGTGTCGTGATCGGGGCCGATGTCGACCCGAGGTTCGGCCACAATGTGCTGACCGAGCCACTGTGGAACGCAATCGCATTGCGGTCCAAGCAGGTGCTCGGCAGCGCCATCGCACCGGTGGCGGACGGCAACGGGATGATGTTCGGCTTCTCGGCGACATCGAGCACGGACGAACTGGCGATACCGGCCACGCCCGGGTCCGCGGTGCCGAAGGTCTTCAGCCCCTTCGCCGGCGCCCACCCGAACGCGAACGCCACTTCGTTCAATGTGACGGTGCTGCAGTTCGCGGATCCGGCCAAGGCCAAGACCGCGGCCGAGCAGATCGACACGGCCGACTTCGGGGACGCCGCCGACCGGAATGCCCGCGTCGACCTCACCGCCCAGCCGGATGCCAAGGCCCACTGGCAGCCCGGACACGGTTCGCTGACCGCCACCCTGGCGCGCGGCGCTTACGTGGTGCACGTCTTCGTCGACCAACCCGCGCCGGACCTCGACGGACTGCGGAAGCTGGCCGAACAGGTCTTCGCGGCGCAGCTGCCGCTGCTGGATCGGACACCGGCCCTGACCGCGCGCGACTACTTCCGCATGCAGTACGACCCGGACCCGATGATGCGCCGGACCCTGCACCCCAGGAATTATCTGGCCTTCGACGAGACCCTGGAGATCACCCGCGCCCCACGCGGTTACCTGCATCGGGTGGACGATCACGTCGCTTTGAAGCGTCTGTTGGACGACGCAGGCGTCGACCGGGTCTCGACCGCCGAACGGGGCGGCCTGCTGTTGCGTGCCCGCGACGCCGTTGCCGCGGCGGCCCTGTGGTCCGGAATCAACAAGACCATGAACAAATCCGCTGAAGCTCCCGCGGGCGTGCCGAACGCGGCCTGTGCCGAGGGCCCGGATGCCAAGTCCGGCCACGCCCAAGTCGAGGATGACGCCTGGGACGGAGCCAACAAGTACATCTGCACGGTGCGCTACGACCGCTACGTCGCCCGGGTGGCGAGCAACCAGCTCATCGACGCCCAACAGAAGGCGGCGGCCCAGTACGCAGTGCTGGCCAACAGCCAGTACTTGTGAGCGTCACGCGAAGCGCTTCCCTTTCGTCATCAATGCGACCCGGCCGCGGGCGCTGATCCGCCACCGGCCGCGCGGGCGACTGGGCAGGATCAGGCCGCGAGATTCCAGTTGGGCCAGGGCATTTCGAGCGCGCCAACTCGTGAGGGTCGAGGCCCGACGAACCTGGGCGGCGGTCAGTGTGTGGTCGGGGTGCAGGGCGGCCAGGACGGCGACCTCGGCGGGATTCATGACCCGATCACCCTCCGCCCTGGGGCGCGGTGTCTTCCGACGGTGCGCCTGGGCGGGTGACTGTCCGCGTAGAAGCCCCAGACGGCCCAGCAAACAACGGCCACGCAGAGGCAGAAGATGCACAGCAGTGCCCATGTGTCCCAATGCATTACGACATCCCTTCGAATGCGTATCGCTGATTTTGGTTGGATTTCCGGCGGCTGCGCGCTATCGCCGATTCCCAGTAGACACCCGAATCGGCCTGGAAATTGAGTTCACGGTGAACTGTCCACGAACTAGAATGAAGTGTCGATGGTGAACGGTATCGGCTATGGACACAACGATTTTGGACATAGCCATCATGAACACTTATCCAGATAGCGAGACTAACGAAATGGCCGGATTGGCTGCTTCTCGCGTTGCATTCGGTTCATATGTCCGCGAACTGCGGACCCGGAGTGGCAAGAAGCCACTGGCGGCGGGATTGGAGATCGACAAGTCGCGGCAGACCGTCGTGCGGATGGAGAACGGGTACCCGACGAACGCCAGCACGAACGATATCGAGCGACTGCTCGGGTTCTACGGAGCATCACCGGACGACAGACAGGAGGCGCTGCGGCTGTGGCAGGACATGCGATCCGAGGAGAAGATCGCTCAGCAGCAGGGTGATTCGCGAGGGTACTGGCAACCTTATGCCGACCAGGTCTTTGCCCATATGCCTCGCTACCTGCGGCTCGAAGCCGCCGCCGACCGGGTGACGACCTATCAGTCGGTTCTGGTCCATGGGCTCTTGCAGACTCCGGACTACCGCCGCACTCTGGCCAGAATCGATGAGCCGGACGTATCCACAACCGACACCGAGCGACGGGTCGAGCTCGCGGTTCGTCGACAGGAGCGGCTGTGCGACCCGAACTTTCGACTCGAGCTACTCATGTCCGAATCGGTCCTCCGACATCAACCGGGCGGCCCGACGATTATGGCCGCGCAGCTGAGGTGGCTGGCGGAAGTCAGTCAGCGTGACAATGTCAGCGTCAGGGTCATTCCCTTCGATGTCGGCTCGCACCGCGGCCTCACGGTCCAGCCGTTCACACTCATCCACTTTCCACCTCTGGGCCGTGACGTCGCGGATGCCCCGGTGGTCTACCTCGAAAGCGGCTCGGCCGGTGTCTATCACTCCAAGCCCGATGTGGTCCGCGAATATCAAGCGGCGATCTCCCACATTGGAGCGGTAGCGTTGGACGAAAGCGACACAGTAGACGTCATTTTGAAGTTTGCGAAGGAGTACGAGGCGTGAACGGTCACCCGCGTGCACATCATTGGTTCAAGTCGACCCGGTCCAAAGCCTCCGAGACCTGCGTCGAGGTCTGCTTCGACGGCGGCCTGGTCGGCGTGCGCGACTCGAAGCACCCCGGCGGTCCGGAGCTGTTCTTCGAAGGGCCGCAATGGGATACGTTCCTAGGCTGGGTGAGGTAGCGACTCGGCGATGATCTCCTGCATGATGAACGTCGTTGCGACGTTGATCAACGAGGGGGGCTCGCGACATGGGGTACGGCACAGGCCGTCTACCGTCGGCCTGCATCAGGCTGTGTGCGGTGGCGGGCGCGATGCTCACGGTGCTGAGCATCGCCGCTTGTGGGTCGGGGCACGGTGCAGCCCAACCTGATTCGGTCGATCTGACGAAGCTCGATACCGGCGGTTACGCGACGAAGCCACAGCCGGTGGCGCCCGCGGACCCGGACCGGGCGGCTCGCTATCTCGAAGCCATCCGGCTCGGCGAGGTGATGCCGCTGGCCAAGGACATCGATCCGGCCTTGACCTACAACCCGGATGGCGCGTACCCCTTCACGAATGCGGCCACCTACGCGGATGCCAATCTGGGCATCGTCGATTACGAGCACTTCGCCGCGAACACCCCCGGATTCGTCGGCGGCTTCGGCATTTACGGGCAATCGAACCGGGACTTGGAGATCTCGTACTCGCTCTCGGCCGCAGCGCTGCTCTTCGACACCGACGAGCAGGCCAGCACGGCCGTACCGGCGCTCGCCCACACCGGATTCAGCACCAAATACCACTTCGACGAGGGATCCGAGCCCGCGTCCTCGGCCGCGTATCCGAGCGCGCGCGGGGTGTGGACACCGGACACGCAGATTCTGGCGTCCTGGTACGCCACCGGACGATTCGTCATCGTCACCGTGGCCGACAACCCGGAGGACGAGTCGATGCACGTGTCGGATCAGGCCGGTCTGGTGGCCCGATCCGATCACGCCACCGCGGTGATCGCGGAGCGGCTGAAGAACTTTCACCCGACCCCCGCCGACAAGCGGATCGAACTCCCGCTCGACCCCGCGGGGATGATCCGGCGCACGCTTCAGCGCCCCGTCGGCGATTTGACCTACGATCCAGTGGACGGTGTCTTCGATCGGAACACCGCCCTGCACCTGGCCGAGGATCCGGACGAAACTCGGCGACTCTACGACAAGACCGGCATCGAATTCTTGAGTACCGGTGCGGGAGAACTGGTTCGGGCCCGCGATGCGGCCGGTGCCGCGGCCTATATCGAGGCGGTCTCGATCGACAAGTTCCACCCCCGGATCGACTCACCGCCCGGTCTGCCGTCGGCCCGCTGCGTCACCTACCACGGTCCCAAACCACTTCAATTCCCCTTCCACTGTTACGTCTCCTATGGGCGCTACGCGGCCACGGTCTGGTCGCAGCAGGTACTGGACGCGTATCAGCGCATCTCGGCTCAATACGCCATTCTCGCGAACGACAAGTAGGGGCGATCGTGCAGATTCCGGGTCTTCGCCGCGTCGGTTCGCTGACCGGCGCGCTCGCCCTCACCGCCGCCGTGCTCTCCGGGTGTGCGAGCACTTCCGGCACGCCCGTCGCCGCGGAGATCGACGTTCGAAAACTGAATGTCGGCGCCTACCCGACCGAGCCGCTGGACTACCGCACCGAATACAGCCACATCACCAGCTACGGGCAGGTCCTCGCGTTCGCCCGGCTCGCCGATGCCGTCGCGCTCGGCACCGATATCGACCCGAGCCTCGCCTACGGCGGCCTGCACGAGAAGTCCGCCGACCCGACCGGCTCGTGGGGTGTGCTGGGTGCGGCGGTCACGCCGGTCTTGAAGAGCAATGACGCGGTGCTCGGTTTCAGCGCGGCGAGCAGCAGCAAGCCACTGGCCGAACCACTGAACTACGGAATGGCCAAGAACTTCGAACCATTCGGTGGCGCGGACAGAAACCCGGGGGCTACCGCGGTCAATATCACCGTTGTACAGTTCGCGGACACCCAGCACGCGCAGACGGCCGCCGAACAGATGGAGTCAGCGGATTTCGGCGTGGCGGCCGACCAGAACGTACATCTCATGCTCGACCGGTATCCCGGTGCCAAGAGCCATTGGCGGCCAGGCGTGCCGACCATGGTCGCGACTCTGGCGCAGGGCCAATACGTAGTGAATGTCTATGTCCAGCGGCCGGATTCGGATCTGCCCGCGCTGAAGGCCTTGACCGAGAAGGCTTTCGCGACCCAGCTCCCGATGCTGGACCGGCTGCCACCGCTCTCACGCCGTGACATCAAGCGGCTGGATTACGACCCGTACGGAATGCTGCGCCGCACACTGCATCCCGGTCGCAACGCGCGACCGGATCTCGATACCGAGATCACGCACGGCGCGCGCGGCTTCCTGAACCTGCGCACCGACCGGAACACCTGGAAAGAGCTCTTCGACAACGCCGGCGTCGATCGCATCTCGGTCACCGAGGGCGGCGCCCAGCTCATCCGCGCCCGCGATGCCGGTGCGGCGGTGGCCCTGTGGTCCGGCATCAAACCGCTGCAACCCGCCAAGGTCGACGACACATCCGGCGTCCCCGACATCTTCTGCGGTGAGAACCCGAAGCCGACCCACCAGGAGTGGCCCGTCACCTGGGATGCCGACAACCGCTACTACTGCACGCTGCACTACGACCGCTATGTTGCCCGCGTAGCCAGCTCACAACTGGTCGATGTGCAACAGCGCGCCGCAGCCCAATACGCCCTGCTGGCCAACAGTCAGTACCTGTGAGATACCCCCGGAGGTCTGACGCTGTGCCCCTCAGATATCGCGGCTTCGGCCGAGTACCGTCGGCCCGCGATCGGACGCGCACGGGAGCGGCTGTGGCACTGGCGATCTCGCTGCTGGCTTGCGCCGCATGCGGATCGGATTCGCGGGCGGCCGACGCTCCCGCGATCGATCTGAGCAAGCTCGAAACCGGCAGTTACCAAACGCAACCGAAGGACTTCGTCCCCAAGGACGCTGCGCGGATGGCCCGCACGGTCGAGGCCCTGCGCCTCGGTGATGCCATGCCGCTGCCGAGTGAGGTCGATCCGGCATTGGTGCACAACGATGGCGGGCCGCGCCCGTTCGTCTCCGCCGACGATATGGCGTCACCGGAGCTGTCGGGCGGCAACTCCTTGCTCGGCTGGCTCAGCTCCGCGGACTTCGCCACCCACGCAGCGGGATTCGTGACCGGTTTCTCCACCGCGGGACGCTCGAACGACGACTGGAATGCGTCCTACCAGCTCACCGACTCCGTCATGATCTTCGACAGCGACACTGCCGCGTCGAGCGCCGCCCGCGCACTGGCGGACGCCGGTTTCTACCGAAACCCCGCGTCACCGGGCGATTCCGACGACGAGCCCGTCGTGTCGACTCGCTACCCGGCCGCGCAGATCAGATGGATGCCCCACAAGCAGGCGCTGGCTTCCTTCTATCCCGTCGGCAGGCTGCTCGTCCTGGCCATCGCGCACAATACGGAGAACTTCTTCCTCGAGGAATCGGATCTGCCCGGGCTACTGGCGTTGTCCGACAAGGCAATTCAAGTCACGACCGACAAGCTGAAGACGTTCGAGCCGACACCCACCGACAAGCTCACGAACCTGCCTGTCGACGCGGACGGCATGCTCCGGGTGACCCTCCCACGACCGGCGGGTGATCAGACCGCACACGCCTTCGACGGCGTCCTGCACCGGCACGGCCAACTGCACGACGATGACGACCCGGTGGCGCGCGCGGCGCTCTACGAGAAGACCGGCGTAGATGTTGTCAGTCACGGAGCAGGATTTCTGGTCAGGGCTCGGGACGCCGCAGCGGCGACGACCTATGCCGACGCCACGGCCGCCGACATGTTCCAGCGTCTCATCGATCCGCCGCCGGGACTGCCGCACGCTCGATGCACGACCTATCACGGACCCGCCAAGCATGCCTTTCCCTTCACCTGCCAGGCCGCCTTCGGGCGCTATGTGGCTTTGGTGTGGTCTCAGCAGCAACAGGATGTGTATCAACGGATTTCCGCGCAGTACGCCATCCTCGCGAACGACAAGTAGGGGGAATCGTGAAGCGTCGCGGGACCGGCCGGACTCTCGGCCGACTGATGGTCGGTGCGCTCGCCCTGGCGTTGACCGCCTGCGGGAGCCAGGTGGACGGCACGCCGCGGGCCGGTGAGATCGATGTCCGGCACCTAGCCGTCGGCAACTACCCCACCGATCCACTCGACTTCCGCATGACCTACTCGCACAACGAGAGCGACGGTCAGAAGCTGGCCATGGGCCGCCTGGCCGACAATGTCGTCATCGGAGCGGACGTCGATCCGAAGTTCGGCTACAACCTGCTGACTCAATTCCTGAGTTCGTCGTCGCAGGTGTTCGCGGGTGCGGTGCAACCCGTATTGGCCAGCAACGGAATGCTGTTCGGGTATTCCGCGGCCGCCAGCACGCACCGGATCGCGGTGGAGGCCAGCTACCACATCTCGGACAACTTCAATCCCTTCGCGGGCGGCCAGGACAATCCGCAGGCGACCTCGTTCAACGTGTCCGTCCTGCAATTCCCCGACCCGCAGCGGGCACGCACTGCCGCCGATCAGATGGAGGCCGCCGACTTCGCGGTCGCGGCCGACAGCAACGTGCACCTCACCCTGGACGCCCAGCCGGACGCGAAAGCGCATTGGCGACCAGGCATTCCGTCCATGGCCGCCACGTTGGCCCACGGCAGCTACGTCGTGAACGTCTTCGCCATCCAGCCGACCCCCGACCTCGACGGGCTCCGGAAACTCACCCAGCAGATCTTCGCCGCCCAACTGCCGCTCCTGGACCAGGCGCCCGCCCTGTCGAAACGCGAGATGTTCCACCTGAATTACGATCCCGACCGCATGCTGCGCCGAACCCTGCATCCTGCGGAGTACACCAGCCCACACCAGTCCGTCGAAACCACCCACACGCCACGCGGTTACCTCCACTCGGTCGAGGACCAGGCCACCGGCAAACGCCTCCTGGACGACAACGGCGTGGACCGCATCTCCACCGCCAAGCAGGGCGGCCTCCTCTTCCGCACCCGAGACCCCAAGGCCGCCACCGCCCTCTGGTCCGCGATCAATCAGCTCGGCGGTACCCCCGCCGACGCGCCCCCGAACCTCCCCGACACCGCCTGCGTCCAGAACCCGAATCCCAAGTCCGGCTGGTCCCTGACCGCCGACGCCGATTCCAACTACGCCTGGGACGCCGACAACAAGTACCTCTGCACCATCCACTACGACCGGTACGTCGCCCGGGTCGCGAGCAGTCAGCTGGTGGACGCACAGCAGAAGGCCGCGGCACAGTACGCGGTTCTCGCAAACAGCCAGTCCATGTGAGATGTCCCCCAGGCGATTGACACGGTGCTCCTCGTATCCCGACCTCCCAGTACACTCTGCACACCAGAAGCAAGATGTCACTGGCAGTTCGGTTTCGGTGGGGGGAATGCTCGACATGCGTCATGGCTATGGCCGACTACGGTCGGCCCGTATCGGGGTGCGCGCGGCAGCGGCCACAGCGTTGGTGGTGTCGGCCTTGGTGAGCGCCGGGTGTGGATCGGAATCCCATGCGGCCGACGACCAGAAGGCGGATGCCGGGAAAATGGACACCGGCAGCTACGCGACCAATCCACAGGATCCGACCACTCCGGACTCGGCGAAGCGCGGTCGGGTTCTCGAAGGAGCGCGGCTCGGCAATATCGTTCCCCTCGCATCGGACATAGATCCGACGCTGATCCACAATGCCCCGGTTACAAACGTATTCACCGATGCGAACTCGTTTGGTGGCCTCGTCAATGTTGATCACTTCGCCGACGATGCGAAGGGGTTCGTCGTCGGCTTCGCCACCAGCGGACATCCTGCCGAGGATGCCTCCCTCGGATACACCCTCACCAACGCCGTCATGATTTTCGACAGTGACGCGGCAGCCGCCGGAGCGGCGACCTCCCTCGCCCACAGTGGCCTCACCCTGCCGGGCGGCACGCAGGTCGATTCTGTGCAGTCGAGCCAGCATCCTGCGGCGCAGATCCTTTGGGCGCCGACCGAACAACGGCTCGCCTCCTGGTATCCGACCGGGAAGTACGTCATCTTCTCCATGATCGATCAGGTCGAGAACAAGTCGGTGGAGCAGGCCTTCGGCCTCGCACCCGATCCCGCCCCGCTGGCGTTGGCAGACAAGGCCATCGACGTCACGACAGCTGCCCTGAAATCATTTCAACCGACGGCGCCGGAACAGCTCTCCACTTTGCCGCTAGACCCAGATGGCATGCTGCGATTGACGCTCTCGCGCCCGAAGGGTGACCAGACTGTCGAGGCATTCTCCGGAACTTTCAACCAACACGGCATGCTTCACCTCGTCGGGAAGCCAGCTGACTACAAAGCCCTGTTCGACAAGACTGGGGTGGACAGCGTCAGTGACGGTGCGGGATTCCTCGTCCGAGCCAAGGATGCCGCGTCGGCACAGATTTTCGTCGACGGAGTCTCCGCTTCACGGTTCCAGAATCGGATCGACCCACCAGCTGGTCTCTCATCGGCTCGCTGTGTGCAGTACCACGGCCCCGACGAGCACGCGGCCCCCTTCCATTGCTATGTCTCACATGGCCGGTATGCCGCGACCGTTTGGTCCCAGCAGAAACAGGATGTGTACCAGCGGATCTCCGCGCAGTACGCCATTCTGGTCAACGACAAGTAGGGGGGCACATGAAGAGACCGAGCACCTACCGATCCACTGGGAGAACGGTTTTCAGTGCGCTCACACTGCTTTTGGTCACGGCATCGCTGACCGGATGCGGGAGCAAAACAGATGGTATAGCAACCTCGGGCGAGGTCGATGTGCGACAACTTCCAGTCGGCAACTACCCGACCGATCCACTCGACGTCCGCATTAACTACCAGCACAATGCCAACGACGGCAGGACTATCGCGATGGCGCGACTGGCCGACAACGTTGTCATCGGGCCTGATGTCGATTCGAAGTTCAGCCACGGTGTCATGGCCCAGTCGATCTACCCAGCGACCTCGGCACTAGGCACGTTATCTCGGGTCTTCGCAGGCCCGGTAAAGCCTGTGCTCGACGCAAACGGCATGATGTTCGGCTACACCGCTGCTGCGAGTACCCGTGACCTACCCAAGTCGCGCGCGGTCGATCAGTCCGACAATTTCAACCCGTTCGGTGGCGCACTTGGCGATCCACAGGCCACCGCGTTCAACGTGACCGTGCTGCAATTCCCTGACCAGCAGCGGGCTCAGAGCGCGGCTGACCAAATGGAGTCGGCCGACTTCGCCGTCGCTGCCGATCAAAATGTTCACGTCGTGCTCGACAAGCAGCCGAAAGCCAAGGCCCACTGGCGGCCAGGCGTTCCGTCTATGGCGGCGACAATCGCCGTCGGGCAGTACGCAGTGAATGTCTACGTTGCCCAACCCAATCCCGATTTCGATGGCTTGCGGACGCTCATCGAACAAGTGCTCGCGGCGCAGTTGCCTCTACTGGAGCAAGCACCCGCACTGTCACCACACGAGATCTTCCGGCTGGACTACGACCCGGATGCCATGTTGCGCAGAACCCTTCACCCGAAGAGCGGGCTGGAGATCGATCCCATCCACGAGGTCACTCACACGCCGCGAGGCCACCTCCACCTCCTATTCGATCAGGCGGCCTGGAAGCGACTACTCGACGATAGTGGTGTCGATCGTCTATCCACTGCCGGGAGTGGTGGCTTGCTACTTCGAGCTCGAGACGCCAATGCCGCCGAGAAGTTGTGGTCCGGAATCAACGCCACCGAAAACGGGTCCGTTGATGCACCCGAACACGTTCCAGGTGTTGCTTGCACGGCATACAAGGGGAACATCGGCCTCGCATGGTGGGGATACTACGACTCCACCAAACTCACGACATATATCTGCACCCTGCACTACGACCGCTATGTAGCACGCGTGGGCAGCCTCGATTTGGTATCCGCGCAGCAAATGGTCGCAGCACAGTACGCCCTACTGGCCAAGAGCCGGTATATGTAAGGAATTGGGATGAATATCGGACCGGGCACCATCATTCGCGGCTATCGCGTCGAGCGCGTACTCGGCGCGGGAGGCATGGGCACGGTGTATCTGGCCAAGCATCCGGAGCTACCGCGCTGGGACGCGCTCAAAGTCCTCAGCCCACAGTACAGCCAGGACGCCGAGTACCGGGCACGGTTCGAGCGGGAGGCGAATCTCGCTGCGGCCCTGGATCATCCCAACATCGTCTCGATTTACAATCGCGGCGAAGACAACGGGCAACTCTGGATCGCGATGCAGTACGTGAACGGCATCGACGCTGCGGCGGCCGCCGAACAGGACCCCCGTTCGATCACGCCGTGGCGCGCGCTGCACATCGTCACGGAGGTCGGACGGGGCCTCGACCATGCACACCGTAGGGGGTTGCTGCACCGCGACATCAAGCCCGCGAACTTCCTACTGTCCATGGGCGACAACGGTGAAGAGCGAGTGCTGCTCACCGATTTCGGCGTCGCGAAGTCCACCGAGGACACCAATGAGCTGACCCAGGCGGGTGGTTTCGTAGCGACAATCGCCTACGCCTCGCCGGAGCAGTTGAGTGGAACACGGCTGGACCATCGCGCCGATATCTACAGCCTCGCGTGCTCGTTCTTCCGCCTGCTGACCGGTCAGAACCCTTATCCGGGAACGCAACCCGCAGTGGTGATGATGGGTCACATCAGCGAACCGCCACCACGGATCACGGCTGTGGATCCAACACTTCCAGCGGCGGTCGATGACGTTATCGCCGTCGCGATGGCGAAGGATCCAGCGGACCGGTTCGATACGTGCCACGAGTTCACCACCGCACTCAAATCTGCACTCGAATACGGCGTTTCCGGCCTGAACATGCAAACCCTGTCGCATACTCGCCCCCCGGCGAACGCCGAATCCATTGCTCCGGAATCCATTGGACCGACGAAAACGGTAGCGCGCAAACGCACCTGGCTCATCGGCGGTGTCGCGGCGACCGTCATTGCGTTGGCTGCAGGGGCAGGTATCTGGGCGACACAGCAGAACTACACATCAGCTGCGCCCCGTAGCCCACTGGCAGATGCCAGGTCCCAGAACCCGGTCTTCAACAGCAAATCAATTGTTGTGGTCGATGTTTCGGGCCAGAGTGGCAGCAACGTCGAGCTGGATGTTCAGCTGAAGCCGGGTCCTCAATCGAAATTCCTCGAGGACCTCGGCTTCGCCTACAGCCCGAACTTCCTCCGAAAGGGAGACGAGCCGAACCCCCGCCCGATCGGATCTGGTTTCAATACCCAGTACGACGTGCTTCGGTCCATCAGTACCGGGTATGTACTCGCCGTACGCAGCGACACCGACGCGGGTGGCGGCGGTCTGGTGAATCTCCCTTCGGCGATGACCGGGAGTAAGGCGTCGGTCATCGTCCTCGACGACCCGGCCGCAGTCACCGCGATCCGCCAATGGTCGGACAACTCTGAACAAATCCTGCTCGACAAGCTGCTGCCGATCCTGCGCAAGACCGTCACGTAGATCCGGCTCGGCTACTTGGGGCATGCCTTGTCGCACAAGGGCGGCAAGGTATCCCAGCTCTTCTGGGCGTCCTCTACGGACAAGGTCGGACCGGACATCAAAGCACCCACGATCGAATACGGTGCCAGGTGGGGTTTGGTATCCAGACCCAAAATCTGCGCCGTCTTCATATCCGGGATGCTGTATCGAATGCCGTTGTCGGCAATGTAATACAGGCCGTCGCGTTCCTGACTGCCCGGTTTGACGCCGGTCGTCCGCACGAATTCGCCTGTGGACGGCGCTACGTAGACCCCGTTGAGCCGGACACCAGCTGTACCGTCGGCCGTCGCCAGCGCGACCGGCGCTTGCGAATCGCTCAGCGGCCAGCGCGTACCGACCAACAGTTGCACCGAGGCCCAGTCGGCCGGACTTTCCGTGGCATCGGACTGATCCTTGCCGTATCCGGCCTTCTTCGACCAGGTGATGCAGGCGACCGGGTTCTCCGAGGCGGAGATGATCTTCGGTGCGACAGTGGGGAAATCGTCGACGGGCAGGCCCGGGTCGTTCTTGTCGCTCGCGTGCTTCTGCTGGATTCCGGCGATCATGTCCGGCGTCACCGAGGTGAAGCCGTCAGGATTCTGGTTCTTCGAGTTCGCGAACGTGATGAACTGGGCTGTGAACAGGGAAACTCGCTGAATCGCATTGTCCAGCACTACATATAGGTCCGACCGACCTGAACCATCCATGGCCGCGACCTTGATGATGCTGCCGACCTTCACGCCGTTGAGTCGCCCCGGTCCGTCATTGTCACCGGCATGCGGGATGGTCGGAGCGACCAGCGGTGGCACGCTGACACCCGCGGCGACCATGTTCGCCGAAACCGGCCGCGCGGTGGATAGATCGAGCACCTGCGCGAGCGCCTTCTGCGTCACGGCGTCGTTCTGCGGATTGACCTCGGCGATCTTCCCGTCGTAGATCAGGTAGGTGTGGACCAGGTCCTTGTTCTTGTCGTCGGCCCGCTTCACAAGGACAGCGGAGCCTGGATCAGCCACATTGACATGGTCATTGAGGTGCAGGCTCCCGGCCATCACCACGGTTTCCGCACCCGTCGACGAAGCTGAACCGCCGGACGCCGACAGCGGGATCTTGTCGCACAGCGTCCACTGTGATTGGTCACCTTGCCCGCTGCCGGGCAAAGCGGCTGGTACGCCAGGGATTCCGCGGATGGGACCGCGCGGAACAGTGTTGAGCTTGCTGTCCTTGACCGAGGTCGGCTTCTCGGCGGTACCCGAGAGCAGGCGCGCCGACGCGAGATTCAGCGTCGGGAACAAGGTCATCTTGTTCTTGTCGTCCTTGTCCCGGACGACGGTATAGAGCGCACCGCTGTCTTTGCCCATGACGATGTTCGCATTGCCGATGGAGCCCTGCGGGCGAATGAAAGCCATGATCGCGGCACCCGCGACCACCAGCACCGCGAGAACCGCTCCGACCATCAGCGATCGGAACTGCGACCGCATCGGGTCGTGCAGCATCCGCACATCGCGGCGTACCAATGCGTGGTCGAGCCTGCGCAGCAGGAAGCGGTACCCATTGACCTGGGCACGGGTGGTCAATTGGGCTGGCACTAACCAAATCCTCCGTCGAACCGGGAGCTACGGGCACAAAGACTACGGGGGTGCCGTCCAACGACAGCGCACCCCTCCGAAGTGGAGGGGCGCGCTGTCGCGAGTGGCACTGCTATCCCTCGTCAGGCGAAGGAGTTGCCGACCTTGGCGTCTGCCGCGAGAGCGTTCGACAGCGCGCTCTCGACCGCCTTGGTCACGTTGTCGAGCGTGGTCAGGCACTTGTCGGCGTACGCCTTGTCCCAGTCGGACTTCGCCGCGATGACGGACTGCAGCGCACCGTTCTCCGCGCCGCTGTTCGGGTCCGACCACGCCTGCTTCAGCTTCTCGACCGCCTGGCCGAGGTCACTGGAGGTGTCGACCGCGGCGGTACCGTCACCGGCGACCGCAACCAGGTCACGGTGGAACTGACGGAGCTGGTCCGCCAGGTGGGTCATTCCAGCCTTGTCGTAAAGCATTTCAAATCCTTTGCATGTGTTGGGGAAGGTGGGGTGGGCGCGAGTCTCTGCTAGAGGTTCGTAAGGGCGGCCGTGAAGTCGTCCTTGTTGGAGGCGTCCACGTTCGAGAACACGTCGGTGCCCGCACCGACCTTCTCCTGGAATTCGTCCATCGCACGGTTCAGCGCCTGAGCTTCGTTGTCCCAGGACACCGCAGCGGTGTTGAACGCGCCCGCGGCCTCACCCTGGAAGCTGCTCTTGGAAGAGTCGACCGTATCGGTGATCTGCTTGAGGATGCCCTTGATCGAGGCGACTACGTCGGCCATGTGGCTCTGCGCGGCCTTGGCAACTTCCGCTTCATTTGCAACCATCGTCTGTACCTTGCCTTTTCTTGGGATGGATAGGCGATGCGTTGCGCATCACCGGTTCGGGGTGAACAGCTGTCGGTGGGTCACGCCGGACTCACGCCAGCCACCTCCCCCCAGGCAGCGAGTCGATCAGAGTTGAGATCGACTGCGCGATACGGTGATCACTGCCCGGTGTCAGCGTGGACCAGAGTGTCTGGTCCGGGGCGACCCCCGGTGCGGCCACGATGCGGCCCCGTGCGGTGTCGTAGACAGCGACGGCTCCGGGCGATCGGTCTGTGAGGCCGTCGGCGTAGGCGTAGGCCACGATTTCGGCGTAGGAGTTGGTCGAGGAGAGGGCGAGGCCGTAGGCCGTGGCGTCGGTATCGGGGACGCCGAGGTTGTAGACGGTGCTCGCGTAGTCGGCGGAAGTCGTTGCGGTGTCGAGGCGTTCGGCCAGATCGACGGATTCGGCGCTGAAGGCGGCCAGTTCGGCGGGCGGGCAGTGGCCGAGCGCGTCGAGGAGCGGGCGGGACAGGGAGTCGCCGGTGCCGTCGGACCACAGGGGGTGGATGTCGAGGGAGTCGCCGCGGCGGATGGCCACGGCGTGGTGCTCGGCGCGGCGGGCCACGCAAACGCGAACGGCACCTTCGGCCGTGTGGACCCGCATGGCTAGTTCACGCTCGGGCGAGGAGAGCACGAACAGTGCTGTGGCGGTGTCGGAATCGACGTCACCGTGGGCGTCGATGATGCGACGGGCGCGTAGGTCCTTGCGGGCCTGTTCCTGCGCCTGTTCCCACTCTGTGTACGAATCCTGTTGCGGGCCTACGGATAGCACCAGGGGCAGGGTTTGCACACCCAGGTGTCCGGCCAGCGCGATCATGCCGTCGTTGGTCAGCGTCGTCACGATGCCGCCCCCTGACGAGTGCCGGAATCGCCATCACCGGAGGCACTTTCGGAGCCGGTGCTACCGGCATTGAACGCGATGTCGACCGGGGGACGCTGCGCGGCCGGGTCCACGCCGCCGAGCACGGCGGGCGCGACCTGCATGCCCGAGGTGAGACCCAGCTCGGCGTCACCGGTGGGTGCGCCGACGAGCCCGGCGCGCGGGATGTGTTCCTCGTCGCTGTCCTGGCCCGCGCCGCCCATCGCGGTAGGCGCCATGGCAGTGCCGGTCGTCTGGACCGTAACCGGCTGTGTCGCAACGCGTTGCGTAGTGGATTCCTCCGCCTGGACGGTGGTGTTCGCACGCAAGGTCGACAGCGGCATCGGCGGCAGGTTGAGCGACCCGAGGGACAAGGTCGGCATCGAGGGCATCGCGGGTGTCGGCGCCTCCGGCGTCTCCACCGGTGCGGCCGGCTGCTCCGTGGGCGTCAGCCCGGCGGTGACCTGCGGCGGCGCTTCGTGCTCCCACGGCTTGGCCAGTGATTCGGTGGCCGCCTCGTAGGTCCGCATCACCCGGGCCGCTTCAGCTTTCGCCTTCTCGGCGTCGGCATCGGTCCCGGCCAGTCCGCCGAGCAGCGGCAGCCCGGCCGCGAGCCCGAGCTGCTGCATCAGCTGCTGGATGTCCTTGAGCTTCTCGACCTCGTCGACATCGGGCATCGTCAGTTTCGCGAGTTCGTATGCGGCCGCGTGTGATTCGGCCTGCACCGCATTACCGGCCGCGGCCGACGCGGACGCGCCTAACCAGTCCCGGAGCGCCTTGATGCGCTCGATGAACGGCCCGCTGTTCTTGGATTCCCAAGCACTGTCGAGGATTACGAGAATCCGCTCGTATTCGAGTGCCGCCGCCGCGAAACCCGCGCTCAAACGCGTCCACGCGAGACCGGCCTCGGCGGCGGGTACCGCACCGGCACCCGTCACCAGGTCACGCGCCAGCTGCTCGGGCGGTCGGGATTCCCAAACCGTCTCGGTGAAGCCGGGTTTCGTCGGTTCCAGCATCGAAGAAGTGCTCCGCTCAGGCGAACCCGAGGACGGACTGGTCCTCGACCCGGCCGAAGGCGTCGAACTGGCTGCGCAGCGTGGAAGCCAGGTTGCGCAGCTCGGTGACGCCGTCGCCGCCGGAGTTCACGAAGGACGCCGCCACCGCGTTGAGGGTCTGCGCGGCGCGCTGCGACACCTCGTCGGCCCCGGCCGGCGCGAAATCGAGCTTGGCCTGCTCGACGCCGAGTCCGCCTGCGATGCGGTCGGCCAGCGCGTCCAGCTGGGCCGCGGCATCGCGGGCGGTCGAGGCGTCGAAGCGCAGACCGTCGAATGCGTTGGTGCTCATGCCAATCCTCCTGTTACCCCTGGCTATTGCGTGTTACAGCGTGAGTGCCTTGTCCGGCGGCTCTTCTATCGCCTCGATGGCGCCGACGACCGGCAGCACCACGCCCTCGATGACACCGACGACCTCGTCGCCGTGTGCGCCGGTGACGAGTCCGGAACGATCCGAGGTGGACTCTTCGTCGGCCGCGCCGGCCCGGCCCGCGGCACCGGAGGCACCGCCCATGCCCGGCGACGTGGTGGCCGTGGTACGACCGTTGGCCTCGGTGGTGGTCTTGGGAACGCCCGCGCCTGAAGTAACCTCGCCCGTCGGAATCCGGTTGGCGCCCAACGTACTTGCCGGTGTCGCGGTGGTGGGTGTGCCACCACCGAAGAGGGTACTGAGCGGGCTGCCACCACCGCCATCGGTTTTGGTGGTGTCCGGGCTGTCGGTCTTCTTCTCGTCGTCGGTCTTGGTGGTGGTGACCGTCGGCGTGTTGGTCTTGGCGTTCGTATTCGTATTGGTGTTGGTGTTCGTGTTGTTGTTCGAATTGCTGTTGCTCAGAGCCGAACTGAGGTCGCTGGCGCCGGTCGACACCACCGACGCGCCCTTCTCGACCACCTTCTCGGCCACGGTCGGGGCGACGCTGGTGATGGGCTGCAGCGCGGTGCCGACCATGTTCACCAGCGACTCGATATTGGACGCGAACGGCGCGCCCGCGATCATGATCTTCGTTCCGGCTTCCGCGATCTGGGCGGTGCTGCCCGCGAGCTGCATGCTCGTCTTCGCGGCGATGCCGATGCCCGCGTTGATCGTCGTGGTCGCGGTCGCGATCAGCCACGGAATACCGGCGGGAGTCGCCAGCAGCGCGACGGCTCCGGTCACCTGCGCGATGAATTGCGCGATGAGAGCGGTCATTTCGCCGTAGCCCTCGGCGACGATCGCCTGGGCGGCGGCCAGGATGATGTGCTGCTGCGTACCCTGAGCGGCCACCTCGCCGCTCTGCGCCTCGACCGTATTGCTCTTGTCCTGAGCGGCGGTCGCGGCGTCACCGGTCCAGGAGTTCATGACCGTACTGGTCGCCGACTTGCTCGCCGACGTGGCCGAAGTCAGCGCGCTGATCAGCGAGGTCAGGATGCTCGCCGGATTGAAACTGCTGCTGGTGCCGGTGCCGAACGACTGCAGCAGGCTGGTGACCGGCGAGATCAACGACGTCAGATCGATCGTCGGCAGCGTGGGTAGCTGTATGCCCGATAGATCCGGCAGGCTGATCGACGGGAGCTGCGGCAACTGCGGCATCCCGATATTGCTCAATACGTCGGCGACCGGCGTATCGAGGTATGGACCGATCGGACTGCCGCGAAGCTCGTCCAGAACAGTCGGATTCGAAGGACTGGTCACAGCACCGACGAGAGGAAGCTGGCAGCCGAGGTCACTTCATTGGTGCCGTAGGCGCCGACGGCCGCGTAGGCAGTGGTCGCCGTGTTCGCGTGCACCGCGGCGATCTCCGCCGAGGACATCAGGAAGTTGCCCTGTGCGACAGCGAAAGCCGCCAGGAACTCCTGACCGATGAGCCCGAACACCGGCACGGCCTGCGCGAGCGAAGTCGCCACATCCGCCGCCGCCGACCCCGCGACCTGCGTCGCGATAGCCGCCTTCTGAGTGCCGTACGCCAAGATGGGCGCGAAATCCGCCGCCACGTGATCAGCCATCAGTGTCCCTCCCACTACCTTTGATCTTGCACAGGATACAAGTACGAAATTTCTTGTGCCAGACCGCAAGATGCAAACTCTGGCTCAATCTTGTGTAAACAAACCGGCCTACTCGGCCAGCTCCTCATTGAACCGGTTCACGATCTCGGCCCGCCGCTCGAACGCCCGCCGCGCCGCCTGCGCCGCCGTCGTCACCACGGCCTGCTCGAACTCCCCCGGCGTCATCCGACTCACAGCACTACTGAACTGCAGATCCTTGAGCGCCCCGTTCCCGTCGACCTCGGCCATCACAGCCCCGTCCTCGGACGTCTCCCGCCCCCGAACCGCAGCCATCTGCTCCGCCAAGTCCTGAAACCGATACAGCTGCCGCCGAACCTGCTCCTGCAACTCATCCATCGACGAAACCACGAGCGCCCTCCCTACACCGACCTGAGCCAACTCTGCGGCTCAGTATCGTAGTCCTGCTCCTCAACGATTTCCTGCCGAGCGACTTCGGCCTCGGTCGGCAACCCGGCCCTGGCGATGCTCTCAGCATCAAGCCCGGCCTCCTCCAACTGCTTCCGCAGCGCGAGACCAGCCCGGTTGGCAGCCTTCTGACACAGCCGAAGGATCTCCCCCGCGAGCTGCGTCGGATCCCGATGCAGCTCATTGGATTCGACCTTCACCGCAAGCGGCAGCCCCTGGTTGGTAGCCCGCACCCGAATCGACCCGGACGAATTGGCAACAACCAGCGAGGCCCAATCCTCCCCGCCAGCACCAGAACTGACCGTCCCCGACTCAGTCACGCCGAACTCCCCTCCAGTTAGCTATGCGTATCAGTACCATATGACGTCGCGCGGAGGCCAGGTATATTCCTCCGCTCGAGATCCCGGTCACCCGCGCTCTTCCTTGATCACTCGAATCACCTCGGCAATACGGTTGTTGATCATCGACGTCAGCCGCTTGACATCGACCGAGGTTGCCTTCCATGGAGGCGCGTGGAGTATGGCGTACCGCCCGTCATCCGGTAGATCGCGCCACTCCACTCGGTGACTGCTTATGCCACGCGGTCCGTACTTCGATTGGCCTTGAACAACATCGATCGTGCCGATCAGGCCGAGCTGTCGGTGCAGAAACCGTTGAGACCGCCGCAGGAGGTCATCCTGTGATTCCGCGCCTACGGCTGAGATTCCATAGCTGTAATCGACATCGTCCGTGGCTTCATGGGGCGGTGCCAGGGGAATCTCTGGCACCCGCCCGGGTTCAACCAGAGGCAAGGCCGCGACAAGCTCGTCCGCCAGGCACAGTGGATCGCATTCGGTCACAATGAAACTGCCACCGCTCGCGTGACTTTCTGAACCTACCTGTTTCACCACGAAGCCAAAGCCGCGCTTACGAGCAGCAAGCATCCTGATCCGACAGGACAGATCATTTGGATTCTGAGGATCCCAGCCGTGCGCGACCAGCCGTATATCCGGAGCCGAGAGCGTATCCATTACGGCAGCGAAGGGGCCTTTGAGAACCTCCTCCAGCCGTTCGGCCGCCTGTCGCTTTTCCCTCAGATAGTCGTAATACATCGGTGTGCTACTGATGAATTCGAACGGTTCAGGAAGGGAGTCTCCTACGAGCCGTTCCCAGAGCACGAGAAACTCGAGATCCTCGAACTGCCAGCTACGCATTACTTTTCAGCCACCGGAGTAACTGCGGCAGGGGCTTCACCAAGCACTTCCTCGAAATTTTCGAGGTTGGTGAGGAACTGAGGGCGCTTGTGTTCCTTGCCCTGCCCCTGCGAGCCGGCCGCACCCATCGGCGAACCACCCATCCCGCTCGAGGTTCCCGAGGACGACGTCGACGATGTGGATGCCAGTCCCGCACGCGATGCCGTCGCAGTTTCCCCTTCGACTTCCGTCTCGGTCGCCGACGTGGGAGTAGCCGCCTTCGGGGACGGTTGCGTCTTCGGTGTCTGGGGTGCGCCCGTTGGCGTGCCACCCGTCGGGCTGCCGCCGGTCGGAGTTCCGCCGGGGCTGTCGGTCTTCGGAATCAGGCCGAGGTTCTGCAACTGCTGCGTCAGCTGATCGGTCGGGTCGGTCGTCTTTTCCGTGGTCTTCGTCTGTGTTAAAGCAGTCTGGACCGCCGACGCGATCTTCTCCGCGCCCTGTTCCGCGGCGGTGATGCCCGCCTGAATCACCGTACTGGCCTGCGTGATCAGCGTCTGCAGCGTCGTGTCCGTCGTTGTGGTCGGAGTGTCCGTCTTGGTGGGGTTGGCGGGATCAGTATTCTTCGGATCCGTGTCCGTGGGAACCGTGGGGGTACTGGGCGAGCCCGGAGTTGAAGGGGTGCCGCCCGGAGTGGTGCCGGGCGTGGTGCCAGGAGTAGTCCCGGGGGTCGTTCCAGGCGTCGAAGGGGTACCGTCCGTTGGCGATTCGATTGCGCGCAGCTGAGTGTTGTACTTGATGATTCCGGCTATGTAGTAGCTGTCGCAGTCGTATTGGTAACCAAGCAAACCCTTCGCCTGGACACTTGCCGGTAGACCAGGAAGCAGAAGCGTCGACGAAGAGGACGGCGCGTTCTCGGTCTGCGGCATCAGCGGTTTGGTCGTTTTCAACCACGCGGCGGCCTCGAGCAAGTCGCCCCCGACCTGCCCCGTCACCGTAGATAGCGCTTTGCCATCCGAGACAACCTTGTTGACAGCCCCGATAGCACTGCCGGCCGATTTTCCCACCCAACCGTCTTGAATACCTTTGTCGACAGCAGTACTTCTGAACTCCTCGAAGTACGCGAAGACCTCCCCAGACATCCAGGTCCAATGGCGCGCAGCCAGTACCACCGGGTCAGGCTTGATGCTCTGCCCGAACTTGAAAAGCTCGTTCCAGTTCTTGTTGTAGGGATTTTCGGGTTGTACAGCACGATAATCTGCAGGTGCCGCATAGACTTTCGAGATTTCGGACTCCAACGGGAGCTGAATATCCGTAAGGTAAGGCTTTGGCGTGGCAACAGAATCCCACGCTTTAGCGGGATCCGGTAACGGATTCGAGAAGCCGCCCGGCACAGTCGTCATCGCGATCTTGGCAAAGCTGGCCGCCGACTCGCCGTCAACTGCCGCGAAAGTCTTTGCGGCCTCCTTGAACGTGCCGGCCATGCTCTGAACGATGCCGATGTGTGCGCCTAAGGCCGTGTCCAGGTCATCGGCGAGGCTGGAGTACTGTTCCGCAAGTCTGACCCCGGAATGGAAGTCGCCATCCGGTCCAGCAAACGCGCCGAGGTCCTTGACGTCCTTCGTCGATTGCCGCAGCGCAAGTAGATGCCCGATCAGAGTGCTGCACGCGTTGAGGGCCGTCGCCGCCGCGTCGGCCTTGAACATGAGCGTGTCCGTGCCGATCCCCGACTGAAGCACGCTCCACGAAGGGATGTCTCCCACCGAAGCCCCCGATTCTCTCGATCTCGACATCTGCGACTGCCGGAAGCCATCCGAATCCGACCTCGACCGACATCGGGGCCTGGATACGATTGCACTGGTGGATATTCCGTCGGCCGATCGCATCGCCCCCGAGGCGGACAAGGGCCGACGCTACCACGCCGGATCGGCACCGGCTCGCCCTCGCGCTGGCCGATCGCTTCCACGAGCATCTGATAGCGTGGCGCCGCAAGCGGGAGTTAAGGGGCACTGCTAGTGGATACAAATGGCGGGATTCCGATCGGGTCACCAACGGCTCCGACACTGCACGGTGGCGGATACCAACAGTTCCCGACACCTCAGCCACCGCAGTCTCGATCACGCGGCTATCTCTGGCCGTTAACCGCTGTATTCGCCACATCCACCATTTGGGCTGGTGCGCTGTTCGGCATCCACATGATGAACAAACCAGCGTCTAGCGCATATCTGGCAACGAAGCCCGACATTCGTGGTTACCACGTGGTGGACGACCTGTGCAAGGCGACCAACCTCTCCCCGGTCGAAGCTGCCGGCTTCAAGGTCTCGGCGTCGCCCGTCTCGCCCCCTGCCGCCTTCGTACAACGCCATTCAGCCATGGACGCGGCAAAGTGTGAAATGACCTATGAAAAGGGCAATCTCGCAACCGTGTTCGTGACGACCACCGCGGTTGTACACAAGGAAAGCAATCCGCTTCCAGCCTTCCGACAAGAGTTAGATATCGCGAAGACCGAGTCGGGAGGCAGCTCCGACGAATTCCAGGAAGTGACCGGCCTGGGCGACGCGGCATACGTCAGTTACGACAATTTTGGATCCAAGGCAATGACTGTGACCGTCCTCGACGGCTGGTTCGTCTACTCGGTGGCCTGGACACCCTTGTCGAACGTCTCGACAGGGCAGGCCGACGCCTCCATGGCAGACAAGCGCCGAATCCTGACCGCGATTGCCACGACCAGCATGCCCATGCTTCGCAAGTGACGTGTGAGTCGACACCGGCGCACATCAGCCCCGAGGAACCAACGTGTCCAACCCTTTTCCGCCCCAACCACACATGCCGCCACAGGGACCGACCCGCCCGAAGGACCGTCGTTGGTTGTGGACAATTTGCGCAGTCATTGTCACCTCCGCACTGTGGGCGATCGGTGCGATCGCGACCGGCTACGTCGGAAAATCCAGTGTGAACACGGATGATCCGAACCCTCACGCCGATCTACGTGGCTATCACACGGTCGATGATCTCTGCACGGTGGCCAACCTCTCCGCGGTCACAGGCATGGGATTCTCGCTTCCATCGACAGCTTACGGACAACGAAATCCGACTGCGTCCACAACCAAACACCCTGTCTCCGACCGCATGATCTGCAACGTCGTGTTCGACGTGCCAGGCTTGAAGCCAACCGATTCGGCGCACGCAACCCTGGGTATCGCCGTGATACTGAACAAGCAGCAAGATCCAGGCCCCGAGTTCGCAGCGGCGTATCAGTCGGAATACAAGGGAGACTTCGGCCCTACCTCTCCGCAGCCCAAGATCACGAAGATCACCAGCACGGGCGATGACGCGTTCCAGACGATCTACCCCAATCCGACCCAAACCCAGCGAACCAGTGTGCAGTTGCAGATCCACGAGGGCTGGGTCGTCACACAGCTGACCTGGATGGAAGAGCTCGGTGGTGGTGAACCCGGTCTACTGCCATCGGAAACCGATGCGAACGCGATGTTGCTGAAGGTCGCCGAGGCGACTCGGATCAAATTGCGTACATGATCGCCATCATGGCTTACGTGTGCGGCAGTGGTGTCTCGACGGCAAGCTTGCCCAGCAGGTTATTCGCGGCTGCGGCAGCCTGAGAATCATTGGGCAGCCATGGAATCGAATACGACACGATGGTGTCAGGGCGTAGCGAAGGGGCCAACTTCGAGCCGCAGGTTGCGAAGCAGGGCTGGCGTTCGCTGAAGAGGGACGTGATCTGGTCGGGCTTGTATCCCTTCGCAGTCAGCTGGCTCAGCAGGTCCTCTTCGGAACGGTCCACGGGATTATCTCCTTGGGAGTCGCCGGAGCCCAGGATCAAATCGCCGTTCTGCGGGTCATTCCAGCCGGGAACCACGGCGACAAGGAGATTGGCTCCGGAAGGAGTGTTCCGCGAGCGGCGGGCGCTATCCGCGGCTTGGCTGAGGTTTTCGCTTCCGTACGGAATTTGCCGATATGTGCAGGACTGTCCACATGTATCCCGGGTGCGACCGGAACCCTGTTCGGCACGAACGGTGGTGACCAGGCGGTCGATCTCGGCCTGCACCATCGCACTCGCTTGGACGTCGACATGACTCCTGATGTCGATGGGGTAATCGACAGTGATATCGCGGTTTTCGGCGCGCGCCTGCGCATCTACCTTCGCCTGATTGCGGGCGTTGATCCCCGCGATGATCGGAGCAACACTGCCGTCGACACAAGCCATCACGGAACTTCCATTGATAGGAAGGGTTTGGGTTGTGGAGCAACCACTGCTGGGCTGTCCATCGATAGTCAGCGACGCCCTCATTACTGCGGAGACGTTGCCTGATAGTCGAGCACCCTGCGCCGCGGTTGTGACGGTCGAGACCGTTGCCGACACAGTGCAACTGTCATTGGTGCACTTCAGATCTCCGGACTGCTGAAAGTTGAACTGCACGCCGACATCCACGGCATCGGTCAGCGTCTGGGTTTGCGCAATGACGTCATTGAAGGCTTGTTCCCGGTCGGCGGGTGTCATGACAGTGAAGACGATCGGGCCCTGGGACTGATCCACCACCGCGTTCACGCCTCCCCCTGCAGTCGGTTCGACCGGGGTAGAAGTGGAAGTCTGCTGATCGGTGGTTCTAGGAATCCAGCGCAGGACCCGATACGGCGTGGTCGCCGAAACAGCCAGCGTGCCATCAGGTGTCGCGACCTCGTATGCCTGATCAGCGCCAACCTGAATGGGTGAGGCACCGATTCGTGGAAACGCGGTAGCACGATCCAGCGCACGCATCAGCCGGTCCGCCAACTGGTGTGGAGGCTGCGCCTCGGCTGGAACCAGCTTGGCGGGCAGCTCGGATCCGGTAACCCACTTACCCGCAACCGATGTGGGCGAGACCCCTGTCGGCAGATCCGAAAGTCGGCTGCCGTTGGGAGGTCTGACATACGTCTTGCCACCGACGCTCAGTACATCGACCTGCGGCTGCCCCGGCGCGGTCGCATTTCCGAGCGTCTCTCCCTCAGCGGTCACACGAACATCCCAGTTGCTTCCCCCCGAATCCGCCCCTGAGTAGTGCGCTACCCGCTGTGTCATCAGATCGAGGACCGCACTATAAAAGGGGACGGTATTTGCCGCGGCCCCAGCATGTCCCGACACAGCGGAGCATCCGGCCAGCGCTACGGCGGAGAGAACTGTCCCGAGAACTGCCATTCGCACACCGAGCAATCGCCTCACCCGCCTGAGACGCGGTAGATCGAAACCTTCGGTCATTGTGCTGATCCCTCCCAGCTTCCGGGCATTGGCCACTGCCACGAGACGGTCGTCATCTCGCCGTGATCACCCGGACAGCCATTTCCTTGGCGGCCGCGCTGACCTCGCCGATCCGAAAGTCACGATCGCGGATGTGCCGCACCAGGTCCGGCTCCGGCGGAAGGCCATGCTTGCGCAGGTAGTGGTGGACCGAGCCGGACCAGATCCAGACGCCGTCGGTGCGGAAGGTCAGGGGTACGTCGCGGTCCGAAGGGATGAACTCGTCAACTTCGAAACTACGGGCCGCCAATACGATCGGGGCGCTCTCCAAGTAGGCGAGGACCTGCTCGCGCAACTGCGGCGACAACGCTTCTCGCGCGGCGACCGGGCGACCGTCCGTGTCACGCGCGTCGTAGACGTGCGCGAGCCGCGGTAGCTCGATTCCATCGGCCATGCTGATCGCCTCCCGCTCCCCAATACATACTCATCTCGATCTTAGTGTCGTGTTACGCAAGATCGCCCGGGGCCGTGGACAGCACCGTTCTGCCGTGGCCGTTAGCGGCAGCCGCACGCGTACAGCGGGCCAGCGCAGTGGCCCGGAGCATCCTGATGCGCCTCGGTTAGGCTGCGGGCGTTTGACGAACGTTCGATCACAGGGGGAATCGTGACCCAGTCGGGCATACAAACCGATGACATCCAGCGCATTTCGGAGACGGCCGCGCGAATGGGCTTGGGGCAGCACATCAAGACCTACGGCGCGATCATGACGAACTGGCGCGCGATCCAGAAAGCGGCGCTGATCTGCGTCGTTCTGGTCGCGGTCACGGTGCTCGGATACGCGGTACACGTCGAGTTGCTGGAAGCCGCGATGTACTTCGCTGTGATCGCGGGGCTGACGGCGGTGATCGGGACCGTGCACGGGATCTACCACGGGAAGCGGAATTCCGGTAAGTGGCTCGAGCTGTTCGAGCACGGGTTGATCTTCAAGTCCAATGAACAGCTGCGCGTAGTCCGGTACGACTCGGCCAGCGTGATCCAGGACTTGGTCGAGCACCGCAGGAACGGTGTCACCACCCGGGTCACCCACGCCTACCAGATGCACGACCTCGACGGCCGCGCACTGCGCCTACGTGAGGGAATCATCAACCCCCAGGAATGGGGAGCACGAATCCAAGAAGGTGTCGCCGCCCATCAGATGCCAAGCGCCCTGGCCAAACTGGGAGCGGGACAGTCGATCGAGTTCGGTGTGATCACGGTGAGCCCAACCGGCGTCACCGGCTACGACACCCACGTGCCCTGGACCGACATCACCGACGTCGACATCGCCGCAGGCCGCTTCCGCATCAAAACCGCCGCCAAACGCCCGCCGATCACCGCCCCCATCAGCTCGCTGACCAACTTCAACCTGCTCTATGCGCTGATCAAGCGGGGCCGCGGTCTGTAGAGCCGTCCAGTCGGCCAACCTCAGATAGCTTGTCTCGCAACCAAATCGGAGTGTGGGCCTCATCGCGCGGGAAGTGGTCGAAGTCCGACGCATAAGTACCGTTCGTCCTACTTCCGAACGGTGGTCAGGTGGCCTGCACGTTGGGATGCCAACTGCGCCAAGTCCCCTTGTGAACGGCTCACCGCGAAATGTTAAGCCGCGGATCTTGCCTCGACGACCTCACCTACGTTGGGAACTCACCCAGCCAGCTTCGCTGCACGATATGCCGAGGCAAGTAGTCGGACTCGACATCGATCGGGATCTCGGCGTCGTAGGCGAGGCAGGCCATGGCCAGTGGACCGGCGGCGATCATGCCGTCGCGGTCGTCTCGGCGGTCGTCCTCATCCGAATTCCAGTACGTTTCATGCAGCTGGAGTGCCTGTTCCAAGCTGTCATTGAACTCGTCGCGTTGCTCACCGAAGAACCGGTAGAACAAATCGATTGGCGGATAGAGAATCTGGAGCATGAGATTCGGAGGCGCATACCTGGCGTTTGCTGGGTCCGTACCTTCGAGGGCAGACCGGAGCTTGCCACCGAGATCCACACCTTCCGACCAGTAGGTTTTCAAGGTTTCGACCCAGTGATAGATGTACTCGTCGAACACCGATCCGGTAGCGCGAAGCATTTCGATCGGAACTTCCGAAAGCATGTTCAGACGAGTCTGATCACGACACATGACCGCGAAGTAAAACGCCATCACCCAGTTGCCGGCGTCAGCGATACCTCGGGTGGATCCAGCTGGGATCGTCAATGTCCGCTCACCGAAACGGAACTCGACAGAACCCTCGGTGGCGGTCGCTACGGCAAAGATCGCCGAGGACACCTGCATAACCTTTACGTAGGCTTCCCAGGTCTCGACCTTGTTTGCCGTCGGATCCAAGCCGGAGCGCAACCCTGCGAGCCTCAGCGAAGCCTGGAGAACGCTCTTGAAGCGTCGAGGATGTTCCTCGATACGACCGAGATGGCGCTCGATCCCGTCATTGATACTCCGGTCTTCGCGATCCGGATCGTTGGTAACTAGGTGATGTCTAGTTGCTGCCCTGGTAGCCACTTGGCTGCGCCTCCTTGGAAACCTCGCGGTTGCGCTACAACTTGTCCCAGGGTCGCTTTCTCTCGATCACGCTCCCGTCCTCGCCCCAGGCTCGGACTGTACGCAATCGGCCCATGTCGTCGAAGTGGCTCTCCTTCGCGAGTTGACCATTGCGGTGCCATTCCTTGTGTACGCCTTCGGGAGTGCCGAAGACGACTTCACCCTCGGACTTGAGCTGACCGTCGGACCACCACGCGCGTTGGAGCCCATGCCGGACTCCGTTCACGTAGAAGGTTTGAGTCAAGAGCTGGTCGCCGAGTGTCGTGACTACCTCGCCCGTGAAGGGCTCGCCGCGGTACTCGAGCCTCAGATCGTCACCAGTGGAGATCTGATCGTCGTCGTAGGTCCGATCGATCCTTTTCACGACTTCCTCTCCTCACTACTTCGGCAACTCACCCAGCCAGATTTCCACCCACCGCTATCACACCTAGACAACAGAAGACCTGTTGATATCCAGAATATTTGTCGCATTCGCTTTCCAAATATCCCACAATTCATCGGGGCTGTTTTCTGCTGCATATTCAGCCTCGGGCTTCGTAACAGGTATGAGAGTTACGGTCTGCAACTCGGGCCGCTTCGCGTCGGAGCCATAGAACAGATCAAATTCGGGACCAAAAAAAGGGCTCGGATATCCGAGCACGCCGCAGATCTGCGTACCTTCGATCAACGGCGACTCGTTCATGAACACCGAATCGTATTCCAGGCCTCTACGGTTGCGGATAACCAGACCTGCTGTCAAATTTACAAGGTGGTGCGCAAAGCCTTCCTGGCCCGTATGAAGCGTGCATATGAGCTCCTCCGGAAACAGTGCATCGATATCCTGGAATCGTAAGCCGTTCGTCACGACGGAGGTTACCTTGTATTCCTCCTGGTCAAAAAATGCCAGGTCGTATCCACGGTTTCTCGTACCATCATCCGCAGGCTCCGCATACCTGAAATTCCCCAAGTATCGAACGTTATGTTCGAACAGTCCTTCAAATTCACGGGGCGATGTCAACAAGTCTCCTTAGTCCTGAACTACAGCAGCGGCCTACACCAGGCTACCCCAGCACCCTATCTCGGGGCGCTGCCCGGCTTTCTTCGGCCCTTTACAATTTCAGCGTCGTCGGGCGCATTCGGCAGTGGCGGATACTTCTCCGCGAGTTCGGCATAATGTCCATATCCCGGTGTATCCAGCTCGAATCCGTGACCACGATTGGCGCTGCTATCCTCGAGTCGGTAATGAGTTCGATCATTGTAGGCACCCTGGAAGCCCGCCTGCGTAATTGGATGATAGATCGCAAATTGCTGCAGTCGCCAATATTCCGCATTCTCAACATGCCCCATATCCGCGACATATGGAGCAGGCTTTGTGAACACCGAATCCTCGTCGACAATCGGCGGTTCGTCGACAACCTCCGCAGAGGAGGAAGAGGGATCGCTAGATAGTTCAGTTGCGTGCGAACCATCCTCGACATTGTGTTCCTGGTACCAACCTGGCGCTGGCACCCGCCTGGCTCGATCTTTATCATCCAATTGAAAGAATTTCGGCTCTCCACTGTCGAGACGTTGCACCTCCAGCCTCTTTCCAGAGGTCGCACATACCATCGTGCCATCCGTCCGCATATCGGCTTTCATGAAGGTAGCGTGTTTCGTGACGGCTCTGAACCCTGGCCTCGAATCGCCATAGACCCAATCGTAGAGTTTTCCGGTTATATGATCGGGCACAACGTCCGGAGTGTGGTGTTGGTCAGGACTTTCGTGTGCAGCACCCTGATCATCACCATGCGTCGGTTCAGTGCCTCGTTCAGAACGGTCCCGAGCACCCTCCGGATTAAGGTTGTGCTTATCCTCATCTCGAGTTCCGGGGACGAATCCGTCCTCGGAGACTTTGATTTTTGCGCCGTCCGGGCGGATGAACTCCCAATCACCATCCGGGGGAATACGAGGGCGGCGGAGACCTTCGGGCGTTATCTCGGCGGTCGACGAGTAGACGTGGCCAAGGTCGTCAGTCCACGCTGGCCTGGTGGGCGCCAGGACGCCGGTACCGGTGGCTTTGGCCAGGTGGGCCGCTGCGTCCGTAGAGGCAGCGTCGCAGCCGATCAGGCGGATGGGTCGACCGTCATATCCGAGTTCCGGGAGACGGGCGGCCAACTCCTGCATCGTGTATTCGTGGCCGTCCAGGAGAACAGTTCCACGTTCGGTCAGGTGGGCGTCGATCGTGAAGAAGCGAGGGTCTTCGGGGACCAGATGCGCAAGAGCGCGCATTTCGGGGTCGGTGTGTAGAGAAAGACCCGCGGGGGTGCGGTCTGCGTAATGTCCCAGTGGATCGGCCGGTGGAACGTGCTCCTCGAGTGGATGGGAGGGATCCCGCTGAGGTTCAGCATCATTCGGGCGATGTCCTGTGGCATCGGAGGCGCGATCAGCACTGTGAGGAGCTGGTTCGTGGCGCGCAGCGGTATCGGAAGGGTGCGGTAGCAGCGCTTCGTGGTTCTCCGCCAGGTACTTGTAAAGCTCGGGGTGGTACTCGTTGAGTAGTCGACTGGGGGTATGTGCCGTCGACGGGTCGAGCATGCCGAGCTTGTCCATCAGGTCGCCGAGTCCACGGCGGAGATGGGGTAATTCGGCAGCCCGAGTCGGATCATGGTAGGCGGAGGCGATGTCGAATATGCGCTGGTGCATCTCATTGAAGCGGTCGATCAGATGCGGTGTCAGCGTTGATGGTCGATCGATCGAGTCAATGGGTGCACGCTCGGGACCCGCGTCCACGGTATGCGGAACTTCCTGCGGGCGAGCCGATTCGACAGGTTGCTGCGGCCCGTCGTCCATGGGGCGTTCGGATTCCGTAGGGTGCGGCGAGGTTTCGGCCGGATCGTTACGGACAGGAGCGTCGTCCAAGGGGAGTCCGCCACCATGGGATTGGACCGATTCATCCGGTGGACGTTGCGGTGAGTCCTTCGGATGGTATTCGTCTACGAGGTTCTCGGGTCGAGGCGGGAAGTCGGTATGGCGACCGCTGTAGTTGTGGGCGTCCCCCATGGTGCGATTGCAGTTGGCGCAGTACGGAGTTGGCTTCGGACCACCTCGCTCGAACGGCTTGTAGGTCTGAGAACGAAGCTCCGCCAAGCCTCGTTGATCAGTCGGCATTTCGGGCTCCCGCGAACCATTCGCCCGATTCTCTGCATTCAACCGCTCACGTTGCCACAGTGCTTGATTCGCGGCCTTGACCTCCGCGTGCCCCAGCGGATCGTCGAAGTGAGGGTGCGGCCGAGTTCCCGGGGGAAAGCCCTGGTACTGCTTGGCGAGGTCTGGTTCGCCACGGCGATTCAATGCCGGGAATCCCTGCTCAGGGCGGTTTCGGGCCTCGGCTTCCATTGCCAGGATGTTCTCTTGAAGCGTGGGATGAAGGTCCTCCCAAGGGATCACGTCGCCAGGCAGACCATTCACACCTTCGTACGCGATGCCTGTACGGGGATCGACTACAACCGCAGTGACGGTACCGTGGGTTTGGTCCGGATGAACGAATCGCCCTTCATCTTCGAGCTGTTTGACCCTTCTGTTGCGTCTGCTCTGCGTCTCTCCCGGACGTTGTTTCGTCTCCTCATATGCGGCTCGAATCTGCTCGGCGCGCTCTTTCGCCATCACTTCCACGTGTTCTTCAAGCGGCCGACCGGCGACCTCGACGATCAGGTCGCCGTCCCTCGTTACTCCCTCGGGATGCTCCACCAGGTCCGCAAGAGCCTTGACCTCGTTGGTAAGTGGCGCCTGAGTGTGGTCATGAGTGATTGCAGTTCGATCCGAATCGACATCGCTCGTTGTACCGTCTTCGTGGGTTCCATGCTGATGGTCACCCTGGTCATCCGTCGGGCGGGAATCTTCCGCCGTGTGCTGGTCGAGGGGCGCTCGGCCCTCCTCGATGGGTGGATGCTCTCGCAGCTGCTGCTGTTCGTTGGTCAGTGAGAACGGTTTGTCGTCTGGGGAGACGACAGGGCCGGGTGTTTCACCATCCGGTCGCAAATCCGCAGGATGCTGGCGCGCCGAATCCGGATGTGGCTCTGCGGTGTCCGCGCTGAACGGCTTGTAGTTCTCGTCGGGGCCATCGAAGCGGGGTTTACCGGACGGGTCCTCCGGGGCTAGCTCGTCTCGCCCGACTCTCGGTTGATCCGATTGATCTCCGATTCGCCCCACGCTTGCCAGATCTTGATCTGGTCTTCCGTGGCCGGGCGGCGTCCCTTCTTCTCCAGGTCGGCCGTGTTCTGGCGGATGGTCTCCGCCCACTTCTGGTCTTCCGGTGAGAGGGGTTTGCGGTTTTGCATCGCTTGCTGGACTATCCGGTCGAATTCCTCCCGGTTCATGGTCGGCCCTTCCTAGGTCCTGGAGTTCGATGACGTACTTGGGGTTGCCGTAGCGGTCGGTGGTTGGGTAGTGGTCTTTGACGAGGAATTTGTTGCCCGGGGGGAAGACGACCTCGTCCTGGTTGCCTGTGGCCCAGGAGATGTCCTTGCCGAAGCGGGAGTCGATGATCATCTCGATGTTGCCGCCCGGCATCGAGCCTTCCTTGTCGGAGGAGGCGAAGCCGTGGTCGACGGGGGTTTTGCCCTGCTGGTAGTCGTCGAGGAAGCGCGAGAGTTTGACCGGGTCGTCGATGTACAGCGACCTGTAGACCACCCCGTTGTGGTCGGGGAGCTTGTTGTAAGCCGATATCAGAGTGCGGATTTCGACGTCGCGATCGTGCAGGGCCTGGGTGTTGCCGTTGCGGGTGGCGTCGTTGACCGGCTCGTTGAGGTGGAAGTACTGGTTGCGGCGGATCGCGTCCAGTTCGGGGTCGGTGAGACGGGCGATCTCGGGGTGGTTGGCCGTCTGTTGTGCGCGGATGTCCTGGATCTCTCCGTCGCCGAGGCGGTTCTTGGCGGCGTATTCCTGTGACGCTCTCGGGTCTTCGTAGTGCGGGTTCGCGTAGTAGGGCTTGTCCTCGACCGGGAGCTTGGGGTGCGAATCCGGTTGGCCGATGCGGGCTTCCGGGAGTGACGGGGAATGGTGCGCATCCGCAGTGGAGTCGTGCGGGTGGAGGGGATCGCCGTGCGAGTCGTAGATGATCGCGTGTGTGTTGGCGACGTTGGTGCGGTCGCCGGGGAAAGGGTGCGGGCCTTCGCCCAGGGCGGGATCGTGGATGACGAGCATGCCGCCGTCGTTGGTGACGGTGTAGGCGTGGGCGCCGACTCCGTTGTCATCGACAGGGCCGTGGTACTCATCGACGACGATGGCGGTGGCGCCGTCGCCTAGTCGGTATAGCTGGTCGGCCAGGACACCCGGGGTGTCCATCGGCTGCATGTGGGCGCCCGCGGCATTTTCGAGTTCCTCGGCCGACATCCCCCGGTGGGCGATCTGCGGATCGTCGGGGACGTGGATGTTCGGATTGCCGGTCAGCTCCTGGACATGCTGAAGGGCTTGTGGGCCACAGTCGTTCGGCGAGCGATGTTCGTCGGGTACATGCGGCGTGTGGTCCGCGACGGGGTCCGGGTTGCGGTACTCGTTGACGAACTCGTCGTATCCGTGTGGCGGACCCTCTGCCAGTTCGTATTCGGGGCTGCGAAACTTGGCCGGATCGTGCGGCGTCGAGCCGAAGGTCCGTTGAAAATCACCGAGATCCGAGCGATCCGGGCGCGGGTATTCGGGGATGATCTCGTGCGACTGGCCCGCGGCGATCTTGCCGAAGTTGTAGAGGGACTCACTCGGTGTGCTTCGGAAGTCGCCGTCGTGGAACTTGTAGTAGGCGGTGTGGGTGCCGATATCGTTGAAAGTTCTTATACCGCCCGGGAATTGAGCGGTGATCCGGCGAGCGCCGAATGCGTCGACCGACGGGTCGAGACCCAATCCGAGGCCGAGAGCCGGTGCGGCGCGGGAGATGTCGTCCGGATGACTGGAGCCGATCCAGGTGACCGGGTCGCGCGGCGAGCTGGCGACGAACACATTGTCGCCGATGCCGAACCGGGAGGCGTGCGGGACCGGACCCGCACCGGGAGATCCCAGCAGGGTGATGGTCGTGACCTCACCCGCCAGGCGGCCGCCCGCACCGGCGAAACTCGTTGTGGTGGAGCCATAGCTGTGACCGAAGAGGTGCACGTCCGGAACGGCCGCGCCGTCGGGCAGCCCGGCGTTCATCTTGCGGGTTTCGTTGAAGGCGGCCACATCTCGGGCCAGCAGCTGACCGCCGCGCTTGGCCAGATCGGTGTGGGCCATCTCCTTGAAGATCTTCGGAATGCCGCTCGGCGCGTCGTAGCCGATCCAGGCGATCGACGCCACCGCCCCGGGATCCTCTGTGTTCCTGGAGGTTTCCCAGAAGTGGTTGAACGAGTTGTTCAGGTTCACCTTCAGGCTGCGCACCGTGGTGGTGATGCCCGGGATGTGGTACGACACCGTCGATGCCTTGTCCACGTCGCCGAACGCGACGACGGCGCGACCCTCCCCGTTGAATGCCCGCGCGTCATAGGACAGCACCCGAACGGGCGGTCGATGACCGTCGTTGCGCTGGGCGTACGTGTCGGCGAGCCTGTCGGCCAGCCTCAGGTTCTCGACGGTCTTGCTCAGGTTCTTGTACTCCCGATAGCCGTCCGGATCGAAGAACCTGTTCATGAATTTGTCTACGCGCGGGTTGTTCTCGCGCAGGTCCACCATGTCCCGGGCGATCGACAACCGGTTGGCCTGGTCGCGCACGGGCGTCGGAATGCCGTCGGCATTGCCGATTTCGCGCGGATGCACCCGCGCCATCGCGTCCTGCTGATCATCGGTCAGCGAATGCCACCACTCGTGATTCTCCCGAGCCCGATTGTGCGCACCGGCCTGATCGGTGTTCTCGGGATGGAGCAACGAGGAGGGGTCCTCATGCCCCAGTCGTTCGAGCGCTTCCTGCGCGTGTAGTCGTTCCGCATCGGTGATCGGCCGATCCTCCGGCAGCACAGGGTGATTCGGATGTTCGGATGGTGTGGGAGCTTCGTGCTCGTGCGGCTGCTGAGGATCGGAGGACGGCTGGTCGTGCTCGTTGTGGCTGTGCCCGTCCTTGTCGTGATTCTGCGCTTCCTTGTCGCTGCCGTGGGTCTGGTCGGTCGGCTGAGAGCGGTTGCCGTGGTCCTTGTCACCGGTGCCGTCATGGTCGACCGCCGCATCATCCGGGCGAGCGCCGATGCGGCCCTCCGGCTTGTCTCCATGCTTGGCACCGTTGTCGCCTTCATGCTGGGCACCGTTGCCGTCAACCGGGCGAGCCTTCTCCGGATGTTCGCTCGGGACACCCGCACCGTGCTCCTGCTGCACGACCTGAGCGCGGTCGCTGACCTTCGGTGTGGCGGCCTCGATGCCGGTCGGCTTCGCCTGGGCGGGAGCACCGATCCCGGTGTCCCCCTTCGGAGCCGCCCCGGCCTTCGGCGTCTCGGGCGGCGGCGTGGCAGAGTGCGGCGTCTCGGTGCGCGGAGCGGCGGTCCCAGCGGGTCGCACCTCGGCCGGGGTGGCGCCACGTGCAGGGTTCGCGGGTTGAGCGACATCGGAAGCCTTTGGCGTTCCGACGTTTTGCGGACTCGGTGCGGCTTGACCACCCGGCGCGGCCCCCGACTGCAGATTGGTGAGCTGCTGCCCGTTCCCGGTATCGGCGCCAGGGCGAACGGCGTTGTCTGCCTTCACCTCCGTGGTGGAAGCCGGGTGGGTGTTCACCTCGTTCTGCGGGGCGGACTGACTCGCGGGTGTCTCGCTGCTCGGCTTCTGGATTTCCGGCGACACCGCGGACGGGTCGGTGACCGTCGGCACCCGTGCGTCTTTGTAAGAGTGCAGCAGCCCGGAGCCGAGGCCGCCCACGGCCCCCGCGGTGATCATGCGAGGGTCCAACTCGGTGTTGCCGGTCGCCAAAGCGCTTGCGCCCCAGCCAGCCAGACCGGCCGTCGCGCCCGTGCCGATGGTCGTGATGCCGCCGGCGAACACCTTGCCGACGGTGTTCTTGACGAGGGGGGTCCTGCCGAGAACGTTCTTCAACCCCGCGCCGACGGGCGCACCGACCAGGCCACCGACACCACCGGCCAGGGCCATGGTGCCGACCTCGCCCCAATCGAACTTCTCGCGACGGCCTTCATACCGTTGCCACGCCTGGATGCCCGCATCCGGGGCCGCCCCGAGCCCCGCGCCGATCGCCGCGCCCAGCCCGAGCTTGGCCGCGTAGATCGCGAAGTTCTTGAGGGCCTCCTTGATCTCGGCGGCCGTGGCCCACTTCGCCTCGTGCCCGGCCAGATACTTGAGCAGACGCTTTATCAAAAACCGCACGGTAATACGGGTTGCGGCGACCTCGGCGGCCTCAACCGCCGGGCTGAAGATCAGCGACGCCGCGGCGGCGAGAAGTTCCGCGGCCAGGATGATCAACGTCGCGTTGAACATGAGTTTCGTGTACTCGAACTCGTTGCCCGTGCCGTCGGCCATCGCGGCGATCTGGTCGAACCATTTGATCATGCCGTCGAGCGATGCCGCGCTGCCGTCGCCGCCGTACTTCAGCACTTTCAGCTGTTCGATCATCTCCTTGCCGCCATCGCCCTGCGGATAGGCGAGCTGCACGGCAGAGATGGCATCGTCGACGTCGGATTTGATGCTTTCGAGTTGCTTCGCGGCGGCCCGCCAGTCGTCGGCGAGGCCCCACATCTGATCTTCGTTGCCCTCGGGCCACTTCATGCCGACCAGGTAGCCGAGGGTCCCGACCGCGGGCGGCTGCCAGATCACTGTGCTCTCCCCGATCCGAAAAACGTGCGCTCAGACGCCGTTTCGGACCGCTGCCCCCGTGCTGCCACTCCCGCCCCCGGACCAGAATCGACCTGTCAGCGATTCAACTGTCCACCAGGTGTTTTCACGAACGAACAGTCGATAATCGTGCGCTACGCTGCCATACAAGTCGCCGATCGGCAACCCGGAAATCCGGATCGGCTATCAATCAGCAGCCTCGGAAAGGGACGGCATGCGATCGCTGTGGTTCATTCCCCAGGGCAACACCGTGATCGAGCCCGAAGCGACCACCGGCTATCGAGGCGGTTGGTCGTCCACGCTCCGGCCCTTGACCGAACGGCAGGCGGCGGCGGTCGCCGCGCATGGACGACGCCGCGCACGGGAGATCGTCTCGCTACTCGAAGGCGCGGGCTTTGTCGCGGATGCGACGGGTGCGGAGCGCTGGAACGAAACCGAGCTCGTCGGCGAGGGATTCAATCGTTTCGACAAGGGATCGAACGGCCGTGTCCACTCGGTGTCCGCTCGACTCGCACTGCCCGAGACCACGCCCGGAATCGGTGAGCTGGCCGCTCGTTTCACACGCTTGCCCGACGACGTCGTCGAGCGGGTCCGGGCCGACAAGCCCGACCGGACGTACACGTTGTTCCTGCCGTCTCGTCACGGGCATGCAGCGCAGGTCACTCTCGCCGCACGGGACGAGCCGCGGCGAATCACCGCCACGATCGTCGCGAACAGCAAGCCCCACTTCTATCGCTGGGACAAACGAGACTCGGTCTGGCAGATGCTTCGCAGTGGAAAGACCGAAGACCACGATGAACGCCGGGCAACCGAACTCGCTCACCTCGGTTTCTCCAGCCGGGACTGGCCCGTGCACGCCGCACTGCCCGATGGCATGCCGGAGCAGGAGGCCACCGAGCGGGTCCGCCTCTATCTGATGGGTGCCGGTGTCGGGATCGCGGGGGCGGCGCTCGATCCCCGGCGTGGCGACGGTTGCTGGGATGTCTCGATCTCCGGCGACGCCGCCCTGGATACCCTCGGCGCGCTGCGAATCACCGATACAGGGCGCATCAGTCCACCCGAGTGAACTTGGAGCAACCGTCACGTCCGGATCTGAAACACCGCTCGTGAATGTGTAGGGTCGCAGGCGTATCCGAACGGGTGGTCCACGCTTCCCGGTCGACGAGGGGAGCGACATCGTGAGCAGTCCGCAGGGCGGAAATCCGGACGAGGCCTTCTTCAAGGACCTCGCGTCCGCGTTCGCGGAGGCCGGCGGCGACGCTGCTCCCGGCATCGACATCGTGTCCCATCCCGGCCCCGAAGCGGTCGTCGACGAGAAGCAGACCGCCGAGCGAGCGCGCCAGCTCACGCATCAGATCGCTCGAGAACTCGCCGCCGACGGGCCGGAGGGCTGGGAGCGCATCGACGCGGTCTTCGCCTGGACCGTTGTCGCACAAACGTGGAACCTGACCTACTCCGCGAACGGACGCGCGGTACGGGCCGAACCCTCGCAGAACGCTTTGCTCGCAGTACAGGAACAGCGGGAAATCGCTGCGGAACTGCCCGCCGGACCGTGGTGGCGAATGCGCCTCATCATCACCAACTCCGGTGAGGTCCAGACCGATTATGACTACGGAGACGAACCGTTTCCCGACGATCAGCTCTTCTCCGCCGAGGCGTATCGCGCGGATCTGGAGCAGTATCCACGCGATCGACTACCGGTCTGGCTGGCCGCCTATGTCGGCCATGAGGGCAAGCAGCAGCGGTCGCCGCGGGTCGCGGCCGAACAGGCTCGCATCGACCGTGGCAAAGGCATTCACGGTGAGGTGAGCACCGCGGATTTCCCGCCCCTTCCCCTGGTTTGGGCTCGATGGACGGCCTTGGCGGCGGCCTATGCGGCGCTCGCGTCGCCGCAGGGTCCCCGAATTCTGCCCGCACTCGGCTGGTTCGAGAGCTCTCGGCGTAGTGGAAGCACCCTGTACGTGCTGCCCGGTGATCGGGCGGTCATCTCCGGAGGTGTGTGGAACGCACCCGAGCTGGATGCGGCGTACAACGGGGGCAAGCCGTTGCCGGAATTCTATGCGGGCGCACCGGATTGGATCACGGACGCCATCCTCAATCCACGTGCTGCCTCGGGGCAGCTGTCGTTCTGCTACTGGTGGGAGAACGGGCGCTGGCATCGCGGCGAATCACCTGGCGGGCAGGGGTTGGTCGAAGCGGTTCCAGGGATCTGGACCGCCGAGGCGACCGTGGGCATCATCGCGAACGTTCTCGCCACGGCGACCGAACAATCGGTGAGCGACACCGTGAAGACGTCCATCGCGACGCTGGTGGCGGCTGCGGAAGCCGGTGTCGTCACCTTCGAAACCATCTCCGCTGCTTTCGATCCGACGCGATTCGATGTCGATGCCGCGTTGAACCAGTTCTCGCTCGCCGGATTGCGCACGTTCGTCGTCCTCCCGCCGCTGTCTCGAACTGACGCGATCGAGCAGGTGCGCAGGCATATTCGAAACACGGGCGCGGACACCACCGGCTATCCGCTGGAACAATTGACCGCGGATCGCATCGACGCGGGCTGGATGGTCTACGTGCCGACGCAGCCGGGGCAGATCATGCTCGGCCGGGCCATCTATTACATCGCCGATGATGGGGTGATCGAGACCTCCTCGTCGTCGGTGCCGCCGAATGTCTTCATCGCCGGATTCACCCAGCGCTACCGTGACCGGACCGGTAGCTGAGCACGAGAACTCATGGTTCACATTGCCGTAGACGCCGCACGACGCTAGCGTCAGCCTCAATCACTGGACGGGGAGGATTACCAGTCATGACCGACAAAGTCGAGGTCGATCCCGAGCTCCTACGCAACGCATCCGCCAAGACCAATGTGGTCAACGACCGCCTACGCGCGGTCCTGACCGGGTTGGAAGCCGCAAGCGACGGCCGCAGCGGTGCATGGGGCAGCGACGAGTACGGCGAGAAATTCGCCAAGGGTGAGAGCGGCAACGGGTATCTCGCCGCACGCGACAACCTCACCGCCGTCGTCGGCAAGCTCGCGGGAAACGCCGACAGCCACGCCACCGGACAAGACGATTCGTCGAAACTGCACGACGGCACCGACAAGTCCAACGCGGACGCCTTCAAGGCGTAGCTCGTGGCCAACGAATTCCTCAAGGCCGAACTGGCCTCGATGGTCGACGAGTTCCAGGCTCAGGTCGAGATACTCAATGACATCCAGCAGAAGCGCGCGCAACTCATGGCGACCGGTTACGCCCTGCAGAAGCGGGTCACCGTCGTCGTGAACGCCGACGGGATCGTCATCGAAACCCGATTCGACGATGACCTGGAAGGCCATACGCTCGACGAGCTTTCGAAGGCAGTCACCGAGGCGGCCCAGGCGGCATCGACCGAATTGGCCCGCAAGAGCACCGAACTCACGGCCCCCATCCAGGAACGCAAGGGCCGGATGCCGAAGATGTCGGACCTCATCGAGGGGCTGCCGGACCTCAAAGCCCAAATGCCCGAACGAATCCCGGCATCCATCGCTCCCCCGAATTCGCCGGAACGCCAGCAGCACGACAAGCCTGCGATGACGTTCACCGACGTCGAGGATCTCGATGACGTCACGCCCGGACGGATTCGGGCAGACGACTGGTGAGATGGATCGCGTTGGAACCACTGAATCCGATCGAACAGCACGAGATGCTGGTCGCGATCACGAGTGAGGTGATCGGGACTCTGCCGGTGGGGTGGTCGCGGCTGAGTGTGCGTGGCGTGATGCTTGGGGGGATTTCCGAGGCGCACACGATCGTCGAGATGAGCGATGGGACGGCCGATGGTTGGGCGTTCCCGCGGGGTCTCTGGCGGAAGTTCCACTTGTTGCGCAGCGGGATGTGGTCCGAAGGGCTCGGTACCTGGTTCGAGTTCGTCTACATCCTGGATGCCCCGGACCGCTTCACTATTCGATACAACCGCGACCGGGAACCGCAGTTGGTTCGTCCGGACCCCTCGGAGAACTACATCGCGACCGAGAATCGCTGGTTTCGCCGATCGGCCGAGCACATGCCCGAGTGGTATCGCCGCGGTTTGGATGGCACATCGATGGCTGTCCCTCCGCTGCCTCCGTGGATGACTCCTTCCGATCCGGCCGAGCAGCGCCGTATCGATGAGGCAACTGCCGCTCGGATGGGGATCACGGTCGAGCGGCTACACGAGATCGATCGTCAGATGGCCGAGGATGTGCGAGCTCGCGATGCAGTTCCGGTCGAAGACCGAATTCTTGATGCCAGCCCCAAGTTCAACAGCGGATCCGCACCTTTACCGGCGGAAAATAGAAGTGCTCCAGCGGAACTCGGTCCTCGACCGTTCCTGCCGCCTCCACCACTGCCGCCGCTACCTCGGCCCCCGTTCCCGCCCGTGCCAGACCCGCCGAAGGGATTCGTGGCACCGTTGCAGCCGGTCGGGATCTACCAGGAGATGTTCCGCAAGCCGCGAACCGAACTTCCGTCCTTGCGCGATTCCTTCACCGCCGGGCCGGTCGAGGATCGGGACATGATCGTGGCGTACATGAAGGCGGCTACCCCGATCTTCGATGTGCTGGTCGATTTCACCGATCTGTTGGACGTATCGCGCTCGATCCCCGGCGGCCCATCACTGGTTTCCGACGGAGTGTGGATCTGGCGCATGGATTCGATCCACTATCTGGAGCACTACCCGCTCGAGATCCCACCGGCGTTCCTCGACCACGTCCGAGCCCGGAACTACCGGCACACAACCGCTGTCGACGTCTCCGACAAGAGATTCGACACGGCCATCGCCGCATTTTCCTGACCTGGCCGATGCGGGCGCGAAGGCGAGCCTACTTATGCTGCCCCCCACCGCCTTCGGCGGACAACCGATCGATCAGGTTGTTGCCGGCCGCCGACGCGTCGGCGTCGTTCGGGATCCAGGGCACGCTGTAGCCGACCTGGGTTCCCGGGCGGAGGCTCGGGGCCAGTTTGGAGTTGCAGGTGGAGAAGCAGGGTTGGCGTTCGCTGTAGAGGCCGGTGATCTGGTCGGGCTTGAGGCCCTTGGCGTTCAGCTTGTTGACGATGTCGTCTTCGGCGGGGCCGGTGTCGTTGTCCGGCTGGCCGTCGCCGGAGCCGACCAGCATGTCGCCGGTTTGCGGATCATTCCAGCCGGGGACGACCGCGACCATGATGTTGCGGGACGGGGGGACACCGCCGGTGGTGCGGGCGCGGTAGGCGGCTTGGCTGAGTTTGTCACTGTTGTATGGGATTTGGCTGTAGTTGCAGTTTTGGCCGCAGGTGGAGCGGTTGCGGGCGTTGTCGCCTTCGGTGCGGACGGTGGTGACCATGCGGTCGATTTCGGCCTGGATCATGGCGGTGGCTTGGATTTCGACCTGGGCGGCGAAGTGGATGTCCCAGTTGATGTAGACGTCGTGGCCCTCGGCGTTTGCTTTCGCTTGTGCCTCAATCCGTTTGGTGGCTCGGATGTCCGCAGTGATGGCGGCGACGCTGCTGTCGATGCAGCTCATGACCGAACTACCGCTGATGGGGAGGGTTTGGGCGGCGGTGCAGCCCGCGCTGGGCCTGCCCTCGACGGTGACGGAGGCCTTCATGACCGCGGAGACGTTGCCGGACAAGGTCGCCTTGCGGGTGGAGGTCGTCGAGGTGGTGACGTTCGAGGTGACCGTACAGCTGGATTCGCTGCATTTGAGGTCGCCGGAGGGGTCGAATTGGAAGTTGATGCCGACATCCAGCGAATTGCTCAGCGTTTGAGTCTGATTGACGATGTCGTTGTAGACCTGATCGCGGTCGGCGGGCGTCATCACGGCGAACATGATCGGGCCCATTTGATTGTTCTGACCACCGAAGATTCCGCCTGCGGAATCCGGGGACTCGGTGGTGGTCGTTGCTGTCGCGCCGGTGCCGGTCGGCGGCGTCAGCCTGAGCAGGCGGTACGGCGCGGTCGCCGAAACTCCCAGGGTGCCGAGCGATGTCGGGACCTCGTAGGCCTGGTCCGCGCCGATCTGCACCGTCGGGTCGCCGACCCGGGGGAAGCCGTTCGCGTGATCGAGGGCCTGCAACAGCTGCGTGGCGAGTTCACGAGGTGACAGCACGCCAGAGGGAATCCCGTCGGCGAGATCGTCTGCGCCGGTCAGCCATTTGCCATCCACAGATGACAGTGACGCTCCATGCGGCAGATTCGCGGCAACCTTGCTCTTAGGCGGTTTGGCGTACGTCTTCCCACCGACCACGAGGACGTCGGTCGAATCGCCGCCCGAAGTCGCCTTCCCCAACACCTCCCCGCCGGAGGTGGCACGCACGTCCCAGGTGTCCCCCTGCGCGCCGGTCCCCGTGTAGTACGCGGCAGGCTGCGACATGAGATCCACGACCGCCGCATAGAACGGGGCAGTATTCGAAGCAGCCACGGGGTGCCCGGACACCGAGGTAGCACACCCGGCCACGACCACCACGGCACTCAACATGCCCGCGAGCATCCCAATTCGTCTGGTCGAGTGGCGCTTCAGCCGATACATCGGTCCCCCCGCTTCGATCATGCACTGCCGATCCGCACCCTAACTCACAGCGGACAAACCTCGCGACCCCGCAACCTGTGCTGGTAGGGGATGGCGCTGGGTACCTTCGAGGTAAGGACTCGAGGGTGGGAGGGCCTATGGCTGAGGGCGTGGATCGGGTGGGACCGTCGGATGCGGAGCTTCGTGAGACGTTGCTGATTGTCGACACCGATATCGGGGGTGATCCGGATGATGCTGTCGCGCTGGTCGTTGCGGCGCGGAGGCCGGAGTTGGCGCTGGTTATTACGAGTGATGAGTGTGGGGATCGGCGGGCCCGGCTCGCTCGGCATCTGCTGGATTCGTTGGGGCGGACGGATGTGCCCGTGGTCGCCGGGCGGGACCTGGGGAACGAGAAGTATTGGGCGGCAGAGGGGCTCGTGCCGGAGGATGTTGTGCTGCCCGGCGGGAATGTGGTCGGGGCGGTGCGGTGGGTGTTGACGCGGGCCCAGGGCTGGGTGCGGTGGCTTGGGCTCGGGCCGATGTCGAACCTTGCGGACGCGATCGAGGGGATTCCCGATTGCGTTGGGCGGCTGGTGGTTACGCAGATGGGTGGGAGTCTGGATGATCACGGGCGGGCCGAGCACAACTTTCGGCTCGATGCCGGTGCGGCGCGGAAGGTGTTGCATGCCGGGGTGCACCTGCGGATCGTGCCGGCGGATGTGACCTTTCATCCGGAGAATGAAATCAACTCGGGCTCAGCGGAATACATGATTCTGGAGAACTCCCGGCCTTCGGGGCAGCTGATCCGGGCGCACCTGGATCAGTGGTTCGAGAACTTTCATCCGGGCACGATGCAGCACGATGCGATGGCCCTGAGCCGGGCGTTGGGAGCCTCGTCACTGCAATCCGAGCAGGTCGGAGTCGACATCGACGAGAGCGGGAGGATGACCCGCGGCGAGCATGAGGTTTCCCTGACACGCTCCGCGGACTATCCCGCGTTCAGGTCGTGGTTGCTGTCGTGGCTGGACGACACCTTGGCGGAGGACAAGCCATTTCACTTGATCTGGCTGCGTCAGTCACCGTCGTTCCATCGATTCCGCAACGGCACCATCCGCCTCGAGGAGCGCTGGCAGGGCGACGAGACCGGCCGGAAGTTGAAGATCCGCACGGGGACATTCGAACCCGCCACCCACGACGACATCACCGAAGTCCTCCGGCCCACAGCCGATCTCGACTACGCGCGACTCTCCGAGGAACGGTTCATCTGGGAGACAGAAGAAGCGCGCCGCCTGTACCTGCGAGGCGACGGACCGATCTTCGAGATCTACCAGCAGATCGACCAGATACTCGCGCCGATTCGTCGAAAGCGACGGTCGATGACCGAGGAGGAGAGCGCGACAGTCAGAGCACTGTGGCAGAAGACCTTCGGAATGTGGGAAGAGGAATTCGCCCGGCGTGCGATCGGCGAAGCGCCCTCGTTCCGCTACTCGGGAGACGGGTCGTACTGACGAGGGTGTGTGATCTCGGTCGGAGCGGCTATCAAGATCAGGGAGTACTCACGGTGGCGAAACGGGCAAATTTCCGCAGTGAGTACACCTTGATCTTGAAGAGTCGAGTGAGGTCGGCTGGACCCCAGCGGAGGTATTCAGGTGCAGGAGTTATGTACTCGGGAGCAGGTGGCGGAGTATCTGCGGCGGGCACATGTTTTCGCGCAGGACCGGGAGATCGGGATGTATCAGACCGAGTTCGCTTGGGTCTGCTGGATGCCGATGACGTCGGCGGAGCAGGCTGCGGCGAGGCGGACTCCGGGAACGGGGGGCTGCTACATAGTGGATGTGGCGACCGGGGTGGTGACGAGTTACGGCAGTGCGATGCACCCGCTCACCTGGGGCAGGAGGTATGACCAGGCGGTTCGGGCGGGCGAGGAATTGCCGGGCTCACAGATCTATCCACGCCCGTCCGACCCCGGCGAGCACGCCTGACGGGTTCGTGCCGCCTTAGGGGGTACAACTGCGGTATGGGTAAGCAGACGTCGGTCGTGGTCTATGTGGTCGTGATGGTGGCTGTCATTGTCGCCCTCGATGTTCTCGTCTTCAGGCATCATTTCTGGCCTCGGCTGATGGCCAATGCGGGGATTGTGCTGGTCTTCGGGGCTTTCTACCTGCGCTTCCATTCGCGGACGTAGTAGTCGTCGTTCCAGGAGAGGTCTTCGTGGTCGGGGGGGATTGCCCTGCCATGAGAAGAACCATTCGATCCAGGCTTCGGTGGGGAGTTCGCTGGAGGTGCCGTCTACTGCCAGACGGCGGGAGAAGGCTTCTGCGGTTGGGCGGTCGACGATTTCCCAGCGGTCGTCGTTGCGGAAGTCGGAGGTGAAGCGGATTACTCGGCCGGGGTCGTACTGCCACATTTGGATGCCTTGGGCCCAGACGAGGGCGTCGTCGGACTTGTCCGAGGTTACGAAAATCGTGAAGGGTGGGGACTTCTCGTATTCGGCCTCGTAGACGGCTCGGTAGTAGAGCACGAGCGAATCACCACACTCCGTTGATGGAGATCCAGATGGCGGCTAGGGAGGCTAGGTAGCCGAGGATGCTGCAGACTCCGATTGTGATCAGGGCCTTGGCGATTGGGTTTCCCTCGCTGAGTTCGGGGTTGAACTTCACCAGGGTTACGAGGGGGATGTGGTGGCCTGCGTTGTCGCCGCCGTCGGGGAGGGTGAAGGCGGCGGTGAGGAGGAAGAGGTCTGCGAGTTGTAGGTAGTGGTACTGGTCAGGGGTTGCGAAAGACGCTGTGATCAGGAGGGGTGCGCAGGCTATCCAGAGGGGGAGGCCGAGGGTGAGGAGCGTGAGGTAGAGGTACCAGCCCGGGGCCAGGACTCGGATCAGGGGGATGGCGAGGACCAGGGGCCATTGCCACGAGACGATGGTCATGTGCGCTCCCCCGACATAGCGGACACGATAGGGGAATTCGGGCGCGTTGGCGTCGGGGGTGGTGGGCAATTAGGGTCGGCGGCAGCATCGGACGGGGAGAACCGCGAGTGGGTTGGGTACGGGCTGTTGCGGGGTGGCAGGGCACAGCTCGGTAGGGAGAGGGACGAAAACGCATGGCTTACACGCGGAATGATGGCGGCGGGAGTGTGCCCGGGCAGGTTGCCGGGCGAGTCACCGGGTTCCTGCTGATCGCGGTGGCGGTGTTGACGTTCGCGATGTTCTGGTTGCCGATCACTACCTACCAGATGCGAAGCGGGACGTTCGAGGAGTACGTCTGGAAGACCTCGATGCATGGTGGGGGCATCCGACTTGCCGACTGTATCTACGCGGTGCCGTATGTGCTCATGATGGTGGTCGCCGGCGTCGTGGGAATACTGCTCGCGGTGGGGATGGGGACTCGGCGCGGTGTGTTGTTCTGGGCGGCGGCGTTCGGGGGCGGGCTGACTTGGGAATATGCGTCCGGAGATGTGGCCGGTGCTGCACACAGTTTCGCTCTCGACGAGTCACCGGGAGCTGGATTTTGGGTCATGACGCTGATAGCGGTTGTCGCCATCGCGGCGCTGGTGACCGGGTTGCGTAGCGCGGCGGTGTCGAAACGTGTTGCGGCGCAAGCACCCGGTGGGATGGCCGGTGGCGGGGCGGCGGACCGGGCCGCGGGAGTGTTCCTCATCCTCGCGACGCTCTTCAACCTCGGAAGTTCGTGCTACGCACTGGCCAGAAGCGACCAATTCACAACCGTGTGGCGCACAGAGGACGGCACTGTTCCCTGGAACGGTGCGCTTTTGGGCCTCGAATCGATCGCGGTACTCGCCCTGGCCATCGCACTGCTGGCGGGTGCCGGTGTTCGGAATCCGGCCGTGCGGGCGGCGAGTGGGGCTGCCGCCGCGTTGATTGTTGCGAACGCGATCGGCGGCCTGAGCGTCTCGTTCGGCTTGATGGGGCTCAACTTCTGGGAATACGCGGGTAAAGGGTTCTGGCTGACGCTGCCTACCCTGCTGCTGGCCTTCGCCGCGACCATCGCGGGGCTGGTGGCGCAGTTGGCGCGGCCGGGGCTGACGGCTCAGCCGAGAGCGGGGTATGCGCCAGGGTTTGCGCCCGCTCCCAGGGCGAATCCTTTTGCACCCGTGGGCCAGCCCGTCGCATCGGGTCCCAATCCGTTCGCGGCCGCGGCTGCCGCGCCCAATCCCTTCGCGCCATCGGCACCTGCGCCCAACCCTTTCGCACAGCCGACTCCCGCGCCCAACCCGTTCGTGTCCGGGCCGAATCCGATGGTGCAGAATCCGTTCGCGCCTGCGCAGGGCGGGCCGGGGGTGGAGGCGACGGTCAGGATTGATCCGGAGCCCGCTCGGGTGCAGCCGCCCAGGATGGCGAAGGTTTATGACGGGAAGGATGACCAGGGGCGGCCGGTGGTGAATCGGCCCGAGCTGGAGGGGAATTCGCGGGTGGCCGTGCTGGCCTATTTGGAGTCCGCGCCGATTGTGCTGGCGGCGAGGAGTTTCGACCAGGACGAGTTCACGCCGGCGGATCGGGATGTGCCGTTGACGTTCCGGACGGATGGGGTGTGGGTTTGGGCGGGGGCGGTGTCGCACTATCTGAACAAGCACGGGTTGACGCCGGAGCCGGAGTTGGTGCAGCACATCGTGAGTCGCGGATTCCGGGTCGGGGACGTGGATGAGGCGGCCAAGGATGCGGCGATCAAGGTGATCACCGGCGGGTGATGCGGGGTCAGGCCAGGGTGATGGCGGCGTAGGTGTCGCGCAAAGCTTCCAGCCGCGGGCGGGTGAAGCGGCCGGGTTCGCGGGTGTAGGTGGCTCGGCCTTCGGGGGAGGTGAAGGCCGATTCCGGGATGCGGTCGGAGGTCGGGGGGATGAATTTGAGGGTTTCCTCGACTGCGGCCAGGGCGGTGGCGAGGGCGTGGCGGGCGGCGCGCATACCGCGATCGTCCAGGCCGGTGGTGGAGGCGGGGACCTGGCGGGAGCAGAGGTCGGAATACCAGAGCCACACACCGGGATCCAGCAGTTCGGAGGGGTTGTCGGCACCGAATCGGACGGCGCTCGCGGGTGGCGGGAGGATTTCGACGGGGAGGCGGAATTCGTAGGTGCGGGGGGAGCCACAACCGGGGCATTCGCCGGCGTAGCGGCTGGCCAGCACATCGTCGACGGTGATGACGGAGCTGCGGAAGGTGCAGCGCGTTTCGCCGCAGGTGGGGCAGGGTTGCAAGCTGACATAGAGGCGGGCTTCCGCGTTGGTGCGTGCCAGTGGCAACGTGTCGGGCATGCCCGTCCCTTCCCCGTTTCGGCGATGGGCTCGCCGGCTGATCACGAGGATACGAACAATTCCGGCGACCGGCCCGACGGGGGTTGGTCGAGACTGTTCACGTTGCGTTCACCGGATAGCCGTGGGACAGTCGATCTTCGACGATCGGCTGACTCGCGAGGGGCGTCATGGCGGGAAGATTGAACGCGGACCCGGACCAGGTGCGCAACGCGGCGGGGATCGCACAGGAGATTCGGGATCGTTTGCAGCGCATGGCGCATGATGCGCGGTCGGCCGTCGCACCCGGGGAATCGGCATGGGGTGACGATGATTTCGGCGGCAAGTTCGCCAATGGCGCGAAGGGGTTCGTGACCGGTAGCGACAACCTGACCACCGGCACCGACAATCTGGCGAACTCGTTCGACAACCTGAAGCAGGGGCTCGACAAATCGGCGAAGGATCTCGACGCCATGGAGCACGGCAACCACGACAACTTCGCATAGGCGGCGCTCCAGATGTCCAGTGACAAGGGCGATGCCGCGGTGGCCGCCATTCTCGAAGGCTTCACCACACAGATGCGGGAGATCGCCGAGGCCTCACAGCAGCGGGCGCAGCTCATGGCGTCCGCCAGCGCCGCGAATGGCCGGGTGACCGTCACCGTGAACGCGGACGGGGTCGTGATCGCCACCCGGTTCGCCGCAGATTTCCACGAGCTCAGCCATGACGAGCTCGCCAAGGCGGTGACCACCGCCGCCCAGCGGGCTGCCCAGGATGTCGCGAGGAAGTCCCAGGAACTGTTGCAGCCGTTGCGGGATCGGCGGGCCACCATGCCGAAGCTGTCGGAGCTGATCGAGGGAATGCCGGATCTGCAGCAGGCTCGCCTCGACCCGCCGCCCGCCCCAGTCTCGGCACCCAACTCGCGCGAGCGGCTGACCAGCTTCACCGAGCCCGCACCGCGATTCAGCAATGCCGTCGACTTCGACGACTGGGATTCCGAGCGGCGGAATCAGGGAGCTACCGACTCCAGCTGGTGAATCAGAGCTCCGGGTAGTAACCGAGCTGGTACGTCGAGAGGTCGGAAATGGCCAGCTCGCCCTCGCCCCGGCAGATCGGGCATACCCGCTGGGCATGGCACAGTGGGCATTTACGCTTCTTGCCCGCGTTGTCGAGCCAGCCCTCGCCGTGACAGCGGGGGCAGCGGCCCTCGCCGTCGCACTCGTAACACAGCACGTAGCCGGGAGTGACGGTCTCGGCGGTGCGCACCGGTTCAGCGGGCGTCATGCGGTCTCCTCTCGGCCGGACCCTATCATCGCCCGGTGGCAGCCGCCCGGCCACTCCGAACTCATTTCCCGTTCGTGTTGAGTTCACCTGCTCCCGTGTGGCACAGTCGGTCTCGCCAAGATCTGAACCGACCGGCGTGAGGTGGCCTGTGGCGCTGGAATTTCCATCCTGGCTCGAATGGCTGAGCTGGCTGGTGGGTTCCGAGTGGCCGCACGGCAACGAGGACCGGATGTGGCAGATGGCCCGCGACCTGGAAGCGGTTGCGGGACAGTCGGATGCGCTCATCGACGAGCTGACCGGCCTGATGGACGACATCAAGAAGGCCTACCCGGACGGTGTCGGCGGCGAATCGGCGCTCGCCTGGCTGAAGCCGCTGCGCGACGGGGACGGGTCAGGGCACGGGTCGGTCAAGGAGTTCGGCGACAACTATCGTCAGCTGTCCAAGGCCGCCGACCAGATGGGTGATTCGCTCCAGGGCGCGAAGATCAACTTCTATATCGCGGGCGGATTCCTGCTGGCCGAGCTCGCCTGGGCGGCCGCGACCGGCCCCTTCGCGGGCTTCTTCGAATCCGAGGCGCTGATCGCGGGCCGGACCGCCTTCCGCGCGCTGGGCGAGATGCTCGAAGGGCGCATCGCCCGGCTGATCGGGGATCGGATCACCGACCAGGTACTCAAAGAGATCGTGGTCAAGGCCATCTACGAGGTCGGCAAGGGCGCGGTCATCTCGACCGTGCAGGGCGTGGGCCAAGAGCTCGCGGTGCAGACCATCCAGAACATGGACGGTCACGGGCACGGGTACGACTGGAACGCCATCGCGAAGAACGCTGCCGTGTCGGCATTCTCGGGCGCGGCGGGCGGTGCGGTCGGCTTCGGCATGAACCGGGCGCTGCCCACCGACATGGGCGGGTGGCGCGGCGCGTTCAACGGTGCGGTCACCGGTGCCGCCGGTGGTCTGGGCGGAGCCGGGGCCGGGTGGCTCGGCAACGGGATGGTCAACGGGAACTGGGAGCTGGATCCGCGGTCGCTCACCGGCGGCGCGTTCGGAGGGGCCGCGCCCGGCGGGTTGTACGGATCGGTCGGGCTGACCAACCACAACGGCCCGATGGATGTGCCGACCCACGACGGCAGCATGCACGTGCCCGAGCCAACCGGCACCCGCACCTTCGACGAGCCCGGCGCCAACGGAGCAGCGCCCGACGGCCACGCGAATGGGGCTGCGCCCGACGGCAGCACGAACGGAGCCGCGCCCGAGGGTGGACGGGACGGCGGTCCGACGCTGCATCCCACCAGCTCGCCCGATGCCGGGAGCCCCGATCACGCCCCGCCCGCGGAGCACAACGGCAACGACTCGCCGCCTGCCGACAATCAAGCGCCGGGCGGTGTGGACACCCGGCGCGAGCGGCCCGAGGCCGATCCGCAGAACGACTCCGGCGCCGCGGATTCCGGCCCGCAACGAAGCCCCGACACCCACGCGGCCACACCCGATTCCACCGCGACGGGCGACGGACACACGGGCGGCGACGGGCACACCGCGGGCGACTCGCACACCGGCGATCCCGGCGGCCACCCGGGTGAGTCGCGACCGGACGCCGATCCGGCCGCCGATCCGAATCGTCCGGCGGCAGGGCCGATCTCGACGGCCGACTCCGGTGCACCCGCCCAGGCCGCGCAGAACGGTGCCGGTGGCGAGCCCGGCCGGGCCACCGGTCCGGGCAGCACCGCGCCCGGATCCAGCCCCGGCGCGACCCCGGCCACGACGCATGCGGGCAGCCCGGCCGCCGATATCCGCCCGGCCGCCGACCCCGCCAAGGCCGCGCCACTCCCCCGCGATCTGCGCGCCGCCGGGCCTTCCGACGGCACCGCGCCCAAACCCGTTGGCCCCGTGCCCGACTCCCGCGCGGCCGCCACCGACAAGCCCATCCGGTCCGGCACCGACCCCGTCCAGGCCGCCAAAACCGGCGTCGAGGCCGCCCGCCCCCACCCGATCGACCGCACCGCCGGTGAGCCCGGCAGCACCACCGGTGCGCACGACGGCACCGACCCACACGCACCCGGCGACCACGAGACCGCACCGCATCCGGGCCTGCCCGATGCCGGGCCGGTGCCCGTGCACTTCCCGCACGAAGGCGAGAGCCCTCGAAGCCCGTCCGACAACCGCAGATCCGGCGTGCCCGCGGCCGCGCCGGTCGGCGACTTCCACGGCGACGCCCGCCCGGACGGCAAGGCGCTCGAGCAGAAGTACGTCGACGGTCAGATCGACGACAACCTGCACCTGATCACCCCCGGGGACGTCGCGTTCAATCGCGATACGCGGGAGTTCGTGCTCCCCAACGGGGAAACGGTCCGCATCAAGATCGCGGACACCGAGCCGCCACCCGACGGCGGCAAACGCGATGTCGCCCAGATCCACGAGCGCGAAGGCGGCGGATACGACATCCACCTCTCCCCGCGGGCCCGCAACGAGGATGTGGTGCGGGCAGTGGCGCACGAGCTCGCCGAGATCCGGCTCGCGCAGGAAGACGACATTCCGATCTCCCGCCCGGATATGCGCGAGGATCGCCCCGACGCGATGACCCCGCACCTCGCGGGCCGGTTCGCCGAGCTGAAGGTGCTGGCCGCGCATATCGACCGGGCCGTCATGGATCCGGCGGCGAAGGCGGAAGTCCTCCCACGACTACGCAACGATCTACGCGACCTCACCCGGCAGCTCGGATTCGACGACCCCGCGCACAAAGCGACAGTCGAACAGCTACTGCACGACCACAATTCGGCTCTCGCCCAGCGCATAGGGCTGGAGGAGCACGACATACTCGGCCACCGGCCGAAATTCGACCCTTCGCTCGACGAGCACACCTTCGAGCAGGGCACGCGAGACCATCTCGACCAGCTCGGGCAGCACCTCACCGGACCGCACGCCCCTGACACCCTGCGCGCCGAGGAGCAAGGCCTGCACGGCCGCATGCGCGAGGAACTCTCGCGGCGAATCTTCGACCCGATCTTCGATCCGGAGACCCGGACGGCACGCAAGACCTGGGACGATCTGAACGACGCGCTGAATCCGTTGAGCGACATCATCAACGATCCGGCACTGTCCCCGAGCCAGCGCGCGGACGCGCTGCATCAGGCCATCGAGGACTTCCGCGCGCACCCGGACATGACGCCCGAGGTCCGTAATGCCATCGGCGACAGCGGCTTCCAGCACATGCACGATGCCGCACAGGCGCTGGCCGAGGCTCCGGACCACATCACCGGCGTGCTCGACACCAATACCGGACGCCTCACCGTCGACGGCCGGGAGACCACCCTCGGCGAGTTCCTACAGGGCATCGACCAGGCCAATCGCGGGGCCACCGAGAACGGGCTCAACGTCGAGTACACGGTCGTGCTGCACGACCCGGTCAACGGGCACTCGGCCGTGGAAGTCCTCCCCCGTCCCCGGCCGCAGCATCGGCTTCCGTTGGAGCAGAACCGCTTCGGGCCGAATCACGACACGATCCCCCGGGACCTGCGGCCGTCGGTTCCCGCGGCGGTCGAGGGCGGGCACACCATCGACGTGGGTGTCGGCCGTGGCGCGTACGCGGTCGAGCTCACGCCCGAGGTCGATCGGTCCCACGGCGGGCTGGTCCTCAAGACCGAGCTGGCGTCCGAAATGCCCGGCGCGGCACAGCGTCGCCGCGATCTCGGCATCCTCGATCCCGGTCCGCTCACCGAACCGGGCACGGTCATGGTGTTCGCCGATCTGCTCACCAACGGCCATCTGCTCGGCGACGGACCGGGCGGTGAGGTCGCGCGGGTCTACATCAACAATGTCAGCGCACACCTGGACCCCTCCGACTACCACGGCATGGCCGAACGCCTCGAGACAGCGCTGAAACCGGGTGGGCGCGTGGAGGTCCAGTGGGATCCGAAGCCCGAGAACACCGAGGGTCCGCCCAAGTATCGCGGGCACATCACCGGCCCGGACCTATGGCAGGCGATCAAGGAGCGGTACGAGGGCCGCACCAACCCGTTCCGGATCGTGGAGGAAACCACGTTCCCCGGGAACGGATTCCGCAACTACGACTACACGATCGACACCGGGGCCAGCAACAACCTCAACCGAGAGCGGATGGCGGGCATCATCCCGCCGGTACCCGAACACCGGATGGTCATCGCCTACGAGCCGCACGACGCGCACCCCCAAACCCCGGTGCACGCACCCGATCCGGGTGGCACGATCACCGCGGCCGAGCGGGATGTCAGGCGGAATGCCCTCCCGGAGGAGTACTACCTCTACGGCGGCAACGAGGCACGGCTGAAGAGCGGCCAATCCGGACCGCCCCTGCGCTGGGACGCGGCCGCGGACCACGGGAACGGCGCCTGGGTCGAGCGGGAAGGCACGCTCGAACCGACGCCGGACACACCCGATCATCTTCGCGATGACCAGAAATTCATGCAGTACATCTACGAAGGTGATCGTCCGTCGTTCTCCGCGGCCACCAAGTACGCCGTCTACTCGGCTACCGAGATGAACGCGGACGGAACATACAAGTGCGCCGTATCCGGCAGAGCCATTCCCGTCGTCACGGGATCCGACGGTCACCCGCAGTTTCATGAGGTGGTCGGCGGTCAGCGCACCAAAACGTCACCACCGGATTGGTATACGCGGGGCGAGACTCCCCCGAGTCCGCCGCACGACAAGTTCACCATTCCGGAGCCGAATAGAGCCCATATGGGCCATCTACCGGACTACGAATACTGGCGGCAACGCGAATATGCCCTGCTCCACGAAGGAACCGTCGAGCAATTCGAGCGAGTATACGACGATCCGGGACATTACCGGCTCGAGCTGAAAGAGGAGAACGAAGGCCACGGGCACGAATCGATAGACCCCGGCTACGGTAAATACCCCCAGCTCTATCGGCATCTGTTCCCGGGTGAAACGATCAAGCCCATCCCCGCTGCACCCCCGGATGACAGCGGAATCATCAAGGGCAGGCGAAAACTTGGCGATCCACGACGATGATAGGCTCATACACCATGCCGGAAGACCCGCAATTCACTGGACTTCTCGAACATCTCGAGCGACGTCTCGGACCTGTACAGGCCGTCGAATCCGCGAATACCGATAATGGCAATCGCGGCTATGACCTGACGTTCTATCAGACCGAGGAGCCGCCCGTCACCACCGTGGTGACGAATGGGCTTCGCTTCCAGAGCCTCACTTCGATGCTGCCCGAAGAATTGGTCTGCTCACTCCGCTCGGATCAGCAGCATATCGCCCATTATCTCGTCGACTCGATCGCATCCATGATCATTCGCAATCGCCGCGGCATGGAATACGGGTCGATATTCAAGAATGATCAGCCCATTGTCGAGGGAACCGAAATCGTCGGGGTCATCGCGCACGTGAACCCGACATTCGACCAGGGCTTCAACCTCTTCCCGGAAGCGACCACTCCGGCTTTACAGCTGATCACCCTGGTGCCGATCACCGGCCCCGAGATCGACTTCGCGACCGGCGAGGGCGAGGATAAATTGTTCGAAGTATTCTGGCTCAATCGAACCGATATCCTCGACATCCATCGCCGGTCGACGGTGTAGCTCAGAGGTTCATGAAGTCGGTCGAGCTGTCGACCTCGACCTGGCCGAAGGCATCGGCCTGGCTGCGCACCACCGCGGCCAGTTTGCGCAGTTCGTCCACGCCGGAACCGCTCTGCGTGACGAACGAGGCGCCGACCGAGGTGAGTGTGTCGGCCGCGGCCAGCGACACCTTGTCCGAGCCCGCGGCGGGCACCGAGAGGGCCTGCGAGTCCGCGCCCAGTGCGGTCTCCAGCCGGTCGGCCATGGCTTCCAGGTCGGCGGCGGCGGCCCGCACCGTCTCGGCGTCGAAACGCACACCGCCCAAGTTGAATTCGCTCATTGTCCCTCCCTTTCCGCGCGAATCCTACCGTGTCGGAGCGACATCCACCGACCGGGTTTCCGCATGATCTACCGGATCACTGTGCCGGGCGCGGGCCGTTGGTGCCGAACGCGCCGACCACGGGTACGCCGGTGTAGCCCAGCTCGCCGACGACCTCGTCGCCGTGCTCGGCGGTGACCAGCTGCGTGCTGACTTCCTCGTCGGCGTCTCCGGCCTGCGCCGACGCGCCGCCCATGGCGCCCATCGGCGGCACCATGCCGCCGCCCATGCCGGCGCCACCCGTGGCGGGCAGCGGCGCGGGCACGGGGATCGGGGCCGTGGGGGTCGCGCTCATGCTGCGGGTGTTCGACAACTGGCTCAGCGGCGCGGGTGTCGAGGCGGGCATGCCCATCGGGGCAAGACCGCCGCCACCGCCGCCACCGAGCGCGGCCGAATCCTTCAGCGCGGCACTCGGATCGGCATCCGCTACCGGCTGCACATCCGAGGCCTGGCTGATCGACTGCAGTTGCTGCAACTGCTGCACGCCGGTGCTCGCCGCACTGCTGATCGGTGAGATCATGCCCAGCAGCTGCGAAACCTGGGACATCGCGTCCACGCCCTTCGGGGCGTTGGTGACCTTCACCTTTTGTCCGGCGGTGGTCATATTGGCACTGTGCACCGCCATCTCGGTGCGCGTCTTGGCCACATTCGCGGTGGCCTCCGCACCGGTTTCGGTGGCCAGCGACAACAGGAAAGCCTGACCGGGCGGGGTCGCGATGAACGGCGCGGCCAGCGTGACACCGGTGACGAACTTGGTGATGATCGCCGACATGGTCGCCGCGCCGGTGGCCACCGAGGTCGCCGCACCCGCCATGACCGTCTTCTGGTGCGCGTTCTGAGCGCCGAGCTCGACCGCGTTGCTCTGCGCCTCGGCGCCCTTCTCACCCGCGCCGGTCGCGCCGGAACCCTGCCACTGGTTCGAATTGGCCATCGACATGACCGACTGCGCGATCGACATGATCTGCTGCAGCGCGCTCGATACGCCCGAGAGCACCTGCGAGGCATCCACGCCCTGGAGCTGCCCGGTGCCGAAGGAGGAGGCCAGATCGGTGAGTGGCTTGGTGAGCGCGGTCAGATCCAGGGTGGGCAACGGCGGCATGTCCGGCAGCGGGGGCATGCTCGGCAATTGCGGCAGCGCGGGCAGGCCGAGCGTCTGCAGGACATCGCCGACCGGACTGTCCAGCAGGGGTGCGAAGTTGGTGTCGCGCAGGGCATCCGCCACCGACTGGCCGCTCGCCGCGGTGGGCGTGGCCGCGACGGCCCCGCTCGAGCCCTCGAGGGGCGTGCTCACGGGTCCCGCCTCACAGGTCCCGCGAGAGCGACACGAAGTCGACGCCCGAGGCCGAGTCGGTGGCCTCGTAATCCGCGGCCGCCTCGTAGGCGGTGACGGCGGTGCCCGCGTGCACGGCGGCCAGCTCGGCCACCGAGGACAGGTGATTGCCTTGCGCGCCCGCGTAACTCAGCAGGAAGTCCTGACCGATCAGGCCGAAGACCGGGACCAGCCCGGCGACCGTGACGGCCTGGTCGACAGCGGCGGCGCCGGCGACGGTACCGGCCATCGCGGCGGACGCGTCTCCGTAGGCGCGAATCGCGTCCGGTGTGGCAACGAGGTTGCTCATAAGACCCCCATCAGGAAGATCATTTCGAATCGAACTATACAGAGCGGATATTCACCCGGCATAGCGAAGACTTCACGAACTGGCGAACAGCACGGTGAACACCCGGTATTCCGCAGGTTACCGTGGAAGTGTCGGATGATGTTGCCGCACTGTCCGATTCGGCGTTCTCATCAGCGGATCACGATGCGGGCCGAATGTGCTTGTCCATGGTCTGCTCACCGGCGGCGTTCCAGCGCTGCCTGACCAGCACCCGGCCGTGCTCATCCAGCACCACCCGCTCCGACAGCCGGCCGTTGGCATGCCAGTACTGCCACTCCCCCACCGCGACACCCATATCGGTGACGCCCTCGATCCGCTTGGTGCCGTCCGGCCACCACCCTTGCTGGTGGCCGCTCTCGACACCGTCGATGTAGTTGTAGAGGTGGACCAGTTGCCCGTTGTCCGCGAACCTCTCGACCTCACCGGTGTAGGGCTCACCCTGGTAGCAGGTGAACCCGTCTTCGTCGAGCTCCACCTGATCACCGCTGATTCGCATCGTCTACTCCGTCGCGAGGTCATGACACAGCCCGTAGGGGTCCGGTCGAACGGGAATACAGTAACCGGATCGGCCGCGGTCTCCGGATTCGGTTCAGATCGGGCGCAGCCAACTGTCTGGTTCCGTCTCGTACTCCTGTTCCTCGGCATACTCCTGACGGGTCACCTCCGCCACCGTCGGCAGACCGGTCAGCGCCAATAGCTCGGGAGCCAAACCGGCGGCCGCCAACTGGGCACGACGCTCGGTGCCCGCACGGGCCGCGGACTGGCGGCAGAGGCGCAAGATGTCCGCCGCCAGCAACTCGGGGTCGCCGCGGAGCTGATCGCGTTCCACCGAGATCGCCCGGGGCAGACCCTGTTCCGTGGTGGTCACCACGATCGAGCCGGTCCGCGAGGACAGGGTGAACAAGGTCGGGAAGTCCGGGGATGCCACGGGTTCGCCATCTCTCTCACTCATCGGCCATCACCTGCACCACCTCGGCGATGTGGGTGTCCAGGGTCGTGATCATGCGGCGGCGGTCGGCGGCAACGGCCACCGGCGGATGGTCACCGGTCACCACGTACCGGCCATCGTCCTCGAGATCGCGCCACTGCCATCGATAGCGCGCGATGCCGCGCGGGCCGAACAGCGAACGCCCTTGCACCACATCGATTGTGCCCGTGCTCGGCGCGGGGGCGGCCAGGAATTCCGCGGCTCGTGTGATGACGGTGCCATCCAGAGTTTCGTGCGCGGGCGACATGCCGAAGTCGTAGTCGGTCTCGTCGACGTCCTCGGTCTCGGCGAGCACCAGATCCCCCGAGAACTCCCGGCCCGCGGGTGTGTCCGGTAGTGCCGCCACGATCCGCTCGGCCAACTCCTCGGCGTAGAACTCCGAGAGCGTGAAACCGCCACTGTGTGCGTAGGTTTCGCCCGGCAGCTGGACCAGCAGATATCCGGCCTCGCCGGAGCGGATGCCCAGCAGGCGAATGCTGGCCGACGCCGAGAGCCGATCACGGCCGTCCCAGCCGTGTACCTCGACCCGCACCTCCGGCATGAGCAGGGCATGCAGCACCTCGGTGTAGTCGAGCTCCCGGGTGCGCAGGCTCTCACGGGCACGGGTCAGGTTTGCGAGATGGTCGTCCCACCACCGGGTGCGACTGACAAAGGTCAGCGGGCGCGGCAGGAACTCCTCACCGAGGTCCTCCCATAACGCCAGGAACTCGAGATCGGTGAACTTCCAGGTTCGAAGCACCCGATTCAACCCTCCACCACGGGCTTCGCGACAATCGGCGCGTTGCCCATGGCCTCGTCCAGGTACTCGTTGGAGTCCAGGAACTCGGGGCGCTTGTGCTCCTTGCCCTGGCCGCCGTGCGCACCACCGCCGCCGTGGCCCATACCACCCATGCCACCGCCGCCCATACCGGAAGCGCTGCTTCCGCCGGCGGCCACGCCCGCCCGGGCCACACCGGTGACGGTGCCCTCCAAGGCCTCCGTCGCGACTGCCGCGCGCGGGAAGAGGGAGGCCGCCTTGGCCACATCCGGCAACTTGGCCGGGGAACCACCGGGACCACCGCCGCCGGGGGAACCGCCCAGCGGCTTCTTCAGGTCGTCGAGCAGGTTGGTCAGCGGCGAGTTCTTCAGCTCGTCCTTCAGGTCCTGCGACTTCTTCTGATCGGTGCTCTGCGATGTCGAACCCGTCAGCGACTGCAGCGCACTCTGCAGTCCCGACATCGCCGAACTCCCGCCGGAGCTCGACGAGGAACTCGGATTGGACGAATTCGAGTTGGCACCATCGGAATTCGAGCCGTTCGGTGAGCTGCCGGTCGGATTCTTGCCGTCGGGGTTCTTGCCATTCGGATCCTTGCCGCTCGGATCCTTACCGTCCGGGTTCTTCCCGTCCTTGTCGTGAGTGTCCTTGCCGTGAGCGTCCTTCGGGTCCTTGTGATCCTTGTCGTGCGGATCGTCCTTGCCCGGGTGGCTCCCCCCTGGACCGGTCTTGCCGCCCGGCTTCTTGGCGGCCGCATCACCGGTGGTTCCCGAACCGGTCGGCGAGACCTTGCCGTGCGGACCGCCGGACCGCGAATCGGGTCCGGTCCCGGTGTAATCCGAACGCGGCGACCACGACGGGTCCTGTGTCGGCGCCGCGGTCGGGTCGTGCAGCGTGGCGACCGAGGAGCTCGCGAAGGCCAGACCGGGGATATAGAAGCTGGTGAACGCGGCCTTGCCCTGCTTGGCGTACTGGACCTCGGTGTCGGTATTGGCCCAGGATTCGTTCCAGGCCGTCGGCAGATTCATGGCGGTCACGGTGTTGAACAGCGTGCCCGAGAAGTACAGGACACTCTCGGCCATCGCCTTGAGATCCGTAGTGAACGCGGACGATTCGGCGACGAAACGGGCAGTGGCCGTCATCGCGCCTTTCACCCCGTCTCCGCTCCAGTTGCCGCTCTCCTGGACCCTCTTCATGCGCTCGGTGAGCTGCTCGTAAGCCGCATCCACCGTGCCCGCCAACGTCTTCCACGCGCTGCTGGAATCGGCCACGGCGTGCGCATCAATGCCGTCACGGACCTCGAAGAACCACTGGCCGCGGTGACTGCCGGGGTCCTCGCTGCCGAGCGGGCCGTCGCCGCCCCCCTTGTTGTTGTACTGCGCTACGGCGTTCATGTCCGTGTAGTTCGGGTCGTCCGTGCCGGGCGGCTTGCCGGACCAATACGGGACTTCGGTGGTGTTCGGCTTGGGCAGCGATTTGACATCGACGTGCCCCTTCGCCGCACCCAGCAGGTTGTTGAAGGTCGCCTTCGAGTCCTGGTCCTGGTTGTCGTAGACCTTCCCGGCCGCGATCAGCGTGTCGGCCAGGGAGGTCAGCAGTGACACGTGGTGATCGATGATGCCGTCGACGGCCGCACCTTGCTTCTTGTACCGGTCCATCAGATTCAGGGCCGACTGCAGCTTGTTGTTGTTGCTGAAGCCGGTGTACTCGGTCAGCGGTTTCGTGTTCTTCTTCGCCTCGGTCAAGGCGTACACGACATCGGCGGCATAACCCGCCGCCTCCTTCGCGATGCCGGGCTCGATATGCAATCCGCCGTGGTGCGCCTGCCGGGACAGCTCCACCCAGGGGTTGTCGTCAGTCATGCCCCGCTCCTCAACTCGCCCATCGCATCGAAAGACTACCGGCCACTCATTGCGAATGCCGTTGGCGGAAGCGCTGTTCCATACCGGGAAGATAAACCGACGCGGGCATGCTGGAGGTGGTCGCCTCTACGACGCCGTCGTCGGTGACGTAGTACAACGCCCGATCGATCACCGGCTCGTCACCCTCGGTGGGTACGTAGACCATCCAGCCCACCGGAAGGCGTTCCGCCCGAAGCTGATCCAGCGGATAGGCGGTGGTGTCGATATCCTCGGTGCGCAGGTGGTGCCGGACCGCGTCCAGCGCCTCGGGTTGGGGCAAGGGCTCCGGTCCCAGGCGCGCCACTCCGGCCATCGCCAACTGGTAGTGGGCGGAATCCACATCGCGCGGCTCGAAGGCCGCCTCCAGCACGGCCCGTGTGACATCGCGACGCTCGGCGGCGGCCACGAATTCGGCTACCGCGGAACGCTGCTCGTCCGAGGGGTCGACTGCGATCAAGTCACAGATCACACCCGTGACCGTGGCGGTAGTCCAGATGCCGGGCACCGCGGGAGCGAGCTCTCCGGCCGCCGGGGAGGCGCCGCGATACCAGCGGCCGCGCTCCCACCAGTAACAGAAGGTGAGCATTCCGCCGCTGGCCCGGGTGTTCAGCACCGGGTTGGCGACCCACTCGGGGGCACCGGCGTACAGGTCCGGCAGCGGTGTCCCGTCGTCGTAGGCGGACGCCAATTCCGGTGCGTTCCAGACCCCTCCGGACAGCACGGCCCGGCCGCCCGGCAGCAGGTAGAGCGACGAACCCGACCGGCGGGAACCCTCGAACCAGCCGAAGGACGGGAGGATCCGCGGACCCCACTCGGAGCCGACCGCGACGAACGCGGCCGCGATGGCGGCCCAGCGTGCCCACAGCACTGGAAGATTCGGGAAATCGTCGGTCGAAATGGTTGGGATATAGCCGGATTCGCGGTAGGCCCGGGCCGCGGTCGCGGCCTGCTGCGGGGTGCGGGACTGACGGTCGTCGTGGCGCAGCATTGCGGCCAGCCAGGTCGGCAGGGTCTCGCGCGGGTATGCCCGCAGGTCGGCCAGATAGTCCTGCGGGGCGAGCATCTGGTCGGATGGGAAAGGCTCGTCACCGTAATCGTGGTCGACATCGAGCTCACCGGCCTCGGTCAACTGCAGATCCAACCGCCACCAGGGGTCACCGAGCTCGGCCGAGAGACCGCGATGTTCGGCGACCAGCGCGAGGAGTGCGGGCCACGCGGCCAGCTGCACATGGCGCTGTTGGTGGTCGGAGTATTCGATCCGGGCACGGTGGCCGGTCACGGTCAGGGCGAAGGACGCTCGCACTCGCGCCCAGCCTTCGGGGGCCTGATCGCGCAGATCCTGAGCGATCCGGTGGGCCAGGGCACGGGCCCGCTGCGGGACATCGGGTTCGGCCGCGGTCATGCTGAACCCGATGTCGGGTGCCGGATCCGTCTCGACGACCTCGGCGCCGATGACGGCGGCCAGGCTGTCGAACTCCGGGCCCTCTTCTGCCCGTTGCGGTGCATCGGAAGGGTTTTCGATGTTCTCGTGCGAATCTGTCACGCGATTGTCTCCTGTGCGCCGCTAGCTCTCGGTCGCCGAACCGAATTCGGCGATCCGGCGGGACATCTCGGCACGCCAGCGGTCGGCATTGCGGCCGTCCAGCTGACCTGCGAAGGCGCGCTCGGCGGCGGCGACCATGGGGTCCGGGATCTCGGGATGGGCGCGGGCGATCGCCCACAGGGCGTCCTTGACCGACGCGTCGAGACCGGTCGCGCTGCGCACACCGAGACCTTGCCGGGCGGCGGCAAGCGCGGTCTCGAAATTGTGACGCAACTGCTCCTCGCTCGGACGGCTACCGCGCAACGTCCACCCTCCTCCGTTTCGAAAACCAACCGCCAGCATCACATATCGCAAACGACCGTGCGGTTGCCGGAATCAAAAAAATCGGCGAACTCACATGTCCGGGCCCGCGGCGGTCATCCGAAGATGCCCGCCCGGCGGTCCGGGTCGGCGAGCACATCCCGGATCAACAACCCCAGGTCGGCATCGGCGGGCGGGGTGCGATAGCGCAATTCACACTGCACGTTCCCGGCGACGCCGACCAGCAGCCGGTTGTAGCCGTGCTGTGTGCGCTCCCAGTGGACGTCGGCGCCCAGGCGGTCGACCTCGAAGGCCTGATCACCGATTCGCAGCACCAGGCCGGAGGTCCGGTCACGGTAGAACATCACGGGCAGACCTTCCAGGTGGTCGTAGACGCCCGCCGGGGAGCCCGCGCCGACTGGTGCGGATTGCAGTGCGCCGGAGCCCGGATCGAGGGTCGCGAATTCACCGAATCCGGAATGGGATCGGAGGTAGACGCCGTGGCTGCCATTGCCGGAGGTCGGCGCCGTGGCGCGCGGGAACCGGCCGGTGTTGCGACCGCGGCCGTTGCCCGCCGCGCCCTGCTGGCCGCCCGGCGCTCCACCCGTGGGTGCGCCACCCGGGAAGCCACCGGGCATGCCGTTCGCGCCCGACCCATTGGCCGAAGCGCCATTCCACGGGCTGCCCGGGTCGGGGCTCGACGGCATGAAACCGGGTGGCTGGCCGCCGTTCGGCGCGGGCGGATAGCCACCCGGCCCGCTTGGACCTCCGGGCGCGTGCGGGCCGCTTCCCTTGGGGGCCACCGGCGGATGCGGTGCGACGCCGGGCTGGTGCGGCCGGCCACCCGGATCTTGCCACCCGCCAACGGTATTCGAGGGGTCCTGGAACTGTGGCCCACCCGACCGACTCCACGGCGTACCCGGGGACTGCGTCCAGTCGGAATTGTTCGCCGACGAGCCCGGAGCCCACGGCAGGCCATCGCCACCGTTGGGCATGCCGGGGAGCTGCGGCCAGCCGCCCGGCGGGGTCACCGGCGGGGTCGGAATATGCGGTGGCGTCGGTTGAGTGGGCCAGTGTGGCACGCCCGGATTGGTCGGCATGGGTGGACCGCCCGGCGGCATCGAGCCACCCGGGCCCGAGAATCCCGGGTAGTTGGGGCCACCCGGATAGTTCGGGCCACCGGGATAGTTGGGACCACCCGGATGACTCGGTCCCACAGGCTGATTCGGGCCGCCGGGCTGATTCGGATCTCCGTTGTCCGGCGGCAGCGACCACGGCGCGGCCTCCTGCGAAGGCTGCGGCGTGTACTGCGGGAACGTCGGGTTGAACGGATGCACCGGATGCGGCACGTGCGAGCGCCGGCCCGGGTTGCGCCATTCATCGCGCGGTTGCCACCCGGGCCCGTTCGGGTCGGAGTGGCCGGGATCGCCTGGAGTCGGATCATTCCCGGCGGTCGGCTCTTCCGGCCGCGCCGCGGCATTCGGCTGCGGGGCAGGCTCGTTCGGCCGCACCGGCTCCTGGAGCAGTGGCGACCGACGATGCTGATCCCCGACCACCGACTCCGGTGCAGCCCGTTCTTCGACCACAGGCCGCGGCTCGGGCGGCTCCTCGACCACCGGCTGCGACTTGGGCGGCTCCTCGACTAAGGGCTGCGGTTGAGACTGTTCCACAACGGGTTGCGGTTGGGCCGGTTCCTGGACCGGCGGGCGTTCGGGTAGGCCGGATTCGCGCAGGATCACCGGCGGTGCCGGGGTGGCGGGTGCTTGCGGCTCGGGCACGAGAGCGGCTCCGCCGTCACCGGTTTCGGGACCACCGGGCTTGCGCGGGCTCACGCCCGGAGTCGGGCCGTCACCAGGGTCCTGGTTCTCCGGCGGTGTGCCGTCGGCCTCCGCGTCACCGGGTTGCGGTGTCGGCGGCTTCGGGCCGCCGCCTTCCTGATTCAGCGCGGTCTGCTCTGATTCCTCGGCGGGTTGCAGTTCACGGACCGGGACGGCACCGTCCGGGAGCGTCCGTTCGTGGGCAGGGATGCCGCCGTCCGGCAGGGTCCGTTCGTAGGCCGGGATGCCGCCGTCCGGCAGGTTTTGTTCATGGGTGCTGGGCGGCTCGGGCTCGCCCGCCACCCAGCGGGCGAACTCGTCGGCGCGATGGACGCGCAGGACGGCTTCGCGCAGGTTGTGGAAAACGTTGTGGGGGTCGACGTTCGCGACGAGAGCCGCGCGCGGATCGAGTCCCGCGAGGGTGGCCTCGTAGCGGGACGGGGTCAGGTTCGCTTCGGAGACCTCGAGGCCGGTGCGGCGGTGCAGGTCCGCCAGGGCCGCGGTTTGCGCGGCGTAGGCCGCGGCGCGCGCACGGTCGGCGGCGGCGGGCAGGGAGTCGCCAGCCGCGACGGATTCCACTGCGAGACGACGGAGTTCGGTCTCCCACCGGCCTACCCGGTCGGCCGCCTCGTGGCAGCGGTCGGCCGCCTCGGCCAGCACGAGGCGGGCGCGTTCGTCCACCGTCATGTTCGCGCGCATCTTCGTGGCGAGTTCCTCGCGCGTTTCGCGCACCCATTCCGGGGTGAGCTCATCCAGCGCATACGGCAGGCCGGACGCGGCCAGCCCGAGATCGGACTCCGCCGTCTCGAAATCTCGTCGGGCCGTGTCGAGTTCGCGGTGCGCGCGAACGTCGGGAGTCTCGCTCGCCAGGTGCTGCACGGCGGCATCGCGCTCGGCGTCGGCGAGGAACTCCTGCGCGATCCGATGGCGCCGCACCGCGTTCCGCAGCGGAGCGGTCTCCTCGGTCCACACCGCGTGATCACCCGCGGGAACCCGCAGCAACGCCTCGACCTGGGCGATCACGCGTTCGGGACTGCGTCCGGCCGCCGCCGGGTTCTCGGCGATCTCCCGCTGCAGATCAGCGTGGGCACCATCGACCTCGCGCCGCCAGACCTCGACCGCGGTCTCCCCCGGCGCGGCCGCGGCACGGTCCACCGCGGCACCCAGTTCGGACTCGAGCTTCGCGACTCGATCCGCGGCGTGCGTGTAATCCTGTGCCGCCGTGGCCAAATCGTCGATGCGCTGCCGAGCCCCCGGCAGCTCGCCACCCTCTTCACGCGTGCGGGCGGCCAGGTAGTCGACGGTGCCGGACAGGCGGTGCGGAGTCAGGTCGGAATGCTCGATGGCCCGGTTGTGCTCGAGCCAGACCCGGCCGCGCGTGTACTCACGGTTCGCGTCGGCCTGTTCCAGCGCCGTGCGGGCGGTGGCCAGTTCCGCCGCCACCTCGCGCGGGGACCGGTGCGGCGCTTCGGGTTCCGGCGGCACGGTGAGGCCGTTGTGCTCGGCGGCGAGCCGCGCCAGCTCGTCGATATGGGCCTCGCGGGCGCGTACCTCCTCCCGCATGGTGTCGATGACCTTGTCCATCTGCGACATCTTCAGCCGCTCGTGCTTGTCGATCTTGCCGTCGCGGTAGGCCTCGTACACCTCGGCGTAGCGGGCATTGCGCGAGTTCTTCAGCAGATCCACGAACTGCTCGCGCGAGAGCGGCTCGCGCCCGGCGGGCATGCTGTCGCGGTAGGCCTGATAGCCAGCCCCGAAGTCAGCGGCCTCGCGCCCGGTGTGCAGCGCGTCGCGCAATTGGGCCGGGGACATCAGTTCGTGCAGATCGCGCGCGTGCGTCTCGTAGAGCTTGACGGTGCGGTCGATGCTGAAGGTATCCACTCCGAGCAGTCGCGACCACACGCCCGCCGCCTGCGACGGGTTGTCGGACAGGGGCGGCTCGCCCAGCGATCGGTGCAGCAGTTCCCGCAGGCGCGCCGGAGCTTTCGAATCGTGGATGGGCAGCACGCCGTCTGCCAACCGCGGATCACGGGACGGATCGAAGCCCAGATTGTCGCGGAAGGAATCGAGATCGCCCAGTTCCCCGACGTAGTCGGCGAGCGCCGCCAGCAGTTCGGGCCGGTCCTCGGACCGTCGCAGCACCTCATTGATCGCGTGCAGCAGCTTCTTGGGGTCGGTGCTGTCCGGATCGGGACGACGATCGACGACCAGACCGGTCGCCTTGTCCTTGACGTAGCGCTCGGCGTACAGGTCCTCCGGCTCGACGCCGAGCCGCACGGCCAGCCGGTCGCGAGCGGCCAGCACGGCCTTCTCGTCGCCGTCGCGCAGCACGTTCGCGTAGTCGACCAGGTCCTCGATGCCCTGCTCGCGCCGTAGCTTTCGCAGCCAACGCCGCGCGGCGTTCACGTCGGGGTCGGTCAGCGCCTGCGCGATGCGCTCGGGCGTGAGATCGCGGGGATCACCCAGGCGCAACCGGTTCGCGAGCTGGCCGAGCGGCTGCTCCCGCGCATGGAAGTTGTCGATGGCGTCGGTGGTGCGGACGAAGTCCGCCATGCCCTCGATCTGCGCGGCCCGCAAGGCATTGTCGTGGCGCAGCGCCTCGATCGTGGCGGCCAGGTGCTCGGGACCGAGCTCCATGAAGTCGATCGAGAGTCGGGCCGCGATCGCATTGCGTTCCGCGCGAACGACATCCGGATCGCGCACGACCGCATGCTCGGCGGGGTCGATCGAATGCGGCCCTGCGGCTTCCAGCGGATGGGACACGATGCGCCAGGGCTCGTCCCCGTCTCGGAGCATGAGCACACCCAGTTTGCCGCCAGCAGTGTCGATTTCGTGGTAGCGGGCCTGCGGGGTCGCCAGCGCGTCCAGCTTGGCGGTGCCCTGCCCGTCCACGTCGATGGCGAAGTACTCGGGACGCAGCTCGCCGGAATTGAGGCGTGCGGCGAGCTCAGGGTGCTCGGACAGGGTCTCGATCAACTGGACATCATGATCGCGAACACCGCGAATCACGAGCAGCCGCTTGGGATCTCCGGCACGCTCCCCCGGAGCGAGACCGACACCACGGTCGACCATGCCGCCGTCGATCGTTTCCATCCACGCGCGGATATGTCCGTCGGCGAAGTTCGTCGCGCGGTCGACCATGACGGTGTCGGCGTCGAGGAAGTGATCCACCGTGTCCGACAGCCGGTTCAGCCGATCCAGATCGTCGCGGGCCTGCATGCGCAGCTCGGCGAGGGTGTGCTCGAGGTGCTCGGGGGTGAGCCGGTCCAGGTCGACACCCAGCAGCTGCGCCCAGTTGCCACGTTCGTCACGAATCTGATCGCGCTGCAACGCGGCCTCGAACAGCCGGCCCCTGGAGCTGCGATTCAATTCCTCGTCGGCGTTCTCGAAGTCGCGGCCGGGCTCACCACCATTGGCCGCGCCCTGCCACTCGAGCGCGGTGGTCCGTGGCATGCGCGCTCGCGCTTCCAGCCCCTCGATCTGCTCGGGGGTCAGATTCTCGTCGGCGATCCGCTCGCGCAGTTTCGCCACCCGCTGCTCGGCGCGGGGCTGCTCCTCGGCGTGGTACAGCTCGCGCTGGTAGCGGCCCAGCGGATCCTTGTCCAGGAAGCTGACCGGACGATACGGGACGCGGGCGTCCTCGAGGTTGAACCGCTGCGCGGCATCGCGCAGTGCTTCGATCGCACCGGCGCGGCGCATGAGCTCATAGGTTCGCGCGTCCACGAGCCGACGCAGGGTCTCCGGTTCCGCGTCGGGCAGACGAATCCCCTGCTCCCGCACCAGTTTCACCAGATCGGTGAGGGCCTCGTCGCGGGCGAGAATGGCCTCCGCCACCGGCTGCGGCAGCTCGGGGCCCAGCTCGTGTTCGGTCATCGGCCGCAGTTCGGGGCGCTCGACGACCGGCAGCACCTCTTCCACATGGGCGTACTCCGGATGCCCCTCGAGGAACAGGCGCACGCTCTCGTCGTGTTCGGAAACCTCTTGCCAGTGCCGGGAGTTGTCGGTCTCGGTCAGCCAGGGCTGGTACTCGCGGCCGTCGCGGGTGTGCATCGGCAGGACATCGGGCGAGATATCGGCGACCAGGCGGCTCAAACGCCGTACGAACGGCAGCTTCTCGCGATCCTTCCACAGCGTCGCGGTTTCCTTGACGATGCGCATCGGGTTGAACTTGTCCTTGACCTCGAGCAGATGCTCGTTGTGCGAGGCATAGCCGACCTCGACCGCCCAGAACGCCTGGTACTTACTGTCATTGCCGGAACCGGAGGGGTACTTCGGGGCATGCCCGACGTAGTCGCCGGTCAGCTTGTCCCACAGCTTGCGCAGTCGGCCGCGGGTGTCCGGCTCTCGGGGTGTGACCGGCGCTTCCGGCTTCGGCAGTTCGGGCCGCGGCACAGCCTTGGCGACCAGGTTGCCGTCGGGACCTTCGGCCATGCGGACGAAGACACGATCGCCCTCGGCCTCCAGCACCAGGTGCGGGCCCTTCGCCGAGTCCGGACGGACATGGGTGACCGCCACCAGATCCGCGACATCCGAGGCGCGGCGCAGGGTTTCGCGCATGAGGTCGTTGAGGACGTCGACGCGGGTCCGCGGCTCAAGGAAGGTGGTCTCGACACCGAGCAGGCGGGCCCAGTCGTCGCGGGCCTCGGCGAACCTCGCGCGTTCCTCGGGTCGGGTCGCTTCATCGTGCAGATGCAGGGTGTGCGCCAGCGCCTCGACCGCACCGGCGCGCAACGCGTTTCGATACTGCAGCTCCCCGGCCACGCGCGGCAGATTCGCCACATCGTCGGCCGACAGGCCGAGCCTGGCGATGAGTTCGGACCGCAGTTCGTCCAGCGACATCATGCGGGCCTCGCCCGCGGGACCGCGCTCCACCCGCGACCACGGCTCCAGCGGCAGATCGCGGCCGGGCGGCGGAGGTATCACCGGATCGCCCGAAGTGAGTCGCGGACGCTCCGATTCGTGCGCCCCGGCGGCGTCGAGCTGCTCGCGGGTCATGGGGGCGGGCGGACGGTTCTGCTCCGGATTGCCGAAATGCCCGTTCTCACGCGCGGTTTCGGCTAGCCGCTGCAGCGCACCGAGCGGATCGCGCTGATGCGACAGCGCGTCGAAGAGACCAAGGGCATCCGCCAGGCGGGCAGCGTAGGCCCCCTCTTCCATCCCGCGCGGCCGCCCGGTCGACTCAACCACATGCTCGCTCAGGTGCTCCGCCACCGCCGCCAGCGCAGGCGAGGCCACCACCGGGTCGACCACCCGATCGACCTCGTGCACCGCAACCGGCACAGTCTGCGTCGTCGCCTCGTGCACCGGAACCGGCGTGGTCTGCGTCGTCGCCTCGTGGACCGACGGGGCCTGGCTCTGCTCCTCCCGCACCACAGGAGCAGCGGGGCCCTTGGGCTCACCTTCCGCCCCAGAGGCCTTCGGCTCCGACTTCGCGCCCGGCGCACCGGGTTTCGTCGGATCCGGCTCCGGCTTCGCGGGCGTGCCGCCCGTAGGCGGCTCCTCGTCGCCACGCTCCCCCGGCTGACGCTCGAACGGCCCCTCGCCCCGAGACCACAGCTCGCGCGGATCAGCACCGCGCGGCTCCGGCGGACGCGGCGCGGCCGGGGATGGTGTCTTGACCGACTCCGGCACGGGCTTCGCACCCGAGGTGTCCGGCTTGGACGGATTCGGCTCCACCACAGCGGGTTTCGCGCCGCTGGGCGGATCGCCGTCGCCACGTAGGTTCGGGTCGCGCCCGGTGAGATCCTCGCCGCGTGACCACGGGCCGCGCGGATCGCGCGGGGTGGGGTCGAGGGGGTGCGGTCCAGAATCGCTCGCCGGGCGGACGGTCTGGACGGTGATGGTGCCGGCGTCATCGACGTGGACGATGCGGTATTCGACCGGGACGCCCTGTGCGGCGAGATTCTCGCGGATCTCCGGTCCGATGACCAGGTCCGGATCTTCGTGGTGGGTGACCACCACCAGCCTGGTCGGGTCGGTGGCCAGGCCGACACCCGGACCCCGCCGGTCGGTGGTGGTGTTGTCCAGCACATCCTCGGCGGCCATGTAGTGCGCCTGCTCGCGCAGGCGGAGTGCCTCGGCGGTGTGGGCCCGATGGGCATCGCGGTGCTCGCCCGTGATGCGGCGGATCTCGGTCAGCTCGGCCCGGCGGGCATCGGACGCCGCCACCTGCTCCCAGTAGTTCCCGTGGTTTCCGGCGGGAATGCCCTCGGCCCGCAACATCTGCTGGATCGCGGCGATTTCGGTCTTGTCGGCGTCGAAGATGTAGTCGGAGAGCTCGTTCGGCGTCATATCGGCCAGGCGGGTCTCCAGCTCGCGCAGGCGGTCGCTCCGCTGTTGCGACGTCAAGGTCTCGTCATTGCGCAGAGTGGTCATGCCCATCTCACGAGCCTGGTCCCGCAACACCTGGTGGGCCGCCGCGGCCGCGCGGTCCTCCTCGAGCGCCTTGCCCATGAGCTCGGTGATCCGCGCCTCGACCCGGGCGTCGACCGGCACGTGCTGTTCCGGTGGACCGACCGGCTCCCACACCGTCTCCGGATTCGCACCGTGCTGTGCCCCACCGGACTCCGCGCCACCACCCGCGGGGTCCGCCGGATCGGACGGATCGGCCTGCGCCCCCGAATCACCCGAGTCGCCCGGGCTGTTCGGATCGGTTTTCACACCCTGACCACTCGGGTCGCCGGGGTCGTTCGGATCGGTCTTGGACGCCGACCCACCGGCGTCGCCGGGATCCGACTCGTCCGGCTTGCGGTACGCCTCGCGCGGATCGGTCGGCTTTACGCCCGACTCGGGCTCGGGCGTCTTCGCGTAGGCCTCACGCGGATCGGTGGGCTTGGTACCCGACTCGGGGTCGGGCGTTTTCGCGTACGCCTCGCGTGGATCCGGTACGGGGTCGGGCGGGGTGTGGTCGTTGATGAAATCGGCGAAAGATTCGGCCCGGTGGTAGTTTTCGGCTGCTTCGCGGAGCGTGGTGAGGGCGCCGTGCGGGTCGCCGCCGGGCTTGCGGATGGTGGAGTTCTCCAGATCCGAGAGGGTTTGCCGGTAGTCGGCGGCGTGCAGGTCGGCCTCGGTGATGTGGAGGCCGGTCTCCGGGAAGAGTCGGGAAACGGCGTCGCGCAGGGCGATTCGTGCGTCGGCGAGCGCGCGGGCCGCGGCGGCACGCGGGGTGTCGGCGGCGATGGCCGCCTCGGCCGCGAGATGCTCGACCTGAGCCTCCCAGCGGGACACGCGCTCCTGAGTGTCGAGGTGACGTTCGACGGCGTCGGCCAGCGCCAAGCGACCACGCTGCTCCGGCGAGAGCTGTGTGGCAGGCTTGCCGCCCAATTCCTCGCGGGTCGCCTCGACCCACGAGCGAGTGAGCTCCGGCTCGGTGACGGGCAGGCCCGCCATCGCGTTGTCACGCGCCAGCTCGGCGAGATCCAGATCCTGTCGTGCGTAATCGAGTTCGCGAGTCGCCCGGCGCTCGGGCGTCTCCGCCGCACGGGCCGCCACGAGCGCCTCGTCCTGGGCCGCGGCGAGGAATTCGCGCGCGGTCTGGTAGCGGTGGACCGCATCCCGGACCGGGATCTGCTCATCGCTCCAGAGACCGCCGGATTCGCGCGGAACATTGGAGATCCGCTCGACCTGACGGACGACTCGATCGAGATCACCGGAGTTCCGATTACCGGGCTCGGCCTCGATCGCGGCTTCCAATTCGGCACGCGCGCCGTCGACTTCGCGTTGCCAGGCCTCGACGGGCGTTTCCGGCGCGCCCGCACCGGCCTCGACAGCCGAGCGCAGCGTCGACTCCAGGTCCCGCACACGGTCCTGGGCCTGGTTGAATTCGCGCGCGGCCCGTTCCAGGTCATCGATCCGCGGCTCGAAATTGGGCAGTGTCCCGCCCTCGTCGGCATTGCGGGTACGCAGGTATTCGGTGGTGCCGTGAATCCGTTCGGGCGTCAAATCGCTCTCGGACAGCGGCCGGTTGTCCTGCAACCACATTCGGCCCATGGCATGCGCGCGGTTGTCACTCGCGATGAGCAGCCGGTGGCGAGCCTCGGCCAGATCGGCGGCGAGTTCGCGCGGAGTGCGCGGCGATTCGGGGGTCCACGGGGTGGTGAGGTGGTTGTGCTCGGCGGCCAGCCGGCCCAGCGCGTCGATATCGGCTTCGCGGGAACGGATCTCCTCGCGCAGGCCGTCGATGATCCCGGACAGTTCGCCGGGCTTGGGGTGTTCGTGCTTCTCGATCTTGCCGTCGCGATAGACCTCGTAGACCTCGGCGTAGCGATCGTGCCGGATCTCCGTGACCACCTCGAACAGCTCGTGCTCGGAGAGCGGCCGCTGCCCGGGCTCCATGCTCGCCACGTACTCGGCGTGCACCGCGTGCTTTTCGTCGTCGGTCAGCTCGCGCCGCTGGCCATCCGCCGTTTCGCGCTGCTCCACCCCGCGCAGCACATCGTCCATTTGGGCGGGCGAGAGCCGGTCGTGCAGACCGGGCAACTCGTCGCGGTACAGCTTCCCCAGCCGCTCGACATCGTGGACGTCCACGCCGAGCAGCCGCGACCAGACGGCTTCCGCCCGTGACGGATTCTCCGCGACCAGCGGCTCACCGATGGCACCGCTCATCAGCTTCTTCAGCAGTGCGGGAGCGTTCTCGTCGTAGATCCGGACCACACCGTCCGCGGCGCGCGGATCCGCGCTCGGGTCGTGGCGCAGCCCCGTGCGGAAGGGATCCAATTCGGCGATGGTGTGCGCGTATTCGGCCAGCGCGGCCAGCAGCTCCGGCCGGTTACCCGATCGCTCCAGTACATCGTTGATCGCGTGCAGCACGGCCTTGGGCTTGGTGCTCTTGGGATCCGGCCCGTAGCCGACGATCTCCTTGTTCTCGTCCTTGACGTGCTTCTTGCCGTACAGGTCCTCGGGATCGACACCGAGCCGCTCGGCCAAGCGGTCGCGCGCCGCCAGCACGGCCTTGCCATCGGTGGTGTCGCGCAGTGTCTTCGCGTAGTCGAGCAGATCCTCGAGCCGCTGGATGCGCGCCGCCTTCTTGACGTTCGGATCGGCCATGGCCTCGGCCAGCCGCTCCGGCGTCAGGTGCTCGGGATCCATGCCGATGGAGTGGGCGAGGTTGTTGAGCCGGCGATCGAGGTCGTGGAAGTTCTCGATGGCATCGCCGCTGCGGATGAAATCCGCCATCCCCTCGATCTGCGCGGCGCGCAGGGCATTGTCGTGGCGCAGTGCGTCGAGGGTGTCCTGGAGGTGCTCGGGGCCCAGCTTCAGATGGTCGACCGAGAGTCGTGCGGCGACCTCGTTGCGTTCGGAGCGAACGACATCCGGATCGCGGGGTGCGGTCTGCTGCGGCTCGGTCACGACCGTTTCGGCCTCATGGACCGCCACCGGATCGTGCGTACCCGGCTCCGGCTGCACCACCTTCCACGGCTCGTTGCCTTCGCGCACCAGGAGCACCGGGGTGCGTTCGCCGTCGAGTTCCATCTCGTGGAAGCGGGCCTGCGGCGGCTCGGCCTCGCGGACCACGACATGGCCGTCGCCGTCCACCCCGATGACGCGGTAATCCAGTTGCAGCTCACCGCGATTGAGCAGCTCGCCCAGGTCCGGGTGGGCGGCCAGCGCGTCGGCGAGGCGGACCTCATGGTCGTCCGTGCCGCGAATCACGACCAGGCGGGTCGGTTCGCCGGGGTGCTCGGGCGGACGCAGGCCGACACCGTCCTCGAGCATGGCGCCGCCGTGGGCGTCCAGCCAGGCGTGCGCGGTGCGATCGCCGAGCTGCTCGGTCAGGTCTCGTGCTTCGGCGTCCAGCCGCAGGAAATGCTCTGCGGCCTGTGCGAATTCGTGGATTCCGCCGGCGTCGTCGCGCACCTGCATGCGCAGGTCGGCAATGGTGTGCGCCAGCCGATTCGGATCGTTCGCGGTCGGGACGAGCTCGTCCAGGCCGACCCCGAGCAGCTGCGCCCAGTTGGAGCGCTCCTCGCGAATCTGATCGCGATTCAGGGCTTCCTCGAAGAAGCGCCCCTCCTCGCTCTGCGCGAATTCCGATTCGGGATCGTCGAAGTGGCGGGCCCACTCACCGCCATTGTTGACGCCGTGGAAGTCCAGCGCCGTCGTGCGGGGCTTGCGGGGGAGGTAGTACGGGTCCGGATCGTCGGGCGAGACGCCGTCGCGCGCGCGACGGGCATCGGCGCGCTGCTGCTGGATCTCCCGCTCCCGCACCTCCCACATCTCGCGCACATAGCGGCCCAGCGGGTCCTTGTCATTGAACTTGGCTTCCCGGAAGGGGACCCGCTCCGCCTCGGCGTTGTACCGCTCGGAGGCGTCACGCAGGGCCTCCACGGCACCGGCACGACGCATGAGCTCGTAGGTGGCGTGATCGACCGCGCGGTGCAGGGTGGCCGGGTCGGCATCGGTGAGATCGATGCCGTGACGGTGGGCCAGCCGCACCAGGTCGGCGAGGGCGGCATCGCGCGCGTCGACGGCGCCGACCAGCGGCTGCGGGACGTCGTCGGCCAGGTGCCGCTCGGGCGGCGGCTGCAGCTCGGAGTTCGGATCCCGTTCCGGCGCGGGGGGAACCTCGTACTCGTCGGGGTGGTTCTCGCGGAAGAGGTCGATGCTCTCCTGGTGGTCGAGTCGCTCCTGCCAGCTCCGCGAATGATCGACCTCGGTATTCCAGGGCTGATACTCGCCGCCGTCGCGGGTCCGCATCGGGATGAGGTCGGCGGCGACATCGGCGATCTTGCTCGTCAGGTGTTTGAGCAGCGGCATCTGCTCGCGCACCTTGAGGATGGTGGCCGCCTCCTTGGCAATGCGCGCCGGGTTGGCCTCCTCGACCTCGTGCACCTCGACATGGGCCAACTCGTGGACGACGTCGCCGACGAAGTTGATCAGTTCGCCCTGGCCCTTGCTGTCATTGCCGGAGCCGGACGGGTACTTCGGATAGTCGCCCTTGAAGGGGGCCATCATCCGGCGCATGACGCGCTTCACCAGACCCGGCTGCTCGGGCTCCGCCGCGGGCGCCTTGGGCGCGGCGGGCAGGTCGGGGCGGTCGACCACCTCTACACGACGGTTGCCGTGCTCGTCCTCGGTGACTCTCGCGTGCACCCGGTGGCCATCGGACTCCAGCACCAGGTGATGACCGGCGGCCGGATCCTGCACGTGGTGGGTGGCGGCCATCAGGTCCGCGACATCCGAAGCGCGGCGGAGCGTTTCATCGCGCAGCTCGCTCAGGGTCCGGGCCGCGTGCTCGGGGAGCACCCGGTCCGGATCCACGCCGAGCAGACGGGCCCACTCGTCCCGGGTCTGGGCGAAGCGTTGACGCTCCTGCGGGTTACCGGCATTGGCATGCCAATCGACGGCGTCGCTGAGCGCCTCGATCGCGCCGGCGCGCAGCATGTTCCGGTACTGCATGTCACCGATGACCTCGGACATGCGCTCGGGGGTCAGGTCCTCGGGACGAAGGCCCAGCTCGGCGGCGAGCTCATGGCGCAACTGGTCGAGGGTGAGGGCGCGCGGCTGATCATGGGCCGGACCGCGATTCACCTCCGACCACGGCTCCAGCGGCCGCGGGTCCGGCCTCGTGCCCGGCGGCAACTCGGTGCGCTGCCGGGAATCGAAGCGCTCGCTGTTCGAGAGCGGCCGGTAATCCTCCGCGCGCATGGGGCGTGAGGGCACATCACCCTCGGGGTCACCGAAATGTCCTCGGGCGCGGGCCTGCTCGGCGATGTCCCGGAAGGCCGACAGCGGATCGCGGCGGCCGCCCACGGCTTCGCGCACACCCAGGGCCTCGCTCAGCTGGCGTCCGTACTCGCGCTCGGCGGGCGCGTGTGCACGGGCACCCACCGGGTGCTCGGCGCGCAACAGGTAGTCGGCGGCCGCGCGGAGGGCCGGAGAGGCGTCGACCGGATCGCGCGGCACCGGGCGCGACTCCTGCTCCGGGGCAGTCAGTTCCACCGTCGGCGCCTCGCTCGACGCCACCGCGGTGTGCTGCTGCGCGGGCAATTCCTGCGTCTGAGCATTCGGATCGTGCTGCGGCAACTCCTGGGTCGCGGCATTTGGATCATTGCGCGGCAGCTCTTGGGTCGCCGCATTCGGATCGTTCTGCGGCAGTTCCTGGGTCGCCGCGTTCGGATCATTGCGCGGCAGCTCTTGGGTCGCCGCATTCGGATCATTGCGCGGCAACTCCTGGGTCGCCGCATTCGGATCGTTCTGCGGCAGTTCCTGGGTCGCCGCATTCGGATCGTTGCGCGGCAACTCCTGGGTCGCCGCATTCGGGTCGGATACCGGGGACTCGGGTTGCGGGAGTTGCTCGGTCGTGGCGTTGGGGTCGGTGGCGGTGCGGGGCGGCTCTTCGGGGCGGCCGCCCGCGACTTCCCAGGCCAGGTCGGCGTCCTGGGCGAAAATGCGGGCGCGCGCGTCGGCGTCGGCGATATCGGCTTCCAGCTCCAGCCGGTGCGGGGTGCCGGGCTCGAAGGTGGCGGCCATTTCACGCAGCCAGTCGGCATTGCGCTGGTATTCGCCCGCCAGCCAGTCGGCATGGATGGCGCGCTGGCGATCCAGCCACGAACCACTGTCGCCGGGGGTGTTGCCGTCGTCGTCGGGGAGACCGCGGCGCTGGGCGGGTTCGGCCGGGTGGGCGCCGCCCTCGGGGTGGAAGTTGTCCTCGCCGTGGGCCGTTCGCTCGACCTGGGCGTGGTGGGCGTCGATCAGGGCCTGGCTCAACACCTTCGACTGTTCGGAGGCGGCCGCGCCATTGAGCACATCGTCGGTGTATGCCTCGGCCAGGGCCTCTTCTGGATCCCAGCGGCCGTTGCGGTCGAAGGCGATTCCGGGCTGGTCGTTGAACCACTCCGCGAAACCGTCGAGGCTGCCCCGGGTTTCGGCGTAGTGGCGCATCATGGCCTCGAAGGCGTGATGCTGGGCCGCGAGGCCACCGGAGTAGTCCAACATGTGCGCGAACTCGTGCACGATCGTCGAATACACCGGGCGCGCAGCCGATCCGGGAGCGAGATGTCCCGCCTCCTCGGCCCGCGCCACCTCCCGTGCGAGCGCGGCGGGATCCTGGGCGAAGCGGCTGTCGAGGGTGATCCGGTCGGTCTGGATCCGGCCATTCTCGATGCGTCCGGGGGTCGTCTCGGCGAAGACGCCCCGCTCGTCGATCGGCCCGACATGAACGTTGCCCACCCGGGCATCCGGGAATTCGGCGAACCTGGCTTCGAGGGCGCGGCCGTACTCACGCAGCGCCTCGATGTCGTAGTGATCCGCGAAACCGTCGACGACGGTGCCCGTACGCTCGTCGTAGCTGCTGACCGTGACGTCGCGGTGGATCTCCCGCAGCCGATCGGCGATGCCCTGGTGGTCGAGGGCCGACCACGCGTCGTCGGGGTGCGGCGACCAATCCGGCACGGCCTCGAAAGGCTCGGAATCCGGTGTCGCGTGCTCGTTTTCGTGCCCGGCGGCGGAATCGTGAGCTGCCGAATCGAGGGTCGCCGGATGCGGCTCCTCGAACGGGCCGCGGCGCTGCGCCGGACCATCCGGACGCGGCTGCTCGGCCGGGGCCTCGACAGCATGCGGCCCGGCCTCCGGTCCACGACCGGTGATCCGGTCGGTCACGCGCCGCCACAGCGACCGCGGCTGCTCCGGCTCCGTGGGCCGCAGCGGGGCCGAAGGGTCGTGCAGCACATCGCGAATCCGGTTGGCCAGCTTGACCGGATCCCGATCGCTCATGCCCTGGAAGCGCTGGGCCAGCGCGTCCGAGGCCTCACCGCGCCCGGTGGGTCCGGGTACCCGCCAGCCGCCTTCGCCGTCACGCTCCAGCCACAGGTTCAGGGTCGTCGAGCCGACCTTGAACTCGTGCAGGTCGAAGCGATCCTCGGCACGGTAGCGGTAGCCGTCCGCGCTGGGCGATCCGAGAGGCACCTGCCGAGTCATCAGATCGCGGGCGACCGCCGCCGGGTGCGGATGGGTCGAACGATTGCGCTCGGCGACCCGGTGGCCCGCTTCCATGAAGTTGTCCGACAATTTCAACGCGCCCGGATCCGCACCGCGCGGGCGCGCTCTGCCCGGGCGATGGGCGAGTTCGAAAGCGCCGTCACCCAGGCCGCGCATCCACTCGTCGAACCCGACGTGGACCCGGCCGTCGGCGCGGAAGTTCAGGTAGTGGGCGAGCATCTCGCCCACGGCTTCCCGAGTATCCGGGCGGCGCATCGGCCCCTCGGCGGTGACCGAGTCGATATCGCGTACCCGCAGCCCGCCCGCACCGTCGGAGACGATCTCGCGGTACTCGAGCCGAGTCCACGGATCCCACAGTGCGTCCCGCAAGCGCGGATGCGCCTCGGCCAGCTCCCGCAGCGCGCGCATGTGCCCGCCCTCACCGGCGTACACCCGGTAGACGCGGGCGCTTCCGGTCGAGTTGTAGATCTGGACCACGTGATCGGTGAGACGGGTCGAATTACGCCTCTGCGCATCGATTTCGGAGAACTGCCTCGACACCGCGCGATCCCGGGCCTCGTCCAGCCGCGGCTCACCGCGCACGGGTTCGTGCACGACATTCGCCGGGCGCAGCAGGTCACGCACATTCGGATGGCCCCAATGGCTGTCACCGGGCTGGCCGAAGGAGCGCGCCACATCGAAGGCGACCTCGGCGTCGTGCAGGCCGGTGCCTTCCAGATAGCGGCGCAGCGCGGTCAGGCCCGCCTCCCGCACGCTGGACTCGGAGGCGTGCGGGCGGGCCGCGGCGGCCTCTTGCGCCGCATGGTACACACGCTCGGCCGGCCCGATCGGCATCGGTGTTCCGGCCGCGCGCATCGCACGCAGATGCTCGATCTCCTGTGCGTATTCCGCGGCCCGCCGGGACCGCGCCTCCGGGGTGTCGGCCTCCCGGCGCGGCAGCCGGGCAGGATCCACACCGTCCCGAATACCGTGCGCCCGATCCCAATCCGCGGCATGGGCCGCGGCCGGGTCACGGCCCTCCACCCGCGGGCCGTCGCCGACCAGCCGGGCCAGTACCTCGCGCACACCGGCCCGGTAGGCCGCGGCCTCGAGCATCCGCTCGTCGGCGGTGTTCCTGCCCTGGTAAGCCTTGCGCGCGGTGTCCAGCGCCTCGTCGTGGGCGCGGCGGTAGACCCGTTCGAGCGGATCGGCCGAACGCGGGCGCGGTCGGTCTTCGGTACCCCCGGTGCGGTTGTGTTCGTAACCCAGGGCCAGCGCCTCGGCCTGACGAGTCAGCATGGCACGCACGTAGTCGTCGCGGGTCAGTGCGAACCGCTCCAGCGGGCCCTCGACCCGGCTGTGCGCCTCGAACTCGGAAGCGGCGCGCACCAGCTCGACCGCGTGGTCGGCCGGTGACGACTGGCTGTGCAGCACAACGGTATTGGTGGCCGGGTCGTATCCGGCCATGGGGCCGCGCTCCGGTCGGCCGGCGCCGTCGACGCCGACCGCGGCCGCCGGATCATCGGTGATCCGGACGTGGACACCGTTGCGGTCCAGTGTCTCGAGGGCCCAGCGCGAGAGTTCGCTGCCGTGCTCGCGGTCGAACGCGGCCTGGATCGCATCGGAGACGGCATCGACGGCGGCCTGGGCCCTGGCGCGCTGCGATTCCGTCGCATCGGCATGGGACGGATCGGCTTCGGGTCCGGTGCGATCCTCGGTGCGAGGCGATGTTTCGGCGTGGGCCTCGGTTGGCTGGCCATAATGCTCGGCGAGCGAGTCGACACGGGTCTCACCGGTGAAACGGTTGTCGGCGAGCAGGGTCGCGACACCGGCCTCGCGTGCGACCCGGCCCGCTTCCTCGTGCGACAGTTCGGGATTCACCTCGCGGGCGCGCGCTACGGCCTCGGCGCCCGCCCGGTGGTAGGACTCGCGAATATGGTCGATGAAGGCGCTGTCCACGGGAGCGTGGAATGGCCCGCGCTCGGGGTCGTATCCCGCATCGCGCAGTTCGCGTACGAATTCGGCTTCTTCGGCGAAGGATTCGGCCGCGCGCCGCAGGTGCTCGGGACCGCCGGGCTCGACTGCCCGGTGCGGGTCGGCCAGATGGGTGGCGGCCGCGACGACGGCGGTCGCCTGGTCCAGCTCACTGCGCTCGTGCGTGTCGATGATCAGTTCACGCCGGACCGGATCGTAGGAGTGGCCGTGCGGGCCACCCTCACCGTCGGACAGGCGCAACGAGATTCCGGACTCCCGCAGGGCGAGGAGAGCGGCACGCCCGGATTCGGTGTGCGCCAGCACTTCCCCGACCGCCACCAGGCGTGGATCGACGCCCTCGGCCAGATACCGCGAGTCGACGAACGGCGTGTCGGCCACGACCGGGTAGACGAGTTCGCGCACGGCGCGCTCCGGGCGCACATTGTCCGCCACGTCCTGAGCGTCGGATGCGGGCCGGTGCGGTGCGGCCGGCTCCGAGCCACCGGTCGACGACGAACCGCCGGTGAGGTTCGCGGGCGGCTCGGCCGCGCGCGGCTCCGATTGGGCAGCGCCGTCACCGGATTCGGGCCCGCCGGGCTTACGGGGGCTCGCGCCGGGAGCCGGGTCGTCCCCACCCGGTTCACGACCGTCTGCGGCCGGGCCGGACTCGTCGCCGCCGGACTTCGGCGGTTCGGTTCCGCCATCGGACTTCGGCTCACCGGATCTCGGCGATTCGGATTCACCACCGGTCGGCGCCTCCGGGTCGGAAAGGCCCGCGCGGGCATTGCGTTCGGCCGCATCCTGGGCGAGCCGGGCCGCGACGTCGGCGGGTATCGGGTCGCGGTGCGGGAGCACCACCCCCGAGCCGTCCTCCGCCTTGATGCGGTAGTCCGCCGGGACGTACAGGTTTCGGCCGGTGTAGCTGGGGACGCCGTGCAGCATCGAATTACAGTTGGCGCACGCCGCGGCGGGATCGCCGACACCGAGTTTCTCGCTGATCCAGCGGGGATCGAAACGCAGCTCCGCGAGCACCTCGCGCCCGAGCGGAGGCGGAGTGGAATCCGCGCCGTGCTGCGCACGCCACTCGATGTCGTGGACACGCTGACGTTCCCACAACAGCTCGTTGACCGCCTTGACCTCGGCGTGCCGCAGGGGCGTGTCGAAGTGGGCGCGGCCCTGATAGACCACGTCCCGTTTCCCGACGCCCTTGATCTTGCGTTGGAGGACCTTGTCCTCGGACTCCATGACCGGGTGCTGCCAGTCGCCGAGAGCGTGATGGTTCTCGCGAAGCAGGGGATGGACGTTGTCGTTGTCGATCACGTGTGCGGCGGTACCGTTCACGCCCTCGGTGATCAGGCCGGTCCGCAGGTCGATGCCGAGGGCGCTGCAGGGCCCGTCCTCGCCCGGGGTGAAGTCCTTCGCGTGGTACAGGGCGCGATCCCGGGAGAGAGCGCCGATGTACTCGTGCACCGGTTTGCCGTCGATCGCCTTGATGAGGCCGTCGTCCCCCACCTGTACCCGGGTGCGATCGTTCAGATCGAGCTGTTCGACAACCGCACCGCGGGACTTGTCCCCTTCGAATTCGGGATCGTGGATGTGCTGCGCCGGACCGGGATCCGCGAGATCTTCCGTGAATCCGATCGGGTGTTCCATCGGCTCCCCGGCCGACGGAGCCTTGACCTGTGGCTCCACCGAGAGGTCCCCGGAGTGGTCATGGACGCCGTCGCCGGAGCCGTGCTGGACGTCCTCGCGATCGGCTCGCGCGTGCTCCTCGATCCGGTCCAGTCGCTCGCGCACGGCCTCGTGCCAGTCGGGGTGGCCCAACCGCTCGAACTCGGGGGCCAGGGCATCCAGGCGTTCGCGCACGCGTGCGATATCGGAGCGGGTGAGTTCGTGGTCGCGCCAGATGATTTCGCCGTGCTCCCCGCGCTCCATGAAATGCGCGGCGAAAAGGCTGGGGCTGTGGCTGCGTACCCCGCCGCCGAAGCCCAGACTGTGGTCGATACCGCTGACCACACCTTCGGGTCGGACCATCCAGTTGCCGGGACCTCGATCCGGCATGTCGATCAGCGCGTCCAGCAGACCCAGGCGCACACCGGCGGGCGTATCGCGGTAGATCAGGGCGGAATTCAGATCGCCCGGGTGCAGATCCTTGGCGGTCTCACCCGGCACCACCTCCATATAGACGACCCGCTCACCGTCGCGGTGCACCCGCGGCACCTCCGCGCCCGCCGCGCGGCCGACCAGCGAGGCGAGGTCCTCGGCATGGGCGTGGGCGGGGTTGGTGGTGGTCTTGCGGATGAGCTGAGTGCCGTCCTCGAAGGTGACCAGCTCGACCAGCTGGGCACTGCGCAGCGCGCCCTCGGAGATCACCTCGGAGGAGACCTCGCCGGACTCGACGGCCTCGCGGACCTGATCGGCGAACGCCCTCCGGTCCTCGAGCGGGTCGACCGGACGGCTGCCGTCGGGGAGCGGATCCTTCCCGATCCCGGGAAGGTGCTCGAGCTCGGCGATCCGGTCGGCGCGCGTCTGCTCGAGGAAATCGGAAGCGGGACGCCCGGTTTCGGGGGGCTCGGGCGCGAACCTCGGGTCGAGGCCGTGCCGAGTGCCCATGCTGAGCGGATCCACGGCCTTGCCGTCGGCGTCGAACACGATGGCGTGCGTGCCCTGCGTCTCGACCGGGACATCGGGCGGGAAACCATGCTCGCGACCGACTGCCGGATCCTTGACGACGATCTCGCCGCCCTCATTGGCCAGGACGTAAGCATGTGCACCGACGCCGTGCTCGTCGACCGGTCCGGCGTAGTGATCGACGACCAGGGCGGAGGCACCGGGGCCCAGCTCGCGCAGGCGGTCGGCAATGGCATCGTGGTCACCGAAGGTGTGCAGCTCGCCACCCGCCGCGGCCACCAACTGCCTGGCGGATATCCCCTCCGGGCCGATCTGGTGCTCGGGCACGTGAATCGAATCATTGCCGGTCAGCTGCACGAGCAGCTCCAGCGACATCGCGCCGCAGTTGCCGCGCGGCCCCGGGGCGGCCGCGCGAGCCGGATCGGCGGCGTGGGCCAGATCGGCCGCGTGTGCCAGATCGGCGGCGATCATCAATCGCGTGACGTCCTCCGCACGGTGGTATTGCTGTGCGGCCTCGCGCAATTGGGTGAAGGCCGGTCGCGGGTCGCCCTTCACCTTTCCCAGGTCGCGGCCCTCGAGGTCGCGCATGGTGTCGGCGAATTTGCCTGCGGCCAGGTCGGATTCGGCGACCTTCAGGCCGGTCACCTTTTCCAGGTTCTCGATGGCCTTCCGCACGTCGTGGCGGGCCACGTCGTGCGAGCGGGCGATCTGCGTGCGCAGGTCATCTGGCTGCTTGTCAGCGTCCGCGCCTTTGTGTCCGGTGTGGGCGGGGAGTAGGCCCTGCCGGGTCCGTTCACTGAGCGGATCCACCGCGGTGCCATCGTCTTTGAACAGGACGGCGTGCGTGCTCCGGGTCTCGGTCGGCACCTCCGGCGGGAAGCCGTGCTCGCGGCCGGACGCCGGTTCCTTGACGACGATCTTGCCGTCCTCGTTGACGAGCAGGTATGCGTGCGCGCCCACGCCGTGCTCGTCGGTGGGGCCCGCGTAGTGGTCGATCACCAGTGCGGACGAGCCGGGGCCCAGCTCGCGCAGCCGATCCGCGATCGCGTCATGACCGTCGTAGTCGCGCAGTTTGCCGCCCGCCATGGAGACCAATTCCTTGGCGGTCATCCCCTCGTGGCCGACCGGACGTTCCGGCACCCGGATCGAGTCGTTGCCGGTGAGCTGGCGCAGCAATTTCAGAGCCAGCTCGCCGCAGCGACCGCGATTCGGGTGAGCGTCGGTATGGGCGGCCCGATCTGGTTGCGGCGCAGCATGATCGGGTGCCGAATCCGGATGCGCCGAGGCCGAATGCTCCGACGGCTCCCGCACGCTGCCAGGGTGCGCCGCCGCGCCGTCGCCGCGTTCCGGCGGAACGGCCCGGCCTTCGCCGGTCCGTGCCGCGCCGCGGCGTTCCGGGGATGCCGGGCGCTCGGCGGGATGCTGCCCTTCCCCGATGCCCGCGTGCGGCCGTTCGCCGTGGGGTCCGCGGCCACCGTCGCCCGTGGGCGTAACCGCATGCTCGCCCAGGGGAATCGGCGCGATCAGCAGACCATCCTGCGGCGTGCCGTGCTCGTCCCGCTCACGGTCGTGCGCGGGCTCCCCCGGCTCGGATCGATCCGCCCCGGGGCGTTCAACGGTCGGGTCCTCGCGGCCTCGAGCCTCGGCTGAGGGCTCCGCTTCCGACCGCAGCCCGGACGCTTCCCGCGTGTGCTCGACAGGTTCCGGACGATCCACTCCGGCTGCCCCGTGTTCGGCGGCAGGTTCGGATCGATCGTGGGCTACCGCCGGGTCGGCAGCGACATCATCGCTGCGAGAACGGTTCTCACCATCGGTCGGCGCGGAGTCGTCGCCGTGAGGCCGCCCCTCGGAGCCTGGCGATTCGTCAGCGGCCTGCGGCAGCGCATCCGGCTCGTGCGGCATCGGATCCTCCGGCCGCGCGCCGCCCTCCTCATGCGCGGGCACCTCACTGCGAGGAGTCNATCTCGCGACGCTTGCTCATCTCGCGACGCTTGCTCATCTCGCGACGCTTGCTCATCTCGCGACGCTTGCTCATCTCGCGACGCCTGCTCGTCTCGGGGCGCAGTCTCATCACGCGGGGCCGTCTCATCACGCGGAGAGGTGCCATCGGGACGCGACTCGGGTTCGTGCGTGCCGTCGACCGGGTGAGCCGAATCCAGCTGTCCGGCGGGGTCTTCGTCGTGCTGCTGCGCAGTGTCCGAACGCGGCTCCGATTCGTCGCGGGGCGAGCCGGATTCATCGGTGGGGTGACTGGAATCCGGGTGCGCCTCGGGCTCGCCGACGAGCCCGGGCTCGTGGGTCGAAGCGCCTTCCGGACCGGCGGGGCGAGACTCGGCTCCGGCCGCACGAGAATCAGCTCCGGGCGCACGAGAGTCAGTGCCCGCCTGCGCGCGAGTCTCCGGCGCGGCCTGGGGACGCGCCTCCGGACCGGACTGTGGGCGGGCGGCTTCCGGACGCGCGACATCGGCGCGCGGGCCGGTGGCATCACCGGCGCGGGCGGGCGATGGACGGGCTTCCGAGACCGCCGGGCGGGGATCGGTGGCGGCCGAGCGGGCCTCGGGAGCCGACCCGCTGTGCTGTGCGGCCGCCGGGCGAGCGTCCGCGCCGGTCCCCGCGGGCGCTGCGGCAGCCGTCACGCCGGGGCGGTCCGCCGCGCCGACGGAGGCACTGGCTGCGGCCGCGGCGCTCGAGGCCGCGGCGACCGGGCTCTCGGTCGGCGTTGCGGACGGGGAAGCGGTGGCGGGCGACTCGTGCGAGCCGGTCGCAGGTGCGGCGGCCGCGGCCGAATCGTGCGGTGCGTCCGATGCGCTCTGCGGCGCAACCGAACCCGTCGATGTGCTGCCGTCCGCTGATGAGTGGGCATCGGACGTCGTCGGGGCGGAACTCTGCCGGGATCCCGAATCCGGGGACGCGGCGGAGGTCGTCTTCGCATCGGCGGCGGGTGCCGAGCCACCGGCGCGGGAATCGGACCCGGCGGGAGCCGATTGGGCCGGGGCGGAGCCCTGGTTGACAGGTCCGGACGACTGCGGAGCGGAGCCGGAATTGTTCGACCCCGGATCGGCGGTGGCGGCAGGGGCGTCGTGCTTTCCCGCCTGCACACCGGAATCAATGCTGCCACCGGTGGTTTCGGGCGTACCGGCGTGCGGCTGTGTCCCATGGGTGTCGCCCGGTGCGGTGGTGTCGGACGGACCGTGGGGCCCGGCCTGCGGAGTACCGGACTGGCCATGGTCACCGCCCGCCGCCGTCTGGTCGCTGTTGGGTGCACCGCGGTCGGCATTACCGCGGCCGTCCGCGCCCATGCCACCGACATCCTGATTCTGCGGATGTGGAGTGCTGCCGTCAGCGGCCGGGTGCGCCCCCGAGCCGGAATCGCCCGCATCACCGGCGGATCCGGCCGGGTGCAGGGTGGAACCGCCGGTATCGGAGCCACCTCCGACGTGGCCGGTATCGGAGCCACCTCCGACATGGCCCGGGTCGGCACCGCCGCCGACATGGCCCGTATCGGCACCGCCGTCGGCGTGGCCGGTGTTGCCGGACCCCGTCATGTCGGGGTGGGAACCGACGTTCGCCAGATCGGTCGGCACACCCGCCTTCCAGCTGGAGACGCGTGGCTCCCAGAAGTTGTGCGAGGCAGTGTGATTCAGACCGGACAGGCCACCGTTCGAGACACCCGCGGTGAGCATGCGCGGGTCGAAATTGGTGAAGGCGTTGCCCATGTTCTTCCAGGCATCACCCCAGCCGTGCTGGTATGCGTCGAGGCCGAACTGTGCGCCCGTTCCCGCAAGGAATCCCGCACCCGCACCGGCCAATCCGGCACTCGTACCGGTAATGGCGGCGGCCAGGTAATGGTTCACGGCGGACTGCTCGAAATGCTCGCCCAGCGCCTTGCCGACCTTGCCGCCCGCGATGCCACCGGCGGCCGAACTCACCGCGGTGACGCCGATCTTGCCCCAGTCCATGCCGCTGCGGTGCCCGGCGGCCACCTGGTAGCCCTCGATACCCGCTTCCTGCAGCACACCGAGTCCGGCGTCCAGCACAAAGTGCCGCACCATGAACTTCGCCAGCGACGAGCCGAGCATTTTGCCGACGTATTCGGCAATGCGTTCGACCGCCTCCTTGCCGATGATGCGCACCGCGATACGGGTGGCCGCCTGCGCCGCCGCCTCCGCGGCCGGGGCGGTCGGCGGGAATATCCAGGCCGCCGCCATTTCGAACGCCAGCATGGCCAGCGAGGAGTAGAACATCAGCTTCGTCGACTCGATCTCGGTGCCGGTGTCGTGCACCGAATCACCGAGCTGCTCGAAGAAGCCCGCCAGATCCAGGATGGAGGTATTGCCGTCCTGTTTCCCGCCGACACCGGCCATCAGATCGAACTGCTTGGCCATTTCGTCGCGGCCGTCACCGTCGACATACGCGGCCAGGGTGGCGGACTTGGCCGCGTCGATACCCGAGACCTGGTTACGCAGGCCGTCGGCCGCGCTCTTCCAGTAGGAGGCCAGGTCCCACATCTGGTCTTCGTTGCCCTGGGGCCACTCGACCCCGACAATCCAGCCCAGCCATTCGAGTTCCGAGGGCAATTCGATGGCCATGATCGGCTACCTCGCCCGGCGCGGTCGTATCACCATCCGGAATCGATGGCCCCGCCCCGCGGCCGCGCCGCATCGGCATTCGCATCCGAATCCCGAAAACCATCGAGACGCTCCGGAGACTTCGGCGGCGCGGTCGACACCACCGGCGCGTCCGGAACCGCGAGTTCCCTACTCAAATCAGGCATTCCGGGCACAAGATCCGCGAGGGTGGGCAGCCGCTTCCGGTTCTGCGAAACCGGTGCCATGACGTCCCGGCTGCGGCGAGCCACCTCCGCGGCGGCCTGCTGCGCGGCCTCGGTGACCGCCCGGGCGATCTCCGCATAGTCGAGATCCTCGATGTCGGAAGAGAACTTGGTCTCGATCACGGTGCCGTCCGCGTTCACCGTGACCGTCACCCGCTTGCGCACCGTCGCCGACGCGGTCAGCGCCGCGCGCTCGTGCTGCAGCTTGGTGATGAGGCGCATCTGTTCGCCGAATCCCTCGAGGATGTCGGCGAGTTCGGCCTTCTGTCGCTCGTTGCTCATTGTCCGGCTGCCTGCTGAAAGGCCTGGCGGTTGGCCTCTTCGGTGGCCTCCAGCTTGTCGGCCGAATCCTTTTGCGACTTCGAGAAATTCGCGAAGGTCCCGGCCATGTTGGTCGCGCCCTTGACGATGTTGTCCTTGCTGGCCAGATAGCCCTGGTCGCCATTAGCGAACTGATTGCCGAGCGAATCGTTGCCCCACGGCGTGCCGAGCGCGTCGGACTGGCCGTTGAAGGTGTTCACCACGCCGTTGATGCCGTCGCGGACTTCGCCGGTCTTCTCCGAGGCCTTCAGCAACAGGTCCCGATAAGACTCCAACCGACCACTCATGACAAGGACCCTTTCAGCCGCTGGCAACTACTCAGTAGCCGGAATATGAACGGAGAGTGCTGATTCGGACGGCACCCTGCACCCGCTCAGGGCATCAGACGAATTCCTCTTGCTCCCCACGCGATTCCATGTGGTCCAGAATGTGGCCGATAGTGCGGTCGACGTGGTCGGCGAACCGACGGGCGTCCACTCCGACGGCGGACTTCACGGGGCTGTCGAGATCTATCAGATACCGACCGTCACCGGGCAGATCCCGCCACAGCAGGGTCGACACCGCTACGCCGCGCGGGCCGTATTTGGAACGGCCCTGCAGAATCTGGATCGCGCCCGTCTGATCCGCGGGCGTCGACAGGAACCGCAGACCGCGGCTGTCCACCGTCTCCTCGAAGGTGTCGAAGGCCGAAGCCCGCGGTGCCTCATAGGGATCCGGCACCGTCGGCTCGCTCGGCAGCTCGATCGCCTGCGTCGACTGACCCGCCTCGGTTTCCGGCAGTTGGGCCACGAGCAAGCGGCCCAGTTCTTCCGGTTCACACTCGATCAACGTCACACCGGTGCTGTGCGCCGTCGTCTCGCCCGGATGGTTGACGAGCACACAGGCGCGGCGACCCCGTCGCGCACCGTGTACCCGAATGTGCTTGTCCGGGTTATCCATATCGGCGTCGTGCCAGCCGTGAACACCCACGAAAACCTCGGGGTTCGCCACCGTTTCGAAGATCGCCCGGAAACCCGGGTCCAGCCGCCGGTCGAGCTGCTCGCCGACCTCGAACAGTTCACGGTAGTAGGTATCGGCATCCGCCGTCCGGCCGAGATAGACCAGCGGCGAGGGCAACGCGCCCTGCCGATACCGATTGCACAGCACCTTGAACTCGACGTCGGTGAACTCCCAGGTCATGCCTCGACCACCGGATTCCCCTCGGCCGCAGTCTCGATGGTGCGGCCGAGACTCCGGATGAAGTCGACCTGCTCGGGCGCGGGATCCGCCGCGGCGGTCACCGTCGCGGTGAGCGGCACGGGCTCCCCCGGCGCCGCCGCGACACCCACCAGCGGCTGCACATGGTCACCATCGAGACCCGCGAAGCCACCGAACAGGTTGGTCAGACCGGCCAACGGCGAATCGGTCACCGCCGCGGCGGGAATGCCCGTCGCCACCCCGACCGTCGGCGGGAGGGCGGCACCGCCCATCGGGACGGTGTCACCCGGCACGCCCGCTGTCGGGGTGGGCGTGGGCGTGGTGTCCCCGGACAGGCCCAGCAGCTGCGAGAGCTGCGCCAGCTTGGTCGGATCCTTCTCGATCGCGGTGAAGGCCGTGGTCAGTTTGTCGTCCGACACCCCGAGCAGATTGGCCAGCGTCGCGGTATCACTGCTGTGGAAAGCGGATTCGAGTTGCTGCAGGATCGTGGGCAACTGGCTGGACAGCGTCGACAACCCGGACGTGGCGCCGCTCATCAACGAACTCAACGCACTGACGATCTGCGACGTACCGTCCGAACCACTGGAGCCGCTGGAACTGCCCGTGCTCTGCGGCACCGACGAAGCCGGAATGGTCGACCCCGGTGTGGTCGAGCCCGGAAGGTTCGCGGCCGGGATGTTCGGATTGGTCCCGGCCGGGTTCTGGCCGTTGGGGTTCGGGCTCGGGATCTCGGGCATCTTGGGCTGAGCGGCCGGTGTACCGCCTCCCGGCGAACTCGGCGTAGCCCCTCCCGGGGAACTGGGCGTGGCACCTCCGGGCGAATTCGGATTCGCGTTGGGATTCGGATTCGCGTTGGGATTCGGGTTCGGGTTGGGATTCGGGTTCGGGTTGGGATTCGGATTCGGGTTAGGGTTCGGATTCGGGTTGGGGTTCGGATTCGGGTTCTGCGGCGGCGCGGCCGGAGCGGGCTTCGGCGTGGGAACGGGGATACCGGGCACCGTGACCGACGTGTTGTCAGCGCCGTTGTAGTAGTGCTTCTCGTACTGGTCCTGCATGTCGCGCAGGTCGCCGTTCTCGTCACAGCTCGACGGCTGCTTCCGCTGCTTCGGCATGGCGTAGTGGGTCTTGAGCATCCACTGGTAGACGTAATGCAGCAGCTCGCCCTGGGCCTTCATATGGTCGACGAGCGGTTGCAGATCGTTGGCGTACTGGACAACTGCCTTCTGCGCGGCATCGGCACCGTCACCCTGCCACGACGACCGCACCGCCTGCACCGAGTTCGTGAACGAGCCGATCTTGTCATCGAGCTTGCCCGCCAGGAACGTCCACAGCTCACCGGCATCCGCCCAGGGGTCCGGCTTCATCGACTGCCCCAGGTCGTACATCATGTCCCACTTCATCGAATCCTTCGGATCCAGATGAATCGAGATCGACAGCTTGCTCTTGTCGATCTTGTACTTATCCAAGTCCTTCGGATAGTCGTCGTGCAGGTTGCGGCCGGGATCACCCCCGCCGCCGTAGCGGCCGGTAGCCCGGGGCGGAGTGTACTTCTTGCCCTGGGGAGCCGTCAGATGCTGATCGATCGGATCGGTCGGCATCGCAGTGTGCTGATATCGGAACGAATCCGCAGAGGCCTGGTCCTGCTTCAGGTACGCCTGCCCGGCGGACTTGAACGTCTCGCCCATATCGGTCACCAGCAGGACATGATTGTCGAGCGCGGTCAGCAGCGCCGTGCCCTGGTCGTTGAGCTCCGATGCCAACAGCTGTCCCGAGGTCCGGTCGCCGATCGCGTCCATTTTGTCGAGATGGCCGTCCGAAGCCATCTTCCGGAAGTACCGAAGTGCGCCAACCAGATCCGCCGCGGCCTGCGCGCAGCTCTCCGCCGCCGCGCCCTCGAACCTCAAACTCCCCGCGTCAGCCTGGTTCTTCAGATCCGGCCAGACTGTGTTGTCTTTGTTGTCAGGTGCCATCGCTAACTACTGTCGCTCCGCCCAGTTCCAACCCGTTTGTGCCAGCACAGCCTACTGTCGTGAACTCCCGGTGGCGCACAATGAAATTCGGGGCATGCGTGACTGCCCGAGGATAGCCCTATGGGCCCGAACCCGCCGTCTGAGAAGATCGACAACCATGCGGGTACTGGTGCAGCGGGTGACGTCGGCGCAGGTGAGCGTGGGTGGCGAGGTCGTCGGGCGAATCGAGCCCGGCGCGCACGGCGCGCCCCAGGGTTTGGTGGCGCTGGTCGGCGTCACCCACACCGACACCGACACGACCGCGAAGGCGCTGGCCGACAAGCTGTTCCGGCTGCGCATTCTCGACGGGGAGCGGTCGGCCGCCGATCTGGGCGCTCCCATTCTGGTGATCAGCCAGTTCACGCTCTACGCCAACACCGAGAAGGGGCGGCGGCCGTCCTGGAATGCGGCCGCGCCCGGGGCGGTGGCGGAACCGTTGGTGGACACCTTCGCCGACTCCCTGCGTGAACTCGGGGCGACAGTTGCCACCGGGCGGTTCGGGGCACACATGCACGTCGAGCTCGTCAATGACGGGCCCGTGACCCTCATGCTCGAGGGCTGAGCGGGGTCAGCGGACCCACTTCGACGTCAAGCCCGCGACGATGGATCCGTCGAGGTCCGACAGGCTGTCGGCGACGAACGCCCGGGCGAAATCGGAGGTCTGCCAGCGGAAGACGACCGGGTAGGCGGTGAGGGCGGAGAGGACTACCTCGGCGACCTGCTCGGCGGTTTGAGCGGTGCTGTAAGCGCCGCGGGTGCGATTGATGTAGGCCTCCAGCGCGGGGGCGTAGGGACCGGCCACACTGATCGCACTGGGGATATCGACCCGGGCATTATTGACGAATTCCGTTATGACAGCACCGGGCTCGATGACGCTGACGCCGACACCGACCGTCGCGGCCACCGGTTCGAGGCTCTGCATGAAGCCCTCGACGGCGAACTTCGCGGCGCAGTACGCCTCGTTGAACGGCTGGCCGACCGCACCGCCGACACTGGTCACCGTCACCACGCGGCCCTTCGAGGCGCGCAGCAGGGGCATCGCGGCCTTGGTCGTCTCGACCACGCCGAAGAAGTTGACCTCCATAGCCCGGCGGATATCCGCCATGGGCAGGTGCTCGACGGTGCCCAGCACCGAGACCCCGGCATTGTTGACCAGGGCGTCCAGGCGGCCGTAGTCGGCGGCCACGGCGGCCAGGCAGTCGGCGACCGAGTTCGGGTCGGTGACATCCAATTGCCGCACGTCCGCGCCGGTTTCGCGAACCGGACCGGCCTTGTCCATGCTGCGCAGCGTCGCCACGGTCCGATACCCGGCCCGCATCGCGGCGGCCGCGACCGCCAGCCCGATCCCCGTGGAAGTGCCCGTGATGAGAACAACCTTGTCGGTCATGTCCCCATCGAACCAGACCCGGCCCCGGCAGCCGAGTGCCACGCCCGACCGATCAGGATTCCCGGGCCGGGGAGAGCAGCGCGGCGGTCAGGCCGATGCCGCCCAGGGCGAGGATCAGGACCGGCAACCAGACGCTGGTGGTCAGGATCAGCGCCAGGACACCCAGTACCAAGGTGAAACCGGCGGTGATCAGGCTGCGGATATCGCGGTTCATGACATCACTTTCCGGCCGTGAAGGTGGTGGCGTTGCAGACGCCGCGGATCGACCCGGTGGCGTCGTCGAGTTCCTCTTTCTTGACCCAGTGGAAGCCGGAACCGGTGAATTTGCCGAGTTTGTCGCCGTCGGCGCGGACCGCGGACTGCTGGTCGCCGCGGTAGTTCTGGGCGGCGTCGCGGAGGTTCTTCACCGGATCGGTGAGCTCGACGCCCGCCTTCTGCACCGCGGAGTACTTGTCGCACAGCTCGGTTCGGTCCACCGGCCAGCTGCTGACACAGGCGACGACGAACGCGATCACGGCGATCACCGCGAAGGCGGTGTTCCACGTGCGCACCGCCAGTCGGCGACCGAAGACCTTGCCCGCCGACTCCGGGAGTTCCGGAACCAGCTGGTGCACGAGGAATTGGAACAGCAGGAAGTTGGGGAACTTGTCGATGCTGTCGGTGATGCGGGTGTCTTCGCCCGCCTCGATGATCACCTGGCCGGCCTTCACCCGAAAACCGCGAAACTCCTGCAGCGCAAAGGTTTTCTTGCCCGTACCCGCATGCGTGGCGGTCAGCCACCACGGCCCGAACTCCAGTTTGCCGCCGCCGCTCAGGGTTTCGAGCGCACCCGCCGCCTGCCGCGACGCGATCCCCTCCACCAGCGCCGGACCCCACTCCTCCGGACAGCACAAGGCCTCGGTGAGCAGCATCTCCGCGCCCCGCACATCCGTCACCCGATAGTGATGCGTCGTCCCGGTATGCGTGCCATTCCTGGTGTGGCGCACGATCTTCTGCGTCACGCGGGCAGTGTCGTTGCGCACCACCCGAAGCTGCTGCCCGGCCAGCACCACCACCGCGCCGTGCTCGTACAGATCCAGCCGCATCCCGATCTTGCGAGCCAGGTGATAAGTCCGATGCCCGCCGAGCTCGTACTCCCCCGCCGTCTGCCCGATCCGCCGCATCAACTCCGGGTCATTGCCCACGTCGGCACCCAGACCGGCCACAACCCACTCCTAGATCGATCCCGTTCGCGGCCAACCGTAACGGCAGGCCCGCGACCGCGCCAGCCGGACTACTTGGGAGCGGGAATGAAGGTGACGGTATCGCCGATCAACGCATAGATGGCGTGCGAGCGGGGATCTGCGGCCGAGCCCACCAGCATCTTCATCCCGGTCTCGACGGAGGTCCCGAGTGCGCGCGTCGAAGTGTCGAGGACGCGCAAACGATAACCACCACTGCCGTTTTCGACGATGTAGGCGAGGTGTCTATCCGGGTCCACCGAGATCGCACCGAAGTCGCTGCCCTCGATCGTCTGAACCAGACTGCTCGATGCCAGATCGAGGACATACATCTCGTTGATATCGGTCAACACCACGGTGTTGGTCGCGAAATCCACCGCCATCGCCCTCGGGCCGTTCGAGGGGACGACCAATCGCTTCGTGACGCGGTTCGAAGCCAGATCGAAGACGAGGACGCCGTACTCGGTGTTCCGCTCGGGGTAGTACCCACCCAGGATGTACGCCGTGCTGCCCGTCGGATCGATGACGATCTGCCCGGCATCGCTGCCCACCTCGGCCGAACCCACCACGCTCGCAGACTGCGGATCGATCACCGAAACCGTCCCCGCCGCATTGAAATTCACAACCTTCGGGTCCTGCTGATACCCCTGGAACAGATTGTTCGTGACATACACCCGATGGCTGACCGGGTCGACAGCGACACCGGCCGACTCCTCACCGGTAGCGATCGACGTGACCACGCTGTTCGAAATGGTGTCGACGATCGACAGCGAGCCGCGAATCGCGGGCTTGGCGTCGCGATTACCCTTCCCCACTCCGTACAGCATGTGCAGTGCCGGATCGATCGCGATCGCGGCCAGCACATCCGGGAAGGTGATCTTCGCGACCACGGTGCGAGTCGTAAGATCCAGGACAGCAACCGAGTTGGTCGTGTCATTCGCTACATACAACCGGTTCGCCCCGGAATCGAGCACCGCCTGCTTTCCGCCCACCTCCGGTCCCACCGCGACCGATGGGTAATCCGGAACATCAGGCTTGCCACTGCCCCCGCGTCCCACCGTGACCACCCCGACAATCACGACGAGGACGACCGCGACAACCGCCGCGATGATCAGCGTCAGCCGCGCGCCCGAATTCGAGCGTGGCGCCGCGGGTCCGACTGGAACGTAAACCTGCTGTGGCAGCGGGGATTTCACGCGCTGATCGCTGCACAGCGGCCCGAATGCCTGCTGCACCAGGGTGTTGTGCGCGGCATTGCCCGCTAGGTACAGGGCGTGCAGGTCGTTCGGGGAGGTGATGCCCGCGGTTCGCAGGGAATCCACTACCGCCGAAACCACCGCGGGCAGACCGGATGCTGTCAGGTCATGGTCCGAAACCGCTGGCAGGCTACGAGAATCGACCACCTGCGCGGAGCCGTCCGCGGAGGCGATCAGCAGAGCCGCGGTCACGGAGCCCGGGGCGAAGTCGATCACGGCGATGCGGGAACCCGGTGGGGCGGGGGCGATTCCGGCGGTGATGGCGGAGGGGTCGGGGTGCGCGTCGATTGTCATTTGTGCCAATAGTTGTCGGGTCCGGCCTTTTGGACGGCGGTCTTCGCGGGGGGATCTATCCACTCGTCGACGGAGGGGTCGCGGGAGAGGTTCATGTAGAGGGCGGTGGATTGGTAGACGTAGCGGTGTTCGTGGGAGCCGTAACCGGTGCGGCGGGCGCGGGAGGGGGTGTTGTTGCAGACGTCGGCGCCGATGCCGTCGTGGGGACACCAGAAGGACCAGTCTTGGGTTTGGCCTTTGAGGGCGGCGTACATCTGGTCGGCATCGGCGGTGGTGTTGAAGGCCAGGACGTTGACCGAGACCATGATCTGGTTGGAGTCGTCGACGTAGGAACCCGCTACCTGCTGATTGCAGTTGTAGTTGCGCAGAGTGGATTTCACGTTCCAAGACATGTCGGGGGTGATGCAGTCCATGACACCGCTGGACCGCAGGGTGTACTGGATGTTCTTGGCATCCCGGAACGATTGCGGCAGCAGCGCACTCGGCAGGAACGGAGTCTTGTCGGTGGCGGCCGCATCCAGGGTGTTCGAGTTGAACGGTGGCGTGGTGGAGGTCGGCGGGGTGTAGGAGTACGGGGTGGCGTTGTAGGTGTAGGGCGTGTACGTGGAGGTCGAGGACGCGCTGCTGTGATCGGAACTCTGCGTGGCCCGCACGCCCAGGACCACGAGCAGGATGAAGCCGATCGCGGCGGCCGCGATACCGGCGACCCGCACACCCGAGATCGGCTGCGGCTGTAGCGCACCCGGGCCACCCGGCGCGAAAGCCGGGACGGGCGACGCGGGCTCGGCGGTCTGCACACCCGGCGCCTCCACCAGCTGCTCCCATTGCGGACCGACGGTGGGCTGGGCGCGAACTCCGAGCGCGGACAACGCATCCCGGCGCGGGCTGATCCCGTCCGGTTCCCGGAATACGGCGAGCAGCACCGCACGCCACTCGCCAGCCGCCGGGCGCTGTTCGGTGGCCGACGGGTCCTCGAAGGCTCGATCGAACAGCGCACGCAGCCGCGGGTCCAGACCCGGTGGCAGTTGAGTTGGCTTGCACCACCGACCTTCTCGGATCGCGGGCAGCTCCGGGTCCAGCAGCAGGCCGCGATAGACCAGCAGTGCGACACCGAATCGGTCGCTGCAGCGGTCGTGGCCGGGGATCCCGTCGAAGAGCACCCGCGGATCCCGCCACCCCTCCGCGATCGGCTGTGGCACCGGCAACGCGTGCGCGGAACGCAGGCCCTCGCCGCCCAGCAGGTACGCGCCCGACCCCGACCACAGCAGGTTGTGGGGCGCGATATCGCCGTGCACCAAATCGTTGCGCTCCAACGCCTCGAAGAGTTCGCAGAACCGGATCGCCACCGCGACACGGTATTCCGCGTCGATCGGCTGGTCGGACGCGTAGAGCTGGTCGAGCGTCGTGGGGGTGCGGTCGGATCGTAGGAACTCGCCCGGGACCGCGGGCAGGATCACCCCGGCGAGCGCACCGTCCTGCCACACCGCATCGATCGGCCAGCTGATCGTCACCGGCGAGCCGTCCGCCCGCGCTTCCGCACCGAGCACGATCCCGCGCCCGGTGGCCGCCACCTTCGCGACCCGATCGTGCTCCTCGGGATCGGTCAGCGGCAGGGTGTAGGCCCGATACAACCGTTCCCGGCCACCCTGATCCCGGCATTCGTGCAGCCACGCGCGGCCGTAGCCGACGCTGACCGCGGCACCGGCGACATCGTAGACATCCCCCGACGAGCCGCTGACCCGAAATCGATCCTCCACCCGAGATTCCGAGGGAGCGTTCGAATACGCACCAGCATCACGATCGGCCACGGTCCCCTCCAACTCCATCCCGCTCGCGGCCCACCGTATCGGGCACCCCCCGTACCACGCCAACCGAGCCATCGGGCCGAAACGACCGCACCCGCCCCAGCCAGGCTGGAGCGGGTGCGAAAAGCGTTGTGCGGAGGCTACTCCGGGCGCAGGGTCAGGATGCGCGGGCCGTCCTCGGTGACCGCGACCGTGTGCTCCCAGTGCGCGGCACGGGTGCCGTCGTCGGTGACGACGGTCCAATTGTCGTCCAGCTCATGGGTTTCCGTGGTGCCGAGGGTGAGCATCGGCTCGATCGCCAGCACCGAACCGACCACCAGCTGCGCGCCCTTGCCGGGTGCGCCCGCGTTGGGCAGGAACGGATCCATGTGCATCTCACGGCCGATGGCGTGGCCACCGTAACCGGAGACGATGCCGTACTTGCGGCCGTGCAGCTTCTCCGCGGCGTAGGTGCCCTGCTCGATGGCGTGCGAGACATCCGTGAGCCGGTTGCCGGCGACCATGGCGGCGATACCCGCCTCCATGGACAGGCGGGTGGCCTCCGACAGCAGGCGGTCCGCCTCGATGATGTTGCCGACGCCGAAGGTCCACGCCGAATCGCCGTGCCAGCCTTCGAGAATGGCGCCACAGTCGATGGAGACCAGGTCGCCCTCGACCAGCACATCGTCCTTGGACGGGATGCCGTGCACCACACGGTCGTTCACCGACGAGCAAATCGAACCCGGGAACCCGTGATAGCCCTTGAACGACGGAATCGCCCCGGCCCCACGAATCACCGACTCGGCCACTTCATCCAATTCCAGGGTGGAGACCCCGGGCTTGGCGGCAGCCCGCACAGCCACCAGCGCCTGACCGACGATAGCGCCGGCCGCCGCCATGGCGTCCAGTTCACCGGCGGTGCGGAAGGGCACCACCTTCTTGCTCTTACGGCCGAAGACCATTCAGCGCCCCAGCGCCTTCAGCGCCCGCGTGTTGACCTCGTCGATCTCGCCGACGCCCTCGACGGAGACGACCTGACCGTCGTAGTGCTCGAGCAGCGGCTCGGTCTCCTCGCGGTAGACGCGCATGCGGTTGCGGATGACCTCTTCGGTGTCGTCGCCGCGGCCACGGGCCAGCATGCGATCGACCACCACGTCCTCGTCGACCACGAAGGACAGCACGGCGTCGAGAACCTTGCCCGACTCCTTGAGCATCTTCTCCAGCGCCTCGGCCTGATCCACGGTGCGCGGGTAGCCGTCCAGGATGAAGCCGTTGACAGCGTCGGGCTCGCCGATGCGCGCCTCGACCATGCGGTTGGTCACGTCCGAGGGCACCAGGTTGCCGGCGTCGAGGTACTGCTGCGCCTCACGGCCCAGCGCAGTCTGCTCCGCGATGTTGGTGCGGAAGAGGTTCCCGGTGGAGATGTGCGGAACACCGAGCTTTTCGGACAACAGTTCGGCCTGCGTGCCTTTACCGGCGCCGGGCGGTCCGAGCAGTACGAGTCTCACTTCAGGAACCCTTCGTAGTTACGGTTCATCAACTGGCTCTCGATCTGTTTCACGGTATCGAGGCCGACGCTCACAATGATCAGCACGGAGGTACCACCGAACGGCAGGCTCGTCATCCCGCCGCCTCCGGAACCGATGCCCAGCAGCAGGTTCGGCAGCACGGCGACCGCACCGAGGTAGATGGAGCCGGGCAGGGTGATCCGGCTCAGGACGTAGTTCAGGTAATCGGCGGTCGGCTTGCCCGGGCGGTAGCCGGGGATGAAGCCGCCGAACTTCTTCATCTCGTCCGCGCGCTCCTCCGGATTGAAGGTGATCGCGACATAGAAGTAGGTGAAGAACACGATCAGGGCGAAGTAGATGGCCACGTAGATCGGGTTCGTCGGGTTGACCAGATACTTCTGGATCAACTCCTGCCACTTGGCGGTGTCGCCCGAACTCTTCCGGGTCAACTGCGCCAACAGGTTCGGCAGATACAGCAGCGAGGACGCGAAGATGACCGGGATGACACCCGCCTGATTCACCTTCAACGGCAGATACGTCGAGGAACCGCCGTACATCTTGCGGCCGACCACGCGCTTGGCGTACTGCACCGGAATTCGGCGCTGGCCCTGCTCGACGAAGATGACACCGACGATGACAAGCAGCGCGGCGAAACCGACCAGGATGGTGGTCATCAAGCCACGGCTGTCGTAGATCTGCTTGCCCTGCGCAGGCATTCGCGCCGCGATACCCGCAAAGATCAACAGCGACATACCGTTACCGATGCCGCGCTCGGTGATCTGCTCGCCGAACCACATGACCAGGGCCGCGCCCGCGGTCATGACCAGCACGATGATGATCATGCCGAAGATCGAGGTGTCGTCCAGAATGGGCTTGTGGCAGCCCTGCAGGAGCTGACCGCGGGAAGCGAGCGCGACCAGACCGGTCGACTGCAGCACCGCCAACGCGATCGAGAGGTACCGGGTGTACTGGGTCATCTTGTTCTGACCCGCTTGACCCTCTTTTCGCAGTTCCTCGAACCGCGGGATGACGACGGTCAACAGCTGGATAATGATGCTCGCCGTGATGTACGGCATGATGCCGATCGCGAACACGGACAGCTGCAGCAGTGCGCCACCGGAGAAGAGGTTGATCAGCTGGTAGATCCCGGCGGAGTCCCCGCCGTTGACCAGGTTCACACACTCTTGAACGTTCTTGTAACTGACGCCCGGCGAGGGCAGCGAAGCACCGAGCCGGTAGAGCGCGATCAGTCCCAGCGTGAAGAGAATCTTCCGCCGTAAGTCCGGGGTCCGGAAAGCCGACACGAAGGCGGAAAGCACAGATCCTCCTGGCTAACGACATGGGTCAGGACACGGATTCAGCGATGGGGCTGGGTTAGCCACAATGAGCCGAGAACCATGACGGTGTTGGCAGACAACACTTGAACTCTAACAGCGACACCGGGCGAGCTCGCGACTCGCCCGGTGCCATTGCTATTTCAGGTTACCGTCCGGCCAGAACGGTGGTGCTACCACCGGCGGCGACGATCTTCTCCGACGCGGAGCCGGAGAACTTGTCGGCCGAAACCTGCACGGCGACAGCGATATCGCCCTCGCCGAGCACCTTCACGAGCTCGTTCTTGCGAACGAGACCCTTGGCAACCAGCTCGGCCTTGCCGATGGTGCCGCCCTCGGGGAACACCCGAGCGATGTCACCGACGTTCACGACCTGGTATTCGGTGCGGAACGGGTTGGTGAAGCCCTTGAGCTTGGGCAGACGCATGTGAATCGGCATCTGACCGCCCTCGAAGCGGACCGGGACGTTCTTGCGAGCCTTCGTACCCTTGGTACCGCGGCCCGCGGTCTTACCCTTGGAACCTTCACCGCGACCCACACGGGTCTTCTCGGTCTTGGAACCAGCGGCAGGACGCAGGTGGTGAATCTTGATGGTCATGCGGAAACCTCCTCAACAGCAACGAGGTGGCGCACGACGTTGATCAGGCCGCGGTTCTGCGCATTGTCCTCGCGCAGCACGGTCTGGCGGATCTTGCGCAGCCCGAGGGTGCGCAGCGAATCCCGCTGGTTCGACTTGGCGCCGATGCTGGACTTGATCTGGGTCACTTTGAGCTGTGCCATATCAGTGCGCTCCCTGTCCTGCACGCGCACGCAGCATGCCCGCCGGAGCCACATCCTCGATCGGCAGACCGCGACGCGCGGCAACCTCTTCCGGACGCTGCAGCATCTTCAGGGCAGCAACGGTGGCATGCACAACGTTGATGGCGTTGTCGCTACCGAGCGACTTCGCCAGAACATCATGGATACCGGCACATTCGAGCACCGCGCGGCACGCGCCACCGGCGATCACACCGGTACCGGGCGAAGCCGGACGCAGCATGACGACACCGGCAGCCGCCTCACCCTGAACCGGGTGGGTGACCGTGGAGCCGATCATCGGAACGCGGAAGAAGTTCTTGCGAGCCTCTTCGACGCCCTTCTGGATGGCCGCGGGAACTTCCTTGGCCTTGCCGTAGCCGACGCCGACGAGACCGTTGCCGTCACCGACGATCACGAGGGCGGTGAAGCTGAAGCGACGACCACCCTTCACGACCTTGGAGACGCGGTTGATCGCGACGACGCGCTCGAGCTGGTTCTTCTCGGCGGCATTGTCCCGACGATTGTCGTCGCGACGGCCACGGCCGCCACCACGCTGATCGCGGTCGTTACCACCGTTGTTGTTCTGTCCGGCGGGACCGTTGTTTCCGCCGTCACGCCGCTGACGTCCCGGCATCAGACGTTCCCTTCGTTCGCAGAGTTGATCATCAGAACTTCAGCCCACCTTCACGGGCGGCGTCGGCGAGGGCCGCGATACGGCCGTGGTAGTCGTGACCACCACGGTCGAACACGACCGCATCGACGCCGGCAGCCTTGGCGCGGGCGGCGATGAGCTCGCCGACCTTGGCGCCCTTGGCGGACTTGTCACCCTCGACGGCACGCACATCGGCCTCGATGGTCGACGCGGCGGCAATGGTCTTGCCGACGGAATCGTCGATCAGCTGGGCGTGCAGGTGACGCGAGGAGCGGTTGACCACCAGGCGCGGACGCTCGGTGGTGCCGACGACCTTCTTGCGCAGACGGAAGTGACGACGCGTCTTCGACAGACGACGCGCGGTCGAGACGTCCTTACCGACCGGCTTGCGGGCGAGCTTCTGCTTTTCGGTTTGTGCCATGGCTTACTTACCCGTCTTTCCGACCTTGCGGCGAACGACCTCGCCGGCGTAGCGGATGCCCTTGCCCTTGTACGGATCGGGCTTACGCAGGCCGTGGATCACCGCGGCGATCTGGCCGACCTTCTGCTTGTCGATGCCGGACACCGAGAACTTGGTCGGGGACTCCACCGCGAAGGTGATGCCCTCGGGAGCGTCGACCGGAACCGGGTGGCTGTAGCCCAGGGCGAACTCGAGGTTCGAGCCCTTGGCCTGCACGCGGTAACCGACGCCGAAGATTTCCATCTTCTTCTCGTAGCCCTTGGTCACGCCCTCGATCATGTTGCTGATCAGGGTGCGGGTCAGGCCGTGCAGCGAGCGGTTCTGACGCTCGTCGTTCGGACGAACGACCTCGAGTTCACCGGACTCCGCCTTGACGACGGTGATCGGCTCGGCGACAACGTGGGACAGAGTTCCCTTGGAACCCTTGACCGACACGTTCTGGCCGTCGATGTTCACCTCGACGCCGGCGGGAACCGGGATCGGCTTCTTACCGATACGCGACATTGTTCCTACCTCCCTTACCAGACGTAGGCGAGGACTTCGCCGCCCACGCCCTGCTGCTTGGCCTGACGGTCAGTGAGAAGACCCGAGGACGTGGAGATGATCGCCACGCCGAGGCCGCCGAGCACCTTGGGCAGGTTGGTGGACTTCGCGTAAACCCGGAGGCCCGGCTTCGACACGCGACGGACGCCCTGGAGGGAGCGCTCACGCGAGGGGCCGTACTTCAGGTCGACGATCAGGTTCTTGCCGACGGTGGCATCTTCGATGCGGAAGTCGGCGATGTAGCCCTCGCGCTTGAGGATCTCGGCGATGTTCACCTTGATCTTCGAGTGCGGTGCCTTCACCTGATCGTGGTACGCCGAGTTGGCGTTGCGCAGACGGGTCAAGAAGTCTGCGATCGGATCAGTCATGGTCATGTTTGACCGTTACCTTTCTCGCCGCGGTTCCCATTCAGCACCGTCAGTGATCGGCGGTCGTGGGCCTACGACAATTCGGGGCGGTTCCAGCCGGGAATGCCCGACCGGAGTTAGCGCTTGCGCCCAGGGCAAAAGACAGAGCTGTGCCCGGGCAACCGGTCTAGTGTAGACAACCCCTGATCAGCGACCAAATCGAGGTCCGGGTCACAGTGCCGCGGATGCCGCCGGGTTCGGTATCGTGCGAACAAGATCTTTTCACCATTCCTGCCTGATGCCATCCGCGAGAGCTACAGGTAAAGGGGCAAGCGTGAATCGTCGAGTCGCCGCTATGATCTCCGCGCTGGCCGCCGCGGCCACCGGACTCACCGTCGTGGCCTGCGCCAGCACCATCGACGGCACGGCCGTCGCCGATCAAGCCGAGGTGACGACCTACCGATCCTCGGTCGCCGCCGCCTCCAGTTCGGCCGCGGCCGCCACCTCCGCCGCCCTGGTCACCCACCAGAACGCCGTCTGCGGCGTTTTCGTCGCCGACGCCCTCGATGTCGCGGGCAAGATCCACACCGCCAACCAGCGCATCGACGACCACGACATCACCGCCGCCCGCACCGCCATCACCGACGCCGCCAACGCACTCAACAGTGCGGGCACCGAGGTCTCCGACGCCCTCGCCAAAAACCCCACCCCGGCCGACTTCGCCGCCGCACTCACCGAATACTCCAAAGCCGCAACGGCTTTCGGCGGCCAAATGACCAGACTCGGCCTGGGCACCAGCAACGACGCCGACTTCGACCCCGCCCAGGACCGCTACTTCACCGCCAAGGACGCCGCCCTCACCCAGTGCTCGTGAACGCGGATCAGCGGGCGGAGCCGAGGCAGAAGGCCTTGGGCATGATTTCGCCGGGCTGTTGGTAGGAGTAGGTGGCGATGGAGCCGGAGACGTGGTCGCACAGTGACGTATCCAGCTGGGAGCTCAGGATTTTGTATTCGGCGTCGGGGCTGGAGCAGGCGGTGATCTCGACGTCTTCGGCGCCGGACTTCTTCAGGCAGTCACCGATCTTGGCGTTGTCGATGGTGAGGGTCGGGTCGGAACCCTTTGCGATCAAACAGAACACGATGCCGGTGCCGAAGGCGCCCATCCCCTTCTTGGCCTTCAGCAGGTAGCTGTAAGTGGTCTGGGTGCCCGCAACCTTCTTGCAGGCCGCGTCGGGCATGAACTCGGTGGTGTCGAGGCGGTCCAGCACCCGATAGACGGCGGTGGCGTCACCACAGTCCGCCTTCAGCGGATTGTTGCCCTTGGTATCGGTGAGGCAGTCACCCTTCTGCGCAGCATTCGCCGCATGCGCGGGATCAACCCCCTTGATCCCCACACAGATCGACCCCTTGCCACTGTCGGTGTAGACGTACTCCGTCCCCGCCACATCCACACACCGGTCGTGCGCGTTCCCACTCCCCGCCCGATCCAGCACCACGAACCCGGCATCCGCCGACGAACACGACACCTTGTCGAACCCGTCATCCCCGGACTTCTTCAGGCAATCCCCGTGGCTCACCGCATCGGAGGAACCCCCGATCAGCCCGCACCCACTGGTGAACAAGGCCAGTAGCACCGCCGAAACCGCAACCGCCCAACGCATCCGGATCCCTCCCCCACGACCAACCAGTTCAGACGAGGCGTCACGGTAGCGTGCCGGGGAGACGCGGACCAATCGAACGACCTGTTCGGTCATCGCCGCAGTTGCCGCGGGCTTGCCGAATTCAGTAATGTCCGTTTTGTCCGCAAATAGCTGTGGGCGTGCGCAACTGGCGATAAGGGGGTCCCGTTGAACGACGGCGAGCTGTTGGCGGAGAAGGTCAGGCAGGCCGATGAGGCGATCCTTCGGATTCGGGGGCAGGCGCAGGCGTCGGAGGGGCTGGTTGTCGTGGAGTCCGATGCGTATGGGGCGATCACGGACCTGCGGATTTCGCCGTATGCCATGAGCGCGGACGCCGAGCGGCTCGCGAGCGTCATCGTGCAGTGCCATCGCACCGCCAGGCAGCGCGCCGAGGCCGAGGCCGGACGCGTGCACGCGGAGCTCGAGAAGAATGCTCGCCGCGCCGCGAGCGCCCCGCCTTCTGCTCCGGCCGCGCCGGATTGGGAAGAGCCTGCGCCGCTTCGCATTACGTTCGGGGTCTAGGCGTGGAATTCGATACCGCGAAGATGCGGCAGCTCGCCACCGACCAGCGCACCGCCGAAGGGACCATCGCCAAGCTCGCGGAGGCCGGTCCGGGAGGCCGGTCCGGCGTCGCCATCAACGATCGCGAATCGGCGCGAAACAAGTTGCCGCACTGCGACCTTGCGACCCGCACCGAGGAGTCACTGAAGGCGATGGATCGCGTTCTCGCATTGCATGCCAAGCGACTGCGCGAGTTCGCCGACGTGACCGACAGCGCGGCCAATGCGCTCGACAAAATGGAAGAGATCAATGCCGACGGATTCAAGGCGATCAAATGAGTGACGAGGACAAGCTAAAGATCTCCGAGGTCCTGGCGTGGGATCTGTCGGCGCTCAGCCTCGTGGTCGGCAAGGTGCAGCAGGCGTCGACCACCCTCGACCAGCAGGTCACCAACGCCGACGGCAAGGTTCAGCAGTCGGGCGACTACTTCGGGGAAAAGGCCGGAGAGGAGGCGCGCAAGGTCTCGACCACATTCAAAACCGATGGGCACGCGACCGCCGACTCGTACCAGAACATGGCTCGAGCCATCGACGACGCGAACCACGAGTTCGCGGTCAAGATCGCCACCCTGCGGTCGGTGGTCAAGGAGGTCGAGGAGTCGAAGTGGGATTTCACCTACAAGGACACCACCGGTGACGTGTACTCCCGCAAATCCAACTGGCAGACCGCGACCGGCACCTCGCCATACGGAGCAGCGGCGGTCGCGCTGAAGACGGCCGCACAGATGTCGTTGAGCGGCGATCTCACGCAGGCGTTCTACGACGTCAAGGAGATCGACAAGCTTGCGGCGCAGGCGGTGGCGCGCTGTCTCGAGACGCTGACCGATTCGGTGAAGCTGGCCGTGGTCCCCATGCCCGCCGACGCGGATCTGGCGCGAATCCTGAAGGAGTACCAGACGTCCGTGTCGGAGCAGGGCACCACACTTTGGCCCGACAGCACGCTGCTGAATATCCTCCGGGTGAAGTATCCCGATCTGGAACCCATCGAGATGACCGCCGAGGAGGCGGCGGCGCTGAATGATCTCGCCAATCCGCTCAACGGCGGAAACCCGGTCAATGCCTACAAGTTCTTCGAGATCAAGAACGACGCGGAGGCGTTGGGCGGCGCGAAGGATCGGATGGCGAACAAATACACGATGGAGAACAGGGATTCACATGCCGACGGTCAGGCGGACGCGCTGCGGCACTCGTATTGGAACGCGCGAATGACCCAGGAGTTCGGTGCCGAATGGACCGAAAAGTATGCGACGGCGCACGAGAAGACCGGAGGCAATCCACCGGCCCGCGAGGCGATGGATCTCTACAACAACGAACGCGGACGCATCATCGCGCAGTCCAACCCGGGCGCCAGTCCGGAACAACTGAAGACCGAGATCATCAATTCGATCGACCGGGGCGAGATGGTCGTCATCTATCAGCCCACGGAAGACTTCGTGCCTCAGCTCGCGAAAAGCAATGTCCCGGTTAAGGATACGGGCATCATCGCGGGAGCCGACATTCCCATGCCCACCGGAAAATTCTGATCTCATGAGGATCCTGCGGCTCGCGTTGATCACGCTCATGCTGTCGGCTACCGGCGCATGCTCACTCGTCTCGCACGACTCGGGCCGGGCTGCGTGCGCGGGAGAGTTCGACCTCAATAGCTTGAAGGAACCACTCGGCTCGAGTCCCGCCCTCGGTCAGGAACTTCGGCGTGCGGTGCACGACAAGAACCCGGTGCGCTTGGACGAGCTCACCGGAGCGGCCGGATGGACCGAAGACTGGGATCTCATGGCGGACGTGGCGTCGAACACCCCGGAGGCCGAACTGAACGGAATCGTGCAGACACCCGGGCATTGCTGGAAAGGTCTTCCGGCAGTGCAGACACCGGTCCCCGAGGGCTTCTACCTCTTCTTCAAGGACCGTGTTCCCGTCCAGAAAGTCGACTGGCGCGGCGATTCCAAGCCGATCAATCTCAGTTACGGTGTTTCGCTGAATCCCCAGTCCCAGTTGGTCGCCAGCGGTCGCGGGCTCGGCCCGGCATGACCGCGCCGCCGGGGCACTGGCCGCCGCCTCCCCAGATGCCGCCACCGCCTCGGAGACCATCCCGCGAGTTCGTCGTTCTGTTCGCGTCCCTCGCGCTGGTGCTGACGGTCGTGATCGGCCTCGTCGTGGCCGCCGGTCTCTACTGGAAATCCCAGCACGACCTGCACCGAAGGCCGGTGGCAGCGCCCCCGTCGTGGGGCGATTACTACAGCCTCGCGTTCACCTTCTACCCGGTGACCCCGTTGAAGCCCGACGACAAAGGCTTTGCGGGCGCGCGTTGTTCGGCCGTGGGCACCGTCACGGTGGCGCCGGGCGATCCGGTGCCGCTGCGCCAGCTCACCTGCCTCGACGACCACGACGTATCGACCTGGTTCACCGAATTCGCCGATCCCGCCGACCTGAAGCGCTATGTCGCCACGCACTGGGTGCGCGAACGCAGTCACGACAGCCCCGGCAGCACAATGGCATTGCTGCGTCCCAGTGGCCCGGCGACTCCTTACAGTCTCGCCGCGCACCCGGGCATGGAACTCGGCAAGCAAACCGTGCTGATGGAAGCCTCGGGCGACACCTTCGACCGTCTCTACCTCGACTGGTGGGTCTGGGCCCAGATCCGCTGAAACGCCGAAGGCCCCCACCGAGACGGATCTCGGTGGGGGCCTTTGGGTTTGGTGTTACGTGGTCACCAGGACCGGTGAGTCACCAGGACGACTTGTGGACGCCCGGGAGCTCGCCGCGGTGAGCCATCTCGCGCAGGCAGACACGGCACAGGCCGAACTTGCGGTAGACGGCGTGCGGGCGGCCGCAGCGCTGGCAGCGGGTGTAGGCACGCACCGCGAACTTCGGCTTGGCGTTGGCCTTGTTGATCAGAGCCTTCTTAGCCATGGATCAGTTCTCCTTGAACGGGAAGCCGAGGTGCTTGAGCAGCGCGCGGCCTTCTTCGTTGTTGGTGGCCGTGGTCACCACGGTGATGTCCATACCACGCGGACGGTCGATCTTGTCGACGTCGATCTCGTGGAACATGGACTGCTCGGAGAGACCGAAGGTGTAGTTGCCGTTGCCGTCGAACTGCTTCGGCGACAGACCGCGGAAGTCGCGGATACGCGGCAGCGCGATGGAGATCAGACGATCCAGGAACTCCCACATGCGGTCGCCGCGCAGGGTGACCTTCGCGCCGATCGGCATGCCCTCACGCAGCTTGAACTGCGCGATGGACTTGGTGGCCTTGCGGATCTCGGGCTTCTGGCCGGTGATCAGGGTGAGGTCGGCGACCGCACCGTTGATCAGCTTGGCGTCACGGGCGGCGTCGCCGACACCCATGTTCACGACGACCTTCACGACGCCCGGGATCTGCATCACGTTGGCGTAGTTGAACTCTTCGTTCAGGGCCGGCTTGATCTCGGCGCGGTAGCGCGTCTTCAGACGCGGCTGCACCTTGTCAGTCGAAGTCATCTCAGATGTCCTTCCCGTTGCGACGGGAGATGCGGACCCGCTTGCCGTTCTCATCGGTGCGGTAGCCCACGCGGGTCGGCTTGCCGTCGGAGTCGACGACCATCACGTTGGAGGCCTGGATCGGCGCTTCCTGAGTGACGATGCCGCCCGAGCTGGCGCCACGCTGGTTCGCGGAGTTCGCGACGTGCTTCTTGATGCGGTTCACGCCCTCGACCAGGACCTTGCCGGTCGCCGGGTAGGCCTGAATGACCTTGCCCTTGGCGCCCTTGTCCTTGCCCGAGACGACGATGACCGTGTCGCCCTTGTGCACCTTCATAGTTAGAGCACCTCCGGCGCCAGCGAAACGATCTTCATGAAACGCTTCTCGCGCAGCTCACGGCCGACCGGGCCGAAGATGCGGGTGCCACGCGGATCGTTGTCCGCCTTGATCAGCACCGCGGCGTTCTCATCGAACTTGATGTACGAGCCGTCAGCGCGACGGCGCTCCTTGACGGTGCGCACGACGACGGCCTTGACGACCTCGCCCTTCTTGACGTTGCCACCCGGGATGGCGTCCTTCACGGTGGCGACGATGATGTCGCCGATACCGGCATAGCGACGCGACGAACCACCGAGAACGCGAATGCAAAGGATTTCCTTGGCACCCGTGTTGTCGGCGACGCGCAGTCGCGACTCCTGCTGAATCACTTCAGCTCCTCCTAGACCTGGACGAAATGCACGCCGGATTGCCGACCCGACGGGCATGGTCAGTTGCCCTTCAAACGCACGCCTGCCAGCGGTTTCACACCAAACTGGAGATCAACCACTGTGGGTTCGCGGCCGAAGTGCGGGGCAGAGCTCCCGCAGGCAACCGGAACAGTTTAGCGAACCCCCAGGTCGGACCCAAATCGGGGTACTGGACACGCGCCCGCGGCGGATTCAGGTCTTCCTCAGTCGAGGCTACTAGCGTCGGCTCGAGCAACGTCCGAGCTATCCGATCAGCCGATATGAGGAGATCCGCGTGACGTCCGAGCGTCCTGCTCTCGACCGCCGCAAGTTCCTGATCGCCCTGGGTCTCGTGCCCACCGTGGCCGTGCTGGCCTCCTGTAACAAGAACGACAAACCCAAGCAGCTGATCGGACCGGACATGTCCGGTTCGAATCCGGCGATCCGGCCGCAGGACGACCTGTACCGGTTCGTCAACGGCAAGTGGCTCGACGAGTACCAGCTGCCACCGGACAAGGTGTCCTTCGGCACCTTCGACGAGGTGCAGGAGCGGGTCGAGCAGCAGCTCAAGGACATTATCGAGGGGATCCACAACCCCAAGGCCGGGTCGAACGAGCAGCGGATCCGCGATCTCTACGACGGCCGGATGGACAAGGACGCGATCGAGCAGCTCGGCATGACGCCGCTGCAGGATCTGTTCGATCAGATCGACAAGGCGGCGACCAAGGCCGATCTCGCGCACGTCATGGGCGGGCTACCCGGGGTCGGACTGATCGGGATCGGCGTCGGGCCCGACCCGAAGGATTCCAATGCCTATCTGCCGTCGGTGTCGCAGGCGGGGCTCGGGCTCAGCGAGCAGTACTACCGCAAGCCCGAATACGCCGACAAGCTCGCCAAGTACCGGACGTACATGCAGCGCATCGCGGCCGGTGCCGGGTTCGCCGATCCGACCGCGCTGGCCGACCGGGTGGTGGACCTGGAGACGCGGATCGCCGGATTCCATTGGGACAACGTGAAACTGCGGGACACCGATGCCACCTACAACCTGAAGACGTGGGCGGAATTCACCGCGCTGGGTCCGCAATTCGATTGGGATCCTTGGCTTTCCGGCACCACCGACCGGCCGAAGAATCTGTTCGACAAGGTCGATGTGGGTGAGCCGTCGTTCATCACCGGCGCGGCGCAGCTGTGGGCCGACGTCGATATCGCCGCCTGGCGTGAGTATTTGAAGCTGGGCCTGGTGCGCGCGTTCGCGACGTACCTGCCCAAGGCGATCGCCGATCCGAACTTCGACTTCTTCGGCAAGGAGATGTCGGGCCTGAAGGAGCGGCCGGAGTTGTGGCGGGCGGCGGTGTCCACCGTCAACGGCACGGTCGGCGAAGCGCTCGGAAAGCTGTACGTGGACAAGCATTTCCCGCCCGAGGCCAAGCAGCGGGCGCTGGAGATGGTGGGCGATCTGCGGGCCGCCTACAAGGACAACTTCACCAATTCCAGCTGGATGTCGCCGCCCACCCGGCAGGCCGCCATCGTCAAACTCGACAAGATCGACGCCAAGATCGGCTACCCCGACAAGTGGGAGGACTACTCCAAGCTCACCGTCACCCGCGGCAAGCTGGTCGAATCCCTGCGCGCCTCCGACACTTTCGACGCCAAGCGCATGTTCGACCGGCTCGGGACGCCGGTGGACAAGTCGGAGTGGGGGATGCCGCCGCAGACGGTCAACGCCTACTACAACCCGAGCGGCAACGAGATCGTGTTCCCCGCGGCGTTCCTGCAGCCGCCGTTCTTCGATCCGGATGCCCAGCCCGCGGTGAACTACGGCGCGGGCGGCGCGGTCATCGGGCACGAGATCGGGCACGGGTTCGACGACCAGGGCTCCAAGTACGACGCGGACGGCAACCTGCAGGACTGGTGGACGCCCGAGGACAAGGCGGCGTTCCAGGCCAAGACGCAGCAGCTCATCGACCAGTACAACGCGCTGGTGCCGGCCGGGCTGCCCGCGGATCAGCATGTGAACGGGGAGCTGACCGTCGGTGAGAACCTGGCGGATCTGCGCGGGCTGGAGATTTCGCTGGCGGCCTATCGCATGGTCGAGAAGCGCAAGGGGACGGCCACTCCCGATTACAAGCCGATGTTCGAGTCCTGGGGTCGCACCTGGCGGACCAAGATGACGAACGAGGCGCTGGAGAATCAGCTCGCCAATGATCCGCATTCGCCGGCCGAATTCCGGTGCAACCAGGTGGTGAAGAATCTCGGCGAGTTCTACAGCACGTATGACGTGAAGGAAGGCGACAAGGAGTACCTGCCGCCGGAGCAGCGCGTCACCCTCTGAATTGCTTCCCGCGAGCACGCTGAGCGAACTCCCAGGAACGTGACACCCCGCGCGAGGCTGCCATCCCCGGTAGCCTCGCGTCGGTATCGCAGCTTCGGGGAGAGGTAGTGCCTGTGAGTTCGTCGGGTCGTCCGGCCGGTTTGGACCGTCGTCGTTTTCTGATCGCGCTGGGTCTGGCGCCGGCGGTCGCCACGCTGGCGGCGTGCGGGCACGATACGAAGAACTCGGTCGCCTCGACCCAGCTCACCGGACCGGACATGTCCGGGTCCGATGCCGCGGTGCGGCCCCAGGACGACCTGTACCGGTTCGTCAACGGCAAATGGCTGCAGGACTATTCGCTGCCCGCCGACAAGGTCTCCTTCGGCACCTTCGACGAGGTCGGCGATCGGGTGCAGGGGCAGCTCAAGGACATTATCGAGGGCATCTCCGATCCCAAGCCCGACACCACCGAGCAGAAGATCCGCGATCTGTACGACGCGCGGCTGGATGTCGACGGCATCGAGAAGCTGGGTGTCACGCCGCTGGCAGAGATGTTCGCCGATATCGACAAGGCGGCCGGTAAGCCGGATCTGGCCAAGGTGATGGCCGCGCTGCCGATCGGCGGGCTGATCGGGCTCGGCGTCTCGGTGGATCGCAAGAACTCCAGTGCGCACATCGCCTCGGTCGGGCAGTCCGGCATCGGGTTGAGCGAGCAGTACTACCGCAAGCCCGAATACGCCGACAAGCTCGCCGGATACCGGACGTTCCTGGAAAAGATCGCCACCGGTGCGGGTTTCGCCGATCCGGTCGCCATGGCGGGCCGGGTGCTCGATCTCGAGACGAAGATCGCGGCCGGATTCTGGGACAACATCAAGCTGCACAACACCGAGGCCAGCTACAACAAGATGTCGTGGACCGACATGGTGGCGCTGGCACCGCAATTCGATTGGGATCCCTGGCTCGCCGGCACCACCGATCGGCCCAAGAGCCTGTTCGCGACGGTGATCGTGGCCGAGCCGTCCTTCATCACGGCGGCCGGAAAGCTGTGGCAGGACGTGGATATCGCGGTGTGGCGCGAGTACCTGAAGCTGTCGGTGGTGCGGGAATTCGCGCGCTTCCTGCCCAAGACGATCGCCGACGCCAACTTCGAGTTCTTCGGGACGGTGATGAGCGGGCTGACACAGCGGCCCGACCGGTGGAAGTCCGCGGTGGGCACGGTCGACGACACACTGGGCGAGCAGCTCGGAAAACTTTACGTGGACAAGCATTTCCCGCCCGAGGCCAAGCAGCGGGCGCTGGACATGGTCGCCGACCTGATCGCTGCCTACAAGGACAATTTCACCAACTCGACCTGGATGTCGCAGCCGACCAAGGACGCCGCGCTGGTCAAGCTCGGCAAGATGGGCGTGAAGATCGGCTACCCGGACAAGTGGGAGGACTACAGCGGGTTGAAGATCACCCGCGGGCAGCTGATCGAATCCCTGCGTGCCGCCAATGTTTTCGGCAACAAGAAGATGTTCGACAAGCTGGACAAGCCGGTCGACAAGACCGAATGGGGCATGACGCCGCAGACGGTGAACGCCTACTACCAGCCGGTCAACAATGAGATCGTCTTCCCGGCCGCGTTCCTGCAGCCGCCGTTCTTCGACGCGAATGCCGAAGCGGCCGTGAACTACGGCGCGGGTGGCGCGGTCATCGGGCACGAGATCGGGCACGGATTCGACGACCAGGGCTCGAAATACGATGCCGACGGCAATCTGAAGGACTGGTGGACCGCCGCGGATCGGGCCCAGTTCGACGAGCGCACCAAGAAGATCGTCGACCAGTACAACGGCCTGGTGCCGCAGGGGCTGGATCCCGCGCATCACGTCGACGGCACGCTGACCCTGAGCGAGAACGTCGCCGACAATCGCGGGCTGCAAATGGCTTTCGCCGCCTACCGCATCAACCAGAAGCGGGCGGGGGTCGAAAACCCCGACTACAAGGACATGTTCGAGTCCTGGGGTCGGAACTGGCGGGCCAAGCAGACCACGCAGTACACCGAGAACCTGATCGCCAACGACCCCCACTCCCCCGACGAGTTCCGCGCCAACGAGGTGGTGCGCAACCAGGCCGAGTTCTACGCCACGTTCGGGGTCAAGGACGGCGACAAGCTCTTCCGGCCCGAGGACCAGCGCGTCACCTTCTGATCTGGATCAGATGGCCAGCGGCGGCGGGACGGTCGGGCGGCGCGCGGGCGGGTGATAGGCCCGCCACGCTGTCGCGAGCCGATCGGCGGCCGCCGCCAGGACCTCGTCCGGGTGCCGGAAGTGCAGGCGAATACGGTCCTCGCTGCCGCCGCTCGGGTCGAGGCCGGTGCCCGCGAGAATCGCGGCGCCGTGCCGCAGGGTGGTCTGGGCAAAGGATGTGCCGTCGCCGTAGGGCAGCCGCACCCAGAGGGTCTGACCGCCGGTGACCGGCGGCACTTCCCAGTCCGGTAGTGCCACTGCGAGTTTCGTGCGCAGCAGGTCGTGGCCGGTGCGCAGGCGGGCGGCCCGCTGCGGGGCGGTGGCGTCGATGGCGGGCACCAGGCTCGTCGCGACCAGCTGGGCGGGCAGATTCCCGCCCAGGTCGTGCACGGCCCGCAGCCGGGTGAGGCGGGCGATGACCGGTTCCGTCGCCCGAATCCAGCCGACTCGCAGTCCGCCCCACAGGTTCTTGCTCAGGGAGCCGATCGAGATGACGGTGTCGGCGTCGGCGGCCAGGGGTGGCGGGTTCGCGGTTCCGGGGAATCCGAGGTCGGCGGTGATCTCGTCGGCGATCAGTGGAATATCTTGCGCCGCAGCGATATCCGCGATCCGCTGCCGTCGCAGTCCGGAAAGCACCGTGCCGGTGGGGTTCTGGAAGGTCGGGGTCAGGTAGGCCAGCACCGGCTGGCGGGCCCGCACCGCCGCCTCGAACCCGCCGAATCCGATCGGGAGGGTGGTGAGCACCGCCGACTCCTCGTGGAAGGCCTCCAATGCGCCCGGGTACGTGGGTGTTTCGACCAGCACCCGGTCTCCGGGCCGCACGAAGGCACGGGCCAGCAGCGACAGTGCCTGCTGGCCGCCATTGGTGACGAGGATGTGCTCGGGTCGCGTTGGTGCGCCCAGCCGGGTGTAGCGATCGGCGATCGCCGCCCGCAGCGGCGCGTAACCGGCCGGGTGATAGCCGATCTCGGCCGTCATGGCCGCCAGCACGGGAACCATCGCGGCGTAGGCGTCGGTCACGATCAGCGGCGGCGCTTCCGGTGCGGCGCAGGCCAGGGAGATCAGATCCGGGTGCGGCTCCAGCAGATTCAGGAACATGGGCGCGCTGGTGGTGTCGGGGGCGGGCTCGACGGCCGTACCCGCCACCCGGGTGCCGCTGCCCCGCCGCCGTTCGATCCGCGCCTCGGCGGCCAGCAGATCGTAGGCGGCGATCACCGTATTCCGGCCCACCGCGAGCTGTTTCGCGAACACCCGATCCGGTGGCAGCAGCGCCCCGGCGGCCAACTCACCGTCATCGATCAGCTGTCGCAACCGGCTCGCCAGCAGCACGTACAGCGGCCCGCGTCCCGACGACCAGCGCCCCAGTCGTTCGGTCACCTCGATTGGATCCATAACGGAACCAATCCTGCCGCATTGGCCCTGCCCTCACCACCGCGAGCCGCCGACGATTGACCCCATGACCGAAACAGCCACGTCGATCCCCGCCACCATCGCCACCCTCCCTGGCCCGTTCCAGCAGCGAGAACTGGCCCGCGTCAACGACTCCGTCGTACGCGTAGCCCAGATCCATGGCGAATTCCCCTGGCACCACCACGACGAAGACGAACTCTTCCTCTGCTGGGACGGCACCTTCCGCCTGGAACTCGAGGACCGAGACCCCGTAACCCTCACCCCCGGTGACCTTTTCACTGTCCCCCGCGGCATCCGTCACCGCCCGGTAGCCCCCGAACCCGCGCACGTCGTCCTCATCGAGCAGCCCGAAACCACCCAGTACGGCAACTGATCACCGCTTTCAGGCGGGATCGACCAGTTCCCGGGGTGCGGCCTGGCGCCACGAGTCGGTGATGATCGCCTCCAGCTCCTCGGTGTCGTCCAGGGCGGCCAGCCGCACCCGCACCCACGCGTTCATCACCTCGTGCGATGCGATCCAGAACTTGTCCGGCTCGGCCTGCACCAACTCGTCGCGATCGGCGATCGGGCAGCGCACTGCCATCGAGGTCTCCCCTTCGGGCAACGTCAGAAACAGCTTCCCCGCCACCCGAAAAGTGGGCATCTCCCACTCGAATCCCTCTTTGGTGCGCGCCAGCGCAAGCGCCACCGCCCGTACCTCGTCCCCGCTCACCGTCATGCCCCCGATGTTGCCAGGCGAGTCCGACAGGCGTCGGTGCTATTTGGCGGCGTTGGTGAAGGCGGGGTCGAGTTTGTCGAGGAGGTAGGGGAGGGCCAGCGGGGTGGGCTGGTTGATGGCGCTGATTTCTTGGACGGTGAGGAAGACGACGGCGTTCTTCTTCACCGCGGGGAGGTCGTTGTATCCCGGTAGGGCTCGGTACTTTTCGTCCATGCCGGGCGAGAAGCCGGCCAGCAGCAGGTCGGAGGTCAGCTCGTCGAGGCGTTCCGGGGAGAGGGCCAGGCGGCCGCCGTTGCCGCCCTGAGCGACGAGGGCCGGGGGGATGGTCATGCCGAGTTGGGTGAACAGGCGGGTGGAGCCGTCGTCGGGGGCCGTCAGGACCATGAGCTGGGTGGGGCCGGCGAGCCAGGAGCTGGTGAAGGTTTTGCCCTTCAGGCCCGGATTGCGTTGGGAGATGCCGTCGATGCGGGCATTGAGGTCGGTGACGAGTTTGTCGGCGGCGGGGGTTTGGTGCAGCACCTGGCCGAGGGTGCGGACCAGGTCGGGCCAGGGGGTGATGGCCTGCTTGCCGAGGCCGGGCAGGGTGGGGGCGACCTTGGACAGGTCGCCGTAGGTCTTGGCGTCGGCGATGAACGAGTCGGCCAGGATCAGGTCGGGGTTGAGGGCGGCGACCTGTTCGGCGAGATTGCCGGTGGTCTGCAGCGCCTTGGACTGCGCGAGTGCGGCGGGCTCCCAGGGCGGCGCGCCCTTGCTGAGCACCGCGATGTTGTCGATGTAGCCGACCGGGGTGACGCCGAGGGCCTGCACGGTGTCGAGCCACTGGTTGCCGAGGGCCACGATGCGTTTGGGGGTGCCGTTGACGGTGGTCTGGCCGAGGGCGTGGGTGATGGTGACCGGTTCGCCGCCGCCGGAGCTGTCGTCGCTCGAGGATCCGCAGGCCGTCAGTCCGAGGGCGAGGACGCCCGCCAAGGCGGCCAGGGCCGCCCGCACGCTGCGGGATCGCATCGAGAACGCCGACTTCATCGTGACTCTCCTGTCTGCACATGCCCGCCCACACGGCCGAGCGGTAGGTGAGCCTAGCCTAATTTTCTCGGCAATCGGTGAGCGTCGTCGCCGATTCGATCCCGATCGGGGTGGCCTATCGTGCTCTCGATCGATTAGGTTAGGGTTGGATAAGTTAGTACCCGGGGGTTTGGAACGATGGAGCGTGCGGTGCCGGAGATGTTGTCCGCCGTCGAGCATCACCGGCTCGTGGACGAATGGGCCAACGGCGTCGAACTGTACGACGTGCCGTCGGTGCCGATGCTGATCGACTGCGGTCGGCGTGTGCCCGCGCTGCGCACCGCGGTGCGCTGCGGCGACCACATCCTCACCTATGCCGAACTCTACGAACGTCTCGACGGCGGTGTCACCGGAACCGCCGGACCCACCCTCGACGATCTGGCCCGGCTGCTGTGCGATATCGCCGCGGCCGCCGAATTCGGCGCGGTGCTGGCCGAATTGGGTCCGCAGGGCACCGGCCTGAAGCCGGTCGCGGTGGCTGCGGCCGCCGACGACCGCCGGGCCGTGGCCGCCGATCGCCGCGACTGCTCGATCGACAAGGCGTACGGCTCACCGGATGTGCGCCTGCTCGCCAGCCGCTGGGACACCACCGACGCCGCGGTCGAACTGCTGGCCGTGCTGGCCGACGGCGCGACCCTGGTGCTGGCCACCGCCGCGCAGCGCGGCGACGCGGCCGCGTTGGCCGAACTCGTCGCCCTGACCGCCCCGACCCACGTCGTCGCCGACACGGGCACGCTGGCGGGCCTGGCCTTCCTGCCCTCCCCCGCGCTGCCGTCAGTGCGGCGCTGGGATGTCTTCGGTTCCGACTGTCCCGCGGCGCTCGCGGAGCTACTGCGCGGGCTGGCTCCCGGCTCGTGCACCGGATTCGCCTACAGCACACCGGAATACGCGGGTGTCGCGGGCCGCGGACCACTGGACGGATCCGGCCGGGTGCGCCCGATCCCGGGTGCGCGGCTGCTGGTGCTGGACGAGTCGCTGCGGCTGGTGCCGCCGGGTCGGTCCGGCCGGGTGTATGTGGGCGGTGCGGCGCTGGCGCTCGAACTCGACGGTGCCGCCGAGGGTTTCGTCGACGATCCGTTCGTGCCGGGCGGTCGGCTGGTGCGCACCGACACCCACGGCGGTTGGACCGCCGATGGCTGGCTGCTGCTGGACATGATCGAATCCGCCGCGCCCGCCGGCATTTCCGAGGTGACCATCGACTCGGATTACCCCGCGGCCGGCGGTTACGCCGCGGCCTGAGCCGAGCCTCCGCGCTGCGGCATTCGCATCGGGCTTTCCGCACGGAAACCCCCGAACAATTCCGATCCGTACTTTTCAAGTGATTCCCGGCGATAGTGTGGAATCACCCATTTGGCCGCCGAGCGCGATGACGCCTCGGGGTGCCCCCAGGCCTTGATCTCACCGCCGGGCACCAGTCGGCGCGACGATCGCCAGGCGTTCAACTCGGAGCGTGCTGCCGTGCGGCACCAGCGCTTTTCGATCTCCTTCGGCCCCGGCTTCGGGTCGGTGTCCCGCTGTCCGGACGCCGACGATCGCAACCCTGGAAGAAGGGCCGTCATGAGCGCCGAGTTTGCGCCGCTTCCCGTTCCGTCCACCGCCGCAATCGAATTCCCCTCCGTCGAGCGCGAGCGGCTGCGCATCGCGATGGTGGTGCCACCGTATTTCGATATCCCGCCCAAGGCGTACGGCGGGGTGGAAGCGGTGGTGGCGGATCTGGTGGACGCGCTGGTGGAGCGCGGGCACCGGGTGACGCTGCTGGGTGCGGGCGTGAACGGCACCAAGGGGGAATTCCGATCACTGTGGGACCGAGCGCAATCCGAGCGGCTCGGCGATCCGTTCCCGGAGGTCGTGCACGCGTTGAAGGCGCGGCGAGCGCTGGAGCGCCTGGCGGCGACCGAGGGCCTGGATCTGGTGCACGACCACACCTTCGCGGGTCCGCTCAATATGCCGGTCTCCCGCGAACTGGGTTTGCCGACCGTGGTCACCGTGCACGGACCGGTGGACGGCGACCCGTACGTCTACTACCGCGAACTGGGCACCGACGCGCACCTGGTGGCGATCAGCGATCGGCAAAAAGCCATGGCCCCGGACCTGAACTGGGTGGGCCGCGTCCACAACGCACTGCGGGTCGAGGATTGGCCGTTCCGCACGGACAAGGACGACTACGCTCTGTTCCTGGGCCGGTTCACCGCGGACAAGGCGCCGCATCTGGCGCTGGCGGCCGCGCATGCGGCGGGAATGCCGCTGATCCTGGCGGGCAAGTGCGCCGAGCCGCCCGAGGTGCGCTATTTCGAGAACGCGGTGCGGCCGTTGCTCACCGAACGCGATCACCTGTTCGGCATGGCCGATGCCGTGGCCAAACGCGCATTGTTGTCCGGTGCAAGCTGTCTGGTGTTCCCGGTGCAATGGGAGGAACCGTTCGGCATGGTGATGATCGAGGCGATGGTGTGCGGGACGCCGGTGGTGGCGTTGCGCGGCGGCGCGGTCGCCGAGGTGATCGTGGACGGTGTCACCGGTCGCGTCTGCGACGATCCGGCCGAGTTGCCCGCGGCCATGGCCGAGGTCCGCGGCTACGACCCGTACGCCATGCGCGCCCACGTCGCCGCGCATTTCGGCGCGGACACGCTGGGAAGCGGATACGAGGAGATCTATCGGCGGGTGGTGCGCGAGCATCGGCTGCACCGCCTTGCCGTGTCCCGTCATTCCGGGGTGACGATCGGGCAGCCCGGGGCGTTGGTGGTCGGGCAGCGGGCGGCGGGTACCGGGCCCGGTCGGGCGATCGCGGCCACGGTGCTGGGTCGCGGTACCACGCATTCCGGGCATCCAGATGCCTTGACCGGCGGTGAGCTGACTCCGGGCCGTAAACCTGTGTCGGACAGTGGTTCCAGTTCGAAGGCGATGTCGCGGCAGCGGCGGGTGCCGCGGCGAAAGGGTCTGCATGAACAGTGACACTCCGAACGCGCTCAATGCCGGGGAACCGAGCGTGGGCGGTGGCGGCGGGGCGGTCACCCTGGTGGAGGGCAGCACGTTCTGCCTCTCCGATCATCGGGGGGATATCGAGCACGGAACGCCGTACGGCCTGTTCTTCCGGGACGCGCGGGTGCTGTCGCGCTGGGAGTTGCTGTTGGACGGGCAGCGGCCGGAGCCGCTGTCGGTATTGAGTCCGGAGGCGTTCACCGCCCGGTTCATACTGCGCCGGCCTCCCCGGGCCGGCGCAGCGGACAGCACGGTCTTACTGGTCAGGGAGCGGTTGGTGGCCGACGGGCTGCGGGAGACCATCACGGTGGAGAACCTGGGTCGCGAGACCACTGCCGTGGACCTGCAATTGCATGTGGACGCGGATTTCGTGGATCTGTTCGCGGTCAAGGAAGGCCGGGGCGGCAATGCGCGCGCCGAGGTGATCGCCGGGGATGTGGAGTTGCTGCTCAACGATCGCTCCGACCGGTCCCGGGGTTTGGCGGTGTCGTCGTCGGAAACGCCCGTGGTGCTGCCGGGTTCGCTGTCGTGGCGGGCGGTGGTCCCGGCGGGCGGCAGCTGGCAGACCGAGATCGTATGCCAGCCCACCATGGGCAATCAGCCGATCCACGCGCCGCTGCGGCCGGGTGAGCATTACGAGGCCAGCGCGCCCAGCCGCAAGATCGCGGCCTGGCGCGATACCGCCGCCACGATCACCGCGGCGGATCCGCAGCTGACGTGGGTGCTCGAACGCACCGAAAGCGACCTGGGCGCTTTACAGATCCACGACGACGCGCGCGGCGGGCGGCCGTTCGTGGCCGCGGGCGCGCCCTGGTTCATGACGCTGTTCGGCCGGGACTCGCTGCTCACGGCATGGATGGCGCTGCCGCTGGATGTCGGTCTGGCCGTGGGCACCCTGCAGCAGCTGGCCGAAATGCAGGGCCAGCGGGTGGATCCCATGACCGAGGAGGAGCCGGGACGCATCATGCACGAGATGCGGCGCGGCCCGGCCAGCGGGCAGGTGCTCGGCGGTGAGACCTATTACGGAACCGTCGACGCCACACCGCTTTTCGTCATGCTGCTGGCGCAGGCCCGGCGCTGGGGTGCGGACGTGGACGCGGTCCAGGCGTTGCTGCCCGCCGCGGACGCGGCCCTGGCCTGGATCGACGACTACGGTGATCGCGACGGCGACGGGTTCGTGGAGTACCGGCGGGCCACCGACCGCGGGCTGATCAATCAGGGCTGGAAGGACAGTTTCGACGGCATCAACGATGCCGCGGGCCGGTTGCCGGAGCCGCCGATCGCGCTGTGCGAGGTGCAGGGCTACGTGTACGCGGCCACGCTGGCCCGGGCGGAGCTGGCCGAGGAGTTCGGCGACACCACCACCGCCGGGCACCTGCGGGATCGGGCGGCCGAGCTGCGCACCAAGTTCGCGGAGGCGTTCTGGCTGCCCGAAAAGGGCTGGTTCGCCATGGCTCTGGATGCACACAAGCGTCAGCTCGATGCCTTGAGCAGCAATATCGGCCACTGCCTGTGGTCGGGCATCGTCACCGACGAGCATGCTGCCATCGTGATCGGCAAGCTTGCCTCGCAGGAGATGGACAGCGGATTCGGTTTGCGCACACTGGCTTCCAGCATGGGCGCCTACAACCCGATGAGCTATCACAATGGTTCGGTCTGGCCGCACGACACCGCGATCGCCGTCGCGGGTCTACTGCGCTACCGGCACCTGCCCGGGGCGCTCGACCTGGCCACCCGGCTGGCCGACGGGCTGCTCGACGCGGCGGTGGCGTTCGGCGGCCGATTGCCCGAATTGTTCTGTGGTTTCCCGCGTGCCAAGTTCGCGGCGCCGGTCCCCTACCCGACGTCCTGCTCGCCGCAGGCGTGGGCGAGCGCGGCGCCGCTGCTGCTGGTGCGGTCGTTCCTGGGCCTGGATCCCGATGTCGGGCACCGCACATTGACCGTGCTGCCGCATCTGCCCGCCCGCTGGGGGCGGGTCGAGCTCACCGATCTGCGGCTCGGCGGCGTGGTCGTCGACCTGGCCGTGGAGGGGAATCGGGTGACCGCCACCAACCTGCCCGACGATTGGCGGCTGATCACGCACTGATCCGGTGGGTTCAGCTCTGGGCGGCCGTGCGGATGCCGCGTACGGCCAGCGCGCCGAAAACCGCTGCGAGACCGGCCGACCAGGCCAGGGTTTGCAGGATCGGGGTGGCGACGGGGCCGCCCAGGGTGAGGTTGCGCATGGCTTCGATGGCGCAGCTCATGGGCTGGGCACGGACGATCGGTTGCAGCCAGCCGGGGTAGTTGTCGACCGGGACGAAGCCGGAGTTGAAGAACAGGCCCAGCAGGGTGATCGCGGAGAAGAGCTGAACCACCTTGTTGCCCATGCTGGTGACGCCGACGGTGATCACCATGGTGGAGATGCCCGGGATGAGTAGAACCGGGATCAGCACCGAAGCCAGTGCGGCCCAGGGACCTTGGTGGAAGCGCAGGCCGAGGGCCATGCCGAGGGCGACGATGACGACGGTGCCCGCCAGGGTGCGGCCGCATTCGGCGAGCAGGCGGCCGAGCAGTCCGGCGGAACGGTGGACGGGTAGCACCCAGAAGCGGCGCAGCAGGCCGCTTTCGCGTTCCGCGTAGAGGGACAGGCCGGTGCCCATTGCGCCGTACATGGCGCCGGTGATGGCGATCATGGGGACGAAACCGTAGCTGGCGTCCGCGCCGGAAGGGCCGGTGAGCACCTTGTCCAGGACCAGTTCGTACATGAGCAGCAACAGGATCGGGAGGATGAGGGTGGAGGTGAGCACCTCCTGTTCGCGGGGCCAGCGGCGCATGAGGCGACCGGCCTCGACGAGGGTCTGATCCAGCAGGGTTCTCACCGCCGCCGCCTTTCCACTTGTACCGACAATGCGGTGAACACGACGATGAGTCCGGCGCACCAGGCGGCCGAGATGGCCACGGCGGCAGGGAATTCGCCTTCGGCGAGGCCGCGCAGCGCGGCGGCGGCCTGGGAGACGGGTTGATTGCGCACGAACGGCTGGATCCAGCCCGGGAACGCCTCGGCCGGGACGAGACCGGTGGACATCATGGTGAGCAGCAGTTGCGGGGCCAGCAGGGCGGATGCGCCGATCTCCGGTTTGCCGGTGGCGACGCCGAGCGCGTCCGCGCCGATCACCACCGCGGCCGCGAAAGCCAGTGCGAGCAACAGGAATCCGAACGCTCCCGCCGCGTCGTGGAAACGAAACCCGAAGGCGTACCCGATCACCAGCGCGCCCGCGATGGCCGCACCCGCCCGCACCAGATTCGCGGACATGCGCGCCGCCATGGGCAGCCACGGCCGCACCGGCATCGACCGCAGCCGGGTTCCCATGCCACTGAAGGTGTCTCGCGCGGCCCGGTCACCGGCCGACATGGCGGTGAAGAACATGCCCTGCAGCACGATGACGGGTAGCAGGTACTGGGCGTAATCGATGCCACCGGCCTCCTCCATGGACCGGCGCAGCGGCACATAGAAACACAGGAAGAAGATCATCGGCGCGAAGAACCCGAACGGGATATCCCCCTCACGCAGGGCAGCGCGAATAGTGCGGCCGCTCAATGCCTTCCATTGCAATGACGCCGGAACACGGAATTCGGGAGCGTCTGTTCGTGCGGTCATGCGTTGACTCCCGCGGACTGCGGGCGGGTGAGCTCGATGAAGACCTCGTCGAGCGAAGGGCGGCGCAGGGCGATGTCGATGAGGGCGATGTCGGCGGCGGTGGTGCGGCGCAGGACTTCGGCGAGGGTGGCCGCGCCGTCGGGGGCGGGAAGGGCGACACGGTCGGCGGATTCCGGGACGGTGAGGTCGCCGAGGCCGTCGAGTGCCGTGCGTACCCGTGGCACGTCGGCGGCTTCGACCGGGACGACCTCGCAGTAGCTCGCGCCGGAGCGGGCCTTGAGTTGGTCGGCGGTGCCTTCGGCGATGACGGTGCCCTTGTCGACGACGATGATGTTGTCGCTCAAGGCGTCCGCCTCCTCGAGGTACTGGGTGGTGAGCAGGATGGTGACGCCCTGCTGTTTGAGTTCGCGCACCAGCGACCAGAGGCTTTGGCGGCTGACCGGGTCGAGGCCGGTGGTGGGTTCGTCCAGGAAGACGACGCGCGGTTGGCGCACCAGGCCGCAGGCGATGTCGATGCGGCGGCGCATGCCGCCGGAGTACTGGCCCACGCGGCGGTCGGCGGCCGCGGTGAGATCGAAGCGTTCCAGCAGTTCGTCGGCGCGGTGGCGGGCCGGCTTGGGGCGCAGGCCCATCAGGCGTGCGAACAGCACGAGATTCTCACGGCCGGTGAGCACCTCGTCCAGGGCGGCGTATTGGCCGGTCAGCATGATGGAGGCGCGCACGGCGTCGGCCTCGCGGACGACATCGTGCCCGGCCACCAGGGCCCGGCCCGCATCGGGGCGGACCAGGGTAGACAGCACCGAGACCGTGGTGGTCTTGCCCGCGCCGTTGGGACCGAGCACGCCCAGGACGCTGCCGGTGGGTGCGCTGAAGCTGATGCCGCGCAGGGCGTGGACCGCGCCGAAGGATTTCTCGACGGATTCGACGACAATGGCCGCGTCCGTGGTGGATTGCGACACCTGGTTCTCCATCCTTGGGTTATTCGGGTCAGGCGGGGCTGGAATGCACCTGTCAGGCGGGGCTGAGCGCGGCATGGGCGGCCGTGAGCGCCGCGACGGCCCGCTGCCAGATGTCGGCGATCCGCGCGATATCGGTGTCGTCGAAAAGTGCTGCGCTCCAGCGGAAGAGGACGACCAGCTGTGGGCCCTGCGCGCCCGGATAGATCGCGGCAATGAGATCGAGGGCGTAGCGCAGCGGCATATCCGGCTCGGGCGCGATCGGGAGTCGCTGATGCAGGGCCAGATCCGTGACGGGTGCGAAGGGCGCGTCCGTGCCGGTGCCCGCGGTCAGGTCCATGCGGCCGAGGTAGTCGAAGAGCACCTGTGGTTCCGCGTCGGCCGTCAGTTCCGGTGCGCTGCCGTCGTAGCGCAGGGTGCCGTAGTCCAGGCCCTTGTTGGGCACCATGTGCAGCTGTGCCGCAACGGTTTCCAGCAGCACGGTGGCGGCGGCCGGATCGGCCTGCGCGCGGGCCACGTCGATGCCGGAACCGGCGGCCAGGCGCAGCGGGTAGACGCTGGTGAACCAGCCGACGGTGCGTGCGGTGTCGGCCTCGGCTGCTACCCGCGCGTCCTCGCGGCCGTGACCCTCCATGGCCACCAGTGCGCCCGCCGTGGTGTCCTGGCCGCGTTCGGCCCGCCAGGTGTTGAGCGTGAGCACCCAGGCGGCGAGCAGGAATTCGTGGATTCCGGCGGCTCGGTCACCGTGACCGGTGGCCGCGAGGAGGTCGCGGGTCGCGTCGGAGTCGGTGAAGGACGGGGTGATTCGGTACGAGTCCCAGGTGTCGATGCGCGGATCCGGTCGGCGGTGGCCGAGCGGGGCGTCACCGCCCGCCAGCTGTCCGGCCCAGAAATCGCGCTGGGACTGTACTTCCCGGCCCGAGCCCCGGGTAGCGAGCAGCTGACCCCAGCGCCGGTAGGACGTGGATTCGGTTGCAAGGCGCGGTGTCTCGCCCGCTTCGAGCTGCTGCCAGGCGTCGGCCAGGTCGCCGAGGATGATGTGCCAGGACACCGGATCGACCGCGAGATGATGGACGGTCAACAGCAGCACATCGCCCGCTGGGCGGCGGAATCGCACCGCCTGCAGCATGATCCCGGCCGCCGGGTCGATGCGATCGATGGCTTCGCGAGAGTGAAGTTCCAGTGCGCCACCGAGATCGGCGTCGACAGGGACCTCGGTCAGCACGTCGGAAGCCCGCACGATACCGGGTTCCCGGGTGATCAGACGGGGCTCGCCCTCGGTGTGGTGGAGCCGGGCACGCAGCATGTCGTGCCCGTCGAGCAGGGCCTGCAGCGTGGATTCCAGTCGTGTGGACTCGATTCCGGCCGGGAGCGTCACCAGCGTGGAGAGCGTGAGCCGCCGGTAGCCGCCGAACTCGTACATCCACCGCATGATCGGTGTGACGGGCACTTCCCCGTATTCGGTGAGCTGTTCCGACTTCACCGACTCCCGCAATGCTGCACGGGCATCCACCGCCGCGGCGAGGTCGCGCACGGTCGGGGTGGCCAGCACCATGGCCGGGCTGATCGGTATTCCGGCACGACGGGCCTTGTCCACCAGGGAGATGGCGACGATGCTATCGATGCCGAGGGCCAGGAAATCGTCGTCGATGCCGATGGTGCGGCCGCCCAGCACGGTGGCGAAGGCGGCGCACAACGCGCGTTCGGTGGCGGTGCGCGGCACGGTCCCCGAACCGGATTCGCTGAGCAGGCTCAGCCCGGCAGCGGTGAGCGCTCGCACGTCCAGCTTGCCGTTCGGGGTCACCGGCAGAGCGGCGAGGGTGACGATGCGGGCGGGCACCATGTAGGCCGGTAGATGCGCGGAAAGTGCTGCGCGTAAGGCGGTCCCGTTGGCATCGTCGGCCACCGCGAAGCCGACCAACGTCGGCCCGGTGGGCCGCGTGACCACCACGACGGCGGCCTCGCGCACACCCGGCAGGCGCAGCAAGGCGGACTCGATATCGCCGATCTCGATGCGGTAGCCGCGGATCTTGACCTGATCGTCGGCGCGACCCAGGTAGGCGATCTCACCGGAAGGCAACTGCCGCACCAGATCTCCGGTGCGGTACATGCGCACGCCGGAACCGAACGGGTCAGCAACGAAACGGTCGGCGGTCTGCGCGGCCCGACCGACATAGCCGCGGGTCAGCTGCGCGCCGGACAGGTAGAGCTCGCCGACCACACCGCGCGGAACCGGGCGCAGCGCGGAGTCGAGGACGTAGCCCGCCATGCGATCGACCGGGCGGCCGATCACCGGGACCAATCCGGCCTGCGAAAGCTCCTCGAGCCCACCGGTATTGATGGTGGCGACGACCGCCTCGACGGTGGTCTCGGTCGGGCCGTAGCAGTTGTAGACGGCCGCATCCGGCAGTGCGCGCAGCCGTTCCCACAACGCTGGCCCGATGGCCTCGCCACCCAACGCCAGCACGGTGAGATGATCCCCGTCGACCAGTCCGGCCGCCTCGAGCTGCGCGAACATCGACGGTGAGGTGTCGATCATGTCGACCCGATGCCGGACGATCCCCTCGACCAGCCCCTGCGCGTCCCGCATCTCGGTCTCGTCGAACAGGTGCACCGCATGCCCGTCGAACAACCCGATCAACGGCTGCCAGGACGCGTCGAAACTCAGCGACCAGGCATGCGCGATCCGCAAGGCCCGCCCCAGCCGCGCCCGCGCCGGGCGGTACACCCGGTCCCGGTGATCGGCGAAGTAGGAGGCCAGCGCGGCATGAGTGCCCATGACGCCCTTGGGTTCCCCGGTCGACCCGGAGGTGAAGATCAGATAGGCGCGGGTCTCCGGATGCACCGGGCGCGGCGAGACAGCCCGTTGCGCGGCAATTCGTTCGGCGGTGGCGGTCTCGTCCAGCACCAGGAATTGCGTCGACTGCGAGAGGTCCGCCGTGGCGGCCAGCACCGGCTGGCTTGCCGCGACCGTCACGACCATCTCCGGCTCGGCCTGGCGCAGCATCGAGGCGATCCGCGTGGCCGGGGCCGAGATGTCCACGGGCACATAGGCCGCGCCCGTGTACAGCGTGGCGAGGATGGCGACAATCGAGTCCGCCGAGCGTGGAAGTGCCAGCGCCACCACGGATTCCGGCCCGACGCCGCGCGCCTCGAGCTCGGCAGCCAGCCGTCCGGCCGCCTCGTGCAGCTCACGATAGGTGTAGTGCGCGGTCGCGGTGCTCAATGCCGACGCCTCGGGCGCGGCCTCGACCTGGCGCAGGAACAGCTCCGGCACCGAGGCAGGCATGGCCCACCCATCCCGCTGCCCAGCAGGATCCACGGCTCGCTCCGCAGGAAGGAGGACGTCCAGAGCGTCCGGAGTCGAATCGGCGTGATCGGGGAGTTGGCGCAGGACGGAGATGATGCGGGCGCCGAGGTCGGGGATCGGGAGGTGCGGGAGGGCTTCGGCGATGGCTTCGAGGGCTACGACGAGGCGGTTGTCTTCCAGGTGGGAGACCACCGAAAGGGGGTAGTGCACCAGGCTTTCCATTGCGACGGGGAGGAAGCGGGTGCCGTTGGTGGTGATCAAGGGGTCGGTGGCGGCGCCGATGGGGGCGTTCTCGAAGACGAACAGGACGTCGAAGAGGGGGCCGTGGCCTGCGGTGCGCTGGATGGCGGACAGGCTCAGGTAGCCGGCGTCGCGCATGGCGGCCTGCTCGCGTTGCAGGGTGCGGCACTGGTCGCGGACGGTGTCGGTGCGGTTCAGCAGGACGCGGGCGGGCACGGTGTTGATGAACAGGCCGATCATGGTTTCCACGCCGGGCAGCGCATCCGGTCGCCCGGAGATGGTGGTGCCGTAGACCAGGTCGCGGCGGTCGGTGAGCCGGGAAAGCACGACGGCCCAGGCGAATTGGATGACGGTGCCGAGGGTGAGGCCGTTGGTGCGCGCCCAGCGGATCAGGCGCCGGGTCTCCTCGGGGTCGAGGTAGTGGCGGGTGCGCTGCGGGATGACGGTGCCCACGGCGGCCGCACCGGCATCGGCGAGCATGAGCGGGCCCGACAGCGGACGCAGGTAGTCGGCCCAGGCCCGGTCGGCGGCGGCGGTGTCCTGGGCGGCGAGCCAGCCGATGTAGTCGCGGTAGGGGCGGGGCGCGGGCAGTGCGTCGGCCACGCCCCCGGCCTCGTAGACGGCGATGAGTTCGCGGAAGAACACCGCGACCGCCCAGCCGTCCATGAGGATGTGGTGGGTGGTGAGGATCATGCGGCGGCGCTCGCCGGGCAGCGTCACCAGGGTGACTCGCAAGGCCGGGCCCTTGCCCAGATCGAAGTTGTGCGCCCGGTCGGCCGTGGCGATCGCGTCGAATTCCTCGGGCCGCGCGTCGATCTCGGTCCACGGCAGGTCCACCCAGGTGGGCACGATCTGCACCGGCTTGGGCAGATCCTGATCCCAGAAGGCCGCCCGCAGATTCGGATGCCGCATCAGCAGCGCCTCGACGCTACGGCGCAACACCGGGATGTCCACCGGTCCGCCGATATCGATGACGAACTGCATGGTGTACAGGTCGACGCCGCCGTCGGCCAGGCGGGCCAGCGAGAACAGGCCCTCCTGCAGCGGGCTCAGCGCCAGCACGTCCTCGATCTCGGCGGGCTTGGACCGGGCGACGGTCACGGGCTGATCCTCTCTCACTGCGCGCCCTTCCAGGCGGCGCCGAGCGCGGCCAGGGCATCCTGGCCGAGGCCGGAGGCGCTCATCGGGGCGTGGGCATGAACGTCGGAAATCGCACTGGGCGTGGATGATTCGGCAGTAGCCGCAACGGCTTCCGGCGTGCTGCCACCGAAGGCCGCCGATATCTCCGCCGCCGACACTCCCGCCGCCGCGGCGATATCCGCCGTGGTCACCCCGGCCGCGAGCGCCGCGTCGACGGCGGTCGCGAGCTCGGTGACGGTCATGCACTCGAACACCAGCTGCGGCGAGAGCGGTAGCCCGATCTCGTTGGCCCGCACCGACCATTGAATGGAGATGACACTGTCCCCGCCGAGCGCGAAGAAGTTGTCCTCCCCGCCGACCTCGTCGACTTCGAGCTCCAGTAGTTCGGCCAGAATGGCGCACAGCCGCGCCTCGGTGTCGACTCCGCCTGGGGCACCGGTGAATTCAGCGGCACCCGCCGTGGACGACGGGCGGGCGACGGCCCGCTCGCGCTCGATGGCGAACTCCAATTCACCGTGCACGGTCCAGCGCGCTCGATCAGCGCTGGGCACCAGGGCTTCTCCGGTCACGGACCCGACGTGCACGGTGCCCACCACTCCCGGCGGGACCGGACGCTGATGGTCGTCCAGGACCAGCACCCGCGTGCCCGAGGCCGGGACGGCGGTCGCCGCGCCGGTCAGCGACCCGCGCGCCACCACCCCCGGGAATCCGGGCACCGCATACGCGTAGGTGGCCGTGGAATCCGACGACAGCGCCGGTAGTAGATCGGGAAGCGCTGCGGGCCAGTCGGTTCCGAGCACCTCCCAGTGCCGCACCGACGGCAGCATGGACACGCCGGTGTGCACGAACCGGGCCAAGGTACCCGGGTCGGCAGCCACCCGGGATGGCGTATACCGCGTGATCAGGTCCACCAGGGCGGTCGGATCGTCCCGTTCGGCTTCGGCGGCGATGATCGCGGTCGCGCCGGTGGTGATGGCCGACAGCAGTTCGGTGACGAGTGCGGCGCTGTCCCAGGCCGCCGCCACCAAGTGGCGATCCTCGAACCCGTCGGCGGCGGAGGCACTTTCGATCCTCGACCGACGGTCCACGGCCCATCCGCCCGCGACAGCATCGGCCAGCAGGCACGTCACCTTGGCGGCGAGCCCGGTGTCAGCACCGCTCCGATCGCCGGTGGCGGCGCCGCCGATGGTCCGCGTCGCCCACCCTGCGAGCTCACCGTAGGTGAGAACGTCGTCCCCGCACCGCACGGCGGGCCGCCCGGCGGGAATCGCACGGAGACGTTCGAGCAACTCCGGGTCGGCAAGTGTTTCGGCGGCGGGACCGGTGGCCCAGTGCTCGAGCACCTTTCGGCGTTCGAGCTCCGGCATCACGTCGAGGTCGCTCAGGGCGAGGTCCGGGTTGTCGGCGAAGGCGGTCAGGACCTGGAGCATGCGCTGGGCCAACAGATCGCCGGTGGTTGCTTCGTAGAGGTCGGTGTTGATGATGACGCTGGCGTCGAAGCCGCCGTCGGTGCCGGCGAAGAAGTTGATGCTCAGGTCCAGGAGGGAGATGTCGAATTCGATGGGGAGGACCGAGATTTCGGCTTCGCCGAGGCCTGCTTCGCCGGCGGACCAGTCTTCCGCGCGGAAGTGCATCATGGCTTGGAACAGGGGGTTGCGGGAGCGGGAGCGGGGCGGATTGACCGCTTCGACCACGCGTTCCAGCGGGACGTCCTGGTTGGCGTAGGCAGCCAGCGCGGTATTGCGGGAGCGTTCCAGCACGGTGCGCAGGCTCGGGTTGCCCGAGAGGTCGTTGCGGAGCACCACCATATTGGCGAGCAGGCCGACCAGGTCGGAGGCGACCGGATAGGACCGGCCCGCGACCGGGGTGCCGAGCGGAATGTCCACTCCCCCACCGAGTTTGTGCAGCAGGGTGACGACGGCGGCCTGGTAGAGCATGAATTCCGACGCGCCCGCGGCCTCGGCCAGCGTCCGGAGCCGATTTCGCAGCTCGGCGGGGACGGCGAAGGCGGTCATGCTGCCCTGCTTGCCGAGGACGGCGGGGCGGGGATGGTCGTGGGCGGGGTTGATCTCGTCGGGCAGGCCGGTGAGGGTGTCACGCCAGTAGTCGATGCGGTCCTGGTCGGCGCTCACCAATTCCCGCTGCCAGAGCGCGAAGTCGGCGTAGTCGAGGGCGAGCGGCTCCCAGCGCGGTGCACTGCCGGTGTCGATGCGGCTGCGGTAGGCGACGGCCAGGTCGGCCAGGATGGTGCGGAAGGACCAGTGGTCGGCGACCATGTGGTGCACCAGCAGCGAGATGGCATGCGCATGCCGGTCCAGCACGAAGACCTTGGGGCGCACCAGCAGTTCGGATTCCACCGCGAAGCAGTATTCGGCGGCCTCGGCCAGTTCGGCGGGCAGGCGGTCCGGATCGTCGAGCACCGTGACCAGCACGTCGATCGGCCCGGCCGGCAGCACCGACTGATACGGCACGCCCGCGTCCTCGGGGAAGACGGTGCGCAGCGCCTCGTGCCGGGCCACCACGTCACCGAGCGCGGCGGTCAGCGCGGTGAGGTCGAGCGGGCCGTCCACGCGCATGGCGAACGGGATATTGCCGACGGCGCTGGGGCCCTCCAGTTTGCGCTGGAACCACATGGCCAACTGCGAGAACGACAGCGGAACCCGTTCCGGCCGCACACGTCTGGCCAGGCTCGGGGTCGCGGCTCGCACTACGGCGGCCGGGGCGGCCTCGATAAGCGCAGCCAAGCCCGCGACGGTGGGGGTGTCGAAGGGAGCGCGCACATCGAGTTCGACGCCGAACTCTTTGCGGATCACCACGATCAGGCGGGTCGCCAGCAGCGAATGCCCGCCCAGCTCGAAGAAGGAGTCGTCCGCGCCCACCCGGTCGCGGCCGAACAGCTGCCCGAACACGGCGGCCAGCCGGATCTCGACGGCGGTGGCGGGTTCCCGGTAGCCGCGCGCGGCCCGGCGCTCCGGCGTGGGCAGGGCGCGCTTGTCCAGCTTGCCGTGCACGGTCAGCGGGATGGTGTCGATGACGGCGACCGCGGCGGGGACCATGTACTCGGGCAGCACCGTCGCGGCATGCGCGCGCAGCTGTTCCGCGTCCACGGTCGCACCCGCCGCGGGCACCACGTAGGCGGCGAGCATGGCGCCGACCGCCGGGTCCTCGGTGGCGATGACCACGCAGTGGCCCACGCTCGGATGCCCGCCGAGCACGGCCTCCACCTCGCCGAGCTCGATGCGGAAACCGCGCACCTTGACCTGTTCGTCGGCGCGGCCGACGAATTCGATCTCACCGTCGGCATTGCGGCGGGCCAAATCGCCGGTGCGGTAGAGGCGGGCGCCGGGCACTCCGGCCGGGCCGCCGAACGGGTCGGCGACGAAACGTTCCGCGCTCAATCCGGACCGGTTGAGGTAGCCGCGCGCCAATTGCTCGCCGCCCAAATAGATTTCGCCGACGACCCCGGCCGGGACCAGTTGCAGCGCCTCGTCGAGCAGGTACACGTAGACGTTGCGGTTGGGGGTGCCGATCGGCACGATGCGGGTGCCCTGCGGGCCCACCACGTCCTGGTGCGTCGCGCACACCACGGCCTCGGTCGGACCGTAGTGGTTGCGCAGTTCCGCGTCGAAGATGCCCGCGAACTTGTCGGCGATCTCGCCCGGCAGCGCCTCGCCGCCCACCGGGACGTGCCGCAGCGCCCACCACTGGCTCACCTCCGGCAGCAGCAGGAAGGTGCTGAGCATGGACGGCACCATGTGCAGCACGGTGACACCGCAGCGGGTGATGACCTCGGCCACGTACGGAATGTCGCGGAACGCATCGGGTTTCGGCACCACCAGGCGCGCGCCCGCGGTGAAGGTGACGAAGATGTCGAGCAGCGAGGCGTCGAAGCTGACCGAGGAGGACTGCAGCAGGCGGTCTTCCGCGGTCATGCCCCATTCGGCGACGAACCCGTCCAGGTGTTCGGCGATCGCGCCGTGCGGCACCGGGACACCCTTGGGCTTACCGGTCGACCCCGAGGTGTAGATGACGTAGGCCAGATTGCCGGGGACCAGCGCGCGCAGGCGGTCGGCATCGGACGGATCATGTTCGGGGAGTTCGGCCGCCGACAGTTCGGCGGCATCGAGCTCGACGCGGCCCAGCACCAGGCGGGGGCGGGCGTCGGCGACCAGATAGTCGATGCGGTCGTCCGGGTAGGCCGGATCGATGGGCAGGTAGGCCGCGCCGGACTTGAGCACGGCCAGCATGCCGACCACGAACTCCACCGAGTTGGACAGCCGCAGGCCGACCAGGTCCTCAGCGCCGAGGCCTTCACCGATCAGCCAGTGCGCCAGGCGATTAGCGCGGCAGTTGAGCTCGGCATAGGTGAGTTCGACACCGGTGTCGGGGGCGACGACGGCCATGGCGTCGGGTGCGGCGGCGACCTGATCCTGGAACAGGTCGACCATCGTGACCGGCGCGGTGGCGACCAGCTCGCCGTGCGAGAGCGCCAGGATCCGCGCGGCATCGGCGGCGCCCAGAATGTCCAGGTCGCCGATGCGCTTGCCGGGCTCCGTCAGCGCCGCGTCCAGCAATTGCGTGTAGTGGCACAGCAATTGGTCGATCAGCGGGCCGTCGAGCTGGTCGAGCTGGTATTCGGCCTCGAGGTACGCGCCGGTCGGCTCCAGCACCACGGCCAGGCTCAGCGGCAGCTGCGTCACCGGGCTGCCCAGCTCCAGCAGGGTGGCCTCGATACCGGGCAGGGCGAAACCGTCGGCGCTCTTGCGGACACTGAAGCCCAGGCGCACCAGCTGATCGAGGCCGTCCTTACCGCCCAGCCGCTCCGGATTGGCGGCGCGCACCACCGCATCGATGCCCGCGCCCTGATGCGCGAAGGCACCGAGGCAGGTGTCGCGGACGGCGTCGGTGAAGGCGGCGAAGCTGCCACGCGGGGTGAGGGTGGCGCGCAACAGCAGGGTGTTGCCGAAGTAGCCGATCAAGGATTCGGCAAGGGCATTGCGGCGCACCGTGACCGGCACCGAGACCAGGAAGTCACCGGCGGCGGTGTAGCGGTGAACGACGGCCTCGTAGGCGGCCAACAGCACCATGAACGGGGTCGCCTGATGCTCACGGGCGAACGCGTCGACCCGCGCCATCAGGTCGGTGGACAGTGCGAGGGTGCGGCGCTCGGCCTGCCTGGAGCCGGAATCGCTACCCTTGCCCGGCAATTCGAGCGACTCGGGCAGCGGACGCAGTGCGTTGCGCCAGTAGTCCAGATCCGCGTCGGAGCCCGTCGTGTCGGCTCCGAAGACCTCGACGTCCACGAATTGTCCGGACAGTGTGCCGAGTTCGGTGCTGCCGTACGCGGCATTCACCTCACCGAAGAAGACGCCCCAGGAATCGTCGTCCCAGCAGATGTGATGGGCGACCAAGATGAGAGCGAAATCGTCGGCGGCCAGCCGCACCAGGGTGAGGCGCAGCGGCGACTCCGCCGACAGGTCGAAGGGACGGCCGAATTCCCTGCGCGCCAGCACTTCCAGCCGTCGTAAGCGACTGGCCTCGGGCAGCTCACCCAGGTCGTGGGCCTCCCAGCCGGGCGCGAGATCGGCGTGCGCGAGCTGATACGGCTCGCCGTCCTCACCGAGACCGTAAGTGGTGCGCAGGATGTCGTGCCGCTCGGCAACCGTGCGCACCGCTCGCCGCAGGCGCTCGCCATCCAGCTCACCGGTCAGCCGGTATGCCACACAGATATTGAGGGTGGTGTCGGCCGGGTCACGGGTCTGTAGGAACCACATGCGCCGCTGCCCGTCCGACAGCGGGTGCCGCTCCCCCGCGGTCGCGCGCGGCGCGGCGACGGGCGTGGCGGCCGCCGCGGCGACACCGCTCTCGGCTATCCGCCGGCGCAGCAGTTCCTTGCGGCGCTCCAGCAGGGTGTTGGCATCGTTCGCCATGTCTCGTCTCGCTCCTGAAAGATTGTCGTGCGAACTACGCCTGCGAACCGGCCATCAACCGGACGACATCGTCGAGTGACGCGCCGCCCAGGATCGCCGCCACCGGCAACTCGCGGTTCAGCTCGGCCTGCACCCGCTTGCGGAAATCCAAGGCCTGCAGGGAATCCAGGCCCAGGGCCACCAGCGGGACGGAAGTATCGAAGGCTTCGGTGCCCGCGCCCATCACCTTCCCCAGCTGCCGCCGCACCTGATCGGCCAGATTGCCGGGGGCGGTGGTTGCCTCCGTCATTCCGGCGTGCTTTTGGCCGGAATCCAACGTCTCGTTGTGTGGATCCCGGCCAAGAAGCGCGCCGGGATGACGAGGGGACTCGGTGGCGACAGCCGCGGCAGCCCCCGATTCGGTAGCGGCTGCCGCCACCACGCTGTCCAGCAGCGGGCCCTGGCCGATCGCGGCCATGAGCGCCTGGACGTCGTTCCAGTCGGCCGCGGCGACCAGGCGGTTGCCCGTGCCCGGGTGGTCGGCGTGCTGGGTGAATCCCACTGCCAGGGCGTCCGCGGCACGCATCGGCGTGACACCGGCGGCCTGGACCGGGCCGGTGCCGACCGCGTGCAGCGGGCCCTCGAGATCCCAGAGACCCCACTGCATCGCGACCGCGTCGACACCCTGGGCGCGCAGGCGGCGCGCCAGCACGTCGAGCATCCGGTTCACGGTGGCGTAGAGGATCTGCCCACGACCACCGAAAGTCGCTGCGGCAGAGGAACACAGGATGATCCGGCAGTCCAGGGCTCGCGGCCAGGCGCCCAGCAGGTGCTCGGTGCCGTAGATCTTGGAACCGGCCATTTCACGGAAGTTCTCGGGCGTGACGTCAGCCAGTTCGGCGCGGACGTAATTGACGCCGGCGTGCACGATGACGGTCGCCGAGATCTCCTGGCGTTCGGCCAGTTCCGTGACCGCCGACTCGTCGGTGACGTCGCAGGTCTCGACCACGATCGCGGTGTCGCCCAAGGCCCGGATCGGGCGCAGGCGGCGGGTGACCGCCTCGGTCTCCCCGGACCGGCTGAGCAGGGTGATCCGGCGCGCCCCCCGACGGGCGTAATGCGCGCAGAATTCGATGCCCAACGTGCCGGTGCCACCGACGATCACGACGTGCGACAGGTCCGCGTCCGGAACCGGGCCCGGCTGTGCGCCATCGACTTCCAGCCGCTTGGCATAGACCGCGCCGTCCCGCAGCGCGAGCTCCGGCTCGCTCTTGACGTGCACGGCGCGCACCAGCGCGGCAGCCTGACTCGCATCCGTCTGTCCGGCCGCGAGATCCACCCGCCGGAACGCGATACCCAGCGACTCCATCCCCAGGCACCGGTATCCGGCGGTGACCGCGCCGTGGAACTGGTGCGGCACCGGATCGTTCGCGACGACCTGTTCGCCGCCCACGGTGACCAGCCAGCAGTTGGTGACCCCGGCCAGCTCCGGCAGCCACGACGGCTGGGCGAAGAACGCGGCGGCCTCCTCGACGGCGGCCGACGCGTCGAGCTCACCCTGCTCGGGCAGCAGGATCACCACGGTGTCGTAACCACCGGCGGTCGCGTCCGGACCCTGGACGCGAGCCGAGCCGCCGTGATTGTGGGCGGCCGTGCAGAGGGCGGCGGCCAGCTCCGGGTTGGCTCCGGTGTGGTCGACGACCAGCAGGTCACGCGGGAGGACGAGGGAGCGCTTGTCCAGCCGGACCCAGTTCTCGACCAATCGGTGCGGAAGACGGTGGGTCGACTCCGGAATCGGCTGTCCGGCCGGGGATTCGATCGCGGCCCACAAGCGCTGCGGGTTCATGACGGTGTTCGGGAAGTCGCGCAGCGGGAGGGTCACCGCGTCCGTGGCGCGCAGGGCCTGCCAGTTGTAGGCGAGGTCCGAGACCGCGACGGTGGCCAGGCTTCGGGTGAACTCGCGCAGGGTGTCGGCGGTGCGCAGGGACGTGCCGAGGACGCGGAAGTCGCGGGGCGGCAGGGCCGGGTCCTGGGGGACGAGGCCGAGGTTCTCCTGGACCGCCAGTTGCAGGGTGGGGTGTTCGGCGACCTCGACGAAGGTGTCGATGCCGTCCACGGCGGCGGCCACGATGGCGCGGTCGAAGCGGACGCGGTTGCGCAGGTTCCAGTACCAGTACTGCTCGTGCTCGAGGTCGGGGGTGATCTCGGTGCCGAGAGTCGCTCCGTAGCACGGAATGTCGCCCGCGGTAAAGGTCGGCGCGCTCATCTCCTCGCCCAGGAACTGTTCGAAGGCGGACCGCAGTTCGGCCACGATCGAGGTGTGCGCCGGGTAGGCGACCTGGATCTCCCGGGCGAACGTGCCCTGCCCCTGCGCGATGGCGACCAGATCGACAATGGTCTCGCGGTCACCCGAAATGGCCAGGATGTGCGGCGAATTCACCACCGACAGCTCGGCCCAGCCGGAGTGGCGGGCCAGCAGGGCCTCCACCGCCTCGCGGTCCATGCCGAGCACCGCCATCGAATACCCGCGCGGGGAAATGCGTTCCACCAGCCGGGCCCGCTGGGTGACGGCCATGACGGCGTCGCGGCGGGTCATCACCCGCGCCACCCAGCCCGCCGCCAGCTCGCCCTGACTGTGGCCGACGGCCGCGGCGGGCTCGACCCCGGCGGCCCGCCACATGGCGGCGAGTCCGGTCATGTGGAACATCAAGGCGGGCTGCACTTCCCACACCGTGTCCTCGAATTGCCCCTCGTTGCCGAGCAGATAGTGCAGCGGCTGGGCGTGACCGTAGTGGTCGAGATGCAGTGCGGCACAGGCATCCACCTCCGCCCGGTAGGCGGCGGACAGCCCGTAGTACAGCGCGCCCATGCCGGGACGCTGCGAACCCTGGCCGGGGAACACGAAGCCGATGCGGCGCGCGGTGGCGGTACCCGACACCACGGCCGGATGTTCCGCGTCGTCGGCGACGGCCGCCAGCGCGCCCAGCAGCTCCGCGCGATCCGACACCATGGCCAGCGCCCGGCGGCGGCGCGCCATCCGGGTGCGGAACAGCATGTCCGCCACTCGATCCGGTGTGACCTCCGGCCGGTCTTCCAGGTAGCGGGCCAGCTGTGCCGCCTCGGCACGCAGCCCGGCGGGGGTCTCGGAGGACAGCAGGACCGGGACGGTGCCGTCCGGGAGACGGTACTCAGACATGAAGATCCTCCGGAACGGGCATGCCGAGCACGGCATGCGCATTGGTGCCCGCGACGCCGAACGAGGAGACGGCCCCGTAGCGGACGCCCGCGCGGGGCTCCCACGGGGTGAGTTCGGTGGCCAGGCGCAGGCTGGTGGCGTCCCAGTCGACCCGGTCGGTGGGGTTGTCGGCGAACAGGGTCGGCGCGATCTGCCCGTACTGCCCGCACAGCAGCACCTTGATCAGGCCGAGCATGCCCGAGGCCGCCTGCGCGTGACCGAGGTTGGACTTCACCGAGCCCAGCAGTGGGCCGGCGGCCCGATCCGGGGAGCCGTAAGCGTTGGCGAGAGCGGTCAATTCGAGCGGATCACCGACCGGCGTACCGGTGCCGTGGCCCTCGATCAAGCCGATGGCGTCGGCGTCGACACCCGCCGCGGCGAGAGTCTTTTCGATGAGCCGCTGCTGCGCGTTCGCACTCGGCACCGCCAGCGGCGCACCCTTGCCGTTGTGATTCACGCGGGTACCCAGCACCCGGGCGTAGACCCGGTGCCCGAGTGCACGCGCCCGCGACTCCCGTTCCAGCACAACCACACCCGCGCCCTCACCCCACACCGTGCCGGTGGCATCGGCGGCGTACGCGCGCAGGTGCCCGTCGACGGCAAGCGCATTGTTCTTGGAGAACTCGTAGAACGCGGCGGGCGACCCCATCACGCAGACACCACCGGCCAGCGCCCATTCGCACTCGTCATTGCGAATCGCGTTGGCGGCCAGGTGCAGTGCGGTCAGCGACGACGCACACGCGGTGTCCACGCTCATCGACGGCCCGACCAGACCGAGCCCGTGCGAGATACGCCCGGCCACCGCGCCCAGCGCCGTCCCGGTCACCCGGTAGCCGCTGTAGTCGGTGACCGCGGCCGCGATCGGCCCGTACTCGTTGATGGACGCGCCCATGAAGCAGCCCACCTCGGCCCCGTCCAGGCTGCCGGGGTGCAGTCCCGCGTTCTCCAGCGCCCGCCACGCGACCCGCATGCCGACCCGCTGCTGGGGATCCATCGACACCGCTTCGCGCGGCGTGATCCCGAAGAACATCGGATCGAATTCTGTTGCACCGTCGAGGAATCCACCGGAGTCGGCGACCCGCCCCCAACCCTCCATCCGATCCAGCGCCAGCAGCTGCTCCAGGGGCCATTCGCGATCGCGGGGGAACGCGCCGAGCAGCTCGCGGCCCTGCGACAGGGCAGCCCAGTAGTCGGGCAGCGTCTCCACGCCGCCCGGCGCTTCGATCGCCATGCCCGCGATGACGATGGGATCCGAGTGCGTCATGCCGCTCATCCGACCGGGTTCAGCGACGGGGCCAGCAGTTCGGCGATGCCGTCGGTGTGCTCGTTGAGGTAGAAGTGCCCGCCGTCGAAGACGGTGACGTCGATCTCCCGGGCGCTGTGATTCGCCCAGCCGTAGAGGTCACGCGGCGTCACGAACGGGTCCTCGACACCGCCGAGCACCTGAATCTTGGCCTGCACCTTGATATCCGGCGCACAGGTGTAGGCGTCGAAGGCCCGGTAGTCGGCCTTCACCACCGGCAGCGCCAGGCGCATCACCTCGCGGCTGCCCAGCACGTCCGCGCCGGTGCCGTCCAGACGGCCCAAGTGGTCGAGGATCTCGTCGTCGTCGGTGGGATGCGGTGGCAGCTCGGCGGCCTTACCCGGCGATACCGCCGCCGACGGGGCCAGCAGCCGCACCTCGCGGCCCGCCGCCTCGGCGGCCCGCACCAGTTCGAAGGCCACCATCGCGCCCATGCTGTGCCCGAACACGGTCAACGGCAGGCCGTGATCATGCTCGGAGGCAACATAATCCGCGTATGCGCCCGCGCCGATCTCCGCCAGCGAGGTCAGTGCCGCTTCGCGCGCCCGGTCCTGTCGGCCCGGGTACTGGAAGACGACGACGTCGAAATACTGGCTGAAGATCTTCGAGAACGCCCGGTAGCTGGACGCGCCCGCACCCGCGTGCGGGCAGATCAACAGCGGCGGAAGACCCGCCGCCGCGGGCTGGTGGAACTGCCGGACCCAGCCGAGCTGTGCTGCCATGATGGGGAACTCCTACTCCGCCGAATCGGTCAGATAGCCACCGCGCGCGAAGAATTCGGCCGCGTCGTGTTCGCGGCCGTCCGCGGTGCGCACCCGGGTGATGACCAGGGCGTGGTTGCCGCCGCGGTAGGCGTCGGGTCCGCAGACCACGGCCGCGCCACCATCGAGCACGACGACCCGGCCGGGTGTTCCGCCGCAACGGAATTCGGCGATGCGCGCGGCCAGCACCTCGACCCGCGCGCCGCGGTAGTAGGTGAAGGCGGGCGGGTACGGCGCGGACAGGGCGCGCACGAAACGCTCCAGATCCGTCGCAGGCCATGACCAGTCGATGCGGCTGTCGCGGTCGGCGCGCTTGTGGAAGTAGGTGCGCTCGGCCGGGTCCTGCGGAGTCCATACGGCGGTGCCGCTCTCGACCGCATCGAGGGCCTCGTTCACGGCGTCCGGGATGAGTTCCATTCCGGCCAGCACCAATTCGGTGCCGGTGACCTTCGGCCCGATGGGCAGGCGCTTCTGCACCAGGATGTCGCCGGTGTCGAGGTTCTCGTCCATGCGGTGCACGGTCAGCCCGGTTTCGGACTCCCCGCTGATCAGCGCCCACAGCACCGGCGAGAATCCGGTGAAGCGGGGCAGCAGCGAATCGTGCAGGTTCAGCGTGCCGTGCGGGGGCAGGTTGTAGAGCTCCTCGGGCATCCAGGTGTACCAGCTGTTCACCACGATGACGTCCGGCTCGGCCTGCTTGACCAGGTCGATGGTCGCGGCGTCGGCGCGCTCGGTGAGATGCACCGGAATCCCGTGTGCGCGAGCCAGTTCCTCGACCGAATCCGACCACATGGCCTTGTAGGTGGACTCGGCGGCCGGATGCGTCACCGACAGCACCACCTCGTGCCGCGAATCGATCAGGGCCTGCAGGGTTTTCCGACCCCAGGTCTGGAAGCCGAACGAGACGATGCGCATCTAACGGAACCTCATCCTCAGAAACCTCATGATTACTAGAAGTAAGCTAAGCCTAACCTACTTGCCAATCGAACTGTGGGCCACACCCACCCCCACGGGACGCACCCGCTGCGGAACCGAGGCCAGCACCCGGTCCGAAAGTGCGCCCAGGCAGCTCAGATTCGGGAAACCCGGACCCTGCGCCAGCGCCGCCAGATTCGGCAGATAGAGCTTGGCCTCCAGACCGGAGACCGCCAGGTCGTAGCCGATCGCCGCCTCCAGGCGGGCCTGATCCACCGGGCCGCCGACGGCCAGCTCCAGCAGGTCCGCGGCGTCGGTGTCGAAAAGCTCCAGGAACCACAGGGATTCGCCACCGGTGGCATCGACCACCAGATCGAAGGTGTGCAGCTGGTCGGCCCGGGTCTCGTTACGCAGCGTCAGCGCGACAGCCTCGTCCTGCGCGGCCACCCGGACCACCCGGCCCTGCAGATGGTGAACACGACTGTCGGCGAGCAGATTCTCCTGCACCCGCACCGAGAACACACCACGATCGGTGCGGCGGATGACATCCCGGCGCTCGTCCACGCTCAGCGCGGGCCACTTGATCGGATCGCTGTAGAGCGAGTTCTCGAAATAGCTTTCGCCGCGGGTGTAGATGGTCGCCTTCGGCGAGATCACCGACACGGTGAGCACATCGTGACGCACCAGCTCGTCCATGGCCGAGCCCGCCGTCTCACCGCCACCGATCACCGCGGCCCGCGAGGACAGCGGAAGTTGGCGCTTGGCGGCCAGATCCCAGAAGTCGGAGATGCTCAGCACGCGCGGATGAGTGGCGAGGGCGCGGCGGCTGTTGCCCGGACCGGTGATCATCAGGCGATCCGCGTCCAGGGTGCTGAGCCGGCCGTCGGCGTCGGCCACCGTGACCAGCCAGCCGTCGGCGGCCGCGGAAATCCTTGTGACCGCGCCCATCACGACCTCGACGCCGCTGCGGCGGGCGACCCACTGCAGGTAGTCGGCCCACATGGTGTGCTGCGGACTGGGGCGACCGCGGTCGATCCACTCCGCGTAGGTGCCGTGCTCGACCAGGTAGGCGGTCCAGCTGAAGGCGCGCATGGCCTCGTCGATGGCGCGATTGCGGCCGCGCGCCCAGGTGGAGTGGTACGGGAAGCCGACATCCTTCTCCGGGCTGGTGCCCAGCCGGTGGCGGCCGTCGGTCCAGCCGCCGCTGGGCAGCCAGTTGCCGCCCACCGCATGCGATTCCACCACCACGACGCGCGGGGCGGGCAGGCCGAGTTCACGCAGCACGTGCGCCTTGGCGGCGACGGCCATGGCCTTGGGTCCGGCTCCGACCACGAGAAGGGTGTCCACTGATGCTCCTGAAGTGTGATGGCAGCCACTGTCCAGCTACCCCCATGGTGGTCGCGTCGAAATGACCGATCGGGGAACAGGATCGGGCGTCACACTTCCAAACCGTGGGGTCCTATGTTTGCATAGGCTTACCTTATATTGGTCAGGTACCGGGTCCAGCGCAACCCCTTGGACCGGACACCTGACCGAAAACGATGGGAATCCCGAATGATCAAGTCCATGCGCCGTGTCGCGGCCGCCACCCTCGCCGTGGCCGCCGTCCTGGGCGGCACCGCCGCCACCCTCGTCCCCGCCTCGGCGGCTCCGGTGATCGTGCCGGTCAAGGCCACGAATCCCAGTGTGGGAGAACTACAGTCGAAGCTCGCCCTGGTGCTGAACACCGGCGCTTCGCGGGCCGCGCGCGCCAACGAACTGGAGGCGGGCGAGGCCGGAATGGGGCTCATCGATCAGGTCGGCACCGTCATCGCCGCCGCCCCGCCGAGCTTCAAGTGGTCCGTGCAGGGCCCGGTGAACGTCTCCGGCGACACCCTGACCGCGGGTCTGCAGACCTCCATCGACGGGTTCGACCCGTGGAACTTCACCCTCACCTGGCGTGACATCGACGGCACCTGGAAGCTCACCCGCGACGGCGAGTGCACGGTCGCCAGCATCGCCATGCTGCCCTGCAGCTTGTAAAGACTCGAGCAACAGCGAATACCGGGCATCGCATTGCGGTGCCCGGTATTTCGTGTGTCTAGACGATCAGGCCGTGGCGGCCGCCAAGCGCCAGCCCGCGGCCCGGGTGCGCTCGTTCCAGAACGCGGCATAGCGCCCGTCCAACGCGAGCAACTCGGCGTGCGTGCCGCGCTCGACGATGCGACCGCCATCCATGAACAGGATCTGATCCGCGTGGGCGATGGTGGCGAGTCGATGCGCCACCACCAGCACCGTTCTGCCCCTGGTGAGTTCGTGCACACCGCGCACCACGACCGCCTCGTTCTGCGGATCCAGCGCGCTGGTGGCCTCGTCCAACAGCACGATCGGCGCATCCTTGACCAGGGCGCGCGCGATCGAAACCCGCTGGCGCTCACCGCCGGACAGTGCCGAGCCACCCTCGCCGACGGCGGTCTGCCAGCCGTCGGGCAGGCGCTGGGCGATCTCGTCGACCCGCGCCACCGCACCGGCGCGCAGCACTTCCTGATCGGTCGCGTCCGGTCGGCCCGCCCGAATGTTCTCCAGCACCGAGCGATCGAAGAGATAGACGTTCTGGAAGACCAGGGCCAGCTGATTCAGCAGGGTCTCGGTCGGCTGTTCACGAACGTCATTGCCGCCGACCACGACCCGGCCGGAATCGGTGTCGTGGAAACGGGCGACCAGGCGCAGCAGTGTGGACTTGCCCGAACCGCTGGGACCGACGATCGCGGTCGTGGTACCGGGCGCGGCGGTGAAGGAGATATCCGACAACACCTGCTTGCCGGAGTCGTAGCCGAAACTCACACCGTCGAACTCGACCTGCGGTGCGCCGACGGTGACCGGTGCATCGGGTTGCGGCAGTACCGGTTCCGCGAGCAGCGCGGTCACCCGGTCGGCGGCGGCCGCCGCGGTGCGCAGGGCGCCGCCCAGCTGCGCGGCCTGGGTCAGCGGCTCGATGAAGCGAGAGCTCACCGCGATCAGCGCGATGGCCGCGGCGACCGAGATCGCGCCGTCGGTGGCCCGGCCCACCACCAGGTACACCAGCACCAGGAAGATGGCCTGCACCACCAGCGCGAACACGATCAGGCCGGGGACCGCTGCGACGAGCATGCCAACGGCGGCCTTGCGCTGCCGGGCCAGCGCCGCGTCCAGGGCGCGATTGCCCGCGCCCACCGCACCCAGTGAACGCAGAACCGGTTGCGCCTGAGCGAATTCCAGCACCCGGGCATTGGCCTCGGTCGCGGCCTCGTGCATGCGCTCATCGGCGGCCGAGTAGGAGCGGTTCGCCCACAGGTTCACCCCGAACAGCAGCGGCGCCGCCACCAGCATGGCCAGCGAGATGCGCCAGTCGACGAACAGCATGCCGACGGCCACGCCGAGCGGAACCAGCACGCCCGTCAGCATTTTCGCCAGCAGGTACGCGATCAGCCCCTGCACCTCGCGCACGTTCTCCACCACGACCCGCGACAGCTCACCGGCGTGCCGCCCGTCGAACCAGCCCAGCGGCAACGCATTCAGCCGATCCCCCAGCTCGGTCTGCAACCCGTGCTGCATCCCGACACCGATCCGCAAGCCCAGCAGCGACTGCAGATAGCCGAACACCACCACGGCCAGTACCGCCAGCCCCAGCCACAACGTCCACCACCACGCACGGCCGAGCTCGTTGTCGAACAGCGCCTGCAAAACCGGGACCAGCAGCACATAGGCCGCGGCCTGCGACAACGCCTGCGCCACAATGGCCAGCAGCAATCGCGGTGTCAAGTGGGCATAGTCGCCCGGCACCAGCCCCAGCACCTTGCGGATCATCGGTTTACCTCGCCATTCGTGTCGAAAGAGATCCCGTCCGTCATCCCGGCGTGTTCTTGGCCGGGATCCACAGCCACCGGGTGGATTCCGGCCAAAAGCACGCCGGAATGACGGGGTGGCTCCTCGGTCTCAGCGATGGACTCCAGGGCCGCGGCGTTGATCTCCCACAGGCGCTGGTAGAGGCCGCCCGCCGTGTGCAGAGTGGCGTGGTCGCCCTGTTCGACCAGGCTGCCGTTCTCCAGCACCAGGATTCGGTCCACGCCGGTGATGGTGTGCAGGCGGTGCGCGATCACCAGGACGGTGCGGCCGGAGACCAGCTCTGCCAGGGCGTCCTGGACCGCTGCCTCGGATTCCGGGTCGGCGAAGGCGGTGGCCTCGTCCAGCACCAGGATCGGGGTGTCGGCCAGCAGGGTGCGGGCGATCGAAAGTCGTTGCGCCTCACCGCCGGAGAGGATGGCGTCGACGCCGATCTCGGAGTCGTAACCGCGCGGCAGGGCCAGGATGCGGTCGTGGATGCGGGCGGCGCGGGCCGCCCGTTCCAGCGCCGCGGCGTCGGCGTCGGGGCGGGCCAGGCGCAGATTGTCGGCGATGGTGCCGCGGATCAGGCGCACGTCCTGGAAGACGAATCCGACCGTGCGATACAGCTCTTCGCTGGGGATATCGCGAATATCGCGACCGCCGAGGGTGATCCGGCCGGAGGTCACGTCGTAGAAGCGCGGCAGCAGTTTGGCCAGGGTCGATTTGCCGGAGCCGCTGGGGCCCACCAGGGCGGTCATGGTGCCGGGCGCCAGCTCGAGATCGATGCCGCGCAACACTTCGTGATCGTCGCGATAGCCGAAACGCACGTTCTCGAAACGGATCAGCCCGGCTGCCGCGTCGTTGGCGGCGAGTCCGCCTGAGCCGGAAGCCAATTCCGGCGTCGCCTGCAGCTCGTGCAGCCGCAGCGCCGCGTCCCCCGCTGTGCGCAATGCCTGCGCACCGTAGCCCAGTCCCAGCAGCGAACTGCCGAGCCCGAGCCCGACCAGCAGGAACGGCAGCAGATCCAGCGGCCGCAGCCAGTCCAGGCCGACACCCGCCAGCCCCGCCACCACGACCAACAGCATGACGAACACCGGCGCGACCACCGTGTCCGACAGCGATTGCACGGTCATGACCGGCATCTTCAACTGCCGCAGCCGCTCGGTCTGCGCGTCCACGGCTTCGCGGAACTCGCTGTGCGCCTTGCCCGCCCGGCCGAAGGCCCGCACCACCTGGATGCCGTCGACGAACTCGACGGTCGCCGCGCGGGTGCGCTGCTCGGCGGCGTTGTAGGCCGAAAGTCGTTCGCGGCCGGGCTCGTCCAGCATGGCGCGCATGCACAGCGCGTAGATCACCAGCGGGAGCAGCAGCACCAGCATCAGCCGCCAGTCGACGGTGGCCAGGTAGATCAGCGTCACCAGGGGGACCGTTACCGAGCCGATGAAGTCCAGCCGGGCGTGCGCCACCAGGTAGTGCAGCGCCTCCACATCGTCCTGCAGGTACTTCTTCACCTCCGAGGAGCTGCGCTCGCCGAACCAGCCCAGCGGCACCCGGGTCAGCTTGTCGGCCAGCAGTCTGCGCAGGCTCAGCTGGTAGCGGGCGTCCACGGCGTGCGACCAGGTCAGCGCGGCGGCATGCAGGACGGCCCGGGCCACCAGCACGAGCACGGCGAACAGCAGCAGCTGCCAGACCCGATCGGTGTCGGGTGTGGCCGCGAGCAGTTCCCGGCAGGCGGACACGATCAGCAGGAACGGCAGCACCGAGCACACCGCGGCGACCGCGACGATCAGTCCGGCAATGGTCAGCGGGCCGCTGACCGGGGCCAGCATCTCCTTGCGCGCCTGCGCCTCCCGCCGTCGCCGGGCCTTCGCCTCGGCCTTCGCGTCCGGCACTCCCCCGTCGGCTGCGCCCGGGCCCGGGTCGAGGGTCTGCGCCTCGACCGCGGGCGGTGACTCGACCGTCATCAGTCCGCCTCCCACCTTCATCTCCCCCGGCGCTCCCACGAACACCGGCGAGAAGATAGGTTAGGCTAACTTTTGCTGTGCGGCCATACCGACGTCAGCGCGGCACCCGGGCCGTCAGGTTCGTACCGTCGGTATTGCGGACCCCGCAGGTGATGCGACCATTGGTTTGATCCCACCGGGTCTGGGTGTCCGGATACAGCAGGATCGTCGTCAGCTTGTCGTAGCCCGGACTGCTGCCCAGCACCTTGTCGACCTGATCGTTGCAGGACGCGCTACCGCGCTGGAAGACCGTGTCCTTCGAGCCCGGCCAAGAACCGTCGAGATGCACCTGCGCGATCACCTCCATCTGATGCGCGGTGTTGCACGGCACCACGGTCAGGGTCCGAATACTCACGTCCGCCGCGAACTTCTGCACACAATCACCGACGCGGACCTCGTCGAGGGAGACCGTGGTCGGGCCGCTCACCGATGGCGGGCGGGTCGAATTATCGTGCGACGCGGAGTCTTTCGAGGCACCGAGCGCGGCGAGTCCGAAGATCGCCACCGCCAGCAGCACCGAAATTCCCGAGATGGCCAGGCCCGCGATGGCCAGCCCGCGGCCGCCCTGATTGCGCTGCTTGATCTGATTCAGCGCGATGATGCCGAACGGGATGCCGAGGAAACAGAAGCCCAGCAGGCTCAGCACGAACGACGCGATGGCGAGACCGTTGGTGCCCTGCGGCGGGACGCCCATCGGATATCCGGGCGGCGGCGCGTATCCGGGCGGATATCCTGGCTGGCCGTAACCAGGCTGTCCATACCCCGGCTGGCCGTAACCCGGCTGTGGAGCCTGCGGGTACTGCTGCTGATTCGGATCCGGATACACGAGACCCCTACTCGTTTCGGTTGGACCCGGACATTCCAGGCGTGGGCCAACCGTACCGCGCAGTCCGCCCAAACCCCCGGACTAGGGTTTGGCGAGTGAGACGCCGTCAGCAACCCCCGCTCCCCAAGCGGCACGGACTGGATCCAGCCCGGTTGCGACTGCCCGAAGAAGGCGACTGGGCGACCATCCGCGACCACCTCGTCGAGCGATTGCCACGCGTTCGCCCGGAACGGATCGACGAGCTGTTGCGCGAGGGCGGCATCGTCGACCTCTCCGGACCGATCGCCCTCGACACGCCCTACGTGCCCGGCGGAGCGGTGTGGTTCCACCGCGATCTGCCCACCGAGACCGAGGTCCCCTTCCCGCTCGGCATCGTCCACCGCGACGACGACATTCTCGTGGTGGACAAGCCGCACTTCCTCTCGACCATCCCGCGCGGGCAGCACATCCTGCAGACCGCCCTGGTGAAACTGCGCCGCGAACTCGACCTGCCCGATCTGGTCCCGGCGCATCGGCTCGACCGGGTCACCGCCGGGCTGGTGCTGTTCATCGTGAATCCGGCTCGGCGCGGGGCGTATCAGACCATGTTCCACAAGCGGCTGGTGTTCAAGGAGTACGAGGCGATCGCGGGCTACGACCCCGACCTGGAGCTGCCGCGCACGATCATCAGCCGGATCGTCAAGGAAAAGCAGGTGTTGCAGGCCTACGAGACCGAGGGCGAACCCAATGCCGAGACCCTCGTCGAACTGCTCGAGCACCGCGACGGGCTGGGCCGCTACCGGCTGCGGCCGCGCACCGGGCGCACCCATCAACTCCGGCTACACATGAACAGCCTCGGGATTCCGATCCTGGGCGACGACTTCTATCCGGAACTCACCGACAAGCCCGTCGACGACTACTCGCGGCCGCTGCAACTGCTGGCCGCGGGGCTGGAATTCACCGATCCGATCACCCGCGAACCCCGGCGCTTTCGAACCGCGCGCACGCTGCAAGCGTGGGACGACTATGCGGGTTGGCAGCGGGATTAACCACATTCGAAGCGATTTCCAAGAATTCGCTCGTACACTGGCCGCAATGTCTCGAAACGATAACGGCACGGTTGCGGCGCTGGCTGAGGTCCAGGTGCTCGACACCCAGCCCACCCCGCCCGGCCACAAGCTGCACGCCTACATCGATGTGGCTGTCGTCGTCATCGTTCTGATCGGAACGAACCTCATCGCCCACTTCACCAACCAGTGGGCCAGCATCGTCTCGGTTCCCATCGCCGCGGTGGTGCTGGTGGCCCTGGTCCGCCGCCGCGGACTGGGCTGGGCGGAACTCGGACTCTCGCCGCGACAATGGCGGCAAGGCTCGCTCTGGGCGCTGGCCGCGGTCGGCGTGGTGCTCGCCGCGGTGGTGATCGGGGCGGCGCTGCCCATCACCCGGCCGTTCTTCCTCAACAGCCGCTATGCCGCGGTCTCCGGCGCGCTCATCGCGTCCATGATCGTCATCCCGTTGCAGACCGCGATCCCCGAGGAACTCGCCTTCCGCGGCGTGCTGCACGGCACCCTGGATCGGGTGGTCGGCGCGCGCGGCGTATTCGCGGCGGGCTCAATGCTTTTCGGGCTCTGGCACATCGCCTCGTCACTCGGCCTGACCAGCGGCAACAAGGGGCTCACCGGATTCCTCGGGGGCGGCGCGGCCGGGCAGCTGCTCGGTATCGGGCTCGCGGTGATCGCCACCGCGGGAGCGGGCGTGGTGTTCACCTGGCTGCGGCGGCGCAGCGGCAGCCTGCTCGCGCCGATCGCCCTGCACTGGGCGGTCAATGGAGCGGGCGCGCTGGCCGCGGCGGTGGTCTGGCACGTGACGGTGCACTGACCCGAAACACGGTGCCCACCACAACGAAGGGGTGGGCCGACTGACCTGGGAACAGAGGATTGTGGTCAGCCGGCCCGGGACGGTTCAGAGTGGTCGGGCCACACCTGAACCGAGTCTTCGTCGCTACGAACCGAGGAAGCCCAGCGGTCCCGCGCCACAGGTGGCGCTGCCGGTGAGGGTGGGTTCGAGGACGTTCACTTTCAATTCCCACGCCGAGCCCTGCAGGGTCGACAGGGTGTGGGTGCCCGCGGTGTGCGGGGTCCACTGGATGCTGGCCTGACCGTTGGCCGGGCTGATCGGGCTGCCGCTGATGATGGCGCCGTTGTCGTAGAACCAGGCCTGGAACCAGCTGTCGTAGGTGGCGGTGATCTGGTAGACGCACCCCATGTAGACATTGCGGGCGTTCACCGACAGGCCGGTGGGTACGGCCGACGCGGTGGACGCGGTCATCGCCACGGAACAGGCCATCGCGGCCAAGGCGGTCACGCCGACACCGGCCCGCCTGGCTGCGCGCGCGTTCACGCACACGGTCATTCGAAACTCCTTGCTGCGGAACCACAGCTGCGGCTGCGGTCCGGCGAACTGTATCGGCTGTCCAGTTCTGCGCGTGGCACTTTTGAGAAAATACTGAAACGCGTTTCTGTCAGATCGTGGGCGGGTCGGACGGACCAGCACACAAGCCGGGCCCGCCGCTCCGAGAGCGACGGGCCCGGCCCTGCTGAACTCCGTGCCGAGCTACCGGCGAGCGGCGTCGCTCACCGCATCGGTGGGAAACTCCTTCTCCCAGTCCGGCTGCCCCTGGGCGTCACCACCGTGACCCGGCCACCAGGCCCGGCGGCCGACCAGCGCGGTCACCGCGGGAGTGAAGAACATCGCCATCACGAAGGCGGCAATCGCGATGCCGACCGAGATCGCGAAACCCATCGAGGTGAGCACGCTGTTGCCCGCGGCCATCATCGAGGCGAAGGTGCCCGCCAGGATGACACCGGCCGCCGCCACCGTGGGACCCGTGTGCCGCAGCGCCAGCGCCGCGGCGCGATGCGGATCGTGACCCTCGCGGGCCTCCTCCCGCAGTCGGGCCACCATGAGGATGTTGTAGTCGGTACCGAGCGCGACCACGAACAGGTACATGATCAGCGGCAGCGTGAAGATCAGCCCCGAATCGCCCTTCGCGTGCTGGAAGACCAGCACCGCCGAACCGAGCGTCGCCGCGAAACCGAGGAACACCGAGGCCATCAGGTACCAGGGCGCCACCAGACTGCGCAGCAACAGGGCCAGCACGATCATGATGAGAATCGCCGCGACCGGGAACACCACCGTGTAGTCACGGTTCATGGCGTGCTGGAAGTCGACGAATACCGAGGTCATGCCGCCCACCACGGCCGAGGTACCGACCGGGGCCGCCGAATGCGCGGTATCGCGCAGCGGACCCTTCACCGTCCGCAGGGCGGCGTCGGATTCCGGCTTGTCGGCAAGTGTCACTTGGTATTCCGCGACCGTCTTGTCGGCGGACACGGCGGGCTGCGGCCCGACCTCGCCCACGCCCTTCACACCGGCCAGGGCCTTGCCGAACGTGGTCATCTCGTCCGCGGTCAGCGCACCGTGCTGGCTCTGCAGATACACCTGCGAGGGCTGGGTGCTGCCGGCGGGCAGGCTCTTGAGCATCTCCTTGCCGTAGACCACCGATTCCGACGCGTTCGAGGTCGAACCCGAACTCAGGTCGAAGGTCGGATTGAAGCCGAAGGCGAAGACGCCCAACACGATCAGCACCGCACCCGAGGCCGCCGCGAACACCGCGGGACGCTTACCCAGCGCATTGCCGAGCTTCGCGAAGTTGGTGCCCGTCGACTCGTGCTGCCAGGCCTTGGAGGGCCAGAACACCTTGGTACCCAACAGCGAGACGATCGCGGGGATCAGCGTCAGCCCGGCCAGCAGCGTCACCGCCACCGCGATGGCCAGCGCAACACCCATCGACCGGAACATGCCCAGGGTGGACAGGGTGAGCGCACCGAAGGCGATGATCACCGCCGCGGCCGCCGAGGTGATGGCCTCACCGACCCGGGTGACCGCATTGACCACGGCCGTCTTGGCGTCGTCACCGGCGCGCAGGCGCTCCCGGAACCGGAACATCAGGAACAGGATGTAGTCGGTGCCGACACCGAAGAGCACCACCACCAGCAGCGACGAGACCGAACTGTCGATCTTGAGATCGAAAGCGTCGCTGACGATTCCGAGCAGACCGTTCACCAGCGGCGACACCACCAGGAAGATCACCAGAATGGGCAGCAGCGCGATGATCGGGCTGCGGAAGATGATCAGCAACAGCACCAGGATCAGCAGCACCGTCGCGATGCCGATGATGATCAGGCCCTTCTTGCTGGAATCCTGCTGATCCAGGTTCTGCGCGGCCGTGCCGGTGATACCGGCCTTCAACTCGGTGCCGTTCACCTGCTCCTTCAGTGCATCCCGCAGGGACTTCACGGCATCGGTCTGCTTGGTGTCGTTCGGGCTGGTGACCTTGGTCATCTGCACCGCGACCACCTCGACGGCATGGTTCTCCGACGGGGGCACCGCCTGGACCGCGGTGACGTCCTTGATGGTGGGCGTCTGCCCGGTCAGACCCGACTGCTCCGACAGCTTGGCGGCGGCGGCCTGCACCGCGGCCGTGTCCGCATCGGTCATCGGGGCGCCGTCGGAGCGTTCGAAGACGATGAGCGCGGCCGGGGTATTGCTGTTGGGAAACGCCTTCTGCTGCAGGTTCATCGCCTGGATGGACTCGTAATGCGAAGGCAGGAAGTCGGATTGGTCGGTGGTGGCGGTCAGCTTCGGGGCCGTGGCGACGACCGCGACAATGGCGATCACCCAGGCGGCGATGACCAGCCACGGAAATCGGACGACGAAGCGCCCCAGTCGGGAGAACATGCGGGAGAAGTCCTTTCAGGGTTCGGCCGCGCTATTCAGCAATCTGCAGTTGTCAGATATCGAGGACCTGCGTGGACGGGTTCTCCACCACATCCGCGACGATCCGATAGACCTTCGCCGGGACCCGATCGCGCAACTCCCCCAGCGAATCCACGATCTCGAGGGTGAAGTCGCCATAGCCATCCTCGTCCAGACCGAGCATCTCGCGCCAGTTCTTAAATCCCTTGGCCCAGTTCATGATCGGCGAGTAGTCCGAGGAGTCGGAGTTGCCCTTGGCCAGCACGAACTCCTCGCGCTTCTCCTGAGCAGCGTGTTTGGTGGCGGTGGCGAAGTCGTTCCAGTCGATGATGTGGCTGTGCACGACCAGCTTGCCCTTGCGGGACTGGTAGACCCGGACGGTCTCGCTGCCCTCCTTGGTGACCCGATGCGCCTGCGAGAGCAACCGGCCCACGAAGCGTTGGGTGCGGCCGCCGCCGGGGCCGACTCGGACGGTGACCTCTTGCATCCCCTCGGGGAGGGTGTCGATCACCAGCTCGGTGGTGGCGTTGTCGGCGGTGTCCTGGGTGTCCTTGTCGAAGTCCACGGGGTGCTCCAAATCATCAGCGAATGCGCATATAGGCATGGTTGAACAACACGACGCTGTGGGTCGATATCCGCTGTGCCGCATTGCTTCTCAGGGTGCGCCGGACCGTACTATCCGTGCTCAGCCACTATAAGTAGACGTATACGTATAGCGCAACCCTGAGTTGACCCTGAACTTTCCCGGATCCGCCATCAGACCCGGGAACGAGGACGTGACTAGCGGCCGCGCCGCTTACCTTGGTTCTTCGCGCCACCCTGACGCGCCTTGGCCGCGGGCTTCTTGGCGGCGACCGGATGCTTCGGCTTCTTCGGCTGCTGCGGCTTCTTCGCCTGCTGCCCCGAGGGGGAACGCGTGCTGCGCTCGGACCGCCCGCGCACCACACCCACGAATTCCTCCACCAGCTCGGTCGTCCCGTCCACGGGCCAGGCCAGCACGATCTCGGTCGAGGGCACATCGGTGACCAGGCGGTAGACCAGATCCTTGCGGTGGTGCAGGCGCGCGATGGAATGCGGGACGATGGCCGCGCCGCTGACCGCCGCCACCAACTCCATCGTCATGGCCGCGTCATCCAGGTCCGCGGCGTCCTGCATGCGCTCGTCGGTCAGATCCTTGGTGGCGACCTGCTCGAACACGGCGATCGGATGATCCTTGGGCACCACCACGACGGGCACCTCCTTGTAGAGCGGGATGGCGCTGAGACCCTCCCGCTCGATGGGCAGGCGCACGAAGCACATGTCGACCGTCCCGTCGCGCAGCGCCTGTTCCTGTTCCTTCATCGGGATCGGGGTCAGTTCCAGCCGGATCTCCGGGAACCGCTCGGCCCAGATGCGCTCCCACTTGGTGACGGTGACGCCCGGGACGAACCCGACCCGCAGCCGCTCCGCCGTCTCCGGCTGCGACGCCGGTTCCGGCACGGCGGCCGCGATGATCTCGCGCGCCTCGGCCAGCACCGCTTCCCCGTCCGCGCTCAACTGGGTCGGTTGTGCGCCCGGCACAAAGAGTTTGGTGCCGAGCGTCTCCTCCATTTCGATGACCGTCGCGCTCAACCGCTGCCGTGAAATGCCGAGGCCGCGCGCCGCCCGGGCGAAATGCAATTCCTCGGCAACCGCGACGAACCAGCGCAGACTCGTGACGTCGATGGACTCCAACCGGCTCATGCCTGCCAGGTTATTGCACCGGCCAGCAGCTTCGCCGCGCCCGCCCGATACCCTGGAGTGGTGAGCCCGGACAAGAACCCCCAGACCATGAAGCCGCTGACCGCGGCCGACAAACTCGGCATCTACCTCCCGGCAACCCCCGAGGAATTCCGGAACTCACCCGTCACCCGCGCCCAGCTCGAGGAATTGCGCACCAATCCGCCGCAGTGGCTGACCGAACTGCGCCAGAACGGCCCGTTCCCGCGTGACGTGGTGGCCCGCAAGCTGGGCATCTCCAACTCCGGTCTGGCCCGCAACAACGTCTCCGACTCCCTCACGGCCGAGGAGATCGCCGCGCTGCTCGCCGACCCGCCCGCCTGGCTCGAACAGGAACGCGCCAACCTGGTCGAGGTCCGCAAGGAAGCCGAACGCGTCAAGGAGAAGGAAGCCGCGCGCCGCGCCGCCTCCAACCGGCCCGCCAAGAACCGCTTCGGCAAGTAGCACGCCCGGGCCGGACCACCTCGGGTCCGGCCCTCGTTTCACTATGCTCGGATCATGGGACTGGACACCGAGATCAGCCGCGGCCGGTTGCCGCGCGGCATGCACGGGCTGGATCCCGCCGATGTCGTCCACTCCCAGCGCATGCGCATGTACTTCGGGGTGCTTGAGGCCGTCTCCGAACGCGGCTACACCGCCACCACGGTCGCGGATATCGTGGCTCGCGCCAATGTCTCCCGGCGCACCTTCTACCAGCAATTCAAGGGCCGCGACGACTGCTTCGCCGGAGCCTTCGACTCCGCGGTCGAACTCGTCCTGGGCTACCTCGACGAGAGCATTCGCGACACCCCGCACACCGACTGGCGCGCGCTCATCCACACCACCCTGCGCGAATACCTGCATCACCTCACGGCGAACGGGTTCTGCGCCCGCGCGCTACATATCGAGGCCCTGGTCGCCGGGCCGGTGGTGGCCGAACAGCGTCGGCACATGAAAACCCTGCTGGCACAGCGCATGCGGGGCGCCTTCCTGATCGGACGTGGAGTCGGGGATATCCCCGTGGCGATCCCCGACGAGGCGTTCGAAACGCTCATCGGGGCCATCGACGATCGCATCCGCGACTGCCTGCAGATCCAGGGGCCCGAGGCGCTGCCGACGCTGCTGCCGCATCTGCACCAGATCACGCTGGCGCTGTTCGGGACTCCCGCATGGGAGCCCGAAACTGTCCGCGGCACAGCGTGATCAATCGGCCACGCGGCTCCCGATCAATCCGCCAGGCGGCGCAGCACCCGATCCACCAGGTCCGGTGCGGCACCCAGATAGTTCTCCGGCCGCAACAGCTCGGTCAGCTCCGGTTTGGTGAGATGCAGTGCGATATCCGGGGATTCGGACAGCACATCGGCCAGCGCCCGGGTGGACGACTGCGCCTCGTAGGCGGCCGACTGCAGCGCCTTCTTCGCAATCGGCTTGCCCAGCAACGGCGCCAGGCGGATCGAGAGCCGCTCGGAGACGATCTGCCCCTCGGTGAGCGAGAGGTTCTCGGTCATCCGATCGGCATCCGCCATCAGCCCCGACGCCAACTCCACCGCCGTATGCGCGGCACCGCCGACCAGCAGCAGGCACTCCCGCAGCGGCTGCCACTCCGCGTGCCACGCCCCGGCCGGACGCTCGTCCTCGGCCAGCAGCGCGCCGAACAGGGTCGAGGCGAGTGCGGGCACCTGCAGGGCCGCCGCGCGAATCATGGTGCTCAGCACCGGGTTTCGCTTCTGCGGCATGGCGGAGGATTCGCCGCGGCCGACCGCGGCGGGCTCGAACAGCTCGGCGGTCTCGGTGCGGGCCTGGGAGATGACATCCACCGCCAGCTTGCCCAGCGTGCCGGAAGTCAGCGCCAGCGCCGACGCCAGATCCGCGATCGGGGTGCGCACCGTGTGCCAAGGCGTGGCGCGCACCGCGAGCCCGAGCTCCGCGGCGAACTCGCGGGTCAGGCGCTCCACGATCTCCCCGGCGGGCGCCCGGGACAGCTCCGAATCCGCGCAGCGCGCGCACTCGATGTAGGAGGCCAAGGTGCCTGCCGCACCGCCCAATTGGACCGGCAGCGTCTCCCGCACCCGGGTCAACCGCTCCCGGGCGTCCAGCAGGCCCTGAATCCAGACCGCGACCCGCGCCCCGAAGGTCGTCGGCACCGCGTGCATGGCCAGGGTGCGGCCCGCGATCGGGGTGCTGCGGTGCCGCCGCGCCAACTCGGCCAGCGCGGCCACGATGGTGTCGACATCGGCGATCACCACACCCAGCACCCGGGCGGCGATCACCATGGTCGCGGTATCCAGAATGTCCTGGCTGGTCGACCCGTAGTGCACATAGTTGGCGCTGACCGGATCCACATCCGCGACCGCGTCGTGCAGGCGCTCCACGAACGTCACCACCGGATTGGCCGCCCCACGCGAGGCCTGCGCGATCTCCCGCGCGTCGAACTCGTGCTCGCGCACCGCGATCGCCAGATGACCGGCCACCGAATCCGGCACCATGCCCAGCGTGGTCTGCGCGCGCACCAGCGCCTGCTCGACCTCCACCATGGCCTCGATCCAGGCGTCGTCACCGAGCAGGGACTCCACCGGCGTGCCCACCCCGACCGGGGCCAACAGCCCGCACTCCACCGTCATTTCGTGCCTTTCGCACTCGTCTTCGAGTTCGGAATGTCGCTGCACCCCCGCATGATTCGGCGCCGGTCCTTCGTAGCGATGGGCGGTGAGGAGTTCGCGGGCGATGGCGTCACCGTCGGCCAGGGTCACCGAGTTGACGCCGGGACGCGGGCCGGCCGCCGTCACCCAGCGCACCGCCTCGGTCGGAACGCCGAATACATAGCGGCGCTGATGGATTCGGCCGAGCGTGTCCACCGGATGGTGCGTGCCCTCCGCGATCGCCAGGCCGCCGGTGCGATAGCGGCTGCCGTCCGGCGAACCGATCACATAGCCGCGTACCTCCTCACGCCGCAACAGGTTGCGCAGCAAGGGATCCGCGGTGCGATGCAGGTCCGGTGCGGGCATCCAGGCATCGATGAGGGATCGTGCCGTCAGCACCGAATCACCGACCAGAGGTGAATCGGCGACGAAGCACTCGCGCCTGGTGTCCGCCCGGACCCGCATGCCGGGACCGGCGACTCGCACCACACCCGCGCGAATCAGTGCCGCCAGTTCCGAGATCCGGTGCGCGGGTGGGCCGATGGACAGGAAGGCGTTCATCGGCGTGTACCAGCGGTCCAGGTCGTCACGGTAGGAGGAGCCCGCGATGCCGCCGTGATCGACCACCAGCCGCACCTCGTTGCGCAGGTCGCGCAGGACGTCCAGGGCCGACTTCACCGGGCCGTGCAGGTTGCCCAGGCGGGCCTGGTGGACGTCGGCGTCGAGGTAGGCCAGCAGCCAGGCGTGGAAATCGTCGGGATCGGTGAAGCAGCGGCCCCCGGTCGGGTCGGCCAGGGCATTCCAGTCCCAGCGGTCCCGCGGCGGAATACCGAAGCGGTTCAACAGCTCTTGGGTGTCCTCGGGGGTCTGCGCGATCAGATAGCGATCCCGAAAGGAGGCCAGGCGATGCGGGCTCACCCGATCCGCGAGCAATCGGGTGTAGTAGACCGACTCGACCTCGCGCGCGATACAGGGCCAGACATCGCGGCGGAAGGAGACATCACCGAACTTCTTGGCGCGCCAGCGCAATCGGGCGATGCGGTCGGCGTTCAGCAGCAGCGGCTCGTAGCGGCCGTCGACACCCTTCTGATGCTCGCCGCGCGCATGATGCGGGACGCCGCGGCGGCACCCGGCGATGATCAACGGCTCGCGGCCCGAGGCGATGTACTCCAGACCGCAGTCGGATTCCTTGAACCGGCCGCCGCGGCCCGCGGTCAACATGGCCAGGTAGTCGAAGAAGGTGAGGCCCAGCCCGCGGATGATGACCGGCTCACGCTCCGGGATCAGGTCCGGATCGATGTCGGCGGCATTGCCGGGCGGAAAGTAGCTCAGGCCCAGGCGGTCCGCGTCCTGCGCCAGCGAGCCGGATGCGGCGGGCGCGACCTCGCCCAGGTGGCCCTGGGTGAGGACGACCGCGTGCAGGCCGCGCAGGCGCTCACCGGTGCTGAGATCCAATTCCTGCAATCCGCCGGGGCCGTCGCGCAAATCCAGGGCGGTTGCCACTATTTCGCGCACGCGCACCCATTCGGCGTACCTGTCGCGAGTGCGTTCGAATGCCCAGCGCAGGTAATGGCCGTAGTAGGCCCGGGGCGGATAGGTTTCGGGGGCGATCCGTAATGCCTGACGAAATGCCGGTGCGGGCAGGCCAGCGAAATTGCCTATTTTCGCCAGGAAGTTGGACCATTCGTAGAGACTGGGCCCGCGCTCCACCGGGCCCGCCATCTCGACGGTGTCGTCGGTGAATATGGTGACCTGCTCCGCGACCGTATTCATGAGCAGGTGCCGAGACTGGTCCGTCCGCCAGACCGCGCCGGTCCCTGGACGTTTCGAGTCGATGACCACCAACTCGACACCGGCGGAGAAACCTAGCTGCCTGGCATTGGCGCAAATCCGTTCGAAGACATTGAGACCTCGCGGCCCCATTCCAACTATGGCGATCCGCAAAACATTGTCGAGCATGCAAACTCACCGATCGCGCTCGATTAGCCGTGACCGAATCCGGACACTCCGCCGACATTAGACCCGGCAGGTCAAGCGCTCAAGAATGAGCGGTATGCTACGTCTGTTTGGCGAGATTTGTCGAAATATAGTTTGCTGGACCAAGATTCACAGCAAACCTCTTCGCGCGCCGGTCGAGCGCCTCGGCCACCACGGCCAGCAACAACGCCGACCCGGCCAGCCCCGCACCCACCCAATTCGGTGCCGTATAACCGAATCCCGCACACCATCGCATTACCCAAAGTCAGCTGCCTCGCCAGGGACTGAACAAGGCTTGCAGTACGGCCACCACTGGCTGTGATGGTGCGTCCACGTCCAGCACCCTACACGGGTGCAGGGGCGTGTGACTCCGCCCCGCTTCTCCACAACTCCCACGCGCGAGCGCGGATATTGCGGGAAGCATTGCGGTCGGCATGATCAACGAATCCGCACGACCTGCACAAGAATCGAGCCTGTGAGACGCGGTTCGCCTTGTCGATATGCCCGCACTTCGCGCACATGCGAGAGGTGTTGGCAGGATCGACGAAGACGACAGGCACACCGGCTCGCCGCGCCTTGTATCCGATGAACTGTCCAAGCTGAGCAAAGGCCCAGGAGTGCAGTGTGACCCGTTGGGGCTTCCTCAGCCGTACCCGCTGGCGAATACCGGCAAGGTCTTCCATGCCGATCCCGCGTCCGGTGCGTTCAGCCTCGGTCACGATGGCCTTCGAGATGATGTGGTTGATCTCGGCAACTTTCCGGGATTCTTTGCGTCGCTGCCGCTTCAGCACACGTTTGGTTGACTTCGTGCCCTTCTTCTGGAGCTTGCGACGTAACTCGGACTGCCGCTTGCGGTAGCGATTCAGCCTGCGTCCGGCATAGATCGTTCCGTCGGAAGTGGTGGCGATATTCACGATGCCGAGGTCCACACCGAGAAAGTCGGTCGGCGCCATCTGCGCGGCTTCGGGCACCTCACAGGTAGCGTGGAGGAACCACATGCCGTCACGATGCACAAGGTCGGTTTCGCCCTTGCGATGCTCAGCGAGGAGTTCGAGGGCCCGTTCTGAGCAGGCGAATTTCACTCCGCGCATTCGGCCTGAGGTGGTCCAGATACTCACCGTCCGATCGTCAAGCTGCCAGGAAAGGCAGCGGTCATCGAACGGCTGCGCCGCGTTCTCCCTGAAAGTGACGGCTTCGGATTCAGCCTTGTCGCGGCGTTTCGACCCCAGCTTGCCGAGGTTGCCCGCCCGAATATTCGCCTGCAGGGCGGTGTACGAGTCGGCGACCTTGCGGATCACATGCAGCGCGGGTTGCGCAGACAGTCCCCGGTCCTTCAGATCATGGTAAGCGAATTGTTGCAACAACTTACGAGAGGTTTCCCCCCGTTCATGGGCACGACCGGAGAGCCAGTTCGCAGCGTCGTTACAAGCGTGCAGAGTTTCCGAGAGTGCGGATGCCACCTCCGGTAGCGGCATGAGCTTGACCTGCACGACGAGCTTCATAGCCTCACAGGCATAACGAGTATGCCCGGCTACTTCGCTGTGAACGAAAGCCCAAGTATCAGTGGGCACCTCAGCGTCCGCGAGTACTCGCTGCTCGACGTCCTGTCCCGCCAACACGACGGCGACGGCGGCATGCTCCAGATGAAACAGGTGGCCGACGCGATCGTGCTCTCCCAATCCGCCACCACCCGCCTGGTGACCCGGATGGAACACCGCAACCTGCTGTCCCGCTACCTCTGCCCCAACGACCGCCGCGGCATCTACACCAAGGTCACCGACACCGGCCACGCCCTGCTCGAACAGGCACGCCCCACCAACGCCACCGCCCTCCGCGAGGCACTGACCCAGGCCGCGAAAAACCCCGAACTCGCACCCCTGGTCCACACCCTCGAAAACCTCCACGCCCCCGCCTGACCACCCTCGAATCGTTCCGGATCCCGTTGGCAGCCAGTAGGTTCGAAGAATGCCACTGGGACATCTCGGGATCAATGTCAGCGATCTGGTGGGCGCGCGGAAGTACTACGACGAGCTCATGCCGCTCCTGGACTACGAGCCGCTGCTCGCGGACGATACGCAATTCGCGTACTGGCCTGCGGCGCGCAAGATGGGGACGTATCTGTTCTTCTACCCGGCGGAATCGGGCGAGTACGCGCGGACGCGGCCGGGGCTGCAGCATCTCGCGTTCATGGTGCCCACCCGCGCGGCGGTCGATCGAGTGCACGCGTGGGCGGCGGGGCGCGGGGACGAGATCCTGCACGCGCCACGGGAATTCCCGCAGTATCCGCCGCCGTACTACGCGACGTTCTGCACCGGCTTCGACGGGCTCATGATCGAAGCCGTGTGCCACAAGGACGCGTGAGGCTCAGCAGTAGTAGCAGACGCCGTTCGCGGGGAGCTCGGTGAAACAGGAAGCGCAGGTGGCCTTGCGGGCCTCCGGGTCCGGCTTCGACGCGACGACCGGACCGGCCGCGGTGACGCGACGGGGAGCGCCGCCGTTGCGCGGGATCAGGGGCGGGATGCCGCCGTCCGAAGGGATCTCCGCGCCGTAGGCGGCGTAGCACTGCCAGCGGGCGTAGGCGGCATGCACCTCGAGGTCCGCGGGGATCGGCAGATGCGCCAATTCCAGCACGTACTTGTAGCTTTCGGTGACCTTGTGGTTCTGCTTGACGCAAAGCGCGGTCAGCGGCGGCTCGCCCGCATTGTGACTGCGCCGCGCCACCTTGCGCAGGATGGCGTCCATCCAGGTGCGGGTGGGAGCGTCGGTCCGGATGCCGGACATCTCCTGGATCTGCTCGGCGAGTTCATTGACGGTGACGAAATGCCCGTAGCCGGTGGCGGTTTCGGCCAGCACTTCGTGAGCGGCCAGTGCCCACGCGACCGAAGCGTCGCGGAAGGTCACCGCCTCGTGGTCGTTGGTCCGCCAAGCACCCGAAGTCATCGCAACATCCCTCATAGCGAAGACCAAATTAGCGCCCGCAGCCGCGACACGCCAATTCCCTTTGGCCATATCGCGTTTCAGTTTGGTCACACTCGCGCCGAGTGAGGTATCGACACTCTCGAGCTCTCAGGGGCTCCGCCCCCGAACCCCGGAAGATACGCGGGGGCAAGCCCCCGCACCCCCAGGAAAGGGGAAGTGTGGGGGCTGAGCCCCCACACCCCCGAACCCGACGGGGGCAAGCCCCCGAACCCCCAAAAGACTCTGGCCCGCTTCCCATTTGGGAAGCGGGCCAGAGTTCTATGACTTGATCAAGTCACGGAGCAGGCTTACTTGGCCTTCTCCAGGACCTCGACCAGACGCCACCGCTTGGTGGCGGACAGCGGACGGGTCTCCATCAGCTGCACGCGGTCGCCGACGCCGGCGATCTCGTTCTCGTCGTGGGCCTTCACCTTCGAGGTGGTGCGGATGATCTTGCCGTAAAGCTTGTGCTTCACGCGATCTTCCAGCTCGACCACGATGGTCTTGGTCATCTTGTCGGAGACGACGTAGCCGATGCGCACCTTGCGCGAGCCACGCTCCTCCTGCTTGGCCGGCGTCTTGGCCGGGCCCTTTACGTCGCTCATGCGGCGTCTCCCTTGCCTTCAGGACCGGAGGCCAGGCCGAGCTCGCGCTCGCGCATGACCGTGTAGATACGCGCGATCTCGTGGCGGACCACACGCAGGCGACGGTTGTTGGTCATCTGACCGGTCGCCATCTGGAAGCGCAGGTTGAACAGCTCTTCCTTGGATTCGCGCAGCTTGGCGACGAGCGCCTCGTTGTCGAGCTCGCGGAGCTCTGCGGCCGGGTTAGCGGTAGCCATCAGAACTGCTCCTCTCGGGTCACGATCCGGCACTTCATCGGGAGCTTGTGCATCGCGCGGCGCAGGGCCTCACGAGCGATCTCCTCGGTGGGGTACGAGATCTCGAACATGACCCGGCCGGGCTTGACGTTCGCGATCCACCACTCGGGCGAACCCTTACCGGAACCCATGCGGGTTTCGGCAGGCTTCTTGGTGATCGGGCGGTCCGGGTAGATGTTGATCCAGACCTTGCCGCCACGCTTGATGTGGCGGGTCATCGCGATACGAGCCGACTCGATCTGACGGTTGGTGACGTAGGCGGGCTCGAGAGCCTGGATGCCGTACTCACCGAACGTCACCGCGGTGCCGCCCTTCGCCATGCCGGAACGGCCGGGGTGGTGCTGCTTGCGGTGCTTGACCTTGCGGGGCATCAACATAGGTCAGCCCTCCTGGTTCTCTACCGGAGCCTCCGCGACTGCAGTCGCGGCACGCCCGGCCTCGGTGCTGGTCGCCGTGGTGCCCTGGGCACCGCTGCGACGGGGACGGCTCGGACGCTCGCGACGCGGGCGATCGTCACGATCGCGGTCGCCACGGCCGGACGGGGCCACAGCGGTGACCTCGCGCTTGCCGCCGACGATGTCGCCCTTGTAGATCCAGACCTTCACGCCGATGCGGCCGAAGGTGGTCTTCGCCTCGTACAGGCCGTAGTCGATGTCGGCGCGCAGCGTGTGCAGCGGCACGCGACCCTCACGGTAGAACTCCGAGCGCGACATTTCCGCGCCGCCGAGGCGGCCGGAGCACTGCACACGGATGCCCTTGACGTTCGGCGAACGCATGGCCGACTGAATGGCCTTACGCATCGCACGACGGAACGCCACACGGTTCGAAAGCTGCTCGGCCACACCCTGAGCAACCAGCTGCGCATCCGACTCGGGGTTCTTGACCTCGAGGATGTTCAGCTGAACCTGCTTCTTGGTGAGCTTCTCCAGCTCGGCGCGAATGCGGTCGGCCTCGGCGCCACGACGGCCGATCACGATGCCCGGACGCGCGGTGTGGATATCCACACGGACGCGATCACGGGTGCGCTCGATCTCGACCTTCGAGATGCCGGCCCGCTCCATGCCCGTGGCGAGGAGCTTGCGGATCGCGACGTCTTCCTTCACGTAGTCCGCGTACTGCTTGTCCGCGTACCAACGCGACTTCCAGTCGGTGGTGATACCGAGGCGGAAGCCATGGGGGTTGATTTTCTGTCCCATTTACTTTGCCCCTCCCTTCCGGCGGCTACGAGTGGCAGCGCCGGCGGTGGGCACGCTCTCGACCTCGATGGTGATGTGGCTGGTGCGCTTGCGGATCCGGAACGCACGGCCCTGGGCCCGCGGCTGGAAACGCTTCATGGTGGCGCCCTCGTCGACGAAAGCCGTCGAGATCACCAGGGTGGCCGGGTTGAGGCCGAGGTTGTTCTCGGCGTTGGCGGCCGCCGAAGCGACAACCTTCGCAACCGGCTCGCTCGCTGCCTGCGGAGCGAACTTGAGGATGTTCAGCGCGTCCTCGACACGACGGCCACGGACCATGTCCACGACGCGACGAGCCTTCATCGGCGTCACGCGGACGTGCTTGGCGGTCGCGCGCGCGGTCGGGTTCTGAGTTTCAGTGCTCATCGCCGCTTGCTCTTCCGATCTTCCTTGACGTGGCTCTTGAACGTGCGAGTCGGCGCGAATTCACCGAGCTTGTGTCCAACCATGTTCTCCGACACGAACACCGGCACGTGCTTGCGGCCATCGTGGACCGAGAACGTGTGACCGATGAAGTCGGGGATGATGGTGGAACGACGCGACCAGGTCTTGATGACCTGCTTCGTGCCCTTCTCGTTCTGAACGTCCACCTTCTTGAGGAGGTGTCCGTCGACGAACGGGCCCTTCTTCAGGCTACGTGGCATCTTTAACCTCCTCCTTAACGCTTCTTGCCGCGGCGGCGGACGATGAGCTTGTCACTGGGACGGTTGGGCTTGCGGGTGCGGCCCTCGGGCTTGCCCCACGGGGAGACCGGGTGGCGACCACCGGAGGTCTTACCCTCACCACCACCGTGCGGGTGGTCGACCGGGTTCATGACGACACCACGGACGGTCGGGCGAACGCCCTTCCACCGCATACGGCCGGCCTTGCCCCAGTTGATGTTCGACTGCTCGGCGTTGCCGACCTCGCCGATGGTGGCGCGGCAGCGCACATCGACGCGACGGATTTCACCCGACGGCATACGCAGGACGGCGTAGGCGCCTTCCTTACCCAGCAGCTGGATGCTCATGCCCGCGGCGCGAGCCAGCTTGGCGCCGCCACCCGGACGCAGCTCCACCGCGTGAATGGTGGTACCGGTCGGGATCGAGCGCAGCGGCAGGTTGTTGCCAGGCTTGATGTCGGCGCCGGGGCCGGACTCGATCTTCGTGCCCTGGGCAATGCCCTTGGGCGCGATGATGTAGCGCTTCTCGCCGTCCGCGAAGTGCAGCAGGGCGATGTTCGCGGTGCGGTTCGGGTCGTACTCGATGTGAGCGACCTTGGCCGGCACGCCGTCCTTGTCCAGGCGACGGAAGTCGATCAGACGGTAGGCACGCTTGTGGCCACCACCCTTGTGACGGGTGGTGATGCGACCCTGCGCGTTACGGCCACCGGTCTTGGTGAGCGGACGCAGCAGCGACTTCTCGGGGGTCGAGCGGGTGATCTCGGCAAAGTCCGAGACCGAGGCACCGCGGCGACCCGGGGTTGTCGGCTTGTACTTACGAATTGCCATGAGTTCTTCTGCCTTTCTGAAGTCCCCGCCGCTTACGCGACCGGGCCTCCGAAGATCTCGATGGGCTTGCTGTCGGCCGAGATGGTCACGAGCGCGCGCTTGGTGTCCTTGCGCTTGCCGTAACCGAAGCGGGTCCGCTTGCGCTTGCCCTGACGGTTGGCGGTGTTGACGCTCGTGACCTTGACACCGAAAACCTTCTCAACGGCAATCTTGATCTGCGTCTTGTTCGAATCCGGGTGCACCAGGAAGGTGTAGGTGCCGTCCTCGATCAGTCCGTAGGACTTCTCGGAGATCACCGGCGCGAGCAGAATGTCGCGGGGGTCGGCGATGGTGGTCACTTGCTCTCCTCCTGTGCAGCTTCGGCGGGGCCGTGCACGAAGGCGTTGAGCGCCTCGACCGAGAACACGATCTCGTCCGACTTCAGGACGTCGTAGGTGTTCAGCTGGTCCGGGGCGATCGGGTGCACGCCCGGCAGGTTCGCCACGCTCTTCCACGCGGTGACATCTTCCCGGCCGACGACGACCAGGATGTTCTTCCGCTCCGAGATCTCGGCGAGGAAGGACTTGGCCGACTTGGTCGACGGGGTCTGACCCGCGACCAGCTCGGTGATGACGTGGATGCGCTCGTTGCGAGCCCGGTCCGACAGAGCGCCACGCAGCGCGGCGACCTTCATCTTCTTGGGCAGACGCTGGGTGTAGTCACGCGGCTGCGGGCCGTGGACGGTGCCACCGCCGGCGAACTGCGGCGCACGGGTCGAACCCTGGCGCGCACGGCCGGTGCCCTTCTGGCGGTACGGCTTCTTGCCACCGCCGCGGACCATGCCGCGGGTCTTGGTGGCGTGCGTGCCCTGGCGAGCCGCGGCCTGCTGGGCCACGACGACCTGGTGCATCAGCGCGATGTTCGCGGTCACGTCGAAGATCTCCGCGGGGAGCTCGACGGTGCCCTCGGTCTTGCCGCCAGCGGCCTTGACCGTGAGCGTCAGGTTGGTCTTGGTCTCGGTGCTCATGCCCGGGCACCACCCTTCACTGCACTCTTGACGATCACGACGTGGCCACGACGGCCCGGGATCGCACCCTTGATCAGCAGCAGACCGTTCTCGGCATCCACCTTGTGGACCGTGAGGTTCTGCGTGGTGACGCGGTCGTTACCCATGCGGCCCGACATGCGCATGCCCTTGAAGACACGGCCCGGGGTGGAGCAACCACCGATGGAACCCGGACGACGGTGCACCGCCTGCGCACCGTGCGAGGCACCCTGGCCCTTGAAGCCGTGACGCTTCATGGTGCCGGCGAAGCCCTTGCCCTTGGAGGTGCCGGTCACGTCGACGTAGCTGCCCTCGGCGAAGGCCTCCGCGTTGATCTCCTGGCCGACCTCGAAGGCGGCGGCGTCGGCGACGCGCAGCTCGGCGATGTGGCGGCGAGGGGTGACACCGGCCTTGGAGAACTGGCCGGAGACCGGCTTGTTCACCTTGCGCGGGTCGATCGACCCGTAGGCGACCTGGATGGCGGCGTAGCCGTCACGCTCCACGGTGCGGATCTGGGTAACGACGTTCGGGCCCGCCTTGACGACGGTCACGGGAACGACGCGGTTCTTTTCGTCGAAGACCTGGGTCATGCCGAGCTTGGTGCCCAGGATGCCCGCGGCCGGACGAGTCTTGTTGTCAGTCATATTCGAAGTCCCCGTCACTGAATGTTGACGTCGACGCTGGCCGGCAGGTCGATGCGCATCAGGGCATCAACCGTCTTCGGCGTCGGGTCGAGGATGTCGATAAGCCGCTTGTGGGTACGCATCTCGAAGTGCTCGCGCGAGTCCTTGTACTTGTGCGGCGACCGGATGACGCAGTAGATGTTCTTCTCGGTGGGCAACGGCACCGGGCCGACGACACGGGCACCGGTACGGGTCACCGTCTCGACGATCTTGCGCGCAGACGCGTCGATCGCCTCATGGTCGTAGGCCTTGAGCCTGATGCGGATCTTCTGTCCCGCCACGCTGAGTGTCCTTTTCTCCGCTTACGTTGTGGCCCAGGGGCTTTCGCTCCCGTACCACCCTCATTTGCACTGCCCGAACACACGAAGACGCATCAGCCACCACACGACCGGCCCACCTGGGGCCCGATCCATCGCCGCTGTTCATCTGTCATGGTTCATCCGGTCCACGCGGTCGGGCGTGTCGCTCCGCCGCTCATTCCTCGGCCCGGACCAAAATCCTGTAAGCCTCGGAACATTGTTCCGGACGCACCCACGCCGTACTCCAGCGGGGTGCAAAATTGGGTCTTGCTCGCCCACCACCAGCGCCGATCCAACGGAAAAGACGCAACCCGGAGTGGGCAACCCGAACAGTATGCCTCGAGCCATGGGGGCAGTTCAAATCGCCCCCTCCCCCGGACGAAAACCCGATGGCGCTGGTCACACCGGGTCGAGAAAGTGAGACGGCGGGTCGCAGAGCGACCCGCCGTCAGTAGCTCCCTACCGGATCAGGGAAAGATCGGAGCCTGGGAGACGGGCGTGGGCAGCGCCTGTACGACGCGGAACAAGCAACCGTCATTGCGGGCCGGGTCGTAGATGCCGAAGGCGACGACGCCGTGCCGGATGGCGGCCTCGGTGACGATCTCGTCGATGTCGGCGTAGACGAATTGGCCGTCGTAGGGCAGGACCGAATCCTTGTCGAGGACGAAGTACTGCTGATCCCACGGCAGGACATTGTCGAGAATGCCCGGGATGGGGCTGTTGGCGAGGGCGGCCGTCTCGCTCTGGTTCAGAATGACGGCGACATAGATGCCCTTGCCCGGATCGATGATCGGCGTGATGGCCGAGGCCGAACCGGCTGTCGCCGCGGTACCGGAAGTGACCGCCGCGAGCGCGATGCCAACCGTGGCCACCGCAGTGCGAATACGCATGATTTCGAAAACTCCTGAATTTTCCCCGACCGCCGACCCGTGTGGCGTCGGCTCCCAGCCGCGCCCCCGGCGCGACCCGACAAGCTAACAACCAACCGCTCGGTTCCGCTCGACGAGCTGGGGCACTTACCGATTCGATGACCTATTCACGCGACGCGCGCGAATCCGGCGCACGAAGCGGTAGGCGATCCAGATCAAGAGCGCGAAAGCGGCGCAACCGATTCCGAAGTCCAGCGGCCAGCGCAGCGAGTCGGTGATCGCGATATCGGGGGTCGCGCGGACGGCCAACTCCGCGCCCGCCGGATAACTCTCGGTGACGCCGTGCAACAGACCCGAGCCATGCGCGCCGTCGCGGAGCTGCCAGGTGCCGTTGCAGTAGAAGGTGGAATTGCCGCGATAGGAGGTGCTCCAGCAGTCGCGAACCCGCGCGGTGACACGGTCCCCGGTGAAATAGACCACCACCTTGCCGAAGTACCCGGGGATCAGCAGGCTCACGGCGGCCAGCGCGAACACGCCGACCATCCGGAACCGGGTTCGATACGGCTCGGCGATCCGCCACGGCTGCCTGCCACGTTTCGCGTGCTTGGCCACGTTTCGAACTGTGCCATCCACATTCGGCGGGCATCGGCACCGCCGCACCCGCACAGAACTTACTTTCAAGTAAGATAGCCGCCATGGGTAAAGAAACCGCTACTTATCGCGGGTGGAAGAAGCTTCCCGACAACCGGATCGGGCACACGTTGTTCTCCCTCGGGATGGTGGCCCGGGTCCCCTATTTCGGGACCGTGCTGCCGAGCGTGGTGCGCCTGGAGCCGGGCCTGTGCGAGGTGACCGCCCCCAAGTGGTTCGGCATCCACAACCACCTCGGCACCTTCCACGCCATCGCCGCGTGCAATCTGGCCGAGGTAGCGATGGGCATGCTCTCCGAGGCCACCGTCCCGGATACCCACCGCTGGATCCCCAAGGCCATGAACGTCCAGTACCTGGCCAAGGCCAACTCGAGCCTGCGAGCCCTCGCCGAACTCCCCGAAGTCCCCGACTTCACCACCATCACCGAAGGCCAGAACCTGGTGGTCCCGGTCTCCATCTACGACAAGTCCGGCGTCGAGGTCGTCCACGCCGACATCACCACCTGGGTGACCCCCAAGTAGCAGCAACCAACAGACTGGTGAGTCACACGAACCGTGGAGTGACTCACCAGCGGACGCGTAGGGACCTCACAGCTACCGTCAATAGCGTTGCGGGCATGACATCTTCAACACACGCAAGTGATGGTTCCGAGCCTCTTTCTGGGCGGCGGCGGCCGGGGGTACTTCTTCGGACCGTTGCCGGGGTGACGGTGGCCTTGGCGGCGACGCTCGGGTTGGCGGCCTGCGGGTCGAGTGATCATTCGAGTCAGGGTGGGAATCAGCAGCAGGGGCCGGGGGATCACAAGGGCGCCGGTGGGGGCGGGAGAGGGGTCGGGGGGAAGATCACCAGTGAGGGGTCGGGGTCCTGGATGATCACGAAGCAGGACGGGAGTACGGAGACCGTCACCATTTCGCCGACGACGGAATTCGGGTCGAAGAAGCAGAGTGAGACGGCGGCTCAGTTCGCGGTCGGCGATCAGATCATGGTGCAGGGGCAGGAGTCCAACGGCAGTATCGCGGCCACTCGGATCATTCATGCGCGGGAGCGTGGGAATGGGACGCCGTCGGGTACGCCGGGCGCTACACCGCCGAGTTCGGGGAGTGCGGCGCCGTCGGCTACGCCGACCAAGTGAGTTCGGAATTAGCTTCGATAGTTATTTCGGTCGGCAAGTCTGTTGTCGCACAACGGACTTGCCGACATTGCTTACCTACCGGCATTACTGACCGACCGGCGTGCTCAGGAACATGACGACGGCGGCGATGCCGAGGCCGATGGGCAGGATCGCGAGCGCGATACGCAGCGCCCACGGGGACCAGTAGGCGGGGAGCCATTGCGCTACCGCCGCGATCACGCAGAACAGCATCAGGTTCGTCGCGATGTCGATGTGGTGGAAGGTGTTCGGGCAGGAGTCGCGGCCGTTGCAGGAATCCGTTGCGAAAGCGCTGAGCACCATCGCACCGAAGCAAATCACCAGCAACACCGCCGACAGGCCGGTGGAGACGGTGGCGGGCACCCACCACAGGCGCCGTGGGTCGCGGGGCGTGCCGGCGGGAATGTGCATGGGCCGCATGGGCGGTGGCATGGGAGCTCCGAATTGATTCATCGATGCCTCCTACCGGGTCGCCACCATCGATGGTTCCGACCGAGTGGCCTGCGGACTTTCCGGAATCCTACTGGCCGGGGTGCGAAGTCGGAGTCGGCCTGGCGCGGTGCGGGTCAGGCTGTTTGAATGCGGGTATGAGTGGCCGAGAGGTCGGCAGAGCGGCCGACGTGTGTGTGGTGGGGCTCGGTCCCACGGGGCGGGCTTTGGCGCATCGCGCGATGGCGGCGGGCCTGCGGGTGGTGGCGATCGATCCGCGGCCGACGCGGTTGTGGGCGCCCACGTATTCGTGCTGGGTGGATGAACTGCCGGAGTGGCTGGGGCACAACGCGATTGCCAGCCGCATCGACGCGCCGGTGGTGTGGACGACCGCCGAGCATCGGATTCCACGCCCCTACTGCGTGCTGTCCAAGCAGGGCCTGTTCGACGCGCTGCCGCTGGATGACGCGACGGTGGTCACCGGCCGCGCCCGCATCGTGGAGGCGCACCGGGTGGAGTTGGCCGATGGCACCGAGGTGCGGGCGGCGACCGTGTTCGACACCCGCGGCCAGGCCGCCCCGGCCGCCCGCCGGACCGCCAGCGCGCACGGCATTTTCGTGGACGAGGATATTGCCGCGCCGATGGTGCGCGAGGGCGAGGGCCTGCTGCTGGACTGGCGCGACGAGAACGGCGCGGGCCCGGACGAGCCGCCGTCGTTCCTGTATTCGGTGCCGCTCGGGGACGGCACGGTGATCTTCGAGGAGACCAGTCTCGGCCTGCGCGGCGGTATGCCCCAGCACGAGCTGCGGCGACGCACCCTGAATCGGCTGGCCGCGCACGGGATTCGGTTGCGCGGCGACGAACCCACCGAGGCCGCGCACTATCCGCTGGACGCACACCCGCCGCAGGCCGGGCGCGGCGAGGTGATCCCGTTCGGTTCGCGCGGCGGCATGATGCACCCGATCACCGGGTACTGCGTGGCGGATTCGCTGTCGCTGGTGGACACGGCGATCGATGCGGTGCAGCGCGGCACCGATCCGGTCGAGGCGCTGTGGCCGCGGCAGGCCCGGCTGGTGCATTGGATGCGCATGCGCGGCGTGTACGGACTGGGCCGTCTGACGACCGCCCAGTCCAAGGCCATGTTCGACGCCTTCTTCACCCGCCCGCCTCGCCAGCAGCGCGCCTTGCTGTCCGCGCACGCCGACTACACCGCGCTGGGTACCGCCCTGTTCATGACGGTCGCCACCACCTACCCGTTCCGCTGGCGCTACGACCTGGTCGGCTGGCGGAACCGGAATCGCTGGCTGGGTTGGGATTACGGGCAGCCGCGCTCGGAGGCGGATCTGCTGCTCCCCGAGGACTCGCGCTCCTGAGTCACACCCAGTTCTCGATCCAGTACTTCCAGATGACCGAGGCGTAGGCGGCCAGCGGCGGCACCTTGATGGCGGTGCCCGCCAGCGCGGCGGCGGTGTGGCGGGAGTCGAAGCGGCAGGCGAATTCGGTGTCCTCGATGACGTCCATCGGGATGCCGACCTGACGCAGCGCCCATCCCATGCCGGGCACCCGCAGCGTCACGTCGAGCGTCGGCTTGGGCATGACCTCGATCAGATGTGGCGCCCCGGCCTCGTCGGCGAAGAGGTTGAAGACCTCGGCCACGCTCTGCTCCCGCGGATCCACCAGGTGGTAGGTGGAGGGCCCGTCCCCGGGCCGGTGCGCGATGTGGTCGAGCGCGCGGGCCACGTAATCGACCGGCACCATATTGGTTTCGCCGAGTTTGGGCGCCACCACCGGCAGGATGCGTGGCAGCTGCGCGGCCATGCGCAGCAGCCGGAAGAAGTAGTAGGGCCCGTCGATGCGGTCGATCTCGCCGGTGCGGGAGTTGCCGATGACGATGGCGGGCCGGTAGATCCGCCACGGCACGGCGGTCTGCTCGCGCACGTCCTGTTCGGCCCGCAGCATGGCGCGCTGGTACGGCGTGGGCAGTAGCTGCCCGACGTCGGTCATGCCCTCGGTGAACAGGCCCTCCCAGGCCCCGGCCACGCGCGCGGTCGAAACGTGGTGCAGCCGTCCGGCTTCCAGCGCGCCCGCGAGTTCGGCCACCCGGCGGGTGCCGCCGCCCGCACCGTTCGCGTCGAATCCGGCCGCGAGGTGGAAGACGTGGTCGATCGAACCGCGCTGTGCGGCAATCCAGCTCGAGTCGATGCCGAGTCCGGGTGCCGCGAGGTCCCCGCGCACCGGGCGGACCCGGTCGCGGGCGTCCCATTCGCGGAGGCAGCGGTTGAACCGCAGCACGGAGTCCTCGCCCGGACGGACCAGCACGTGGACGTCCGCGCCACGTTTCAGGAGTTCCGGTACCAGAAATCGACCGATGAACCCGGTTGCCCCGGTAACCAGGTAAGCCATGGGGCAACCTTAACGTGACGCGGACCACACTCCGCCCGAGGCTCGGCAAAGGCCCCAAACATCGCACACCAGGCGAACTCTCGGGGCGTGTCGGAACCTACGCCGAGTCTGTCTACGCTCCGGTCTCCGCCGCCCGCCGGTAGCCGCGGATCGCCGGGTACGCGAACACCACGATCATGCCGACGACCCACGCCACCGTCTTCCACAGCGGCGTCGCGATCGGCCCGTCGAAGGACAGTCCACGCATGGCGTCGATGGCGGTGCTCATCGGCTGGTTCTCGACCGTCGCCTGCAGCCAGGTCGGGTAGGCGAAGACCGGCACGAATCCGGAGTTGAAGAACATCAGCAGGGTGTTGAACAGGCTGACGATCGACACCAGCAGGATGCCCTCGGTGAGCGTGGCCAGCGCCGTCACCAGCACCGCGAATCCGATGGCGAACAGCACCGGAATGGCCAGCATGGCAACCGCACCCGCGAACCCGTACCAGAACCGGAAGCCCAGCGCGATGCCGACGACCAGCACGAACAGCGACGTGATGATCACGCGCACCGCCTCGGCCAGCAGGCGTCCGGTGAGCCCGGCCGCGCGGTGGATGGGCATGGTGTGGAACCGCCCGAGCAGCCCGGTGGCCTTCTCGACCTTGAAGCCGAGGGCGCTGACGGTGGAGCCGGACATGGCCGCGACCAGCATGACCATCGGCGTGGTGCCGTAGATGCTGGGCGCGCCGGTGGCGCGGGAGATGGAGTCGCCCAGCACGATCCGGAACATGATCAGCGTGACCGCGGGGAAGACCAGGGTCTGGATGGTGGTGGAGGGGTCGCGCATCCAGCCCATGAGCAGCCGCTTGCACTGGATCAGGCTCTGTTCCACCCAGATCGAGAGGGTGCTCTCGGAGCGCGGTTTCACCGTGGGCAGCGGCTGATGCCCCACCCACGAATCCGCTTCTGTAGCCGTAATACTCATGATCGCCTCGTACTCGCCCAGACGGCCAGTGGCGTGAACACCACGAGCCCGCCGATCAACCACACCAACGGCACCCACAGCACCTGCCAGGTCACCCCGTGCGCGGCCATGTCACGCAGCGCGAAGGAGAACTGGGAGATGGGCTGATTGCGCACGAACGGCCGCACCCAGCGGGGGAAGCCGTCCTCGGGCACGAAGCCGCAGGACATCATGCCGAAGATCAGCGTGGGCAAGGTCAGTGCCTGGCTGAGGGATTCGGGGCTCTTGGTGAGCGATCCGAGTCCGTCGGCGCCGATGGCCAGCACGGTGCCGACCGCAATGGAGAACAGGCAGAACAGCACGGCCTGCCCGAATCCGGCGACGAACCGGAAGCCGATGAGGTAGCCCCAGCCGAGTGCCGCGATGAGCGAGACGACCGAGCGCACCAGGCCCGCGGACTGCCGCGACACCAGCGGCACCATCGCCCCGATGGGCATGGTCTGCATGCGGGTGTTGAGTCCGGTCATGGATTCGTACGCGGCCAGCTGCGCGTTCGACATCATGGTGAACGACATGGTCTGCAGCACGATGATCGGCATGACGAACTGCGCGTAGTTGATGCCGCTGAACGCCATGACGTATTTCAAGGGCAGGTAGAAGCCGAGGGTGAAGATCAGCGGCACGATCACCGCGACGATGAGCTCGCCCTTGGTCGCCATCACCCAGACGACCCGCCCGGTGAGCGCACGCCACTGGGCGAAGCTGTTGGGCCGGGCGGGCGGTACCCCGGCGAAGAGGTCGGCGGCATCGGCCGCGGTGGCGGTCATGCCTCGCCTTCCGGGTCGCTGTGCTCCTTGGTCCCGGAGTGTCCGGTGAGGGTGAGGAACACATCGTCGAGGGAGGGGCGACGCAGGCCGATGTCGGCGAGCCGCACCCCGGCGCTGTCGAGTCGCCGCAGCGCCTCCGACAGGGTGCCCGCGCCGTCGGGGGCCGGGATCGAAAGCCGGTCGCCGCCGTCCAACTCCGCGCGGACCGCGTCGGGCACCAGGTCGCCGAGCGCGTCGGCGGCGGTGACGAGCTGCTTGGGATCGAGCGGCACGACCTCGCAGTAGCTGCCGCCGGTCTTCTCCTTGAGCGCGTCGGCGGTGCCTTCGGCGATGACGGTGCCCTTGTCGATGACGATGATGTTGTCGCTGAGCACGTCGGCCTCTTCGAGGTACTGCGTGGTCAGCAGGACGGTGATGCCCTGGGTCTTGAGCGCGGTGACCAGGTCCCAGACGCCTTGGCGGGAGCGCGGATCCAGGCCGGTGGTGGGTTCGTCGAGGAATACCACCTCGGGCCGGACCACCAGCCCGCAGGCGATGTCGACGCGGCGGCGCATGCCGCCGGAGTAGTGGCGCACCGCGCGGCGGCCCGCGCCGGTGAGGTCGAATTCCTCGAGCAGGGCGTCGGCGCGCTGCCGGGCGGCCTTGCGGGGCAGACCCATGAGGCGGCCGAAGAGTTCGAGATTCTCGCGGCCGGACAGGTTCTCGTCGAGCGCCGCGTACTGGCCGGTCATCATGATGGATCGGCGGACGGCGGCCGGGTCGGCGCGGACGTCGTGTCCGGCGATGCGGGCGACGCCGGAGTCGGGGCGCAGCAGGGTGGACAGGATCTTGACCGTGGTGGTCTTGCCCGCCCCGTTGGGACCGAGGATGCCCAGCACCTGGCCGCGCGCGGCGGTGAAGCTGACGCCTTGGAGGGCGTGCACGTCGCCGAAGGATTTGCGGACGTCTTCGACGTAAACGGCCGGTTCGTCGGGTGCTACGGAATCCGGTCTGTCCAAGCTGGGCATCAACTCTCCACTATCGGCTGGTCGGGCTGAAACTATGTAGCCCCGGCGGCGGGTCCCCACATCCGAGAGGGGTAACCCTTCGGGATGATCCACACCGCCTGGCGTGATGTTACCGGCGCATCCGAAGTGGGGCCGTTTCTTTGCCGAAGCAGCCATCGGCAAACTGTGTGCTTGGTCACAAACTGCTGGGTCCCCGAATAGCTGCTGATCCAGGCGCAGACCGAACGGTATGCGGTGATTTCGCTACCTTGTCGCATCTGCGACTCGAACCATAGTCTGGCCTTGACGGGGAGAGACATTCACAGGCCACGAGAGGTTGACCATGGCCGAGTCGGCGCAGCCGGCAACAGGGCGCGCCGGTGCGAGCCGATCCAAGGTGCTGACGTCCTACGATCCGCGTACCGGGGAGGTCGTGGGCGAATACGCCAGCATGGGCGCGGGTGAGCTGACCCGCACCGTCCGCTCGGCGCGCAGCGCCGAACAATGGTGGGCGGCACTGGGATTCGACGCGCGCAAACGCTGGCTGCTGGATTGGAAGCGCGCCCTGGCCCGCGGCACCCGCGACCTGGTGGAGCTCATCTCGAGCGAGACCGGCAAGCCGCGCCTGGACGCCGCCATCGAGGTGACCCTGGCCGTCGAACACCTGGATTGGGTTGCGCGCCATGCCGAGCGGACCCTGGGCCGCACCACCCGGCTGCGCGCCTCGCTGCGTCGCGAACCCACCGGCACCGTCGGCTACCTGCCGCTGGGCGTGATCGGCGTGCTCGGCCCCTGGCACAATCCCGTTCTCACGCCGATGAATTCGATCGCGGGCGCGATGGCGGCCGGTAATGCCGTGGTGTTCAAACCCAGTGAGCTGACCCCGGGCGTGGGCGCCTGGCTGGCCGATACCTGGAACCAGTTGGCCCCGAATCAGCCTGTGCTGCAGGTCGTCACGGGTGACAGCGCCACCGCCGCCGCGCTGTGCCGGACCCGGCTGGACAAGCTGGCCTACGCCGGATCGGGTGCGGGGGCGCGCGAGATGGCCACGCTGGCCGCACAGTCGTCCACTCCTCTGATCGTCGAGCAGGGTGGACGCGGGGCCATGGTGGTGCAGGTCGACGCCAAGCTCGACACCGCCGCCGCGGCCGCGGTGTACGGCGCGATGGCCAATTCCGGTCAGCAGCCCGCCGGGGTGCGCTGCGTGTACGTGGCCGATTCGGTGTACGAGCCGTTCCTGGAACTGGTTGCGGGCCAGGCCAAACGGCTGCGGCCGGGCGCGGATCGCCGCGCCGCCTACGGTCCGATGATCCTGGAGTCGCAGATCGAGGTGGTGCGCAGGCAGGTGCGCGACGCCATCACCCGGGGCGGGCGGCCGGTGGTCGGTGGCCTGGAGTCCATTCGCGAGCCCTATATCGAGCCGATCGTGCTGACCGAGGTGCCGGAGGTGAGCATCGCGATCACCGGCGCGGCGGTCGGGCCGATGCTGATCGTGCAGCGGGTGGCGTCCATGGACGAGGCGGCCGAGCGGGTCAATGCCGCCGAACGGCCGTCCACGGTCGCGGTTTTCACGCGCGATGTGCGCAGTGTCCCCGAGTTCGCGGGCCGGCTGCGCAGCGAGCTGATCACCGTCAATTCGACCCCGGTCTACGGCGTGAACGGCCCCGGCCGCATCCGTGATCCGCAGTCGATGCGCGAATTCAGCCGGTCACAGACGATCACCGAGAAGCATCCGCCGGATCAGATCACCTCGGGCACCTTCGACAAGCACCCGCGCCGGTTACGCGTCGCCCGAGCCCTGTTCCGGCTGCGGCACCGGGTGTGAGGCGGGCACGCCCAGCAGGACCGCCCGCATCACCGCGCTGACCCGCGCCATGTTCTCCGGCCGCCCGTCGAAGCGGATGCGGCGGCCGACATCGGCGACCTGCGCGATGGCGGCGTGCACCCGGAAACGGGCCTCGATCTGATCGCCGTCGAGCAGGTTGGCCCATTCCAGCACGTTCTGCCGCTGCACCGACCGCAGCCGATGTTGTTCGGAGGCGGGCAGATTGGGGAATTCGGCGAAGTAGACCGGCAGGATCTCGGGCATGGCGAAGGTCATGCGGGCGAACCGGTCGGCGATGCGCACGGCCGCGTCGGCGCGGCTGGTGGCCTCTGCGAGGGCCTCGTTGTTGGCGATGGCGACCCGTTCGGCGGTGCGGTGTAGGGCCGCGGCCAACAGGTCGGCCTTGCTGGCGAAGTAGCGGTAGACGCTGGAGGCGTTGATGCCCGCGGCCGCGCCGATCTCCTCGATGCTGGCCTCGTGATAGCCCTGCCGGCCGAAGATGCGGATGGCCTCGGTGAGCAGCTGCTCCCGCTTGGAGATGACGGGCAGACCGCGCACGATCGGGTCGCCGGTGACGGGCCCGGGGGCGGGCGGCAGGTCGCAGCGCAGGATGTCCCAGCAGATCTCGATGATCAGGTTGATCAGCCGGGTGGTGGACAGCGCGGTGCGGTGCGCGGTGATGGAACCGATGGCGCTGAGCACCGCGGCGGACCGCAGCTGAATATCGGCCGGGTCGGCGTCGGGGTACAGCGGTTCGATCGCGGCGGCGAGGGTGTCGTGCAGTTCGGTGTAGATGATCCGGATGCGGTCGCGGTCGGCACGTTCCAGGTAGCGGCGTTCCCACCGGTACAGCCCGCCCTCGCGGCGCACGTCGATGGTGTATTCGGCAATGCCGCGGAACAATGCGGTGAGTCGCGGTTCCGGATCCAGCTCGGGATTGTCGGCGGCCTTGGCGGCATCCAGCAATTGCTGCGCGCCCATTTCCGCGGTCGCCACCAGCAGCGCGTATTTATTTCTGAAATGCCGGTAGAGGGCCGGGCCGGAGATGCCGACCTCGGCGGCGATCTCGTCCACGCCGACCGGGTGGTAGCCGCGTTCGGAGAAGGCTCGGGCCGCTACCCGTGCGATTTGGGCCTTGCGGTTCTTGGGCCGGCGACGCGGGCCGGACTCGGCCACGGTTGCCGCGGGTTCACTGTCCGGTCGCGCGGAAGCGAGGGCTGCCTCGCTGCGATCGGCGACCATACAGTTTCTCCTTCTCCGGGCCTCCGGCTGTTGACAGTGCCGGACGAACGACCTTAAGTTAACCACAATTCGCAAAGCTGAACACAGTCTGCGGCATTGCCGCCGCATATATATCTGGGAGCGCCCGATGAGCGATATCGCGACCACGACGGGTTACACCGCGATCCAGGACGGGCGGGTGCTGCGCATCACCATCACCAATCCCAAGCGCAAGAATGCGCTCAGCTACGACACCATGGTGGGCCTCGGCGACACCGTGCGGGCCGCCTCCGCCGACCCGGCCGTGCGGGTCATCGTACTGACGGGCGAGGGCGGCGATTTCTGCACCGGCGCGGACCTGGCGGCCGCGGACGCCTACACGGAACGCGGCATCACCAACGAGATGATCCTCGACGGGGCCAACGGGATGGTCAAAGCCATTGTCGAGGCCCCGATTCCGGTGATCGCCCGGGTCAAGGGCTCGGCCGCCGGCATCGGCGTGGCCATCGCGCTGGCCGCCGACCTGTCGTACCTGTCCGAGGACGCCTACCTGCTGCTGGCCTTCATCAATATCGGCCTGATGCCCGACGGTGGCGCGGCGGCGCTGGTGGCCGCGGCCGCCGGTCGGCCGCTGGCCGCGGAGATGGCCCTGCTGGGTGAGCGGCTCCCGGCGGCGAAGGCCCTGGAACACGGCCTGATCGCGGGCGTCTTCGCCGAGGAGGCGTTGGACGCCAAGGTGGAGGCCGCCGTCGACAAGCTCTCGCACGGCCCGCGCCGCGCCCTCGAGCTCACCAAGCGTGCCCTCGGGACGGCGGCGCTGACCTCGTTCGACGCGGTGCTGGACGCCGAGAAGTCCGGCCAGTGCGAGCTGCTGGACTCCCCGGATTTCGCCGAGGGCGCGGCCGCCATGCTGGGCAAGCGCAAGGCTGTTTTCAGCGAATAGCCAGGCGGGTCAGCCCTTTCCGGTGGCGGTGAGGTAGATCAGCACGACATTGAGCGCCGTGATGACCGCCGCCACCAGCCAGGCCAGCCAGGTCGTGACGCGGCGGTTCACGTTGTCGCCCATGAGGCCCGAGTCGCTGGTGAAACGCACCAGCGGAATCAGCGCGAACGGGATGCCGAAGGACAGCACCACCTGCGAAATGATCAGGGCGCGAGTCGGATCGACGCCGATGGCCAGCACCACCAGCGCCGGGATCAGCGTGATGACGCGGCGGATCACCAGCGGAATGTGACGGTGCAGCAGGCCCTGCATGATCATGGCCCCGGCGTAGGCCCCGACCGAGGTAGATGCCAGGCCGGAGGCGAGCAGCCCGACCGCGAGCAGCAGTCCGGCGGCCGGGCCGAGGACGTCGCGGATGGCGGCGTGCGCGCCTTCGATGGTGTCCACGCCCTCACGGCCGCGCAGCGTGCTGGCGGCGGTGAGCAGCATGGCCAGGTTCACCGCCCCGGCCAGCAGCATGGCCAGGCCGACGTCGTAGCGGGTGATGCGCAGCAACCGATCTCGGGGCGCGCCCGCCTCCGGATGCCCGTGCCGGTCGCGGGCCATGCCCGAGTGCAGATACACCACGTGCGGCATCACGGTCGCGCCGATCATGGCCGCCGCCAGCAGCACGCTGCCCGAGCCGTCGAATCGGGGCACCAAGCCGCCCACGGTTTCCGAGGCCGAGGGCGGCGAGATGAACAGCGAGGCAAGGAATCCGATGGCGATCACACCGAGCAGCCCGGTGATCACCCGTTCGAAGGGCTGCTGCCCGTGGTGGTTCTGGATCAGCAGCAGGCCCATCGACACGATGCCGGTGACCACGCCACCGGCCAGTAGCGGCAGCCCGAACAGCAGGTTGAGCGCGATGGCGCCGCCCACCACCTCGGCCAGATCGGTTGCCACGGCGACGGTTTCGGCCTGTGCCCAGTAGCCGATCCGGACCGGGCGACTCGACCGCTCCCGCACCATTTCCGGCAGCGACCGCCCGGTGACGAGTCCGAGTTTCGCGGACAGGAACTGGACCAGTCCGGCCATGATGTTGGCCATGACCACAACCCACACCAGCAGGTAGCCGTACTGCGCGCCGGCGCTGATATTCGACGCGACATTGCCGGGGTCGACGTAGGCGATGGCCGCGACGAAGGCGGGACCGAGTAGGACCGTGACCGATCGCGCTCGCTGGAACGGGCTGCGCTGATCGGTCACACTGGTACTCACAGAGAAAGTTTACGGGTTCCCTAACTTTTTGTTTAGTCCAGCCTGCCGACTTGTGACCATAGCCATAACGGCAAACAGCCCGGCACCTTGCGGTGCCGGGCTGTCGTATGCCGTCAGGGGTGGGCTAGATGCCCAGGCCCTGGGCCAGGACCGGCCACGAGTTGATGAACTCGTCGTTCCAGTAGCCCCACGAGTGGGTGCCGGTGGCCCGGAAGTTGTAGGTGGCCGGGATGTTCAGCGAGTTCAGCTTGTTGGCCAGGTTGTGGCTGCAGTAGTTGGTGCCCGCCTCGATCACGCCACCGACGATGATCTGGTTGGCCAGGCCGTACGCGCCCGGCAGGGTGTACGGACCGTTGAGGGTGTCCCACTGGCCCGGCAGGCCGCTGCCCGAGGAGATGTAAAGGTTGATGCCGCGCAGCTTTTCGGCATTGATGACCGGATCGTGCTCGGCCCATTCGGGCGAATCCGGCGGACCGTACATGTTGGAAAGCTTGCCGCCACCCCAGGTCTCGACGGTCAGGCGCATGAACTCCTGGCCCTGCGGGTCGGCCATCTGCGCGCAGCCGGAGTAGGCGGCGACGGACTTGTACAGGTCCGGCTTGGCCTCGGCGAGGGTGAGCACCGTGGTGCCGGAGGTGGAGATGCCGGAGATGGCGTTGACGCCGTTGGTGCCGAGCGCGGCGTCGATCAGCGGGGGCAGTTCCTCGCTGAAGAAGGTGGTCCACTTGTTGCGGCCGAGGACCGGATCGTCGTTGTCCCAGTCCTGGTAGTAGGACCATTTGCCGCCGATGGGCTGGACCACGTTGACGTTCTTGTCGCCGAGGAAGCCGTTGACGATATTGGTCTTCTTGACCCAGGAGGCGTCGTCCTGACCGCCGCCGGCGCCGTTGAGCAGGTACAGGGTCGGGCGCGGGACCGAGGCGTCGGCGGGCCGCTGCACATCGACCGGGTAGGTGGCGCCCATGGCCGCGGAGTAGACGTAGAGCCGGATGTTCCGGTCGTCCTTCATCTCGGCCTTGGTGATCTTCGAACCGTCCGCCGAGACCGGATCGGCCAGCAGCTTCTTGCCGTCGATGATCGGGTCAGCGGAGGCGGTGCCGCCGCCGACTCCGGTCATGAGACCGGTGAGAACCGCTGTGGCAGCGAGGAAGGCCGCGGCACGCACCCCGCGCCTTCCGTTCCGGACATGTCGACGAATCAATGTTTTGCACCTTCATCTCGTGTCGAATTCAGAGGTCGGCGACCCCGCGGCCTGGGTTTTCCAGTGGTACCGACCCCGACAGACCATACGGCCTCTTTCGTGGCGTATTACTGCATCGCCGCAACACCGCGCAATATTACGACTTGGTCGCGCGGCGGCCACATCCGACCGCCGCGCGTAATCGTTCCGTTACTGCTTTCCCAGCCTTCTCAGCGACCGTGTTCGGCAAGCCCGCCCAGGGCCTGCACCCAGCCCTCCACGAGCTGCTTGACCTGATCGAGACCGAGCACCGCGCCGACGAAGTCGAAGCGAGCGACCAGCCCGTCCTGACTGGTGTCGACGGTGACATCCAGGTACAGGTCGTCGGCTACCGGTTCCGGATAGACCCGCGCCGGGCGCAGATCGCGGTAGCGGAAGCCGATGCGGCCCACCGGCAGTGCCGCGATCTCGTCGGCCGTCTCCGGGTTCAGGTACCGCAGCAACCCGAAACCGACGCCCTGCGACGGGATCTCGCGGGCACTGTCACGCACCTGCTCGATGACCGCGCCCGCCGCCGCGCCACCGGCGCGCACCTCGGCGACGTCGACGCCCTCGAGTCGCAGCGGGAACGGGTAGGCGGTGCTGAACGCGCCGACCGTGCGCTGCCCGGCCGCATCGCCGCCGTCGCGACCGTCGGCGAGCAGCCGCACCACCGAACCCAATGTGTTGCGCAGGGTTTCGGCGGCCGGATCGTGCAGCGCGGTGGCCAGCGCGCCCAGCAGCACGTCGTCGATGCTCGCGCCGTAGCGTCGTGCCGCGCCATCCACGGCGGCCGCGCCCTCGCCGGTGATGGACACCGAGACTCGGCCGCGCCCACCGGATTCGGTGTCGCCGAGCACTTCGCTCGGGGACACACCCGCGGTGACGTCGGCGAGTGTCTTGCGCCACCAGGCCAATTCGTCGACGGTGTCGGCGTCGACGGCCCGCTGCGCGAGCGCGCGGGCGATGCCGAGCGGATGCGCGTCGGCGCTGTGCGGCGTCGAGTGTCCGCCGGACCAGGAGGCGGTGAGGTCCTCGATGACGGTGCGCCACGAGGTGTCGTCCACCACCAGGCCGTTGGCGACGACCACCAGCACGGCGGCGGGCCGGTCGGCCGGATCGCCGCCGGTGTCCACGTTCTCCATGAGCACGAACCGCATGTTGTACCCCTTGGCGGGATCCAATTCGGCGGAGGCGGCGTGGATGACGGCCTCGATGGGGTTGCCGACGGCTTCGACGTTCGGGTCGATCTGCCAGACCACGGCCGCCCCGCGCGGCTGTTGGGTGGGAATGTCGAGGGCCACCGCGTCGCCGTCGCGCCGCAGCCGGGCCCACAGGCCGGGGTGGCGGTCGAGCAGGGTGGCCACCGAGCGACGCACCCGGGTGCCGGAGATGCCCGCGGCGATATCGATGGTGATGGCGCGGACCCAGAGTCCGGACGGCTCCACCTCGAGCAGGCCGACCGCACCGGCCGGGAGCGGCGAGACGTCACCGACGGAGGTCAGTCGCGGTTCGATGTGGACGGGGCGGGCGGATACGGGTTGCGCCGCTTCCACCTTCGGCTCGTCCGCTGCCGCCTTCGGCTCGTCCTCGACCGGGGCCGCGACCACCGGCTCGGGTGTCGCCTCGGCCTCGATCTCGACGACGTCATCGGCTTCGTCAGCGTCGTCAACCTCGGCGGGCTTCAGACCGGCGGCCAGATCCTCGGGCCGGATGATCGGCAGCACCTGGGTGATGGCCCAGTCCGCCCCGGAGTCCCATTCGTCCGCTGCCGCAGCAGATTCGGCGGCCTCGGTTTCGATGGCCTCGGATTCGGCAACCTCGAGTTCGGCCGGAGCCTGCTCGCCGGCGTCGGCGCGGGCGAGCAGTTCGGCCAGTCGCGGCCCGATCTCCGCGAACGCCTCGGCACCCGTCATCTGCTGATGCCGCAGCGGCACAGCGTAATCGGAGACACCGGCCGCGAACGGCGACCATTCCGCGGCCGCTCCGGCCCGTTCGCCGTCGTCGTGCACGGTGGCCCGGAACAGTTCGATCCGCCCGTCGAACCGGTCGGGCCGGTATTCGGTGATCAACTGCACGGCCCCCATGGCGCCCCGGTAGATGCGACGCATCCGGTCCAGGGTGAGCACGGCGAGTTCCGGCGGCAACGCAGCGGTGAGGGCGGCGAGCGCGTCGTCGCCCAGGTCGCGCAGGTCGGCGGGGAAGGCGTCGGCGGGCACGCCGAGCTGCATGAATTCCGCACGCACCGTGGACCGGAAGTACTCGAGGTCGATTTCCGGGAAGGCGTCGAGCAGACCGAGCAGCTCGACCTGCTCCCCCGCCGCCCGCAGTTCGGTGGCCAGCGCGTGGGCGATCAGACCGCCCATGGAGTAGCCGATGATCCGGTACGGCCCGTGCGGCTGCACCGAACGCATGGCCTCGAGGTAGCGCCCGATCATCTCCCCGAAAGTGGCCGGGTCGTAGTCGTTCTCGGTGAGCGCGGGTGATTGCAGACCGAGGATCGGCTGATCCGCGGGCAGGTGCTCGGCGAGTCCGGCGAACGGCCAGGCCAGGCCGGACAGCGGCGGCGCGCAGAACAGCGGCGGCCGGGAGCCTTCGGCGCGGATCGACAGGATCGGCGCGAGGCTGGCCTCGATCTCGGAGTCGGCGTCGGTGCCGTCGGCGATGCGCGCGCTGAGCCCGGCCACGGTCGGGTCGGTGAAGAACCACGCGACCCGCACATTGGCCCCGTCGAGGCGCTGGTTCAGTTCGCTGACCACACGGGTGGCCAGCAGCGAGTTGCCGCCGAGGGAGAAGAAGTTGTCCGCCACGCCGACCCGGTCGACACCGAGTACCTCGGCCACGACCCCGGCCACCGTCTGCTCCAGAGGTGTTCTCGGAGCCTGGAATTCGCGGCGGGTGAGCACCGGCTCGGGCAGGGCCCGGCGATCCAGCTTGCCCGCGGGGGTCAGCGGGATGGCATCGAGGACCGTAATGGCCGTCGGCACCATGTATTCCGGCAGTCGGCTCGCGACATGCGCGGTGAGCACCGAAGTGTCGATCGTCTGTCCCTGCGCGGCCCGCACGTAGGACGCCAGGATGGTGGCTCCGGCGGCGGTGCGGTGGCCGATGGTGACCGCGAAGTCCACGCTCTCGTGCGCGCCGAGCACGGCGTCGATCTCGCCGAGTTCGATACGGAAGCCGCGGATCTTGACCTGGAAGTCGGAGCGGCCCACGTATTCGATGAGTCCGTCCGCGGTCCAGCGCACCACGTCACCGGTGCGGTACATGCGCACGCCGGTGGCAAACGGGTTGGCCACGAAGCGATCCGCGGTCAGGCCCGGCCGCGCGTGGTAGCCGCGCGCCAGCTGGATGCCCGACAGGTACAGCTCGCCCGACGCGCCCACCGGCACCGGCCGCAACCGGTTGTCGAGGACGAGGGCCTGCGTACCCGCGATCGGGCCGCCGATGGTCACCGGATCGCCCGGCAGCAGCGGCTTTCCGATGGTCGTGACGACGGTGGTCTCGGTCGGACCGTAGACATTGTGGAAGCGGCGCACGGTGCCGTCCGCGTCGCCCAGCGGCACCGCCCACTTGTCGGCCAGGTCGACGGGCATGGCCTCGCCACCGGTGGCGAGCACGCGCAGCGTGTCGAGGCCCGTGGGATCGAAGGTGGACAGGGCGGCGGTGGTGATGAACGCGTGGCTGACCTGCTCGCGGCGGATCAGCTCGGCGAGCTCCTCGCCGCCGTAGGTGCCCGGCGGCACCACCACGAGCGCGCCGCCCGCGCCGATGGCGAGCAGGAATTCCAGCATCGACGCGTCGAACGACGGCGACGCGAAATGCAGTGCGCGCGTGCTGGAGTCGAGCCCGTACCATTCGACCTGGGCGGCGGAGAAGGTGGCCAGACCGGCGTGGGCGACCACGACGCCCTTGGGCACGCCGGTCGAGCCGGAGGTGTAGATGACGTAGGCCGCGTGATCGGGTCGCAGCGGGTGGCGGCGATCGGCGTCGGTGATCGGCGCGTCCGAGCGCCGGTCGACCTCGACCACGAACCGGTGCTCGTCGAGCGCGATCCACTCGATGTCGGCCGAGAGTTCGCGCAGCGCGACGATATCCGCGCTCAGCGCGAGGCCCAGTCGCGCACCGGAATCGGTGATCATGTGGCCGATCCGCTCGGCCGGGTAGTCGGGATCGATCGGCACGAAGGCGGCGCCGGTCTTGGTGACACCCCAGGTGGCCAGCACCGATTCGATGGACCGCCGCAGCGCCACGGCCACCCGGACTTCCGGTCCGGCACCGTGGTTGATCAGGGCGCGCGCCAGCTTCGAGGAGGCCGCATCCAGATCGGTGTAGCTGAAGGCGCGCCCGCGCAGCACGACCGCGGGGCCGGTCGGGTTGGCCCGGACCGCCGCGCGCAGCAGTTCCGGCAGGGTGCCGGGCCGCTGCGCCGGGCCGCCGGTGCGAGCGGTGAGATCCGCGAATTCGGTGGGCGACAGCAGTTCCAGATCGCCGACCGCATGCCGCGGCCGGGCCGCGATATCGGTGAGCAGGCGCAGGAAGCGCTGCCCGAACACCTCCACCGTGGCCGCGTCGAACAGGTCGCGGGCGAAGGTGAGGATGCCGGTCGCACCGGCGTCGCCGCCGCCGACGACGGTCAACTGCAGATCGAATTTCGCGGTGTCGACCTCGAAATCGACCGCGCCGACCCGCAATCCGGGCAGTTCGAACCCGGCATCGGGCAGATTCTCGAACGACAACGCCACCTGGAACAGCGGATTGCGCGCGGTGGAGCGCTCGGGGTTGAGCAGTTCGACCAGTCGCTCGAACGGGACGTCGGCGTGTGCGAAGGCCGCCAGGTCGGCGTCCTTGACCTCGGCGAGGAGCTCGTCGAAGGTCTGCTGCCCGGCCACGCGGGTGCGCAGCACCAGCGTGTTGACGAACATGCCGATCACGTCATCGAGTTCGGCCTCACCACGACCCGCGATCGGCGTACCGATCGCAATGTCGTCGGTACCCGAGAGCCGCGACAGGAACACCGCGAGTGCGGTGTGCATCACCATGAACAGCGTCGCATTGCGTTCCCGCGCAAGGGTTTGCAGCGCCTGCTGCAGCTCGGCACCGATCTCGAAGGAAACCGTGCCGCCACGCAACGACGCCACCGGCGGGCGCGGACGGTCCGACGGCAGGTTCAGCTCGTCCGGCAGCCCGGCCAGCGTGGTCCGCCAGAAGTCGGCCTGCGCGGAGATCAGGCTCTCCGGATCTTCTTCGGAGCCCAGCACTTCGCGCTGCCACAGCGTGTAATCCGCGTACTGCACCGGCAGCGGAGCCCACGCCGGAGCGTCGCCATTGATGCGTGCCGCATACGCCAGCATGATGTCGCGGGTGAACGGGCCCATCGACCAGCCGTCGGCGCTGATGTGGTGCGCCACGAAGACGAGCACATGCTCGGCATCGGCACCCTCGACGCGGAAGAGCTTGGCCCGCAACGGAACCTCGCGTGCCACGTCGAATCCGGTGGCGAGGATGCCCGCGATGCGGTGGGGCAGCGAGCCCGCGGTGACCAGGCTCGGCGTGAGGTCGGGCACCACCTGGGCGGCGGGCCGGATCACCTGCCGCGCTTCACCGTCGAGCTGCGGGTAGACCGTCCGCAGCGACTCGTGGCGACCGATGGTGTCGGCCACGGCCTGTTGCAGCGCAGCCACATTCAGCTCGCCGGTCAGTCGGACGGCGGCCGGGATGTTGTAGGCCGCCGACGTGGTGTCGAACTGGTTGAGGAACCACATGCGCTGCTGGGCCAGCGACAGCGGAATGTGCTCCGGTCGCGGTCCGGCGGTCAGCGCCTTGCGGCCCAGGCCCGCGTGCTGCTCCACCTTGATGGCGAGAGCGGCGACGGTGGGCGCCTCGAAGAGGATCCGGACGGGCACGCGAGTGTCGAGGGCCGCGCCCAGGCGGGCCGCGACCTGCGTTGCCACCAGCGAGTTTCCACCCAAGGCGAAGAAGTCGTCGTCCGCGCCGACCCGCTCGGCGCCGAGCACGTCGGTGAACACGCCCGCCACGATCTCCTCGATCGGGGTGGACGGGGCCCGGTAGGCGGTGGCCTCGAATTCGGGGTCCGGCAGGGCTTTACGGTCCAGCTTGCCGTTCACATTGAGCGGCAAGGCCTCCAGCACCACGAACGCCGACGGCACCATGTACGACGGCAGCGCGGCGGCCAGCGCCGACTTCACCTGCGCCACATCGATATCCGAGTCGGCGGGCACCAGGTAGGCGACCAGCCGGTCGCCCGTGCGGGCATCCGACTTGGCCAGCACCGCGACCTGCGCGACCGGCGGCAACGCCAGCAGCGCGGCCTCGATCTCACCGAGCTCGATACGGAAGCCACGGATCTTCACCTGGAAGTCGGTGCGTCCCCGGTACTCCAGCTCTCCGGCGGCATTCCAGGCCACCAGGTCACCGGTGCGGTACATCCGCTCGCCGTGCCCGAACGGGTTGGCCACGAAGCGATCCGCGGTCAGGTCCGGTCGTGCGAAGTAGCCGCGGGCCAGCTGCGCACCGGCCAGGTACAGCTCGCCGGACACGCCCACCGGCACCGGCCGCAGCCGGGCGTCGAGGACGTAGACGCGGCTGTTCCATTCCGGCGCGCCGATCGGCACGGACCCCTGGTCCGCGTCGGTGACCGCGTGGCTGGTGATGGACACCGCCGCCTCGGTCGGCCCGTAGAGGTTGAACAGCGCGGTGTCCGGGTTCTCGGTGCGGAAGCGCTGGGCCACGGCCGCGGGCAGCGCCTCACCGATGGCCAGCACGCGGCGCAGCGAATCCGTCAGCACCCCACCGGATTCGGTCATCAGCGCGTCCAGCATGGACGGCACCACGTGCAGCGTGGTGACGCCCTCGCGGTCCATGAGCTGGTTGAGGTAGGCCGGGTCGCGGTGCCCGTCGGCCGAGGCGATCACCAGGCGTCCGCCGGAGACGGCGGCCGACCAGAATTCCCACACCGACAGGTCGAAGGTGGCGGCGGTCTTGAGCAGCACCGCGTCCCGCGCGCCGAGCCCGAATTCCGTGGCCTTCCAGCGCAACTGGTTGACGACCGCCTGGTGCGGCACCGCCACACCCTTCGGCCGGCCGGTCGATCCGGAGGTGAAGATGACGTAGGCGGTATTGCCCGGCCGCAGCGGCGCCAGCCGCTCGGCATTGGTGACCCCGTGTCCGGCAAAGGATTCCAGCCGCAGATCGGCCAGGTTCATGACCGGCGCGAGCATGGAGTCGAAACCGGATTCGGAGTTGGTGAGCACGCACAGCGGCGCGGCGGTCTTGAGGATGTACCCGGTCCGCTCGTCCGGCTGATCCGGATCCACCGGCACGTACACGCCACCGGCGACCGACACCGCGTACATGGCGACGACCAGATCCACCGAGCGTCGCAGCGCCAGCGCCACCCGGGTCTCGGGGCCGACGCCGCGCGAAATCAGGTAGCGCGCCAGGCGATTGACCCGCAGCCCGAGTTCACCGTAGGTGATGCGGGTGCCGTCGGGTGCGACCAGTGCGGCGTTCTCGGGTGCGGCGGTCACGCCCGCGTTGAGCAGCGAGGCCAGCGTGGCGGCCGCGTCCACCCGATGCGCGGTGGCATTGCGCCCCAGGACGATGTCGGCCCGCTCCTGCGCGGACATCAGATCGATGTCCCCGGCCCGGACGGAGGCGTCCGCCACGACGGCGGCGAGCAGGCGCTGCAGGCGGTCCAGCAGCCCCGCGACGGTCGCGGCGTCGTAGAGGTCGGAGGCGTAGGTGATGAAGCCGCCGATCCCGGTGGGCGTCCCGGCCTCGTCGTAGGCGTCGGACACGATCAGGTGCAGATCGAACTGCGACACTTCGACATCCGCGCGCAGCCCGGCAATGCGCAGCCCCGGCAGTTCGAGGCTCTCCTGCGCCATGTTCTGGAACGACAGGCCGACCTGGAACAGCGGGTGGTGCGCGGTCGAGCGCGGCGGGCTGAGCACCTCGACGAGCCGCTCGAACGGAATGTCGGCGTGCGAGAACGCCTGCAGATCGGTTTCGCGCTGCCGCGCCAGCAGGTCGGCGAAGGTGTCGTCGCCGTCCACGTGCGTGTGGAACACGACCTGGTTGACGAACATGCCGATCAGATCGTCGAGTTCGCGTTCGCCACGGCCGGCCATCGGGGTGCCGATGGCGATGTCGGCGGTGCCGGACAGTCGCGACAGCAGCAGCGCGAACGCGGTGTGCACCACCATGAACAGGGTGGCGTTGTGCTCGCGCGCCAGGCGGGTCAGGCCGGCGTGGATGTCGGCGTCGATGACCACGTTGACGCGCGATCCGGCCAGCGAGGCGACCGCGGGGCGCGGCCGGTCGGTGGGCAGTTCGAGCAGGTCGGGCAGGCCGTCGAGAGCCTTGCGCCAGTAGGCGATCTGCTGGGCGGCAACGGATTCCGGATCGGATTCGTCACCCAGCACAGCCCGCTGCCACAGCGCGAAGTCGGCGTACTGCACGGCCAGCGGGGCCCAACCGGGCTCCGCGCCCGCGACACGGGACGCGTAGGCGGTCATGATGTCGCGCGAGAGCGGAGCCATGGACGAGCCGTCGGCGGCGATGTGGTGCGCGACCACGGCCAGCACATACTCCGAACCGGCTGCAGCGTCGGCGATTTCGAGCAGTCGCACCCGGATCGGCACCTGCCGGGTGACATCGAACGGGGTCACGGCGAGTTCGTAGACGGAGGCGGCGACCTCGGCCTCGGTGACCCGCACCGACTCCAGGCGCGCGGCGGCGGTGTCCTCGCCCACCGGCAGCACCACCTGCACCGGGCCCTCGGGAGTCTCCGGGTACACGGTGCGCAGCACCTCGTGGCGCGACACCACATCGTCGAGTGCGAGGGTCAGCGCGGCCACGTCGAGATGGCCGGTGATGCGCAGCGCGAACGGCAGGTTGTAGGCCGCCGAGCCCGCCCCGATGGTGCCGTCGCCCTGGTCCTCGAAGCGGTTGAGGAACCACATGCGCTGCTGCGCAGGCGACAACGGCAGCTGTTCCGGTCGTTCGATGCTGCCCAGCAGCTGAGCACGCCCACTGCGGGCCAGCGATTCGATGGCGCTCGCCAGCGCGGTGACGGTCGGCGTCTCGAACAGCGCGCGCACCGGCACCCGGTCCCCGATGGCGACCCCGAGTCGGGCCACCACTTGCGTCGCCACCAGCGAGTTGCCGCCGAGCGCGAAGAAGTCGTCGTCCGCGCCGACCCGGGCCACCCCGAGCACCTCGGCGAACACCCCGGCCACGATCTCCTCGACCGCCGTTGCGGGAGCCCGGAATTCGCGTCCGATGAAGGTGGGCGCGGGCAGCGCCTTGCGATCCAGCTTGCCGGAGGCGTTCAACGGGAAGGCGTCGAGCGCCACGATGGTGGCCGGAATCATGTACGCGGGCAGGTGATTCGCGAGCGCGGGCAGCAGTTCGGCCGCGTCGATGGCCTGTCCCGGCTTCGGCACCGCGTAGGCGACCAGCTGATCACCGAGATCCGAGGGCATCACCAGGGCGACGGCCGCCGAGACGACCGGCTGGGCCAGCAGCGCGGTCTCGATCTCGCCGAGCTCGATGCGCTGGCCACGGAACTTCACCTGGAAGTCGGTGCGCCCGATGTAGTCCAGCCGCGCCGGACGATCCGCTTCGGCGTCGCGCCACACCACCAGGTCACCGGTGCGGTACATCCGCTCACCGGCACCGAAGGGGTTGGCCACGAAGCGATCCGAGGTCAGATCCGGCCGTCGCACGTAGCCGCGCGCCAGCTGGTCACCGGCCAGGTACAGCTCACCGGCGACGCCCGCGGGCACCGCCCGCAGCAGCGCGTCCAGCACGTAGACGCGAGTGTTCCACTGTGGCAACCCGATCGGCACGGTCGGCTTCTCGTCGCCGCGCGCCTGCCAGTAGGTCACCGACACCGCGGCCTCGGTCGGCCCGTACAGGTTGTGCACCTTCGCACCACTCACCGCGGCGAAGGCGGCCACGGTCTCCGGCGGCAGCGCCTCACCGATGACGAACACATCGCGCAGGCTGTCGAGGGCTCCGGGCGCGGTATGCGCGGCGAACACGGTCAGCATGGACGGCACGAAGTCGGTGACCGTGACCCCGTGGCGCGCAATGGATTCGGCCACGTACTGCGGATCGCGATGCCCGTCGTGGGTCGCGACCACGAGCTTGGCGCCGGTCCGCAACGGCATGAAGTAGCCCCACAGCGACACGTCGAAGGTGGTCGCGGTCTTCTGCAGGTAGACGTCGCCCGGACCCATCGGGTACTCGTCCAGCATCCAGGTGGTCTGGTTGTGGATCGCCGCGTGCGAGACGGCGACGCCCTTGGGCCGACCGGTGGACCCGGAGGTGAAGATGACGTAGGCGGGATGCTCGGGCAGCACCCGGCCGAGCAGTTCGCCCGGATTCAAAGGCGCGCCGTTGAACACGCTGTTGTCGAGCACGTCCAGGTAGACCACGCCGGTGTCGTCCGGAACCGGGATCGCGTCGGCGATGGTGGTCAAAACGCAGGCGGGTTGCGCGGTTTCGAGGATGTGGGCGATGCGGTCGGCCGGATGATCCGGGTCCAGCGGCACGTACGCGCCACCCGCGGTGAGCACCGCGTACATGCCGATCACGAGTTCGGGCGAGCGCCGCAGCGACAGGCCGACCAGCGCCTCCGGGCCGACCCCGTAGGCGATGAGCAGGCGCGCGAGCTTGTTGACCCGCTGATCGAATTCGCGGTAGGTGAGCTCGGTGCCCTCGAAGTGCAGGGCGACGGCGTCCGGATGCGCGGCCACGGCCCGGCGGTAGCCGTCGAGCAGCAGCTCCGGCGCGACCGGATGCCGGGTGTCGTTCCAGCCCAGCAGGATTCGCTCGCGCTCGGCGGCGGAGAGCAGGTCGAACTCGCCCAGACGGGTCTGCGGATCGGCGGCGATGCCGGACAGCAACCGCACCAGCCGATCACCGAATCCGGCGACCGTCTCCTCGTCGAAAAGGTCGGTGGCATAGGTGAATACGGCCGTCATGCCGGCCGCGACACCGTCCGTGACCCGCGGGATCACCGACAGCTGCAGATCGAATTTCGCTACCGCGCCGTCGAGTTCGACGGCCTCGGCGCGCAGACCGGGCAGTTCCAGGCGCGGGGTCTCGATATTGTGGAAGAACAACGCCACCTGGAACAGCGGGTGATGCGCCTGCGAGCGGACCGGGTCGAGAACCTCCACCAGGCGTTCGAACGGCAGTTCGGCATGCGAGAAGGCCGCCAGATCGGTCTCTTTCGCGGTATCGAGCAGCTCGGCGAAGGTGGCGGTGGGGTCGATGCGGGTGCGCAGTACCAGCGTGTTGACGAACATGCCGATCAGGTCGTCGAGTTCGCGCTCACCGCGGCCCGCGACCGGGGTGCCGATCACGACGTCCTCGGTGCCGGACAGGCGCCCGAGCAGGGTGGCGAGCGCGCTGTGCATCACCATGAACGGCGAGGCGCCGCTGCGCTGGGCGAGCTCGTCGAGGCGCCCGTGCAGGGCGGCGTCGATCTCGAACTTGTGCACCGCGCCGCGCCCGCTGGCGATCGAGGGCCGCGGCCGGTCGGCGGGCAGTTCGAGGCGATCCGGGATGCCCGCCAAGGCCTCTCGCCAGTAGGCGATCTGGCTCGCGGCCAGCGAATCGGCCTGCTGTTCGTCGCCGAGCAGCGCCCGCTGCCACAGCGTGTAGTCGGCGTACTGCACCGCGAGCGGCTCCCACGCCACCGCCGCGCCACCGTGGTGTGCGAAGTAGGCGGTCAGCAGGTCCCGCATGAACGGTCCCACCGACGCCCCGTCGGCGGCGATGTGGTGCACGACCACCGCAATGACATAGTCACCGGCCCCGATCTCGGCCAGTTCGATGCGCAGCGGCACCTCGGCGGCCACATCGAAGCCGCGCCCGGCCAGCTCCAGCAGCCAGGCGGGCACCCGGTCCGGCGCGACGGCCTGCGGCGTCAAGGACGGAATCGCCTGCGCCGCAGGCAGAATCACCTGGTACCCGGTGCCGTCCACAGCCGGGTACACGGTGCGCAGCGTCTCGTGCCGCTCGACCAGATCAGCGATGGCGGCCCGTAGAGCGGGAATATCGAGCGCGTCGGTGCCCGGATCGGTCGAGTGCAGCCGGATCGCGAAGGGAATGTTGTTGGCGGCCGAGCCCGGATCGAACTGGTTGAGGAACCACATGCGCTGCTGCGCCAGCGACAGCGGAATGCGGTCGGGGCGCGGCTGTGTGGCAAGCGCGGGCCGTCCCCCGGCACCCACCAGGGGTTCCAGCTGTGCGGCCAGCGCGGCCACGGTGGACGCGGTGAAGATGACCCGGGCCGGAACGCGCGCGGAGATCTCCGCGCCCAGCCGGGCCGCGACCCGGGTGGCGATCAGCGAGTTGCCGCCCAGTTCGAAGAAGTCGTCATCCGCGCCGATCGGATCGGCCGGTTCCAGCAGATCGGCAAAGACACCCGCGACCAAATCCTCGAGCCGCCCCTGCGGCGCGCGGAATTCCTTGGTGCGCAAGTGCGGTGCGGGCAGCGCCGCCCGATCCAGCTTGCCGACCGGCGTCAGCGGAATGACGTCCAGCACCGTGATGGTGGTGGGCACCATGTGCGCGGGCAGGCTCTGTTCGGCGTACGCGGTCAGCTCGTCCACGTCCACGCTCGCGCCGGGCGCGGCATGCACGTATCCGGCCAGAATCGTTGCGCCGGTGTCGAGTTTGTGGCCGACGGTGACCGCGAAGTCCACGCTGGCATGCGAGCCGAGCACCGCGTCGATCTCGCCGAGTTCGATGCGGAAACCACGAATCTTGACCTGGAAGTCGTTGCGCCCCAGGTATTCCACCTCGCCCGAGGGCAGGCGGCGCACCACGTCACCGGTGCGGTAGATCCGGGAACCGCTGGGGTCCAAGGGATTCGCGACGAAACGGGCCGCCGTCAGCGCGGGCCGCGCGTGGTAGCCGCGCGCCACCTGCGCGCCGCTGATGTAGAGCTCACCCACGACGCCGTCGAGCACGGGCACGAGCCGCTCGTCGAGCACGTATTCGGTGATGCCGCGCACGGGTGCGCCGATGGTGACCAGTTCACCCGGCACCAGCGGTGCGCTGATATTGGTCATGATGGTGGTCTCGGTGGGCCCGTACCCGTTGTAGAACTCGCGGTCGGAGCCCCCGGCGAGCGGAAGTACCCAGCGCCGCACCAGATCCGGCGGGCAGGCCTCACCACCGGCGACCACGACCCGCAGGTCGTCGAGCCCGGCCGGATCGACCGAGGCCAGCGCGGCGGGCGTGATGAAGGCATGGGTGACCCGCTCGCGGCGCAGCAGCGCCGCCAGTTCGTCGCCGCCGAGCACATCGGGCGAGGCGACCACCAGCGCACCCGCGCCACCGAGCGCGAGCAGCAGTTCCAGCACCGAGGCGTCGAACGACGGCGACGCGAAATGCAGTGCTCGCGAATCGGTTCCGGTGCGATAGCGCTCCCGCTGCTCGTCGCAGAACCCGGACAGTCCCGCCTGCGTGACGACGACACCCTTGGGCTTGCCGGTCGAGCCGGAGGTGTAGATGACATAGGCCGGATGTTCGGCGCGCAGCGGCCGCACCCGATCGGTGGAGGTGACGGCCTCCTCCGGGTACTCCGCGGCCTCGAGCACGAGGTCCGGGGCGTCGAGGGTCAGCCATTCGACATCGTCGGCCAGGTCCGCGCGCACCTTGGCGACGGTCAGCCCGAGCACGGCCCGCGAGTCGGTGACCATATGGGTCACCCGGTCCTGCGGATAGTTCGGATCGACGGGGACATATCCGGCGCCGGTCTTGGCGACGGCCCACACCGCGACCACCGAGTCCAGCGAACGGGGAATGCCGATGGCCACCAGATCTTCGGGCCCGATCCCCCGGTCGATGAGCAGCCGGGCCAGGCGCGTGGACCGGGCGTCGAGTTCGGCGTAGGTCAGGGTGCCCAGCGTGGCGCTCGCGTCGGCGTAGACGACGGCGAGGCCGCTCGGGTTGGCCTCGGCCGCGGCAGCCATGAGCTGCGGCAGGGTGGTGACGCGTGGCCGACGGGTGCGGGTGGGTCGCTGGCGAACCGGGCGGGTCATGCCTGCGCTCCCGCGTACGTCGTCTTGCCCTGTTCCCCGGCCGCCCGAACCATGAACCGCTGCCTCATCCCTTGCCGTCGTACCTGCGCGCATGCTGAAGCACACATCCTGATCCATCGATCAGGGATGCGCCAACCGTTACCTTCAGTCAGGGAACGGTCGCGCAAGATACGGTATCTGCCCGCACGTCAGCGGGCTCGAGGGGATCGGCGTCTAGTCGATATTCCCCCCTATCTCACAGTCCACCTTGTCGTCGGCGAAATGCAACCGGACGAGCAGTCCGGGATGCCGGTCGCGCAGGAGCTGGACGGCCGAGTTCACCTGGGCGGGCGGGGTGCCCTCGGCGATATCGAGTCCGATGGTGCGCACCGAGATGCCCAGCGGCTCGAGATCGAACAGGTCGAATTCCGGCTCCGCGGCCGTGGTCACCGGCTGGTCCAGCCGTTGGAGGGTCTCGGTGAGGAGCGCGCCGATGCCGGTGAGCGCGTCCGGTTCGGTCATGCGTTCGTGGGTGACCGGGATGAGGTGGTCCACGATGTCGCCGCCGACGAAGGGCGCCCAGTCGGCCGCGGTGCGTCCGGCCTCCGCGTGTTCCGGGTCGTCGGCCCGGAAGAACAGCAGATCGCCCAGGTAGTGGTCGGGCTCGAACTCCCGATCCAGCGCCACCGAGCGGATGACCGCGTCGGACATGCGGCGCACCAGCTCGCGGGGCACGTCGCCGAAGTCCCGGGCGAGGGTGTCCTGCAGCAGGTCCACCGCCACCTCGGTCAATTCGAGCTGATCGTCCACCTCGGCCAGCGCGTCCGGGAGTCCGAGGCCCGCGAAGGTTTCCTGCAGCGCACCACGGAGTCCGAGCTCGGCGCGCGCGGGGTGCGGGTAGGCGTCGAGCATGGCCAGCAGTTCGACCGATTCGCCCTGTTCCTGCAGGATCGCCGCCATGGTGTGGGCGAGCTTGGCGCCGAGCGACCAGCCCAGCAGGCGATAGGGCCCCTCGGGCTGGACCCTGCGCAGCTCGGTGACATAGCGTCGCGCGATCTCGGCGATCGAGGCCGGTGCGAAGTCCGCTTCGGTCAGCGCGGGCGACTGGATCCCGAAGATCGGTTGTTCGGGCGGCAGCACCCGGGTCAATCCCGAATAGCACCAGGCCAATCCGGCCATCGGGTGGATACAGAACAGTGGCCTGGACGCGCCGGTGGCGCGGATGGGCAGGACGACGCCGAGCGCGCCGGTCGGGTCCTGCTCGGCCACGGGTGCGAGATCGCGGTGCCCGTCGAGGTGGCGGGCGAGGCCGGTGACGGTGGCGTCGCCGAAGAAGTCGGCGACGGTCAGGCGCGCGCCCGTCTGCTCCCGGAGTCGGCTGACGACCCCGGTCGCCAGCAGCGAGGTGCCACCCACGGCGAAGAAATCGTCCGCCGCGCCGATTCGTTCCACGCCCAGCACTTCCGCGAAGGCCGCGGCCACCAGGACTTCCGAGGGTGTCGAGGGCGCCCGGTAGGCGCGGGGCCGCAATTCGGGTGCGGGCAGGGCGGCGCGATCGAGTTTGCCGACCGGGGTGAGCGGCAGTTCGTCGAGCACCACGATCGCCGTCGGCACCATGTACGAAGGCAGTCGAGCGGCGACGTGCTCGGTCAGCCGGGCGGTGTCGATCGTATGTCCCGGTACGGCAAGCACATAGGAGACGAGCACGGTCTGCCCGGCGGCGATCTCCCGGCCGAGCGTCACGGCGTGGTCGACGTCGTCGTGGGCGGCGAGAACGGCGTCGATCTCGCCGAGTTCGATGCGGAAGCCGCGAATCTTGACCTGGAAGTCGGAGCGGCCGACGTACTCGACCTCGCCGTCCGGGGTCCAGCGCACCACGTCGCCCGTGCGGTACATGCGCTCGCCGTCCGCAAACGGGTTGGCCACGAACCGATCCGACGTCAGCGCCGCCCGGCCGTGATAGCCGCGCGCCAGCTGGGTGCCCGCGACGTACAGCTCACCCGCGATCCCGACCGGCACCGGCTGCAGCCGATCGTCGAGGATGAGTGACCGCACACCCCGGATCGGGCCGCCGATGGTGACCGGGCGGCCCGCCGCCAGGGCGTCGCTGAGGTTGGTCATGATGGTGGCCTCGGTCGGGCCGTAGGCATTGTGGAACGCACGAATCGTGCCGTCCGCCAATGGGATCGCCCACTTCTGGACGAGATCCGCCGAGAGCGCTTCGCCGCCGGCGATCAACACGCGGAGGCTGTCGAGCCCACGCGGGTCGAGGGTGGACAGCACGGCCGGAGTGATCAGCGCGTGCGTGACCCGCTCGCGGCGAATCAGCTCAGCGAGTTCTTCGCCGCCGTAAATGCTCGGCGGCACGACAACCAGGGTGCCTGCCCTGACTACGGCGAGCAGGAACTCGAGGATCGACGCGTCGAACGAGGGCGAGGCGAAATGCAGTGCCCGCGAGGAGGAGTCGAGCCGGTAGCGTTCGGCCTGCTCGGTGGCGAAATTGATCAGACCGGTGTGAGTGACCACGACGCCCTTGGGGACGCCCGTGGAGCCGGAGGTGTAGATGACGTACGCCGGGTGCTCGGGACGCGACGGACGGACCCGGTCTCGATCGCCGATCACAGTGTCCGCGAGCGCATTCAGGTCCAGTTCGTCGAGGACGAGCCACTCCACCGAGTCCGGCAGAGCACCGCGCACCGACGCCACGGTCAAGCCGACCGGCGAACCGGAATCGGTGACCATGTGCGCGATGCGGTCGGCCGGATAGTTCGGGTCGACGGGCAGGAAGGCCGCGCCCGTCTTCGTCACGGCCCATTCGGCGAAGTAGGAGTCGTCCGAGCGCGGTACCGCGACGGCGACCACATTCTCGGCACCGATACCGCGCTCGATCAGCAAGCGCGCCAGGCGGTTCGACCGCGAATCCAGCTCGCGGTAGGACAGCCTGCGCCCCTCGAACACCACCGCGGGCGCGTCCGGGTCGACCGCGACCGCGTCGGCGATCAGCTCCGGCAGGGTTCGCGCCGGAAGGGCGGGCAGGCCGAAGCGGCTCACCAGGTCCGAGCGTTCGCCCGGCTCCAGAATGTCGATCGCGCCGACACCGATCTCCGGGTCCCCCACGATCGCTTCCAGCACCCGCAGGAAGCGCTGCGCGAACACCTCCACGGTGGCCTCGTCGAAGAGATCCCGCGCGAAGGTGAACATCGCGACCGCACCGGATTCGGCGGACCCCGCGACGGTCAACTCCAGGTCGAACTTCGCGATGCCGACCTCGAAATCGACCGCACCGACCCGCAATCCGGGCAACTCGAATCCGGCGTCGGGCAGGTTGGTGAACGACAGCGATACCTGGAACAGCGGGTTGCGGGCGGTGGAGCGCTCCGGGTTGAGCAGCTCGACAAGCCGCTCGAACGGCAGGTCGGCATGCGCGAACGCACCCAGGTCGGTGTCTTTGACCTCCGCCAGCAGTTCCATGAACGACTGCCCCGTCACCCGGGTGCGCAGCACCAGCGTATTGACGAACATGCCGATCACGTCATCGAGTTCGGCCTCACCACGACCCGCGATAGGCGTACCGATCGCGATGTCCTCGGCACCCGACAACCGGGACAGGAACACCGCGAGCGCCGCGTGCACGACCATGAACGACGTCGTATTGCGTTGCCGGGCCAGGTCTTCCAGTCCGCGATAGAGCTCGGCGTCGATGCCGAAGCTCACCGTGCCGCCGCGCAGGGATGCCACCGCCGGACGCGGCCGATCCCACGGCAGGTTCAGCTCGTCCGGCAATCCCGTGAGCGTGTCGCGGCAGTAGTCGGCCTGCCTCGTGAGCAGGCTCGCGGGGTCGTTCTCGTTCCCGAGGACTTCGCGCTGCCAGAGCGCGAAGTCCGCGTACTGCACCGCAAGTGGCGACCAGCCGGGTACGGTCCCGGACACCCGTGCCGCATAGGCGGTCATCACATCGCGGGTGAGCGGACCCATAGACCAGCCGTCACCGCTGATGTGGTGCACCACGAAAGCCAGGACGTATTCGGCGATTTCACCGCCGTCGACCCGGAACAGTCCGGCCCGGACCGGCACCTCCGCGGTCACGTCGAATCCGGCGCCGAGGAATGCGGCGATCCGCTCGTGTAGCGACTCCGCACCGACCACGATCGGTGTCAGGTCCGGAACAGCCTGTCCGACAGGCAGAATCAGCTGCGTGGGCTCGCCGTTGACCTGCGGGTAGATCGTGCGCAGGATCTCGTGGCGGCCGATCAGATCCGCGACGGCGTCTTGCAGGGCGGCCACCTCCAGCTCGCCGGTGAGCCGCACCGCGATCGGCATGTTGTAGGCCGCCGAAACGGGATCGAACTGGTTGAGGAACCACATCCGCTGCTGCGCCAGCGACAGCGGGATCGGCACCGGACGCTCCCGCCCGGTCAGGGCCGGGCGGCCACCGGAGCCCGCCCGCAGTTCGGCGCGGGCCGCGAGGGCGGCGACCGTCGGCGCTTCGAACAGCACCCGCACGGGCACCCGGGTATCGAGCGCCGCACCGAGCCGGGCCACCACCTGGGTGGCGAGCAGCGAATTGCCGCCGAGCGCGAAGAAGTCGTCGAAGGCGCCCGCCCGCTCCACCCCGAGGACCTCGGCGATGGTGTCGGCGACGAGCTGTTCCACAGCCGTTCTCGGGGCCTGGAATTCGGTGCGGAGCAGCACCGGCTCGGGCAGCGCCCGCCGATCCACCTTGCCGACCGGGGTCAGCGGGATCGCGTCGAGGACCGTAATCGCGGTGGGCACCATGTATTCCGGCAGCCGCCCCGCGACATGCTCGCTCAGCGCCGCCACATCGATGCCGCCCCCGGCCACCGGCACCACGTAGGCGGCCAGGATGGTGGACCCGGTCTCGGTGCGATGCCCGACGGTGACCGCGAAGTCGACGCTCTCGTGCGCGGAGAGCGCGGCATCGATCTCGCCGAGTTCGATGCGGAAACCGCGCACCTTGAGCTGGAAGTCGGAGCGACCGACGTACTCGATCCGGCCTTCGGGGCTCCAGCGCACCACGTCACCGGTGCGGTACATCCGCTCGCCGGCGGTGAACGGGTTCGCGACGAACCGCTCGGCGCTCAAGCCCGGTCGCGCATGGTAGCCGCGTGCCAGCTGGATACCCGACAGGTACAGCTCACCCGCGACACCCACCGGTACCGGGTGCAAGCGGTCGTCCAGGATCAAGTTCCGCATGCCGCGCACGGGACCGCCGATGCTGACCGGATCACCCGGCAGCAGCGGCTCACCGATATTGGTGACGATGGTGGTCTCGGTGGGTCCGTAGACGTCGTGGAAAGCGCGGATCGCACCGTCACCGAGCGGCACCGCCCATTTGGCGATCAGTTCGGCCGGGACGGCTTCGCCACCGACCGCCAGCACCCGCAGCGAGTCCAGACCGTCGGGCGCGAAGGTGGCCAGCGCGGCCGTAGTGATGAACGCGTGCGTGACCCGCTCGCGGCGCATGACCTCGGCGAGTTCCTCGCCGCCATAGACGCCCGGCGGGACCACGACCAGCGCGCCGCCACCACCGAGGGCCATCAGGAATTCCATCATCGATCCGTCGAAGGACGGCGATGCAAAATTCATTACGCGCGTTGATGAGTCGAGCCGGTAGCGGTCAACCTGTTCGGCGGTGAAGTTGGCCAGACCGGCGTGGGTGACCACGACGCCCTTGGGCACACCGGTCGAGCCGGAGGTGTAGACGACATATGCCGGATGTTCCGGACGCAGCGGGCGCACCCGCTCGGAATCGGCGATCGCGTTGTCCGCGAACGCATTCAGGTCGAGTTCGTCGAGCAGCAGCCACTCGACCGAGTCCGGCAGGTCCGCGCGCACCGAGGGCATGGCCAGTCCGATGGGCGAGCCGGAGTCCGTGATCATGTGCGCGATACGGTCGGCCGGGTAGTTCGGGTCGACCGGCAGGAAGGCCGCACCGGTCTTGGATACCGCCCACTCGACCCAGTACGACTCGGCCGAGCGCGGCACGGCGACGGCGACCAGGTCTTCCGTTCCGATGCCACGCGCGATGAGCAAGCGCGCCAGGCGATTCGACCGCGAGTCGAGCTCACCGTAGGACAGACTCTGCCCGTCGAACACCACCGCGGGTGCATCGGGATCGATGGCCACGGCGTCGGCGATCAGCTCCGGGTAGGTGCGCGCCGCCATGGCCGCGCCACCGTTGCGGTCGGTGAGGCTCTCGAACTCCTTGGGCGACACCAGTTCCAGGTCGCCGACCGGGTACCCCGGCCGCGCGACGATGTCGCCGAGCAGTTGCAGGAAGCGTCCGGCGAGGAGTTCCACGGTTGATTCGTCGAACAGGTCCCGCGCGAAGGTGAAGAACCCGGTCGTACCGGCCTCGGACGCACCGGCGATGGTCAACTGCAGGTCGAACTTCGCGATGTCCACGGCGAAATCGACCGCACCGACCCGCAATCCGGGCAGTTCGAACCCGGCATCGGGCAGGTTCTCGAACGACAACGCCACCTGGAACAGCGGATTGCGCGCGGTCGAACGCTCCGGATTCAGGATCTCCACCAGCCGCTCGAACGGCATGTCCGCATGCGCGAACGCGGCCAGATCGGTGTCCCGCACCTCGGTCAGCAGGTCGTCGAACGACTGCTGGGCGGTGATGCGGGTGCGCAGCACCAGCGTATTGACGAACATGCCGATCAGGTCATCGAGTTCGGCTTCACCGCGACCCGCGATAGGCGTACCGATCGCCAGATCGTCGGTGCCCGCGAGCCGGGACAGGAACACCGCGAGCGCGGTGTGCATCACCATGAACAGGGTCGCATTGCGTTCCCGCGCAAGGGTTTGCAGTGCCTGCTGCAACTCCGCACCGATCTCGAACGACACCGTGCCACCGCGCAACGAGGCAACCGGCGGACGCGGCCGATCCGAAGGCAGGTTCAGTTCGTCCGGCAATCCCTCCAGCGCGGTCCGCCAGAAGTCGGCTTGCGCTGCGATGAGGCTGGTGGGATCGTCCTCGCGACCCAGCACGGCGCGCTGCCAGAGCGCGAAATCGGCGTACTGCACCGGAAGCGGTGACCAGCCCGGCGCGTTGCCGGACACGCGTGCCGCGTACGCGGTCATCACGTCCCGGGTGAGCGGGCCCAGGGACCAGCCGTCGCCACCGATGTGATGCATCACGAAAGCCAGTACGTACTCGGTGCTTTCATCGCCGTCGAGCTGGAACAGCCTGGCCTGCAACGGCACTTCGGTCGTGACGTCGAAACCCGTGCCGAGGAATTCGGCGATCCGGTCGAGCAAGGACTCCTCGCCGACCAGCACCGGGGCCAGGCCCGGAACCGCCTGTCCGGCAGGCAGGATCAGCTGTGTGGGCTCGCCGTTCACCTGCGGGTAGATCGTCCGCAGGATCTCGTGACGGCCGACCAGATCGGCCACCGCCGCTTGCAGGGCAACCACATCCAGCTCGCCGGAGAGCCGGATTGCGACTGGAATGTTGTAGGCCGCCGACGCCGGATCGAACTGGTTGAGGAACCACATCCGCTGTTGCGCCAGCGACAGCGGAATGTGTTCCGGACGCGGTCCGGCGGTGAGCGCCTGGCGATCTCCCGCACCGGCGAGCTGCTCGGCCCGGGCCGCCAGCCCCGCGACCGTCGACGCCTCGAAGATCGCACGCACCGGCACCCGCGCGTCCAACTCTGCGCCGAGGCGCGCGGCGACCTGGGTGGCGAGCAGCGAGTTGCCGCCCAGCGCGAAGAAGTCGTCGTGCACGCCGACCCGCTCGAGCCCGAGCACCTCCGCCACCACCGTGGCGACCGTGTGCTCCACAGTCGTTCTCGGGGCGACGAATTCACGACTCGTGAACACCGGCCGCGGCAGCGCCCGGCGGTCCAGCTTGCCGACCGGGGTCAGCGGAATCATGTCGAGGACCGTGATCACCGACGGCACCATGTATTCCGGCAGCAGACCCGCGACATGCTCGGTGAGGACCGCGGTGTCGATCTCGCCGCCGGTCACGGGCAGCACATACGACACCAGCGCGGTAGTGCCCGCGGCGGTCTCGTGGCCCATGGTCACCGCGAAGTCGACACTCTCGTGCGCGGAGAGCGCGGCATCGATCTCGCCGAGCTCGATGCGGAAACCGCGCACCTTGAGCTGGAAATCGGAACGACCGACATATTCGATCCGGCCTTCGGGGCTCCAGCGCACCACGTCGCCCGTGCGATACATGCGCTCGCCCGCCGCGAACGGGCTGGCGACGAAGCGCTCGGCGCTCAAGCCCGGTCGCGCGTGATAGCCGCGCGCCAGCTGAATGCCCGACAGGTACAGCTCACCCGCCACGCCCACCGGCACCGGGTGCAGGCGGTCGTCCAGGATCAGGTTCCGCATGCCCCGAACCGGGCCGCCGATGGTGACCGGATCACCGGGCACGAGCGGCTCACCGATATTGGTGACGATGGTTGTCTCGGTGGGTCCGTAGACATCGTGGAAGGCACGAATCGTGCCGTCCGCCAACGGCACCGCCCACCGGGCGATCAGCTCCGCTGGGACGGCCTCGCCACCGACCGCCAGCACCCGCAGGGAGTCCAGGCCGTCGGGCGCGAAGGTGGCCAGCGCGGCGGTGGTGATGAACGCGTGCGTGACCCGCTCGCGGCGCAGGACGTCGGCCAACTCCTCGCCGCCGTAGACGCCCGGCGGGACCACGACCAGCGCGCCGCCGCCACCGAGGGCCATCAAGAATTCCATCATCGATCCGTCGAAGGACGGCGACGCGAAATTCAGTACGCGCGAGGAGGAATCGAGGCGATACCGGTCAACCTGCTCAGCAGCGAAGTTCGCCAGACCGGCGTGGGTGACCACGACGCCCTTGGGCACACCGGTCGAACCGGAGGTGTAGACGACATACGCCGGGTGCTCCGGACGCAATGAACGCACCCGCTCGGAATCGGCAATCGCTGTGTCCGCGAACGCATTCAACTCCAGCTCGTCGAGCAGCAGCCACTCCACCGAATCCGGCAGGCCCGCACGCACCGCTGCCACCGTCAGACCGATGGGCGAACCCGAATCCGTCAGCATGTGGGCGATACGGTCCGCCGGATAGGTGGGATCCACCGGCAGGAACGCCGCACCGGTCTTGGATACCGCCCACTCGACCCAGTACGAATCGGCCGAGCGCGGCACGGCGACGGCCACCAGATCCTCGGTCCCGACGCCACGCTCGATCAGCAAGCGAGCCACACGGTTCGACCGCGCATCCAGCTCGCCATAGGACAGACTCCGCCCCTCGAACACCACCGCGGGCGCGGCGGGGTCGACGGCAGCGGCGTCGGCGATCAGCTCCGGATAGGTGCGCGCCGTCATGGCCGCACCACCGTTGCGATCGGCGAGGTCCTCGAGCTCCGTGGCCGACAGCAATTCCAGGTCGCCGACCGGATGACCCGGCCGCGCGACGAGATCGCCGAGCAGCAGCAGGAAACGCCGCGCGAAGACCGCCACGGTCGCCTCGTCGAAGAGATCCCGGGCGAAGGTGAAGATCCCGGTCGCACCGGCGGCGGCGGAGCCCACCACCCGCAACTCCAGATCGAACTTCGCGGTGTCGACCTCGAAATCGACCGCGCCAACCCGCAATCCGGGCAACTCGAACCCGGCATCGGGCAGATTCTCGAACGACAACGCCACCTGGAACAGCGGATTGCGCGCGGTGGAACGCTCCGGATTCAGCAGCTCGACCAACCGCTCGAACGGCATGTCCGCATGCGCGAACGCTCCCAGATCCGAATCCTTGACCTCGGCCAGCAGCTCCGCGAACGACTGCTGCCCCGACACCCGGGTGCGCAGTACCAGGGTGTTGACGAACATGCCGATCACGTCATCGAGTTCGGCCTCACCACGACCCGCGATCGGCGTACCGATGGCGATGTCGTCGGTACCCGACAGCCGCGACAGGAACACCGCGAGCGCGGTATGCATCACCATGAACAGCGTCGCATTACGTTCCCGCGCAAGGGCTTGCAGCGCCTGCTGCAACTCCGCACCGATCTCGAACGACACCGTGCCGCCACGCAGCGACGCCACCGGCGGGCGCGGACGATCCGACGGCAGATTCAGTTCATCCGGCGATCCCGCCAGCGTGGTCCGCCAGAAGTCGGCCTGCGCCGAGATCACGCTGTCCGGATCGTCCTCGGAGCCGAGGGTCTCGCGCTGCCACAGCGTGTAATCGGCGTACTGCACGGGCAGCGGAGCCCACGCGGGGGCCTCGCCCTGTACGCGCGCGGCGTAGGCGAGCATGACGTCCCGGGTGAACGGACCCATCGACCAGCCGTCGGCGCCGATGTGGTGGACCACGAACACCAGGACGTATTCGTCCGCGGCAGCCTCGACCCGGAACAGCCCGGCCCGCAGCGGAACCTCACGCGCGACATCGAAGCCCTGGGACAGCACCTCCGCAATGCGCTGCGGCAGCGATTCGGCGGTGATCGGCTCCGGGGTGAGGTCGGGCACCACCTGCGCGGCAGGCACGATCACCTGGCAGGCCGCGCCATCGACCTGCGGATAGACCGTCCGCAGCGATTCATGCCGCCCGATGGTGTCGGCCACGGCCTGTTGCAGCGCAGCCACATTCAGGTCGCCGGTCAACCGCACGGCGGCCGGAATGTTGTACGCCGCCGAGGTCGGATCGAACTGATTGAGGAACCACATCCGCTGCTGCGCCAGCGACAACGGCACCCGGTCGGGCCGCGGCCCGGCCGTCAATGCCTTGCGCCCACGCCCGGCCTGCTGCTCCACCCGAACGGCGAGCGCGGCGACCGTCGGCGCCTCGAACAGCACCCGTACCGGCACCCGGGTATCCAACGCCGCACCCAGACGGGCCGCGACCTGCGTTGCCACCAGTGAGTTTCCACCGAGGGCGAAGAAGTCGTCCTCCGCACCGACGCGCTCGGAGCCGAGGACGTCGGCGAAGATGCCCGCCACGATCTCCTCGATCGGAGTCGACGGCGCACGGAACGCGGTGGCCTCGAACTCGGGCTCAGGCAACGCCTTCCGATCCAGCTTGCCGTTCGCGTTCAACGGCAGTGCGTCCAGCACCACGAAGGCCGATGGCACCATGTACGACGGCAGCGACTGCGTCAGCGCCGACTTCACCTGCGGCACATCGATACCCGCGCCGCTCGGCACCAGATAACCGACGAGGCGGTCACCGGTGCGCGGGTCGGAGTTCATGACCACGACGGCCTGCGCGACCGAATCGTGCCCGGTCAGCGCCGACTCGATCTCACCGAGCTCGATCCGCAGACCACGCAGCTTCACCTGGAAATCGGTGCGGCCCAGGTAGGTTAGCGAGCCGTCGGCATTCCAGCGCACCAGGTCACCGGTGCGGTACATGCGCTCACCGAACCCGAGCGGGTTGGCGACGAACCGATCGGCGGTCAGATCGGCTCGACCGAAATACCCACGCGCGAGCTGACTACCCGACAGATAGAGCTCACCCGCAACACCCGGCGCGACCGGGTGCAAACGCGAATCCAGCACGTAAGCCTGGGCATTCCACACCGGACGACCGATGGGCACCGCACCTCGCACGTCGTCGGCGACCGGCGCATAGGTGGCGTGAACAGTGAATTCCGTGGGGCCGTAGAGATTGTGCAGCTCGGCAGCACTCACCTTGCGGAACGAGCGAACCACATCGGAGGTGAACGCCTCACCGGCGATCAGCAGCGCCCGCAGTGAAGTCAGCTGCGCCGCGTCGACGCTGGTGGCGAAGACGCTGAGCATCGACGGCACGAATGAGGTGATCGTGACACCCTCGGCGGCAATGACTTCCGCAAGGTAGCCCGGATCCCGATGCCCGTCCGGGGTGGCGACGACCATGCGGCCACCGACGGCCAGCGGACCGAACAACTCCCACACCGACACGTCGAACGTCTGCGGCGTCTTCAGAAGCACCACATCAGCGGCCGACAACGCGTATTCCGCAGTGATCCAAGCAATCTGGTTCACGGCGGCGGCGTGAGAAACCGCCACACCCTTCGGACGACCGGTGGAACCGGAGGTGAAGATGACGTACGCAGCATTCGAAGACCGCAGCGGCGCAACCCGATCCGCGTCGGTCACCACGGAATCGGAGTAGCTGCTGACATCGAGGGTGTCGATGACCAGCACCGGCGTGGCGTCGTACTCGAACCCGTCCCGCGAGGTGGTCAACACAGTCACGGGTTGCGCCGTCTCCAGCACGTAATCGATGCGATCGGCAGGCTGGTCGAGATCCAGCGGCACGTACGCGCCACCGGCGGCCAGCACCGCATACATCGCCACCACCAGATCCGCAGACCGGCGAATACCCAAGGCCACCAACGTGTCCGGGCCAACTCCCGAAGCAATCAGGTGCCGAGCCAGACGGTGAACGCGAGCCGCGAACTCGCCATAGGACAGAGCTGTCCCCTCGAAGCCGATCGCAACTGCTTCGGGCGTCAGAACCGCCTGCGCCTCGAATCGCGTGAGCAGGTTCGCGGCCTGATCCACCTGATGCGCGGTCATAGTGCGCGTACCCAGCACCTCGGCCAACTCGGCCGGATCGAGCAGGTCGATATCCCCTACCGGCAGGGCCGGATTCGTCACCACGGCCGCGAGCAGCCGGTTCAACCGGTCCACGAACCCGGTGACCGTCTCGGCGTCGAACAGTTCGCTCGCGTAGGTCAGATAGCCGCCGATACCCACCGGGACACCGGCTTCGTCGTAGCCGTCGGACACGATCAGATGCAGGTCGAACTGCGACACATCCACATCCGACTCGACGGGCGCGATGGTGAGCCCGGGCAGCTCGAGCACCGAGCGGGCCATGTTCTGGAAGGACAGCCCCACCTGGAACAGCGGATGATGCGCCGTGGTGCGGGGCGGTTCGAGCACCTCCACCAGGCGTTCGAACGGAACGTCGCTGTGCGAGAACGCCTGGAGGTCGGTCTCGCGCTGCCGCGCCAGCAGTTCGGTGAACGATTCGCCGCCGTCCACCCGGGTCCGGAAGACGATGGTATTGACGAACATGCCGATCAGATCGTCGAGTTCGCGCTCTCCGCGCCCGGCGACCGGGGTGCCGATGGCAATGTCGGCGGTCCCGGACAGGCGTGCCAGCAGCGCCGCGAAGGCCGCGTGCACGACCATGAACACGGTGGCCTGGTGTTCGCGGGCGAGGCGCACGACTCCGGCGTGGATGTCGGGGTCGATCCGCACCGGCACCCGGGCGCCGATCGAGGAGGCCACGGCCGGGCGGGGCCGATCGACGGGTAGCTCCAGCAGGTCGGGCAGTCCGGCCAGTTCGCCGCGCCAGTACGCGAGTTGCTGGGCGGCAATCGATTCCGGATCGGATTCGGCGCCCAGCACCTCGCGCTGCCACACCGCGTAGTCCGCGTACTGCACCCGCAGCGGCGTCCAGCCGGGCTCCGCGCCGGCGACGCGGGCGGTGTAGGCGGTCATGATGTCGCGCACCAGCGGGGCCATGGACGAGGCGTCGGCGGCAATGTGGTGCGCGACCACGGCCAGCACGAAGCTCGGCTCGGCAGCCGGTTCCGCGATCTCGAACAGCCGCACCCGGATGGGCACCTCGCCGGTTACGTCGAACGGTGTGATGGCCAGTTCGTAGACGGCACCGGCGATCTCGGACTCGGCCAGCCGAGTCGCGACCAGCCGTGGGAGCCCCTCGCTACCGATGGCGAGCACAACCTGGACCGGCCCGTCCGCAGTCTCCGGGTACACGGTGCGCAGCACCTCGTGCCGCGCCACCACATCGTCGAGCGCGACACGCAGCGCCGCCACCTCGAGGCCGCCGGTCAATCGCAGTGCGAACGGCAGGTTGTAGGCCGCCGATCCGGCAGTGACGGTCCCGTCACCGAGATCCTCGAAACGATTGAGGAACCACATGCGCTGCTGTGCGGGCGACAACGGCAACCGCTCGGGCCGCTCGATGCTGCCCAGATCCCGGGTACGGCCCAGGCGGATCCGCGACTCCACGGCCGCGGCCAGCGCGGTGACGGTCGGGGATTCGAACAGGGCCCGCACCGGCACCCGATCCCCCAGCGCCGCACCGAGCCTGGCCACCACCGCCGTGGCGATCAGCGAATTGCCACCCAGCGCGAAAAAGTCATCATCCGCGCCGACCCGGTCGACCCCGAGCACTTCGGCGAAGACACCCGCCACGATCTCCTCGACGGGCGTGGCCGGAGCCCGGAACTCCCGACCGGCGAAGGTGGGCGAGGGCAGCGCCTTGCGATCCAGCTTGCCGCTGGCATTGAGTGGGAAGGCGTCGAGCACGACGACGGCGGACGGAATCATGTACCGGGGCAGCAGTTCCCCGAGCGCCGCCAGCAACTCCGGCACCTCGATCACCCGACCGGGCAACGGCACCACGTGCGCGACCAGCTGGTCACCCAGCTCGGACGCCATCACCGACACAGCCGCCGCACTCACGACATCCTGTGCCAACAGCGCGGTCTCGATCTCACCCAGCTCGATGCGCTGACCACGGAACTTCACCTGGAAGTCGGTGCGCCCGATGTAGTCCAACCGGGCCGGGCGATCCGTAGCCGCGTCCCGCCACACCACCAGGTCACCGGTGCGGTACATGCGCTCACCGGTGCCGAAGGGGTTGGCCACGAACCGATCCGACGTCAGATCCGGACGGCGCACGTACCCGCGGGCCAGCTGCGCGCCCGCCAGATACAGCTCTCCGGCCACACCCGCCGGAACCGGCCGCAACCGCGAATCCAGCACGTACACCTGGGTATTCCACTGCGGTGCACCGATCGGCACGGAGGCGCGCTCATCACCGCGGGCCTGCCAAGAGGTCACCGATACCGCGGCTTCCGTCGGCCCGTACAGGTTGTGCACCATCGCACCACACATCGCCGCGAAGGCCGACACGGTCTCCGGCGGCAATGCCTCACCGATCACGAACACATCGCGCAGGCTGTCGAGTGCCCCGGGCGCAGTATGCGCAGCGAACACGGTCAGCATCGACGGCACGAAGTCGGTAACCGTGACACCCTGCCGCGCAATCGTTTCCGCGACATACGCCGGATCACGATGCCCATCGTGAGTGGCGACCACCAGCTTCGCGCCGGTCCGCAGCGGCATGAAATACCCCCACAACGACACATCGAAGGTCGTCGCGGTCTTCTGCAGGTAAACGTCCCCGGAATCCATCGGATACTCGGCCAGCATCCAACTGATCTGGTTGTGAATGGCCCGATGCGACACCGCGACGCCCTTGGGCCGACCGGTGGAGCCGGAGGTGAAGATGACGTAGGCCGGATGCTCCGGCAGCAGCGGACGCAGCAGTTCCGCGTCCGATACCGGTTCGGCGGAGAACGCGCTCTGATCCACATCGTCCAGCCGCACCACCACGGTCCGCTCCGGCACCGGCACGGCGTCGGCGGCGGTGGTCAGTACGCAGGCCGGACGCGCGGTCTCGAGAATGTGGGCGATGCGCTCGGCCGGA